>NZ_JACSNF010000001.1:0-1454251 GCF_018619015.1 Exiguobacterium sp. s11 | reverse complement strand
GCGACATGTGGAGCTGAGTGATACTAATCGGTCGAGGCCTTGTTCTAGCAGATGCTTGTTGATGACTTCAGTTTTGAGGGCGCGAGCCTGATCGTCTGGTGACGATAGCCAAGTGGTCACACCCGTTCCCATGCCGAACACGGAAGTTAAGCACTTGAACGCCGAAAGTAGTTGGGGGCTTCCCCCTGTGAGGATAGGACGTTGCCAGGCACTTGACCGATCTGCAGATTGCAGGTCGGTTTTTTGTTGTGGAAAAGGAAAAACTGACCGAATGACAGCCAGTTTTAAAATACGACATCTATATTAAATTCAAGATGTTGTTTCGATAAGACGAGGGATGACGTGTTTTAACAGCGCAGCGGCTCTTGCTTCAAGTAGTTCTGGTAGTTGATCGAGTGGAAAATAACGAAGATCTAGGCTTTCTCCATCTGTCATTTGTAATGTACCTGATATTCCTTTTGCTTGAAAGAGATGAATCACACTATAGGTTTGATCGCCATTTGGATAACGGAAGAAGTAATCAGGACCCGAGAAGACGTCTAGCAGCTGAACGCTGCGTGCTTGAAGTCCGGTTTCTTCCTGTAATTCACGCATCGCGACTTCTTCAAGTGTCTCACCTGGTTCCATCGAACCACCGGGAAGTCCCCAACTGTGGGTATCCGAACGATATTGAAATAGCAGTTCATGTTGTGGATTTATGACGAGTACGGTCGCACCCACGCTGATCAACGGTCGGTTGTCTACGATTTTTCGTAAATCTAATAAGTATCCCATCTGCTCACTCCTTTCGTATCAGTATAGAAGAATATTCATTATGACAGTTAGTAAAAAGAAATAAGGCAAAAAGACTTGCCAATTTAAAAGACACATGTTATATTAATATCTGTCGAAACGTTATATCATCGCGGGGTGGAGCAGTCTGGTAGCTCGTTGGGCTCATAACCCAAAGGTCGTCGGTTCAAATCCGGCCCCCGCAACCAATTTTTAAATAATTAAATCCGAAACGTTTATCGTCGCGGGGTGGAGCAGTCTGGTAGCTCGTTGGGCTCATAACCCAAAGGTCGTCGGTTCAAATCCGGCCCCCGCAACCAATTTTAAACTTAACTTCAACTTTACTACGAAACGTTCAGCGTTTCGTATTTTTTTTTGCCTTTTTCGTCCGGTACAATAGAGAAGGACGAACAGTACGTATTAAGGAGGAGACATCGTATGATAGAACTGGAAATGAACAGCTTGGAAGAAACGACTGCCTTGGCTCTTGAACTTGGACGACGTGCTGAAGCAGGGATGGTCATTACGCTCGATGGAGATTTAGGTGCTGGGAAAACGACCTTTACGCAAAGCTTTGCGAAAGGGTTAGGTGTGACGCGTCACGTCAACAGCCCTACCTTTACGATCATGAAAGTCTATACGGGACGTCTTCCTCTTTATCATATGGATGTTTATCGCCTGGAAGGTTCCGGTGATGATATCGGACTTGAAGAATATTTGAATGGTGAAGGCGTCGCCGTCGTCGAGTGGTCTGAGTTAATTGCGGACAGTCTTCCACCTGAACGGTTGGCAATCACGATTACGCGAACAGGTGATGATAGTCGACGTTTTGAGCTGACGCCGATCGGAGAACGATACATTACATTATGTGAGGGATTGAAATCATGAAAATCGTAGCCATTGATACATCGACGAAACAATTATCAGTCGCTCTTTCAGACGGGAAACAGATTGTAGCAGAAGCTTCTTACGTCACGTCTTTGAATCATGCGACGAAACTCATGCCGTTGCTTGAGCGCTTGATGGTGGAAGCAAAATGGACGCCGGCTCAACTGACACGCATTGTCGTTGCTGACGGTCCTGGTTCTTATACGGGATTACGGATTGGAGCGACGACAGCGAAGACGCTTGCCTATACACTCGGTATCGAGCTCGTTGCTATCTCGACACTTGAACTGATGGCAGCTTCGACTGGTCATACAGGACGCGTTGCGGCGATTCAAGATGCGCGGCGTGGAGCAGGGTTTGTCGGAGTGTACGACGCCGGGAAACGAATTGGTGAAGAACAGCATGTCGAGATTGCGTCCTTTGTAAAGACGTTAATGCCAGATACGCTCGTCACAGGAGACGTCGAGGCGTTCGAAGAGATTCTTCAGCCCTTCGAAAAGGTGGCTCCTGCTTTCCGGACGCCACGTGCCGGCGTACTCGCTTTACTCGGTGCAACGCGTCAGACGGTCGAAGCGCATGCGTTTGAGCCACGTTACCTGCGCCTGGCTGAAGCAGAAGCGAAATGGATCGAGGCACAGCGTCATGAGTAAGGGCATTCGTCGCATGACCGTACAGGATGCTGCAGGTGTTCATGCGGTCGAACTCGAATCATTTGCGACACCGTGGACGCTAGATGCCTTCGAAGCGGAAATGACACAAAATCCGAATGCCTATTATGTCGTTGCCGATCAAGATGGTATCGTTGGGTTTGCTGGTCTGTGGCATATTGCGGATGAAGGACATATTACGAATATTGCCGTCAAGCAGTCGCATCGCGGACAAGGGCTCGGGGAAGATCTGCTAACGGCATTGATCGCCGTCGGTCGTGCGCTTGATTTGCGGGCGATGACGCTCGAAGTACGTGTCTCGAACACACCAGCGCGGACTTTATATGAAAAACTTGGATTCCAGTATGTTGGTGTCCGAAAACGATATTATCAAGATAACAATGAAGATGCTGCCATCTACTGGCTGGAGCTGGAGGGAGAAGACCTATGACACAACCATTGATTCTAGCAATCGAATCGAGTTGCGACGAAACGGCAGCTGCCGTCGTCCATGGAGGAACCGACGTCTTATCGAACGTCGTCTCGTCTCAAATCGAAAGTCATAAACGATTCGGTGGCGTCGTGCCTGAAGTGGCTTCACGGCATCACGTCGAACGAATCACATACGTCATTGATGACGCCTTGACGGAAGCGAACGTCACGATCGACGATATTGATGCGATCGCCGTCACGGAAGGACCTGGACTTGTCGGAGCATTACTCGTTGGTGTCAGCGCAGCGAAGGCACTCGCCTTTGCGCACAATAAACCATTGATCGGTGTTCATCATATCGCAGGTCATATCTATGCGAATCGTCTCGTGCAAGAGCTTGAGTTCCCGCTCGTCTGTTTGATTGCATCAGGTGGGCACACGGAACTGATCTACATGCCAGAAGACGGTGTATATGAAGTCATTGGTGAAACACGGGATGATGCCGCGGGGGAAGCCTATGATAAAGTTGCTCGAACGTTGCAGTTACCGTATCCGGGTGGTCCACGGATCGATCAATTGGCACAGACTGGTCAGGATACGTTCCATTTTCCACGCGTCTGGCTTGAGAAGGACTCGTACGACTTTAGCTTCAGCGGTTTGAAGTCAGCGGTCATCAATGCCGTGCATAACGCCGAACAACGGGGAGAAACGATCATTCCGGAAGATTTAGCTGCAAGTTTCCAAGCGAGCGTCGTCGAGGTACTCGTGACAAAGGCGGTTCGTGCCGTGAAGGATAAAGGGGGACGTCAATTGCTACTTGCTGGTGGCGTCGCTGCTAACAAAGGATTACGCCAAGGTCTCGAAGCGGCGTGTGCGAAGGAAGGAATCGATCTCGTCATTCCGCCGATGCACCTGTGTGGAGACAATGCAGCGATGATCGGAGCGGCTGCAATTCATCCATATCGCGCGTTACGCTATTCGACACTTGCCATGAACGCAGAACCTGGGCTAGATTTAAAGTAAGGAATCCGAACAACTTGGGGGAAATGGAATGAAAAAAGTCATCATCGCATTGTTAGCGGTACTGGTCATCGTCGCGATCGGACTTCAGGTCCGAGAAATCGTCAACGCATACCAAGTCGCCTATAAGGAAGAACTCGTACCCGATAAAAAAGCGGTCGAGACGAATACGAAACAACGTCCACTTTACGAAATCGGACGAGCAGAAGGGGAAAAGACCCGGATTCAAAAGTTATATGCTTTTGATCAGACAATCAATGGTAAGCTCAGTAACGTCGTCATCGTCGATCGGAAGTATGGTTTAACGAACAAGGCGAGTGATGATTATTTCATTATTGCTTCCGGAACACCGGTGACGGATCAAGAAAAGAAGTCATTCGAACCAATGATTCAAAAGATGGATGCAGAACAAGTCCAAGCCGAGGTCATCTCAAAGCATGAGGTGACGGCTGTCGAGAACAATAAAAAACGGACGTTGACGTTATTTAAGGTCTTCTATAAGGATACGGATCAAAACGAATACCTCTTCTTCATCGAAAAAGAAGGCGGTCTGAAACTCGATCTATTTAAGAAGGGTTACTCACGTTTGTCTAATTACTAAATCCATGAAAACAGCGGATTCCTAAATAGGAGTCCGCTGTTGTTCGTTCATTGCCATTCAGTGATACCCGTCAAGTCATCATAGATACGATCGGGATCGAGATTCAATTCCTCGACCGGAAGTCCATTTCGATTGATCCATGCCGTTTTGAAGCCGAAACTCTTCGCCCCGGTGATGTCCCAACCGTTCGAGGACATGAAGAGGATCTCCTCGCGTTTTAGACCGAGCGTGTTTAAGGCATGCATATAGGATGCAGGTGCTGGCTTATACTGTTTGATATCATCGACACTGACGAGATGTTCGAACCGATCGGCTAAGCCTGACTGCTCAATGAGCGGATCGAGCATATCATGGGAACCATTCGAGAAGACGACCAGACGCTTGTCCGCCATCGTCTCGAGAACGGAGCTGACTTCAGGATATACATCAAGCGTCAGGTACGTCTCCATTAAGGTCGTGATTTGTTCCTCGGTCACATGGAGCTTCAGTTCGAGTAACGTATAGCGGAGAGCATCTTGTGTCACTTGGCTGAACGGCACATACTGTCCGTTCAATTGTCGGAGGAAAGAGTACTCCAGTTGTTTCTCCCGCCAGCGTTTGCTGATCGCTTCTCCGTGATCCGGATAAAGCGCTTCGGCTTGTTCTTTGACGGAATGGACATCGAATAATGTACCGTAGACGTCAAAGATGAGTGCTTGAATCGTCATAAAACATTCATCTCACTTTCATAGAGTCTGCTTTAACGATTCCCTTACAGTACGGATTCAAACGACACTCAAGAATGAACCTGTTGTAAAAAGCGATGAAACGTTTGCGCGAATGCACGACAAGCGGCTTGTTTCTCCGGGGTATTCGGATCAAACTCAATCTTCAAGCCATCCGTGACGAGGGTCGCCCTAGCTTCTTTTAATGCGTCTTCAATCAAATCAACGGCTGCGCAGTACTTCGGATAATCAAGATCCCCCGAACCAAAAGCAGCCGCCGGTATCCCGTCTAAGGATTGTTCCCTTAGCTCCTCAACGAAGTCTTCTGCTTCATACGGTAAATCACCGTCTCCCCATGTATATGAGCCGAGTAATAGACCATCAAAACGTGATAAGTCCTCCCCGACGAATTGATCTAGTTCCGTGATCGTCACGTTGACACCGTGTTGCTCGAGTTCATGTTGAATGAGCGAGACGATATCTTCCGTATTACCGGACATGCTGACGAATCCAATCGCGATATGCATGCATCTTCCTCCTTTCACTGTACTTCTCTACTTTAATTGATAATGATTATCAATGTCAAAGGACATATAAAAAAGCACCTTCCGAAGAAGATGCTTTTCTATACATTAGTCTTGTAGTTCGGCCCATTCCTCAATGGAACGAATGACCGGTTCGAGTTGGCGCCCTTTGTCGGTCAAACTGTATTGAATCTTAATCGGACGATCGGGAATGACAGTCCGGATGACGATGCCTTCCGCTTCGAGCTCCTTCATACGTTCCGTGAGCATACGACCTGATAATTCGGGAATGGCATCTTGAATCTCATTGAAACGACATGTCTTCGTCAACAAGTGACGTAAGATCAGACCCGTCCATTTCTTACCTAAGATTTCAAAGGCATGTTCGACTTTGGGACAAAGAGCCGGTTGGATTGCGACTTCTTCCATCAGCACTCATCCTTTCTATAGTTGTAGTATACCCGCTTCTGCTAAAAAAATCGAATCATTTTACTTAATGTAACAAAAAGAACTAAAACAAATCTATTTACTTTTAGTAAGTGATAAGATATAGTCTGTTTATTGAGTTACTTAAAGTAACTAAAATACATTAGGTAAAAGGAGAAGAGAGCAATGATGGATACAGGACTTTTAATTATTCGTTTAATCATCGGCTTAACGTTCGCTGCACACGGGACACAAAAATTATTTGGTTGGTTCGACGGACACGGAATCGCTGGAACAGGCGGTTGGTTCGAATCAATCGGCATGAAGCCAGGGAAGGCACTCGCGATTACAGCAGGTCTTGCTGAATTGATCGGCGGCTTGTTGTTTGCAGGAGGCCTATTCCTCTGGATCGCAGCACTCCTCATCATCGGATCGATGCTTGTCGCGATCGTTAAAGTACACGGTGCGAATGGTTACTGGGTGACGCAGAATGGGTACGAATACAACATGGCATTGATCGTCATCGCGCTTGGTGTAGCGATGATCGGTGCTGGAGACTACTCACTCGCTGCACTCATCGGGTGAAGAAAAGGTGGGTCATTTATGAAGTTTGAGGCATCAACGCTTAGCGCAAAAGACAATTATAAATTACTGATCGGAAGCATCATTCCGCGTCCGATTGCTTTCGTGACAACGCAAGGCGAAGACGGGACGGTCAACGCCGCACCGTTTTCCTTCTTTACGGTCGCTTCAAGCAGTCCGCCGCAACTGGTGATCGCCGTACAACGGACGGATCAGGGGCAGAAGGATACGGCACGTAACATCTTAGCGAAACAAAGTTATGTCATCCATATCGTCAGCGAAGAGATCGTCGACGCAGTCAATGAGACAGCAGCGCCACTTGCTTACGGTGAAAGTGAGCTTAAGCGGACGGATTTAACACTCGTCGATAGTGACGCGATCGAAGTACCCGGAATCGCGGAAGCGAAAATTCGCTTCGAGATGCGCTTGACGCAACACGTCGAGCTAGAAGGTGCCGATCTTCTAATCGGAGAAGTACTGCGCTATCACGTTGCAGATGAACTCGTCGAGTCGTTCCGAATTGACGCGGCAGGATTGAAGGCTGTCGCTCGTTTAGCAGGGAATGATTATGCGACGATCGGGAAGACGTTTACGATTGCCCGACCGACGAAATGATCGAAGTGTGAATGCCTGACTCATCGTACGATTCATTTTGATTCAAACAAAAAGGAGTGGAGAGACCGGTCTAACTACCGGAATCTCCACTCCTTTTTTCATGTCGTTCATCTGATTCATCAAGGCTGAGGATCGATTTCGTTTGAAGAGGCTTCAAGACCATGACGTTTACTGTACTGATAGCCATCGAGCAAATAAAAGACGATTGCGAGTGCCCATATTCCGACGCAGCTGATCAAGAAAGCGCTGATTGGAGAGACACTACCGTAATACGATAAGATCAACGGATCATTGAGTTCGACGAATAGCTGTATCGTCAGGAGCGTACAGCATAATCCCGAGAGTAAACTGATGAAGAGCCCACTCCATGTCTGGATGACGAGACCGATCATGCAGGAAATCAAGAGGAACAAAGGAAGTGCAGCATTGAAGGCATCTGGACGAATAAAGACGGATACATAATCGGCATATAACGGTACGAAATAGAGAACACCGGATAGTAATCCTAAGGTGAGATTGATGAAAAAGCTCTTCGTCCGCATCAGTGTTGGTTCTCCCATCGTTCCATTAATTCGAGCAAATCGACATCAATCTGATCACGTTCTGCCGAAAGTGCCGTTGCTTTCGGAATGTCATTGAAGACTTCCGGTTCGCAAAGCAACTGTTCGATCTCCGCTGAACGCTGTTCGAGCCGCTCAATGTCTTGTTCGAGTTGTTCGATTTGCTGACGGCGCTTGCGCTCTTCTTTCTGCGCTTCTTTATCGATCGTCTTCGACGCCGTGACCTTTGCAGCTTTTGCTTCCTCGGCTTCAAGACGCGCAATCTCTTCTTGCTCCGCCTTCTTCTCCGTGTAGTACGAATAATCACCGAGGTACTCTGTCACGCCGGCTTCACTCATCTCGATGACGCGGGTCGCGATTCGGTCGATGAAGTAACGGTCGTGAGAGACGAATAACAGCGTTCCTTCGTAGTCGACGAGCGCATTTTCAAGGACCATCTTCGAATCCAGATCCAAGTGGTTCGTCGGCTCATCGAGGACGAGGACGTTCGTTTTCCGGAGTTTCAGTTTTGCAAGTGCGAGACGTCCGCGTTCGCCACCAGATAACTCATGGACGATTTTGAAGACATCGTCACCGCTGAACAGGAATTGCCCGAGGACAGACCGGACTTCTTGTTCACGCATCAAGGGCCATTCGTTCCAAATCTCATCGATGACGCGGTTCCGGTCATTGAGTTCTGCCTGCTCTTGATCGTAATATCCGATCGAGACGCCAGTTCCGAAACGGAAATCACCGAAGAGGGGGCGTAAGCGACCGACGAGGACTTTTAAGAGCGTCGACTTTCCGATGCCGTTCGGTCCGACGAGTGCCAGTGATTCACCGCGTTGCAAGCGGAACGTGATGTCTTTTGAGACAGCTTCTTCGTAACCGATTGCCAGTTGATTGACTTGAAGAACGTCATTCCCGCTCTGTTTTTCAATCGGGAAGGACAGGACCGTGCTACGCTCATCCCCATCTGGTCGGTCGAGCCGATCGACCTTCTCGAGCCGCTTCCGGACACTTTGGGCACGTTTGGTCGTCGTCGCTCGGGCGATGTTCCGTTGAATGAAGTCCTGCATCTTCGCGATTTCTTCTTGTTGCTGTTCGAACTGTTTCATTTCTTGATCGTACAATGCCGCTTTTTGTTCCAAGTACTTCGTGTAGTTACCGGTGAACTTACGGCAGACATTGCGTGACAGCTCATAGACGACATTGACGACTTGGTCAAGGAAGTACCGGTCGTGCGAGACGATCAGAACGGCACCACGATAACCACCGAGGTAACTTTCGAGCCAAGCGAGCGTATCGATATCGAGGTGGTTGGTCGGTTCATCGAGAATGAGGAGCTCTGGTGCTTGCAGGAGCATCTTCGCTAAGGCGAGACGTGTCCGTTGACCACCGGATAACGTTTGGATCCGGCGCGAATAATCGTCCGGATAAAAGCGCATGCCGTGCAGGACGGAGCGGATATTCGCTTCGAACTGATAACCACCCGCTTCTGAGAAGTCGTGTTGCGCTTGATCGTACGTCTTTAGGAGACGATCGTACGCGACCGGATCGTTCAAGATATGCTCCATGCCCATTTCGATTTCCATCCGGCGTAGTGTTCGTTCTTGTTCTTGGAGATGTTCAAAGACGGTCAGCATCTCGTTCCAGATCGTCTCGTTCGATTCAAGACCACTGTCTTGCGCGAGATAACCGATTTTGACATCCTTGCCTTTCATGATGTCGCCCAAGTCATGACTGAGTTCGCCAGCGATGATTTTGAGCAAGGTCGATTTACCGGCACCATTTCGTCCGACGAGCGCAATCCGGTCACGCTCTTGTACTTCCAATTTGATATTTTCTAAAATCGGCTCAACGCCGAATGATTTCGAGAGTTGGTTGACTTGTAAGAGTATCATTTCCATCCATCCTTCCACCCTTTAGTCTATCACGAACAAAAGCGCGAGGTCCTGCGGAATATATTATTTGTGACTCTATGTGAAGTGGTTTACAATCAAGGAGAGTAGAAAGCTTTTTGCAAAGATTTGGGTGCCACGATGGATGTGGCCGAAGGGGGAACTGCAGGATGAATGGACCAGACACAAAAATTCCACAAGCGACAGCAAAACGGTTGCCGCTATATTATCGCTTCATCCAAAGTTTATACAATTCAGGCAAGCTCCGCGTCTCTTCTGCTGAGTTAAGCGAGGCGGTGAAGGTTGATTCAGCAACGATTCGTCGCGATTTTTCCTACTTTGGGGCATTAGGGAAGAAGGGGTATGGATATAACGTTCAACATCTCTTAACGTTTTTCCGCAAAACCTTGAATCAAGATGAGGTGACGAATGTTGCCTTAATCGGGGTCGGTCATCTCGGAACAGCGTTTGCAAATTATAACTTTTTAAAGAATAATAGTACTCGGATAGTCGTTGCGTTTGATGCGGACGAAGAGAAGGTCGGAACAACGACGCATGACGTTCCAATCTATCATGTTTCGGACATGAAAGAACAAATCGAAGCGAATCAGGTCGATGTTGCCATCTTGACGGTTCCATCCCAGTTCGCGCAGTCAGTAGCGGATGAGTTAGTCGAGTATGGTGTGACTGGCATCCTGAACTTTACGCCCGCGCGGTTGAACGTGCCAGCGAGCGTCCGGGTCCATCACATCGATTTATCGATCGAGTTGCAGTCATTAGTTTATTTCATGAAGCATTATTCGCAATCAGCTGAAGGAGTGAAATCATAATGGAAAACCTTATCCCATCAACTATAGCATTCATCGGACCAGGTAGCTTAGCACTAATCGGTGTCGTCGCATTAATCATCTTCGGACCGAAGAAGTTACCTGAACTTGGTCGTGCTGCGGGTCAGACATTGAAAGAGTTCAAGAGCGCAACGAACGGTATCATGGACGACGATAAAAAGGATGAACCGAAAGAGAAGTGATTGAATCATGGCGATTGATCAAGAACAAAGCGTGACGTCGCATCTGGACGAACTGCGTAAACGGATCGTCTGGTCGCTTATCATCGTCGTCGTCCTGTTCGCTGTTGCATTTCCGCTCGTCCGACCGCTCGTTCGCTTCTTGCAAGCGGACTTAAAAGAGCTCGGTATCGGTTTGAATGCCTTCAACGTCGCAGATCCTTTAATGTTGTATTTGAATCTTGCGTTCATCATCGCAATCGTGCTGGCATCGCCGTTCTGGATGTATCAACTCTGGGCATTCGTCCGCCCTGGTCTGTATGATAAGGAGCAAAAAGCGACATTGACGTATATTCCGGTCATCTTCTTTCTATTTTTGGCTGGTGTAGCCTTCTCATACTTTTGGTTGTTACCTTTCTTATTAAAAGTTTCGACTGAACTAGGGAAGGAACTCGGAATCGAACAAGTCATCGGAGTTGAGAACTACTTCAGTTTCTTAATCCGATTAACGATTCCGTTCGGTCTTCTTTTCCAATTGCCGGTCGTGACGATGTTTCTGACACGTCTTGGTCTCGTGACGCCAATTTTCATGCGAAAGAATCGGAAATATGCGTACTTTGCGCTGTTCGTCGTTGCGGCATTGATCGCACCGCCGGACGTGACGTCACACTTGATGATCTCGGTCCCATTGTTCGTTCTCTATGAAATCAGCATCTTGATTTCTGCGCGGACGTACAAAAAGGTCTTGATCCTCGAGCAACAGGCAGAGCTTGAACGACAGGCGGATTTGATGCGTGAATTGAATAAATGAATCGTGAATTCCTTCCGATAATTTTGGAAGGGATTCTTTTTTATGAAAGCGTTATTTTTATATTGATAAAGCAGTTAGCGATGCGTATACTAAAGTTAATTCATGGGGGCTTAGCTCAGCTGGGAGAGCGTTTGGCTGGCAGCCAAAAGGTCGTCGGTTCGATCCCGATAGTCTCCACCATATTCGTACACTTCAAACTCTTGAGCATTCAAGAGCTTTTTTGTTGTTTTCAAAATATGGAAATGCAATATAAAGTGTCAATAAAAACAAATAATTATATAAAACAGACAGAACTGAATTGTTTATTTCCATCTATTTCATTAAACTAAATATACAGAATTTTCGTTTAACTGTTTTGTTGGTAACATCATTATAGTTTTTTAGAAAAGGGGAAAAGAAGTATGAAGAAGGAAATCGCACTCTTGGCAGCTGTCTTGATGACATCTTCCAACTTGGTCAGTGCTCAAGGAGCACTGTCCTCGCAAGATAAGGCAAGCGGTCAAAAGCCGCACGCCCTCTCACTTAAGAAAACAGGACAGGAGAAGGTGTATAAGCAGTCTGACAAGGTCCGTGTCGTCATCGAGATGGAGCAGAAGCCGGCGATTCAAATTGCGCAGGCACAAAACAAGCGGTATAGCACATTGAGCAATGCCGAAAAAGAGTCGATTAAGGATCGCCTCGTAAGTGTCCAAAAATCAGTCAAGTCATCGATCGCTAAAAAATCGATTCCCGTTACATATAAGGAAAGCTTCACGACCGTCATTAACGGATTCAGTGGTGAAGTCAAGTTCGGCGACATCGAAGACATCAAACAACTCGACGGAGTCAAGAGCGTACATATCGCCCATGAATACGCGCGACCGAAAGCCGATAAAGGTGCAAAACCAGATATGTTATATAGCAAAGATATGGTTAATGCAAAAGAAACATGGCAGGACTACGGCTTCAAAGGGGAAGGGACAATTGTAGCGGTTATCGATACGGGGATTGATCCGTCGCATAAAGATATGGTGTTGAGCCCAGAGACGAAGATTGATTTGACTTCTTCAAAGGTTGAAAGCGCCAAAGAATCAAAAGGACTAAAAGGGAAGTATTTCACGGAAAAAGTCCCATACGGCTATAACTACGCTGATCACGATAGCGAAATCCGTGATTTAGGTGCAGGTGCATCGATGCACGGAATGCACGTAGCGGGTACGGTCGGTGCTAATGGAGACGAAGCGAACGGTGGTATCAAAGGGGTCGCACCGGAAACACAACTCCTCGCGATGAAAGTATTCGGAAATGATCCAGGCATGCCATCGACATTCAGTGATATCTACATCAAAGCGATTGATGATGCGATCGCCCTCGGAGCGGATGTCATCAACATGAGTCTCGGTTCGACAGCATCATTCGTCAACGCAGATGATCCAGAGCAACGGGCAATCGTCAACGCGATGAACAACGGGATCTTATGTGCGATCTCTGCTGGAAACTCGGCATTCACAGGACATGGTGCAGGCAATCCGTATACAGCGAATCCTGACATCGGTGTTGTAGGATCTCCAGGGTTGATCAGCCAAGCGCTACAAGTCGCATCGCTAGAGAATACGAAATTAACGCTTGAAGGTATGGCACTGACGATTGACGGACAAGATGCTGGGTATTTGGCGTACCAAAAACAGGACTCGCCGAATCCGATTAAGGTATTCAACAAGGAGAAGCAAGACGTCATTTATGTCGGCGATGGTCAAGCATCGAACTATCAAGGAAAAGATGTCAAAGGAAAAGTTGTCTTTGTTGTGCGTAACGGCAGTTTCAATTACGGTATGATTCAAGCAGAAGCTGAGAAACAAGGAGCAGCCGGTGTCATCGTTCGTGGACGAGTCGATCATGGGGATTATGTCAGCATGGCACTTAACAATCCGACGATTCCGATGGTGACGCTCAGCATCGCGGATGGGAATGATCTTGAAGAAAAAGCGAAAGCAGGAAAAGCAATTGCTGTCACGTTCGATGGAAAAGCGGTCTCAGCAGATAACCCAGTAGCGGGCGAGATGTCTGATTTCACGTCATGGGGTGTCACACCAAATCTTGATTTCAAACCTGAAATCACGGCACCGGGTGGAAAAATCTACTCGACGCTCAATGATAACGAATATGGCGTCATGAGTGGAACATCGATGGCAGCACCACACGTCGCCGGAGGAACGGCACTTGTCATGCAACGAATCGCGAAGGATTTCAAAGTCGATGGTGCGACACGCGTTAAACTCGCGAAGAATATCCTCATGAACACGTCACGTCCACAGCTTGATAAAGGGCAGTATAATGCTGAAGCGAAAACTGGTAGCTTCTATTCACCACGTCGTGAAGGTGCTGGTTTAATGGATCTACGTGCTGCGATGAAAACACCAGTCGTCGTTACGGAAACGAAATCGGGTGAAGGAAAGGCTGCACTCAAAGAGGTCGGCGAAAAATTTACATTCACGCTCGATTTGAAAAACTATAGTAGCGAAAAAGTGACATATCAATTAGCCGGAACGGTACAATCGGATCTCGGTGCAGAAGGAACGAACTTCCTGGAAGCCAACAATATTTATAAGAAAAACTCAGTGGATGCGGTCGATCCGAATAAAGGAACGTTCCCAATCTCATTCGCAGTCGGTTCGAAAAAAGCAAGTTCTGTCTCCATCAATCCGAAGAGCTCAACGAAAGTAAGTGTATCGGTCGATTTGAAAGATACAGTCGATTGGGCAAACGGTCTTCCACTTGAGCAAGTCTTTGAAAATGGCTACTTCGTTGAAGGTTTCGTTCGTTTAATCGATACGAAGAGTAAAAATCCGGAATTGACAGTGCCGTACGTCGGATTCAAAGGAAAGTGGGATCAGGCACCGATCGTCGATGCACCGCGTTATGACGAAGAGAAGACATTCTACGGATTAACTGGATTAGCGACAGAAGTAAAAGATGATTTCGAGTTCCTCGGCACGAACACGGCGGGAAAAGTCGTTGAAAACAAGGTTGCGTTCTCACCGAACAACGATGGTAGCGTTGACGAGGCGTTCCCAGTGCTCTCGTTCCTGCGTAACGCAAGAAAAGTCGAGTATTCGATTCTTGACCGTAATAAAGCAACGCTCCGTAAATTAGATCTACAAACAGACGTCGTGAAGAACTATTATGATAGCGGCAAGGGAGATAAATTCACACCAGTCACAAGTGCGGCTTGGGATGGAACAGTCAATGGAAAACAAGTAAAAGACGGTCTTTACTATTACCAAGTCAAATCAGTCATCGATTATCCGAATGCGAAGTGGCAGTCGAATCTCTTCCCAGTCTATATCGATACGAAAAAACCAGCAGCAACGGTTCAATGGGATACTGCAAAAGAAACACTTTCTTGGACAGCAGGCGATCAAGGAACAGGTGTAGCGTCGTATGACATTCTCGTCGATGGAACAAGTGTCCTCAAACAGCCGCTTGCGCCGACAGAAAAAGCACATGAACTCAAAGGTCTCTCGAAGTCAGCGAAGATTGATTTCGTTGTCAAGGATTATGCAGGAAATACCGTGACGAAATCGGTGAACACGACAGGCATCGACAAGGCGGTACCAACCGTCCAAATCGATACACCGGTCGCACTCGGTCTGTCGACATCTAAAGTGGTTACTATCGCGGGTCACGTATCCGATGAGTCAGGGATCAAATCATTCAAAATTAACGGAAAAGCCGTCCAGCTTCGTTTTGATGCAGCAAAACAGCAGTATGTGTTCAGCCATGATGTGACCTATACGAAAGATGGCGTCAAATCGTTTAAAGTCGAAGCTTATGATGGAAAAGGAAATCGCTTGGTATTTAGTCGTCAAGTCATTCTAGATTCGACATTGCCGACTTTAAAAGTGACAGCACCAAAAACAGTATCAGCAAAAACAAAGACAGCATCTCTTAAAATCGTTCTTCAAGATAATTATGATGAGATTCGATTTGATATGAATGATAATGCGGTATACCGTCATACCTTCAAGGAACCATACCAAATGAGATCCTTCAAAAAGACAATCACGAAAAAAGTGACGCTCAAGAAGGGGAAAAACACGTACAACTTGAAACTGAAGGATATCGGTGGACACGTTGTTACGAAAACAGTCGTCATCACGAAAAAATAAGAAACAAAAGATAAAGCCAGGCGGAAATCCGTCTGGCTTTTCTTGCGTGCCGAAGCGTCTTGAAGGGTTTATGAGACGAGAAGAGGGGGAATTTTAAGAACAGAAACAAGTCAGAGGGGGAACAACCATGAATCCGTTCACGACCTTAATCGCCTTCATTGTAGGGTGTCTCGTCTTATATCTCGGTATCCGCGACAAAAACGGCTGGCTGATCGGTGTCGCGATGATACCGCTCGCGATCGTTGCCTATAGCGTCATCTATCTGATCATTCAGGTCAGTGCGTAGTCTTCATGGAAAACGTCTTACCCTAAGCGGTAGGACGTCTTTTTTTTCAAAAATCGTACTACAGATGAAACCGATCGAGTAAAATGTAAGTATATGACAGTATAGAAAGGTGGATGATCATGGAACACGTACATACACAAACAGATGCCTTAGCGGCGCTGTACGAAGAGATGCATCAGAAGACGAAGACCGGCATGTGGGTCATGCTTGCGGCATTCTTAGCGCTCAGTAACACACTCGAGAAACCAATCTACGCGATGATCGTCCCGTTATTGTATTTTGGCTATGACATGTTGCTACAACGGAAGCGGTTCGCGCTTGTCGCGGAATACACATCAAAGGATTCAGCAAGACGGCTCTATCAGGTACATGTCCTGATCGGCATCTTACAGTACGGAGCACTCGCCGGTCTGATCGTTTGGGCGGTCGATCGACCGAACACGTACTTCTTGATCGGTCTCGTCATCGTCGTCATTCCGTTCTACTGGCTCTGTCGAAAGACGTTAGAGTTCATCTCACGAAAGATTGATCCAACGTATATCACGGAAAAAGAAATTCACAAAGCGCGCTAAAGGAGACGATGTCATGCAAACAGCTCGTGAAGAACGTCTACAAAAACTTGCGCTCGCGTACCGAGACGTCGAGTGGCTCGGCACACGCTGGTATTGGAACATGTTTCTATTCATAACAGTCGGTATCTTAATTGAATGGACGGATCTCCCGATGTTGATTTTGGCGATTCCAGCCGTTTTTCTCGCCTCCGATTTTCGATATCAATTAAAAAAACAAAAAATTTTAGACGGATATATCTCAAAAGCACAAGTCCGTCGGCAATTTTTACTACGTGTCGGTAGTCACGTCCTGCTGTACGCTGTCTTGACGATCGTCATCATCCAGACGATCGAGGAACCGTTCTGGAAGATGCTGGTGGCCATTTTTGCGATTTTAACACCGCTCTACTTCATCAGCGAATGGATCATCCGACGTGACGGAGCGCGTGACCCGGATTATATCAGTGACAGAGAAGTAGCCCGCTTCGTCAAACAGAAAGGAACATCGAAATGGAACACCTATTCGAGCGACAAGCACGTCTGAATGTAATGAAACGTCCAGTGCATGTCGTCACCTATTTCTTTTCGATTCCTGGATTGATTGTCGCCATACTTGCTTGGTTTTTACCAGCGGTTGAATCCGTCTTTGGACAAACCTTGTTTTTCTGTCTTTGTGGAATTGGAGTCGCTCGAGAAATCGTCCGGCTACGACTCATGAAGTCCTATTTAACGCAAGGTATCTATCAACAGACTGTTCAGAAGGTTGCTCACCTGACGATCATAGGATATGTCGTGGCGTGGCTAATCGCTTTCGTCATGCTTTCGATTCCAAATGCTCCCGGTTATTTATTCGTTCTCTTACTTGTCTGGAGCGGCGGAGTCGGTCTTGGTGTCACTCGAATGAATCGATTGGCTAAACAAATCGATCCTGCGTACGTCTCGATGGGAGAAATTGAACGTGCGTGGTGGAAACGGTAAAGCAAAAAAATCCGTATCAATCAGTGAAAGACGCTGATTGATACGGATTTTTGATTATTTCTTCAACAGTAGATAGATGAAGTATGGTGCTCCAATCAAGGCGACGACGATCCCAGCCGGTACACCGTCTGGTCCCGCGATATTGCGTCCAATCGTATCAGCGAACGCAAGCAACCAGCCGCCGAGCAAGAGGGCGATCGGTAGGAAGAACTGATGGCGTGGTCCAACGAGCGCACGAGCGATATGTGGCGCCATCAGACCGATGAAGGAAATCCCACCCGTGACGGAGACGGCAGCAGCAGCGAGCGCGACGGCTGTCAACAAGAGTTGGATCCGTTCTTTTTCAATCGCGACGCCAACACCGATCGCGACCGGTTCATTCAAGGCAAGTAGATTGAGCTTATTCGCCTTATAGAACGTGAGCGGAATCAAGACGAGTAACCACGGTAACAGCGAGTAGACGAAAATCCAGTCCGTCCCCCAAATGTTACCGGCGAGCCATTTGGCGATGAAGTCGACCTTTTCACGACGCGTCGATGAAATCAGGATGACCATGATTCCAGACAGTGCCATCGAGAAGCCGACACCCGTTAAGATCAAGCGGATCGGTTGGAGTCCTTGTACACGGTCGTACGAGAACAGGTAGATCGCTGTCGCGGTGACGAGTGCACCGAAGAAGGCAGCGATTGGTAACAGATAGATGAATGACCCGACATCGGTTGGGAAGTACAGGAAGAACAAGGCGACGGCGACGCCAGCTCCCGTATTGATGCCGATGATACCAGGATCAGCGAGTTCGTTGCGTGTGATCCCTTGAAGGATTGCACCGGATAAGGCAAGTGCCATTCCCGCCATGACGGTGATGAGCAGTCGGGGCAAGCGAAGCGAATAGAGGACGAACTCCTCTTTGAATGATCCGTTTCCAAGTAACGTCGGCAGTAAACGATCATACGACAGGGAAGCAGGTCCAAGAC
Organism: Exiguobacterium sp. s11; assembly: GCF_018619015.1. Lineage (NCBI taxonomy): Bacteria > Bacillati > Bacillota > Bacilli > Caryophanales > Exiguobacterium > Exiguobacterium sp. s11. The sequence goes on along the minus strand of NZ_JACSNF010000001.1, from coordinate 1,435,847 downwards.
CGATGCTGACGACGAGTGTTGCGATCAATAGTGCCAGTAACGTCCAAAACGTCAGTTGCTGGCGACGGCGTAAACGAGATTCCATCATGAGAAAGCACGCCCTCCTTTCCGAACGATTAAGAGGAAGAATGGTAGCCCGAGCATCGAAACGATCGCGATGACCGGCGTCTCATAGGGTGCATATAGTGTCCGTCCAATCGTATCAGCAAGCAACATGAACGTCGCACCAAAGATCGCGGTCATCGGCAGGATGAACCGATAGTCCGTCCCGACGATCGCGCGGACGATATGCGGAATCATCAGCCCGATGAATGCCATGTTACCGACGAGAGCTACGGCAGCACCGGCAAGCAGGATGACGACGACGTAGAGGACCGCTTTGATCCGCTGGATGTTCTGTCCGAGTCCGAGCGCGACTTCTTCCGAAAGACTGAGGATTGTCAATTGTCGTGAGAAAATGAACGAAATCAAAATTCCAATTGCGATGACTGGCGCAATGACTTGCAGTTGTCCCCAGGTCGACCCGACGAGTCCACCGGACGTCCATTGTGAGACATCTTGGGCAATCTTGAAGTAAATCCCGATGCCTTCTGCAATCGCATACAGAAACGCTGAGATCGCAGAACCAGCAAGGACGATCCGGAGCGGGGAGAAGCCGCCTTTTTTCGAAGCGCCGATTCCAAAGACAAGTGCTGCCCCGAGTGCTGCTCCGACGAAACACGCGATCATGATTCCGAAGTAGTCAATTTTCGGGAACAGGACGATGACGAGCGCGAGTGCCGCATTTGCACCCGCTGTCAGACCGAGTAGACCAGGATCGGCGAGGGGATTACGTGTCATGGCTTGCATGATGGCACCTGAGACACCGAGTGCCGCACCGACGAGGATCGCTGCCAGTTCCCGTGGCAAGCGGATTTCCTGGACGATTTTTGCTTTTTCATTCAACGGTCCGAACGTCAAAGCATTCCAGACTTCGCGCGTCGTCGTATCGGCAGCACCGAACGTCATCGCGATCCAGAACATCCCGATAAAGAGGAAGAGACCGAGTGTGATTTTAATGCCGAACGGAATTCGACCAGCTGACATGAATGTCGCCTCCATTTCTGATTCAGTGAGTGAGCCGCAAAAAAAAGGGGGGGATCCCGCAGGTTCCCTCCCTTATTCATTATGCGCCAAGGAAACTTTTCTTGAAGAACTCGAGTTGACGTTCGAGTGTGAGCGGATCGTTGAAGTAGAATTCCTTCGAATCGACTTCGAAGACACGATCGTTTTTGACGGCTGGAATGTTCTTGAACGTATCCGTTTTCGTGAATGAGTTGTCCGCTTCCGCACTCTTACTGAAGACGAGGTAGTCGCCTGCGTATTCAGGAAGGACTTCTGGTGACAACGCGTAGTATCCGTCTTTTAATGCCATCTTCGTGACTTTATCCGGCATTTTCAATTTCATTTCCTGATAGAGAATCTCTGTTCCACGACCCCAGTTATCGCCGAAGACGTAGAGTTGTTTATCGAAGCTTTCGATGACGGAAACAGTAGCATCTTCACCGATTTTTGCTTTGATGTCTTTACCGGCAGCAGCAGCGCGTGTTTTGAAGTCTTTGACCCAGTCGCGTGCTTCTTGCTCTTTGTTGAGCAATTTACCGATTTCGATGTGTTGCGTCAAGTAGTCGACTTTTCCGTATGTGTACGTAACTGTCGGAGCAATCTTTTTGATTTTATCAAGGTTTTTCGTTGTTGAGTAGCCGATGATCAAGTCTGGTTCGAGTTCGATGATTTTTTCAACGTTCTCTTCCGATACTTCCGTGACATCTTTGAGCTTGTCGAACTTCGGATTCGCTTTTGACCACGAATCGACACCAACGACAGGTACGTCGAGTGCCATGACGTTGCCGGCAAAACCAGCGAGAACAACGACACGTTTTGGATTAGCCGGAACTTTGATGTCACCGTTCTCCGATTTGTACGTAATCGTCTCGTTTTTCGACCCAGACGCTGCGTCGTCTTTTTTCTCCGTATTGCCACACGCTGCGATGACGAGCGTGAGAATGAGTAGAACCGGTAAAAGTAGTTTCTTCATGATTCAATCTCCCTTGATTAAGTTGTAGGTGATACACATCGGCTTGTTCGTCCACGGATCGCGTCCGATTTCAGCATCGATATGGAATACTTCTTGTAAGACGTCTTTTGCGATGACTTCCTCACACGTTCCGGCTTTGACGACTTCACCGTTTTTCATGGCGATGATATAGTCGGCGAACCGTGCCGCTTGATTCAAATCATGCAGGACCATGACGATCGTCCGTCCTTCAGTCCGGTTGAGATGCTCGAGTAGTTCGAGTACCTCGAGTTGGTGGGCGAGATCAAGATAAGTCGTCGGTTCATCGAGGAAGATGATGTCCGTCTCTTGGGCGAGTGCCATCGCAATCCAGACCCGTTGACGTTGACCACCCGACAGCGCATCGACGGGACGATGTTTGAATGCCATCGTATCCGTTGCTTCGAGTGCCCAATCGATGATCTCGTAATCGTGTTTCGTCAAGCGTCCAAATCCTTTTTGGTACGGGAAACGACCGTATGAGACGAGCTCTGCGACCGTCAGACCACTTGCGCTCTCTGGAGTTTGTGGCAGAATAGCCATTTTCCGGGCAAGTAGCTTCGTACTTTCCTTGGCGATATCGAGACCATCGAGCAATGCACGTCCTGATTGATGAGGAATGATCCGTGTCATCGCTTTCAATAAAGTCGATTTGCCACATCCGTTCGCCCCAATGATCGTCGTGATTTGTCGATCGGGAATTTGGACGGACAAGTCTTTGACGATGGGACGATCACCGTAGCCGATATTGATTTCTTCTGTTGCTAGACGTACCATACGCGACGACTCCTTCGTTGTTCTCTCCGTTTTCAATGATAATGATTATCACTATCGTCTCATTAACCATACCAGTCCTGTAAAAACGCTGTCAACATTTTTTCTTGTGTTCAAGAGATGTTCACGTTATCATGAGGGAGTGAGAATGATAATCAATCGTAATCAAAGATGAGGAGTGAGTGAGATGAGGGAACAGGAGTTGTTCGACGTAACGATCATCGGCGGAGGACCTGCAGGGTTATATTCGACGTTCTATAGTGGTCTTCGGGGCATGAAGACGAAATTGATCGAGTATCAAGCAGAACTCGGAGGAAAATTGCACGTCTATCCGGAAAAGATGATCTGGGACGTCGGCGGACAGCCACCGATCACTGGTGAAAAACTCATGGCTCAACTCGTCGAACAAGGACTGACGTTCCAACCGACTGTTCAATTGAACGAAAAGATCATCTCGATCGCAAAAGACGTCTTCGGCAACTTCGTCTTAGAAGCAGAATCGGGTCGGATCCATTATTCGAAGACGGTCATCGTCGCGGTCGGCGGCGGCATCCTCAATCCACAAAAATTAAAAGTCGAAGGTGCGGAACGCTTTGAAGTGTCGAACTTGAACTATACGGTCAAATCGATTGAACGCTTTAAAGGAAAGACCGTCATCGTCTCAGGTGGTGGGAACTCTGCGATCGACTGGGCGAACGAGCTCGAACCGGTCGCAAAAAAAGTCTACGTCACGTATCGCCGGGATTGTTTCTCGGGGCACGAGGCGCAAGTCGACCAGCTCGTTAAAAGTTCGGCTGTTTGTCTCCTCAACACGACGATTCACAAGCTGATCGCAAGTCCTGATCATCAACGGATCGCATCAGTCGAATTGATCGACTGTCAAACAGAGGAAATCGTTGAGATTCCAATTGATGAAGTCATCATCAATCACGGCTACGAGCAGGACGCGGCACTGCTTGACGCCTGTGATCTCGATATCGCACGGGTCGATGACTTCTATATCGCGGGTAACGCAGCGAGCGAGTCGAGTGTACCGGGACTATATGCTGCCGGAGATATTCTTTCACACGACGGGAAGGTCCATTTGATCTCAGGTGCCTTTCAAGATGCGGCGAATGCCGTCAACCGGGCAAAACGCTTCATTGAGCCGGAAGCGCCAAAAGTGGCGATGGTCTCGTCACATAACGAAGTCTTTAAAAAACGCAATCGTGCGTTGATTGAGGAACGCGTCAATCAACAATCTTGAATAATGTTCAAACGTCCAAAATGCTTGGAAACAAGCGGATTTTGGACGTTTTTTTATACAGAATCTAGTTTTGTACTATAACAGAACGATTTGACAACGTACTGTATTTAGGACAAAATTCTACTTATGTTCCACTACATGTAGGATACAAGTAAGACGGATGTATAAGGAGGAAGAGTATGACAACTACGAAACGTAAGCCAATTGGTCTTGCCTGGCAAATTTTAATCGGCTTGATTCTCGGGATCACAGTCGGTGGTGTATTTTATGGGAATCCCCATGTCGCGGAGTGGCTTAAGCCAATCGGTGACATCTTTATCCGGATGATGAAAATGATTGTCGTTCCGATCGTTTTCACGACGATCGTCCTCGGTGTCTCATCAGTCGGTAGTCCGAAAAGTCTCGGACGTCTCGGCGTCAAGACGCTCGGTTACTTCACGATCGTGACGATGATTGCGATCTTCACGGGGCTGTTCGCAGCCAATCTCGTTGAACCAGGTGCTGGTATTAATATGTCGACACTCGATAAAACGGACATTTCGACATATGTCGAGACGGAAGAGACGACACAAGACGCAGGACTCGTCGATAAGATCGTCAACATCGTTCCGACGAACATCTTGGACGCGATGGTTCGCGGTGACATGCTTGCCATCATTTTCTTCTCGGTCTTATTCGGACTCGGTGTCGGTTTTGCAGGAGAGAAGGGCCAACCGGTCGTTCGTTTCTTTGAAGGCGTCGCAGCAGCGATGTTCAATCTCGTCAATATCGTCATGAAATTTGCGCCGATTGGTGTCTTCGCTTTAATCGGTGTCACGGTCTCGACGTTCGGGATTGAATCGCTCGGTTCATTGTTTAAATTGATTGCGACGTTATACGTCACAGCGCTTCTCTTCATGGTCGTCGTCTTCGGTGCCATCATGAAGTGGGTTGGTATTCGGGTATCTGATTTCACACGCATCTTCAAAGACGAGTTATTGCTGACGTATTCGACGGCGTCGTCTGAGACGGTACTGCCACGGATCATGGAAAAACTCGAGAAGATGGGTGTTCCGAAATCAATCGTCAGTTTCGTCGTACCGACGGGTTATTCGTTTAACCTTGATGGATCTGCGCTTTATCAAGCGCTCGCAGCCTTGTTCATCGCACAGATGTACGGGATTGATCTCTCGATTGGAACACAGCTGACGCTTGTCTTCGTCTTAATGCTGACATCAAAAGGGATGGCTGCCGTTCCTGGCGTCTCATTCGTCGTTTTACTCGCAACACTCGGTACGGTCGGTATCCCGGCAGAAGGACTTGCCTTCATCGCGGGGATTGACCGAATCATGGATATGATGCGCTCGGTCGTCAACGTCACAGGAAACACGCTCGCTTCACTCGTCATCGCGAAGTGGGAAGGTGTCCTTGACGAAGACCAACTCGAGACGTTCATGTCGACAGAAGGTAAAAAAGACGACGTCCGCAGTGCGTGATTGTCGTAAATATAAGGAAGGACTGAATCGTCAGTCCTTCTTTTTTTCGTCCTTGAAAATAGATTAAAGTCGATTGTTTTTAAATAAAATCCCTTGTTTTTGATTATAGTTAAAATTATGTTGAATATTATTAATTATAAAGTTAATATTATTGATATAATCATAGGGGAGAGGCGATAGGATGGAAACGGTAGGAATCGTCATTGGTATTGTCACAGTCTGTATCGTACAATTTTACTTAGCACGGCGAGGAAGAGTCTGGAGCCTCATCATTCCAGCGATCATCATCGGGCTCGGAATTTACTGGTATTTCGGAACAGGACCACACACGTCGGATCGGGAGTCAGTGATTCGGATGGGAACGTTTGCCTGTTTATCACTCATGATCTCAATGGCCGAGATGGGAGTTAACTCACGTCGCAAGCAACTGAAGCGTGAAAAAGAACGAATGGAGATTCAAGATTTGTAAGAGAAGTGAGGGAACACGATGGAACGACAAGACGTGCCCGCTTGGGTACTGGCACTCGAACAGGAGCATCTCGAGTTCATCCGCAAGTTCGTCTTGAGCTCTGGTTCATTAAAGGATATGGCAACCGCCTATCAAGTATCCTACCCGACCGTCCGGGCGAAGTTGAACCAGTTGATCGAGCGGATTGATTCGGTGCAGCAAGAGGATGTCGAGTTCGTCAATATGATCAAGAACTTGGTCTTAGATGAACGGTTGAGTCTCGATGTGGCGAAGACGATCATCGATTCCTACCGCAAGGGTCAAGCGAAAGAATAAACCAAAAAACGAGATTCCCGTCTGACGGAAATCTCGTTTTTTTTATTGTTTGTCGTTCTTTTTGTCCTGTTCCTTCTTGATCATCTTCTTTGCTGCTGCGCGGAAGCGGAAGATCAAGTAGAGACGGTAGAAGTCGATCGCGGCAAACAACGTCAGCAGGATCGTCCAGAAGTTAAAGACCGTTCCTGCTTCGACCGAGTTGTTGTAGGCGAGGAACATGAAGAGAATACCGAATATGGCATAGAATACTGCCATGAAGTTCGAGCTTTGACGCATGAAAACACGACCTTTCGTAAATTAAGACATCGCGTAGATGGCGAGTACGACGATTCCGTTGTTAAAGACATGGATGGCGATCGGAGCAATGATCCGGCGCGTCTTGACGAAGACGAGCGAGAAGACAAAACTCATCGCGACATAGATTAAAAATTTGTTGTCTTGGTGAATCAGTCCGAACAAGGCACCCGTCAAGATGAAGCTGAAGAAGAAACCGAGCTTCGAGGAGAGATTCCCGAACAGGATATGCCGGAACAAGAACTCTTCCATGATCGGTCCGAGCAGGACGACCATGACTTGAAGGAGTGGGATGACTTGGATCGCTTGGATGATCTGATCCGTATTTTGCGATTTCGCGACATTCTCGATCCCGCCTGCCATCCAGGCATCGATCAAGTTGACGCTGATCAAGAGCGCATACAGGAGCACGATCCCGATTCCGATCCATTTCAACGTATCCATCGGATCGGTTTGACGTCCCTCTGCCTTCCACTTCTGCCAATCGGGACGCAGGCAGTAGTAGGAGACGATGACGGCGACCGTGAAGCCGATCGCAAGCCACCAACCGGCGACGTCAGCAATGACGTTTTTCGGAAGGAAATACTGGAACGAACCCGGAACCAATTGGACGATCAGATAGATGATGATCGGAATGACGTGACGCTTTTGCCACTTCTCCGCCATCACAAAAGGCAGACTGATTGGATTTTTCATCGTACAGGACACAACTCCTTTGTAATGAAGGTACTGTCCCGATTGTAACAAACAAACGGTCTTGGCGCACGATTGACGATGATTCAAAGGTGTCGATTTCGGGAAAACGGATAAAGGTTCAGGCTTGAATTCAGAAGAGAAAGCGTATAAGATAAAAATATGTTAGCACTCAACTAAAGTGAGTGCTAAAAAACAGTCATTTTCAAGGAGGATGTTTCGCATGTTAAAACCACTTGGTGATCGCATCGTGATCGAAGTCGTTAAAAAAGAAGAAACAACACTCGGAGGAATCGTTCTTCCTGGGTCAGCGAAAGAAAAACCACAAGAGGGTAAAGTCGTCGCTGTCGGTACAGGCCGTGTGACAGAGCAAGGCGTACGTGTACCACTTGAAGTGAGTGTCGGAGATCACGTCATCTATGCACAATATGCCGGTTCAGAGGTCAAAGTCGACGGCAATGAATACTTAATTTTACGCGAAAGCGATATTTTGGCAGTAGCCGAGTAATTCAGTCAATCATCTAAAGGGGGATTTCAATCATGGCAAAAGACATTTTATTCAGTGAAGAAGCACGTCGAGCAATGCTCCGCGGGGTCGACGCATTAGCGGATGCAGTCAAAGTCACGATCGGACCAAAAGGACGCAACGTCGTCCTCGAGCGGAAGTTCGGTTCACCACTCATCACGAATGATGGTGTGACGATCGCAAAAGAAATCGAACTCGAAGATCATTTCGAGAACATGGGTGCAAAACTCGTTGCAGAAGTTGCCTCAAAAACGAATGAGATCGCAGGGGATGGTACGACAACAGCGACAGTCCTCGCACAAGCGATGATTCGTGAAGGTCTTAAAAACGTTACAGCGGGCGCAAACCCGATGGTCATCCGTAAAGGAATCGAAAAAGCGGTCCGTCGCGCTGTCGAAGAGTTGCACACGATCGCAAAACCAATCGAAGGTAAAGAAGCAATCGCCCAAGTCGCAGCAATCTCAGCAGCAGACGAAGAAGTTGGTCAATTGATTGCAGAAGCGATGGAACGTGTCGGTCAAGATGGTGTCATCACGATCGAAGAATCACGCGGCTTCACGACAGAACTCGACGTCGTCGAAGGCATGCAGTTCGATCGTGGTTACGCGTCACCATACATGATTACGGATTCAGATAAGATGGAAGCGGTCCTTGAGAACCCGTACATCCTCGTCACGGACAAAAAGATCTCGAACATCCAAGAGATTCTTCCAGTCCTCGAGCAAGTCGTTCAACAAAACAAACCACTCCTTATTATCGCAGAAGACGTTGAAGGCGAAGCACTGGCGACACTCGTCGTCAACAAACTCCGTGGTACGTTCAACGCGGTAGCAGTCAAAGCACCAGGCTTTGGTGACCGCCGGAAAGCAATGCTTGAGGACATTTCAATTGTCACAGGCGCAGAATTGATCACAGAAGACCTCGGTCTTGATCTGAAAGAAACACAAATCACGCAACTCGGTCGCGCGTCGAAAGTCGTCGTCTCAAAAGACAACACGACAATCGTCGAAGGTCACGGACACGGGGATTCGATCGAAGCACGTGTCGGTACGATCCGTGCGCAAATCGAAGAGACGACAAGTGACTTCGATCGTGAGAAATTACAAGAGCGTCTGGCGAAACTCGCAGGCGGCGTAGCAGTCGTCAAAGTCGGGGCAGCAACCGAGACAGAACTCAAAGAACGCAAGCTCCGGATTGAAGATGCACTTAACGCGACACGCGCAGCGGTCGAAGAAGGTATCGTAGCAGGTGGGGGAACAGCTCTCATTCACGTTACGAAAGCCGTCGAATCGATTCTGTCGGTCTCAACAGGTGACGAAGCAACAGGTGTCAACATCGTGCTTCGCGCACTTGAAGCACCGCTTCGTCAAATCGCGGAAAACGCAGGTCAAGAAGGTTCGGTCATCGTCGAGCGTCTCAAGCATGAAGCGCCAGGAATGGGCTACAATGCGGCAACGGACGAGTATGTCGACATGATCGAGACAGGAATCGTCGATCCAGCGAAAGTAACGCGTTCAGCACTTCAAAACGCAGCGTCCGTTTCAGCGATGTTCTTAACAACAGAAGCCGTCATCGCCGATAAACCAGAACCAGCCGGATCTGCTCCTGCAATGCCTGATATGGGCGGCATGGGTGGAATGGGCGGAATGATGTAAGACATTTCATCTATAAGTACCGAATCCTAGTAAGTAGGGTTCGGTACTTTTTGTTTGCGATAGTATACTTAATAGTTGAAAGAATTACATAAACAGTACTCGTCATTTTAGAAATAAAGATAACGAGAGAGGAGACGTCAAGTGAATGAAATTTTAAAAGGTATAGTAACATCGGGTACGCTCATCGTCGCAATCGGCGCTCAAAATGCGTTCGTTCTTAAACAGGGTTTAATGAAAAACAATATTTTTTGGGTAGCGCTAGTATGTTTCTTATGCGATGTGTTATTGATGTGTACGGGCGTACTGGGAGTTGGTACCGTCATTAAGAATAATACGTTTGCAAATGTTGGTCTTGCGATTGTCGGAGGACTATTTCTTCTCTTGTATGGATTTAAATCTTTTCGTAGTGCATTTTCGTCATCACATACAATGGATGTTTCAACAGATTCTAAAATCATGCCCATTCACAAAACGATCTTACTCACATTAGCAATCACACTTTTAAATCCACATGTCTACTTAGATACGGTGGTCGTCATCGGTGGTATTGCTGGGACTTTGACGTTTGATCAAAAAGTCAATTTCTTGATCGGAGCCTTGATTGCCTCATTTGTCTGGTTTTTTGGATTAGGATATGGATCGAGATGGCTCATTCCTGTGTTTAAACAACCAAAAGCGTGGAAAGTATTAGATTTTGGAATAGGATGCTTAATGTTCTGGCTATCGTATCAATTAATTCAGTTTGCTCTAGAACAAAGTTAAAAAGATATTTAAAGGGTTAAGGAGCAACTACAAGATATGAAGGACGATGAGATTTTATATTTAGTTGAACAGATGTCTGATGAAGAATACCTCTATCATGAAGAATTGAAGTGCTATACGAACGAAGGATCACCATCCGACTTGGCTTATGCAAGAGTCCGTCAATTTAGGGACGTGAATATGCTTCCGATATTGAACACTTTACTCGACAAAGTGAAACAAGCAGAACAAAAAAAACATCTTTATTTTATGATTGGAACGATTGGTATGAATTCGGGAGATGTTCGTGCAGGGATGTTATTGCTTGAAAAACTGGAGCAAGAGACAAAGCCGAGTCTTCTCGAAAGCATTTTGGAAGAACTAGTAAAACAACAATGCATTCCTGATACAGAACGAATCGTAAAATATATAGACGATTCTCGGTCGTCTGTTCGAGAAGCTGCGATTCGAGCATTGCGAGCCTGTCGAGATGAGATAGCAGAAGATGCGCTAATTCGTTTGATTACGACATCAAGTAACTCTTTTGATATCATGAGTGCTAATTTTGTTTTAGCCACGATTGGAACAGAACGAGCCGTTCCTTATCTGATTCCTTTATTGGATCATTCTCGAGGAGACGCGAGGCATTCGGCTCTAGCTGCGCTAAGTGAACTTGGAAATGGATCAGATCTTTCAATATTTTTGCATGGACTAAAAGATCGATCTAGCAAGGTGAGAGAGTATGCGTTAGTCGCAATTGAGCGACATGGTGATGAAGCAGCGATTGAACCGGTGATCAAACGTGTACAAACATTATTGAAGCGAATGCGACAAATAAAAACAGATGAAGTCCTAATCGCTCTTCGATTTTTACATCGATACCAGCATTCCCATCAGGCGATTCCTAAACTGTTTCATTGGATCATTCAAACAAAAAGAGAAGTCTTGTTTGACGAAGAATGGCAATGGATCGAAGACCATTTTACTTGCTATTGATGGGCTCGAGGATAGGTGGAGATAACAATCAATAAACAAACCTGACCTTCTTCACGTCTAGTGAGAAGTCAGACTTGTTTATTTTAAGAAAATCAGATGTCCTTTGATTACTCCAGTTCATTCTCCTCAATAATCTTATCCGACAGCTTTAACTGCTTACTCACATCCTTCACTTGATTTCGACAGAACTTCAGCTCAACTTTCTTTTTTGTCGAGACGTCATAGCAGGTGCCTTCACCGGATGATTTCGTCAAATCCGCTTCATAGTAATAGTCCTTGTAGCGAAACGAACCATCACGGAAGCCGGTCAGATTCGGTTGATCATCGACGAGGGATTGTCCCATCATATAGGACGTCTTAAGATTCAATAGATCAATGATTGTTGGTGCGATATCGATCTGTCCGCCATTCTCTTTCATGACCCGACCGGTTTGCTGGTCGGGTTTTTTGATGAAGAGTGGGATGCGGCGCTCGAGTTCAAAGGCAGCAACCGGGGACGAGATATCCGCTTTTTTGCGCATCTCGCTGTCTTCATTGACAAGTCCACTATCGTGATCGCCATAAAAGATGACGAGAGACTGATCCCAGAGATCCCGTTGTTTCAACTCGTCGATCATCTTTCCGACACCGGTATCGACGTAATGGACGGTCTGATAATACCGTTTCAGCATTGAATCCTCATAACCAGATAGATCAAGCGTCTGGTCTTCCTTGTCAATTTCATACGGTGTATGACTCGTCAGCGCGACTAAAAACGAGAAGAACGGTTCTTGCAACGTCTCCATGTGATCAATCGATTCGAGGAAGAACTGTTGATCGTTCAGTGCCATGCCGATTTTCTTCTCTTTTGAATAATCCTTTTGGCTGAAGAAGTGCTTAAAACCGATGTTCTTGTAGACATCGTCACGATTCCAGAAGCCTTTTTCGTAGGCATGCATCGCTGCCGTATCGTATCCGTTTTTCTCAAGTAATGCAGGGAGCGGCTCGAATTCATTCGTCGGATATCGCGTATAGACAGAGCCTGATTTTAATGGATAAAGTGACGTGTTCGTGATAAACTCAGCGTCCGAAGTTCGTCCTTCATGCGTCTGGTGGTAGAACGACGAGAAGTAGAGTGATTCCTTCTTCAATTGATTCAGGTTCGGCGTCACTTCTTCACCGTTGATGGTCTGGTCGATGACTGAAGCCTGGAACGACTCGAGCTGCACCAGAATGATATTTGGCGTCTGCTTCGGACCCGTTGGATTCGTCTGTTCCTTTTGATTGATGCGCTGTTGTTCCTGTGCCGTCAGTCCGTCGCCGGGTCGTCCAGTCACGCCTTTAAACACATCCCATCCGTGATAACCCCAAAAGCCAAACAGGTAGTAGTCACGCATATCGGAGATCGTTGCCGTCGGTTGACGCTCTTCCGTTAGCGTCCGGTACGTCAGTAGCGAAGCAGACAAGACGATACCACTGACTGCAAGGATTCCCGCCGTCCGGCGTCGTGTTTGCTTCGTCGTCACTTCCGGTCGTTTGTGGAAAACAAAAAGCAGTAGTACAAAGATCAAACTATCAGCGAACAAGAGGAAGTCTTGCGGTACGATCAAGGCGGTGAAGCCGCTACTGACGTCACTCATCTGCGTCATCTGTGAGAGGAGCGAGACGGAGAGAAAGTCCTCGAAGTAACGGTAGTACCACATGTCGGAAGCCAGTAGAAAACTGTGCGCGAGCAGTAGACCGAGCCAGACCCAGCGGCGTTTATTCCACGGAATCAGTAACGTCCAGCTCGACAGGATCAGCATCCCGGCCAGGTTCATGAGTGTTAAATGGAGCGAAAGATCAGTCTTTGTAAAGTAACTAAACAGCATGAACTTCAGCATGCCGAGTAACAGATAAAGGGTGTAGCGAATCGCCATGGTCAGTACTCCTTACGTGTGTCGTCACACGTTCTTTACCCTAAACGTTTAATGGTGGAACGCCCAGATGTGGACAGCCATGTTCGCTTGTTCCATGATGTAGTCGAAAAATTGGTCTATATTTCCTCTTGAATTCAAACAATTGACGTTAATTTGCGCAGAAAGCGGGAATAGAAAGCGTGTACGTCCATCGTCCGTCACTGTCTTTTAAAAAAGGAGCGAAGTCATGTCAAACGTGAAACTAGCGGTCATCTATTACAGCGCAACCGGAACGAACCATCAACTTGCCTCATGGGCAAAAGAAGCGGGAGAAGCGGCAGGAGCAGAAGTCCGCCTTGCGAAAATCAAGGAGACAGCCCCAGCAGAAGCGATTGCTTCGAACCCATTGTGGCAAAAGCATGCGGATGCCACACGTGATATCGAAGAAGCGACACCGGATCTACTCGACTGGGCAGATGCGATTATCTTTAGCGTCCCGACACGTTACGGTCATGTCCCAGGACAATTCCAACAGTTCCTCGACACGACAGGCGGACTGTGGGCACAAGGCAAACTCGTTAATAAAGTCGTCAGTGCGATGTCGTCGGCACAGAATCCGCATGGCGGTCAGGAAGCGACTGTTCTCGCAGTTTATACGACGATGTTCCACTGGGGTGCAATCGTTGCAGCACCAGGTTATTCGGATCCTGTCTTGTTCGCAGCGGGCGGAAATCCATATGGTACATCGGTCACTGTCGACCAAGACGGCAACATGGTCGAATCGGTCGAACCAGCCGTGCGCCATCAAGCGAAACGGACGGTTGAAGTGGCAAGCCGTCTCAACTCATAACATTACCTAATTCAAAAAGCGCCGGAATGCTGATTCGCATTCTGGCGCTTTTTCATATGCATCATGTATTTTGCGTCAACGGAAGTTCGACTGTGAACGTCGAACCTTGTCCTTCGATCGACTCGACATGGATTTCTCCATCATGCCCACGCGCAATTTCGCGACAGATTGAGAGCCCAAGACCAGTACCGCCGATTTGACGGGTGTCCGAATTGTCGACACGATAGAATTTTTGGAACAAGTTACTCATCGCAGAAGCAGGAATCCCGATACCCTCATCTTGAATCGCGACGGTGACACGTGACGCGTGTCGCGTCAGTTGGATATCGATCGTTCCACCAGCTGGTGAGTATTTGATCGCATTGTTGATCAGGTTACTGAACAATTGGCGAATCTTCTTCGCATCCCCTTCGACGATCAGCGGTTCGACGTTTCGGAATATTTCAATCGCGTGGGAAGACGACGACAGGCTATGCAACTGTTTCAAATCCCGAATCATCGCGACGATATCAAACGGTGCCATCTCATATTCCTGACGGTTTGCTTCCATCCGTTGCAGGTCGAGGAAGTCATTGATCAACAGCGAAAGACGTTCTGTTTCCGAATGGACCGCTTCGAGATACTTCTTCTGTCGCTTCGGTGGCAGGTCACGCTGAATCATCAGCTCAGTAAAGCCATAGATCGACGAGAGTGGTGTCCGCAGTTCGTGCGAGATCGTCGAGACGAGTTCGTTTTTGATCCGGTCAATCTCGACTTCGTTCGTCACGTCACGTAAGACGAGTAGAATCCCGCGGAACTGTCCACCATAATGAATGCTCTCGGAATACGTCTTGATGAAGCGTCGCTCGTGATCGATTGAGAAGGTGATTCCTTCACCGATTTCACGCTGAACGAACGTCTTTTTCAAGTAACGTTCGAATTCCGGTAGTTGGTCGACGCGATGCTTAAGTTGGACGACAGACGGAGTGATGTTCATCAGTCCGTTCTCATCGATACTGTCATCAACCGGATGGTCAAACAGATCGAGCAATGGTCGGTTGATCAATTGAATATCGCCTTCGGGTTCGATATAGACGATCGATTCACGAATCGAGTTCAATAGTCGCGCCGTTTTTTCCCGCTCACGTTCAATCTCGTCGAACGTCCGCATCCGCAAGAGTGACAATGCCAGCTGGCGCGCGAAGGCGGCTAGTTCTTCCTGCTCGTAACGATCAAACCGATCCTGATCGCGGGACAAGAAGATATAGGCGATGATCTCATTTTGACTCGGATCAAGAACCGGTGTGACAGCGCGTGCGACTTCGTCCTCGAACTGTGTATGCGGTCGTTTATCTTGTCGCGACTCACGCAATAACGGCTCAATCGTTGGCATCCAATCCTCGACTGTGAGCGGTGTCTGTGGATAAAAGACGATATCGATGACTTTTGTTCCTTCTTTAAAGATCAGTGCGCCTTGATCAGACTGCGTGATCTCAACCATCTTTTGGATGACAGAAGGATAAGCGCTGATGCTATCGCGCGACGCCAGTGTCTCCGTCAATTGATTCCGTAGACGCAAGTGGGACTCGTTCCGTTGCGTCAGTTTTAAGGCATCTTCGAGATTGACGTTCGTTGACATCAATTGATGTTTGTTTTCAATCAAAGCTGTCGCCATCTGATGGAACGATTTACTCAATTCACCAATCTCGTCAGCACGGTTGAGTGGAATCAACGGTAACGTATGCTCACCGCTAGCAAGAAGTTTACTCTCCTTGCTAAGAAGATGGATCTGTCGCGTCGTCCGTTCGATGAACGGGCGGACGATCAGCAAGATAACAAGGAATAGGACGAGCAAATTGACGAGCCAAATCCACTCAGCATACTTCGTCTGGGTGACGAGTTGTTCTTTTGCACCAAGTTCTTTCGCACGGAGACTACTCCGGTAGTTCGTGAACGTGCTCTCCATCGTGTTGACGCTTTTACGCATCGTCTCACTATTAGAGGCATTCATCTTGAATTTCCGGTTCGGGTCCCGTGGCACTTCTGGCATCATCGCCTTCAGACTCGGCATCTGCAAGAAACGTTCGTCGATCGTGCCTGACTGCTTCGCTTGAACATATTTAATCAAGCTTGGCATGACGAAGTTCGTATACGAGTTATAGAGCGACCGGATGTCAGACGCATAGATTTGATCCGCTTTGTAGAGACGATTTTTCTCAAACCAAGCGGTCTGTTGTTCAAGTGAGGCTTTTTTTTCATCAATCACGTCGAGCACGGCATCGTCACCGAAGACGATATAGCCCCGCATCTCGTATTGAAGGGACTGCCAATCGTCCCAAAGTTTCGTCGCTCGATCTTCACGTAAGCTGATCGCATCGAGCTCCTGTTTCGCATCCGTGACTTGGTGGTTCGTGTAAAAATAAGCAGCCAGGGAAGAGATCGATAGTGTGATAAGAATGAGATAAAACGACGACATGATCTGTCGGCTGATCTTTTGATTGAACCATTTTCGCATATGGATTATGGATGCTCCTTTGTCTATGTGTATCAAGCGTCGATTAGATGTATTACATTGGAATATTTGTTACCGTAATCGTACATTTTTTAGACGAATAAATATAGTCATAATGCTTAAATTATCTTCAAAGTAAGAGATTCAGGTTCACAAAGAAAACAAAGAACGACAAAAAAAGCAGAACGGGATTTTACTCCCATCCTGCTCCGATGTCCATTAATGATGTTCGACGACAATCTTCCCAATCGTTTTTCCGCTTTCGACAAGACGATGTGCTTCTTTTAGGTTGTCGGCATTCATGCCGATTAGCGTCTGTGTGACCGTCGTCTCGAGTGTATGCTCTTCGATCCATGCTGCAACTTGCGTCAGAATCTCATGTTGGCGGATCATGTCCTCTGTCGCAAACAGCGGACGCGTGAACATGAACTCCCAAACGAACGTCGCACTCTTTTGTTGGAGCGCACTTAAATCGAGTTTTTGATCTGTCTCGACGATGCTACAGATTTTCCCTTGCGGTGCAATTACATCGACCATCGTCTCAAAATGTTGGTCCGTCGCATTGAGACAGAAGATATAGTCGACGTATTTGTAGCCGAGGGCTTCCAGCTGAGGACGGAATGCCTCGTGGTGATTGATCGTATGATGTGCACCGTGTTCCTTCGCCCAATCAATCGTCTCGTCACGCGACGCCGTTCCGATGACGGTCAGCCCAGCGTGATTCGCGAGTTGTGTCGCGATTGAACCGACACCACCAGCAGCTCCAATGATGAGAATCGTCTTCTCGAGATTCGACTTAGCGTCAAACGTCAATCCGAGACGATCGGTCAATGCTTCATAAGCTGTCAGCGTCGTCAACGGGAGAGCAGCGGCTTCACTGAACGTCAACCGTTCCGGCTTTTTGGCGACGATCCGTTCATCAACGAGTTGGAAGTCACTGTTTGACCCAGGGCGCTGAATCGCACCGGCGTAATAGACTTCATCACCGACTTGGAAGAGGGAGGCATCATCGCCGACTTCAACGACGACTCCGGCTGCATCGTAACCGATGACCTTCGGGGCGTCTTCGTCTTTCCCGTGAACACGGACTTTCGTATCGACCGGGTTAACCGATACGGCTTTGATCTCAACCAATAAATCGTGTCCGGTTGCTTCCGGGCGTGGCAGTTCTAAATCAATCAGACTCTCTTGTTCCGTTAGTGGTAAGTGTCGGTGGAAACCGACAGCGGACATATTCGACATCGACAATCATCCTTTCCAGATAGGAATCGTTTCTCTCCATCTGTTCCACCCCCGCTCGGTCTTAAAACCAATTGCGAAACTTTGAAAACGGATTCCCCTTCTGTCGTCAACGGAAGAATGCTGGATAGATATGGTAGCATATGAGAGTAGCTATTATTTTTTGAGAAGGAGCGATTTTGTATGTATGACGTCATCTCTCTACCGGCAGGACCGACTCAAGTCACGATTGAACGTTACCTCGTCCATGCGCATCCGCACCCACGTCCATATCGACCCGCGCGTTTGATTGCCTTGCGTCAAAGTGGTGGCGTCATGCATCGACTGTATCGCACGGAGCGGGAAATCGTGCTCTCTCCGCACGAGGCACTTGCCCCACAAGTCCAGCGGCTCTCGTTCTCGCAACAGGAGCGTGTCCTTGCGTATATCGAAGAACGGCGCGCAAGCTTCGGTTTTGATGAAGGGGAGGAATACAAATTTTACTTACTCGAAGTAGCATACGAACTCCGTCACCTGCCACGAACGGATCGACCGATTCGGGCACATACCTACTATCAACTGGATGAGCTGTTGTCGGGTCGACCGCTCGTTTTGCGTGCTAGAAGTCAAAAGCGCTCCACATGAGACAGAAAAAAAGAACATAAAAAAGCAGTCCGCCTTTCCTGACGTTCATCGCGAGGAGGGCGGACTGTTTTTTAGAGTGCCGGAGTTGGCGTCGGTGTGACACCGGTCTTTTTATAAGCTTGATCGATGGCAGTCCGGATTTCCTTGACGGAGCTACCTTTTTGATAAGCGACAATCGACTGTGCTGCGATATCAAGACAGGTGCCGCACGTAATGCCGTGCGTCGTCCAGGTCGTGGAAGTAGCGGTCTGCTCTTCGATGAAGCAGTCATAGTTGCTTGTATGACCAGCAGATTCACCGCAACCACAATAACAAGGCATCTTCTTCAAGAGATCAGGATGTTTAGCGACGGAGCGGTAAATCGTCTGGATCGACTCATCCTGTTCGTTCAGAAAAGCGGGTAACGTGTCTGGTCCCGCGGTCTTCTCGAGTTGATCACCAGCACCGTGGCTGGCATGGTCAGCATGATCTCCGTGATTCGTCTGTTCTGTCTTCGGAGCACCCGTTTGATCAGCTGTTCCGCATGCGGCAAGCAACAGGCTGATACTAAGGGGAAAGGCGTAACGATATAGTCGTGTTTGCATAATGTGCCTCTCTTTCATCGTCTTGCCTTCATTATAAGGAAAGACGTATCCAGAAGGCGTGACGATTTGTTGACGCTTACTTGGCGAGTGCTTCCGTGATCGTCTCGATATTTGTTTGCATCATGCTGTAGTAGGTGTCGCCATCCTTACCCGGTGCACCGAGTGAGTCGGTGAAGAGAGTACCACCGATCGGAACACCAGTCTCCCTTGAGACGGTTTCCATGCTCCGCCGATCGACGCTCGTTTCGACGAACAGGACAGGGATATCTTGCTCCTTGATCGTATCGACGATCCGGCGGACTTGAGCCGGAGTCCCTTGATTATCTGAGTTGATCTCCCAAATATAATCCGCTTTGAAGTCATAGGCAGTTCCGAAGTATTTGAAGGCTCCTTCGCTCGTGACGAGATGACGTTCTGCTTTCGGAATAGCGGCAAACTGCTTTTTCGCTTCCTGATTAAGCGTCTGCAATTTTTTGATATAGGCATCGGCATTTTTTTCGTAGTCGGCTTTGTGCTTCGGATCTTCCTTGATTAATGCCTGCTTGACGTTTTCGACATAGCGGATGCCATTGCTTATATCGAGCCACGCATGTGGATCAGTCTCCGATTCTTTGCCCTTCGTCGTCAGGTATTTCGGTTCGACGCCTTTGCTTAAACGATAGACTGGTGCGTCAGACGCGTCTTTGCCAGTCGTTGCCCGGAGTTTATCGAACCACGCACCGCCGGCTTCCAGGTTCAACCCGTTGTAGAAGACGACGTCAGCATCTGCCATCGCTTGTACGTCTGCTGGAAGTGGATCATACTCGTGCGGGTTTGCCCCGATCTTGACCATGCTGTGGACATCCACATGTTCACCACCGACCTCACGTGCGAGGTCAGCGAGAATCGAATATGTCGCAACGACCTTCAGCTTCCCGTTATCTTCTGCAGGTGTCGAACAAGCAGCAAGCAAGATCGTGCTGAGGAGGACGAACAGAAAAAGTTTTACTTTCATACAGTAGACTCCTTTCGTTTCCGGTGACGCATCAGACCGTGACGTGGTGAGAAGACGAAGACGAGTGCGAACAACGTCGTCGCGACGAGGACGATCGACGCACCGGAAGATAGATTATAGGTGAAGCTGAAATACAGTCCGACGATGGCGGACAGCGTACCGAATCCTGCCGCTAGGAACAGCATCCTTGAGAGACGGTTCGTCAGTAAATACGCGGTCGCTGCTGGTGTGATCAGCATCGCGACGACGAGGATGATGCCGACGGTCTGAAGTGAAGCGACGGTGACGAGTGTTAGTAACGTCATCAGTCCGTAATGAATCCAACGCGTCGATAGTCCATAGGCTTGCGCCATCGTCGGGTCAAACGAGCTGATTAGCAACTCTTTGTAGAACAAGAAGATCCCGCCGAGGACAATCAATCCGATGATGACGGTCATCCACATGTCGCTCGGACGGACCGCGAGGACGTTACCGAACAGAATGTGATAGAGATCACTACTGCTACGCAAGAACGAGATCAGGATGATCCCGAGGGCGAAGGCGGATGTGAACATGATTCCGATTGCCGTATCGTTCTTGATGCGACTGTTCTGGCTAACGAAGCCGATTCCGAGTGCGGTCACGAGACCCGTCACGACAGCACCGATCAGGAAGTTGATTCCGAGTAGGTAGGAAATCGCAACACCAGGTAAAACGGCGTGCGAGATCGCGTCCCCCATCAATGACATTCCGCGAAGGATGATGAAACAGCCGATCACACCACAGATGATGCCGACCATGATGGCGGTGATCATCGCTTTTTGTAAGAACTCATACTGAAGTAATGCCTCGATGAACGTCATCCTTGTCCCTCCTTGCGTCGTTCGAATAGCGGTAAGCCATACGCTGGTTCGAGCCATTCCGGTGTCAAGATATCAGACGGTGGACCGACAGCGATCAGTTGTTTGTTCAACAGCATCAATGTGTCGAAGTAGTCTTCTGCTTTATGCAAATCATGGTGGACGACGACAATCGTCCGCCCTTCGGCTCGGAGTGTCCGTAAGAGCTCGATGATCATCTGCTCACTCGCGACATCGATGCCGACGAACGGTTCGTCCAGCAATAGTAGCTCTGCTTCTTGGGCAAGGGCACGCGCCAGAAAGACCCGTTGTTGCTGTCCGCCTGACAGTTCACCGATTTGGCGTTCAGCATGATCGGACATACCGACGCGTTCGAGACAATCCATGGCGAACGCTTTTTGTGCTTTCGATGGTCGTTTGAATAAGCCGAGCTTCGGATAACAGCCCATCAACACGACGTCCTGCACACGAACCGGGAAATCCCAATCAATTGCACTTCGTTGTGGAACATAAGCGACGCGTGACCGGACGTCTTCGAGTGATTGGTCGAGCACGCGTAACTGCTCGATACGAGCCGGGATCAGACCGAGGACGGCTTTTAAGAATGTGGATTTACCAGCACCGTTCGGTCCGATGATGCCAATCAACGAAGCGACCGGGAGGCGAACGGACACTCCGTCGATTGCATGGGTATCAAAATAAGAGACGGTGAGACGATCAACGTCAAGGGCGTACATGAATGATCACTCCTTTGGTTTTGTGGTATATAGAAGGAAAGTTTCCTTAGGGCAAAAAATAGGGTAAAAATTTTAACTCCAATCACTGGAAAAAGATTCGGTCTACAAATAATGTTTCCTTAAGGCAAACTTTAAAGCCATAGGAAACAGATGTCAACTGTTTTTCGATATCGATCGCGAATCAACTCGTGCTAAGATGAAAAGGCAGAATACAGGGGGTGAGGAGATTGCGTCAGACAGCAGAACAACAATGGAAGTGGTTATTGCTCGATGCGCTCGCGAAGGAAAAGCGGGAGCAAGCACAGCAAGTCATCGAAGAGGTCTATCCGTATGATATCGCGCAAGTGTATGAAGAGTTGGGCGAAGACGATCAGGCACGACTCCTCGACTATCTGGATCACGAGCGATTGGCGGATGTCCTCGAGGAGCTCGAAGGGGAGCAACGTCTCGCCGTCTTACGTCGTTTAGACGTCGAGCGTGCCGGGCACGTCCTCGATTTAATGGAGAACGATGACGTCGCGGATTTACTCGAGGAACTTGGACCGGAAGAGACCGACCGCTTGCTTGGAAGCATGCGGACGGACGAGGCTCTGATCGTCCGCAATCTCTTGACGTATCCACCGGAAACGGCAGGGCGCTTGATGACGAACCGGTTCATCTGGGTCGGAGAGGATTTCACGGTCGGTGAGACAGTCGAGAAGATGCGCGACTACATCGAATATTCGGAGACGATCAACTATGTCTACGTCGTCAATCAACTCAGTGAACTCGTCGGTGTCATCTCATACCGGGATGTCATCTTAGCTGAAAATACGGAACGGATTAGTGACGTCATGGAGACGAAGGTGATTCGGGTAGCGGCAGAGACCGACCAGGAAGAAGTCGCGCAATTGTTCGAACGCTATGATCTCGTCTCGTTACCCGTCGTCGAGGGCGACATTCTCGTCGGACTCATCACGGTCGATGATGCGCTTGACGTCTTACGGGAAGAAGCGAACGAAGACATCGAGAAACTCTCGGCGTCCGGTAAATCAATTGATTTCGAGACGAAGCCGTGGATTGCTGCGACCCGTCGCTTACCGTGGCTCGTCTTGCTACTGTTCATCGGGCTCGTCTCCGGATCGATCATCAGTCAGTTCGAAGAGACGCTCTCAAAAGTCGTCGCGCTCGCCTTCTTCATGCCGATGATTGCCGGGATGACCGGAAATACCGGTACTCAATCGCTCGCGGTCGTCGTCCGCGGATTGATCACGCGTGAAGTCGATAAGCGGGTCGCGACTCGATTAATCCTGCGAGAACTCTGGGTTGGTTTAATCATTGGTGTCATTTGTGGTATCTTGATCGCCGTCATCGCCTACGTCTGGCAAGGGAGTGCCGTCTTAGGACTTGTAGTCGGCAGTTCGCTCGTCATCACGTTGATCTTCGGGACACTTGCTGGAACGATCATTCCGCTCATCTTACATCGTCTAAAGATTGACCCGGCAATCGCATCCGGACCATTGATCACGACGTTGAACGATATCTTATCGCTCCTCGTCTACTTCGGGATTGCAACGGCATTCATTAGCCGCTTGATGTAAAAAAACCGAACCGATTCATCTTCGTCAAGAGGAAGGGAATCGGTTCGGTTTTTTCATGTGTGATCATTCGTCGTGCGAATCCAGATCGCGAGTGGACCAACGTCGTCAAAGCCGGATTCAAGCGCTGTGATCAGGTGATCGCCATACTCGTAACCGACGAGCGATTGACCGGGAAAATGTGCTGAACTCAAACGTGCGATATCATCCCATAAGCGTTCGTCGAGGTAATCGGAATTGACGTACGTCAGTCCGGTCGTCACTTGATTCGAGTAGGCGATGCAACTTGCTTGTTGCGCCTCCGAATAGAAGAATCGGACAGCGGGATGTTGCCATAACGTTGTGGGCAACTCCGGTGTTGCCTGGATAGCCTGGAAGCGAGCGAACTGATCGAGATCCGTCACGACGGACCAATCGACGGGAAGAGCACGGCGATCGAGTATGGCAGGGCGGGTCATCCATTCCGCTGTGAACAGATGACTGAGACCGGCACTCGAGAAATCATAGCTTGCCGTGCAGTCCTTGATACTGTAGGCATCCGTGACACCAATTCGCTGATGGGGAAGCCGGACCATCAGTTCCGGATAATAGCTTGGTACGTTTCCTTGAGCGTGCCAGGTCGAATCAGTTTCTGTCACCCGGCAACCGGCTGACTCACAGACGAGGCGACACCAATCGAAGTTATTTTGGATGGCAGCTTGGCGCATGGATCATTCCCCCTTATTCATCCTCCGGTTGTTTAATCAGGACATACGATAACGTGGCAATCAGTGTTAAGAACAGCCCGCAGCCAATCGTGATGTATGCCATCGTAAAGACCTTACCGAGCGTCGTCGTCGGAACGAACGTTGGATGCCCAACCGTACTTAATGTCGTGATACAAAAGTAAAGTGCATCCACTATCGACAGGTTTTCTTCCGTGCTATAGAAGATCGTACCGGAAACGAGTGTCAACAGGCAGAGAATCAATAGACCACGAAAGTAAGATAAGTGAAAGGCGCGGCGCAATCCCTTGAATAAGCGTGAAAAAATCGTCAGTACAGAAATCATGGAATCTCTCCTTTAGGATCGTTGCGTCGAGTCCATCGTATCATGAATGAAATAATCGTTCTTTCCGGCATGTTTGACACGATACATCGCTTGGTCAGCATGCTGAATCAGCGTGTCGAGATCGACGCCATGATTGGGTAAGTAACTGAGTCCGATGCTCGTTCGGATTTCAATGGTTTCTTCAGCGAACCGGTAAGGGTTGTCTTGCAAGTACGTCAACAGGTCTGCGGCATAAGTATGGAGCGTAGCGACAGACGGATGACGATAGAGTAAGAAGAATTCGTCGCCACCGACACGGGCAGCGAATCCATTCTGTTCCGCATGGTGTTCTAGTAGGCGAGCGATATGAATCAAGAAGGCGTCACCGATTTGATGTCCATACGTATCGTTGATGACTTTGAAACCATCGAGGTCGACGACGATGATCGCGATATGATCAAGTTCGAGTAACTCTTGCGCTGCACGTTCATAAAAGCTCCGGCGATTCGCAATCTTCGTCAACGGATCGTGGTAGGCGAAGAAACGAATCGTCTGCTCCGCTTCCTTGAAGGACTGGATATCACGAATCAACAGCATCCCGTGCAACTCTTGTTCGATGAAGACGAAATCGGCATCCATGACGACGTAGCGTTCTTGTTGTTGTGCTGTCAAAATCTTCGTCTCGAATTCATTGAACTTACGTTGCGATAAAAAGTGCGTCATATAATGCAGCGACCAATCGGCTTGTTTTTTATCCGGCAAGTAGGTCGAAAACGTACATGCCGTTAAGTCATCGGTCTCAAACAGCCGATGAGCGGCTGGGTTGGCACTCTCGATTCGTCCATCCCGGTCGAGCAGCAGGATTGCCGAAGGATTCAAATTGTAGAGCGTCGCGAAACGCTTCTGATAGGACGCGAGATAATCGAATCGGCGCATTGCGATTGCCAGTGCTCCTGCCCAGAACAAACCGCCATACATATAGGCATACGGTGGCATGATGCCGTAGAACGACCAGTAGCCGAAGACGATATCCCACGCGAGAACGAGAATCGCGAAACTGAGTAAGACATTGATAATGCCACGACGCGCATCTTTCAAGTGTGTCCGTGCGTACACGAGCAGACCGATGACGAGGAGATGGAAGATGTTCCCGATCGTCATCGTCACTAGATATTGTGTGTTGAATTCAGGATAGATGAACTGTCCGACCTGTGTGAATTGCTGACTGTTGATGACGTTCGTCTGGAATACGTATGTCGTCAGCACGACGCCCATCGGAAGATAGAAGATCCATGGGTACAGTAAACGTGGCATTCGTTTCCACAAATTCGAGACGCGAAAGATGAAGTGGAGCGATGTACTGAAGACGATCAGACCAGCATTTCCGAACCAGTAGGTCACGAATGCCGGACTAAAATCGATCGGGGAGGCATTCCGGAAAAATTCACCAAGGAACAACATCCCGTAAGCGAACGTGAATAAGCTAAGCAGTCGGTGTTGCGGACGTGATGGATTGCGTAAAAATATATCAATCGACATGTAGAACATGATGAAGGTCGGAATCAGATAGACGATCGTAAAAAGAAACAAGGATGGCATGGCGTTCCGCCCTTCTAGATAATTTTTAGGTAGATAGTCTCAGTATAGTGGGCAAAGATTGCTTAGGCGGATTGAAATTTCAAAAAAAGGGAAATCAGTCGAGATTTAATGTCAGTCGTCGTATTTTGGCGATCCCTTCGAGACCTGACGGATCATGATGTGTCTTATGGGCGACGAAATGTTCATCGGCTTCTGTCGTCCGGATCCGTAACGGACGTTCGTCACGGTGGACGACCTCGAAGATCACCTCAGCCAGAGCTTCTGCCGATTGGCGATCGGCATGTCGCGTCCGATACGTCTGCAAATAGGCCGTGATAATCGGTTTGAAGTCGTCTTCGTGTAAGCCGCCCGTCCGTTCGAGTTGATCGAGCACAGTTGCGGTAAAGTTCGTCTCGACGGCGGCTGGTTCAATCAGGGTGACGTCGATATTGAAGTACGGTTTATAGTAGGTCGCAAGACTTTCGAACAGCCCCTCGATCGCGAACTTACTGGCACAATACAGTTCATTCATCGGTTGACCGACGAGACCACTGACGCTTGAAGTCGCGAGTAAGTGACTACCGTCCGGTGCTTGTTTGAGTAAGGGGAGACAAGCTTCGATCGTTCGGATGACACCGAAGACGTTCGTTTCGAAGAGTTGCTTGATTTCATAACTCGTCGCTTGACCGAGTGCGCGCAGCAAACCATGACCGGCATTACAGAACACGACGTCGAGATGATCGACTTCTTGTTCAATTTGACGAACGGCTGCTTTCACGCTTGTTTCATCCGTCACATCGAGCGGCAAGAAGGTAAGCGTCAGTAATGACACGGTCATTTCGTCTGGGCTCCGGACACCAGCGTAGACGAACCATCCGGCGTCTGCGAATCGCCGCGCCGTCGCAAGACCGATACCAGAAGAAGCACCCGTGATCAACATCGTTTGCATATCTATTCCTCCGTTCTGAAAGTAGTTGTCTTCTATTATTTACCCGAATTACTGTTGAACTATTTGCATTAAAATTGCATATTGTAATGAAAAAACTTAATATAAAGAAAAAAGGAGGCAGGAATCGATGGGGCAAATCGAACGGTTGCAACAGATGCGGGAATGGATCAAGACGAGTCCTGAAATTTCGCTCGATCAATTGATGCAGGAGTATCAGATTTCACGGGATACTGCACGTCGTGACGTCATCGCCCTCGAACAAGAAGGGGAGATCATTCGCGTTAAGAATGGATTAGTCCGTGCTGGTGGAACACTTGCATATGAGCAACGGACAGAGAAACCGGAAAAACGGCGGATTGGGCAGCGTGCAGCGCGTCACGTCCAAGCGAACGATCGCTTATTGCTCGACGCTGCAACGACGGTATCTGAGATGGCACGAGCACTTCCGCCTTATCCACTACAAGTCATCACGAACTCCCTCGACATCGCAGACTATGTCGGAGCTCGCACGGATATTGAGCTGTACGTCACGGGAGGACGTTTCGACCGGCATGCGCGCAGCTTGAGTGGGATCAAGACGGCAGACGACATCCTGAATTATCAAGTCGATTGTGTGTTTCTTGGAGCATGTGGATTGACGGAAGAAGGACTTTTTGCGGAACAACTCGAAGAAGCGGTCGTAAAGAAAGCGATGATTCGAAGTGCGACCCGTGTCATCGTCCTCGCAGACCATACGAAATTCAATAAGCGTTTTTTGCATAAGATCTGTGACTGGGAGCAAATCGATGTGCTCGTCACCGATCAAGTACCAGATGCAACGTGGCAAGAACGACTAGATCATTATCATGTCGATCTCGACGTGACAGAGGAGGAAACAACATGAACCCGATTCAAACGACGCTCGTCGGATTCGGCTTTTCAGCGGTGACGTTCCACGTTCCGTTCTTACAGGCATTACCGGCATTTGAAGTGACGCAAGTCGTCTCAAGTCGACCGGAGCAGGTGGCACAACATTTCAGTAAGGCGACGGTCGTCGCGACACTTGCTGAAGCCTTACAGGATGAGAACACGGAGCTCGTCATCATCACGACACCAACGGCACTCCATTTCGAAATGGCAAAACAAGCGATTGAAGCAAAAAAGCACGTCTTACTCGAAAAGCCGGCTGTCGTAACGATCGAAGAAGCACTGGCGCTGCAAACGTTAGCGAAACAACACGGCGTTCAAGTCGCCGTCTATCAAAATCGTCGCTTTGACGGTGACTTCTTGACACTTGAACAATTGATGGAAATGAACGAGATCGGCGACTGGCAAGTCATCGAATCACGCTTTGATCGCTATCGCCCGGTCGTTCGGGAACGCTGGCGGGAACAAGCGGGAAGTGGCGCCGGCATCCTGTTTGATCTCGGCTCACACTTACTCGATCAAGCACTCGCTTTGTTCGGAGAACCGGATGCACTCACAGGCGACGTCTACCTGCAACGTGACGGTGCTGTCGTCGATGATGGTTTCCACATCACGCTGCATTACGGGACGCGTCGTGTCATTCTCCGTTCGACGTCCTTCATTCAAGGACCAACACCACGTTTCGAGTTTCATGCGACGCGCGGCAGTTACATTAAATACGGAATGGACCCACAAGAAGGACGGCTTGCGAAAGGTCATCCGGTGGACGAACAGCTCGGTGAAGATGAAGTAGATTCCTACGGTTACCTTCAAATCGCTGATCAGCCAGTCGAGCGTCTCGCGACACTTCCAGGCAGTTATGCGACGTTTTATGAACAGTTGGCGGAAGGACTTCGCGGGGGACGAGTACCTGTCGATTTACGCGACGCTGAAAAAACGATGCGTCTGATTGAAGCAGTGCGCATCAGCAGTGATGAAGGACGACGCCTCTTACGAAAGGAATGGGATGCATGGAAGAATTGAAGGTGTTGCTAGCGGAAGAGGACGAACTCGTCCTGACGTCATTGACGAACACGGAAGCGATCGGGATGGGACATGAATTGATCGGACGGGCGATGAAGGAGAACTTATCGATCGCCGTTGAAATCAAACGGAACGGGCAGCGTTTATATTACGCGGCGCTCGACGGTACGGCGCCGGATCAGGAAGAATGGATCCGCCGGAAATCGAACGTCGTCTTGCGGCATGGCTATAGCTCACTCTACATGCGCCGGTATAATGAGAGTAAACATCGCTCGTACCACTCGATGTATGCCGTTTCTCTGGCTGATTATGCCGATGCCGGCGGATCGTTCCCGATCCGGATCGAAGGAGTCGGTGTCGTTGGTACGATCACCGTTTCCGGTCTATCGCAGGAAGCGGATCATCGTCTCGCGACGGAAGCGTTGCGCTTACTTAAGAGACAACAGCTGGGGCAATAAGGTATTTATAAAACACAAGTGTTGATTCTCGTGCAAGACTTCGCTTTCCGCGGGCGGAAGGCGAGCCTCCTCGCCGCATTCGCGCCTACGGGGTCTCACCCATTCCGCTTTTCCCGCAGGAGTCTTCGTCTTGCACGTTCATCAACGGATCGTTCGACACGAAAAAACCGAAATGCTGAAGTGAATATACTTCAGCATTTCGGTTTTTTATATTCTATTTTGATAGATCATGAGAAACAGCAGGACTCACGTTGTTCACGCAACTCCTACAGGAAAAAGCGCAAGATTTTGCGCTGTCAGAGATAAACAAGACCCGGGTCGGCTGTCTGTGACAGTCGACCCGGGTCTTGTGTCTCGCCTGAGGAAAGCGCGTGAACGAATCGTGAGGACAATCGTTACGATGCCATCGAATCAGATGAAGCCGACACGTCTTTACGTGTGTTCCCGCGATAGACGAAGTAAAGCGCAGCAAGCATCGCAAGCAGACCGAGCAGACGTTTTCCGTCGAGCGGAACGACGACGCCACCGAACGCACCGATGTGGTCGATGACCATTCCTGCTGCGAGTTGACCGATGACGGTCGCGATACTAGCTGCCGTGACACCGATTTGCGGGACAGCAAGAATCGTCAGGAAGAGATAACTGACCCCAAACAAGACGGCACTGAGTTGCCAACGTGGTGCTTCAAGCAAGAGCAAGACGTTCCCTTGACCAAAGAACAAGATGGCGAGTGCGAGAATCAGCATTCCGGTGAAAAAAGTCAGGAACGTACTTTCGAGAGCCCCTGCCTTTTGACTGAAGGCACCGTTGATCGAGGACTGGGCGCTCAGCATCACGCCGCCGAGTAATGTAAAACCGAGTAATAGAATATTCACGAGCGAACCTCCTTAAAAGATGAGAAATAGAGCGACGAGCATCAAAGCAGAAGCCGTCAGCTTGTCACGATTGATCGGACGTTTCGGACTACCGAGCCAGCCGTAATGTTCGATGACCATGCTGGCGATCATCTGTCCGATGATGACACTGATCATGGCGAGACCGACACCGACGAGCGGGATGCTGATGATCAAGATCGTCAAGTAGATACTACCGAGTAGACCACCGAGCAAGGTCCATTTCGGTGCGCGAAATGTATAGCCGAGTGAACCTTTTCCGAAGAAGAGGACGATCAGCCCGATGATGATCGTACCGGCGAAGAAATTATAAAAGCTACTTTCAAGTTTTCCGACGAAGTTCCCGAGCTCACCATAGATGGCCCCTTCGACACTTAAAGCGATACCCGCAAGTAACGCGAGTACGTAATACACGATTTTCAACAGAATTCATCCTTTCACGAATCTAAATATCGAGAAATGTCGATATGTAAGGCAAGGAGAACGGATCAAAGTTCTCCTTTGAGGTACGCTGCGAGCTCCTGGATTTTTTCTTCATTTCGCCGGTAATACGTCCATTTGCCGTGACGTTCGGATTCGAGCAATCCGACTTTTTGCAACATCGCAAGATATTGGGAGACGGTCGATTGAGATAAGTTCGCCTTCTCTTGGATATCTCCGACGCAGATGCCTCCCTTGTCCGACAGATTCGTCGCGAGATGGGCCGTCGGCTTATTGAAATGAGTCTCGGGATCCTTGAGCCAGCGTAAGATATCAAGACGTACCTCGTTCGATAATGCCTTGAATAGATCCACTTGATTTGTCATACGCTTAAACTAATCGATGATTCTCGATATGTCAATCCAAGACACTTAAGGTTGGACGAATGCATGCTTTAAAAGTCGATGTGTCACCTTAGTTGCCGTATACGGCTCAAAACCAAATCGTTCATAAAATGTACTGGCATCGTCCGTATAGAGCCAGAGCTCGGAATACGTCAACAGCGCTTCTGGGATGATTTTCTCAAGCAGTTGCGTACCGACACCGTGATGTCGCATTTCCGGTAAGACATAGACATGACGAATCCGACCGACGTCAATCGCGTCGGTTTGTTTCATATAACCCCCGCACGCGATGACGTGACCGGAGAGCGACAAAACGACGAACATTGCTTCTCCGTCTTCTCGATACGTTTCATTTCGGCGTTCACGTAGCATCCGTTCGATGAAGGGATAGCCTTCCTGTGTACTCTTTGATAAGATTGGTAACCAGTTGAAGTCATCAAAATCGTTGACCCGTTCGATTGTCATCTCCATCTGTCATTCCTCCTTCTTCTCCCTTGGATATTCCTTTTTCGGGAGTAGGAAAAACACGAATCGAGAATCAATTCGAGCTTTTTTTAAATAGAGACTGGATTTTTAAAAGCCGTTTTGCGTATAATGAGAAGTAATGGATTGAACGCAAATGAAAGGAAGTGGCCGTCACAATGAGCCTCAGCCGTTTAAGTAAAGAAGAGATTACTGATCTTTCGCTGATCGAATTCGTCAACGAAATGTTGCAAGAAGCTGGCGAACAGCCAATCACGTTCGATGACATCACGTCAGAAATCGAAAAGTACCATACGTTTACAGATGAAGAAGACAAGTTCGAGAAACTTGCTCAACTCTATACAGACATGAACATCGATGGAAACTTCGTCAACGTCGGAGCGAACCGTTGGTCACTCCGCGCTTGGTATCCGTTCGATAAGTCGGATGAGGATCTCGTCATCGAAGCGCGTCAACGTGGAGAACTCGATGAGTTTGAAGAAGAGTTCAACTATGATGCAGAAGAAGATGAGTTCGAGACGATCGAAGACGATCTCGATACATTCGCGAAGACAGCGGACTATGATTCAGCTGACGACAGCGAAGACGATGATACGTTCAAAAAAGTCGCAGCCATCGATGATCTCGATGACGATCTCGACGAAGAAGACTTAGAAGACTTCGAAGAAGAAGAGGAAGTCTAAGCACGATCAACCACAACTGTACAGCTGCTATTTCCCTATAGAAATGGCAGTTTTTTCGTTGACGGCTGACGAACGAGCACGGAAATTTTTCTTTGAAAAATTAGGCTTGACGAAGTTTTCCGAATGACGTAAGTTAGTCATGGGCTTCTTTAAGCAACGTGCTTATTTCAGCAAAAGTGTCTCCTATTCCAATGGGGGCACTTTTGCTTTTTTGTTTTTACCACCTCTGTATTGTTGAGATGTGAATTAGAGAAGGGAGCAATATTTAACATGACAAAGTATATTTTCGTAACAGGTGGCGTCGTATCGTCACTCGGTAAAGGGATCACAGCTGCATCGCTCGCTCGTCTCTTGAAAAACCGTGGCCTCAATGTCACGATCCAAAAATTCGACCCGTACATCAACATCGACCCGGGTACGATGAGCCCGTATCAACACGGGGAAGTATTCGTCACGGATGATGGCGCGGAGACAGACCTTGACCTTGGTCACTACGAGCGTTTCATCGACATCAACTTGAGCCAGAACGCAAACGTCACGTCTGGACGTATCTACTCGACGATCCTCAAGAAGGAACGCCGTGGCGACTACAACGGTGGAACGGTCCAAGTCATTCCGCACATCACGAACGAAATCAAGGATCGCGTTTTCCGCGCTGGAAAAGAAACGGGCGCTGACGTCGTCATCACAGAGATTGGTGGAACAGTAGGGGATATCGAATCGCTTCCGTTCATCGAAGCCATTCGTCAGGTGAAAAACGATATCGGGAAAGAAAACGTCATGTACGTTCACTGTACGCTCGTTCCGTATCTTGCAGCAGCAGGTGAGCTCAAGACGAAACCGACACAACACAGTGTCAAAGAACTCCGTAGCTACGGTATTCAACCAGATATCATCGTCTTACGTGCGGAGCACCCAGTCCCACAAGAGATGAAAGATAAAATTGCTCTCTTCTGCGACACACGTCCGGAAGCAGTCATCGAAGCACAAGATGCATCGACACTCTATGAAGTACCACTCAACTTGCAACGCCAAGGTATGGACCAACTCGTCTGTGACTACTTCAAGTTCGATACACCAGCTGCTGACATGACGGCTTGGAAACAACTCGTTCACACAGTGACGCACCTCGAGAAGACGACGAAGATCGCACTCGTCGGGAAATACGTCGAATTGCGTGATGCGTACATTTCGGTCGCAGAAGCATTAAAACACGCTGGATTTGCCTTCAACAGTGACATCGAAATCGACTGGATCAACGCAGAAGACGTGACGCGTGAAAACGTCAACGAATTGCTTGGTTCGGCAGACGGAATCCTCGTTCCTGGTGGATTCGGCGAACGCGGTATCGAAGGGAAAATCGAAGCGACACGTTTCGCACGCGAGAACAACGTACCGTTCTTCGGTATCTGTCTCGGGATGCAACTCGCAACAGTTGAATTCGCACGTAACGTCCTCAACCTTGAAGGCGCACACTCAGCGGAAATCGACCCAGCGACACCATACCCGATCATCGACTTGTTGCCAGAACAAAAAGACATCGAGGACCTCGGTGGTACGCTCCGTCTCGGACTCTACCCATGTAAACTCGAAGACGGAACGAAAGCGCGTGCCGCGTATTCAAGCGAACTCGTCTACGAACGTCACCGTCACCGTTATGAGTTCGGTAACGAATTCCGTGAGCAATTCGAAGCAAACGGCATGGTCTTCTCAGGTACGAGCCCAGACGGTCGTCTCGTTGAGATCATCGAAATTCCAGAACACAAATGGTTCGTCGCGTGTCAGTTCCACCCAGAATTGATCTCACGTCCAGAACGCCCACAAGCACTCTTCCATGACTTCATCCAAGCATCACTTGGTGAATAAGAAAGATAATTAAAGACGCGGTAACCTTCAGCATCATAGAAGGTCACCGCGTCTTTTTTGATTGGTTAGATTAAGAACTGCATATTATAGAAGAAAAACGTCAATCCCACTCTTCCGTCATCTCTTGGAGTTGCGTCAAGATATGCGTCAAGAGGAACGCACAAAGGGCAAGACTCGGTAGTCCGTGGCGTGAACCGTCCTCTGCCGGAAGCAATCCTTTATTGAACTTCAATGCAAGCGGAGCAATCGAACGCTCGAGCGTTTCCGTCACGTCACTGAGTGTGACAATCGCATAAGGCGTATGCCATGCGTCGTAACGGGCAAGAGAAGCGAGGAGATCCGAACGTTCCGTATCCGGCGTGAAGATTAAGACACGATCGACAGCGTGCAAGGTCTTTCGATCCTTGATCTTCGTAACGCGTTTCATCTGGTCTGGTCCTTCTGAGAGCATCGGATAGAGTCCTTCACATTCGCCGTAAGCGTCGACGTAGACCGTGCCTTCTCCGACGAGCGCTTGTGCGAGTAGACGGACGACATCGAATAGTTCGTCTTCCTGTTTTGCGAGCGTTTGCAATTTTCCGTTGAATTGTGTAGCTAAGATTTTCATCATTTTTCTTCATCCTTTCTATGTTTCTCTCAAGGACAGTATAAAGCAAGTTTTGCTTTAGTGTAGAATGGAAATAACTAGAGGGGGAGTGGCAGAGATGAAAGGCAGATTGTTGATCGTCGAGGATGAGCCGGGAATCCGGAATTTGCTTGCGCAATTGTTCCGGGCAGAAGGGTATGAAACGGACGTCGCCGTCGATGGAGAGGAAGCGATCGTCTACTTACAGGAAAAAGCGTACGATCTATTGTTGATGGATGTCAACATGCCGGGGCGGACTGGGATCGAAGTGTTGCGTCATCAGGACCGGATCGGACGACGTGTCCGGACGATTTTAATGACGGCACTCGGTGAAAAAGAAGCGATGGAAGAAGCGAAACGATTAGGGGTTGTCGCCTTCTTCGGAAAGCCATTTGACATCTTTGAATTAAAAAAAGAAGTGACTGTGCAAATTTCTCACGATGTAAGCGGTTAATCTTTCACGTCGCCGTCACAAACCAAAAAACCGAGCGAAATGCTGTACGTTCCGATGAATCAGTATGTTATAATCAGTCTGAAATTGCACGAGTTCGTGTAAGCAGCGATCAAAACAGAGGAGGATGTCATTATGCCATTAGTATCTATGACAGACATGTTAAACAAAGCTCTCGAAGGTAAGTATGCAGTAGGTCAATTCAACATCAACAACCTCGAGTGGACACAAGCGATTCTCGGTGCGGCTCAAGAAGAGCAGTCACCAGTCATCCTTGGAGTATCTGAAGGTGCAGCACGCCACATGGGCGGATTCTACACTGTCGTGAAAATGGTTGAAGGTCTTGTACACGACATGAAAATCACAGTTCCAGTTGCAATCCACCTCGACCACGGTTCGAGCGTTGAGAAATGTAAAGAAGCGATCGACGCTGGATTTACATCTGTCATGATCGATGATTCGCACAGCCCGATCGACACAAACATCGAAACAACAAAAGCAGTTGTTGAATACGCTCACTCTAAAGGCGTTTCAGTAGAAGCGGAAGTTGGCACAGTTGGCGGACAAGAAGACGACGTCATCGGTGATGTCATGTACGCGAAACTTGACGAGTGTGTACGCATCGTCAAAGAAACTGGAATCGACACGCTTGCTCCTGCACTCGGTTCTGTTCACGGACCATACAAAGGTGAACCAAACCTCGGATTCAAAGAGATGGAAGAAATCCGTGATGCGACAAACCTCCCACTCGTTCTTCACGGTGGAACTGGAATTCCGACACACGATATCGAAAAAGCGATCTCACTCGGAACTTCAAAAATCAACGTTAACACAGAGAACCAAATCTCATTCGCGAAAGTCGTTCGTGAAGTGTTAGCTGAGAAACCAGAAGCATATGACCCACGCGTATTCATCGCACCAGGTCGTGAAGCAATCAAACAAACTGTCATCGGTAAGATGCGTGAGTTCGGTTCAAGCAACAAAGCTTAATCGACTCCTCTTTAAAGTGCGGTAGACTTCGGTCTACCGTGCTTTTTTCATATCATGTGAACATGTATTCAATGGAAAACAGTAGGACTTCTCGTGAAAAAAACCTATAATAGAGTCGTAAGCGATTTCAAGGGATGAAAGGGGAACGAGAAAGATGAGATTTTTCATTGACACAGCAAACGTAGAAGACATCAAGAAAGCACATAAAATGGGGATTTTAGATGGTGTCACGACGAATCCGTCGCTCGTCGCTAAGGAAGGCGTCGATTTCCATACACGACTTCGTGAAATCTGTGAAATCGTCGGGGACGTCTCTGTTAGCGCTGAAGTCATCGCGCTTGATGCAGAAGGAATGATTCGTGAAGGGAAGGAACTTGCCCAAATTGCACCGAACATTACGGTTAAGGTTCCAATGACTCCGGCCGGACTCGAAGCAGTCGCAGCCCTTTCAAAAGAGAAGATCACGACGAACGTCACATTGATCTTCAATCCGAACCAAGCGTTACTCGCAGCCCGTGCTGGTGCGACATACGTATCACCATTCCTCGGTCGTCTAGATGACATCGGCCAAGATGGAATGGGGCTCGTCGAGACGATTGCTCAAATTTTCGTCGTACATGATATTCCGACACAGATCATCGCGGCATCGGTCCGGAACCCGGTTCACGTCACGAACGCTGCTCTTGCGGGCGCAGACATCGCGACGATTCCGTTCTCGGTCATCGAGTCACTCACACACCACCCACTCACGACGCAAGGGATCGAAAAGTTCCTCGCGGACTGGGAAAAAACGCAGCAATAATCGTAGCGAAGAGAAAGGTTGATGGAACGTGGACATTTTGCATATCGTAGGGCAACAACGCCTAGAAGGAACCGTATCAATCAGTGGTTCGAAGCAAAGCGCCATCCCGTGTCTTGCTGCAGCCCTCCTGACGGATCAAACGGTCGTTCTTGAAGGCGTGCCGGAGATTGGCGACGTCGCGACGATGATCGAGATTTTGGAGACGCTCGGCGCGGTCGTGACACGTCAAGGCGATATGGTGACGATTGATCCAAGCCGGGTCGAATCGATGCCGTTGACTGGTGCGGAGACGCGCAAGTTACGCGGATCGATCTACCTCATGAGCGTTCTGGCAGCCAGATTCAAACAAGGAGTCGTCGGTCTTCCTGGAGGTTATGCCATCGGACCACGACCGATCGATTTACACATCAAAGCACTAGAGCGTCTAGGTGTTTCTGTACGTAACGAGCAAGGCGTCCATTACATGCGCGTCGATCGTCTCGTCGGTAACCGAATTTACCTCGATCTCCCGTCTTTCGGAGCGACGATCAGTGCCTTACTCGTCGCTGTCTTCGCTGAAGGAACGACTGTCATCGAAAACGCCGCCTACGACCCGGAAGTCATCGACGTCAGTACGATGTTGACGAACATGGGGGCAAGCGTCAAAGGGGCAGGAACGGACGAGATTCGAATCAAGGGCGTATCGCAACTAAGTGGTTGCCGGCATACCTTGATTCCGGACCGAATGGAGGCAGGAACGTTCTTGACGATGGGGGCGGCACTTGGACGCGTCACCGTCGATAACGTCATTCCGCTTCATCTCGAGAGCGTCATCCAAAAACTCGAGCGGTACGGTGCGTTGATCGAAGCAACGGATGATTCCGTCACGGCGACGTTTCAGGAGACGAAGCCGGTCGATATTCGTGTCTTCCACTACGGTGGATTCCCGAGCGACTTACAGCCTGTCATCTCGGCAGCGTTGCTGCAAGCAAAAGGAGCGAGTATCGTCGTCGATAAGTTGTATCCGCAGCGTTTCCGGCATGTGCAGGAGTTACGACGCTTGAATGCTCGAATCACGCATGAAGACGCCTCAATCATCATTCGTGGTGGCGAATCCTTACTTGGTACGGAAATCGAGGCACCGGACCCACGCGGTGGCGCAGCACTTGTCTTGGCGGGACTTCTCGCTTCAGGGGAGACGACGCTGCACCATGCAGAAGTGCTTGACCAGAGTTACGAACGATTTGATCAGAAGTTGAAGGAACTTGGCGCCCTCGTATGGCGTGAAACGATTTGACCGATTTGTAACAAGGGAGAGGGGACATACACATGGAGAGAAGTCTATCAATGGAACTGGTACGCGTCACGGAGGCAGCAGCACTCGCCTCTGCACGCTGGATGGGAAAAGGATTGAAGAATGAAGCGGATGATGCGGCAACAAGCGCGATGCGTGATGTCTTCGATACGATTCCGATGAAAGGAACCGTCGTCATCGGGGAAGGCGAGATGGATGAAGCACCGATGCTTTACATTGGAGAAAAGCTAGGAAATGGGTATGGACCACGACTCGACGTCGCCGTCGATCCGCTGGAAGGAACGAACATCGTCGCAAAAGGAACATGGGGCGCACTTGCTGTTCTCGCGGTCGCGGATGCAGGAGATTTACTTCATGCACCGGACATGTACATGGATAAGATCGCAGTCGGCCCGGAAGCGGCAGGACACATCAGTCTGGATGCGACGATCGAAGAAAACATCGCAGCCGTAGCGAAGGCGAAGAACAAAGAAATCGAAGACGTCGTCGTCTCGATTCTGGATCGCGAACGTCATGAAGAAATCATTCAACGGATTCGGGCAACAGGGGCGCGGATTCGCTTGATCGGTGACGGTGACGTCGCTGCTGCGATCAACACGGCGTTCCCGCATACGGGGATTGATATCCTGCTCGGTTCAGGTGGTGCACCGGAAGGCGTTCTTGCTGCCGTTGCCTTGAAATGCCTCGGTGGTGAGCTCCAAGGACGCTTGTTACCAGCAGACGATGCCGAGGTCGAGCGTTGCAAGAAGATGGGCATTGAAGATCCATCGAAGATCCTTATGATGGATGATCTCGTTTCAGGAGACGATTGTATCTTTGCTGCGACAGGCGTCACGGACAGTGAGTTGATGAAAGGTGTTCAGTTCACGGCACAAGGCGGTCAGACACACTCTGTCGTCATGCGTGCAAAATCCGGAACGGTGCGTTTCGTCGAAGGTATTCACTCGTTCAAGAAAAAACCGAAGCTTGTCATTAAGTAAAATAGGACGACTCCTCAAAAAGGACGTCTGAATCCACACAAAAAGAGTTGGTGTTGCGGATAATTTCCGGAAGGCCAACTCTTTTTTGATGATGTTTAAAACTGATAACGTTCATATCCTCACTTTACTCAGGCGGGAGGTAAGCCGCGACATCTCGCAACTTATGCGAAATGTCGGGTCTTACCTTACCCTGACGGAAACGTTGAACTCGTTTCCTTTTCCTGTAGGAGTTGAGGATGAACGTCATAAATATTGAAATAATGAACATTATAACTATCACCGTGGACGCTGAACTTCTCCTGCTTGTCGGGTGACGTACCGACGCGGTAGAAAACGCGTCGAAAAGATATACCAGGCATTCCCGAAGCCAGGAACGATGAACGTTTTCCCCTTCATATAGCCGCGGTAGGCGATGCGCGCAACCGTCGGAGCATCCATGACACCAGGTCGCAAGAACAAGCGTGACTGTTCGAGATTTGCTGCTGATTCGAAACCGGTATGGGTCGCGCCTGGACAGACAACGCTGACTTGAATCCCGTCTTGTGCGAGTTCTTCCTTCAAGCCTTCCGAGAAATGAAGGACATAGGCTTTTGTCGCGTAGTAGACACTCAGCCATGGACCACCTTCAAACGCAGCCGTTGATGCGAGATGGACGATACGTCCTTTGATTCCCTGTGCTTTCATGCGAGAGGCATAGACCTTCGTTACGTGTGTTAATGCTTCGATATTCAAGGCAATCATCCGGGACTCGTCTTCGAACGAGGTCTCAAGGAAAGAACCAAAGACGCCGATCCCGGCGTTGTTGATGACGCAGTCGACCGGAATCTGTTCCGTTGCCCGAAATAGTGCGAGACGATGCGTCGGCTGCGTTAAGTCATACGGAAAGACGGTTGCCGTTCCCCCGAGTCGCTCGACATGGAACTTCGTTTCGAAGAGTGCTGTCGCATCGCGTCCGACGAGCAAGACGTGATCCCCTTGCTTGGCATGCAGATAAGCAAATTCACGACCAAGACCTCTTGAAGCACCTGTGATTAAGACATGCATCCGATTTCCTCCTCCTGTAATCGATTCGATGAAAAAAAGCGATCGAGCCAATGCTCAACCGCTTTGAGATGATGAATTATAGGTAAGATCCTGCGCCGACAAGGCGTGAACCCCAGTACCCTGATTTGAAGCTTGAGTATTTAACGCCACCTGTTTCTGAGTTGACCATGCTTGACTTGCTTGTTGCGATCCCAACGTGTTGAATGCCGCTACCGTGTGAGAAGAAGACAAGATCTCCTGGCTGTACTTTAGAAACGCTGACTTTCTTAGAAGAAGAATATTGTGAAGAAGACGTACGTGGTAATGTTTTACCAGCCGCTTTCTTGTAGACGTAGCTTGTGAAACCAGAGCAGTCGAATCCACGAGTCGTCGTTCCGCCCCATACATATGGTGTACCTTTATGTTTTGCTGCTTCGCTTAGGATTTTAGTCCGTTTAGAAGATGTGCTCGTTGTTTTTTTAGCGCTTGAAGATGATTTGTATGTCTTTGTGTACTGTGAGTAGACATAGCGTGTTTTACCGCCGTATGAGATTTTTGTCCAGCTGCCTGACTTGCCTTTATATGTAAAGACTTGACCAGCGTTGACTTTCCCGACGATGCTTGCTTTCGTAGAAGGTGCTGTCCGAACACGAAGACCGTTGTCCGTGATCTTGACTTTCGTGACTGTTGCTGCTTCAACTTTACCTGTACCCACTGATGTAAAACCTGAAACCACTAAGGCTGCTGTCGCGATCGATGCTAGAAAACGTTTCATGTTAAGAATTCCTCCGTTTAATGTAGTGTGTTGCGTCCGTAAGTTATATGATGAAATCATTAAGTGTTTGGTTAAGCAGTGAACCTTACAACTGTGTAAGAATTTTGTCTGCAGGAATATCTTAGCATGCGCACACTTGAAAACGTTTTTTCAGTTAGAAGACAAAATAGATGTTTTTGTAACATAACTGAAATAATATCCTTGAATATTACAAAGTAAGAAACGCAAAGGATTGTTGACGACGAATTCAAAAAAATATGATACCTTTAGTTCACGAATAAAATTACATACCTCCTGATGTATGTATGGAAGTATGCTGAATGCAGTTGAATTTATAAAGAATAGGTGAAGAACATGCCAACAACTGATAAAAAAGATAAACCAGAACGTTCCTATACACTGGCTCAATTGAGCCAACTGACATTAAAAGAACTTTATGAAATCGCAAAGACGAAAAATGTCCCACAATACCGGGAAGCCCGTAAACGCGAGTTGATGTTCAAGATTTTAAAAGCACAGGCTGAATCGACTGGTCTTTATTTCCTCGAAGGGGTACTCGAAGTCATCCCTGGCAATCCACAAATGCAAAACGATGGTGGCTTTGGCTTCCTTCGTCCTATCAATTATTCCCAATCCTCTGAAGATATTTATATCGCAGCATCTCAAATCCGACGCTTTAATCTACGTAATGGTGATGTCGTCACAGGTAAAGTCCGTCCACCGAAGGAAAACGAACGGTTCCAAGGGTTACTTAGCGTGGAAGCCGTTAACGGTGAAGCACCGGATACTGCCCGTAACCGGTTATTTTTCCCGGCACTGACACCAATTTATCCGGACCGATTGATGCGACTTGAGACAGAACCACGCCATCTATCCGTTCGTGTCATGGATATGATTGCACCGGTTGGATTTGGTCAACGTGGTTTGATCGTCGCACCGCCAAAAGCAGGGAAGACGTCACTCCTTAAAGAAATCGCAAACTCGATTCAGGAGAATCATTCGGATGTCGAACTAATCATTCTCTTGATTGATGAGCGACCTGAGGAAGTAACGGACATTGAGCGTTCGGTTCCAGGAGCAGACGTCGTCAGCTCGACGTTTGACGAAACACCGGACAACCACGTCCGAATTTCTGAACTGGTCCTCGAGCGGGCGATGCGGCTTGTCGAACACAAGAAGGATGTCGTCATCTTGATGGATTCGATCACGCGTCTAACACGGGCCTATAACTTAACGGTACCGCAAAGTGGTCGGACGCTCTCGGGCGGAATTGATCCGGCTGCGTTCCATAAGCCAAAACGGTTCTTTGGTGCAGCGCGAAACATCGAACACGGTGGTAGTTTGACGATTCTTGCGACAGCACTCGTCGAGACAGGATCGCGCATGGATGACGTCATCTATGAGGAATTCAAAGGAACTGGCAACATGGAACTGCATCTCGATCGTAAGTTGTCAGAGCGTCGAATCTTCCCAGCGATCGACATTCGGAAGTCCGGTACACGGAAGGAAGAACTGTTGCTTCCGAAAGAGCAGCTTGATGCGCTTTGGGCGATTCGCCGGACGATGAACGAGTCGAACGAGTTCGTCGATACGTTCCTGCGTAAGATTCGTGATACGAAAAATAATGAAGAATTTTTCGTCGTACTTGAGAAAGAACAGAAGAAGGCGGTCCGACGCGCGCCAGCTAAACCACGTACCGTCAAGAAGGAAACGACGACAGAAAAATAACTATTGCGACGCATAAAAAAATCGTTTAGTATAGGAAGGTAACTTACTCTGGCTCAGCAAATGAACCAGGGCGGAAGGAGAGAAATCAACCATGAAACAAGGAATTCACCCTAACTACAACAAAGTAGTATTTATGGATTCAACGACTGAGTACAAATTCTTAAGCGGTTCTACTCGTTCTTCGAACGAAACGATCACTTGGGAAGATGGTAACGAGTACCCACTCATCCGTGTGGATGTGTCTTCAGACTCGCACCCATTCTACACAGGTCGTCAAAAGTTCAACGCGGCAGATGGTCGTGTCGATCGCTTCAACAAAAAATACGGCCGCAAGTAATTACTTGTTGGTTCTTAAAAAACAGCCTGCCTCCATTACGGAAGCAGGCTGTTTTTGTATAGACTGAATTGTGAACGATAAGTGAGATACGTCTTCAAGACGAACGAGAAGGCGATTCCGCCAGCAATCCCGATTAAATAGGGCATGACTTCCGGATGTGCCAAGACATAGTCCATGACTTTATGGAACGAGAGATGGCGGCCGACGAAGTAACCGGCACCTAAGAACACGCTGATCCAAATCAAGGCACCTGTATACGCATAACTCGCAAAAACGCGAAACGGCATTTTTGAGACGCCTGCAAAAAAGGCAGAGAGTTGGCGGAGACCAGGTATGTAGTAACCGATGATCAAGACCGATTTTCCGTAACGACGAAAACCGGCTTCAGCGGAAAGAATATGTTTTTCTGAGATACGCATTTTCGGTCCAACGCGGTGTAGTAGTGGCATACCGAGTTTTAATCCGAGTAAATAGCTGATCGTCATCCCGATGCAACTGCCGGCGTAAGCGGCGAGAATCGTACCGACGAGTGGTAGATTGCCTTGATGCATCCAAAATCCGGACAAAACGAGCAGGGTCTCATCAGGAACCGGCAATCCCACGATACCACCTGCGAGAAGGACGGAGAGACCAAGGGCACCATATTGGTGCAGGATGTCATGTAAGAGATGATGAATCGGGGACACCTTCTTTCGTGAGAATCTTCTTCTTCAGTGTACAGGAAATAGGGGGCAGTTGGAATGAAAGGACAAAAATTCTAGGGAAAGAAAAAATGAATTTTGATTTCCGGAAGTCAACCCTTTTTCTCGATACCGTTTCGGGCTATACTCGTTAAAGTGACTATTTTTAGAGGACGGTGTCGGACGATGATGCATGTAATAAATCAGTACGGCTGGATCGAAGTAATTTGTGGCAGTATGTTTTCCGGGAAATCGGAAGAGTTGATTCGTCGTGTCAGACGGGCGCAGTACGGCAAACTGCCCGTGCAAGTATTCAAGCCGGCAATCGACGACCGGTACCATGAAGAGCATGTCGTCTCTCACGTTGGCAACTCTGTCGTAGCGATTCCGATGGCGACGAGTCGTGATCTCTACGCGGCAGTAGCAGAAGAAACACAAATCGTTGGCATTGATGAAGTTCAATTCTTTGATGATGAGATCGTACAAGTCATCGAAGCACTCGCACAAGACGGAAAACGCGTCATTTGTGCAGGCCTTGATCAAGATTTCCGGGCAGAGCCATTCGGGAAAATGCCTGAATTACTGGCGCGTGCAGAATTCGTGACGAAGCTACAAGCCATCTGTCTTTCATGTGGGGATCCGGCTTCCCGGACACAACGTTTGATTGACGGGAAACCAGCGAACTACGAT
This sequence comes from Exiguobacterium sp. s11, assembly GCF_018619015.1. NCBI lineage: Bacteria > Bacillati > Bacillota > Bacilli > Caryophanales > Exiguobacterium > Exiguobacterium sp. s11. The sequence goes on along the minus strand of NZ_JACSNF010000001.1, from coordinate 1,391,689 downwards.
GATCCGATCATCCTAGTCGGAGCGTCGGAATCGTATGAGCCACGTTGCCGTCATTGCCATGAGGTACCTGGAAAACCGAAGCCGCTCCAATCGGTGCAGCACCAAGAAAATTAAAAAAAGACGTACCGATGATGGTCATCCTTTGATGTAGCAGCTATTTGCTTCCATATGGAAACGAATAGCTGTTTTTTTGATTCAGCCTGTTTCTTGCGAAAACTGACACGATTGTTCGATAAAGCGAATCGTCTCACGAACAATCAAATCCTGATCATGATCGAGTGTCGCAACGTGATACGAGTTCAGTAAACAGTAGCTTCGTTTATCATTTGTTCCGATGTGCTGGTGCAGATAATCCGAGCTCGAAGGTGGAACGACGTGATCGGTCGCTGAGTAAAGAATCAATGTCGGTAGAAGGATCGATCCAAGGCGTCCTTTTGTTTCATCCATTAGGCGAACAAGTTCGAACGCACAACGGCTCGGAACAAGATCATAGATGATTTCAAAGGCTGCTCGCTTAATGTCCGGTGCGCCTTCCGGTAAATACTCTGGACCGTCCTCGAACGAAAGTGATTCATAGGATGGAACGGAGAGTGCGGCATTGATCGTAATGATGCCGGCAAACGGAATCCCGTCAGCGGCGAGCGACAGCGCAAGCGTCGCACCCATCGATTGACCGATGACGAAGACTTGATCGCATGTTTCTTGTAAACGTTCATAGCCGTCTTGCAGGCTTTGCTTCCAACATCGAGCAGTCGATTGTTCGAACTCGCGGACGTTCGTTCCATGTCCACGTAAGCGCGGGGCATAGACGGTAAAACCTTCAGCAGCGAATGCCTCACCGACGTCCCGGACACTTTGCGGAGTGGCGTTAAAACCATGACAGATTAGAATGCCGATCGATCCACCTTGAAAATAAAACGCTTCAGCACCAGTCAATACAGGATAGTTCATCATTACTATTTTTCCTCCATTCATGAAAAAAACTCGTCGACGTCACTTCTTGGACGCCCACGAGTTTTTCACCGTATCATCCAAAGCCGCGCTTTGCTGGTCGGAGCACCTTACAAATTGCAGGTTGCCGTGAAGTCATAGAGCCAGGTCTCTCGTTCACTCTTGATAAATATCATATTGGAATTGTCGGAATAATCATTGAAACGATGGTAGCACGACCAAAAATGACTTGTCAAATCTTTCTTGACGAATCGTGATCCGTTCATTAAGCTAATTCATAACTTGTAAATCCATCGATATGCGCCAAATGGATTATTTTTGCAAAGTTGGTTGACTTTTAAAGTTTCGACCCGTAATGTAAAAATTAGTTTTACGACATAAGCAACAACGCAACAACACACATACGAATTTCATACCGCAATACTTATCCAGAGAGGTGGAGGGACTGGCCCTACGAAACCTCGGCAACAGACTCATTATGAGCACTGTGCCAATTCCATCAGACAGATGTCTGAGAGATGAGTGGAGTGGATTCTGCCACTGTGCGGATCCAGGTCTCTTCTTGTTTCTCAAGAAGGGACCTTTTTTGTTGAATGAAGGGGGAAAACGGAATGATTGCATTTCATCAAGTCAAAAAAACGTACGTCACGAAAGATCAGACGATTGCAGCGCTCGACGGTGTCGACCTGACGATCGAGAAAGGCGAAATCTTTGGTGTCATCGGCTTTAGCGGTGCCGGGAAAAGTTCACTGCTCCGCTGTGTCAATCTGTTAGAACGACCGACGTCAGGAACGGTGACGGTCGATGGGGAAGATTTAACGCAACTGTCTCCGAAAAAATTACGCCAAGCAAAACAACGGATTGGAATGATCTTTCAGCACTTCAATCTATTGAATGCGAACACGGTCTTTACGAACGTTGCAAAACCACTCGTTCTCGCAGGCGTCAAGAAAGATGAGATTCGCCGTCGGGTGACGGAGTTGCTCGAATTCGTCGATCTCGCGGACAAGGCGGATCATTATCCAGATCAATTGTCGGGTGGGCAGAAACAGCGCGTTGGTATCGCCCGGGCACTCGCGACGCAACCTTCCGTCCTTTTATGTGACGAAGCGACGTCAGCACTTGATCCCCAGACGACACATCATATTCTTCAGTTATTAAAACGGATCAATGCCGAGTACGGGATCACGATTCTTTTGATTACCCACGAGATGGGCGTCATCCGGGAGATTTGCGATCGTGTAGCCGTCATCGAAGCTGGGAAGCTAATCGAGTCAGGAACGGTCTTTGATGTCTTTTCAAACCCGCAGACTGAGACAGCGAAAAATTTCGTTCGCTCCGTCATGCATGACGAGATTCCAGCGTCGATTCGTCAGTTGATCGAGTCCCGGAATGCGCATCCAATCTATAAGATTCACTTCCTTGGACATCACACCGGACAACCACTCTTATCGCAAGTCGCAAAACGCTTCGACGTCGATGTCAATATCCTGCACGGTAGCATCACGGAGTTGCAGGAGACGCCGTTCGGCACATTACTCGTTGAACTGATCGGTGAGACGACAGAAGTGAAACGTGCCTTACACTACATCGATCAGGCACAGGTAACCGTTGAGGAGGTGCTCGCTGATGCTAGTTAACTACAGTGATATTTGGACAGCATTTTTGCAGACGATGACGATGGTATCCGTTTCGCTCTTGTTCTCGACCTTGATCGGCTTGCCACTCGGTATCCTGCTTGTCGTCACGCGAAAAGGAGCATTGCTTGAAAATGTCCCGCTGTTCACGTTCTTCAACAGTATCGTCAATATTTTCCGCTCGATTCCGTTCATCATCTTACTCGTCGCAATCATCCCGTTGACGCGCTTGATCGTTCAGACATCGATCGGAACAGAAGCCGCAATCGTTCCGCTCGTCTTTTACGCTGCACCGTACATGGCGCGTCTGATCGAGAGTTCTTTACTCGAAGTCGATAAAGGCGTTCTTGAAGCAGCAGAAGCGATGGGCGCGACACCGTTTCAAACGATTTTCCGCTTCCTCCTACCGGAAGCACTCGGTTCACTCATCCTGAACTTAACGATCGCGACGGTCGGCTTGATCGGGGCGTCGGCGATGGCAGGCGCCATCGGTGGTGGCGGTTTGGGTGACTTAGCAATTACTTACGGCTATCAACGGTTTGATACGAAAGTCATGATCATCACGGTCGGGATTCTCGTCATCTTAGTCCAAGGCTTACAGACGACAGGCAACATCGTCGCACGAAAAATCAGAAGACATTAATCAAGGGAGCGATTCAGTCATGAAAAAAGCAGTAGCAATTGGAGCAACACTCACGACGATTTTATTTGCCGGGTGCGCAGCATCAGGAGAAGACGAAAAGACGATCAAGCTCGGTGTCAGCGGTTCAGACACACAAGTTTGGGATTATGTCGCCAAAAAAGCAGAGAAGGAAGGCATCAAAATCGAACTCGTCAAGTTCTCCGATTATGTCCAGCCGAACATGGCACTGGCTGAGGGTGAGATCGACGCCAATGCCTTCCAGACGATTTCCTACTTCAACGCTTTCAAGAAAGAACATAACTTGAAGCTATCGCCGATTGCGACGACTGTCATCGCACCGATGGGGATCTACTCGGATAAATACAAGGATGTCAAAGATATTCCAAATGGCGGAAAAATCGCTGTTCCGAACGAAGCGACGAACATGGGACGCGCCCTCTTGTTACTGCAAGAAGCAGGTCTGATCAAGCTACCGGACGACTTCGATGGCAACGGTTCGGTCGATAAGATCGTCGAGAATCCGAAAAAGCTGAAAATCGTTCCGATCGTCGCTGGACAAACGCCACGCGTCTTACCGGACGTCGCGGCATCAATCATCAACAATGGCATCGCCGTTGACGCTGGCTTCAACCCGATCAAGGACTCGATCGTTCATGAGAACGAGACAGCAAAACCATACATCAACATCATCGCGACACGGACGGAAGACAAGAACAAAAAAGAACTGAAAAAAATCGCATCGCTGTATCAACAAAAAGATGTCGCGGCCTTCATCAAAAAAGAATACAAAGGCAGTACGATCCCGACGTTCGTTCCACTGAGCGACATCGGCGAATAATTTCAAAAGGAGAGTGGACAGTATGACGACACCAGTACGCACGACATGGGTAGAGACGATTGAACAGGATATCGAACAAAAACGGGAATCGTATCTTGAGACAAGTCACCGGATTCATGCAACGCCGGAAATCGGGAACGAGGAATTCTTTGCTTCGCGGCTCCATGCGGAACGTCTAACAGCGGAAGGTTTTACAGTAGAACTCGGCGTTGCGGGGCACGATACCGCGTTCTTCGCGAAGAAATCGAGCGACCGACCAGGCGCAACGATTGCCTTTCTTGCTGAATACGATGCGTTGCCGGGTATTGGTCACGCGTGCGGTCATAATATCATCGGCACGACGAGCGTCGCAGCGGCGATCGCGCTCAGTAAAGTGCTCGATGAAGTCGGCGGGAGTGTCGTTGTCCTTGGAACACCAGCCGAGGAAGGTGGACCGAACGGTAGTGCGAAAGGCAGTTTCGTCAAACATCAGTTACTCGAAGGAATCGATGCAGCCTTGATGGTCCATCCGTCGGGACAAACACGGATCACGGGTTCTTCCCTTGCGGTCGATCCACTCGACTTTGCCTTTACGGGTCGTCCGGCACACGCAGCGGCGTCACCGGAAGAAGGCATCAACGCCCTCGACGCTGTCATTCAACTCTTCAATGGAATCAATGCCTTACGTCAGCAGTTACCAGACGATGTCCGGATCCACGGGATCATCACGCATGGAGGCGATGCGCCGAACATCATCCCGGAATACGCAAGAGCACGTTTCTTCATCCGGGCAACGACACGGGAACGATTGAATGCCGTCACGGAAAAAGTCAAAGCCGTCGCCCAAGGCGCGGCACTCGCGACTGGGGCGACGCTCGATGTCATCGCCTTCCAAAATGAAGTCGATAACCTTGTCTTCAATCGGACGTTCGACCGTCTGTTCCAAGAAGAAGCAGAGGCGCTCGGCGAAACGGTCCATTTAGACGAACGACCGGGTCTTGGCTCGACGGATGCCGGTAACATCAGTCAAGTCATCCCGACGATCCATCCGTATATCAAGATTGGTCCGGACGATCTCGTCGCCCATACGGAAGCATTCAAAGAAGCGGCCCGTTCAGCAGCTGGAGATGAAGCATTGATCACGGGGGCGAAAATCCTCGCTCGGACAGCGCTTCGCGTCCTCGCTGATGAACGGACGCGCGGGGCGATCGCTCAAGAATTCCACGATCGGAAGAACGGATATTTATAAGCGGAAAACGACGACTGGATGCACTGCTATCAAGTGCTCCGGTCGTTTTTGAGATGCGATCGATCACGAATTGGTGATGAGTGACAGAACTGGAGCGAAATCAAAAAAGAGACAAGACAGAAGCATTTGCGCTTTGTTTTCTTGAAAAAGATATGCTAGGCTAAAGTTGTATAACTCAATAATCCAGTTCTTCGGGGTAGGGTGAAAATCCCAACCGGCGGTGATGCGATCAATCGATCGACGAGCCCGCGACCCATGATGTACGCATCATGGCTGACTTGGTGAGATTCCAGGGCCGACGGTAAAGTCCGGATGGGAGAAGAACGAAACGACGCGATTCAAGCTGTTTTCTGAAAAAATGTTTTCAGGAGACGGTCTCTTTCTGCATGAAAAAATGCAGGAAGCGAACCGTGTATTTCGTGAACCCTTCTATACAGACGCCCCTTTTTCAAGGGGCGTCTTTTTTCATTTGAAAGGAGTGAACGCGATGTCACAGATGATGAGTTATGCCATGCAATTAGCACAAATGTTACACGGACAAACAAGTCCGAATCCAAGTGTCGGCTGTGTCATCGTCAAACAAGGACGCATCATCGGCTTCGGTGCACACCGGTTTGCCGGTGGGCCGCACGCAGAAGTCGAAGCCTTACGGATGGCAGGAGAAGCCGCCCGTGGTGCCGATCTCTACGTGACGCTCGAGCCATGCAACCATCACGGCAAGACGCCACCATGCACGGAAGCAATTCTACAAGCAGGAATCAAACGAGTCTTCGTTGCAACGGAAGACAAACATGCGATTGTCGCTGGTTCCGGAATCAAACGGCTACAGGACGCGGGAATCGAAGTCGAGGTCGGCTTGTTACGGCATGAGGCAGAAGCCCTTTACACGGCATTCTGGAAGACGATCGAACGAAAACGTCCGACCGTGACCGTCAAAATCGCTCAGACGATGAACGGGATCGCGGCGACAGGTGAACAGCGCTGGATCACGTCAGAAGAAGCACGCGCGAACGGTCGTGCCCTGCGTGGACGCCACGATGCCATCCTCGTCGGAAGTGAGACGGTGCTCGTCGATGATCCGGCACTGACGTTACGCGCATCGTCAGGCATCGAGCCGATTCGAGTAATCGTTGATCGCCGGGGGCGGATTCCGGAGACGGCGCAAGTCTTCCGCGATGGTAAAAATCCAACCTACTGGCTGACGAGTGTTCCTCGGATTAGTCACGATCAGGTGACGGTCCTCGTTGGTGAATATGAGACGCCGGAAGCGATTTTGAAACGCTTATACGAACAAGACATCCGTAGTGTCTTGATTGAAGGCGGACCAACGATTCAAGCCGCTTTCCTTGAGGCAGATCTCGTTGACCGAATCGAAGTCTACCAAGCCCCATCGATTTTTGAAGGCGATGCGTGGAATGGTCAACACGATATCGAAGATCGTTTTCAAATCGACCAGGTTGAGACGGTCGGACCGGATCTCCATCTGACGTACATCCGAAAGGAGGAGACGACATGTTCACCGGATTGATTGAAGAAGTCGGAACCTTAAAACGAAAGATCCCGCGACCGAACGGGTTAGCGCTTGAAATTGAGGCGCACCGGGTACTCGAAGGAACGAAGATCGGTGATAGCATCGCCGTCGACGGGATTTGTTTGACGGTCACGTCGATGAGTCCAACCGGTTTCACGGCAGATGCCGTCCATGACACGATCCGTTCAACAGCACTCGGTACGTACCGAGTCGGAAGTCCCTTGCAACTTGAGCGGGCGATGCCGGCAGACGGTCGCTTCGGTGGACATTTCGTTAGTGGACATATCGACGGAACAGCCCGACTGATCAGTCGGCGACCGGATGGAGAAGCGATGGTCTATACGTTTGATGTCGGAGCGTGGCAAAAGTATTGTATTCCGAAAGGCTCGATCGCAATCAACGGCACGAGCCTGACGTTGCAACGCGTCACACCGGAAACGATCTCGATTTCATTGATTCCGCACTCCCGTCAAGTGACGACGTTTGATCGATTGGCAAGCGGTGCAGTCGTCAATATCGAGTGTGACATGATGGCGAAACATCTCTATCATTTCACGCAGCATGAGAAGCAGACGGACTGGGCAGCATTCTTAGGAGGCGACATGTAATGAACGGATTCGACTTGATTGAAGACGCAATAGAAGATTTGAAAAACGGACGACCGATCATCGTCTGTGATGACGAGGATCGTGAGAATGAAGGCGATCTCGTCATGCTCGCGGAACACGCGACACCGGAAAACATCAACTTCATGATTACACATGGAAAAGGACTCGTCTGTGTACCAGTCAGTCCGCGGATCGCACAGCGACTCGAACTTGCTCCGATGACAGCGAATAATACGGACCCGCATGGGACGGCATTCACGCTCAGCATCGATCATGAAGAGGCAAAGACCGGCATCAGTGCCGAGGAACGGTCGCTAACGATTCAGCGGATGCTGACGGATGGACCGGAACGTTTCAAACGACCGGGTCATATCTTCCCGTTGATCGCAAAAGAGGGTGGTGTCCGGGAGCGACGCGGACATACGGAAGCAGGTGTCGATCTTGCCCGTCTTGCCGGTAGCGATGAGATCGCCGTCATCTGTGAAATCATTAAAGAAGATGGCACGATGGCACGGGTCGACGATCTACTTCTCTATAAGGAAGAACACGATTTAAAACTGATCACGATCGAAGCACTTGTCGCGTATCTCGAGCGTCCATTGACACGTGAAGCAGAAGTATTACTTCCAACGACGTTCGGAGCTTTCCGGATGATTGGCTATACGACGCAAGACGAGAAAGAACATGTCGCTGTCTTATCCGGCGAAGCGCAAGACGGGATGCTCGTCCGTCTACACTCGGAATGCCTGACAGGGGATGTCTTCGGTTCGAAGCGTTGCGATTGTGGACCACAACTCGATGCGGCACTCGAGCGGATTGAACGAGAAGGTGGAGCCGTCTTGTATTTACGTCAGGAAGGACGCGGCATCGGTCTGATGGCGAAGTTAAAAGCGTACGAGTTACAAGAACAAGGACTCGATACGGTCGAAGCGAACCATGCACTCGGTTATCCGACGGACATGCGTGACTACACGGTCGCAGCCAATATGTTGCGCGATCTCGGCGTGACGAAGATCCGCTTGATGACGAACAACCCGGACAAACAACGGGTGCTCGAGCAAGAGGGGATCGAAATCATCGAACGTGTACCCCATCAAGTACCGGCCGAGCCGGAAAATCAGCGTTACCTAAAAACAAAACAAACGAAACTCGGGCACTGGCTCGACATCCAAGGAGGACACACATCATGATCTACGAGGGTTTCTTAACAGGAGAAGGACTACGCGTCGCAATCGTCGCAGCACGTTTTAACGAATTGATCACTTCAAAACTCGTCGGAGGAGCAAACGACGCTTTCCGTCGTCACGGTGTTGCAGCGGATGCTGTCGATACGGCGTGGGTTCCGGGAGCATTTGAAATTCCACTCGTTGCGGAAAAGTTAGCGAAAAGCGGTAAGTATGATGCGGTCATCACACTGGGAGCCGTCATCCGCGGAGCAACATCACATTATGACTATGTCTGTAACGAAGTCGCGAAAGGTGTCGCGAGTGCGTCGCGTGATACAGGCGTACCCATCATCTTCGGTGTCCTGACGACGGATTCGATCGAGCAAGCGGTCGAACGTGCCGGTACGAAAGCTGGAAATAAAGGCTACGAAGCTGCCGTTTCCGCGATTGAGATGGCGAATCTTTTACGCACGATCTAACGAAATAAGGATAGGGTGACGGAAGTTTCCGTCATCCTATTTTTTTGTGGACATTTTGCAGGTGATAAATCAAATTTCAAAAAAAGAATAGTAGATTTGAAATATGAGGATTTGTTTTGAAGAAGAACGGTAATGATGTAATAAAGAAACTTTGAAACATTTTCCAATGTTTTTCGTAAATCAGGGTAACGCGTATAAAGGAGGAAATGAATATGAAGAAAACAAGGTGGGTAGCAGCTGGGATCGTTGCAGCATCGATTGGACTAGCTGGATGTCAAGATGGGCAGACGGATTCGGGTAGTGGCAGTGGGTCTGGTTCGACGAAGTCGGGGGAACTCTCGAATACGGAATTACTGAATAAAGCGACAGCCGCTCAAAAGGATATTAAATCGTTCCACATGGAAGGGACAGTCAATTCAAAAGCAGGTGAGATGGCAGTAGATCAGAAGGTATCAGCCGATATCATCCAGAAGCCGCTTACGATGCACCAGACGATGACGATGAAAAATCCACAAAACGGTAAGGACATGTCGATCGAGAGCTATATCGTCGACGATAAGATGTATCTATCGCAAAACGGACAATGGCTCGTTCAAGATGTCTCGGAGCTAGGTGATATGGTTGAGGCGATGGAGTCATCGGCATCGACGGATCAAAATCTCAAGCTACTGAAAAAGTACAAAGACAACTGGACCGCCAAAAAAGAGGGTGACGTTTATCAAATCGACGTCAAACTAAAAGGGGACGACCTCAAAGCATTCATGAAGGATTCGCTCGAGCAGACAGGACAGATGGCACAGATGAAAGATGCGATGGACAGCATCGATTACAAGAAAATGAACTACACGATGACGTATGACGCGAAAACATTCTATCCGAAATCACTCGATATGGATATGGTCTTTGCGGTCGAGAAAAATACCGATTTCACGATGAAAAACCAATCGACGTTCTCGAAATTCAATGAGATCAACGAAATCAAATTACCTGCGGAAGCAAAAGATGCACAACCGCTCACAGGTGCAGCGCAATAAACCATGAAGTTCCCTCTCTTCGATGAAGACGAGGGGACTTTTTTTGAGACTTGGAACTGACGAAGAACTTCTTTTAGTGCTTCCGTCTGTTTTTGACTGACGGAAATCTGTTCGTGCATATCGCGGAATGCTTGAGCGTCATCCTAGTATTGATTCGAGATAGCTTCGAATAAATCATTGTCATTGACGACTTTCGTATCGATGAAGGACAGCACCTCACCGGACGCGAGATTCAAATATTCGATCGTCTTGAGTGGCAAGTTCGTAGGTTTTGCCTGCAGTTGGCGAAGAGGACCGAAGATCGATTATAAAATCAAAATAATAAAGATTACACTGAACACTCCGATGACAACGATCGTAGTGAATTATTGAAATGAAGAAGTATCAAAATAGTTTCATGAAAAAATAGTTTGACAATTATCAGTAAATTCTGAAAAAATGGTAAGGAACTACATATCTCATAAAGGGAGGTAAGACGAATGGGAAATTCATTTAGTGAGTGGATTAGTGCGGTGTCCGATATCGTATGGGGACCACCGTTACTCATTCTGTTGGTCGGTACGGGGATTTACTTGACGATTCGCTTAGGATTCATTCAAATTACCAAACTGCCGTATGCGCTGAAGCTTGCGTTTTCAAAGCATCAGGACGATAAGTCAGAAGGTGACATCAGTCACTTTCAAGCGTTGATGACGGCACTGGCTGCGACCGTCGGTACGGGGAATATCGTCGGTGTCGCAACCGCCGTCGTCCTCGGGGGACCAGGCGCGATCGTCTGGATGTGGCTGTCCGGTCTGTTCGGGATGGCGACGAAATATGCGGAAGCGATTCTTGCCGTCAAATATCGTGTCGTTGATGAAAAAGGACAGATGGCAGGAGGACCGATGTATTACCTCGAGCGTGGACTGAAGCAGAAATGGCTCGGTGTCTTGTTTGCCGCGTTCGCTTCGATCGCTGCGTTCGGGATCGGAAACGGGGTCCAGACGAACTCGGTCGCCCTCGCGATGAAATCAACGTTTGATGTGCCACTTTACGTGACGGGGATCGTATTGATGGTACTGACGGGTGTCGTCATTCTCGGTGGGGTCAAGTCAATCGGGAAAGTCGTCAGTCTGTTCGTTCCGTTCATGATTTTCTTCTATGTCGGAAGTGGCTTGCTGATTCTCATCATGAACTATGATCTGATTCCAGGTGCGATTTCAACGATCTTCAGTAGTACGTTCTCAAACGAGGCCATCACGGGTGGGGCAATCGGGGCGGCAATTCGTTACGGTGTCGCGCGTGGTGTCTTCTCGAACGAAGCAGGACTTGGTTCAGCACCGATCGCAGCCGCTGCTGCGAAGACGGACTTCCCGGGGCGTCAAGCACTCGTCTCGATGACACAAGTCTTCCTCGATACATTGGTTGTCTGTTCGATCACGGGACTGACGCTCGTCATGGGAGGGCAGCTCGATACGAAGTTGGAGGGTGTTGAATTGACGACGGCGAGCTTCGAAGTCTTCCTCGGTCCTGCCGGGAAATACATCGTTACGATCGGTCTCGTCATGTTCGCGTACTCGACCGTTCTTGGCTGGTCGTACTACGGTGAAAAATCGATCTATTATCTGTTTGGTCAAAAATCAATCCTACCGTACCGCATCCTGTTCGTCTTAGTCGCCGGAGCCGGCGCGATGACGACGAACTTGAACATGGTGTGGGCGATTTCTGATGTCTTCAACGGATTGATGGCGATTCCGAACTTAATCGGTTTGATTGGATTGTCCGGCGTCGTCATTGCTGAGACACGACTGTTCCGCGAACAGTTGAGACGAGAAGAAGCGAATCGGAAAGTTTCGTAGAACATGCGAAAATGAAAGACTCTGCCATCCTCGCTTTCCCTGACAAAAGCATGTACCATGCTTTCTTTTCTTGTAGGAGTCGAGAAATAGGCATTCACATTCTATATCTATTCAACAAAAGAGAAGATTGGTTTCTAGGGTATCCCTTGGAGACTAACCTTCTCTTTTTTGCATGTGCTCCGTCTCATTCAATCACTTTTTACGATAAAGCATCAGTGATTCATAAGGTCGTAACGTTAAAGTGTACCCCTCTGTCTGCATCTGCTGATAATTATGAAGCAACACCGTATAGTCCGATCCGTCATGAGGTAAAGTGAACGTCGTGTCCGTTCCGTAGAAATTCGAGACGACGAGTAATTCTTCTTCACTCGTTGCGCGTTCGTACGCCCAGAGTGATGGATCGTCCGGTGTCAACAGCCGGTATGAACCGTCCGTGAGCACGTCATACTGTTTGCGGAGTTGAATCAACCGTTTGTAATGATGATAGACCGAATCAGGGTCTGCGACAGCAGCCTCGACATTGATCTGATCATACGTCGGCGAGACCGGAATCCATGGCTCACTTGTACTAAAGCCACCGTTGACGGCGTCCGACCAAGGCATCGGTGTCCGCGCGTTATCGCGCGATTTTTGACGGATCGCAGCGAGAATTGCTTCTTCCGATACGCCGTTGGTCCGTGCTTCTTGATAGGCATTCAATGTCTCGACATCACGGTAGTCGGACAGATTCGTGAAGTCCGGATTCGGCATTCCGATCTCTTCTCCTTGGTAAATATACGGTGTACCTTGCAAGCCATGAAGCGTTGTCGCGAGCATCTTTGCACTCTCGACACGATACGCGACGTCGTCACCAAACCGGCTGACGACGCGGGGTTGGTCATGGTTACACCAAAATATCGCGTTCCATGCTTGTCCGTTCATGCCAGTTTGCCAGTCGGAGAAAATTTGTTTCAACTGCTTGAAGTCAAACGGTGCAGCCGTCCATTTCTCACCGTTCGGATAATCGACCTTCAAGTGATGGAAGTTGAACGTCATCTTCAGTTCTTGATTTTCGAGCGAAGAATATTGAAGACAATGTTCAAGCGACGTCGACGACATCTCACCGACCGTCAAGAGATCGTGTCCGGCAAAAACGGCTGCGTTCATCTCTTGCAAGTAGTCATGAATGTTTGGTCCGTCCGTATAGTACGCACGTCCGTCTCCCTCGGGATCATTGGGAAGCCCTGGCGTCTTCGAGATCAAGTTGATGACGTCGAGTCGGAAGCCGCTGACCCCTTTATCGCGCCAAAAGCGCATCATTGCGTAAACGTCTTCCCGGAGTCGGAGATTTTCCCAGTTCAGGTCCGCTTGCGTCTTGTCGAACAGGTGCAAGTAATACTTACCAGCTACCTCATCGAATGACCAAGCAGGACCGCCGAACTTCGATACCCAGTCGTTCGGTGTCTCGCGCCAAATGAAGTAGTCATGATAGGGACTGTCCGGATGACGTCCTTCTTCGAACCAAGCGTGTGACGTCGAGCAGTGATTGACGACGATATCCATCATGACCGACAGACCACGTCGTTTTGTTTCTGCGAGTAACGTCTCGAAATCATCCATCGTTCCATACGAGGGATCAATCGCGTAATAGTCACTGACATCATATCCATTATCGTTTTGCGGTGAGGCATAGACCGGCGTCAACCACAGGTAATCGACACCAAGATCCGCCAGATAATCGAGTTTGGCCGTGACCCCACGCAACGTACCGGTCGCTTTGCCCTCCGGACTATAAAAACTCTTCGGATAGATTTGATAAACGGCGGATTTGCGCCAATCGGTTGTCGTGATCATCAGATACACACCTTTCTGAAATTACGCCGCTTTTTTCAGTGCGGCTTTTTTTGCGCGTTTCGTTGAGACATAGTGGAACAGGAACGTACAGGCAATAGGAACGATAATTGCGATTACCATGCCGACAATGAACGATAGAATCGACCCGGGTACGATCGAGATGAAAGCAGGTAAGCCACCGACACCGATTGCAGGAGCAAGGACACCGCTGACTGCGATGAAGGCAGACGCGATTGCTGATCCGACGAGTGCCGCATAAAACGGATATTTGAATCGAAGATTAACCCCGAACATCGCTGGTTCCGTGATCCCAAAGTAAGCGGATAGTGCCGACGTTGACGCCATGTTCTTATCGTTGACGTTTTTCGCGAGGAAAAGCATCGCAAGCGTTGCTGAACCTTGAGCGATGTTCGAAATCGCGATCATCGGCCAGATGAACGTCGTTCCGCTCTGTCCAATCAACTGTAGGTCAACAGCGATGAACATGTGGTGCATGCCGGTGATGACGAGCGGCGCATAGAGTGCGCCGAAGAGTAAGGCACCAAGTAACGGAACAGCTTCGAACGTATTGACGACACCAATCGTAATCCAGTCACCGACTTGACGCGTGACCGGTCCGATGACGGCAAGGGCAAGGAATCCGGTCAATGTGATCGTCGTAATCGGTACGACGAGTAATTGAATCGCATTCGGTACGCGTTTTTTGAGCCATCGTTCAATCGTACTAAGGACATAAGCAGCGGCGAGCACAGGGAGTATTTGTCCCTGATAACCGACTTTTTCAATTTCAAAGAGACCGAGAATGTTGAACGTCGGGATTTCACCTTTTAGAGCACTTTGTCCGTAGTTCCATGCGTTTAAGAGATCTGGATGAACAAGCATCAGACCCATGACGATCCCGAGAATCTCACTTCCGCCGAAGCGTTTCGTCGCTGACCAACCGACGAGTGCCGGGAGGAAGACGAAGGCGGTGTTTGCCATCATATTGATGAGATCCCAAAGTCCTTGTAAGTTTGGATAACGATCGATCATCGTCTTGCCACCGAACTCGATACCGAATAGATTATTGATTCCCATTAAGAGACCAGCAACGATGATCGCCGGGATGATAGGCATGAAGACATCAGAAAAGACTTTGATCAACTTTTGGAACGGATTCATCTTGGCAGCGCCAGACGATTTAACATCTGCGATCGTCGTTGCCTGTAAACCGGTTAATTGAATGAATTCTGCATAGACCCGGTCGACGTCTCCGGCACCAATGACGATTTGATAGACACCCGCGTTCAAGAACGAGCCTTTGACGAGCGGAACTTCAAGTAAGGCTTCTTGATCGACAAGCTCTTGATTCTTAAGCGTTAAACGAAGACGGGTGACACAGTGAGCTGCCTGCTCAACGTTCTCCTTACCTCCGATGTTCTCAATGATTTGCTCTGCAATCTGACGATAGTTTGGTTTCATCTCGATGCTCCTTTTTGGAAGTGACATACTCGACCACTTTTGAAATGAAAACGTTTTCTTATCTGCGCACACTTATCTTAACTTATCTATATAAGTTGGTCAAGGACTTATATAGATAAGTTAGGGAGAATAAAAAAGAGAGAATCCGTCATCTACGAATTCCCTCATCTTGCAGCCTATATTCAACGCCGTGCAATATCAGTGAACTGAAACTTATCGAGCCGGTGACGCGATTCCGTCCGTTCGAAATGTTGTCCTTCATAGAAATACGTATCGTTCGTGACGACGATGACGTGTGTCATGTCGTGAAGATCAAGTCGTTCTTGGTCTTCCATTGTCGCAGGGCGAGCTTCAATCTTTCGTTTTGCGTAGCTGATCTGCCGACCAAGTGTCTCTTCGATGTACTGATAGATCGAACCTTGAGCGATGTCAGTCGTGAGTCCGGGTACGAGTGCTGTCACGAAATGATTGATGTCACGGATGACACGTTCACCATCGATTTGGCGAATTCGCTCGATGCGCGTCACGTTCGTTCCTTGTGCCACATGCAATAACGAAGCGAGCTCAGGACAGGCGGAGAGCACTTCGCACGATAGCACATCCGTCTCGACGGTATGACGCCCCATCCGGCGATGTGCTTCCGAGAAGCTGACGATGCCGTTGAATTGGAACTCGATCGCTTCTTGCGACAGGACGAAGACACCTTTCCCCTGGTGTTTACGGACGAAGCCTTTTTCTTGCAGGGCATCAATCGCTTTTCGAACCGTTCCGCGGCTCGCCTCGAATTCATGCATCAATTCCGTTTCAGAAGGTAATTTCGTTTCGGCCGGGAGCGTTCCTTCCTGAATCCGCTGTGCGAGCTCGTGATAGATGTTTAAATACTTCGGCATATGATCCGTCCTTTACACTCAAATAATGTCTTTAGTGTAGCATGGAACGATTACAGGCATCAAAATAGCTCCACCTATGATCCGGATATGACCGGAAAATAGATAGAGCGTAGAAGTGTGAATGTCAGTCAACGAAGAGACGTCGAAAACGTCGTTCCTTTTTTGAGGACATCTTGTTTTTCATCGAGAACATCACTCGTCAAGAGTTCAATCGAGTCAACCGGATGTTCCAAGATGAAGCCGAAGTTACCACTCCGTGACTCGGACGGGGCGTAAGTCTTCGCAAGCGACTCCAAATAGACGTCGTCCTCGAGCGTCTTTTCTGTCGCAGCATCGAGTTTGAAGTGGGCGACAGGATTGAACGTGACCGGTTCATTACTTGTGTTCTTGATCGTGACCCGTGTCTTGATCAAATCAAAGGATTCATCGTGCGTAAAGCCATGGAAGAAATCAATCATGCCATAGCTTGGACGAGCATGGAATACTTTGATCTCTTCGATCGTCATCTCGATCGGACCAATCTTCTGTGTTTCGTTCACTCGTTTGAATTGTTTAAGCGTCAGGTCGCCCTTATCATCCGTGACGGTCTGATCGATTTTTGTCAAATCGCGATCGTCTGGAATTTGTGGGTTTGGAACGTAGGCGCTTGTTTTTTCAAGCGATACCGGCTGCTCCTGTTTCGCAGACGCTGGTTCTTTTGGTGTGTCTTGTGATGCTGAAGTGCCACAACCAGCGAGCACCGTCCCGAGCATCAAAGTAGCAAGTATCTGTCTCATGAACATTCTCCTTATTTCTTCGATTTCAAGAGATTGAAGATGATTTTCGCGTGATCCGTGTTGTCGACTTGTCCCGCGAAACGTTCTTTAGCAGGACCGAACGCATAGACCGGTACGTCTTCACCTGTATGTCCACCTGTCGTCCAGCCTGTATGCGAGCGTTCGTTGAAGATTTCTTCAATCGCATTATCAATCTCGAGTAATTTCTTCGATTCAGCAGCGCGGGAGACGCTATCGATTTCTTTGTCCGTCAAGGCGAGTTTGTCCTGATCGATATACGTCGTCAACGTCTTGCGGACGTCCGCACCATCGACGATTTTTTGCGCCATGAAGTCAGGTGTTTTCTTTGCCGCTTTGATCGGTTCAGCGAACCAGTTATAGATGCCATCTGCACCGATTGAATATCCACCCGTTGAGTGGTCAGCTGTCGCGACGACGAGTGTATGTTTATCCTTCTTTGCAAATGCGATCGCGGCTTTGAATGCCCGCTCGAAGTCTTCCATCTCACTCATGGCACCGACGATATCATTGTCATGACCGGCCCAGTCGACTTGGCTACCTTCGACCATCAGGAAGAATCCTTTTTTATTCGAGTCGAGTCGCTTAATGGCAGAGTTCGTCATTTGTTCAAGCGATGGGACCGAGTTTTCGCGGTCAATCCGTTTTGGTAATCCACCATCTGCGAACAGACCGAGGACTTGTTTGTTTTTATCACCTTGCAATTGATCCAGATCCGTGACGTAACTGTAACCGTCTTTTTTGAATGCTTTCGTCAAATCAACATCCGGACGGACGAAGTTCGACTTACCGCCACCGAGCATAACGTCAATTTTATGCTTCCCATTGACGCGTTCCTTGAAGTAATCGTCTGCGATCGCGTTCATGTTCTTTCGGCTCTCATCATGAGCACCGAACGAAGCAGGTGTCGCATGCGTGATTTCCGATGTTGCAACGAGTCCTGTTGACTTACCACGTTCTTTCGCTACTTCAAGGACGGTCTTGACTTCCGATTTATCGTTATCAACGGCAATCGCTGCATTATACGTCTTGATGCCGGATGACATCGCTGTTGCTGCGGAAGCGGAATCGGTGACGTTTTCCTTCGGATCTTCCGGATAAGTCATCTGTTGACCAACGAGGTATTGGTCAAACGCTGTTTTTTCAGCAACCGGTGTCGATGGATCGTTCTTTAAGTAACGATGTGCTGATGTATACGAGACCCCCATCCCGTCGCCGATCAAGAAGATGACGTTCCGGATTTCCGGTGATTTAACAGGTTTTGTCTTTGCTTCTGCTTCAGGCATCGAGAGCATCGTACTAAGGGAAAGGGTTGATAAGGCAAAAATCGGAATGATACGTTTTAATTTCATAAGAGTTCCTCCTCGAAAGGTGCTGGGGTTTGATGATTGATACGACCTACAAACTCCACCTTACGGATAGAATGTGAAATCCATGTTTATCGTTTGTAAAGCTTTGTGAAGAATCGATGACAAAAAAATGGACCTTCTGAAAAGTCATTTCAGAAGGTCCATTCGTTGCATTAGCGACTCCACCCAATCATCCGACGATACGAGCTAAACGTCGGCCAGGCGAGAATCGCGATCGCGAGCCAGTACAGGAACTGGTTCTCAGACGAAATCAGACCGATGATGCCAGCGAGCAGAATCGTCGTATAGATCGAGAAGGTGATGATGAGTGCTGGATGTAGTTTCGGGAAAATCGTGAAACGCCCGAGACGTTCGTTCGCACCTTTGACATAGAGACGACTACCGAAAATCAGTAAGATAACCGTCAAGGCTAAACTGAACAACACAGCATAGGTGATGTTGAAATCGGTATTGTACTCGAAGAAGAGCGCAAATGGCGTCGTGATCGTCATCAAAAAGCTTGTTGGTTTGTCTAACTCTTCATAGCCCACGCCAAAACCCAGTTGACCGATAGCATAGATACTGAAATACGTGAAGTAATTCAAGAACAAGAAGAACGTTCCGAGTAACAGTTGTCCGATGATATCACCAGCAATCGTTCCGGCGAATAAGAAGATCGTCAAAATCGTCACATCAAATAGAAGGAATAGACCAAAATCTTGAAGGAGTGACGACCACGTGACGTAATCAAACGGATTGATACCGAATGCTTGCAGTAATAACCAACTAGCAAAAAAGCCGATGATCGGGAAGACGATCAATGTCACGACACCGATGATCCATTTGATCCAGAACAACCAGACCTTCGGGAATGGGAGTGCATGCAAGATCAAACTACGACCACTTCCACGCTCAGAGCCGAGCATCAGGATTGCGAAGACGGCAATCAGAATCGCTGCGAACCCAGCGAAGAACGGACTGACGAGTACAGTGTTGAGTAGATCGGGTTGCTGAGACACATCGTATTTTTCGAATTCATTGATGACGGTATAACTGCCGAACCCATAACTGAAGATTGCGAGCAGAATGAAACAAGCGAGAGGCCAAATACCTTGCTTGATATGATAGCGGATCAATTGCTTAACCATGTCGTTTCCCTCCAAATGTCCCTAAGAAGTAATCTTCCATCTGCACTGGCAAAGCATCCTTTAAGAGAGGGCTTGTCGTTTCAAGATAACGTGCGCCTTCATCCGATAAGACGAGTAACGTCACGACCCGACCCGTTTGGGATAAGACGTGGAGATCGACATGACTGAGCTCTGGAACATCTTCATAGACGACTTGCCATTTCTGCATGCTAGCTTTGGCATCGTCGAGTGCCTTTGGTTCGCGGACGAGGTGTTTTTCGATCGTCATGACACGATCGGCAAGGGAATCAAGTTCTTCGAGTTGGTGCGAAGCAATCAGAACGGCTGTCTGGCGCTCCGCGAGTAATGAGACGAGTTGTTTCAGATAATCACGTTTGTTGATCCGGTCAAGTCCATCAGTTGGTTCGTCGAGTAAGAGAACCGGAGCATTGGTTGCAAACGCGAGTTGGAGAAGGAACAACTGGGCTTGTCCCTTTGATAAAGATGTCACGCGACGACCACGATCGAGATTCGACGAGCGACAATAATTTTCGATATACGTCTTTTCGAAATTCGGATAGAACGCATTGTAGAAGTTGATCAGTTCGCCAAGTGTCATTTGACGATAGACGGAGACGGAGTCCGGAACGAGAAAGAGGTGCTCCCGCGTCTGCGGGACATGGTGAATGGATTCGTTGTTCCATTCGACCTTTCCGCGTGTCGGCTCGAGGGCTCCGACGAGTGTTTTCAGTAACGTCGTTTTTCCGGCACCATTACGACCGATCAACGCGGTGATCGTTCCTGCTGGCAGGGTGAAGGATGCATTTTCATAAATCATGGTACGGTCAATTTGTTTCGTTAGATGAGAAACGGTCAACATGAGGAATCCTCCCTTATGTGTAAGATGAGTTGATAGAGTTCTTCGTTTGAGATCGAGAGTTCGTCGGCGACGGAACAAAGACGGATGAGTGGATCTTGAATAGCGGCTTGTTTGACTTCACTGAGGGGAATATCTGAGATGAAGGAGCCTTTGCCGCGCATCGTGACGATGAAGTTGCGGCTCTCGAGTTCCTGATAGGCACGGGAGACCGTGTTCGGATTGACAAGGAGTGTACCGGCAAGTTCACGAACGGATGGCATCTGTTCGCCGGAGCGGAGTAGACCACGAGCAATCGAGCGGATGATTTGCGTGACTAACTGTTCATAAATCGGCAAGGGACTTTTCGGATCGACGGTGAACATTTCTTCACCTCCTTAAGTGTACTAGTTCAATTAATACACCAATTATAGGAATTTCGAATCGGTCTGTCAATGTTTCTTTTCGAGAAGACGGTTACGCCAACGATCGCAATATTTGCTATACTGACGACAGAAGAACCGCCAGGAAGGATGACCGAGATGTTGGATCGATTGAGTGCCTTAGAGGACCGTTATGAAAAACTGAATGATATGTTGGCTGATCCAGCCATCATCAATGATACGAATCAATTACGCGAGGTCTCAAAGGAGCAGTCGCAGCTTGCCCCAACCGTTGAGACATATCGCGTCTATCGCGAGAAGATGGAAGCCTATCAAGAGGCACGTCAGATGTTGACAGATCCGGAGATGCGCGACCTTGCGAAGGAAGAAGTCGCGATGCTTGAGCCGGAGATCAAAGAGCTCGAAGCGAAGCTGAAAGCTTTACTCTTACCGAAGGATCCGAATGACGATAAGAACGTCATCGTCGAGATTCGTGGTGCGGCAGGGGGAGATGAGGCAGCCTTATTTGCGGGTGACCTGTTTAAGATGTACTCGAAGTTTGCTGAGAAACAGAACTGGAAGATTGAGATCATCGACGCGAGCTATACGGAGCTCGGTGGTTATAAAGAAATCATCTTTATCGTCAAAGGAACAGGCGCCTACTCGAAACTGAAGTATGAGAACGGGGCACACCGCGTCCAACGCGTTCCGTCAACGGAATCGGGTGGACGGATTCATACATCGACCGCAACGGTTGCCGTGTTACCGGAAGCAGAAGACGTCGAGGTCGAAATCCATGATAAGGATGTCCGGGTCGATACGTTCACGTCGAGTGGACCGGGTGGACAGTCCGTCAATACGACGCAGTCCGCCGTCCGTGTCACGCACGTGCCGACGGGGATTGTCGCGAGCTGTCAGGATGAGAAATCGCAAATCAAGAACAAGGAAAAAGCGATGAAAGTTTTACGGGCGCGTGTCTACGATAAAATTCAACGCGAACAGCAAGCGGAGTATGATGAAAAACGAAAGTCGGCTGTTGGTACGGGTGACCGTTCAGAGCGGATTCGGACGTATAATTTCGCCCAAAACCGGGTGACGGACCATCGCATCGGATTGACGATTCAGAAGCTTGATCGAATCTTGCAAGGCGAGATGGATGAAGTCATCGATACGCTCGTCATGGAACATCAGGCGCGAGCATCGGAGGCGGCAAACTGATGCGGATCGCAAAACGTCTAAATGAGGCAAAAACGATGATGGAACAAGCAGGACGCGAGGGTTCAAGTGCCGAATGGTTACTCATGCACGTCTTAGAAGTCGACCGGACCGGACTCCTTGTCCGCTTGTCCGATGAATTGACACCGGAGCAGGATTTACGATTCAGTGAATACTTGCTTGCTCATGTGCACGGTGTGCCCGTTCAGCATTTAATCGGCTATCAGCCGTTTTACGGACGGGACTTTCGTGTCACACCGGATGTCTTGATTCCACGACCGGAAACGGAAGAGTTGATCGTCTTCGTGACGGAGCGTCTCAAACGCGAGACGTTCGCCGCGGGACAAATCGTCGACATCGGTACCGGTAGCGGGGCGATTGGAATCACGCTCGCCCTCGAACTCGAGCAACCGGTCACGACCGTCGATATTTCACCAGCTGCAATCGCGGTCGCGAAGCAAAATCAAGCAGCGCTTGGTGGAGACGTGACGTTCCTTGAAGGAGATTTACTCGCACCGCTCGCAGATGATTCCGTCCGGGTGCTCGTTTCGAACCCTCCTTATATCGAGGAAGAAGAATTACTCAGTGAAGTCGTGTTCGATCATGAACCGCATCTCGCCCTGTTTGGCGGAAAAGACGGTCTCGTCTTTTACCGACGTCTCGTCGAGGAGAGTGGACGGGTCTTACGCGACGATTTCCGACTGATTGCGTTTGAAATTGGACACAATCAAGGACCAGAAGTGCAAATGATGTTAAAAGAACGTTATCCAAATGCGGAAACGGGTATTTTAAAAGATATAAACGGTAAAGACCGTATCGTGTATGCGGAACGAAAGGATTGTACAGCGTGAAGACGGAAATGATTGACTTACAGACGATGGATGAAGCAGTTCGGTTATTGCAGGAAGGAGAGGTCGTGGCGATGCCGACCGAGACCGTTTATGGTCTCGCAGGAGACGCAACGAACGAAGCGGCTGTTCGGCGAATCTTCGCCGCGAAGGGTCGACCTTCCGACAATCCACTGATTGTCCATGTCGCATCCGTAGAACAGGCACATCAGTTCGTCACGCACATTCCAGATGTCGCGGCACGTTTGATGGAGGCGTTCTGGCCAGGAGCCTTGACGATCATCCTCGAATCGAACGGCACCGCATCCACACTCGTCACAGCAGGACTAGATACGATCGGATTACGGATGCCAGACCATCCGCTCGCGCTTCAATTAATTGAAGCGACAGGGCTGGGCCTCGCAGCACCGAGTGCCAACCGTTCCGGAAAACCATCACCGACGTCATCTGCGCACGTCGCATATGACCTCTCGGGACGCATCGCTGCGATCGTCGATGGAGGGGAAACGGGCATCGGGGTCGAATCGACTGTCATCGATTGTACGATGACGCCACCGGCGATTTTACGACCGGGTGGCGTGACACGCGAACAAATCGAGTCGGTCATCGGTCCTGTCACACTCGATCCTGCCTTATCGATGAAAGATGTTACACCGAAGGCACCCGGGATGAAATATACCCACTATGCGCCGGAAGCAACACTGTCCGTCGTCGAAGGGGATCTTTCATTCTTACAGCAACTCATCGATGATGCGCGACAAACCGGACACAAGACGGGCGTTCTCCTGTTTGACGGGGAGGATGTCGACGCAGATGTCCGCTGCTCCCTTGGTAATTCGATGGAGACGGCGGCACAACGTCTTTACGATTGTTTACGGCGATTTGATCAGACGACGGTGGATCAGATTTTTGTACGAGACCTATCAGAAGAAGGGGTGGGGCTTGCGGTCCGCAACCGCCTCCATAAAGCAGCAGGTGGTCGGGTCATTCGCCCTTGAAGAAGGAGGATACGGAGATGAGCACACGTCGCGTTTTATTCATCTGTACAGGAAATACATGCCGTAGCCCGATGGCGATGGCATTACTACGCTCGAAGGTCGCTGATCAGGAATTCGACGTCCGTTCAGCAGGACTACGTTCGATGCAAGGATTTGATGCGTCCGAGAACGCCTTACAAGTGTTGCGCGAGCGCGGGATCGAACTCGAGCACTATACGCAAGTCTTTGATGATGTACTCGGACGTTGGTCTGACATCATCTTGACGATGACGCGTCAGCACAAGCAGGAAGTCGGTGAACGCTATCCGGAACTGAAAGAACGGACGTTCACCTTATATGAATATGTGACAGGGCTTGAACGGGATATCAACGATCCGTACGGCGGATCGATGAACGTCTACCGGCAAGTACGTAATGAACTCGAACCCCTCGTCAACCGTCTTGTGTTAAAATTGACGCAGAACGGAAACGGAAGAAAAGCTCCGGATACACGGAAACTTCCGAAAAAACAACCTAAACAAACGGGGGAATAGTAAAGATGAAAGTAGCAATCGGCGCGGATCATGGCGGTTTTAAGTTAAAGGCAGAAATCAACGACCTCTTACAAGAGCTCGGCATCGACTATACGGACTTCGGTACGCATTCAGCCGAATCGATCGATTATCCGGATGTCGCGATTCCAGTCGCTGAGGCAGTCGCAAGCGGAGAGTTTGATCGTGGTATCTTGATTTGTGGAACAGGGATCGGGATCGGAATCGCAGCGAACAAAGTCAAGGGCATCCGAGCAGCACTCGTCCATGACACGTTCAGTGCGAAAGCGACACGTCAGCACAACGATTCGAACATCTTAACGATGGGCGAACGCGTCATCGGTCCAGGACTGGCTCGTGAGATCGCACAGCTTTGGCTTGAAACGGAATTCGAAGGCGGACGTCATGAGAACCGCGTTTGCAAAATCTCAGATTATGAGGTGAAGTAATGGACTTGACACGCATCCAGCACGATTTAGAAGAAGCACTGAACGCTCTGGATGAACGATTTTCCTTAAAAGGAAAATTGCTCGTGATCGGCTGTTCGACGAGCGAAGTCATCGGCAAACAAATCGGCAAGGCCGGTTCACCAGAAGTCGCGGACGCGTTGTTCGACGTGTTTGATGCCTTTCGTCGGTCGCACCAAGTCGATCTTGCCTTCCAAGGCTGTGAGCATATCAACCGAGCGCTGACGCTTGAGCGGCAAACAGCAGAACGACTCGGACTGGATCCAGTGACGGTCGTTCCCGTTCCGGAAGCCGGTGGATCGATGGCAAGTGCTGCCTATCAGCGCTTCTCGGCACCGGTCGTCGTCGAAGCGATTCAGGCAGACGCCGGGATTGATATCGGGGACACGTTCATCGGGATGCACTTGAAAGCTGTTGCGATTCCCGTGCGCTTGCCGCACAAGGAAATCGGTGAGGCACACGTGACGGCAGCCGTGACACGACCGAAATTAATCGGTGGAACACGTGCTAAATACGAATGATTGATGCAAGGGGTTGCGCACCCCTTGCTTTTTTGATGTTGTTTTTAGGGATGCCGGGAACGAAACATTCGTGTTAAGATAGGTCTATCGAAATGAAATGGGGGAATTCAGATGGAACAAACACCGCTTACGTATCTGAAACAACAAGATGAGGCACTCTTTTCGGCAATGCGCCAGGAATTAGGTCGTCAACGGGATAACATCGAATTGATCGCATCCGAGAACTTCGTCTCGCAAGCTGTCATGGAAGCACAAGGCAGCGTCTTGACGAACAAGTACGCAGAAGGTTACCCAGGTCGTCGTTATTATGGTGGCTGTGAGTATGTCGATCTCGCTGAGAATCTAGCACGCGACCGCGCGAAGGAAATCTTCGGAGCGGAGCACGCGAACGTGCAACCACACTCGGGTGCACAAGCGAACATGGCGGTCTACTTCACGATTCTCGAGCAAGGCGATACGGTCCTCGGGATGAACCTCTCGCACGGTGGCCATCTGACGCACGGTAGCCCCGTCAATTTCTCCGGTGTCCAGTACAACTTCGTGGAATACGGTGTCGATCAAGAGACAGAGATGATTGATTACGACGTCGTCGCACAATTAGCAGAAGAGCACAAACCAAAATTAATCGTCGCGGGCGCATCGGCGTATCCGCGCGTCATCGACTTCAAACGTTTCCGTGAAATCGCAGACAGCGTCGGTGCTTACTTGATGGTCGACATGGCACACATCGCTGGACTCGTCGCAGCAGGTCAGCATCCGAACCCGGTCGAGCATGCACACTTCGTCACGACGACGACGCATAAGACGTTGCGTGGTCCACGTGGTGGGATGATCCTCTGTAAAGAAGAGCATGCGAAAGCGATCGATAAAGCGATCTTCCCAGGCATTCAAGGTGGTCCACTCATGCACGTCATCGCCGCGAAAGCTGTCGCGTTCGGTGAAGCACTGGCACCTGAGTTCAAGGACTACATCGGTCAAGTCGTCACGAACGCGAAAGTCCTCGGTGAGGAATTGACGAATCGTGGACTCCGGATCGTTTCAGGCGGAACGGACAATCACTTGCTCCTTGTCGACTTGCAACCGCTCGGGATCACAGGGAAACTCGCTGAGCATGCCCTTGACGAAGCCGGTATCACGGTCAACAAGAACACGATTCCGTTCGACCCAGCGAGCCCGTTCGTCACGAGCGGTATCCGAATCGGAACGGCTGCGATGACATCACGTGGCTTTAAGGAAGCGGAGATGAAAGAAATCGCCGAGTTGATCGAACTCGTCTTGAACCACCCAGAAGAAGCAGACGTTCTCGCACAAGCACGTGAGCGTGTCGTTGCTTTGACAGGTCGTTTCCCACTCTACCCAGAGCGCGGATGATCGTCATCCCCTTCGTCCTTTTCGTTATGAGAAGGGGAAGGGGATTTTTGTTTGTCTA
This sequence comes from Exiguobacterium sp. s11, assembly GCF_018619015.1. NCBI lineage: Bacteria > Bacillati > Bacillota > Bacilli > Caryophanales > Exiguobacterium > Exiguobacterium sp. s11. The sequence goes on along the minus strand of NZ_JACSNF010000001.1, from coordinate 1,365,035 downwards.
AAAAAGGAGGCGTACGATGTATATTCTAGTCGTTGAAGATAATCCACATATCCAAGCACTTGTCGTATCGACGTTACAAGCCGACGGACATTCCGTTCGAGCGACAGCAAACGGAAATGAAGCGCTCGCTTGGATTGACACGATGACGTTCGAAGCAGCGGTGCTCGATGTCTTGCTTCCCGGGCAGACCGGTCTCGTCCTGTGTGAGCGATTACGGCAAAACGGGGACATCCCGATCTTGATGCTGACGGCGCTCGGTGAACTAACGGATAAGCGGGACGGTTTTGCAGCAGGTGCTGATGATTACATCACAAAGCCGTTCGATCCGGAAGAATTAGTGTTTCGGCTTCACGCCGTGGCTCGGCGCTATCAAAAAGCGGCGCAACCCGTCTTACATCTCGGAGATGTCACGATCGATAAACGCAGTCAGCTCGTGACGATCCAGTCGACCGAGTGGACACTTCCGCGGCGCGAATTCGAATTATTACATCAGCTAGCTAGTTTTCCGGGACGGGTATTCAGTCGCGAGGAATTGATTGAACACGTCTGGGGACTTGATTTCATGGGAGATGACCGGACGATTGACGTCCACATCAAACGACTCCGTGGACGCTTAAAGGAGACGAATCAGGTGAAGATTGAGACGGTTCGTGGACTCGGGTACCGGTTGGAGGTCGAATCATGAGATCCCTCTATACGAAAATCGTCGGACTCGTCTGTGTCGTTCTACTCGTATCCGCACTGTTAGCGCTTTTAATCAGTAACATTGCCTACTATTCGTTTTGGCAGGACAGCTATAGCCAAAAAGTTGAGGAAGCGGTCGAGACAGCGATTGATTATTACGAGACGCACGGTGACGGAAAGACGGAATCGTTTTACCGGATGTTACAAGCGACTGGCTTTCAACTATATGTGCAGACCGAAGACGGAACGGAGCGTTACGGAAATCCATTTCGTGATGAAACGCTCTCAAGTCAAATCGTCGAGCAAGTGAAAAATGGTCAACCGTACTACGGGATGCGTGAGTATCCGTTCCACCTCTTCTTGCTCGGTCTATTCGACAATGAAATCATCAATACGTACGGGACGTCAGTCAAGACGGCGCAAGGAACGGATGCGATCTTCGTCCGTCCGGACTTGAGTCGGCAAATCCGTGAGTTGCACCTGTTCGTCGGTCTGTTTCTCGGATTGCTTGTCGTGATCAGCTTCCTCTTGCTTGTCTTCTCCATCCGGTATCTCGTGCGTCCGATCCGGCGCCTGACCAAAGCGACGGAACAGATGGCGTACGGTGACTACGGAATCCGCGTCGGAACGAAGGCACGCGATGAGATTGGAGAGCTGTCCCGACGCTTTGACGAGATGGCAACGGCAGTCGAAGCGTCTGATACAGAACGACGCCGGTTCGTCGCAAACGTTTCGCATGAATTTCAGTCACCGCTGACGACAATCTCGGGGTACGCGGGACAACTCGACGTGACGGGAGAAGACGTCAGGAGACGGGCAATCATTCAACAAGAGGCAGCGCGAATGTCGGAGCTGACGCGTCAATTATTGATCTTAGCGAAGCTCGATGAAGGACGGCGCTTCAAGCGGCAAGCACTCGATCTACGCGCGAGTCTAGAGACGACACTCGCAACACTTGCCTTTCAGCTCGATGAGCAAGGCATCGCCGTCGCACTCGATGTATCGCCAGCGCTACAGATTCAAGCAGATGCTAGAGCGCTCGAACATGTTTTCCAAAACGTCATTCGAAACGCTGTTTCGGTCTCAGCCGAAGGAGCGACGATTCACATTCAAGCGGAAGAACAAGTGAATCAGGTCATCGTCCGAATCAAGGACGAAGGACCAGGCATGACCGAACAACAGATGGAACATGCCTTTGAACGCTTTTATCAAGGTGATGTATCCCGCACGTCGCGCGGGACGGGTCTTGGGCTTGCGATCGTCAAAGAGACGATGCGCCAACTTGGTGGGGATGCGAGCTTGTCGTCCGATTCATCCGGTCTGACTGTGACATTGATTTTTTTACGTACTTGACGCGTGCGTTCATGTTCCGTTCATATTGCAGTCGTATCATCAATCCTGTAGCGAACATACAGGAGGGATCATGCAATGAAACTAGGATGGAAAGAACTCGTCCGGATGAAAGGACGATTCAGTTGGATGACGATCGTGACGATGTTGATCGTTTTATTGATTTTAATGATCACCGGTCTTGCGGACGGGCTGGCCTACGACAATGGGGCTGCCGTCCGTAATCTGCCGGTCGAGCAGTTTGCACTGAGTAAAGATGCGGAAGGGCATCTGACCCGTTCATTCTTACGGGCGGATGAGACACCGAAGGGCGCGGAAGCGCTCGGTGTCCAGAACATGGTGCTTGAGAAGAAGAATGGAACGAAGGATGATGTGACAGTCTTTGCGTTACCAGAGACTACGAATTATGGTCCAAAACAGTTGCAATCATTGCAAAAAGGTGAGGTGCTCGTCGATGCTGCATACGCGGAACAACGCGGAACCCGTGTCGGCGATACGATCACCGATTTTCGGACGAAAGAGACGTTCCGGATTGCCGGCACGGTCACGGACGGACGTTATAGTCACGCACCTGTCCTCTGGATGACGGATGAATCGTGGCAAGCATGGCAATCGAAGATGGGGGCATCATACGTCTCAGCGTACATCGGTCAGTCATTACAAACGGATCAAGCGGTCTTCTCAAAACAAGCAGTCGTTGAGAATGTGCCAGGCTATGCAGCGGAGCAAAACTCCTTCCAGATGATGCGGGTTGCACTCGTCGTCATCGGGGCATTGATTCTGACAGCTTTCTTCTATATCTTGACGATGCAGAAGATGAAACAACTTGGCGTCCTAAAAGCAATCGGCATCCGAACACGGACGATGGGTGCGAGTCTACTCGTACAAGTCATCCTCCTGACGAGCCTCGCCTTTGGTGTCAGTGTCGTTATCACCTATCTGACGAGCCGCTTCTTACCAGCGGATCTTCCCTTCCGATTTGAATGGTCGACGAGTCTGATGTACGGCGGCATTTTACTCGTAACAGCGATCCTCGGAGCGCTCGTTCCGTTACGAATGGTGAAAAAACTTGAGGCGGCAGACGCGATGGGAGGAATGAACGGATGATTCAGTTAGAACGGATTGAACAGAGTTATGGTGAGATGACCGTCTTGCACGATATCAACTTACAGGCAGAAGCAGGGGAACTGATTGCCCTTGTTGGACCGAGCGGGAGTGGGAAAAGTACACTCCTTCAGTTGCTCGGTTTACTGCAGACACCAACAAAAGGTGCCGTCTATTTTGATGATACGTGCGTCAGTGAAGCATCGGGCGAAGAACGTCGTCGCTTACGTCTTGAGGAAGTCGGGTTCATCTTTCAGGAGTCGCATCTCGTACCCTTTTTGACAGCCCAGGAGCAACTGGAACTCGTCGCAAAAGAAGCTGGACGAACAGTGGATACGGTCGCAGCACTAGCCATGTTCGGACTCGAACATCGCAAAGATCATTTGCCGCATGCGTTATCGGGCGGTGAGCGTCAACGAATCGCGATTGCCCGCGCCTTCGTCAATGATCCGCAACTTGTCTTAGCGGACGAGCCGACCGCAAGTCTCGATTATGCGAATGGGCGTCGAGTGATGGAGCTATTACAACGGCAAACGCATGAGTCAAACAAGACGATTATCGTCATCACTCATGATGAACGGATGCTTGACGTCTGTGATCGCATCTGGCGGATCGAGGATGGAAAAATTCATACAGCATAAGACAACGAATGGATCGCTTTCGAGAGAATGGAAAGCGATTCTTTTTTTATATTCAATCTTGTAAGAGGAGGCGATGTCATTCCAAAAATTTGCTATACTTTTTAAAAAAGGAAATGAAGGAGTTTACGCGTTATGAATATTATGAAGTTGACCCAAGCCGAGCTCGCGTCGACGACAGGAAGCCAGATGTTGAAATGGTTGGAGAAGAAGAGTACGACGAAATCAGAATACAAACGACTGTACGAAGATTTCAAGACGATCATCATCATGCAACAAGCAGGCTTTTATGAACAAGCGGATGCACGGCTTCTGCAATGGAAACATTTACCGATGCCGGTTGAATATTATACATATCGTCTTGCGATCGCCTCAAAGGCAGGCGGACGACGTCTTGCGAAGAAGCGATTCAAGGCGCTGCCGGAAGCGATTCAGAAACATGACAAATTAAAACAGTGGCGCCAAGCGGTGAATCAGAATCAATGGTGGATGGCGGCAACCGGAGTGGTAGCGGCCGGCCTCTTATTCCTAGGTATTCAAGCGTGGTCTCCTACTTCAGAAAATGCTGCACCGAAAGAAGAGACCGATCAAAAAATTGCGCAACAATTGGCTGCCTTACAAACGGAAGTCGAGCAGTTAAAAAAAGAAAACGAGAAATTGAATACCGATCAGAAGCGAAAGACGGAAGCGGAAGTAAAACAAGAAGAGTCGCCGGTTAAGGAAAAGAAAACGACGAAAACGAGTGGTCTGAAACCGGAAGCCGCATTAAAGGAAGCGGTTGCGGCTGTCCAAGCAAAGGATTATCAAAAAGCAAATGACCTGTTGAGTGCAGACGTCTTGAAAAATAAAGAGACGGCAGGGATGGCGCGTTTTTATAAGTTGATTGCCGCTGGTAAGTTAAAGAAGACGACACAGGCGGACTATATCGCGTACCGTGAGGATTTTCCGAAGTCGGGTTACATGAGTGATGTCCTCTGGATGCAAGCGGTCTATGAACAAAAATATAAAAAAGGTGATTATCGCGCGACCTTGCAAGAACTCGCACAACAGCCGGACAATGAATGGTCTTACGCGGCGAAAGCGATTCTTTCCGGCAAGAGCACGCTTGGGGACTGACGAAAAAACAGTTCCCAAGCAGTGCGCTTTTAGAGTACAATGCGAAAAGAGAATGGAGAGGAGATGCAAACAATGAGTAAAGTACATGTATTTGATCACCCATTGATTCAGCACAAGATGACGATCATGCGTAAGGTCGAAACAGGAACGAAACAATTCCGGGAACTTGTCGACGAGGTGGCTTCATTGATGGCATATGAAATCACACGTGACCTTCCACTCACAGATGTCGCGATCGAGACACCGGTCACGAAGACGACGCAGAAGATGATCGAAGGCAAGAAACTCGGGATCGTCCCGATTCTCCGCGCCGGTCTCGGGATGGTCGACGGCATGCTCCGCATGATGCCAAACGTCAAGGTCGGTCACATCGGTTTGTACCGTGATCCGGAGACACTCGAGCCAACGGAATACTACCTCAAGCTCCCAACAGACGTCGCAGAACGTGATTTCGTCGTCGTTGACCCGATGCTTGCGACAGGTGGTTCGGCGGCAGACGCCATCTCCTCCTTAAAGAAACAAGGGGCGAAGAGCATTAAGCTCGCATGTCTCTGTGCAGCACCTGAAGGCGTCAAACGCGTTCAAGAAGAACACCCGGACGTCGATATCTATCTCGCGGCACTCGACGAGAAGTTGAACGACCACGGCTACATCGTCCCAGGACTCGGTGACGCAGGAGACCGTCTCTTCGGAACGAAGTAAAAATAGTAAGATACACAAAAAGACCGCAGACGATGATCTGCGGTCTTTTCGTTGCTATTTCGTAAACTGCGCAAGACTGCTGAAATATGTTTTAATGAAAAAAGGAAAAAAGGAGGAAGTCACCATGCCGATTACAGTCATGCCGATTTTCGGGACTCGACCGGAAGCTATTAAAATGGCACCGCTCGTCAACGCCCTGAAGCAACACCCTGCTTTTGATGTTCACGTTACGATCACAGCCCAGCACCGCGAGATGCTCGATCAAGTACTTACCCTGTTCGAAATCGAACCGGATCACGATTTGAACATCATGAAGCAACGTCAAACTCTCGTTGACATTACGACGCGTGGTCTTGAAGGACTCGATGCGATCATGAAAGAGATCAAGCCGGACCTTGTCCTCGTCCATGGCGACACGACGACGACGTTCGTTGGGAGCCTTGCTGCCTATTACAACCAAATCGTGGTCGGTCATGTCGAGGCAGGGCTGCGCACGTATAATAAATACTCACCGTTCCCGGAAGAGGTCAATCGTCAGTTGACGTCGACGCTCGCAGACTTACATTTTGCTCCGACCGCACAAGCGGCAGCGAACCTTGCGTCCGAGAATCGTCATGCTGGCGTCTATATTACAGGGAACACAGCAATCGATGCCCTGCAAACGACGGTCCAAGCCGATTACGTCCATCCGATGCTTGAGACGGTCGGGGATCGGAAGTTGATCTTGATGACAGCGCACCGTCGTGAGAACCAAGGCGAGAAGATGCACCAGATGTTCCGCGCGATTCGTCGTCTCGTCGATGCATTCCCGGATACACACGTCGTTTATCCAGTTCACCTTAACCCAGTTGTTCAGGAAGCGGCGAAGACGGTCTTTGAGGGACATGATCGGATTTCGTTAATTGCTCCGCTCGACGTGTTCGACTTCCACAACTTCGCGAGTCGTGCTCACTTAATCTTGACGGACTCCGGTGGTGTACAGGAAGAAGCGCCGTCACTCGGTGTTCCGGTACTTGTCTTACGCGATACGACCGAGCGTCCGGAAGGAATTACTGCTGGGACGTTAAAGCTTGCCGGAACAGAAGAAGAGACGATTTATCAGATGGCAACCGAACTGTTGACGAATGACGCACTTTATAAAGAAATGGCACATGCCTCAAACCCATACGGTGATGGTCATGCGTCAGAACGGATCGTCCAAGCGATCCTGCATCACTTCGGTCAAGGGGAAGCGCCGGCACCGCTACTCACGCAATGAGAAACGACTAGTACTCTCCGAATCGCTTACATTCACTTGCTTTCCTCAGGCGAGACGCAAGCCGCGTCTCCATCGTCCTTAGACGAGGAGTCAGGTCTCACCTGTCTCTGACAGCACAAAGACTTGTGCTTTTTCCTGTAGGAGTCGCGTGAAATAAGCGATTCTTTTTGTTTTAGTACATCTATATCGACAAGAAATTTTAGTTTATAGGAATAATATCTTTAAATCTTACCATTTCCACTAAAATCAGCCCATTTGTTTAGAAAATGTAAAACCAGATGACCTTGAAACTGGAAGATAAACCATGACGATTCAGGCTGTGACACATCTCACGATTGAAAAATTGGTAATCGTTGAAATCTATTGTTACAAACAGATGTCAGAGCTGTTTTTGTGTCCCGATTCGGAAGCGTTTACAATTGTGAACAGAAAATGTTTTTTCACAAAATCGACACAAATCAATTTTAGAGGTCTTGTTTCGGTTGAGGTAGCACGATATAACGTTACTATTCAACGGTTTTGTTCACCATATGAACAATCTCTATAACCGTTGATAGTACTACATATTTTCTTCACATCTTCGTGAAATGAGTTGCACGGATGACATCTGTGAAAACCTTATCATTCGTTGATATGTATAGGTTTTTCGGCTCTGTTTTTATTGTGAATTCATTTGACTATGAAAGCTGCTTCATTGTATTCTTGACTAGTATGAAAATCCGCAAATTGTGGGAAAGAAAAAGAACTCGCAATTGGGAAAAAAGGGGGTCGTCTCTAGTGCGCCAAAGTGGGCTCGCGAAGAGTATGGTCATGGCCTCGCAAATTTCGACGGCACTGGCTGCACCGATCGTCATTGGCTTTTTGGTTGGGAACTATGGGGAACAACAACAATGGTGGGAAAAAATGGGTGCGACGTTCGCCGTGTTCATCGGGATTTTCATCGGCATTCTTTGCATGATCGCCATGATCAGGCACTTGTTAGGGGAGAAGACATGAACATCATCCTTCAAGATGCGTTGTATCGTGCGTACTTACGATGGTTTGGACTCTTTTACGGAATCCTGGCTGTCCTGCTGCTCATCGGACGCCCGAGTGACCCAGTCATTTATGGACTAGCACTTGGTGGAACTGGCAGCTTTCTGATCTTGACGCTTCAACGATTAAGCGTCGATCGTATGTATCGTGTAATTGAGACCGGGCGCAAGCCAGTGTCTCGAGGGACCGTTTCACGCATGGCGGTCGCGGTACTTTGTGTGATGATCGGTTTGAAATATCAAACTGAATTGTCATTAACTGCGGTGGTAATAGGCCTTCTCGCCGGCCACGTCATACAATTTTGTGAGTTCTTGACTCACGAACTCAAGCGGGAAAAGAGGTGAATAGTCAAATGAACCACGAAATGCCACTTTACGAAATCCCACTCTGGGGTGACTTCGTTCTGTACGGTAGCTGGACGAACTTGATCACAGTATTGATTGCTGCTGCTCTCGTCTTCTTGATTGCCGTGGCCGGTACGCGACGTCTTGTGATGAAGCCAACCGGTGCTCAAAACGTGATGGAGATGTTCCTTGAATTCGTTCGCGGAATCATCAGCAGCACGATGGACTGGAAAACAGGGGGTCGCTTCCTTACGTTCGGAATGACATTATTCCTGTTCATCCTTGTGTCCAACATCATGGGTCTCCCATTCAACGTCGTGACGGGACACTACATTTGGTTCAACTCACCAACTGCAGATCCTTACGTGACACTGGCACTTTCATCTCTCGTAGTAGTCTTAAGTCATTACTACGGTGTGAAGATGCGAGGCTTCGGCGCTTATGCGAAAACATTCATGACGCCGATGTTTATCATTACCATCATCGAGGAGTTTGCAAACACGTTGACGCTCGGTCTTCGTCTTTACGGAAACATCTTCGCTGGTGAAATCATGATCGGAATCATTCTTTCGATCGGTATCGTCTCTGGTACGAACGATTTCCAATTCCTCGGACCAGTCGGCGCGATCATCTCGGGTATCCCGATGTTGATCTGGCAAGGATTCTCACTCTTCATCGGTGGTATCCAAGCGTACATCTTCCTTATCCTGACGATGGTTTACATCGGACATAAGGCAGCGCACGACCATTAATTCGAAGGTAAAGCATCCGCTTTTCCGATAACAGCACGACAAATCAATGAACATACTCTAGGGAGGCAATTTATCATGAATCTTATTGCAACAGCGATCATCATCGGACTCGGCGCACTCGGCGCAGGTATCGGTAACGGTCTTATCGTAAACGGTACAGTATTAGGTCAAGCACGTCAGCCAGAACTCAAAAACGAACTTCGTCAAACAATGTTCATCGGTATCGGTCTTGTTGAGGCACTTCCAATCATCGGTGTAGCGGTCGGTTTCCTTCTTCTCAACTCTTAATCCACGATTAACGAGAACGGACTACATAGGGCGCTATTCGTTCAACGTTTGAGTGAACCGTCACGGGAGCTTAGGCTCCCTTATGTAGATATTGAAGTTGAACCAACCACGAGGGGAGTGTAATCGAATGAATCTAACGTATCTTGCGGCAGAGGCTGGTGGCGAAAGCAACCATCTTTTATTAGCCAACATGATCGTCACGATCGTCGTTTTCCTCTTGCTCCTTATCCTCTTGAAGAAATTCGCATGGGGCCCGCTCGTCAACATGATGAAAGCGCGGGAAGAGCATGTGGCTAGCGAGATCAACTCGGCTGAAAAGAGCCGTAAAGACGCTGAAGTCTACGTAGAACAACAACGCGAAGAATTAAACAAGGCGCGTACGGAAGCACGCGACCTTTTAGAAGCATCACGCCGTCAGGCAGAAGCAGAGCAAGCACGTGCGATGGAGCAGGCACGTCTTGAATCCGAAATGAGTAAGGAAGAAGCTCGCCGTGCGATCGAACGTGAACGCGCTGAAGCACAAGCTGCTTTGAAGAACGATGTCGCTCTTCAAGCAATCGCTGCAGCACGCCACGTCATGAAAACACAGCTTGCAACGGACGAAGCGGCTCAAAAAGCACTCGTCGATCAATTCCTTGCTGATACTAAGGGCACGAACTAATGCGTGATCACGTAGCGGGACGCTACGCAAAAGCGCTCTTCGATCTTGCGCTTGAGCACCATGTGCTCGAGCAAGCAGAAGCTGATGTGCGGACGCTCGGCGAAGTGCTCCACGCAACACCAGAGCTCGCTTCGGTTTTAGATAACCCATCGATTTCTGCTGAAGAGCTCAAGCAAGTTCTTCAAACAAGCTTCACTGGCTTCAACTCGATCGTCTTGAACACATTGCTCGTCATGGTCGAAAACGACCGGGCGGCAGAGATCGTTACATTACCGGAACACTTCATTGCATTGTTGAATGAACACCGCAATGTCGCGACGGCAATCGTCACGAGTGCATACAAATTGTCAGACGAGGAACTCACGAAAGTGAAAGAGACGTTTGGCCAAAAATCAGGTAAAACGCTTGAAGTCGAGAACGTCGTCGACACGAGTGTCATCGGAGGACTTCGCGTTCAAATCGGTTACACGACATATGACGGTACGATCGAAACTAAACTAACGCGCCTTGAGCGTGAGCTGTTAAAAGCGTAAGAAAATAGGGGTGAAACGCATGAGCATTAGAGCTGAAGAAATCAGCGCCCTGCTTAAAGCGCGTATCGCGCAGTACGGTTCTACGATGGAAGTGAACGAGACAGGTACGGTCATCCAAATCGGTGATGGTATCGCTCGTGCACACGGACTCGACAACGTCATGTCGGGAGAGCTCGTAGAATTCGCTAACGGCACAATGGGCTTGGCGCAAAACTTAGAAGAAGGCAACGTCGGTATCATCATCCTCGGTGACTACCTTGAAATCAAAGAAGGCGACTCTGTCCGCCGTACGGGCCGCATCATGGAAGTACCAACAGGAGACGCACTCCTCGGACGTGTCGTCAACCCACTCGGTATGCCAATCGATGGTCTTGGTCCAATCGAAACAGAACACTACAACCCGATCGAGCGTAAGGCGTCTGGCGTCATGGCGCGTAAATCGGTACACGAACCACTTCAGACAGGAATCAAGGCGATCGATGCCCTCGTTCCAATCGGTCGTGGACAGCGTGAGTTGATCATCGGTGACCGTCAGACGGGTAAAACGTCGATCGCGATCGATACGATCATCAACCAAAAAGAAGAAAACATGATCTGTATCTACGTCGCAATCGGACAAAAAGAATCAACAGTCCGTGGCGTCGTCGAGACGCTCCGTAAAAACGGTGCCCTCGATTACACGATCGTCGTTTCGGCAGCGGCTTCACAGCCAGCTCCACTTCTTTACCTCGCACCATTCGCAGGTGTCGCGATGGGTGAACACTTCATGGACCAAGGCAAACACGTTCTTGTCATCTATGATGATCTTTCAAAACAAGCAGCTGCTTACCGTGAGCTTTCACTTCTCTTGAAACGCCCACCAGGCCGCGAAGCTTACCCAGGGGATGTCTTCTACCTCCACTCACGCCTTCTTGAGCGTGCGGCGAAGTTGAACGACGAGCTTGGCGCAGGTAGCTTGACTGCCCTTCCGTTCATCGAAACACAAGCGTCGGATATCTCAGCTTATATCCCGACGAACGTTATCTCGATCACGGATGGTCAAATCTTCCTTCAATCGGATCTCTTCTTCTCAGGTGTCCGTCCCGCGATCAACCCGGGTCTCTCGGTATCGCGTGTAGGTGGTTCGGCTCAAGTAAAAGCGATGAAGAAGGTAGCGGGTACGCTCCGTCTTGACCTCGCATCTTACCGTGAGCTTGAAGCATTCGCTCAGTTCGGATCTGACCTTGATAAAGCGACTCAATCGAAGCTTAACCGTGGTGAGCGGACAGTTGAAGTCTTGAAACAAGACTTGAACCAACCACTTACTGTCGATAAGCAAGTCATCATCATCTATGCCTTGACTCGTGGTCACCTTGATGATGTTGCTGTAACGGATATTCGTCGTTTTGAAAAGGAACTCAACCTCTGGCTCGATCAAAACCGCAAACAACTTTGCGATGAGATCCGTAAGACAGGTAACCTTCCAGCAGACGAAGAGCTCGTAGCAGCAATCTCAGAATTTAAGAAAACGTTCCAAGCGACGGTCTAATCCGGCGGAACGCTCTTGATACTAACAAGGTGGTGAATCGAAATGGCATCGTTGCGCGAGATACAAACGCGGATCAACTCGACGAAAAGTACGAAACAGATCACGAAAGCGATGAACATGGTTTCGGCGTCGAAACTGAACCGCGCTCAAGCACATAGCGCGAAGTTCCAACCTTACATGCTGAAAATGCAAGAGGTACTCGGAACCATTGCGAATGGCACGACAGGTGCGAGCCATCCGATGCTCGAGAAACGTCCCGTCCAAAAGACGGGCTACATCGTCATCACATCGGATCGCGGCTTAGCTGGTGCATATAACGCCAACGTGCTGCGTGAAGTCTACCGGGAAATCAAAGAAAAGCATACTACGGACAGTTACGTTCTCTTCGTGGTCGGTAAAGTCGGTGTCCAGTTCTTCCGTTCACGCGGAATTACGGTCACGGATGCGATCACAGGCTTGAACGATTCTCCTTCGTATGTCGACGTCGCTGAGATCGTGAAGCGCACAGTGAGTGCGTTCACGATCGGCGAAATCGACGAGCTCAAGCTGTGCTACAACCACTTCTTATCTGTCATCAGCCAAGAAGTGAAAGTCGAAACTCTTCTCCCACTCGGAGAAATCGAAGCTTCGTCTTCGACGACTTATGAGTACGAGCCAAGCGAGGAACAAATCCTTGCTGAACTCCTCCCGCGTTATGCGGAGAGCTTGATCTTCGGTGCGCTTCTTGACGCGAAAGTAGCAGAACATGCGTCACGTATGACAGCAATGCAAAGTGCGACAGATAACGCAGATGACTTGATCGGTCGATTGACTCTCGTCTACAACCGAGCTCGACAAGCTGCGATCACGCAAGAAATCACAGAGATCGTCAGTGGGGCTGCTGCGCAGCAATAATCCCGACTGGCGTAACGATAGGTAGGAGGAAACACGATGAACGAACTCGGTTTAAAAGGCCGCGTCGTCGCGGTCATGGGACCTGTCATCGACGTTAAGTTCGAAGGACACTTACCGAACATCTACAACGCGCTTCGTATTCAATATACGCCGCAAACTGTAGAAGAAGTGGCTATCGACTTGACGCTTGAGGTCGCCCTGCACCTTGGTGACGACGTCGTCCGTACCATTGCGATGGACTCTACGGATGGAGTACGCCGTGGAATGGAAGTACTCGATACGAATGCTCCAATCTCGGTACCCGTCGGAGAAGCGACACTTGGTCGCGTCTTCAACGTACTCGGTAACCCAATTGATGAAAAAGAAATCGCTGCTGACGTGGAACGTCTTCCGATCCACAAAAAAGCACCGACTTTCGATAACCTTTCAACGAAAGTTGAAATCCTCGAGACTGGAATTAAAGTCGTCGACTTGCTCGCTCCTTACATCAAGGGTGGTAAGATCGGTCTCTTCGGTGGTGCCGGTGTAGGTAAGACCGTCCTCATCCAGGAATTGATCAACAACATCGCGCAAGAGCACAGCGGTATCTCGGTATTCGCAGGTGTTGGTGAGCGGACGCGTGAAGGAAATGACTTGTTCCACGAGATGACGGATTCAGGCGTTATCAAACAAACAGCGATGGTCTTCGGTCAGATGAACGAACCACCGGGTGCACGTCTTCGTGTTGCCTTGACTGGTTTGACAATGGCAGAATACTTCCGTGATGAGCAAGGACAAGACGTTCTTCTCTTCGTTGATAACATCTTCCGTTATACACAAGCGGGTTCTGAGGTATCGGCCCTTCTCGGTCGTATGCCATCTGCCGTTGGTTACCAGCCAACACTCGCAACAGAGATGGGTATGCTCCAAGAGCGAATCACATCAACAAACAAAGGTTCGGTTACATCGATCCAAGCGGTTTATGTACCAGCCGATGACTATACTGACCCGGCTCCTGCGACGACGTTTGCTCACTTAGATGCAACGACGAACCTTGAGCGCCGTCTCTCTGAGATGGGGATCTATCCTGCCGTGGATCCACTTGCTTCAACATCACGCGCCCTTTCACCGGAAATCGTCGGCGAAGAGCACTACGGTGTTGCACGTCAAGTTCAGGAAACACTTCAGCGTTATAAAGAACTTCAAGATATCATCGCGATCCTCGGTATGGACGAGTTGTCAGAAGACGACAAATTGACTGTACACCGTGCGCGTCGTATCCAGTTCTTCTTGTCGCAGAACTTCCACGTAGCTGAGCAGTTCACAGGACAAAAAGGATCGTACGTCCCAGTTAAGGACACGATCCGCGGCTTCAAAGAAATCCTCGAAGGTAAACACGATGACTTAACGGAAGAAGCATTCCGTCTCGTCGGTCCGATCGAAGATGCGATTGAAAAAGCGAAGGCGCTTGTCTAAGTGACAAAGCATAAGGGGGACTTGAGATGAACACACTTCATGTCAATATCGTCACCCCGGATGGCGAAGTGTATGATGGCGATATCCGTATGGTCGTTGCGAAGACGATTTCTGGTGAGATCGGGGTTCTCCCGCACCACGTCCCACTCGTAACACCACTCGATATCAGCATCTTGAAGTTGCGCCACGAAGATGGCGGACGCACGTTGATCGCTATCAGCGGTGGCTTTATGGAAGTGCGCCAGGATACTGTAACGGTTCTTGCGGAAACTGCGGAGCAAGCAGACAAGGTCGACTACGACCGTGCTGCAGCTGCGAAGGTTCGTGCAGAACGTCGTCTCCAGGACACGAAATTATCAGAACTCGAATTCAAGCGTGCTGAACTTTCACTGAAACGAGCAGTTAACCGTCTCAGCTTGAAAGACTACGGTCGCGATTGATGTCGATCAAAGACTCGATTCCTTCATGGAATCGGGTCTTTTTTTGTACGACGCATCAATGAATGAGTGCGAAGAAGCGTTTTCTGAGCGAGGCGCTTGGAATCAGGTTTAGGAAGCGAAAAATATGTAAAAGAACACTATATGCCTTGTTTTCACGATTTCTTCAACAGAAAGCTCATGATTTTCCTCATTTGCTCTTCAATAAATATATTTTATGCGATAAAATAAATGCAGCTTGTGTCATTTTGTTTGCGCAATCATTCATTTTATGAAATCATGGTAAAGTTGAAGAAATTATGAAGAAGAGGTGCAATGGTAGTGACGTCAATTGGTATTAGTGCTCTGATCAGCATGCTCATGTACGTGATCGCCATCTTGTTTGCTTGGTGGGTGATGTTACCAATCAAATGGGATAAATTCCTGCAACATCCTAGAGGTCCACAGGCGGTTTTACTACGTGTCCTGCTTGCTGTTGCTCTTGGTTCCAGTCTGGCGCGCTTTTTACTTGAATATGCGGGTTTTGCGCAACGTCTGAAATTCTTATTCAGCTGAACTTGTAACTTCATTGTAAACCTTGTATCGTGAAACTGGATTACCATGGAAAAGGACACTGTTCTTTAATGAAAGAACACAGTCAATTTATCAATCATCGAAACAGTCGCGTAGTAGTTTTAACTATTGGGAGTTTCTCTTCTATCGGTTCATCTCGAACCGCATACGCACTTATCACGCCATCATAAATAGAACAGAAACGAAGCAGAGGAGTATGGGGAATGGAAAAAATCGTTGTCCGAGGCGGACGTAAATTAGCTGGCACAGTCAAAGTAGAAGGTGCAAAAAATGCCGTATTAAAAACACTCGTTGCAACATTGCTTGCATCAGAAGGGAAATCCGTCCTTCAAAACGTACCACGTTTAGCAGACGTCTATACGATCAATAACGTGTTGCGCAACTTGAACGCGGAAGTCGAATTCGATGCGGAAGCCAACACGGTGACGGTCAATGCAGAGCCGAATCTTAAAGACGAGGCACCACTCGAGTACGTGCGTAAGATGCGAGCTTCGATTCTCGTCATGGGTCCATTACTTGCACGCCTCGGGCGCGCACGCGTTGCAATGCCAGGTGGCTGTGCAATCGGATCACGTCCGATCGATCTTCACTTGAAAGGATTCGAAGCGATGGGCGCGAAGACGATCATCGGAAACGGATTTGTTGAAGCGCATGTCGACGGTCGTCTCCAAGGTGCAAAAATCTACCTCGACTTCCCATCAGTCGGTGCGACAGAGAATATCATGATGGCTGCGACACTCGCAGAAGGAACGACAGTCATCGAGAACGTCGCAAAAGAACCAGAAATCGTTGACCTTGCGAACTTCTTGAACGCAATGGGCGCAAAAGTCCGCGGTGCAGGTACAGAAACGATCCGCATCGAAGGCGTCGAGAAATTACACGGTGCAACACACTATGTCATTCCTGACCGGATTGAAGCAGGTACGTTCATGATCGCAGCAGCGATCACAGAAGGTGACGTCGAAGTCATCGGTGCTGAGCGCGAACACCTTCGTCCACTCATCTCGAAGATGGAAGAGATGGGCGTTAAGATCACGGATACAGAAGAAGGACTCCGTGTCGTTGGTCCAGCAAAACTTGAAGCAGTTGATGTCAAGACGATGCCACACCCTGGTTTCCCGACAGACGTTCAAGCACAGATGATGGCCCTCGTTCTCAAAGCAGGCGGCACATCGGTCATCACGGAAACAGTTTTTGAGAACCGTTTCATGCACGTTGAAGAATTCCGTCGCATGAACGCGGACATCAAGATTGAAGGTCGCTCGTCGATCATCAATGGTGGTGTACAGTTACAAGGTGCGGAAGTTCTTTCAACGGATCTTCGCTCAGGTGCTGCACTCGTCACAGCAGGATTGATCGCTGAAGGCGAAACGCGTGTCGGTGCGCTTCACCACATCGATCGTGGATACGTCGACTTCCACCTCAAACTTCAAGCACTCGGTGCAGACGTCGAACGTGTGACAGAAGAAGCGGCAATCGTCGAAGAAACGGCAGCAACAAAGCTTTAATTCCAATTATCCAAGCATCATCTCATGTTTTTGAGATGATGCTTTTTTGCTGTATTTTCAAAAAGATGACAATGAAATGTGAAAAGCGAAAAAGAAAGTCGTTTCGTTATGAGGCGTATGCTAGAATTGAAAAGTATGTATACATAAATGGGTTAGACGTCCAAACGACGTTCTATATTTTGGAAGAATAGCCATCGGGTAAAGGAGAGCACACGAGATGTTTTCAAAAGATATCGGAATCGACTTAGGGACGGCGAACGTCGTCATTCATGTCAAAGGGAGAGGCATCGTCCTCGATGAGCCATCGGTCGTCGCGATCGATAAGGCAACAGGTAAGATTCATGCAGTAGGAACGGAAGCACACTTGATGGTAGGGCGGACACCGGGGAACATCGTCGCGATTCGTCCTTTACAAGACGGAGTCATCGCGGACTTCGAGATGACGGAAGCAATGCTTCGCCATTTCATCGATAAGATTGAAGTCCGTAAGATGTTCGGTGGCGTCCGGATGTTGATCTGTACACCAGCAAGCATCACGACGGTTGAAGCGAAGGCGATTCGTCAAGCCGGTGAAAAATCAGGCGCAAAGACGGTCTTCCTCGAAGTCGAGCCGAAGGTCGCAGCAGTCGGTGCTGGTATGGACATTTGGATGCCAGCAGGGCACATGGTCATTGATATCGGTGGGGGAACGACGGACGTCGCTGTACTATCGATGGGTGATATCGTATGCGGGGAGACGATCAAAGTCGCAGGAGATCGCTTCGACCACGACATCATCCGTTCAATCAAGGATACACATAAGCTCATCATCGGGGAACGGACGGCACAAGCGGTCAAGACGACAGTTGCTACTGTTTCAGAAGACGGACGGAGCGAACAGATGGATATTCGGGGACGCAATCTCGTGACAGGCTTACCGCACAACATCACGGTGACATCTGAAGAGATGCACGAAGCGCTCGCGGAAGCAGCGATGGAAATCGTCGAAGCAACGAAGCGTGTGCTCGAGAAGACGCCACCAGAGCTTGCAGCGGATATCATCGATCGCGGTATCATCCTGACGGGTGGGGGCGCACTCCTTGACGGCATCGATCAACTGCTTGCAAAAGAACTCGGACTACCGGTTCTGATCGCAGAAGATCCAATGCTATGTGTCGCACGCGGTACAGGCATCATGCTCGATAATCTAGGCAAGTGATGAAAAGATGGAAGTGTTCTCAACGGAGAATGCTTCTTTTTTTGTAGCATTCATTTTGCGAATTAATGAAGAGTAGAGGACAACTGGAAGAAATACTTGAACGATTCAAACGCTAGACATTTCACATTGTGAAGTGTATATTAGAAGTTGTTGTATTGAAACGAATTGTAAAATAAAAGGAAGTGATGCCACAATGCCATTGTGGAAAAGAAATTTAGTCGTCGTTTGGTTCGGTAGTTTTTTGACCGCTGCAGCCCTCAGTCTCGTTTTACCGTTTTTGCCCTTATTCATTGAAGAACTCGGTGTCGACAGCCGACAAGATATTACGACCTGGTCCGGCATCGCTTTTGGTGCAACGTTCCTCGTCGCTGCGATCGTCTCACCAATCTGGGGACGTCTCGCTGATCGAAAAGGTCGGAAGCTGATGTTGCTTCGTGCAAGTCTTGGTATGTCGATCGTCATGTTCTTGATTAGTTTCGTTCAAGACGTCTATCAACTCGTATTCTTACGTCTTGTCATGGGAGCCGTATCCGGATTCATTTCAGCCGGTATTACACTCGTTGCTTCCCAAACCCCAAAAGAGAAAAGTGGCTGGGCGCTCGGCACCCTGTCGACCGGTGGGATTGCCGGTGGATTGCTAGGACCTCTCATTGGAGGATTCCTCGCCGACGTTGTTGGGCTTCGACCCGTTTTTCTCTTTACGAGCGTACCGCTCTTCATTACCTTCCTCGTGACCTACTTCTTAGTCAAAGAAGAATTCGTCCCAATGGAAGTCAAAAAGATGGCGTCCGCGAAGGAAATCATCCAGTCGCTGCGTCATCCGGAACTGATTTTAAGTCTCTTTTTGACGACGTTCCTGATTCAGTTCGCGGCACAATCAATCAGTCCGATCCTGTCGCTCTATGTCCGGGAACTCAGTCCGGGTACAGAACGTCTCGCGTTACTATCCGGGATCGTCGCTTCGGCACCTGGGATCGCAGCATTGATTGCAGCGCAACGACTCGGTCGTCTATCGGATAAAATCGGAGCAGAGCGTGTCTTGTTTTTTGCGCTACTTATTTTTGCGGCGTTCTTGATTCCGCAAGCATTCGTCACGGATACGAGCCAATTGATCGTCTTACGGATGGGAATTGGTTTTGCGACAGCAGCACTAATGCCGTCCGTCCAAACGTTGCTTCGGAAGAATACGCCAGCCAATGCGTCAGGCCGGATCTTTGGATATAACCAGTCCGCGCAGTTCATGGGGAACTTCCTCGGACCACTCGCGGGTGGACAGATTGCCGGGCACTTCGGCTTTGAAGCGTTATTCCTCTTCACTGGACTGATCGTCATCACGAATGCCGTGTTAGAGCGGACACAAACAGCAGTGCTCAGTAAAAATAACGGATAAGGTAAAACACGTCGACTCTAACGAAGGAGTCGACGTGTTTTTTGTCTTAAGAAGGCGGTTCGAGAACGTCTTCCAAAAAGGAAGGTTGAGAATGTTTCAGTTGCTCCTGGACGAGAGAAGAGAGCGCACGCACCTTGAAATCCGCTGCATAATGGAACAGGCCGTTATCGAGTTCCGTGATGGATACAGGAACGAGAAAAATCTCGGGATGAATCAATGAGGCAAGCGTCACGTTTAGTTCGATGTTTTGATGAATCGGCAGACGAATCGAAGAGTAGAAGAACAGCGTCTTATTCGTACATCGGTTGATCAGGATATCAGAGGATCCGACTTGGATGGCTCGACCGTTTAGCCGGGTAATCGTGATTTGAGCGAATAACGATAAGATCGCTTCGACTGGAGCGGCTGGACCGGTGTGTTGAGGATATAACATCCCTTTCGTCAGTAATTTTTCAAAAGTGCTCTCTGACACAGGTTTGCTAAACAAATAACCTTGAATCAGGTCGCACTGTAACTCGCGATAAAAGTCGAGCTGCGGAATCGTTTCGATGCCTTCTGCGACGACTATCAATTGAAACTCCTTTGCCATGAAGAG
Source organism: Exiguobacterium sp. s11 (assembly GCF_018619015.1). Lineage (NCBI taxonomy): Bacteria > Bacillati > Bacillota > Bacilli > Caryophanales > Exiguobacterium > Exiguobacterium sp. s11. The sequence goes on along the minus strand of NZ_JACSNF010000001.1, from coordinate 1,344,992 downwards.
AATGCTTTTGACGACGGAACGACTTTTTGGATCGTGCTCGATCAGTTGCGCGAGGGAACGATCGATCTTTAGGCAATTGATCGGATAGCGCTGGACGTGAGAGATCGATGAATAGGCGGTACCGAAGTCATCTAAGGAGATATGGACACCGAGTGCAGAAATTCGTTCTAGAATCTCATGGATTTTATCGCTTTCAAGTAAGATGTCGGACTCGAGTAATTCAATCTCAAGGAGATGACCCGGTACTCGGTATCGCTTGAGATATTGTTCGATGACTTGTCCGAAATCTCCGTAAAACAGACGCTTCGGGGAGACGTTGATGGAAATCGGAACGATGTTCGAATGGCGTTGTTCGCGAAGCTTACTGAGAAAACGACATGTCTGATCAAGCACCCAATCCCCAATGTGGAGATACATCTCACTTTCTTCCGACAAGGAGAGGAAATCCTTTGGCGTCAAGCGTCCCCACTCCGGATGATTCCAGCGAATTAACGCTTCGGCTCCTTGAATATTTCCGTTCCAGCCGTCGACTTTCGGCTGGTATTCGAGGACGAGCTGCTCGTTTTGAATGGCGTACCGTAAATCCCGTTCGAGTTCATAACGGCGATACATATCAATATCGAGCGTCGTCGAGTAAAACTGATAATTGCTCTTCGTTCGTGATTTCGCACGCCGGAGTGCTGTATACGTTTGTTTCAATAATTCGTCTGCTGATAGTTTATCGTTGACGACGTATGTGATACCGATATAGACGTTCGTGAACAATTCATAAGACAAGACATCAAAACGTTTTTCAGACAGCTTCAGTAGCTGATGGCTTAGTTTCACGATAGCTGTCTCATCAATCGGTTTCTTAATGATGAAGAGATACTTATCACCGAACAGATGACCGACGAAATGATCTTGATCTGCAAAGCGACGCACTTCAGTACTCGTCTGGCGAATCCATTCATCTCCGACATCATGTCCGAAACGTTCATGAATGACATTGTATTGCTTAAAGGTGACAGCAAGCAACGTAAACGATGTTCGTGTCTTCAATAAACTCGTGATTTCCTCGAGTAAAAAGGCGCGGTTCGGTAACTGAGTTAACGAGTCATGCATGGAGAGATGCCAAATCGTATGCTGTTGCTCTTTTAAAATCGTAATGTCAGACGAGACCCCATAATGACCCGAGACATCGCCCTTATTATCAAGAATTGGAATACAGGTTTCCTCGATCCAAAAGACATTGTCGAGGAGTTGGAGGCGATAGACGTGTCGGATGACCTTACCGTTACGAATCTCAGGATACGAGAGTTCTAAATGTGGTAAATCCTCGGGGTGAATCAGTGTCCGCCATAACTGGGGTTCCTTTTCAATCCGGTTCAGGATGTGCTGATAGGGAGCTAAAAAACCGGCTGATTGAAACGTGACGGTTTGCGGATGATAGATATGTTCGTAAATGGACGTATCCAGTGAGCCGAAGACATCCTTTAAGGACTGAATGGCATGATCGCGTTCGCGTTCAAGACTCGTCAGCTCCGTCGCATCATGCAGGATGAAGTTGACGCAGCGGGGAGAAGAGTTTTGCTGAAGTAAGGCATCACAACGAACGACTTTCGTATAGTGACGTCGTTTGCTCATTCGAAGGGACATCGAGAATTCAGCAATCTGCTCGTCACACAAGGCAGTACTTTGTTGTAAGAATAGATCGCGGTCTTCCGGGTGGATTTCGTCGAGCAGTTCGTATGCATCCATTTGTGCGACATGACGCTGTGACCATTCTAGCAATTGACTAAGTGCGGCATCGGCAGTCAGTTGTTTCGTCGAAGGAATATATTCAAGAAAGGTGACGCCGTCAAGCGTCGTCGTCAACTGTTCCTTTGCAAGTAGACGATTATAAGCGGTACGTAATTCTTTTTGTTGGGAGACGTCACGCGCAATGCCGTAAAGTCCAATGATGACGTGTTGATTGTAGAGGGGAATGTTCGTGACGTTGACAGTCAGGATTTGACCATCTTTTCGTTGAATGTCCGTTGTGAAATGAATCGTTTCGCCTTCGTGAACACGATGTTTTAGTGGTGCAATACGTTCAGCTTCTGATTTGATGAGCAGCTCGCTGAAATGCATACCACGGATCGCGTCGGTAGGATAACCGAGTAAAAGAGGTAGCTTATTATTAAATGCGATGAAATTTCCTTTCAAATCCATCGTATAAACTGCATCCGGGTGATTTTCAAGGAAGTGGGTCATGTCTGTCAACAGTGTGAAATCTAAAGAAGGAGTGGTCGATTGGTTCGTACGTCTTTTAAAGAAAGACACCGTCATCACCTCGTTTCAACTGGTCGATATGAACTACTTCTAATTATACCCAATTGGAATAATTATGAATATGAAACGAATTCAAAAGAAGGAGAATGATTTTTTGACAGGAATGGTAGTACTTTAGATGCAACTAAGAATTTTATTCCCTTTTTTTGAAAAAAACTCATAATCTGAAGCAAACGGACCGATATACTAAAAGATAGAATTGAACATGAAGTCAATGAGGAGATGAAATATAGATGTTACGCGGAATGTATACGGCATCCGGTGCGATGCAGGCATTGCAACGCCAACAAGAGATGTTGAGTAATAACTTAGCGAATGCACGGACGCCCGGCTTCCGTGCCGATCAAGCATCCCTGCGCACGTTTCCGGAGATGATGATCCATCAAGCGGCGACGAATGAACGGACGGGAATTCGACCTGCTGGAAACGTCGGTACGCTCGCGACAGGTGTGTTTATGCAGGCGGCGACACCAAACTTCGCACCTGGATCCATCACGGAGACAGGAAATGCGACGGATTTACAGATTAGTTCGATCGACGGTGTGCCGATGTTCACGATTTTCCATAATACGGGAGAAGGAACAGGAATCGAAGGAGAAACATTGTATACGACGAATGGGCAGTTCGCAGTCGATGGAGACGGTATCTTACGGACGACGGACGGCGATCAGGTACTCGATGAAGACGGTAACTTCATGAATGTCGGCAATGACGATTTCAAAGTCTCACCTGAAGGTATCGTGACGCGGGGGAACGGAGAGCAAGTCGGACGACTTGGACTCGTGACGACGAATAATACGGAACAACTTGAACGAGTCGAGAACGGACTCTACCGGGCTCCTGAAGCGTTGGCACAAGGAAACGTCAAGGTCGATCAAGGGGTACTTGAACTAGGGAACGTCGCAATCGAACAAACGATGGCAGAGATGAACGCTGGTCTGCGTCAGTTTGAAGCGAATCAAAAAGTCATTCAAGCGTATGACCGGACAGCGGAAAAGGCAGTTTCTGAAATCGGTCGCGTCCGATAATGAAAGGGGAACACCATGCAATCACTCTATACGTCAGCTAGTACAATGGCGCAATTACAAAAACAACTCGATACGACCGGGCACAACTTAGCGAATGTCGATACGAACGGATATAAACGTCGTGACGCCCAGTTCAAGGAGCTGTTGACGCGTAACATCCAGAACCAACCGGCTGCATTGCAAACGGGACCTTTATCGACACCGGCCGGCTTACGAATCGGTGTCGGCGGCTATGTCGCTAATGAAGCGACGCGCTTTTCGATGGGAACGTTCAAACGGACGGACCGGGCACTCGATGCCGCCTTATCGGATCCGCATCATTTCTTTGCGGTCATCGATCGGGATGGGGTGACGAAGTTCACGCGAGACGGAAACTTCCAACTATCTCCGCAAGCCGATGGGCGTATTCAATTGACGGATGACGCGGGACGGTCTGTCGTCAACGGTCAAAATGAACCAATTCTCTTACCTGCGGATGCGACGGGTGTCGAATTGAACAAGGACGGCAACGTCACGGGAATCGTCAATGGAGAGCGCCGTGTCCTCGCGCGACTTGCTGTCGGGTATGTCGACAATCCGAATCAGTTGACGGAAGATGGAGCCGGCTTGTTTACAGCACCAGGACAGTATGAAACAGTCGATGGAAATCCATTGACGGTCGGCACACTCGAGTCGTCGAACGTCGATATGGCGACCGAGATGACGAATTTGACGCAGATTCAACGGGCGTATCAATTCAATTCAAAAGCACTGATGACGACCGATCAGATGATGGGAATCGTCACGTCACTGAAATAACATGAAAAAGCAGATCGCCTCAGATTTGAGTGCGGATCTGCTTTTTACGTTCAGTCTTGTAAGGCACGATAGATGGCTGCCATATCAGCATCACCGTAATTCGATTTTGCCTTCGCATAACTACGATCTGCTGCTTGAGCGAGTGGCAACTTGAGCTGCTGACGTTTTGCTTCAGTTGTGATCAGCCCGAGATCCTTCGCCATCAGACGGAGTGGGAAGGCAGATGGGAAATCATTGTTTCGGTACATGTCCCGTTTACCGGTGAAGAGTGGCGTGTTCATGCCCGATGCACTGATCATCTGGATCAGCTTCTCTTTCTCGAGACCCGCACCTTCTCCGAGCAATAACGTCTCCGCGACTCCTTGTCCGACGACGGCGAGTAAGAGATTGATGGCAAGTTTTGCCGCACTTCCTGAGCCATGTGGACCGAAATGGATCGTTTCCTTTCCGAGTAGGTCAAGATACGGCTGACAAGCCGTGACGACGTCTGCGTCACCGCCAGCAAGCAAGACGAGCTGCCCGTTTTCTGCGACGGGGACGGACCCCGAAACAGGAACTTCAAGATACGTCCCACCATTCTCTTCGACAAGCCGAGCCATCTTCCTTGTCTCTTCCGGTGAGATCGTACTCAAGTTGACGATCGTCTTACCTGTGAGGTCGTCTGTTACACTCTCGAGAACGGACGCGACAGCAGGACCGTCCGCGAGCATGACGAAGATGATGTCGCTTTGACGTACTGCTTCCTGTGCTTCTTTGACAGCTGTTGCTCCTCGATCAGTCAATGGCGCTGTTTTTTCAAACGTCCGGTTGTAGACGATCACGTTATGCCCACCGTCAAGCAGACGTTTTACCATCGGTATACCCATATGTCCTAAACCAATCCATCCCAGTTGCATGTTGATTCCTCCTTAAAATAATGCGCTTTTGACTATACCCCGCACTTCATTGAATCTAACGACAAAAGAGACCGTCCACATGATGTGAACGGTCAGGTGATTAATCTTCATACGTGAGGATGGTCGAGATGACAGCAATCGGGAAACGGATCGTAAAGGTTGATCCAACACCGACGACGGATTCGACATCAATCGTTCCGCTGTGGTGTTTAACGATTTCCTTACAGATTGATAGACCAAGACCGGTTCCACCGATTTTCCGTGTCTCGGAGTTATCGACACGGTAGAACTTATCGAATAATTTTGGAAGCGCGTCTTGTGGAATCCCAATGCCTTCATCCTGGATGCGGATTTGGGCGAAACCAAGTTCATTTGTAATCCGTATCAAGACCGTCCCACCGCTCGGTGAGTACTTGACGGCATTGCTGAGCAGGTTGTTGAGCAACTGCTTCATCTTTTCTGCGTCGCCGTCGATCATGATCGGTCCACGTGCCTCGAAATCAATCGTGTGCGTCTCGTGCGAGACATCATAGAACTCGATTAAATCCTGGGCGAGTTCGACGACATCAAACGTCGACATCTCGTAACGGTGTTCACTCGATTCCATGCGCTGGACGTCGAGGAAGTCATTGACGAGCGTCGTCAGGCGACCCGTCTCGGAGTGGATCGTCTGGAGATATTTCCGTTGCCGTTCTTCCTCGAACCGTTTATTAAGCATCAGCTCGGTGAAGCCATAGATCGAAGAGAGTGGGGTCCGTAATTCATGCGAGACGGTCGAGACGAATTCTTCCTTCATCCGCTCGGCTTCCGTCTCTTTCGTCACGTCACGGAGAACAAGCATCGTACCGACCCACATGCCGTCGACTTCAATCTTCTCGGCATAAATCTGGATGTACGTACTCTGTTTTCGAATCGAGACGATCAAGCTATCTTTTGGTAAATTCAGCTCAACGATCTGTTCGATGTAACGCTCAAATGGTGCTGGTTCATCGATGATGTCAGCGAGTGCTTGCATCGCTTGCTGGAAGGCAGAGCGCTCTTCGTCTTTGAACTCTGTTGGGACTTCCGGGAACAACGTCATCAGCGGTTCGTTGACGAGCAATTCGTCCGTCTCATGTTCGATGTAGACGACTGCTTCCCGGATCGAGTTCAACAGTTGCGTCGTCTTATTCTTCTCACGAATCATTTCTTCATAGATCCCCATCCGTAAGAGTGAGAGTGATAATTGATGCGAGAACGACAGGATGTCATCCATCTGCTCCGCTGTAAAGGCGTCACGATAACGAACGAGATAGATACAGGCAATCATGTGCTCTTTTGACGGATCAAGAACAGGGACTGCGACCTCATACATATAGTATGGGTATGGAAGCGGACTCTCATGCGCGACCTGTTTCGATGAATGAACTGGACGCTTCAGGAGGCGTGCGCGGTGCAAGAGTGATTGATCATCGGAGACAAGACGACCGACCATCTCTTCCGTCATCCCATAATCGATCGTCGAGCGGACTTCTTGTTGATCGAGGAACAACAGGGCACCGATCTCAGAATGCGTGATCGAGACGAGCTTCTCGATGATTTCCGGATACGCCGTCAGTGTCTCACGGGACGCAAGCGTCTCGGTCAATTCATTGCGGTACTTGAGATGTTGTTCGCTCCGAAGCGTGATATCGAGTGCTTCCTCAAGCTCTTCCTGTTGCGCTTGCAGTTCTTCTTGCTGGGCGACGAGTTCTTCCTGTTGTGCTTGGAGTTCTTCGTTTTTCGCCAGCATATGGACCTTGTTATCAGCAATCGAAGCCGCCATCTGATTGAATGATGTCGTCAACGTATGCAGTTCATCCTTACGTTTTGGCAATGGAATCGCTTGGATGTCTTCACCTGTTGCAAGCATCGCGCTGTCACGAGACAAGGCATTGACTTGTTTTGTAATGCGGCTGATGAATGGACGCACGAGTGATAGGAGCACTAGTATCAGCACGACGAGATTCGAGAGCCAGATGAACTGCGCAACGCGCATCTCGCCTAGAAGATCGTTCTTTGCATCCACTTCCTTCCCTTGGATCAACGTCAGGTAATCACCAAGCAACGTATCAATCCGTGTCATATCGATATCAGCATCTGACAGACTGACTGATCCACGTAACGTCCCATTCGCTGTGAATAAGTCTTTTCCGTTCGACAGGGCAGCAAGTGTATTCGGATCAACAAAATCTTCGTTGATTTTCCCGTCCTTTTTTCCTTCGACGTATTCGTTGAGGAGCGGAAGTGACGTTCCAAAATAATCGTCATACATTTGACGGGTTGCCGTTGCATATTCTTTCCCTTGCTCATACACGGCATACTTTTCGAACCATGTCGTTAAGCGATTAATTTCCTGTTGATTTGTCTTGACGGCATCGAGTGTTTCTTGTGAGCCCGTCAATAAGTAAGATTTGACGTTACTTTGCGCGACGGTCCACTCGCTTGCGAGGGCATTGGCATTCGTCCGTCGTTCGCGCAAGTCATCGAACGTCGCATTCGCCTGATCGATCTTCTGTTCCGTATAGAAGTAAACGATCGCAGACGTGATGCTGAGAGCGACAAACACCATATAGAAGGCGAACATCAATTGGCGACCGATTGTATGGTTGATCCATTTCACTAGGGTATCCTCCGTATTCTATTTTTACATGTATGAAAAAGATTTCTTAAGTCCGAATATACTCATCTTACACACATTCAACGGGTACGGCAAATTTGAATCTGCAAATCTTATTAAAACAAATATATCATATATTGGTTAAAATGGAGGGAACGATATATTTTCTGAGAATAAGGATTAAGAAGCATTGTTTTAAGGAAAACTAAAGAGGATATGGAACTTTATTCTTTTACGTAGGGAAGTGGTTAGATGCAAAAAATGTTCGAAAACAAATGGTACCGATTTGCGTGGTGGATCATGACGTTACTCATCATCGTCTGGATTGGCGATCATGTCACGTTCCTATTCCGACCGGTCGCGATTCTGCTTCAGATGGTCGTTCCGCCGCTTGCGATTGCTGGGATTCTCTATTATGTCCTGCTGCCGATCGTCGAGTTGCTCGAGAAAAAGATGAAGCGACGGCCTGCTGTCTTGATCGTCCTCGTTGGTCTGATCGGGATCTTGACGACACTCGGCTTCATCTTCGGTCCGATGCTATCGGAGCAAATCACACAGTTCGTCAATTCGATTCCGACACTCGCGACACAGTTCCAGCGTCAATTGATCGATGTCCGAGAGCAACTTGAAAACAGTTCGGTTTTCTCACGCTTCTTGTCAGGACCGGATAACCTGTTCAATAAGTTTTCTGGCAATATTTCGGAATACGCTTCGACATTCTTGAAGAACATCGGGACGGGTGTCGGTGGCTTCGTCAGTGTCGTAACGACAACGGTCGTGACGATCGTCATCATCCCGATCATGTTGATCTATATGTTGCTTGATGGCGATAAGCTAAAAGGTAATCTCGTCAAGCTGATGCCGTACGAATATCATAAAGAAACGAAAAAAATTCTCGGGGACGTCCACTTGACGATCATGAGCTACATCCGCGGTCAGGTCATCGTTAGTATCGGGGTCGGGATCATCGCTTATATCGGATACTTAATCATCGGAATTGATTATGCGTTGCTGCTCGCCTTGTTCGCAACGTTGACGAACATCATTCCGTTCCTCGGTCCGGTGCTCGGTGTCATTCCAGCGTTGATCGTCGGGTTCATTCAAGATCCGATTCTTGCGATTTATGCGATCATCGTCATGACGGTCGCGCAACAGATTGACTCACACATTATGTCACCACTCGTCCAAGGAAAAACGCTCGATGTCCATCCGTTGACGATCATCATCGTCTTACTCGTCGCAGGGAACATCGCTGGATTCTTCGGTGTCTTGTTAGGCGTTCCATTCTACGCCGTCATGAAGGTCGTCATCTTGAACATTCGTCGTCTCTATCATCTTCGCTCGCAAAAGAAGATGGTCATTACGGAAGAAGAGAAGACGTTCGATACGATTATCACGGAGCGCGATTGAGTTTTGAAATTCACGTAAAAGTGCGTCATACTGAAGAGGTAGTTAAGAAAAAGGGGGCAGGGATCAGATGGATTCACGTCATACCGAAGAACAAGCCGATTTACTGGCATTGCAGAAGTTTCAGCACAATTTCGAAAATAGCCTCAAGTCGAGTATCATTTATCTCTTACGGGACGGTGCGTTGACGATCGGGGAACTCGAGCAACGGATCGATCAGTCACACGGTCAAATCCTCGAACAGTTGCAGGAGCTGATCGAAGATGGACTCGTCATCCAGCAGATGTCAGAAAAAGTGCACGGGCTTGCCTACTATTTAACGGCACCAGCAGAAGATCTCGTTCGTCAGTTCAAGGAATCGATTCGCTGGAGCAAACAGCATATTCGTTATTGAGGAACGTCAAAAGCCAGAGTCGCAATAGGGACTCTGGCTTTTGTGTGGATATTAGCGGCGTACGGCACTGAAAGCTTCTTCCGATTCAATGCCTGCTTTGTTGACGGCTGTAATGATGAAGCGACCCGTCGCATCTTCCGGAAGTGGGAAAGCTTTCCGTTCGATGACGTCTGTTGTACCGAGTTTTTTACGTTTGCCGTCTTTTTCTTGATAGACGTTATATGATGTCACATCTTTATCCGTAGATGCATACCAGTTAACGAATCCGCCACTGACGCGGACGTTCGTGGCTGGTTTCGGTGGCGTTTTGACAGGATCAGATGCTTTCTCATCAAGTTCTGTGAAGACGACGAGTCGATCATCATACGTACCGGCATTTCGGTCAAACGTTCCGATACACGTGATCAAGTTCAAGTTCCGTGTATCTGCTGGACCGAAGATTTTCTTAAGTGGTGCTTTCAAGTGATCGTATTGGACGAGCTCCTTGACGCGGAAGATGAGTTTCCGTCCGGACGCATCAGTAATCTCGACTGGATCACCTTTTTTCAGTTCATGTAGCTTATAGAAAATGGCTGGACCGGTCTTCGTATCGGTGTGACCGTCGATGACAGCATTACCAACGTCACCTGGACGTGGACCGAACTTGTACCAGCCGGCTTGTTGTTCGTTTTTCGGTGTTGCCATCGCTCCATCTTTATCAAGCCCGACTTGTTCGACCTTCGCTTTGATGTCGTGCTTTGGAATGACGAGTTGTTTTGGAAGTTCGACCTCCGTTGCAGAGAGATCCTTGAACTCCTTCTTGAATATTTCAGACGGTTTGAGCGGATCTTCTTCCTTCGTCTCGGAAGAGGCCGCGGATTCCGTTTTTTGATCACCTTGCGTGATGTTTGATGTATCTGGTTTAGTTTGACCAAATAGGAGGAACAGCAGTGTTCCGACCGATACGACCATCAAGACGATGCTCGCCGGTAATAACCAACGTTTCATAAACGCGTAGCTCCTTTCCGAGAGAAGGGATTCCCTCTATGTAAAAAAATAACAGGATAGCATGTGGCTATCCTGTTATTGAGTATACCCAATTTCTTAGGCGTTTTGACGTTTGCGTGCGAGAACAAGACCAACTGCTCCGAGTGCGAGACCGAATACTGCGATTGCACCTGTTGTTGCAGCTGTGTTGTTGTCGCTCATACCACCGTTACCAGTGTTCGGCATTGAGCCTGGTGTACCATCCATGAATTTCTCTGGCGATTGTTTAACGATCGCTTCACCGAGGTTTTCACCTACGCCGTACATGTAAGCGTAAGACTCACGGAATGTGTCGACAGAACCTTTGTAGTCGCCTTCAACATACTGCATGAACGTATCTTGGACGTAAGTCTCGTGACCTGATACGGCTTCTTGTGCTGCTTTTGTTGGAAGGTTTTCTTCTGTTGCTGCACCGAGGAATGCACCGAAATCATTTGAGAACATTTTGAGCATTTCTTGTGCGTCACCCATCAATTTCTTGTCGTCATTGATTGCTGCTGTGACAAGGTTTGCTTGTGCTTCGATGTGGTTTTTCGTCCAAACTTGTTCGAACTGATCTGCACCAGCTTGACCGTAGATTGATTTGATCGCTGCTTTGAAGTCTGCAGTGTGCATATCTTCAGCCCAGTTTGCTGCATCGTAATCTTTCGCTTTATCCACACCAGCTGTCATGCTGATGTTCGCAAGTGCAACGTGTTCAGCTGCAAGGCTGTTAAGCGTTGAACGAAGATCTGCTGCTTTTGAGTCCGCTTTCGTGTTATCGAATTTCTCAGGCATTTGTGTTGTGATAGCGACTGAGAGTGCTTTTGAGATATCGTACATACGGCTGTATCCTTCACGGAACGTGTTGTACGATCCTTCGTAGTCACCAGCTGCATATTGCTGGAATGTCTTGTAGACATCTGCTTCGTGCGCACGGAGAACTTCTTCAGCTGCTGCTTTAGGAAGTTTTCCTTCCGTTGCTGTATCGAGGAAGCTTGAGAGATCTTGTACGAACTCTTCAGTTTCTTTCTTCGAAGCGTTAATGCCGTCTTGATCGTCTGCTTTTACAGCTTTGACGAGGTCTGTCGTATATTTATTGTGATCAACGAAGATTTTCTCGAATTGTTTTGCGCCTTCGTCGCCGTAAACTGAAGCGATGGCTGGTGTCATATCGAGTGCATTTTGTTTAAGTGCTGCTTCGTAATATTCTGCGTCTTTAGAACCGTCATATTGTTTTTTCATGTCCATGACAGCGAGGACGAAGTGCTCTGAAAGTAACTGATCAAGTGTTGCACGAAGGTCAGCAGCTTTTGTTTTAACCGTGACGTTCTTCGGTGCTTCTTGTTTCATGTCATCTGCGCCACCAGAAGCGAATGCTGCTGTTCCTGGAAGTACGAGTGCTGCTGCCATTGCTGATGCTGCGAATTTTTTAGTGTGTTTCATATTGAATCCATCCTCTCGATTTTAAGGTAGTGGAGCGCTTGCTTTGGTTTTAAATAGGAAAAACGTTTGGAAGCGTTGATCTAAACTTGAATAGAGGGATGAAACCGGGCCCGTGTCATCCTGTGCTTGTAAGTGTTGCTTGTGAATCTGTAAGGCTTACGCGGGTGGATGGCATTTGGATTTAAAAAAATGTGAGATTTACGGAAATAATGTGTTGCGAATTTTTTACTTCCTTATATAACAAAAGAAAACTTTTTTTTAATGTTTACCGATTGCTCGTGTTACACTAGCTAGGAGCCAGGAGAAAACAAAGTCATTCCTTATATTGTTACCTGGTACTAATGTGCTATACTACGCTTAGACTGAATCAATGAAAGGTGATCAAAATGGTACAAGACCAAGCAGGTACGGAACAGCCAACGCGTGAACGTTCGAAGCGACATCAACAAGGCAAGGACGCCGGAGCATCTGAAAAGAAAACACCACGTCTTCGTCAGTACACGACGCGACGTGTCCCAATTCTCGTCCGGTTGTTGATCGTTCTCGTTCTCGTCATCGTCGCACTGGTTGTCGGTGCAATGGTAGGGTATGCAACGTTTGGTGGTGGCGAGGCAATGGATGTGTTAAAGCTCGACACATGGACCCGCATCACCGATTTTTGGATGAAATCTTAATTTGTCAGTGATGGGAGCTGTTTAATATGTATACAATCGAACAAATCAAGGAAGTCATTCCGCACCGTTATCCCTTTTTGCTCGTCGATCGGATTTTAGAGGTCGAAGAAGGCAAACGCGCGGTCGGAGTGAAAAACGTGTCTGCGAACGAAGAATTCTTCAACGGACACTTTCCTGACTATAACGTCATGCCCGGCGTTCTCATCGTCGAGGCGCTCGCGCAAGTCGGTGCCTTCGCTGTCCTCAAGATGGAAGCGAACCAAGGAAAGCTCGCTTTCTTTGCGGGCATCGAGAACTGCCGCTTTAAACGTCAAGTCGTGCCGGGCGATCAATTACGCCTTGAAGTCGAATTGACGAAGTTACGTGGACCTATTGGAAAAGGTCGTGCCACAGCGACGGTAGACGGGGAAGTCGCCTGCACTGCCGAATTGACATTCGCAATTAAGTGATGACCAGATGAAACGCTGGTTGCTCCCTCTCGCGATTTCCTTATTGATCATCCCTGGCTGCCAGCGTGCTGAAAAGGTCGAGACCGCTTCCCCATCGGTCATCGTCGACCCAATCAAACGGGCTGGTCAGACAGAGAACATCTCCGCCCAGATTTCCTTGACGAGTAAGGACCGGATGCGTTTAACGATCAAGACGACGAATGACATTCGTCTCGACGATCAGCAAGTCGACATTCGTCTTGAAGTCTCGAATCAATCGATTCCGTTCCCATTCGTGTCGTTTTCCGCTAAAAAAATGGGTGAGATTCGCACGTACACTTCAGATACAACCGTTGAAGATGAAGTTTTCAACGAAAATCGCCTGCCTGTCCTCGTCATTGACGCCGGAGCAGGACGCGGGATTGAGATTCCGCTCGAAATCATCCGATGAACGATAAAGCGCCGACTCCTGTCACAGGAATCGGCGCTTTATCGTTTATTTGACGAGCGAGACGGCACGGTTTACGTCGAGTCGACCGTAGCCGTATGAGGTGTCGTAGCCTTTTGTTCCGAGATCTCGGGCAGACGATTTTAAAAGCTTCTCTGTCGCACTCGGTGACAAGCTCGGCTTCAAGCTCATCAAAAGACTCGCGACTGCTGCGACGTGAGGGGCTGCCATCGAAGTACCACTCGAATAGGCGAGTTCACCGTCACCGATATAACTTGGGATCTCAACCCCTGGGGCGACGAGATCGAGTCCTTTTCCGCGATTCGAGAACGAAGCGCGGACATCTTTTCGGTCCGTCGCGCCGACAGATAGAACATGCGCATAGCGCGCAGGATAGCTGATCGTCTTCGCGCCGTCATTACCGGAAGCAGCGACGACGAGGACCTTCTTCTGATAGGCATACGCGATTGCATCCTCGATAGCGCGCGATTTTTCATCCATTTCCAGACTAAGGTTAATGACGCGGGCGCCTTTTTTGACCGCATGGAGAATACCACGTGCGACGTCCGACGTGGACCCTTGCCCGTGTGCATCGAGGACACGAATCGGAATCAAGGAAGCCGCTGGATTAATCCCTTGAATGCCATACAGATTATCGGCATTCGCAGCGATGATCCCGGCGACATGGGAACCGTGACCGTCCGGATCGGTGACGGAAGTCTTCCCGCGAATGAAGTCGTACCCGAGATCGGTCCGGACACGTCCTGCGAAGTCAGCATAGGTCGAGTTGATCCCGGTATCAACGACGGCGACAAGTGTCGACTGTAACGTTTTTCCGGCGAGTCGTTTTAAGGCAGCGGCGTACTGGATGTCAGCTCCGACTTTTCCTTTTCGTTGTCCCGTGTTCTGGAGCGACCATTGGTACGGACGATACATATCCTTTGCCGTCCGGACGGTCTGTGTATGCTCGACGTAGTCAACAGCAGCTGATCGTTCCAAGTAACGTTTTGCCTGCGTCGCGGCGGCCTTCGTCTTGAACGTCCATTCTTCGAGGGACAGGGCCGGAAGCGACGATCGTGTCGCCTGGAGCGACGTCGAGACGGATTGTTTCAGACTACCGTGCTTCATCTTGACGAGGAGACTCGCGGTCTTTGACGTCGTCGCACTTGGCTTCATCGGCAAGAGCGGCTGGAGTTTACGGAGGCTAAAGGGAATCTGGTAGCGGGTCCCCGGTTTTCCTTCGAAGACGACATACTGTGTACCGGACCAGCTGAGCGGGAAGATCAACGCTTCGTCCTGCAGTTGACGATACCGTTTGTAGGTCGTCCCTTTGCTGTAATTCGTCTTTGAGGTATAGACGGAACCTTTCGAGCGATCCAAGTCGAATTCGAGATGCGTTGCCCGTTCGATATAGAGGGCTGACGGTAGGGTGAAGACGGCACGTCCGGACGCATCATATGTACCGCGTAACGTCTGACTCGTCACCGGAAGTGGTGTCGTCGCAGCCGAGACGGCGGACGGGGTCAGGAGACTGACGCCGAGGAGGAGTGGAAGGATACGTTTCATGAAAAATCACGACCTTTACGGAAAATGGTGGAAAGTTGAAAAAAAGAACAGTTTAAACAAAATTATCTGGTTTAATTTTACGCGGTTGTTTAAAATTTAGATATGTTTTTCTTATTAGAAACGGAGCTGAATGAGACACCATGAAAAAAATCATCATCTTTTTGTTACTCCTGATGTGGGGTGGGACGGGCATCGCTCCGGTCCAAGCCGAATCGAAATGGGACGTGACAGCAAGCGGGACAGGACCGTATACGTTGACCTTCACAGGAGAAGGCATCGTCGATGTGACGAGTGAGACGACGCTTGCGTTCTCAGACGGTTTGACGGGAAGCGGCATTGATATCACTGCACATCCGACGGTGACGTTCACAGCAGAGACGGCACCACGGATCGTCGTCACGGAACCAACGACACAGCAATCGATTCTCCTTGAGTTTCCGAAAGTCGACGCGGAGAAGCCGGTAACGGATGATCCTGCGACACCGGAAGAACCGGTCACGGAACCGGAAGTTAAACCAGACGTCAAACCGGATACACAACCGGTTACACCGAGTAAACCAAAACCGACGACGCCGACAAAGGAAAAGCCGGTCACAGAAACAAAACCGGCTCCGGCGACGAACGTCAAGGCGACGAAGGGGCAAATTACGGGAACGGTCTGGTATGACGCAAACGAAGACGGCATTCGCCAAGAGACAGAAGCCCTTCTTGATGACGTCAGTGTCTTCTTGATCACGCCACGTGGCGACGTCACAGACATGGCGATCACGGAACAAGGGAACTACATATTTGAACAGGTGACGCCAGGGACGTATCAAGTCAAGGTCGATGGCTATGACATCGGCTTGTATACGTTCACGAAGCCGCATCAGGATTCAGATGTCAACACGTTCGGAACGACGAACGTAACGATCCAAGCAGGGGACGTCCGGGTCATCGATGCCGGTATGACGGAAGGGGACGAGATGATGGAACCGTCGCACTTCTTGACACTGACAAACTTCGTCGATGCGAATGGGGACCAACAGCCGCAGGAAAAAGAAGAGACCGTCCCGATGACGTACACGTTACTGGATACGGTCACGGGTGAAACGGCATGGACGATTGAAGACGAAGGAGATGATCACGCTTTTGCGGGCGGAGACAGCTTCCCGGTCGGCACGTACATCTTAAAAGTCAAAGCGCCTGCCGGTTATACGGTTAAGGCGATGCATCACCTCGATTACATCGCGTTTGAAGAGGACATGAGTGAGGCGAAGGATGCTCAGGCGCATCTCTTAAAACACTTGAAGCGTCAATCGGTCGACGCCGTCCTTGATCTAACACGCGATGGTGGCGGAACAATGGTTGCCGTCGAACTGGCGCCACCTGTTGAACCGGTCAAGGAAACGCCGACGAAGGTCGTTAGTCCGGTCAAATCGACAGCACCGGTCGCAGCAAAAGCGGATACGACGTCGACTCCAAGCGTTACAGCAGAACGTCTACCGCAAGCAGGGGAAGACAAGCCGTTTCCGTTCGCGATTGTCGGTGGCATGAGTTCCGTCGTCGGAGTATGGTTGCTCGTTCGAAAACGATAAGGCTTAAACGGAACGTCTCCTGAGTGGAGGCGTTCTTTTTTATGGGATGATGTGTGTGTTTATTGACACACACGCACACATATGCGCATAATAGTAGTATCAAATCATAGGAAAGAGGGATTCGATGTTGACGACAAAACAGATCAGTGAATTATTACGCGTATCGGAAGAGACGGTCCGGCGCTGGATTCGGACAGGGGAATTGCACGCGGAGCAGGACGGCAAAGGGTACCGTGTCGATGAATTGGCGCTGAAACGGTTAGTCGATGAGAAATCACAGATTCCGGGAACCGCATTGAACAAGATTCTCCCAATCATCCAAGATATGTTCGGACCGGAAGCAGCTCAGTTCGCGAAGTCGAACGTCTTTGATCCACTTCAAGCGACGATGCAATCGAGTGAAACGACGACAACACCGGAAGCCTCGAAAGCTTCGATGGAAGCGGAACTCGCACGCTTGAAACGGAAGAAACGTCGCCTTGAGCTCGAACACGAATTGAAGTTACTCGATATCGAGGAACAGATCGCGTCGATGGAACGTAAACAACAATCCTAAAAGCAAAGCGCACGTAGGGGCATCCCCCTCGTGCGCTTTCGTATGTAAGAGGAAAAGACGCCTTCACTGATCCGAAGGCGTCTTTTTGACGGAACGTTGTTTACGTTTCCAGTACCAATAGCCGAGCCCGAGTGCGATCGGGATGGCCGCCAAGTACGGATTGGCTTCGATATATCCAATGATCTCAAATAACGCGAACCATCCACTGATTAAACCAAGGACGAGTAAAATCGACCGCAGGACTTCTGGAAGCTTACGGATCCGATACGCGAAGAGACAAATGAGGCTAAAAATGATGATCGCCACATGCATTCCTCCATTCCGTACTCAGTATAGCGTATTCGGAAAGCTTTTTCGATGCACAAATCGGCTTTCCTCCCGTATAGTGAAGACAGAGAAAAATGGACAAGGACGTGATGGAGATGCAAGCAACAGTGATTGGGACAGGATATGTCGGACTCGTCACCGCGATCGGACTCGCAGAAAACGGACATGAGGTGACGTGTGTCGACTTGAATGCAGAACGGATGGAACGGTTAGCGCAAGGGATTGCACCGATCACCGAAGAAGGAATCGAAGACGCGCTCCGCCTCAATCGCGAACGCTTGACGTTCACGACGGACTATCCGGCGTCCGATTTGTACTTGATCGCCGTCGGGACTCCGGAACGGGCAGACGGTAGCTGTGATCTATCGGCTGTTGAAGCCGTCGCACGTTTGATTGAAGAAACACGCCCCGGTGCCAGTGTCATCGTCAAGTCGACGGTACCACCGGGAACGACGGCCCGCCTGCAGGAAGCGCACCCAACGTTACGCTTCGCGATGGTACCGGAGTTCCTGCGTGAAGGAACGGCACTCGCGGACAACCGTCAGCCGAGCCGTCTAATCATCGGGACGACGGATGCCGCCTTTGCGAAAACGGTCGAGCAGTTATTTCAAACGACAGCCCCGGTCGTCGTCGTTGATCCGACGACAGCGGAATTGACGAAATATGCGGCGAACAGTTTCCTCGCCGTCAAAATCAGTTTCATTAATGAGATTGCTCGCCTAGCGGACGCAGTCGGTGCCGACGTGACGGAAGTCGCCCACGGGATCGGACTTGATCCTCGGATCGGCTCTGCCTTCTTGCGAGCGGGTGCAGGCTACGGCGGATCTTGTTTCCCGAAAGACATCGCCGCATTGACGACGCTTGCGCGGACGCACGAGACGACGCTGCACGTCATCGAAGCAGCTGACCGGACGAACGAAGCCCAGCTCGATTACGTCCTCGCGAAGGTCCGTCCGGAGCGGGGAATGCGTGTCGCGCTGCTTGGTCTTGCCTTTAAGCCGGGAACGGACGACTTACGGGACGCACCGGCCTTACGCCTCGCGGAACGGCTCGAGCAACTTGGTGTCGTCGTCGTCGGCTATGATCCGGCGGCGCGGACGTTGCTTGACCAGAAACCGACGCTTGAAGAAGCGTTACGCGGAGCGGACGTCGCCGTTATCATGACGGAGTGGCCAGAGATGAAGACGATGGCGCCGGAACTGTTGACGCGCGTCATGCAGACGCCACGCTTGATCGACGGACGGAACTGTTGGCAGTACGTCGATGCCCCGGCAGGCGTTGCCTATGAAGCAATCGGACGTCCGGGAAAAGAATTTTCGAACAAACGCTAAATGCGACCTGTCATTAGGGATGAGACCAGTCATGGTGTCATCCCTATTTTGCTAGACGAAAGGACGAAGCGACATGCAGATCGATTATTTCGCGGTTCAACCGAGTGGTCCCAAAGGAGCGCTCGAGGCACATGTGTTATATCCCGGATGGAATCAACGACAGAACGAAGAGTGGGAACGGGCCGTCCATTACGGGGCAGGACTGATCCGGATTCGTCAACGGGGAACGGAACTCCGAATTCCAATCGAGTTCGGATTCGGCTATGTCCTGCAGTACATACGTCAGTTCATGGAAGCCGAACGCAAGGGCGGCAGCATCCGCCAAAAGATGCAAGCCCAGCTCGACTGGATCGCAGAAGGACTACCGGTCCGTTTTAAACGCGAGAAGGAGACGATCGTCGTCACGGCAGAACGGAGCCACGCCTTTGCCGAGCGTCCGTTTCTCGAAGCACTGGAAAAGTCGATGTACGCCTTACCGTGAGATTCGTAAGAAAGCATCTATTGAAAAAACGAACTCGTCGGAGAAGAACGCTGTACTCGGGCGAACACTAGTAAGTCGACTTTAAAAAGAAAGCCTGCGTGGCTTTCTTTTTTTGTTATCGCTGATTTTTAAGAACCGATTCCCATCCTCCTGAAAAGAACAAGCTTCCTCCAGCAAGTGGTTTCGTATACTGAGGAAGGCATGACCTAAAAACAAGGAGTGAAAGCGATGAACGGAATACGTATGATCGGGCGAGCGAGTGTGCTGAGCTTACTCTTGATCATCTGGTTGAGTGGCGCTGTCGAAGCGGACGGTCCACTCGTATGGGATCAACCGGTGTCAGGTGTACTAAAAGCCAACGAGTCAGCGAAGTATGATCTCACCGTGACGCGTGCAAGTAAGCTGACTGTCGACGTCAGTGGATTCGGTGAAAATACACGTGTGACCTTACAGGATGAGCGCAGCAAACAAGTTATCTATCAGAGTTTAACGAGTGACGGCGTCAGACCGGAACAAGCTGTTCTGTCTGAATACGTCGAGCCAGGCAACTACCGTCTGATCGTATCGGAATACATCTTGAGTAAACGACCGGCAGCCTATACGCTTCGTGCGACAGCGGACACCATCACGACGGATGACCAGGAACCGAATAACGGTACGCTAGAAGCACAAGTCTTACCGTTTCAGCAAGCGGTCCGTGGAATGCTCTCTGCTCAAGATGAAAAAGACATCTATCAAGTGAACGTCCCAAAAAACGGCAAGCTATCACTAGTCATCGATACATACCTGCGCGGCAATGCAACGATCAGTCTAACGGACAGTTTAAACGAGAACGTCTTCTCGAGCTATCTCGTCAGTGAAGAGAAGTCGCCGGGAAAATTCCGTCGAGCGGTTTATGTAGAAGCAGGGACTTACTTTCTGACCTTGTCACGGACGAGTACACAAACCGGTCGTTATCAGGTCCAGGCAGCGATGCAACCGGTAACGACGAATGAACAGGAACCGAATGACGGAGTCCTTGAGGCAACACGCCTTTTGTTTGCGCAAGACCACAGTGGTCTGCTGACGTGGCAGGATCATCACGATTACTACCGCGTGACATTGCCGAAAAAGAGTCAGGTAACGTTCGATGTTACGACGATGATCGATCCATCTATGACGATTGAATGGACGGACCCGATGAACAAGTCGCTCTATTACCGGAGTCTGAGTGGAAGTGAAAAGACACCAGGGAGATGGAAGGACAGTCTTGAACTTCCAAAAGGCACTTACTACTTCCGGATTGGGAGTACGTACTACAGCGGATACTATCACTTCCGGATGACAGCGAGTTACCTGTTCCCAGTCTTACAGATCAATCCGGTGAAGGCCGGAGCGCGACAGGTCAACGGGACGACAGAGAAAAACGCTACGGTACGAGTAACGATCAATCAGCGGACGTATACTCAAAAAGCGAATCAAATGGGACACTTTGCGTTTTCGATCCCAACAGCAACGCGTGGCACAAAGATCACCGTCTCTTCTGAGAACCGGTACGGAAAAACCACGAAGCAGGTATACGTGACGCGCTAATCATCTATAGAAAGAACGCATTCCTAACAGACAAGGAATGCGTTTTCATGATTTCGACACAATTTGTGAGTAGGGACAATTAGGGGAAAAGCAATGAAAGGATCAAAAAACATCTAAAAAATTTTTTTTTGATCTCTTTCGACTCGAAAATCAGAGCGTGACTTTCGAATCATTTCCGCGTTTTTTAAAATCGGACTAAAAGCAGAGAAGTTAGTCTAGCTTTTTTGATAAAAAAATCATTCGACACCCAGTCGTGAAAACGTGTCACTTTTTGTCGAAAAAAAGGTGTTTTTTAACAGTAGGGTAATCGGAAAATCATTTTCCATAAGACACCATGTAAAAAATTTTTAATAAGACCATTAGATTGCATTTTAGTTACAAATTTAGGGTTGTTGAAATGAAACACTTTCGGTATATTTATTCTTGTAGGTCGAGACAACTGGTAAACAGTGGGATTAACCTGCAAATTCATGAAAAAACGATTTTTCTTCGAGAAATCGTTAAACATTGGAGTATCAGGTGTCGATAAGAATTATGGAATGACGATTACATACTGATTCGATAGAAAAGGGAAAATTAGGTTTCTAATATTACCTATTTTATCTAATTATCAATTTTCGTCAGGACGTAAGACTTCTTCCTTTATCTGACTTGGATTTGAAATACAATTGAAATTTAGTTGGTAGAAATAGCAACTTCATTACCATTGTATGGACGAGAAAAGGCTGGGTGAAGGAGATCCTGAAGTTTGTCTTTTGTCTTTTATTGGAGGCAAGTCGTCAAGTCAACTAGTAGTTTAATTAAGGGAGGATTTTTACACATGGGCACGAAGAAATCGAACAAATTATACGCTGCAGCAGCTGCTCTTGCAGTGACAGCTTCAGCAGTAGCACCAGGCCTTACGGCGGATGCTGCATCGAAAGTCACAGTTAAATCAATTACTGCACCTAAATCAATCTCGCACTACGGTGGTTACACATTCGCAGTGAAAAAATTGTCACTTCCAAAAACGGTTAAAGTATTGCTTTCAAACAAGAAATACGAAAACCGTTCAGTCAAATGGGGCAAAGTCTCTTACGACAAAAAATACATCGGTAAATACCAAACGATCTCTGGTACTGTTTCAGGTACTACGAAAAAAGCTTCGATCAAAGTGAAATTGAACAACTACCCAGTTGACGTTGTTGAGCCAAAGCTCGCTCCTGTCGCAGTTGGTGAGAAACTCAACCTTCCTTCAACAATCGACGTGAAATACAAAGACGGTAAAGTCATCGCTCGTTCTGCTAAATCTTTCAACCTCACGGCTGAAAAAACAGACAAAGCTGGCGAAATGAAGCTTTCTTACAACTACATGGGCAAAAACTCTTCAATCAAGGGTTCAATCGCTTATGAAGTCAAAGCTGCTGAAATCACAAACGTGATGAACGAAATCAAAGACGATATGCTTTCAGTTTCTGCTGACGTGAAATACCCAGCAAAAGATGCTAAAGCAGAAGTTCTTGTCTATGCATTCAAAGACATGACTAAAGAGCCAATCAAAGTTGCTGCTGAACTCAAAGACGGCAAATTGACTGCTAAATCAGCTGTACTTCCAGCTGGAACTCACGCATTCGCAGTTAAAGTCGGTGAAGTTGTTTCACCTGCTAAAGACTTCGTAATTGAAGCTCCAATGGTTAAAGAAGTTAAGGCGATTAACGCTACTCAAGTTGAAATTGCATTCAATAAAGCTGTAGATGCTAAATCAGTGTTCACTGACGGCGTATCTGGTGCATTGGTAACTGATGTTCTCAAATTCCGTTCAATCGACGCTGTCGAAGACGGTACGCTTACAGGTAAATTGAGTGCTGATGGTAAGACATTAACTGTTACTTCTACAAAAGTACTTGAAAAACGCTACGATGTAGAAGTCGATAAAGTAAAAACACTCACAGGTTCATCTGTAGAGAAGTTCAGCAAAATCATCACAATCGATAAAGATACTGTGGCTCCTACTATCCTTGGAACTGAGAAACTTTCTGCTAGTCAAGTAAAAGTTAAGTTCTCTGAACCGATGAAAGCATTTAACACAGTCACTTTCAAGTATGCTGATGGTAGTGCAGTAACAAACGTTTCTGGAGAAATTCAAGCTGGTGCTACTGAAGCAGTCTTTATTTTGGGCGATGTAACAGTTGGAAAAGAAATTGTTGCTACATTCATTGGAGCACAAGATCAAGCTGGTAACTTACTAACACCTAACCCAGCAACTGTTTCATTCTCAAAAGGTGCAGCTGACGGAGTTGCTCCTACAGTTTCTTCAATCACTCAAACTGGTGCAGACACATTTGCAATCAAGTTCTCTGAGGCATTACTAACAAAACCAACAGTTACCCTTGCTGGTACACTTATCGATGCTGCTAAAGTTGTTGTAGATGAAAAAGATCCTACAAAATACAACGTAACAGCTCCTGCTGTATTAGAAGAAGCTAAGACTGTTGCTGTAAGCTCATTTACTGATTTGAGTGGAGTTGCAGGTGTTAACGAAAGTCGTGTAGTTACATTCGTTAAAGATACAGTTGCTCCTAAAGTTGTTTCAAGTAACGTTGTTGTAGATGCAAAAGACAAACAAGAGTACCTTGAAATTGCTTTCGATAAAGATGTTGTTGTAGATAACACTTCAACTGTAGATGTAACATCTGGATCTTATGTAAAAGATTTTGTTACTACGTCAATTGCTGATGGTGATATCACTGCGAAAGTAGTCGCTTACAAAACAACTGATAACAAAAAAGTTATCCGTGTTGCATTGAAAACTTTGTTAACAGATAAAGATGTTAAGGGTGCAGTTTACTCATTAAATCTTTCATTCGCAAACGTTAGCAGTGTAGCTAAAATTGCTGCCGAAGGATCAAAATCTTCATTCACTCGTGGAGAAGATGGAGTAGTAGCAAACACTGATAAAGTTGCTGTTGAAAAAATCGCTCAAGATGCTACAAACAACAGTAAAGTAGAAGTAACATTCGACAAGGCTGTTGATGGCGCTTCTGCAACTAACGTATCTAACTATCGTATTGATGGTGCTATTGTTGAATCAGTAACTTTGTTACCAGTTAAAGATGACAAACAAGTTGCTGTTCTTAACTTGAAAGCTGATTCAAACACTTTCACTGGAACACGTAACATTACAATTTCTAACGTTAAAGCTCTTGGTTCTTCTGTAAGTATGGATCAGAAATTTGTAAATGATGTTTCTCTTAAAGAAAACGTTGCTCCTAAAGTAACTTCAGCTAAATTGACTGCTACTGATAAGCTTACTCTTACGTTCTCTGAATCAGTGCTACAAGCTGTTACTGACAAAGCTGATTTCGAGTTATTAGTTGGAGGAAAATCTTACGAAGTCAAACGTGAATTTGATGCTGGATTCACAGCTGCAACTGGTACTGCAACAGTTACTATTACTGCAGTAGATGCAGATTCACTTTCTAAAGGTCTCTCGCTCAAAGCACTTTCAACACTTGATATCAAAGATGCAGCAGGAAATGTTTTATCAGTTCCTTCTAACATCACAGTTTCAAACTAAGAAACTCCTTCTATCTTGATATTACTAGTTGATGATACAAGTCTGTTTTTAATAACAGACTTGTATTTTTTATTAAAATAACTTTGAGTAAAGTAGATTCTGAAAAATAAATATATATTATTATATTGTATGACGTTAAAAAGAGTCTTCATTTCAATACGGAATGAAGGCTCTTTTTATTTGGAGAAAGGAGAGTTCACTTTGGATAAAAGAATCGGGTTCGTCGTTCGTATCAAGCAACTATTTGATAAAGTGGTAGTCGTCGATGAAGTCGGTATGGAATCCTATCTGTTCGAGCATTCAGAGATTGATCAGTCTATCGTATCGTCGGAACATCTTTCGTCGCTTCCTGATCCTATACAGTTCGATACATTCGTGTATGTCGAGGAAGACGGAAAGGAATGGATGGCTGGAATGGGCTATGATTCGCTTACGTATCGGCTGGTCTATGAGGTATGGATATATGATGGAAGAACGATTGCCTACGAACTATACGACGAAACGAAGCCATGATGAGGATTGAGTAGGAATGACTACACTAAGTGTATGTAACAGACGCGATGACGTGGAGAATACCAAAGGAGGAGATTAGAATGCGAAAATATCATCGGGTAGTACTTGGAGGGAAGGATTACTATCGTCAATATGATGAGATGCTGGACTGTTACGAAGGGGAGTTACTGACTGAAGAGGATGTCATCGAGCAAGTCTTAGAGGATGTCGTACAAGACGTCATTCATGTCGATCGATCGCGCGTCCAACGAAGTATCAAGAACATCATGGACGAAGATGACCGGCTGGTCATCCAGTCTTATGTCGAATATCTAGAACGTGTCGTAGAGCTTTTCGAATGAGAAGGTCTTTTTTATTTGTCCTGTTTTGGGACTCGACTTAGCACGTTGTGGAAGTATTCTTGTTTGTGACTCCAGACTGTTCATTAAGACTGCTGGGAGTAAAGGAAGGAAAGGAAGTATTGTATACCAACGGTTTCGGTAGCTATTCAGCAAAGGAGTAGAAGACAAAAGTAGAACTGCTGGGAATTTCGGGGGGACGTCCAGTAGAACTGTAGGGAGATTTCCCGTTCCCCGATTCTGTTTTCACTGGATATAGAGATGTATCTCTGAGTAAAAAAACGGGGTTTCGGGGATTTTCGTCTTCTCATCCCCCGAAACCCCGAAAATAATCGAGAGGGGATGGACCCATGATATCGGGAATAGCAAACGGGGAACGCGAATCCTTCCGACGATTCCTCTATGAACAAGGACGCCAACCGAGTACGATTGCTAGCTATGTCGCAGAAGTCGAGAAGTTTAGTGGACGAGGAACGTTTTCTTCACGAGAGGATATCCTGTCGTACAAACAATGGCTTCTCGATCAAGGAAGAAAGGCAGCAACGATCAATAAGTTCCTCAATGCGATGACTGCCTACAATGACTTTCTGATGGCACAAGGGAAGTTGGATAGACGATGGATTTACTGGAGTGACCGCATCAAGGTAGCACAGGGAAGTCATCAGGTCGACGTATTGACGGAGGAAGAATTTCGTCGTGTACAACAAGTCCTACCGTCCCTGTCTTATCGGAACCAGTCGTTGATTCATCTCTTATTGTATGCCGGGCTTCGAGCAAGTGAGCTAGTCGAGTTACGCTTGTGGCAGATTGACTGGATAGGACGAAGCATCGAAGTCCATGGGAAGGGTGATAAGGTCCGTGAAGTCCCATTACGCGAAGATACGCTACGTTGTCTACGTCAGTATGTGGAGGAAGATAGAATGAAACATCGTCAGGCGATAGAGAGTCCGTATATCTTCTTGAGTCAACGAGGGGAGCGATTGACGCGAGGTGGTCTATCGGATGTTCTGAGAGCACTCGATACCAATGTTGGTCGTCATCTCTATCCACACCTCTTTCGTCATACGTTCGCGACACGATTGACACAGAAGCATGTTGATATCACCGTTATCAGTCGCTTGCTTGGGCATCATTCGATCGAGCAGACGAATCGATACTACATCCAGACTTCGAAAGAAGAGAAACAACAGGCAGTAGAGCAACTCTGAAAGTAAAGTCTATTTTAGGGAAAAGAAAGAATTAAAGAATAATTATATGCTTCGAATAGTAAGTAGGATTGACGCCATTAATAAGAAATTTAGAAATCTTAAGTAGTAAAAGACCTGAATCATCAACTTTATATTCAAGTCTTTTTACTGTTTGAATAAAAGTTTATTGTCCGACTTTAAAATAACGACCAAATCGTTGTTCGATAGGAACGCCTACAATCGCTTGCGATACAGCATCAGCAAACGGAAGTAACGCTGCTGCTCGACGTTGTTCCCGCTCTTCCTTATAAGCTATGATCTCTGGTCCTGTGTTGGCTTCAAAGAATCGAAGGGTGAATGTTTCGTCTAATGCAAAATCAAGAGCCAGCTCCGGCAAGGTAAAAGGATACAAAGCATCGATGGCCTTCGCTAGTAAAAGACTTTGCTCAACGAGTGCACGGTGCATGAAGGTACCTTCAGGGTGTAACGATTGAAGAAACGCGTCAGCTCGTTCTGTCTTGTAGCCACTTAAGTTCGTGATGAACCGTCCTTTTTTTGCAACGTCCGCAATGGAAGCGAGCACCGTCCATTGGCCGGAGGCATCTCGAACTAAGTGCGTGCGCAGATGAAAAGTTTCGCCGCTTGTCGTGCGTGATATCACAAATGGCTGCATGATGTAGTTGCCTTGTTCGGCTAACGAAAGAATTAATGTTCGCAGTTGTTGATAGGTATACACATGACGCTGATCTTGGATGGTTACAGAATATCCTACCCCCGCCGCTTTGGTAATTTTATATATTCCTGTTCCTTTAGAAGCATTCGTTGGTTTTAAGACGGTGACATTGTGTTTCTTCAACTGTGTTAGAAATTGATCGAATCCTGTTAATCGTTCGGTTGGAATGAATAACGTTCCCCACGATCCCGCGTCTTCTAGTTTTTGTTGAAGCACATACTTATCATCAATCAGGTGAAAGAAATGAGGAATGACTTGCTGAAGGCATAGATCCTCTTCGGGATGCGCTGACTGTGAGGGAACAACACAGTTCTCATTTAAGAGTAAAGGCGGAAACGGAATCGATTGGCGACACCATTCTCCATCATATACTTCTGCTTGAATGATTTGAGCATCAAAATCAACATCTTCGATCGTACAACTGGCGACCTGTTGTCCTAAATGCTGAGCATATTCGATGTAATAATGTAATCGTTCTTTTGGTAGAATCATGCGAGGTGATTTTACATTGTTGAATAAAACAATCATTCGATTCAACTCCCTTAAAATACTTCATGTTATTACCATTATTGTATGTCATGTCAAAGTAGAATGGTTAGAAAAATTGAGTCGAAAAATGATTACGTACTGGTCTCCACTCGCTTAATACGTACGTTTTTAATGCATTCCAATTAACAAATAAAAGGAAAGCGCTTTATCGACAAAATCATTTTAAGTGATTGTAAATATTTTCTTTTGTTTTAAAAAATGGAATTTTATTATCCTTGAATACGTTAAACTATGAATGAAAGTTAGACGAAAAAGGATGATAGGCATGAGAAAAATAATGATGGCTTTACTTGGGGGAATCATATCTTTTGGAGGAGCATTACCTGTCGCAGCAGAAGTCGCTCTACCTTTAACAGGATCGTTCGGGTTATCGGGACAGTTTCAAATCGTCAAAGGACAAGAACGTGTTTGGGAGTGGTCTTCCTATCAACAACTGAGTCTGATTGACCTTCAAAGTGGAGAACGCATTCAGTCGCTCTCTGGTAGGGAATCATCGATTGAAGGATTCGATGTTTCGGACGATCAAACACAACGTGTCGTAATAAAACAGGGAGTGCTTCATGTCTACAATGCTTTTGGAACAAAGGTTCAAGAAGTATCGGAGATTGTCGACAAGGAAGACAAGATTACTAAGTTCGTGGACGTCCAGTTCATTCCGAATACGCATACGGTCGTTTTACTAGCGAAGAATGGTGGGCACTGTAAACTTCTTTCGTATGATTTAGATACGGAGCAACTCATTAGTAGTCGTGGAACCAGTCCATATGGTCAATTGTTAACCGCACGCGATCATGTTGCTGTCGTCTATTCGTCTGCTGTATATCTCTATACCGCTGACTTAACGTATATAGGCGTCATCCATGCGAGAGAAGAAGATGGTATCGAGGCATTTGACATGAATGACGAGGGACTTCTCGTCATCGGAGAACAGGGAGTACCACAGCCTGACGTCTATGATTTAAATCACGGTCTTGAAAAAACACAGACGAATGAGCAGTTTGTGATGGGAAGTGACGTTTCCTACAGTGACATTGCGATTGATGAATCAGGAACCTTCATTGCGGTCACCTCGTCCGGAAGTGATCGCCCCTTCTCGTTATTTGAACGAGAGACGGGACGGCGTATTTATACTTCTCTCGACCACAATCAAGATTTTTCCTATCAATCAGGTGTTGAACTCAGTAACAAAGCACGTTCCATCATTGTCGAAGGATCTAACCAGACGAACATCTACAGTGGAAACGCATTATCGACACGACCGATTGCGATTCAGATACCGAAAGCCCGTCAACGCATAGATCGAGGGGCTTCAGAAACGTTAGCACTTGAAGTCACGCGAGCTGACGGAAAGACTGCTCTCGTCAAAGCAGGTGTCACCTGGGAGACGGATCATCCAGAAGCAGCCTTCATTCAATCAGGCAAACTGTACGGTGAAGCAGAAGGAGACTATACCCTATCCGCGACCTATGAGGGGTTCACGGCGACTGTCACCGGTGTGGTCGCACCGCCGAAGCTGTCGTCGCTAAAAGATATACCGTGGTTAGAGCGTCACCGCCAATCACTGCTCGATTACCAATCGTTTGAAGGCTTACCGGTCCTGTCCTTGTCCTATTCGAAGCTCAAAGGAACGAAGGGGAAGATGATCATTCCAAAAGAGAAGATGAATATGAACGGGAAATGGAAAGGAAGTGTCCTTGCTTCACGGTATCCACGCCCCATAGAACATCAGCCGAATCAAATCGAGTTGCTAACGATGCTCCCAGCGCTTGAACAGCGCTCGATTTCGAAAAAGGAGATTCAGTCCATCTTTGGTAAACCAGTGACCTCAACAACGTACGCTCCTTCCATTTCGCATCAGTTTTCAAAGTCCGATAAGACATTCGCGAAATACACCATCAAACGTGTCGATCGCTATCGCTTGAACGATCTCTCCGTAGAAACCTATTTTGATAAAAAGGATACGGTACGATTCATCACAGTGAGTAAGCAATCCTCTAAAAAAGGGAACAAAAAGATTTCATCATGAGACTTTCCGATTCTTGAATCAAATACATGAAGCAGGTGGCGTAGACATACGTCACCTGCTATTTTATTTCCAAAAAGAAGTATTCATTTTTTGAATTGAAGGACGGGAATCTTGCAAAAGAATATACGATTGTCGCGAGCCCTTCTAACTCACGAAATGTATTAGTACCGGTGGATCATGCAGATTACAAAGTTGAGGCAGCATCATACTGCTGGACGAAGAGTGACGCAAAGCGATTTCTAGGATTCTATCTTGAAAAAAGCAATATGTAAAAATTACGATGCCGGGGTTTTTACTTTTTTCTATGTCCGATTCAAAATCTTATGGATTTCATGTGTCCACCACACCTTATGGTGATGAACCAAATATTATCTTTTATTTTAAAAAATGGAATTTTATCATTCTTTGATTACGGTAAACTATGGATGGAACGTTAAACAGGAAGAGGATGATGAAATTATGAAGAAAACGATGATAGCTTTACTTGGAGGTATGGCAATTTTGGGTGGGACATCTCCTGTCTCAGCAGAGGTCGATACACCCATGACGACTTCGTTTGAGTTATACGGACAGTTTAACATCATCAAAGGACAAGAACTCGTATGGGGATGGTCTTCTTATCAAAAACCAGAGCTGATTGATCTTTCTAATGGCGAACGTATTCAGTCGCTCCCTAATGTTGACTCGTCGATGGACGGATTTGATGCGTCCGATGATCAAAGTCTACGTGTTGCAGTATCAGAAGGAACCATTCATGTCTATGACGCCTTTGGATCGAAAATCAAAGAAATACCGACGATTCTCAACAAGGAAGAAGAAGTTTCTGACTTCATTGAGGTTCAGTTCATTCCGGATACGCATACGGTCATTTTACTAGCCGAAAATAACGGAGATGGTAAGATGCTATCGTTTGACCTAGATTCGGAGCAACTCTTAAACATCCGAGGAACAAGTCAATTCGGTCAAATTTTGACGGCACGCGATCATGTAGCCATCATTTCCTCGTCGGATGCTAATGTCTACACATCCGATCTCTCCTATAAAGGCGTCATTCATGGAAGAGAAGAGGAAAGTATCGAAGCGTTTGATATGAATGATGATGGATTACTTATCATAGGAGAAAATAACACACCACAGCTTGATGTCTACGATTTGAATCGAGGGTTCAGAAAGATTCAAACGAGTGGACAGTTCGTAACAGGGAAGAACATTTCTTACAATGATCTCTCAATCGATGAGTCGGGCAAATTCATTGCGGTGACTTCTTATGGAAACGACCGAGCGTTCTCGTTATTTGAACGGGAGACGGGGCGGCGTATTCATACGTCCCTCGACTATGATCAAAATCTTGCATACCAATCAAGAGTTGAACTTAGTAACGAAGCGCGCTCAATCGTCGTCGAAGGGTACAGCAGCACGAATGTCTATAGTGGGAAAGAGCTATACAAACGACCAGTCGCTGTCCAAATACCAGCAGCTCATCAAAGTGTGGACAGTGGTTCTTCTGAAACGTTAGCACTTGAAGTCACACGAGCTGATGGAAAAACGGTTCTCGTCAAATCTGGTGTCAGCTGGGCGACGGACAATCCAACGAAAGCCTATATCAAATCGGGAAAGCTGTATGGCAAAACACAAGGATCATACACCTTAAAAGCGACGTATGAAGGCTTTACGACGACAGTAACTGGTAAAGTCATGCCGCCGCCAAAGTTATCTTCGCTAAAAGATGTTCCGTGGTTGGAACGTCACCGACAGTCGCTCCTCGATAAACAGTCGTTCGAAGGACTACCGGTCCTCGCATCATCGTACTCGAAGCTAAAAGGAACGAAAGGGAGCATGTTCATTCCAGAAACGGATGCGAACACGAACGGAAAATGGAAAGGGAGCGTTCTCGCTTCACGGTATGTGCGCTACGGAGAGAGCCAGCCAAACCGAATTGAGTTGCTGACGATGCTTCCGGCACTTGAAAAACGCTCGATTTCAAAAGCGGAGATTAAATCTGCCTTTGGCAAACCTGTGACATCCGAGACGTATTCGTCTTCCGTACCACGTCATTTTTCAAAGTCCAATAAGACGTTCGCAAAGTATTCAGTCAAAAGTTACTATGAGTATCAATTAAAAAATCTATCCGTGGAAGTGTGCTTTGATAAACAAGATAACGTGAAGTTCATCACTGTGAGTAAGCGATAATATAAAGCGGTTCGTCGGAAGATCTCATCATGGGGTCTTCCATTTGTCTGATAACTGATATAGAACGTGTCACCTTTATACGTTTGTGCTCAGTACGAATAGCTGAGTAAGGAAAATAAGGCTAAAGAAATTACATTGATGAAGGAGAACAATCATATGCTTTACGTCATCATCGGAATCATCATTCTTGCGATCGTCTTAAGACTGACAGGACCAATGGGATGCGGCTGTTTCGTATTTCTTGTAGGCGGTGGCTTCATTCTTTGGCGAATCGGCTTGTTGGGATTCGTCATCCGCATGATTAGTGGGTTCTTACGTTGGTTGATCAGAAAAATCGTCTATTACTATTATAAGTTTTTTGGAGAAGAAAGCAGTGCGATTGATTGGACACGTGAATTGATCTTAGCGAGTGTTTAAAGAGCCGCACGATTTCGATCGTATGTAAGATGAACATTGCAGATGTTATATACAGACGAATTTTTCATCACAAATACATATTTTCTAAATTACTAATCTGAATTAAATATAAGCAGAAATAGCAAACGACCTGAGTTACTTTTGTACAAAGAACTTAGGTCGTTTGTTATTTTTCATAATCATACTGTATAGAAACAAATTAATTTTTATACTTTGTCTTATTTTGAGTGAGCATACGAAACTCGTATAAGAAAACGGAGAAAATCACGACAATCAGAATCGCAGCAAAGCTAGTTCCTTTCGGTAAATCGAGTGTGAAGATGACGATGGATGCGAAGAGGACGATCAATGAAGAAATCAGATAGTCTTTTTTTCGATTCGACATACGTTCACTCCTTAAAGGTCTGGCATATTTGATGCGTTTACAATATTTAGTATAACATATCAAAAGATTTAGCGTTTTGGCGATGAACTATGAACACGAAGGGAACTAAAGATACTATAAAAAACTGCCTGGACGCATGTCGAGACAGTTTTTTCATAGTATCTGACATTGGGAGGTGAATCAACGGAAGGGTAATAAGAAGACAAGGATACTAAAGATAATCACAGCCAAAGAAGGTAGGTAACGTGTTAAACGATTCATGAATAATAGCTCCTTTTAATTAGAAAATTGAGGAATTAAATTTGGTTTAAAACCAAATAATGTAACCTTCTTTAGTTTAAAGGAAAAAATCTTTAATTATAGGCTTCGATTAACTTTTTATGGAAACGTGTTTTTGAGTAATTTGTTTTTGATATGCTTTTTAAACAACTTGTAGATGATAGGTGACGTATGTAATCGCATATCGAGAAAGAAAAGTGTAAAAAGGAAACACGACGTATCGATGTCGCACTTCCTTTCTACTACTCCAATTTACTTATATTTTTTTCGAATCGCTTTACTGAAACCATCTGCATCACGATTCCCGACGACGTAGAAGTCAACGCTCGCATCTTTCTTGTACAATTTCTTATTGATTGACATCTTATATGAACCATTACTGCGTGGCTTAGCCTTACCAAGTAGTTTCCATGATTTGCTCGACTTATGGTAGACGTAAGCTTCGACACGGACATCCTTGTTCGACACAGATCCGCTTACAGTCCGAGTCGTGCGTGTCAGTGTTTTTGTATCGACGGTTGCTGCTTTTGGAATGAACGTCCGCACCGTGAGATCGATTGGATCGAAGTCGTACGAAATCGGATCTTGTGGCTCTTCTGTTGTATCGCCATCATCCTCTCCCGGCTCGTCTCCTTCATCGCCGTCGTCATCATCATCACCTGGTTCGTCTCCTCCATCGTCATCGCCGTAAGAAGCGGCACGCGTTACGTAATACTCGTCCCAGCCATCGTCCATTCCATCATCATCGCCTGTGTAATCATCAACGCTTACGACTTCAAGGAAATAGTTCGGTGTGACGTCAGAAGAGCTGTCTTCGTCCTCCTCATCATAGTCATACTCATCGGAATCAGATTGATGGTAGTCGTAGAAATCCTCGCCGATCAATCCTTCTTCGGGTAACTCGATTGAATAGTTCCCATTCGTATCCGCTTTTGCATGAGCGACTTCTTGGAGATCTTCTTCCTCTGTGTCATCCGACTGTAAGACGACGATGGATCCGGCAGGTGCCTTTCCTTTTAGGACTTCCGTCCGTGTATGGATGTTTTTCGTTTCTACCGTGAATTCGTCCGTCGCCGCTTCAACAGGCGAAAGATAGACTGCACTACTGAGACCAAGCGTCACGAGTGCTGTCCATGTCATACTTTTTTTCATCGTAAAACGCCTCCTTTTTCTGTAGTATAGCAAGGAAATTACTGGATATATTTTCAGTTTTAAATGATAAAGAAATGAGATTTTAAAAAACATCAATTTAGCGAAAATCAAAAATCCCTCTGTACTGAAACACATACAGAGGGAAAAGAAATCTTATTTTTTTGCTGGAACCTTGATGAGGAATGGTACCGGTTTAGGCACGTCTTCGAACTTTGCGAACAAGACGACGAGGTGTTCGTACTTGTCTGGCGTTACGACAGCCTGATTTCCTTGAATCGTCACGATGTCTGGATGAGAGGATGTCCAGCCGTCAATGGATTTTGCTCCAATGCCAAGAACACCACCGTAACTTTTTGGCAGAGATGCTGATTTTCCTAATGTGAGTGAATCGACGATCGGATCGACGATGCTTCCTAAAAGATTGAGTAAGCCACTTAATAAGGAGGTGCGAACGTCTTGTGTAGACAACGATAAGCTGCTAGATGTATTTCCGGTTGCAGCTGAAAGTGTGAATGGGGCTATCTTTGAAGTCACTAGCACTTTACCTAAAGTTGTCATCAAACTTTCGTTACTAGACGACCAATTAAGAGGTGAACCGTTCAACGATTTAGGTAACTTTAAATCGAGATACACGTTCAGCGTCGGACTAGCAGTAGCGATGCGGGCGAGATCTTCTTTAAGGATCAGACTGAGATTTCCGGCAATCGTTCCATTGAATGTCTTACTTTTTAGAACGCCGTTTTTTGTGATCCATGCCGTCAACGTAAACGCCTGTGAAGAAACTGCTGGGATGATAGTACCTGTATTTGTGATGGCATTGGTATTACTAGAGGTCCATGTGATCGGTAACTTATTGACTTCAGTCGGCAAGTTGAGTGGTAATTTCAAATCTGTTAGTGAAGAGAGGGAGAGATCTTTCACTGCCTGATTTAGTTCCGCTTCTAGAGTCCATGGAACTTCAATTTCAGGAAATGATTTTTCAGCAGTCACACCATCTTTCTCTACTTGAACCGTGACGACAATGTTTTTGGTCGTATCGCCTCGAACGATGACTCCGCTACTCGATAATACACCTGGATCATCAGACGAGAGGGATAATTTTACTCCTGTAGGAGGTTGAATCACTAGATTTTCTGTTAATTTAGTCGGAATGGTGAGGTTCTTAAGATATGACTCTAATAGATCCCTGACAGATAAACCTGCCTGTGGAACCACTAAATTAGAGAAGGTTTTCTGTAATGTAGAACTTCCTTTTTTAGCAGTTATTTTAAGTGAGACGAGCTCATCTTTAATACCTGGAATGACGATTCCATCGTTTGAAAGTACATTCGTTTTGTCGGAAGATAACGTAACTTCAATTCCAGTAGGTGGCTGGATATTAAGATTATCATTGAGTAAAGAAGGAATTGATAGTTGGTCGAGGTATTTTTGTAGTACTTCGGTATCCGTCAATCCACGTTTCGGTACTGAAATTTTTTCAAATTGTTTAGAGAGCGATAGCCCATTTTTTGAAGCAATGACCGTAATATCAGTCGTTCGATCTACGATATCGCGTGTCAGGATTCCGGTACTAGATAACAACGAAGTAACGGAAGACTCGACACTAACGGTTATTCCTGCAGGTGGATTCAATGAAAGATCAGTTTCAAGTGATTTCGGTATCGAAACACCATTCAAATAATTCGTCAGTTCTTCTGTGACTGTCAGAGGACGTGCGGGTACTGAGAGGTTTGAAAACATCCTCGTCTTTGAAACACCATTCAGCATAGCTGTCACACTGACC
This sequence comes from Exiguobacterium sp. s11, assembly GCF_018619015.1. Classification (NCBI taxonomy): domain Bacteria; kingdom Bacillati; phylum Bacillota; class Bacilli; order Caryophanales; genus Exiguobacterium; species Exiguobacterium sp. s11. Next base: position 1,308,999 of record NZ_JACSNF010000001.1, on the reverse strand, counting down.
GTAACAGTTTGAGCAGTGTCTGCTGGTTTAATAACGCCTGACGTTGCCACGATATCCGGCTCAGAAGAGGTCAGGTATACGGTCATTCCTTCCGGTGCGAGAGGCAACTGAATGTTTTGATTCAGCGGACTAGTAATCTCGACTTGATCCAAATAAGTATCGATCAAGGCATCCGGTAACACCTCTTGTTTTGGGATCGTGATCAGTGGAAACTCCTTCTTACGAATGATTCCGTCTTTTGACGCCGTCACCGTCACGGAGACAATCTGATCAGTCAGACCACGTGTCACGCTTCCAGTATTTGAAAGGATAGCTGTATTTGTTGAGAAGAGAGAGGTCTCGATTCCCGGTGTCATTGGGGTCGGCAAGTAATAATCAGTCGTCAAAGGTGATGGGATTTCGACCGTTCTCAAGTAATCATCAAGCAGATCGGACGTCGCGTTTTCTTTCTTTGGAATGGTCAAGTTCGAGAAAGTGCGTAATTTAGTGACGCCGTCTTTTGTCGCAATGACTGTTAATGAGACGATTTTATCCGTTTGACCACGGATGACTTGTCCTGTATTTGACAGGATGGATGTATTGGTTGAAGAAAGTGTCGTTTGAATTCCTTCAACTGTCGGAAGACTTACGTCACGCGTCAACGTACTCGGGATATCGAGTTTGTTCAAATAATCTGCTAACAGTTCGTCAATCGCCGTATCTCGTTTCGGGACTTGATAGTTCCAAAAACTACGTGTACGTGTCACGCCGTTTTTCGTCGCCGAAACAAGAAATGAGACGGGTTGATCGGTCAGTCCACGTGTCACCTTCCCCGTCGACGAGAGGACATCTGGAAGAGAAGAGGTCAGAGAAAGTGTCGTTCCCGTAGCGGCAGGTAAGACTAAATCCCTTGTTAAAGGATTTGGGAATGTCAGACGACTCAAGTAATCGTCTAAGAATAATTCCGTCGCATTGTCAACTTTTGGGACAGTGATATTCGAGTAGAGACGTGATTTTTCGAGACTACCTTTTGAAGCTTTTAACGTGAGTGTGACGAGTTGATCTGTCAGATCACGGCGTACTTTACCGTCCGATGTGACGATTTTTTCGTTTGAAGACACTAATTGGAATGTTATACCTTCTGCTTGCGGCAGCTGAACGTCCTTCGTCAATGGACTTGCAAGCTTGAATTTGTCGAGAGTGAAGTCAATCAGTTCCTCGTCCGTCAGCTCACGTTTCGGAATCGTGATGCCCGAGAAGGAGCGTGTTTCTTCAAGGCCATTCAATTTCCCGACGATCGTGAACGCGACGTCACGTTCTTGATCTGTACGAGTGACTTGTCCGGTAGGCGATAGATTGCCGTCTGTGGAGCGAATGCTAAATGTGGCTCCATCCATTTGTGGAAACTGAATATTTTGGAGGAGTGGACTTGGAATCGTGATTCCTGCAAGCAATGCCTTCAAGATTTTTCTTGAGTCGTCCGGTGCTGGAGGCGTGACGACGTTGCGAATCGTCACAGTGGAAGGCGCTGCATTTTGCGATCCACTTAAAATCGAGACATCATAGCGTCCGACCGGTAACATATTCGTTTCGATCCGGAAGTATCCTTGGCGATCACGTTTCAGTGGATACATGGATACACGGTCTTTATCGTCGATCAGGTACAGGTGATGTGTCATACCTTTTGCCGGATAGAGGATCCGACCGGTGACCAGCAGTCGGCGACCACTTTCAAACGGCGTATACTTCACGTTTTCATGTTTGACATCTGAGACGCGCAATGTATTTTTTCCGGTAATCAAGACGTTGCGTCCGACGGCTGTGTACTTCACGCTTTTCTTCCCGAAGGACGCCGTTGTTGCCCGTGTCCACTTGAGTGGATACGAATAGCGCTGCCCACCAGCGAAAATCGTCGATAGCCGTTCTGGAAGTTTGGCTGATTGATTTTTCCCGACCGTCGTAACAACGGGGGGAAGAATTGATTTCGGATAGTTTTTGATCGTGACGTACCAGTAGGCACTCTTAGACGTTCCCGAAACATTTCCTTTTATTTTTTGTTTTCGATCAATGATTTTTTTATCGAAGCGCACATTACTCCACTTTACGGATCGTTTTACTTTTTTTCCGTTCCCAAGTTTTACACGAACGGTCTTCGGTGGAGAAAGAGGTTTGACCGCAAACACGTCACCGCCATAGTGAACAGTTGATGCAGGACGGTATACTTTTTTGACGCTGCTTGATTTAGCGGCAGCAACGGATTGAAATGAGGCGGGGAAGGAAAGCAACAGACAGAGAAGAACGATGAGACTCTTTCGCATGACCAAACCTCCCTAGAAAATGTAGTGTCCAGGCAAATGATTGGCTCTCAGGTGTTGAAATTCCCTTGTTGTATGTAGACAAGAAAAGTAGAAAAATATGCGATGAACCTAATGAGAAGCTAGGTTCACCGCATATTTAGTTTAAACAGAAACGCACATCATTAACGTTTTGAAACTTTGATAATGATTGGAACTGGATTACTAAATCCTTCGAAGTTTGCATAGAGGACAACTACGTGATCATAGTCATCTCGTTTAAGCGTCAAGTTATTTCCTTGAATCGTTACGAGATCCGGATGAGAACTACTCCATCCTGTGATTTTACGTTCTCCGATACCCAGTAAGCCAATACCACCATATTTATCTGGCAGTGTGATGGTATTTTGATTCCCAGTGAGACCATTGAGGACCGGTTTCAGAACGTCTCCAAGTAAGTCAAGTAACCCACCGAGTAGACCACCATTAGGGCGTTGAATAGCAAGATTCAACGTTTCTGACGTCCCTCCAGATGTTGCTGTCAGTGTGAATGGCGTTGAACTAGAGTCGTTCAAGATGGCACCTGTGCTACTTAATAACGATGGTGCACTCGAAGTCCAAGTAACCACTGAACCATTCAATGAAGTCGGAAGGTTGAGGTTGTAACCGACGTTCAGCGTACCGACGCTCGACTTGATTTTAGCGATATCATTTTTAAACGATAGCCCCAGATTAGCTGCGACTGTTCCTGCGAATGTTTTCGTTTTCGTGATACCACCTTTTGTGACGCTTGCTTTGAGTGTGAAGTTTTGTAAGTTCAATGCCCCTTTCACGACACCGTCGTTCGAGATGACGTCCGGATTGTTTGAAGTCCATTGAACCGCAATTCCTTTCGAACTACTCGGTAAATTGACGTTACCCGTTAAATTCAATAGATTCAGATTGATTGCATTCAGCGCAGCATCTAGCTCTGCTGAAAGACTGAGAGGCACAAGAATATTCGTAAACGTCCGCGATTTCGTGATGCCGTCTTTAGAGACGGTAACCGTCACAGAAATTGTTTTATCGACATCTGGTGGAGTCAGAATACCTGAGTTCGATAAAATATTTGGGTCTGACGCACTGATTGATAAGTTTACACCAGCTGGTGGTGTGAGCGACAAGTTCGTTGTCAACGGACTGCTAATTGTCAAACCAGACAGGTAAAGATCAAGTAATTCATCTGTCGTTGCATCTTGTTTTGGAACCGTTAAGTTCCAGAAATCACGTGATTTCGTGATACCGTCTTTTGTGACCGAGACGACGATCGAGACGGTTTGATCCGTCATACCGCGTGTGACGACACCTGTGTCTGAGATGACGCTAGGTCTAGTTGATGTGATCGAGACTGTAGCACCCGGAAGTGCTGGAAGGACGATATTTTTCGTCACCGGACTCTTGATATCGAGTTTATCGAGATAATCTTGCAACAGGCTATCTGTCGCATTGTCGACTTTCGGGACGAGGATGTTCGGGAAGCTCTTCGTTTTCGTCAAGCTGCCTTTCGTCGCGCGTAACGTCAAGTCGACTTGTTTATCTTCCATTCCGCGTTTGACGATTCCGTTGCTTGAGACGACGGCTTCATTCGACGAAATCAGCGAGAACGAGATTCCTTCAGCCGTTGGTAATGTGATATTCGTTTTGAGTGGATTGGCGATTGTGAAGTTCTGAAGCGTGAAGTCGATCAACTCTTCATCCGATAAATCTTTTCGTGGAACGAGGATGTTCGAGAACGATTTGCTTTCCGTCACACCGCCGAATGTCGCCTTGATTGCGAAATTAACGGTTTGATCGGTCGCGCCCCGCATGACTTTTCCGCTGCTAGAGACAGCTGAGTTGTCTGAATCGACCGTAAACGAGACACCATCGACTTCTGGGAACTCGATGTCACTTAATAGGGGATTCGAGACGTTGATGACGAGAAGTAACTTTTGAAGCAGTTCCCGTTTTTGTTCATCCGTTGGTTCCATGATCGGTTTTTTGATCGTAATCGTGACGGATTTCGTCTTTTTCGAACCCGACAGGATGTAGACCGTGTAGTCTCCTGGTGCGAGTTCCTGACTTGTCACGTAGTAGTGACCTTTTTTGTCGAGCTTGAGATACATCTTCGTGCTCTCACCCGTCTTTTTATCCGTAATGACGAGGTAGCTCTTCATACCTTTTGCTTCATAGAGAATTTTGCCGGTTGCCCGGATCTTTTTCCCGTACGAGACGAGATAGTACTTCTGCATCGACTGAACGACATCTGATACTTTCAGCTTGGCAGCCCCGTAGATTTCGAGGTTGCGTCCGACTGTCGAATACGTCAGATTTTTCGTACCGAATGAAGCGGTTGAGACCTTACTCCATTTGAGCGGATACGAGTAGCGTTGTCCACCCTCGAAAATCGTTGAAAGACGTGTCGGCAAGTTCGCTGGTTGATTCTTTCCGACGGTCATGACATTCGGAGCAAGTACCTTCGCTGGATAGTTTTTGACTTTGACATACCAGTACGCATTTTTTGATGTACCGTAGACATCCCCCTTGATCTTTTGTTTCTTTCCGATGTACTTCTTATCAAAGCTGACCTTACTCCATTTGACGGATCGATACGCATACTTCCCGTTCGAGAGCTTGACCTTGACGGATTTTGGATACGTCAATTTCTTCTTGGCATACTTCACGCCACCGTAGTGAACGAGATACTTCGGTGAGTAGACGGTCTTGACGCTACTCGAAGAAGCGGCAGAAGCACCCAATGGGGTCAACCCATAGGACAGAATGAGAAGAAGACTCAGAACAATTGCCAACCCTTTTTTCATCAATACAACCTCCTCTAAATCAATAGACTAAAGTGTGCATGGATGAACGTGCATCTCAAGTGTATAAAATAAAATTACCCTTTTATTATGGGAAATATGTAATATTTTTAAAATAATTATATTGAATGGTATTTATTAGGCATCTAATATAGGTCGATTGACCTGAAACGTTGGTATAAGAGGATTTTAGAGATGTAATAAATATTCATCTTTTGAAGGTCTATATACTCATAAAGTTTCAATAAATAGTAATTTCGGTCTAAATTTCAAATATATGACATACTTGTTTCTTTTATTTTCAAAAAGTACTAAATTCGGTCATCCAGCGTATAAATTGAGTGTTATTTCGAAATAAAGGTCATGAAAAAACGATAAAAATTGAATAAAAATGTAAAAATAAAAACTAAAAAGGAAAAATAGATAGAAAAAACCATTAAATCCATTATAATGAGATGAGGTATGAATGATGTATTCATGAAATGAACAGAAGAAAGAGGATGATTGAATGAAACGCATGACAACAACGGTACTTGCAGCAATGATCGCAGGCGCGACAGTATGTGCCGGAAGTGCATCGGCTGCTACGAAAGAAGAAACGAAGTACACGACGCAGTACACGAACTTAAAGACCGGTATGACGATGACGGAAGTAGCAAAAGTCTTATACGGTAATGATTACAAAAAACAACTGGTGAAGAAGAGTGGCAGTACGGTCTTGAAGAAACAAGCCGAGTCGACGGAAATCTCGTACGGTCAAAAAACGAAGTTCTACTACTTCACGAATGGCAAGAACGGAGATAGCGATACGTCACTCGTCTTTATGACGAAAAAGAATAGTTCTGTCTATCGGTTGATCGGAAAATCGTTTGATATCTATCGTGAAAATACGAAGTCTGCCGCACGTGAAAGCACACGTAAGCTGGCAAAGGGCGCAAAGGTTAAAAAAGGAATGACTGCGAAGCAGCTCGATGCGATTCTTTCTGGAACAGAACTTGGGGAGTGGACAGGAGTCGAGGCGACGGATTGGTCGTCGATTCAATCGAAAGCGGAACTCGCTGCGATCGGTGCAGAGAAGTCATCTTATAAGACGTATGTTTTCCCGACTTCGACGGGTGGACGGAAGATGGTCCTCATGAGTTACGACTACAAGAAAAAAACCTTCAAAGTCGCAGATCATACGTCACTATGAATACATACAGGAGTCCATCTTTTGCTAGATGGACTCCTGTTGTCTAAGCGGAGCAGGAATTGACGAGATCGAGCAGATGAAATCATTTAGCTGAAGGAGGAATTCCCATGCAACACGACGAGTACTTGCACGAATATCTCATCTCACATCCGACGTTCGCAAAACCGACAATCAAAGCCTACCGTAGTGACGTCCGGCATATGGAACGTGCCGGTGTCTCGTGGTCGATCGCGTCGCTCCAGCATTACTTCGATCAGATGCGTCTGAATTATCAGCCGTCGACGATTCTGCGGCGGTTCCATGCCTTGCGTTCACTCGGGAATGTACTAGTCCGAGCCGGAAGGTTGCAAAAGAATCCACTGCATGACGTGTCACCGATCACGCATCAACGTTTTTCCGACGAGACTTACCATGACTTACAGGAAGGACTGTCGATCGTCCGGAGTATCACAGATCCGGTGTACCGTTTGTTTTTCGAGGTGATTTGCCAGACCGGTCTCCGCTTCACTGAAGCACGCCTGTTATCCGTTACGGATATCGATTTTAAGACGCATACGCTATTCGTCCGCTACGGCAAGGGACGCCGCCTACGGACGATTCCGATCGGGATGATGCTGTCGCATCGTCTCCTACATTTCATCGGTGAACGTAAAGAGGGCATTCTGTTTCAGTCCGTGACCGGACGCCATCTGCATGAACAGACGGCACGTGTGATTCTTCGGGACACCGCCCTGCGCTTGAGCGGCGCACCGCTCCGCCCGCATGCGCTCCGGATCGCATATGCGACCTATCTGCATCATGAAGGAGGCTGTACGATCGTTGAGATTCAGCGCTTACTCGGTCATGCGCATCCGACGACGACCGTCGGTTATATCCGGAGTCGTACGAACCGAATCCGGGAGATCCTCAATACGTTGTCGGCTTGAGTCGGTTGACCGAGGCGCGATCGATGTCGCTAGAAGGCAAGATATAGTGTTGGGTCGTCCGGACGTCCCGGTGACCGAGTAGACGCATGATCGTCAATACGTCCGTCTCATGTTCGTGGTAGAGCGTGGTCGCAAAGGTCACCCGAAGATCGTGCGGACGGAGAATCCGACCGAGCTGCGTTAGACTCGCTTCGCGTAACGTCGACCGAATCCGTTCTGCCGGGAAGCGACGACCCGTCTCCGTTGAAAACAATTCCTGCGAAGGGACACATGTTGTCTCAAGATAACGCAATAAGACGCGATGCAATTCGTCATGTAACGGCAGGTGACGCATACGTCCTCCTTTTCCGTGACGAACGAATAGTTGCTTGGTGTCCCAATCGACATCCGTCAGGCGTAAAGCATGTGCCTCGGCGAAACGAAGTCCCGTATGGAGCAGTAAAAAGCAGAACGCGTAGATGGTCTCGTCCGTAATCCGTTCGAGGACGGACCGGACCTCATCATACGAAAAGCGGGGGCGTCGACGGGCAATCGGGGGATGACGTTTCGTTTGTGCGAGGGGATTGTGTGCTAACGAACGTTCAGTGACGAGTTGGTCGAACAGTGTCGACAGGGCGTGGAGACGACGGGCGACAGTCGTCGAAGCATACGACGTTCGCAGTAAGGTACCGTACCGTTGCAACGAAGGAACATCGATTCGGGTCACGTTGCGACACAGATGACGGACGTCGCTGCGGTAAGCTTTTTTCGTCAATGGACTGTAGGGTCCTTGTTCGATCAACGTTAATAGTCGTTCTTCATAGAACACCATCATCCGAGCAAATACTCGACTTTCTTGCGGAGTTCGGATTTCAAGGATCGGAGCCGGGCGTGCGAGTACCCGAGCGTCTCTTCCGTCCCGTTCATCAACGACTCGAGAAACGTGAACTCCGTCGCTGATAAGTCTCGCTTGAGTTCATTCATCAGGTAGGTGAACGACAGGTGCGGGGTACGCGGGCGTTCCGGTAACGCGTCGGAGACGACTTCGGTCGCAAGCGTCCGGTTACGGGTCGCCAGGTAATCGAGCATCGCGCCTTTCGCGCGAATCCGAACGAAGGTGACGGTCAATGTCTTCCCGTCCTCGATCGATTTCCAGAGTCGGAGCAAGGCAGCTTGCCGGCATTCATCTTGTTCATTTGGGTGGATCGACAGGCGGGAGAGCAGGGAGTTGATGAGGGGGAGCCAGTTGCGAAGAAGTTCATTCATCGGAGGGAGTCCTTTGACGAGATATGCATATCTGCTATGTATTCCGCGGTAGTTTCAGTATAAGTAGAGTTATCCTCGGCTTTCAACGTCACTTTTTTGAATCGTGCCAACGGTTTTCTCATCTTTTACGATACGTTCACCCTTCAATACAGAAAAAATCCTCTTCTTTAATCGAGAAAAACCGCATGAAATCAGACGGCTGTATCGGATAACTCTACTTATCCTCGAACGTGTTCGAAAAAAGATTTATTTTTGGAAAAAGAAGGAAAAGATTGAGAATTTCATTATACTTATGAATAAGACGCTACTAAAAAGGAGAAGCTACATATGAAAAAATTGATCGTCGGTCTTGCTGCGACCGTATTGTATTCTGCAACGTCGATCCATTCGTCGGCAGAAGTCAAAATTCCGTTCGTCACGTCACTCACTCCGTCATCCGCTTTTCAAGTCGTACCGGATGAGTCGCGTGTCTGGCGCTGGGGGACTTATGAAGCACCACGACTCTTCGATTTCGAGCAAGCGCGTGATTTGCAGGTGCTATCGACTGAAGAAGGAGCACCGATACAAGACTTCACGGTATCGGACGATCAACAACGATTCGTCTTTGTGAAGGATCAAGTGCTTGAGGTACGCGATGCGACAGGAAACGTGCTACACGTCATCGATCAGATCAAGACACCTGCAGGAACACTCCAGTCGTTCACTCGTGCTCGCTTCTTCCCAGACTCACATCTCCTTGCTGTGAGCGCGAAACAAGAGCGGGTCGAGCAGACAGCCGCCTACGATTTAGATTCAGCAACCGTTCGTTTTGTCCAGGAGACGACAGGGGCAAAAGCGATTCGGACGTCGACTGCTTATTTAGCGATCATCCGTGAGACAAGCGTTGACGTCTACGAGAAAGACGGAACGCTCGCGAAACGTCTCACGCATCCATCCGGCTACGCCGCCTATGAGATGGGACGCGAGGGCACACTCGTACTCGCGAAGGCGAATGACCGCCGTCTATATGTCTATGATGGAGCACATCAATTCAAGGAAAGTACCTCCTCGCAGTTCATCACGGGGATGACCGGAACGTATAAAGATATCGCGGTCGACGAAAGTGGGAAGTTCATCGGTGCCTTGTATACGGGACGGGACGGTTACTTCTCCTTGTTTGAGAAAAACGGTCACCGGATCGAGACATCGCTGGATCGGGATGATTCCGTCAGTTACTCGTCGGTGCTCGGCATGACGAAAGGAGCCCGCTACCTTATCGCGAATGCCGATGGTGGTGAGCGGACGAACATGTACGATGGTCGCCTGCTCGTCGAGCGACCGGTCGCGCTTTCGATCCCGTCTTCCTTCAAGGAAGTGAAGGTCGGATCACCTGAGCCGCTTCTTCTCAATGTCACGCAAGCAGACGGCAAGAAAAAACAAGTCGCGGCAAAAGTGAAGTGGGTCTCGGATCAGCCGACGATCGCGAGCGTCTCGTCCGGAAAACTGTATGGGAAAAAATCGGGAGCCTACACGTTACGAGCATCCTACGGAGGCTACACTGCGACACTCAAAGGAAAAGTCATCCCGTTACCGAAGCTCTCGACTGTCTCCGACAGCAGTTGGTTGAAACGTCAAAAGCAGGCGATGCAAGAGAAACAAGGGTTTGAAGGGTCACCACGCGTCGGAGCTAGTTATGTCTCGTGGACAGGTACGTCCGGTAGCCTCGTTCAAACAGGAGAAAAGGTCCTCAACGGAAAGTGGAAAGGTCGTCACTTTGTAGCCCGTTATCCGCGCTTCGGCAGTCAAATCGATCGAATCGATCTCGTCACGCTCGCACCATCTCTTGAGAAACGGACGCTGACGAAAGCAGAAGTCAGCGCCGTGTTCGGGAAACCAACGTTCAAGGAAACGTATGCGACGTCCTACTCGCAACGCGTCGTCGAAGGCAAAACGACGCGCGCGACGTACGCGATTCGCAGCGTCTACGAATATCGGATCGGACAAGTGACGTGCCAGTTCGCCTTTGACGCGAAAGGAACGGTACGGTTGATTCATGTGAATTAAACAGATGGATGGATTTGGAAAAATGAAGGAGTTGTGTTAGGGTAACGGTAATCCACGACAAAGGAGGAACATCGAATGAAATGGATGAAAGGATGTATGGCACTACTATTAGTGCTTGTATTACTTGTTCCAATGACGGTTGATGCGAAAACGATGTCGAATGCCGCGTACTTGAAAAAACAATTCGCAGCAGCAGAAAAAGGAACCTTGCTTGATGCAAAGGCGAAGCTGTATGATCGTTTCACGATTAAAGGAAAGGACGCCAGCTATGGGGTCGATCAGACCGATTGTTGTGTCTTCGGGAAGTTGAAAGGAACGTATCTGTATTCCGATTTTCGGTTTAGTGCGAAGTACCCGGAGCATGTCGGAGTCTTGATGACGTTACCGCAGCTCAACGACCGTAAAATTAAGCTGAGTGAGGTCAAACAGGCGCTCGGGAAACCGAGTCAACACGAAACGCTACAAAAGGATGAAGTCCCAGCAAAGATGAGCTTCCAAATTAAAAAAGAAGAATATCTCCGATTCGAACAAAAGGGTACGTACTATTACAACGTAAGTAAAAAAGCCTTACTGTGGTTTGACTACGATACCAAAGGCTATGTCCGCGCATTTGGTGTTTCAGCGACGGATCGATGAAGGAGAGTACGCAATATAGAACACGTCATCAGTCTACTGGATACCATCTATCGATGGTGTCTGGTAGCTTTTTTTGTAGTGAACGAGGTGAAAATAGGCTTATTTCTTCAAGGAATAGTTTCTTAAATAATTAATATGGTTAGCTTTATAAAGTGGTGAAATAATGGTATATTTTTGAATAATCTCTCAGTTATATCAACAAGAATGTTGCAAATTTTGAAAAAGAATATGATGAGGTATACGGTGATTGCAATCATCGTACTGTTTGTTGCTGCCATAGCCATTCGTTACATGTATCCGTATAGCGCTCTCAGCATCAACAAAAAAGTTGAAGTGGATTCGGATCAAACAACGAGTCGTTATCACAACAACCTTCAAAAGTTGTCTTCACACGTTCCGACTCTGTCGGAAGATGAAGAATACAATGAAAAAATAAAGGCGCAGGTGGAGAACGTCCTCGCTTCTTCTGCATTAAATGAGAAAGATGTACGTAAAGCGGATGTACTACAATTATTGAATGACATGAACGGTTTAGTGAAAAGCATAGGACATCATGTCAGATATCAACCGGAATACTTTAATGAAAAGCAGCGATCGTATCTGATTGCATTCAAAGATCATCTTCAAGCGAACTCCTATAATACGAATCAAATCATTGAAGACTCCTTTTCAAGCAACGATGAGATCGTCACTTCGATTCATGAGTTGTACAAAGGGATGAATCAAGACATCGAAGCCTTGTTACAGCTGAGTTGAATCGTTTTTACGTCAAAGTAAAGCATCTGTGTCCATTTTAATCATGAGATTAAATAACTCAAAAACACCTCCACTTTTTAACCAAGCAGAGGTGGAGGAAACTCCATTTTATTGATATACGGATTTAGGGACATAAATTTCTGGTTGTCCCATGACATAAGGGGCAATCGCATATTCTTGGAAAATCACCTTCATACCGTTTTTAGTAAAGTAGAACTCAGATGTGCTCGATACATCAATATCACTCAAATGATCCACGAAATAATTCTCATTGTTTTTGAGACGATCATAAATGTATCGTTCTACCTTTTTCATTTGTGTGGAAGTTTTTAGTACGGATGTGATCCGTATTTCTTTTCCGGTTTTCAAAGAGTAATTGACACCGAATTTGTAGGTAGATCCATGTGCGCCACCAAGGTAAGTATGATTTTGCACGGTGAAGCTGAGATAAGAGGCGTTATCTCCGACCCGTTTATACGAGCTATCGAAAGTGAAGTTACAAGTGGCGGGTAACTCCTTGCAATAATCCTTCTTTTTTTCTTGTTTTTCAAAGGCTTCTGTATCGAGATATGTTTGATAGAGAAATTTTGAATACCCGGTCAAATCGGCGTTGATCGTCTTTCTTACTGACGTAGTCAATCCTTTAGACACATAAGGGTACTTCAGATTTTTTTTATCGTGGGCATACTTTGTAACGACGGTTGCTTTCGAAGCAGCATCGACAGAAATCGAGGTAGGCAACAAAAGGGATGTCGCAAGAAGTGGAAGAAGCAACTTATTCATAAAAAGCCTCCTAATTAAAATTATTTACAAATTCATCTAAATTATACAATGTTTTTCATTGAAATCCTAATCTATTTAGGATGAATGAAAATTGATGAAGTAAAAATGATTTCATTAAAAAATAGTGAAGTGAATAAATTGGCAAGAATGATATCCGATTGTTATTTTAGAATTCAAGAAAGGATTCAACACGATGACCAGCGCTATACATTAAAAATAATCACTGAGGAAAGATAAGGGTGGCAGATCATCATTCTGCCACCCTTATCTTTGTGTAGCTCGACTTTTGAGTTAATCCTTTTATCCGTACAACTGCATTTGGTAAACAGTTTTTACATTTTTTATTTGATATTAAAATTAGATTCTAAAATATTCTGATGAAATATAGTAAAAAAGTTGAATGCATGTTAGTATTTTCTATGGTTATTTTTTACTATAAATAGATGACGAGTGAGGAGGACATCGAATGGCATGTGTGAACTGTTCGGATGCCGCAAGACGTGGACTGAAATTTTGTCCAAGTTGCGGTGATGCCCTAGAAAAACATGTAGAACACCCAGAACCTGTGAAAACAGAACGGGATGCGAGACCCGCGCGCTCTAAAAAGATGAGCAAGTCTGCGAAAGCAATTCTTCTGTCTGTCGTGTTAGTGGTCGTAGCAGGCGGCGCCTATTATGGACTCGCTACGCAATGGTTCACAGTTGAAGCGACGACGAATGAAGTACGTGACGCGATTCGCTCAGGTGACGCTGCGTTACTTGCTGAGCATACAGAATTTAATGGAAAGCCGATCGACCAAAAAATGGCACAACGCTTTTTAGATGCCTTGAAAGAGACGCCGGAACAAAAGAAATCATTCATGGATTATTTATTGATGGCTGGTGCGTCGATTCAAGCAGAAAACGAAAGTGACGTTCCTGGTCAAATCGTAGCAAACGGTCGTCAGCTCGGTATTTTCAAGGATTACCGACTCCGTCTGGATACGGTCAAAACGGAAGTCGTCAGTAATTTTAAAGGAACAAAGGTCACACTCGTGAATCCGGTCGGGACGGAAAGCAGCAAGGCGTCGGAAGAAGGCATCATGATGGACGGTGTCTATCCGGGATTGACCGATGCGAAGATTGCGTATGACGGTGAATATGGAAAAGAAACGAGTGAGGTCACGATCAACCCGTTGACGCTGGATGCGTCGAATCGCAAATTCGAAATCACGTTAAAAGGGGATGCAATCGAACTGGATCAGACCTATCCGGATGCCTATTTGATCGTTGACGGGAAGTCGACTTCTAAACAAGTGTCGGACTTGAAGAACTACGGACCGATCCCGAAAAACGGAATCAAGCTCTCAGTCGAGAATGACTTCCCGTGGGGAGAAGAAACGTCAGATGAGATTCTCGTCAAACCCGATACGAAAAAAGCGACATTCACATTCAAACCGTCTGAAGCCGTTTTAAACGAACTTCAGGGAGTCGTCGAAGCGCATGCATCTGACTGGGTCGATGCAGCGATCTATCAGGATACGAGTTACTTCTCGCTCGTTGATGATGCGTCATATCTCGCAAAACAACAAAAGAACTATGACGATTGGAGCCGGAAGGACTTGGAGTGGGACGGTGAATTCATGAACGCATCGATTGATCGTTCTTCAGCGAAGTTCGTCGAATATGGCGATACGGTCGGCATCGAAGTCATGGCGACGACATACATCCGGGGTGAAATGTACACACCGGATAGTGAATCACCAGGAAAATCGACCGCAAAATCCCTCTTCCGTTATCTCTTCACGTATACGAGTGGTGAAGATAGTTATGAAGAAGAGTTCCGAATTCAGCAAGCAACGAACATCAAATGAACATAAGGGAGGCTATACAGATGATGGATTGGCAATCAGTCAAATCACGTTTTCAAGGAATGACAGCAAAAGAATTACAGGAACAGGCCGAGCAAGCACGACGTGAGAAAGGGCGCTTGTTGTATGAAATCGGTGAGCGGCATTACATGAAGCTCCGAAGTGAAGGACGTCGTCAAGAAATCGAGGAGATTCTTGCGCAAGAAGTACTCGTATTCGGCGCCTTGTCACGGATCGACGAGATGGAAGTCGAAGCGGCTCAAAAACAATGCAAGTCATGCCGTACGACGCTTGAGCCAGGCGCGAAGTTCTGCGGGAAATGCGGTACGTCCGTCCCGCGCGAGAACGAACAAGCGAAAGTTGAATGCATGACGTGCCACACGCCACAACGAAGTGAGCAACACTATTGCACATGTTGTGGATCGGAAATGGGGCAACGTCTATGAAATATTGTTCGACCTGTGGACAAGCGCATGCTCCGCACGCCCAGTACTGCGAAGTAGACGGAACACCCTTAGACAAGCAGGGTCGTCCTATCCGTTTTGAACAAGCTGCGCATTTCTGTGTCGGGTGTGGTACACAAATGGACGGTCGTTCGTCCTACTGCCCAAATTGCGGACATTCGCGTCTTGTCGCCGCGACGTCAGAAGAGTCGCTCGTGGATCGTCTACCGGGCATGCACGATATTCGGCAAAAGCTAAAGTCGCAAGATTGGAATGTGAATCTTCCGTGGAAAGAGCGGGGACGAGCATTCTTATCGCGATTCAATCTATCACTCGGGAATCCGAGTCTTGCGATTGGTAGTATCACTGCTGTCATCTTTTTTGCTGCCATCATCGTCTTCTTATTCGTCATGCTGGGTCTTCTCAGCGATAATCCGGCACTCGAAGGAGTCAAGACGGTGCAACAAAACATGGGAGACGACTTTAGTACGTTCGGCATGTTCTTCTTCCTCGCATTCGTTGCGCTTGCTGGTCTACAACTGACATCAAGTGAAGACTTGAAGTCGCGCTTTCTGATGGAAGTGACAGGTAACGATACGGAATATTTCTCTGAAATTCAAAAAGCTGTCAATCAGCTTGATTTTCATATTTTCTCAGGGCACTTCTTGTTGTCCTTACCGGGGCTATTTCTTCTTATCGGAAGTGCCTGGTTACTCGAACGCGGTGGTGTCATAGGAATCAAGGCGACATCGTGGAATGAACGCATTGAACGTGCTGTCGTATTCGCCCTGACGTTATCAGTGATCACGCTGGTCGTCGGATTGTTTGCGACGGACTTCGGAATCTTCGATCTGCATCTGTTCGCTGGGATGATTCGTATTTTCATTCTATCGTTTGCTGGTGTCCTCTTATTCCAATTCATTGGTCAAACGAATCTCGACGGTTCTTGGCAGGTCGGACGGATTGCCGCGACGACGTTGATGAGCATCTACTTGCTCGGTGTCCTTCTGACATCGTTCGGGCAACTGTATTACATTAATCAGATGGATGAACTGGACGAAGTCGAATTCGGTGAATCCGCAAGCCTTGTTCTGTTGAGTGGCGCATCTCCGTTTTACGCGATGTCACAAGCAGGACAAGTCGACTTCAAGATGACTGTCTTGACGGAAGACTTCCATTTAGGTGCTGCCTTATATGGCGAAGACCGCTTAAGTGATCTTCAACGGCCGGTCGAAGAAGCCGGAGAAGCATCGAATCTTGGTCGCATTCAAGGAATCATCTACAATCAGATTGAAAATGGAGAAGAGCCGACACTCGATCCGAAAGTGACACGTTTCGATGAGACCGTGGATGCGGGACTGTTGACACGCTTCGCACAAATGGCAGATGCCTCCACGTCGTTCGAAGAAGAACAACTTGTCAATTCAAGTGTCGCCCCGTACGGCTTGATTGCTTTAATTCTGATGTTCGTCATTCACGTCGGAATCGGTTTCCGCTGGATCCGGACGTTACCTGGTGTTGCAATTTATGCTGGTGTGTTCTTGGTCGGTGGACTTCTTTTAGCTTACTTCACACAAGCACGACTTGAAATTCAATGGGACAACGATTTATTAGCCGGTATCGTCGTCTCTACGTTGACATGGTGGAATGCGTTCATGCTCTTCCTCTTCCCGTTCCTCGGCGGATTGGCAGGGTATGGATTGAGCCGCTTCAAAGATACAAAAGGATGATTCAAAAAACGCTTGTCTCCGTTTTCGAAGACAAGCGTTTTATCATAAGGATTGTTTGGTCGTCTGTTCAAAGTCGATCGTCGAGTCCTGCTCAATGCCCATACTATGGAATGTCAGGCTGCCGTCTTCATTAAACGTGATCTCTAAAGCTGACTCATAAAAGTAGAGCATCAAGCTGTTATCGGAATTAAAACGTCCGCTGTACGAATAGTCATCGAGGGGTTGTCCTTCAAAATCACGGGCATCATGAACCGTCAATGTCGCCTCACGATTCGGACGTGTCACGACATCGATCGTCGCATCGGTATAATCTTGCTCGTACTCGCCTTGATCGCTCGTCGAGTAAGTATAGGTTCCTGCCACGTCACGAAACGCCTTCTCTACTTTATTAAGAGTCCGGTGGCGGCGTGCGGCTTCGTTCGCGAGTGCTCGGTCACCAAACGTCTGGTTCATGACCCGTTCCGCGTAACGTACAGCATCGGTCGTCTGATTCATGAATAAAGCGGCCTCTAGATCATGAAACGCTTTTTGTTGTTGTGTCAGCGCAATCAGACGTTTGTCTGTCGCTCCTTCTGCACGAGCCTTTTCACGCCATTGTTGTTCTTCGTAAAGGTCTCCGGAAAGCGTGCTTTGAGCACTTTGCTTTAAGTAAAGATCCGCTGAATCCTTGTTACAGCCACTGAGTACGAGAGCTGTGAAGAGAAGAGGAAGTACACGTGACATCATGAGGTAGCCTCCTTCTTGAACGTTCGTTTAATCGACGTGATGTAATACTGTTCGTCATCGAACGTGATTTCATATTCGACGCTGGCGCAATGAGATGGCTGGTTTTCCATATCGAAGTCTCGTCGATCGTATGTTTCGGTCGTCTCGACATGGAAGTGTGTTTCATCAATGGCTTTTATAACGTCGAACGTCATATTTTGTAAGGCGACGTGGCTTGTTGGACTTTCTTCTGAAAAGGCGAGTCGATTGCCGAAGGACTCGCGCTCGTCTTCCGTCAAATCATCGTCTCCATAGAACAAGTCGGCATACGGTATGTATTCATCGAGTGACGAGTCGTAGTATTCCCAGTCACCGCCCGTTTCGTTTCCGATCGAAGGAAGACGCTCGGCATACGTACTCAAAAAGTGGTATAGCGAATCGGGTGATGCCGTATCAAACGTGAGGAAATCCTCAAGTTCGTCATCTGTAAGCTGGTTTCGTTGAGTCGATGAGAAACCTTCCGGCAAGACCTGATCGACATCCGCAGCGGACCGCGTCAACTCACTTGTTTTAAACAACGGTTGTGCAGCTTGATATTTCAAGTAACCGAACGTACCTCCACCGATACAAAGCATGAGAAGTAACAATCCGATGAACCATGATTTTTTAGATGAACGGGACCGCGTTCGATGATTCTTTTGACCACAGACCGGACAATAGATCATCTGGTCATTCATCGGGGTTTGACAATTCGAACAATGTGACACAAAAAGCACTCCTTTCTTACCTTTGTCATTATAATGTAAAATAAAGATAAAAAATAACAAAATTTTTAAAAAGGAGAGGGAATTATGGATCCATATGAACGATTAGGGATATCGCGTACCTCATCGATGAAAGAATTGGAGCAAGCGTACGCTGAAAAGTTAGAAGCGCATCCAGACGAATCCGAGGAACGGACGGAAATCGAACGAGCATACGTCGTCATCAAGTATGAGAAAAAACAAAAGAATAAGCGGAATAAGCGAACGGTTGGAATCGGAGCGCTCGTTCTTCTGCTCGCTGCCGGTGGAGGGACGTATTTCTTCTTGAATCAGGAAGAGGCGCCTCAAGTGGTCGAGCGTAAAAAACAGAATGCTTCATTCGTCATTGGTGAGGAAGAGAAGAAGAGTGAGGAAAAGACGGATTCGAAATCGTCGCAAGATCCGGAAACACCGCAAAAATCAGACTCGAAGGCAGTATCGGAACAAGACTATAAAGATATCCAAGATATTTCGACACTCTTCTTCCGAGAACTCGAAGATGCATTGACAGACCGAAGTGTCAAAGGACTTTCCGTCAGCACCGATACGTACAATCAGACATTCCAAGGGAGCTTGAATGACTTAGTCACAGGTGGATACATCTTTGACGGAGAGCTCAGCGTCAAGGACATTCCTCAAAACGACATCACGATTAAAGGGGACCAAGCAACGGTCAAAGCGACAGTCGATTATTCCTCTCGATCGTACCAACCCTATCTACATGAACGTCCAGAATCGAGTACGATCGTTTGGGAATTGAACCTCGTCAAGTCCGGGAAAGACTGGCTCGTCAATCAGCGGAAATCTCTCTCGGATTCAGCGGACGGTAGAGGGATGGAAGTCCGGGAGTCCGTCAAAGGAGATATCATCGATACGGTTCACCAGCATGCGAAGGAATGGGAGCAGGCATATATCGATAAAGACACGTCTGCGTTCACGTTATTCACGTCGGCTGCTTACTTGAACAAACAACAAAGTTATTATGCCAGCATGAACAAACGTGGTGTCTATTGGGATGGATACCTCGATTCGGTCGAATATTCACCGGCATCGATCACGGTCAGCGAAAAAGCAACGGATTTATCGGCTACGGTCGAAGCGCTATGCTATTACGAGGGCGATTATTATCGAGAAGAGGATGATTCACTTGAGGAGAGCGACCCAGGAGAAGACATCCCGTTCAAGTATTATCTAAAATATGATGTGAAGAATGAACGATGGTACATCGTGGATTCACAACCACTGAAATCATTTAGCCAAAACGATACGACGACCTATTAAATCAGAGGAGGACTTATAGTGAGAAAAATCGTAGTAGCATCGACACTTGCTCTTGTGCTCAGCACGTTGCCAGCAGCGAGTGACTCAGCAGCAGCTTTAAGAAAAGGGGA
Organism: Exiguobacterium sp. s11; assembly: GCF_018619015.1. NCBI lineage: Bacteria > Bacillati > Bacillota > Bacilli > Caryophanales > Exiguobacterium > Exiguobacterium sp. s11. Next base: position 1,289,387 of record NZ_JACSNF010000001.1, on the reverse strand, counting down.
AAAATCAATCGTTGATCGACAAATCGCTTTACTAAAAAAAAGCAAGCTATCCGGTGGCTACAAACCGATTGATGTACGGTCCGTCTATCTACTTGGTGGAAAATACCCTGAGACGTTCACGCTGTATGAACGCTTCAATTCGAAGACGTATACGAATGATGTCATCGGAAAAGCTCAAAAGTACGATGCGAAAAAGAAGAAGTGGACGACGATCTATACATATACGGATCGGGACACGGGTTACTACGATGTTTGGTCGAAAGGGAAGTTAGTCGATACGAAGAAGGAGCAGCTTGTCATCGGATCAGTCGAAGGAAGTGGGGGCTTTTTAATACCCATACTGATCGGGTCGACGAACGGGAAGTCGATCAAAAAGATGTTCGAAGCAAAACAAGCATATGTGTTTGGTCAGGCACTCATCAAAAATAAGAAATTGTATCTGGGATCTTCCACTATCGTGTATGACGTCTATTCCTATCAAAACAAGACGTTGAAACATCGGATCGGTTCAGGAGCGGATGACCGGGCGGCTGTCGGAAAAGTTTCAACATACATGTTACTTGATTACTATGGTGGTAGAACACATCTGACAAGTGGGAAGTCGATAACGCTAAAAAAAGGTCAACGTTTTGGAATCGTCCGTAAGTCGACGAAGGATACAACGCCTTACGTCTATCGGGTATTTTCTTCAGGAGAGGGGAAGATAGAGGGTGACGGAAATGGTTTTAAAGCGGTCGAAAAGGGCGTTGAGAAGTGGAACTTTGAGCCGGATGCTTACGATAAGTCCGTTACAGTGAAATTTACAGTGAAATAAGTACAAGCCAGGTCCTGTCGATTCAGGAGCTGGTTTTTCATTTGTCTATTCGGTGCGATTGCAAGCGATTCCATGATACGCTAGGGAACAGAAAAACCTGTTCAGAAAGAAGGAATTCCTATGCATATTCTTGTCATCGATGATGAGGCGAGCATTCGGCATCTCGTCAAACTACAACTTGAGCTCGATGGTCAGACGGTCGAGACGGCAGCGGACGGGGCAACGGCACTCGCATTGCAAGAGACGCAGACGTTTGATTTGATCGTCCTTGATTTGATGCTACCGGATACGACCGGCTTCGATTTGATTCCCAAGCTACGGAAGACGACACCTGATTTACCGATCTTGATGCTGACAGCACGTGATCAAATGAATGATAAGATCATCGGTCTGCAGCTCGGAGCGGATGATTATATGACGAAACCGTTTAATGGAACAGAGCTCGTTTTACGTGTGAAAAATCTGTTGAAACGTGTAAAGACGGTCGCACCACCCATGCCTGTCGTGACGGATCCCTTCTTATCGGTTGATCCGGAAGAACGCGTCATCCGTCTCGATGGTCAACCGTTACCGCTGACGTACCGAGAGTATGCGTTGCTCGCACTCTTCCTGACCCATCCGAAACGGGTCTTCGAGCGTGACGAACTGCTCGAACAGGTCTGGGGCTTTGACTTCTCCGGTCAGACCCGTGCCGTCGATATTATGGTCCAGCGTTTACGGAAGAAACTCGGAGCGCAAGGGGAGCGGATCAAGACGATTTACGGTGTCGGCTACAAATGGGTCGACGCATGAAGCTACGTCAAGTCATCACGGAAAACTTTGTTTTGCTCCTCGTTCCGGCACTGCTCGTTCTCTTCTTGATTCTTTATGCCTTTATTCAATCGAACCTCTATGAGAACGCCGTCGAGTCTGTCCAAAAACTGAGTCGGGAAGCAGAACTCTATACGACGAACTATCTCGCGAGCGAAGAGACGGACTCGCTCGCCGATACGGCTGTCCCAATCGCTTCATACTTAGCAGACCGGTTTGACGCGCGCGTCCAACTGTTCGGACCGAATGCGGAACTACTCGCCGATTCGGAGCGCGATCAATTACCGCTTCTCGCAGGGGACATTGATCAAGCCTTAAAAGGAAAATCGAGTTATCTGTTCCTCAAAGAGACCGATGTTCCTGTGCTATTCTTCTCGAGCCCGCTGTATGGTGAGACAGACGTCATCGGTTCAGTCCGCTTTCTCGTCGATCTCCGGACGGAAGCGGAACTGCTTCGACAATTTACCTATGTCTTCACCGGTGTGTTTCTGATGTTGATTGTGATTGCCGTTTGGACAGCGCGGCGGATGGCGAAGACGTTAATTGGACCAATCGACGATTTACGTAGCGTCTCGCATGCCTTGACGAAGGGGCATTATGCAAACGCACTTCCAGCCTATCCATACGAAGAACTGAATCGACTGGCAGCGGACTTTTCGACGCTTGCTGACGCGATTCAGCACAACATCGGGCAACTGGAGCAACAACGAAACGACCAACAGACGTTCATTGATCACATCACCCATGAACTTCGAACACCGATGACGGCGATCATGGGCTACGTCGAGTTAATTCCGAAGCTGCCGCCAGACGAAGCGGCACACTGTTACCACTACATCGAAGTCGAGAGCCAGCGCTTATTACGACTCGTCTCGCATAATCTCGAACAGGCGAAACAACAGCGCAACGAACGCCACGCGACGTCGACGATGTTCGCACTCGATGCCCTGCTCGCAGACGCCTTATTCATCATGCAACTGCGACTTGACGGACAAGGGATTCAAGTCGAACAGGATGTTCCGCCTATTTACGTGCTCGGACAACCGGATCAGACGAAACAAGTCTTGTTAAATCTTCTCGAGAATGCCGTCAAATACAGTGACGCGATGACGGTGACGTTCGCAGTAGTCAGTACGGACACGAGCTTACAACTTCTCATGACAGATGACGGAATTGGTATGGATCCAGCCGTCCTGACCGAATGGAAGGAGGAGCAACATAGTCTGACGACGGCGAGCGGGAATGGACTCGGTCTACCGCTTTGTCGGCGTTTGATGCAGGAACAAGGCGGTGATTTTGCACTGGAAAGTGATGCGAGCGGTACACGTATCACACTTACATTCCGATTAGCCGACCAAACGTGATGTAATCGCTTACAAATGATACATTTACGAAACAATTCGACCGGATTTACGAAACAATTACCCCGTAATCTAAGAATCAAGCAAGGAGAGGAATCATGAAAGCATCGACCATCGCCTATCTCTTCCTGATGGGGGTCTTGTTTGCCCTCGGTCTTCTTTTGCTTCAGCAGACGGTCTTCGGACGCTTACATGTCCTCGATGGACCGAAACGACTGAATGCTTCCGATGACTCGCTCCCGACCGAGTTGACGTTACGTCACCGGGCATGGGGGGAGCAGACGGTAGAAGACGGAACGGAAGTCCAGCGCATCACGACGCTATTGAAGCAAATGAAGACGGTGACAAACGGGACCTGTCCAGCAGATCCTGCGACATTTAACGGGACGCTTCGTTTCTTAAACGGAACGACGTGGACGTTCTCGCTCGGGGAAAGCATGACACTGAATGGACAATGTGTTGCAAAACGTCCCAGCACCCAGACGACGACATTAAAAGCACGGTTCTTAAACGCTTACCACGAACCGGAACAGCTCGCGCGTCAGTTTGCTGAGGCGGAAGTCGTGACATGGTATGCAGCGGGACGGTCGCGTACTCTAACCGCACGCGAGCGTGAAGACGTCAAGCGTCGCCTGGCGCAAGCAGAGCCGATGACGGACTACGAAGAAGTCGGTCAGGCACTTGATGCGAGTCAGCGGCAGCCGCGCATTCTCAAGCTTCAACGGTTCATGAATGAGCAGAATACGCGTGCCAATCTGCTGAATATCACCGTGTACGAGACATTGTTCAGCGTTCAGTACATGGATGATGACAATGGAAACACTTTCTATTTAAAAGGACAACTCCTGCCGACCGGGAAGGAGGCAGATCGATGAGAAAAGGAATGCTCTTCTTGCTGAGTATCATTTGTCTCATGAGCATTTGGATCGTCCGCAACAATGAGCAGACGAAGCAGGGAACGGCTGCACGGGAAACCGTTCCGCATTTGACGGCGTATGTCTCCGCGAAAGAGGATATCGGTCGCGCCTTGCTGTCGTCATATTGTGAGCAGGCGGGTTGTACGTATGAGTTCGTGCGTCTCTCGACAGAAGAACTCGTCCGGCGTGTTACGAAGGAAGCGGATCACCCGCGCGCCGACGTCATCATCGGCGGAACATGGGATGCCCACCAGACGCTCAAACAACGCGGCTTATCGACACCGTTCCCAAGCGACATGGATCAAGCGGAACTGCAGGATCCGGATCGCTACTGGATTGGCTATGAAGTCGAACGCTTAGCGATCGTCATTAATACAGACGTTTGGAACGAGCGGTTCGGGGCAGCACCGTATCCGAAGACGCTCGCTGACTTGACGGCAAAGCGGTATCAGAACGAGTTGATTTTGCCGGATCCGAACCATTCTGGTACCGGTGCCACGATTCTGCAAGCGGTCTTTGACGGATACGGAACGAAGGCGGAAGATGTCTTACGCCAGCTAATCGAGCGAACACGACTATTCACGGCGAACGGCTTTGCACCGACGTCGTATGTCGCCAGTGGGGAAGCGATGCTTGGGGTCAATTTCATCGGGGATCAACAATCGCTGCGCGAAAAGTATTATCCGGTCAAAAGCATTCCACTCGATACGTACTCGATCAACGCGATTTCAAAGCTGAAAGGACGGACGCAACAAAAGCAGGCGAACGCCTTCATGCGTTTCGTGCTCTCAGCAGACGGTCAGGCAATCTTGCGGAAAGTCTCGTTTGGTACGCCGACCTATGCGATCGCGAAGACACAACCGATCCAGCAAAACGTCGGACAGGATATCGTCGCCGACTATCGGGATTATCTCCGTCGATTCAATCAGCTCCAGGACAAATGATGCGAAGACTCTGATTCAGATAGGGGAAATGGAAGATGGGCTTCTTCAGCATCAAAAAATTGCCGAATGCCGGCATACCAATCGAAGTACAACGGAAACAATGGTTACAACAATTCTTAAAGGCATTTTTAGTCGTCTTCTTCTCATACATGGCGATGTATCTCATCCGGAACAACTTCAAGGCAGCGCAACCGCTCTTGAAAGAGGAACTCGGCTTTACGACGACGGAACTCGGATATATCGGCTTCGCCTTCTCGATTACATACGGAATCGGGAAAACGTTACTCGGTTATTTCGTTGACGGGAAAAACACGAAACGTGTCATCTCGTTCTTATTGATCTTATCTTCTCTAATTGTCACCGCGATGGGACTGTTGATGAGTGCCGGTGGAAGTCCAATCGGTCTCTTGATGGTTTTATGGGGACTTAGTGGCTTTTTCCAATCGGTTGGGGGACCGTCGTCGTACTCGACGATTGCTCGCTGGACACCGTTTGAAAAACGCGGACGCTACCTCGGCTTCTGGAACGTTTCGCACAACATCGGTGGAGCGATTGCCGGTGGTCTCGCCCTTTGGGGAGCGAACGTCTTCTTTAACGGCAGTGTCGTCGGGATGTTCATCTTCCCAGCTGCGATCGCGCTCGTCATCGGGATCGTCGGTCTGTTCATCGGGAAGGATGATCCGGAGGAACTCGGATGGAATCGGAGTGAAGAAATCTTCGAGGAACCGATCGAACCGGAAAATATTGCTGCAGAAAGCATGACAAAATGGCAAATCTTCAAGACATACGTTATCTCGAACCCCTGGATTTGGACGCTCTGTATCGCGAACGTCTTCGTCTATATCGTCCGGATCGGGATTGATAACTGGGCACCACTCTACGTCACGGAACACTTGCACTTCAGCACGGAGAGTGCCGTCAATACAATCTTCTTCTTTGAAATCGGTGCGTTATGCGGCAGTATGATTTGGGGTTACGTGTCCGATTTACTCAAAGGACGCCGGGCGCTCGTTGCCGCGATCTGTCTTTTGCTGACGGCCGTCGCGGTCCTCGGTTATCGTTACGGTACGAGTGAACTCATGATTTATGCGTCATTGTTCGCACTCGGTGCGCTCATCTACGGCCCGCAGCTCTTGATCGGTGTCTCGGTCATCAGCTTTGCACCAAAACAAGCGACGACAGTCACGAACGGGATGGTCGGAACGTTCGGTTACTTGTTCGGTGATTCGATCGCAAAAGTCGGTCTCGCAAAAATCGCTGATCCGGAAACGAATGGTCTAACGATCGGTTCCGTTACATTGCACGGTTGGAGTGACACGTTTGTCATCTTTAATGCTGCGTTACTGTTCGGTTTGATCGCCCTCGCCATTGTCGCCGTCGTCGAGGAGAAAAAGATTCGCCGCCTCGGACTGCTGGAACGCCAAGCGGACAAACTAAGTTCATGAATATGGACAGCCTCTTGATTAAAAAGGGGCTGTTTTTCGTTGCTCATATTTAAGGTTCAAAAACTTCGGATGACGTTCTTATATAAAAAAATATCTTTTGTGCATGTTTTGTCGCAGACAGGGAAGCACTAATACTATCGAAGTTGATCGTTGTGCCTGTTTGAAGAGAGGAGTTTTTGTATGTCTGAATTATCCGGTTTCCCGTCATCGTATTGGAAAGCATCATCTGCTGGTGTATCGTATCCACCCCTTGAGACAGACGCAAAACATGATGTCGTCATCGTTGGAGCTGGCATTGCCGGTTTAGTCACCGCTTTGCAACTCGCAGAACGAGGGTATGACGTGGGTGTTATTGAAGCAGAAGAGGTGGCATCTGGTACGACTGGATATACGACGGCAAAGGTGTCGTCTCAACATGGTCTCATCTATGATCAATTGATCAAAAGTGTAGGAGAGGACAAAGCACGACTTTATTATCAAGCAAATGAAGAAGCTATTACGTTTCTTCGTCATCAAGTCGAACGTCTTGATCTAGCGTGTGAGCTTGAGACCCAAGATGCGTATCTGTATGTCTCTTCTTCAAAAGAGCATGCGATGGATCGTGAAATCAAAGCGTATGCTCGTCTTGAGATAAACGGTGGCGATGCGACAGATGAAGTACAGAAGAAGTTGCCGTACACCGTGAAGCGGGCGGTCGTTCTGCGCGATCAAGCACAGTTTCATCCCGTCAAGTACTTACAGGGCTTAGCAGAACATTTCGTCCGACAAGGTGGGACGCTGTATGAAAAGTCACGGGCGACGACGATTGAAAGTAATCGAACACCGACGATCGTCCTTGAGAATGGACATCGTATTGAAGCTAAGAAGGTCGTGATCGCAACCCATTTTCCGTTTCATGATTTCAAAGGATTATATTTTTCGAAGCTTGAAGTTCATCGATCGTACATCGTTTCAGGATTCGTCGACGATTCGTTTCCTGACGGTATGTTCATGAGTGCCGATCAACCAAGTCGTTCTTTACGACACACACGTACTTCGGACGGTCGTCGATTAGGACTGTTTGGTGGAGAAAATCATTTATCGGGTCACGAAACGGAAACGATGGCACGTTATCAGCACTTAGCAGATTTTGCGACGAACGCCTTTCAAGTGGAAACGTTCGACCGATTTTGGTCGGCGCAGGACTTAATTACACTGGATCACATCCCGTATGTCGGTCAAATGACAGCAGATGACCCGAACGTCTTTGTCGCAACCGGATTTGCAAAATGGGGCATGACGAATGGTATTGCGGCAGGACTGTTACTCAGTGATCTTTTAACTGGGACACCGAATCGGTTTCGACATCTGTTTGATCCGACGCGATCAAAACTTAAAGCAGTCGACGCGACCCAATTCATCAAGAATAACGCGGATGTCGCGATTGAACTCGTAAAAGGGAAAGTATCAAAAGCACATCGTGACGCAAAAGATCTTCAGCCTGACGAAGGAGGACTTGTGCGGCATCATGGAAAGACAGTCGGGGGATATCGTGATCCTGCCGGAAGGCTTCATCTCGTTTCAACGACGTGTACCCATATGGGATGTGATACGAAGTGGAATGCAGCCGAACGCTCATGGGACTGTCCGTGCCATGGTTCGCGCTTTGCACACGACGGGGCAGTGATGGAAGGACCTGCTGTTAAACCGTTAAAAAAGAGGGAAAAGTAAACAATATGCTCGTTGAAGTTTCTGAGAGAGGCAGTTCGGAAATAATAAAAGATGCTGAAATATGAAAAAGAAAACAGGCGACTGTCTGTCTTGACAGAGAATAGTTCGGAGAACGGGAAAAAGGAAGTGTGAATCATGCTGTATACGATGACTTCGACATTGCCGGCACAACATGGGGGACGCACGAAGTCGCTCCTCAGTCGAATCGCAATGATCGAAAAACACCTTGGCTATGCGACAACGATCCTTACAACCAACTATGATGCAGCATACGATCGTATCGTACAAATCTTTAGAGAAAAGAACATTTTAAGCGAGACGACGCAAATCGAGAATATCTACGAATGGCTCTCCGGAAATCGATTATATGGAGCTACGACACCGTTTGTGACTTCCCGGGAAATCGAAGGATTACGAGCTGTGCAGGTAGACACAGACACAGTCCGGTACTATGACGGGGACACATATGTCTTATACCGGAAGTACCATGAAGCGAGTGATCAGCTGTCGTTTGAAGACTTCATGAGTCCTGCATCGAAGAAAAAAGTCGAACGTTGGCAATATAACGATAACGGTCGATTGCATCGCAAGATTCGATACTCACCAAAAACGCATAAAAAAATTCATGAACAGTTCTATGATCAAGAAGGTCATATCTACTGCGAAAAACATTATGAGGAACAAAAACGGAATAAATTGATTTCGATTCAAACCTACCAACTTGGACGTCCTGTCCATACCTTTCAGACTGAAAAGGATTTATTTCTCTACTACTTCAATCACCGTTTGACGGATGGAGATATCGTCTTCAACGATGCGCGACTTCTCGACTGGTCATTGCTCAACTGTCAGGTACGGACAAAAAATATTCTCGTGTTCCATAATTCTCATTTGGAGTTAGATCAGCAACGAATCAAAAAATCTTACCAAACCGCTCTCGAAGGATCAGATCGTGTGGCAAAATATCTCGTCTTGACGACACATCAAAAAGACGAGATTCAAGCGCGTTTTCCGATACCGGATGATCAGTTCGCAGTCATTCCGCACTCGATCAAACCGGTCGAAATCGACCGGACGCATGTAGAGGATCAATTCTGTTTTATCGGACGCTTTGGAAAACAAAAGCAACTCGAGCACTTGCTCCGCAGTTACGCAATCTTCAAACGATCGGGACATCCGACGAAGCTTGCGCTGTATGGCGCGGATGAGGATGGACAACTAGCATTGATGAAGCAGATGATGTATTTACTGAATATCGAGGAAGATGTTCTCATTCACGACTTCACATCGACACCGGACCAAGTCTTCGCTGCGTCCCGTGCGTCGTTATTGACGAGTCGCTTTGAAGGATTCGGATTAACCGTCATGGAAAGCATTAATGTCGGCTGTCCTGTCATTGCTTACGACGTTCGGTACGGACCGCGTGAAATCATCGAAGATGGTCAAAATGGTTACCTCGTCCCTGAAGGAGACGTCACGGGATTCGCAGAAAAGATGGTCGAAATCGTCGAACGACCACTCCCACATGTGCGGACGAAACCTGGGTTATATGAAACACAAGGCATCGAAAATTACCGCAACCTGATGAACTGGCTGCATACTGAATGATCGAAGGAGCGAATGTCATGAAAAAACCAATCAAAAAAGCCATTATTCCAGCTGCGGGGCTCGGCACACGTTTTTTACCGGCAACAAAAGCCATGCCAAAAGAGATGTTACCGATTCTCGATAAACCGACGATCCAATACATCGTTGAAGAAGCCGCTGCCGCAGGAATCGAAGATATCATCATCGTGACCGGGAAACACAAGCGTGCGATCGAGGATCATTTTGATCATCAATATGAACTAGAAGCCGCACTTCAGGCGTCGGGAAAAACGGAGTTACTTGAAAAGGTATGTGCTTCGACGAATCTGGCGAATATCTTTTATGTTCGTCAAAAAGAACAGAAAGGACTCGGTCATGCGATTTGGACGGCTCGTCAATTCATCGGCGACGAACCATTCGCCGTCTTGCTCGGTGATGATATCGTCGAATCGGAGACGCCGGCGATCCGGCAGTTGATGGACGCCTACGAAGAGACCGGTCAGTCCGTCATCGGTGTCCAAGAAGTCGAACCGAAAGAAACACACCGCTACGGAATCATCGATCCGCTCGATAAAGAGGGACGACTTTATCCGGTCCGCCGATTCGTCGAGAAACCGGAGTCCGGGACGGCGCCTTCGAATCTTGCCATCATGGGTCGATACGTCTTGACGGCGGATATCTTTGATTACTTGGAAAACCAGTCGGAAGGCGCTGGGGGCGAGATTCAATTGACCGATGCGATCGAACGGTTGAATGCGGACCAAGCGGTCTATGCGTTTGATTTCGAGGGGAACCGTCATGATGTCGGTGAGAAACTCGGTTTCGTCAAGACGACGATTGAATATGCGATGAAGGATCCTGAAATGCATGAAGAATTAAAAGCGTTCCTGAAACGATTCCAGTGAAGCAGACGTGTACGCCCGAGGGGGTGTACACGTTTTTTGATTAATTATAAACAGCAAAAACTCCACCTTATACGTCGGACGATGTGTCCTCTGTAAGGTGGAGTTCGCGTAAGCGTCGAACTCTTTATAGTAGATGACTTGCAATCCGAACGATGTTTCGTCCCGATCGTTTTGCTTGATAGAGTGCTTGATCCGATAGTTCCATCGAGTGCTGGACAGGGATGCCGCGTTTTCCGGAAGAGAGTCCGATTGATGTCGTGACGTGAATCGAAGAGCCGTCTAGCAAACGGAACGTATGCCGTTCGACTTCCTGACGGATCCGTTCAGCGATGGTAGTCGCTTGTTCTGCCGTCAAATCGGTCAGGAGCACGATGAATTCTTCGCCACCCATCCGGGCGACTAAATCTTCTGGGCGTGTATTGCGCTCTAAAATTTTTGCGAACTGTTCCAACACGGCATCACCATTAGAGTGACCATATTGGTCGTTCACTTGTTTGAACTGATCCAAATCAAGGATGATCAAGTGATAGGTCGAAGATTGACCGGCGAGTGTCTTGGCACGTAATTCCCATGCCCGCCGATTAGCAAGCCCCGTCAACGCATCATACTCCGCTAAATGTTGATAGACCTCGAGCTGTTTTCGGTGGCGTTGCTGCAGCGGCAACAGATAGAGGAATATCCCGTACATCAATAACGTGAGACTTACATGAAAGACGATCGTGGAAAGCGTTCGATCCGGTAGGAAGAACAAAATGGTACTTCCGATTAGAAGATGCAGCATACCTAAGCGTAGAGCGAGATATGTCTTTTTTTGTAGGAGTGAGGAGAGAATCACGATGCCCACTACTGAAAGGAGCGCTTGCTCGATATCTGCCTTCATTCCTGTATTCATTAAAGTGATGAGCGCTATACTGAAGAACGCTCTTTTTTCTCGATGATAAGCCAGTATAACAAAAGGAATGACTTGCCAGATCAATGCATATGATAAAAATAAGACGTCGATGACCAACAAGTAACTGCCAAACCAGAGAATCAGGATGACAGTGCCTGCGATTTCACTATTTCTATTACGAATCAGTTGGTATGTGGCTAAAAGGAGATACGTCAGGGCGAATATCATGGACCCTTGAATCATCCAGTTTTGAATCATATATAAGACATCCAATCTATACAAATAGTTTTCTAAAATATATAATTAAAAACAAGTAGTGTCAAATACTGTATATCAGTATTTGACATAATAGATTTCTATCGAGACAAAAAGGACCATTTTCCTCAGATTTTAGAGGGAAATGGTCCTTCATCTTCGAAGTAAAGCATATGCCAGATACTTGACAAGTGATGGGATTCACTGTCATTTTATAAGGTGGTATATGAAAGGGTTTAGAATTTATTGTAATTCAAATCGACGTTTGATTTCATGTGAAGGAATCCATTTTTTTGAGCGAGTGTCGCACTTTTTGTTCCTTGTACAGAAGAAATCGTCAATGTTTTGATGTCTTGAGATTGACTCAATTTTTGGAGGTCTGTCATCCGATCCTTTGACCACTGATCGTTGGCGACCGTTGAATAATTGAAGTTCTCCCACATGATGCCGTCGACATAAGGATACGTATGATATTTCAACGTTCCGAATCCCCAGTTTTGGATCAATGATAGAGATGCATGTTTTGTTTTTAGTGATTTTAAGAAGTTTGTCATTCCTACCCGTTGTTGTTCAAGAACGGCAGGCTGGTCGGCATGTTCGTTATCGATGTTACCGACTGTATCGAGGAAAACGCCATCTAGTCCTTTTTGGACGATTTGTTTCTCGACTTCTTTCATTAAAACAGCTCGGTAGTGCTTCGATGTAATATCCGTTAAGTACGAATCCCATTCAGCGTAATGAATACGCTGACCATCGCGATGGAAAAAGTCTGACTCGACGAGTTGTCCCATCAAATCCGTATTCCAGTTGTCTGCTTCCATCGTGTTGATGTAGCCGTATACTTTTGTACCGTTTTGTTGGATCTGTTTAATTTGTGCAGCGGAATAAAAGACGGGTTCGATGATCATGACATCGTATTGTTGCATCTTTTTGATTTTCGCTGCTGACGGTGCGTCGTAGTAAACTTTGTACGACTTCGCATTGTCCAATGGATTGGATTTTTCTGCTTTTGCGTCTAGTGACGACATGAAGAACACTCCTAATAAAAGAATGCACAAAATAGACGTCATGCGCTTGAGTGAGATAATACCCATGTTGATAGCCTCCTGATTAATTATCAGAGAGCGGCCGCGGCATTGCAGACTGGCGATCGGTATCCGTAGATCGACGACCCATGTCTTTGCGCCCTTACTTTTCAGTAAGTTTGCCCTTCTCGATATGAAATTGTAGTGTTCCAACGATACATTTCTTCCATCTTCATACCGATAAAAAACAAAAGGAGTGAATAAAATGATATATACTCAGCACCGGCAAGGCATCAAGTGGATTGAGATGATCGTTAGTATTCTTATTATCGGCACTTTAGACTATATGTTTAACCTTTCGATCTTAAAATGGACGATTGATCCGCTTATTTTTTATATTTTACTTTTTTCTCTCCGTTATGGACTCCTCGGAGCATTCGCGAGTTTTCTGTTTACGATGATTTATCACCTGAGTTCTCTCGCCTGGGCGGGAGAAGACGTCTTACTCTTCGTTTATGATCGTGGCGAATTGTCATGGATCATTTTGCACTTCTTAGTCGCGATTTCATGCGGCATGTTCAGTACTTCTTTCCAAGAACGTTATCTATCCTTACGCTTACGACAAGAGGAAGTGACAGAAGAGAACGAACGGTTGCGCGATACGCTCGAAAAATTGCGCGTTGCGCAAGAGGCAATGCGTAACAAAGTGCTTGAATCCAATCACACGTTGACGAACATTTACCGGATCGGGACAGAACTTGATCAATCCGTCGCGGACATCGTACGCGATAAGCTGTTGCAAATCTTACAGGATTCCTTCGATGCGAAGGAAATCGCGATCTATCACGTTGATGCGTCACGTCGTACGCTTCGTTTGCATATTCGTTTTGGTGATAAGGAACTGTTGCCGCAAACGATGTTCATCGATCCGGAACAAGGCATCTATCAACGGATGTTCCAGAAACAGGCGATTGCCATCCGGACAATTGATGAGACAGATGTCCCGTTACTGATTGCACCAATCCGTTATGACGGACGCATCCAGGAAGTCGTCGTCATTCAATCGATCGCCTTCGAACGTTTGACGAACTATGAGATGCACGTCATGCAATTGATCGTCGATTGGACAGGGTCGCGCATCGAGAAAGCGATGCTGATGGAATGGATCGAGACGCGTCATGAATTGATTGAAGGCACGCGTATCTTCAAACGGGAGCACTTCGAGAAGAAAGTGAAATACCAAGAATATCGACGCGAGCATTATGGTCAGCCGTATAGCCTCGTACAGCTTGATATTCGCAATACACCGTTTTCTCTGATTGAACTGGAATTGATCTTGCGGCAATCGATGCGTGAAATCGACCTGATCGGTTTTGATGAAAACACGGAGCACCTCCAATTCTTATTACCCGGAACACCTCAAGAACATGCGAACCGATTCCTCGAACGAATCAAGGCTGTGTACGTTCAAAAAGGAGGGCGCGTCCAATGACGGCACTCCTGCTCATGCTTTATGTACTTCATCTTTTACTCATCGTATTGGCTTATCGTGTACTCGTCTTTCGATTGCCAGAGCAAGAGCGAGGGATCTTAACGTTCGTGTGCTTGTTCAGTGCCGTCCTACCACTTCTCGGTGAAGTACTAGGGGGACTGGCTTATCTGATTTCCCGTCGTTTTACTTCTTCCGATACGTTACTGGATTACGATGAATATGTGCAGTTCGACGTGATGAATCTCGAAGGACTTCAACAGCAAGCTGCAGACAATATGGAGATGGTTCCGATCAAGGAGGCATTGAACATGGATGCGAAACGCCGGAAGCAATCGATGATTCATTTGACGACATCGTCCTTGAAGGAGACTGGGAAGTATTTGCAATACGGACTTGATCATGATGACTCGGAAACCGTCCACTACGCAGCGACGGTCCGAAATTCCTTATTTGACCGTTATGAAGCAAATCTTCGGCTACGGGAACAACAACTCAATCCGGTAGACGTGACGACGTATCATCTGTTCATTCAGGAATGTAAAACCTTCCTCGACAGTGGTCTATTAGATGAAGGCGGTATCGGTCGACTCGATGAGCGACTTCACCTCGTGCTAGAACAAATGCGCGCTCTCTATCCGACGGATCTCGTCCGGATTGAAGCGGAAGCGGAAATGGCGATACGTCAAGGAGAAGAGGAAAAAGCGATTTCCTTCTACGAAGAGATGATTCAGATCCATCCGACGTTGCCAGACGGATATTTAGCGTTGATTCGTTATTACTTTCAACGGCAGGACTGGACTTCGATCGGTCCGGTGCTCCATAAGTTAAGAACAACAGTAGCAGAAGAGGATATTCCAGAAGAGCATCGCTTCATATTGGAACGTTTGGAAGGAGGAGACCAATGAATAAGAAACCTTATGGCTATCTCATTGGATTATTTGTCGTCTTATTCGTGACGATGGGCATCGTACAGCTGTTTCGTCTCGATTATCCACATCGACTGATTCCTTCTGAAAAAACGAAGGTCCGTTCATTCGAGACAGCAAACACGAAAACGACTGAAGCAAAAGGGGAAGCACTTCGTGTCTACCTGCTTCAAAACGATAGCGATCTATCGAAAGGTGTAATCGAAAATTTCTCGTACGCGTTGAAATATGCGAAAATCGATCACCAACGGATTCGCACATCAGACATCAAGATGCTTCAACCGAGTGACCGGACCGTACTAGTCTTATCTGGTGAACATACGAAAGAATGGCCGTACGAGACCATTCGGAAATTCGTCCAACAAGGCGGTCGCTTGTACATCGCCGGTCGCTTCATTGATCCGAAATGGGGCGACTTAGTAGGGGTAGAACGCTTTGGTGATTTTAAAGAGAATGTTAACGGGATGACATTCAAAAAAGATTTATTTCCCGGGTATATCGATTTACCGAAGACTTCTACTTTGTTTGTCCATAGTATTGCGGATGTGACGTTAAAAGATGCCGACGTCAAAATCGAGGCTGATGGGAATCCGATTTTATGGACCCATGAATACGGAAAAGGAGAGGTCTTGTTCTGGAATACTTCTTCGTTACTCGAAAAAAACTCGCGTGGTCTACTCGTCCAGTCCCTGTCATTACTGTTTCCGACATTCGTCAGTCAGCAAGTCGCTGTGAAGCTAGCGCACTTCGATGATTTCCCGGCACCCGTACCAGATGCCTCCAATCCAGCGATTCAGAAAAACTATGATTTGACCGTTAAAGATTTCTTTGCAGAAGTGTGGTGGAAAGACATGCAACGGGTCGCGAAGGAACAGGATGTCATTTATTCCGGATTCATCATCGGAAGCTATAAGAACGCCATCGATGATACGGAAGAGCAGTTGATTGAAAACATTCGTTTTCCGATGCTGAACTTCGGACGCGGATTATTGAAGATGGGTGGAGAGCTCGGTTTACATGGATATAACCACCAACCGCTCATTGTTAATGGGGAGACGATGGATTCAAGACTTGGCTATAACACATGGGACGATCGTTCTCAAATGATGAAAGGTATTGAGGAAGTAAAAGTGGCACATCAGTATTTCTTCCCGAACGAGCAATTGCGCAGCTATGTACCACCTTCGAACATCATTGGTCCGACCGGTCTATCCGTCTTAAATGAGGCGTTTCCGGATGGAATGATCATCGCGTCTCTTTATATCGGAGACCCGTCAAAAGGAAGTTACATCCAAGAGTTTGAGCCAGATCCGATTCATAAGAATCTCTATAACTTCCCCCGAATCACAAGCGGATACAATGAATCGCCTGAAGACATGTTTGTCTTAGCAGATGCCGTCGCGAACTTCGGACTTGTCTCGCACTTCATCCACCCGGATGACGTTCTCGATGAACGACGCTCAAAAGGGCAAGGGTGGCCGACGATGGAACGTTCGATTGAAAAGATGTTCAAAACGATCCATACGGATTATCCGTATCTCGAGAGCATGACGCAGTACGATGGCTACAAAAAAATGAAGTTGTATCAAGAATCGAAAATCGATGTTCGCTATTCTAAAACAGCGATTGAGATTTCAGGTAGTCAAATGCTCCTTCCTTCGAAGATGGTCGTTCGTGTCAATGAAGGAAAACTAGCGACCGGGTCCTTCGCGTACGGGCAAGTGCGAAAACTTGGAGATGCGGACGATTTATACGAAGTAGAACTCAAGAAGAACTTCGCGCGCATACCGGTACTGGAGGGATCCCAATGAAGATTGGTTTAGTGTTAGAAGGGAGTTACCCTTATGTCAGTGGTGGCGTCGCTAGTTGGGCACATATGCTGATTCAACAAATGACAGAGCATGAGTTCGAGCTGATCACGATCACACCTACACGCATGACGGAAGCAGAGTTCCGTTACACGCTTCCCGCGAACGTCGTTGGTGTGACGAACCTTCCACTCGATCAAACCCATGAGACGCGTCCGCTAAAACAGATATTGACGCCGGAGCAGGAAGAGGATATCAAACGATGGATGCGATTCCAAGCGACGAACACGTCGATTTTCCCACTCTTCGGTCAGGCGATCGGAACATCGACGCAATTTTTCTCAAGTCGTCTCTTTTTTGATCTCGTCAAGACGAGTTACCGGGAAGAACGACAAGCTGGCTCCTTCATCGATTATTTATGGATGTGGCGTAGCATGTATGCGCCTGTTCTGGAACTGCTCCAAGCCGACTTACCGACCGTCGATTTGATCCATTCCGCGTCGACGGGATATGCGGGACTCGTCGCAGCGGCGATCAAACAACGCCAACACGTTCCGTTCGTCCTAACGGAACACGGGATCTACTCCCGTGAACGAGAAGAGGAGCTCGTCCAAGCGATGTGGATTCCACAAGAATACCGCATGCACTGGGTGCAGTTCTTCCATCACTTATCACGCGAAGCCTACGCTGGGGCGGACAATATCATCACGCTCTTTGACCGAAACGGTGAATTGCAGCGTGAACTCGGAGCACCTGCCGAAAAAATTCGCGTCATCCCGAATGGAATTGATGCGACAGGACTTGCTGCGTTAGGACATACTCCAAAGCAAGATGTACTCCGGATTGGCGCAATCGTCCGCATTGTTCCAATCAAGGACATCAAGACGATGATCCATGCCGCGAAGGTTTTACAGGAAATGCACGTTCCATTTGAAATGACGATCATGGGTCCGCTTGAAGAGGATCCGGAATACGCCCGTGAATGCCAAGAACAAATCGATCTCTTTGAACTATCAGAGAGTGTGAAACTCGTCGGAAAGGTCGATATCCGGAGCTATCTGCCATCATTTGATGTCTGCTTGTTGACGAGTATTTCCGAAGGTCAACCACTGGCTGTCCTAGAAGGCATGGCTGCAGGGATACCGTGGGTCGTCACTGATGTCGGTGCGTGTTCCGAGCTGATCAACGGACGTGAGGATGATCCTTACGGTCCGGCTGGATTCGTCGTGCCACCGGTCAATCCTCGCCGGATCGCAGAACGGTGTGCCTGGTTCCAGTCACATCCGGAAGAGGCGATTCGCTTTGGACGAAATGGGAAAGAACGCGCGCTTGCGTATTATCAGACGCACCGCTTCATCTCGGAGTATCAAACATTGTATCAAGAGAGGGGGGTGACGTATGGCGGGCATCGGGTTTAAGCTTCAAAAATTGTTTCAAGAGGACTATTTCTCATCTCGGTTAAAGGCATATGCTTTCGCTGGACTCGTCACGTCCGGTCCATGGCTCATCGTCATCTTGACGATCGCTGTGACCCAGTGGCTGACGACGTTCCTGTCGATTGCTTCTTTTGAAGAACGGACGACCTTCAATCTGGTCGTCTCATACAGCTTCATTTTTTCACAAGTGTTGCTCGGTATTCAGCAACTCGTCGTCACGCGCTATTTGGCAGACTGTTTCTACGAGAAACGATATGAAGATCTGTTTCCTGCATTTCTAGGTATGACGAAGATGACGATGGCGTTAGGCAGTATCGCCTTTCTCATCTTCCTCAGCTTCTCAAAACTTCCGTTCTTGTTGAACGGGCTGATCTTCATATTGTTCATGACGATCAATTTGATCTGGGTGCATTTCCTATTCTTAAGTGCCGCGAAGTTCTATCAGGCTGTCGCATACAGCTTTTTGATTGGCGGTATCGTAGCTGTCGGATCGGTCTTACTGATTGATCGGTATCTGATGGAGTATGTAACGGGTATCGTGACACCAAGTCTTGCCTTAACGGCAGGTTTCACATTCGGCATGGTCATCACGTTATTCGGTCTATTCACCTCGATGTTGTTGACGTTCCCGCAACGCGGGACGAAAAATCAGTTTACCTACTTGAGTTATTTTGATCGTTACCCGGCGCTCTTTTGGACGAGTTTTCTCTACAATATCGGGGTGTGGGTCGGGAACTGGGTCATCTGGTTCTCTGACGGCGGTGCTGTTCATCTCGGGACATTCCGTTATCATCCGTTATACGATACGGCGATCTTCTTATCCTATTTGACGGTCATCCCGACGATGACGATCTTCGTCGTTTCCGTCGAGACGCGTTTCTATGAACGGTATCGCATCTTCTATGGATACGCGAACGAGGGCGGAACGCTGGATCAAGTTGAAAAAGCGCGGGACGCGATGTTACTCGTCTTACGACAGGAATTACAACGACTGTTTCGAAATCAAGGATTGTTTACGCTGTTCACCTTATTGTTCGCCTCGACATTGCTCGGTTACCTCGCATTACCTGAAGCAACGATCAGCATTTTCCAAATGACGACGATCGGTGCGTTCTCGAATGCGATGGTTCTCGTCTTGACCCTCTTGTTACTGTATTTTGAAGATCAAAAAGGAGCGGCATGGATTTCATGCGTGTTCTTCTTATCTAATGGGATTTTAGCTTTGTTGATCGCGCCGTTCGGTTTTTCCGGATACGGTCTCAGCTTCGCGATCGGATCAACTTTGACGTTTGCGTTTGCGCTCATGCGACTCATCCATTATGTCTCGGATATTGATTACCATACGTTTTGTCGGATGGTGTTACCGCCACGCTCGATGCGTTTTACACGATGGAGTGAACGATTGAATCGTTCCTGGATGTGAAGCGGTTAAAGGTTCTTTTGAGGAGATCAATAGTATGTAGGTTAATTTGAAAAGGCGATCCATTTCCGAATTCGTATCGGAAGTGGATCGCCCTTTTTAATTGCAGGTAAAATGATTTATCCTACCTATTATTTTTGATACCCGTCTGGATTCTTAGATTGCCAGCGCCAAGCATCCTTACACATATCATACAAGTCTTTCTCCGCCTTCCATCCGAGGAGGCGTTCTGCTTTTGAAGCATCCGCATAACACGATCCGACATCACCCGGACGTCGTGCCGTGATCTTTCGATCGATTTGCAGAGACGTCGCATCTTCGAACGTCGCGACGAGTTCAAGCACACTTGTCCCTTGTCCCGTTCCTAGATTGAATGCCTCGATCCCGGAATGATCATGGTAGAGTGCCTTGATATGTCCTTTCGCTAAGTCGACGACATGGATATAATCGCGGACACCCGTACCATCATCCGTATCGTAATCATTTCCGAAAATTTGAAGCGTATCGAGTTTTCCAGCAGCAACTTGTGTCACATATGGCATCAAGTTGTTCGGAATACCGTTTGGATCCTCACCGATCAGACCGCTCATATCGGCACCAATCGGGTTGAAGTAGCGGAGTAATGTGATATCCCACGTCGGATCAGCGAACGCGATGTCTTCAAGCATCTGCTCGATCATCAGTTTCGTCGCACCATAAGGATTCGTCGCGGAGCGCGGAGCAGATTCGGTGATTGGTGTCGTCTCCGGCACACCGTAGACGGTCGCAGATGAACTAAAGACAAGTTTTTTGACATCATGTCGGTCCATCACTTCGAGTAGGACGAGCGAACTGATCAGGTTGTTTTGATAGTAGAACAACGGGCGTGATACCGATTCACCAACCGCTTTTAAACCGGCAAAATGAATGACAGCATCAATCGAATGGTTTTGGAAGATCCGTTCGAGTGCCGATTCATCCCGCACGTCCGACTCATAGAATGTGACCGTCCGGTCCGCGATGTGTTCGACACGTTCAAGGGCACTCCGATGACTGTTACTTAAATTGTCGACGACGATGACTTCATGACCCTCTCGTAGCAGTTCGAGACAGGTATGGCTGCCGATATAGCCAGCGCCTCCTGTTACTAAAATGTTCATAGGATACCCTCCGTTAAATTCCATTATTTATCTAATAATAGCATAAAAAGAGCGGTTTTTTCTTGATTTTGCTTTACATCCGTTTTGTTAGACGAATCAGCTGAATACGCGACTCGGACTCGATGATCTGTAATTGATAATGGGTACTTATGCGCAGTCGTCCCGCTGTATTCGTTCGCTGGAACGTCCCAAGACGCGCTAACTCTTTTTGGGAAAGGCGTGGGCTCTTCCAATCGATGGCGTATGCGCGATCATCGATGAGGTGTATGGTGAATGACTCATACGTCCATGTTTCATCTACAGCCGTTTTGATTTTCTGTTTCGGTGATCCGAGACCGACCCATGTCGTAGCGGGATCATCCAATAGATCGGTCGCTCGTGTTTGTTTCGGAAGCGTCATATATGCGTCCGTCCATTTCAACAACGCCTGATCCGTCATCATGGAACCAATCGTTTTTTCGGATAGGTCGCTCGCTTTCATATATGCCTGCGTCCGGTCAGGGAGCTGGATACGCGCACGATCCTTGACGATATCGAGGACAGGGAATGCATCACCAAAGTCGGCGGATTGAAGAATGGTCGAGGAATCAGGATGACGATAAATCGGACTCGATTTCGTGGAGACGAAATGATAGATTACGTCTTTCTTCGCCCATGTCTGATATCCCCATGTAGCAAGCGCACCAATACAGAAGCAAGCGAGCGCGAGGAGGACGAGTCGCCAGGACAAGACTCGCTTTTTCGGTACTGCATTGGGCGTCGTCTGTTCGAGCGGCATCTCGTCTCCTTCATCTAGTAAAGGAACAGATGTAAGGAAACCATAAAAGTCGGCGATGCTCTCGTGTGGATGACCGTCCAAAAATCGTTGCCACTCTTCTGGACGAACCGTATCTTGCTGAAACGGTCGCGAGGGTGCTATCCCTGTCAGATGAAGGCAGGTCGCCTGAAGCGAAGAAGAGGAAGACAAGGACAGCAGGATTCGTTCATGGAGACGCTTGATATCAACTTCCATGTGAGAGGTATAGAATTGTAAAGCGGATAAGGCGCGATGCATAAGGCATCCTCCTTCCTTCTAACGTCAGGATATGTATGAATTTTCCGTTTCCTTTTATGATATCATTTTTTATGGGACGACGAATGAGAAAAGGGGGAACGTTGATGATCGATATTCATAATCATCTTTTGCCGTTGATCGATGAGGGAGCGACTCATGTCGAAGAAACGATCCGCATGGCACGGCGTGCTGCTGCGGAAGAGGTGCGCCGAATCATCGCAACACCATATGCGACGCATGCGACAGCAGAAGAAGTCCAATTGATCGTAGCAGAGCTGAATGTTTTACTGGCCCAGCGACAGATTCCTGTCCTTGTCTATCCGGGACAACAGACGCGTTTGACACTCGGATTGCGTGATGCGGTCAACCAAGGGCACGTCTTGACGTTAGCGGATACCGCCTATCTGTTAATCGATTGCCCCGACGATCCACTACCGGTCTATACGGAAGAAATCATGACGGGATTAATCGAAGACGGGTATTTGCCAATCCTTGCGCAACCGGAAGATAACGCAGAACTTCTCGAGCATCCTGAACGTCTAGTCCAGCTAATTGAAAAGGGCGTGCGTTGTCAACTGGCGACACACAGTATTCTCGGTCATCACGGAGAAGAGAAGAAACTATTTTGTCAGCGTGCCGTTCAAAAAGGATGGGTACACTTCATCGCATCCAACGCTAAAAAAGCAACAGACCATCTTCATCTTATGCCGGCGTATCAACAGATTGAACAGTGGTCTGGAGCGAATGTCGTCGATCGATTAAAATGGAACGCTGAACAAATCTTGGTGTCACCGCCAATTGTCTAATACATGACAGTGAGGCTGACTCAACAGTCATTCTCTACAAAGGTCAGGGTGGCAGAGTGATGAGCTGTCACCTTTACCTCATAACAAAAAGAGTGACGCGTCATACGCCACTCCTACAGGAAAATGCGTATGTTTGCGCTATCAGGGACAAACAAGCCCCAATTTCATGCCTGAATAAGGCAGGAAAACTGACTTGAGTCTCGCCTGAGGAAAGGGCGTGAAAAGACGTGTCATTCTTTTTTGTCAGCCTTATTTTTAAAAAAACTTTTCTAATAAATCAAAATCCTGAAAAATATATGATATGATATCATTACTTGGTACTAAAAATATTCAAGCGATTAATCAATATGGGCATGATTACGTTCGAATCTCCGAGGACATCGTCACGTACGCCGCTCAATTCTTTCATTTTTTAGGCATCATCATCATTAGCGTCGTGAACGCTGGAACAATCCGAGGAGGAAGTAATACATGAGTAAAGAAAAAATCGCACAGCTGCGCAAACATGTCTCGCCTTTTGAGAAGGCAGACATCAAGGCCAGCATCCGACAGATGATCAATACGATCCTGCCGTTTCTCATCATTTGGTTTTTGGCGTATCAAGCACTTCACGTGTCAGCCTGGCTCGCAGTACCGCTTGCGATGATCGCTGCGGGATTCGTCGTGCGGATGTTCATCATCTTCCACGATTGTACACATGGTTCGTTTTTCAAAAACAAAAAAGCGAATGCAATCGTAGGAACCATTACAGGTGTGCTAACGCTATTTCCATACGAAAAGTGGAAACGAGAACATGCGATTCATCACGCTTCAAGCGGTAACTTGGACAAGCGGGGCGTCGGTGATATTTGGGTAATGACAATCGAAGAATACATTGCGTCATCGAAATGGACGCGATTGAAATATCGACTCTATCGGAACCCGCTCGTCATGTTCGGGCTAGGTCCGTTGCTGTTGATTTTGGTGACAAGTCGTTTCAACCGGAAAGACGCACGGAAGAAAGAGCGTCTTAACACATATCTGATTAACGTATCACTGATCGTTTTGTACGGTCTCTTAATTTACTGGATTGGCTGGCAAGCATTCTTGATCATCCAAGGGACAACGATGTTCACAGCAGGCGTACTTGGTATCTGGTTATTTTATGTCCAGCATACATTCGAGGATTCCTACTTTGAAGATGAAAACGAATGGGATTACGTCAAGGCTGCGATCGAAGGTAGTTCATATTACGAACTCCCTAAAGTATTACAGTGGGTGACAGGAAACATCGGTTTCCACCATGTCCATCACTTGAGTCCGCGTGTACCGAACTATCATCTAGAGAAAGCACACGTCTCGACACCACCGCTTCAAAAGGCGACGACGATCGGTTTGTTCTCTAGCTTAAAATCCTTACGTTATAAACTGTACGATGCAAAAAATAAGACGTTCGTCACGTTCCAGGACATCAAGCATCTCCTGCGTGAACCAAAACCGTCATCACTTTAAGTCTGTAGCACTTTATCTTTTTTGAGATAAGGTGCTTTTTGCTTTGAAATCACAAGAAGTTGACCGATAAAGAGTAAGGAATGGAAAAATATAGGCACGACAAAATTGAAAATGTTACTCTAAACTAAAGAATAAAGAGAAGAGACACATAGAAAGAAGGACTGGCATGAAAGGAAAAATATACTTCTGGCTTTTGTTTTTAAATGCGATTGCGACAGTAGGGGCACTGGTCTACCTGTCTTTTGAACTGGGCGCTTTGGGCCTTGTCTTAATGGGGCTAACGATTGTCTGGCTCGCCTGGAAAATATTGCGACTCTTTTCCTCGGTGATCCGATTGCAACAAGAAGGCATTGAGGTAACCGAATATCGTTTTCCGGAACTATATCATGATATCGCGTCGTTATCGGAACGTTTGAATTTAAAGACACCACGCATCTATATCGTCGGAGACGACGTATCGCCGATTAGAGGCGTGAGTCTGTTTCGAACGAACGTGTTTTTTTTACCAGAGAAAGCCATGCGGGAGCGAAATGAGTTCGAACGAGTTCGGGAGTTGCTTCGTCTGAAGCATAATGACGAGGAAAAACGTTTCGCATTACTATTAGGCAGTTGGATTCCATTTTTAAGACCGGCTTATTTACGAACTATATCCTTATACCGGGATCGTCAAGCCATGCATCTTGTAGACGATCCAGATAGTGTCATGCAGAGTATTCTAAAAGAAAACGGACGGCACCAATTGATCAATGAAATCGATGTAACAGCATATTTAGCTGAAAAGAGGCAGATTACGCTAGCTGAAGTCGTTAGCGAAATGGTCTACACGACACCGACGACAGACAGACGATTGATTGAATTAGGCTGGATGTCACGCGAGACTCCTACTGGGCAGCATGCTGTTCGATTCTTGTTGGTAGCATCGAGTATAGTAGCATTCGTTTTGATTGGCTGGAGTGTCCAGAACGTTTCGTTTTCAAATGAAACCGCAAAAGCTGTCGTCACCTCATCGGATGAATCAAAGGCGAATGGATTGCAGGAAACGAAGTTGATGGCTGCCATTCAAAAAGGTACGTTGGAAGAAGTTCAGAAGGAGTTACCGGACGGAGATATGAAAGCCGTGGATGCAGATGGTGATACAGCACTTCACTATTTAGGGTATCGCAAGTCAAGTGAAGGACTGAAGGAAATCTTTGATACGTTACTTAAGCAGGGAAGTGATGTGGACGCAATCAATGACTTCGGAGAACGTCCGTTCATCACAGCAGTATATAGTAACAATAATGAATTAGTAGAACTGTATTTAAAGAACGGTGAAAACATCAATCAGCTTGATGATCAAAAGTACACACCTTTACATCATGCGGTGGAAGGGGAAGGCGTTCAAACCGTGAAAGTATTGCTAGAACAAGGGGCAGACGTCTCGATTAAGAATAAGGATGGTTTGACGCCTTTGATGTTGGCACAGCAATATGAATTAGACGACATCATTCGATTGTTAAAGCAACATACGTCTCAAACGTTATAAGAAAAATGCTCCTCCCGAAATCGGGAAGGAGCATTTTTTATGAACTTATTTACCTTGAAGAGCTGGATCCACGTTAAGGATACGTCCTTCAATTTTATAATCGATTGTTTTCTTCGAAATCGCGTAGTCGCGGAATGTTTCCCAGTCAGAGAGACCGAGGTCTTTCACACGTCCTGATTTATACGCATCTTCAAATGGTGTCAAGAAGTCGCTTCCTTTAGCAGTGAAAGCGTTTGTAGCAACTGTGTACGTTTTGGCTGGATCAATGGGCTCTTCTACACCGCCATCTTTCGTAATCGTCATTTTCGTAACACGTTGTCCCTTCGCTTTTGAACCATCGTACTCAAGTTTCATACCTGATACTTGTAAGAATCCACCATTTTCAAGTGGTGCAAGTCCAACACTGATTTCAAAGAGATCTTTAAGTTGTGAACCGTTCATTGTCACGAGTGCAAGTGTGTTACCGAATGGTAAAGTAGTTAAGATTTCACCAGTTGTAAGTGGACCTGCATCGATCGCGGCACGAATTCCACCACTGTTTTGAACAGCGATGACGGTTTCTGGGTTAATTGATTTCGCTTTTGCAAGCATACCGTCCGTAATTAAGTTTCCGAGAGCTGTTTCACTATTTCGAACGCTCACTGTGTTAGTGCCACCAGTACGTGGGTTTGGAAGGGCAGATACAATATTAACCCCAACTTCTTGGTTTTTGATTGCTGTAATTTTATCCGCGTAAGGTTTGAGAATAGCAGCGGCTCCAGGATCTGCTGCATACGGTTTTACTTCAATCGTCGAACCACTGTATGATTTGACTTTTCCTTTGTAATCAAACGTTACGTTGACATCTCCAAGGAATTCACTATATTGAGAAGCTTGGGCGATGACTGTAGGCTCTTTTTTCTTTGTTTCTTCACTCGCAGGAATCAGTACTGGTTTAGTAAGATTCGTATGAGTATGACCACCGATAATGACATCGATACCATCAACGTTTTGTGCAAGCAATGGATCGTTATCAATTTCAGAATTATCATCGTAACCGATATGTGTCAACGCAACGATTTTATTGATACCGCGTGCTTTGAACTTATCAACGGTCGCTTGAGCGCTTTTGATATAGTTTGAGAATGCAATCGTACCAGGGCTTGAAATACCAACTGTTTCTTCTGTCGTCAAGCCGAAGAAACCAACTTCTTCACCGTTGATTTTTTTGATGACACCTTGGTAGATCCGTCCATCTTCCGGACCAGACGTGATTGTTTTCTTTTGCATGCCGTTAAAGAGTGGATTTTTACTGAAATCAACGTTTGCTGTAATGAATGGGAAGTCCGCACCAGCAACGAAGGCTTGTAAAGCAGCACCTTGATCTTGGTCACCCAAATCAAATTCATGGTTACCGAACGTCATCATGTCATATTTCATGTAGTTCATGAGTTCGAGATCAGCTTGTCCTTTGAACTCGTTGAAGTAGAGTGATCCTGAGAAGACGTCACCAGCATCAAGAAGAAGCGACGGTGTACCTTCGGCGCGGTAAGCGGCACGACGCTCTTTAATGACAGTCGCACGTTTTGGAGCGTTATCGAGTGCAGCGTGTGTGTCGTTCGTATGGAGCAAGGCAAGGCTGAAATCATCTGTATTGATGTCACGGACGATGATTTTTGCTTTTGTCGTGACCGTCTTGCCTTTATGCGTCAAGCTACCTGTCGCATAGTAAGTACCTGACTCACTCGTATCAACTTTGCTCCATTTGATTTCTTTATCGTAGACTTTGCCGTTAGCGTAAAGAACAGCTAGTTTTTTAGGAAGGACTGGTTTTTGATCGACTGAAATCATTTGTTCCTTAACGGACTCAATGATTTTGATCACATAATTCTCGACGTGAATCTTTACTTCGATTGGGAGCTTTTTCTTACCATATGTGCCATGAACCGTTTGGTAGCGATTGAAGATGTGCTTATTGTATGCACCCCATGAGATTTTTTCTCCCTTGTATGTAGCCGGAAGTTTAACAGGCTCACCCTTCGTGAAAGTGAGAGACTTCAATTTGACCGTCTTGACTTTGACATGTGTTGCAGCAGATACGGTCGTTTGTGCAGCCGGCACGATTGCCGATGTCGTCAATGCGACAGCTACTGCTGCCGCGTAAAGCGGTTTTGATTTGTACATAAATAAAAATCCTCCCTCGAGATAGTATGAGGTCAACCAGCGATCGGTAACCTCTTCTTCTACTATAAATGCTTAACGGACAATCGTGTCATGAACCTTTTGTAAAATGCGTAAATTCTTAGGTCCGACGACAATACAACTCTTGCAAGTCGTTTGTTTTCTTCTACCTAAAAGAAGAAAAGATAAATGATTGCGCTTACATTATATCTTGTTCCTCCTTCAAAAGAAACGTAGATTATAATAGATTGTAGGAAATTGTCCTCATTTTGAGAGAATCGCGTAGTAAACATTTTCAAAAAAATGTATAATTTACTATATGAAAAATATGCGATGGGGAGGCGGGAGTACGAATGGATGAAAAGATACGTAGGAGTCTACTCGTAGGTATACTTTGTATAATGGGAATCTTGATTATATGGGGGCTCGCCTCTCCACCGACGACAATTGAATTTCCTAACTTTACACATACCTAATCCTGTGAATGGATCGGCAAGGAGTCCTTGTCGATTTTTTTGTTTCAACGGGAAAGCTACAGTTTGGTGTCGGTTCACGCTATACGTTGACACGCTTTTTACGGATGGCTAGAATTGATTAAGTGTACTTCGTGTATACACAATTGAAAGATAAACGAGGAGGGATGGATAATTAGACATGATATATCATGTCGATCGGAGGAATGTTCGTTTGAGGAATCGCGGACAGAACCCGTTTTTTGTTTGAATTTGATCCAGAATTCATTGAATTACAAATACATGCACCATGAAATCGGAAGGAACTTACACTTATGTTGAAAGAAATGAAAAGTATCATCCGGGAACAGGTTGAAAACTTTCCTTTGATTCGCCGGCTCGCGCGATATGAAATTAAGTCCGCGCACGCAGAACAACGCCTTGGCCTCTTATGGGAACTCCTCAATCCGGGTCTCCAAATTTTCATCTACTGGTTCGTCTTTGGTGTCGGTCTTCGGGGAAATGAAAATGTCGATGGAAACATTCCATTCATCGTATGGCTTCTCTGTGGGATCGTCGTTTGGTTCTTTATCAACGACGCTTTATTACGTGGATCGAACTCGATCAATAGTCGACTTGCGATGGTGACGAAGATGCGTTTCCCGATGAGTGCCATTCCGTCATACGTTATTTTGTCACGGATGTATCAACACTTCGCAATGCTTGTGATCGTATTCATCGTCATCCTCGCAAATGGGATTCCGATTACATGGAAACTACTTCAGTTGCCTTATTACATGATTGCGACATACATTTTCGTCTACGCATTCTCACTTTGTTTTTCAACGCTCATTACGCTCGTCAAAGATATTCAGCTCTTCTTGCAATCGATGATGCGGATGCTTTTTTATATGACACCGATTCTTTGGAATATTGAGCGGTTCCCGGACGCCCTGCACGGTGTCCTTCGCCTGAATCCGGTCTACTATCTCGTCGAGGGATACCGGGCGAGTCTGCTCGGAGGACATTGGGTCTGGCAGGAATGGCCAACTGGACTGTACTTCTGGAGTGTGACGCTCCTCTTGTTCACAGCCGGAACATTCTTGCATATCAAGTTCCGTAAATCATTCACTGAGCTCGTCTAAGGGAAGGAAATCGCCATGTCTATGATTAAACTCGACCATGTCACGAAACGCTTCGACATGGTTACGACTACGAAAGAAAAATTCAAGCTCTTGTTCAAGAATCAAAGCAAGAGCGTTAAAACATTCACTGCACTGCGAGATATCTCGCTTGAAATCGGCTCGGGTGAAGTCGTTGGACTCGTCGGAATCAACGGTTCCGGTAAATCTACACTTTCGAACTTGATTTCAGGAATCATCTATGCAAACGAAGGAGACGTCGCCATTAATGGTGAAGTCGCGATCATCGCCGTCTCACAAGGATTAAAGAATGTCCTGACAGGGCGAGAGAACATTCGCTTGAAATGTCTCATGCTTGGGATGGATGATGCGGAAATCGAGCGTCGGATGCCAGGCATCATCGATTTCGCGGATATCGGTGATTTCATCGATCAGCCAATCAAGAAGTATTCGAGTGGGATGAAATCTCGACTCGGATTTGCGATTGCCGTCAATGTCGATGCAGATATTCTAATCGTTGATGAAGCCCTATCCGTTGGTGACCAAACCTTCTATAATCGTTGTATCGATAAGATGAATGAGTTCAAGGATGAAGGTAAGACGATCATCTTCGTCAGTCACTCGTTGTCACAAATCAAGAGTTTTTGTGAACGCGTCATTTGGCTCGAATACGGTCAAGTACGACTCGACGGAACAACCAAAGATGTCTTACCGGAATATAAAAAGTTTCTTGCGGAATATAAAAAATGGTCGAAAGAGGAGCAACATCAATTTCGGCGTGACCGTTTAAAAGCACAGGCGGCTAATGCCCGTTCCGGGAAACAAAATACGGATTCAGAGGAAAACATCAAACATCCGGCATTGATCTTATCTGCGCTAGGTATTCTTGTACTTGCAGCAGGAAGCTTAATGGTCGTTGATGAGACGCCATCTTTGGTGAATCTCAGCGACGCAATCTTAAATTTCTTTTGATTCTCTGCGCCAGGTACCAATCGGTATCTGGCTTTTTATATCATGTAAGTAGGAATTAGTAAAAGGAGTGAAGAATGCTAAAGGAGAGTGGAAAAAGAAGGAATCATCGCAAATCAAGAAATGTAATCAAAAAAAACGGAGTTCAAGACTCCGTTTTCATCAGGTTTGTGAACGATCCATATAGGTTTTGACGCGCGGTGCTTCATACGTTGCAAAGCGTTCTAAAAGACGTTCAGCATCTGACTCGACGATCAACATCGCACGGTGTTCGGGAATCAAGAATCCTTGCCGTTCCATCGTATCGAATAGGGAAATCAAGGGATCATAGTAGCCATCAATGTTCAGTACACCACATGGCTTTTCATGAAGTCCAAGCTGTGCCCAAGTGAAAACTTCAAAAAATTCTTCCATCGTTCCTGGACCACCCGGAAGAATGATGAATCCATCAGAGAGCTCTGACATTTTGGCTTTTCGCTCATGCATCGAGTGGACGAGATGCAGTTCGGTTAGTCCAGGATGCGCAAGTTCTTTTTCCTGAAGAAAGTGGGGAAGAACACCGATTGCTTGACCTTTAGCAGCGAGCGTAGCATCTGCGACTGCGCCCATCGTTCCAACGCGTGATCCTCCATATACAAGTCCGATGCCGCGCGCGGCGAGCGCTTGACCGAGTTTTCCTGCCGCCTCTCGAAAGAGTGAATCGGCACCATCTTTGGAACCACAAAATACAGCAAGTCTATTCATGAAAGAACCTCCTTCGTTGTTTCCACCATAGCATATTCGACGATGGGAAGGCAGAATGGAAAGGAGATCGATATGCGACCACGTACAATTGTTTGGCTCGTCCTAATCATCGCAGCAATCAATTTAGGACTTGGGATATGGATGCCCGATACATCGACTCGGACGACGATTAGTTCGATACTACTAGGCGTGATTGTAGTACTCGGTATCTTTTACGTCATTGCGTTACGACAATCATCTAAATAAAGATGCTCGTTCGACTCTAATGAGTTGAACGAGCATTTTTATTTAGATTTGAAAAAATAAAGCGATGGAATATTCAAAAGAATCTATTTTCATACACAAATTCAACACTTTGATGGATAGTTTGTAAAAAAAGGACAGTATTCAGGACATATGATACGTGTCAAAAGTAATGGTTATAATGAATAATGTGTAAAATAACATAAATATTCGTATTCGAATATTTAGAGGGGGTCTAAGGATATATGATGTTGTTACAAAGCCAGCCGAAAAAAATTAGGAGGTTATTTATATGAACTTGAAAAAGAAATTAAGTTTAGCAATTGCTGCTTTCTCATTGACTGCTACTGTTGGAGTTGGCATTGCAAATCAACTTGATCATAAAGAAGTAGCAATCGAGCGTTTACCACTTGAGTACTCAGTCAAACGTGACGTAGCAATCGAGCGTTTACCGCTTGAGTACTCAGTCAAACGTGACGTAGCAATCGAGCGTTTACCACTTGAGTACTCAGTCAAACGTGACGTAGCGATCGAACGTTTACCACTTGAGTACTCAGTCAAGCGTGACGTAGCGATTGAACGTCTTCCATTAGAATACGCTACGAAGCGGGCGTAATTATTCAATCGATTCACTTATATTTTTTAAATAGTTATTTCGCACTGAAACAATAATTTTTTTATAGTGATTCATATTGAGCAAATCACACAAAAAATACGCCTTATCGTACGCATCAAGTATACCTTCTTTCGAAGCACCTAGTCTCTCTAAGCAATCTCCTTTTTGGGAATACAGTTGCCCTAGGAGAGACATATCTTTAAAGTTAAGACTTTCTTCGATTGCTTCATCAATTAATTGTAAAGCTTGATCATTTTTTGAGAACTCTAATAAAATCTTAGAAAAATTATACATGATTCTGATTTTTTCAGTCACTAAATCATCACTATCAAAGTTTAATTTTAGGATTTCCTCATAAACATTAATACTGTGTTGATAACTTTTATTTTCAGAGTATAGATTCGCAATAGCTGATTTAATACGAATCAACATATTAGGCGAATAGTGAGATGTTAGGTATTCTGTTGATAAGTTTTGGAGCTCTACGATACAGGTTCGATAATCGATTTTTTGAAGCCGATATGAACAAATATAATAGTAATATTTATAGAGTAAGACATATTCAAAAGAAGAATCATGCTGCTTTAAAATCTTTTGACTCTCTTTATAGATAGATTCAAAATCTAAATTTCTAAAGCGATATAATAAATCTTCGTCGATCGTCTTAAGTGAATCTTGTTGACGATTAGGATCTAAAAAAGCAGAAATTGAAACTTGTAATCGTTTTGATAACGCATATAACAACTCAACTGTTGGCGAATGTGTACCACTCTCGATCTTACTAATTTCTGCTTGACTGCAGATTCCACTTGCCAAGTCCTTTTGTGTCAAGTTGTGTTTTTTTCGGAGACGACGTAACGCTAAACCGATTTGCGGTGACGTGAAATGATCCATTGGATCCTCGTCCTTTCATGAAAATTGAACTGTTACTCAGTATCCATTTCTATTATAGAAGTGTTTGCAAAGGGATACCATAGATTTACTTGATTTCATATCAATGTTTCATCGCCCGCCGTATTTGATTCAGAAAGGGGTACACCCATGACACTCATCTTAAAAGAAACGCGACGTAACATGACTTCTTGCGCTTGGTGTCTCAATGCTGCTACCGTCTCAGTCGCCCCCTTGGCTCATCGGGAAATGGATCAAACCATTGCTAAGTCTAAGAAAGATAGAAACAAGACTGCTTGAATCATTCTAAGGACTTCATTCGTATGTGGGATGAAGTCCTTTTTGCATGATTTTCATCAGAAAGGAGCAATCACATGATAGGAATTACGATCGTATCAGAACAGGATGGTTGGTTACAACGCTCACGTCCCTCTTCAGCGATGAGACACTTTTGTGAAACCCATCGTTTTTCTTTAGATGTTTTTGATTACGACATGCATACGTTCGAGGATTTACTGGATTATATGGATTTTCAAGAATATGAGCATTATCTTTTTATTCTACAAGGTGAAGGAGAACGGACATTACGACTGGTTGCTTATTTGCAGCAGCAGATGCTTCACGTTCAGTTTCATTTAATTCGAGCGGAAGGTGATATCGTATTTGGACAACCCGATTTTCTAAATGGTTTGGAACTACCTCTCATATTTGAGGATGAAAAGTTAGTACTTCCCATCGTTCAAAACGAGTTATTGTCTTTGATGACGGGCGTTCATCGATATGCTTCACTATTCCAACCGCAACCGTTGCGGCATGTCTATATCGAAGATAGCTCATTGTTGAATCGTATTCCGGCATCTTTTTTCACATCGATGACAGTGAATAGTATCGTGTATTTCGATCATCCGATGCGTCACGATCTACCAATCATTGAATTAATGAGTCGGACGCCAGTCCTTCTTGCTTTCGTTGATACCTTGTCCCCTCCGCTTGAAACACGACTTGATGTTTTATCTCGGGCAGAACTCGCTCGTCAGTTGGAGCGCTGGAAGGATACCGGGTGGATTCAAAACGAACGATTCGCCGGTATATTGGATTATGCGACACAAGCTGGATTGAAAAATTCATATCGTCTTTTTTTCTTTGAAGATGGTATCTATGCGGATCGTCAGAAAACCGATCGGTTGAGTTCGGACATTTCTCTAATGGTTGAGCAAAGAGCAGGGCAGTTAGAGGCAATGGCCACACCAAAGGAACTCGAGTTATTTCCGTTACTCTATCAACTCGCAGGATCATTTTCAGGTGAAAGTCGATTTGTTACACCCTATTCAGATTTAGAATTACCACGAACGATTGGACGTATCGGTCCACTCACGTTGATTGGTATTCAAAACGAAGAGGGGTATTTCGCTTTCGATTTAACATCGATGCAACTATTCGAAACGAACGAAGCATTTTTGTGGATTCTTGAAGCTGATCAAAAAGAACAATTTGATGTATTACCAGAACGACTTGGAGCAGACTATGCAGAAGCGATTCGATACTATAAGGAGTTGATGTATCATGAGTGACGTATTATTTGGTCCATTTTTAAGAAAGGGAAGCTATTCACGTGTTGAAGTACTCGATCACGTTTATGCGGATGAACGTTTTGGGCAACTGTATCAAGAAGCGAAGCAAGTCACAGAAATTGATGAATTGACGTTTTATCGACGCTATCTACAAAAAGAAGAGAAGGTTCTGTTTTACGGCACGTTCGATCCAAAACTCTTTAATCTCTTATCTGATGAAGGATACGATTTATATTTGATCGAGTCAGAAATGATTCGGACACATCAAATCGATACACCGTACCGTCATAAAGTATATGGCTGGAGCCATGATGTGACAGACGTCGTAGGTCCTGAATTTTTTGATCGGATCGTTCTTCCTGGTACGACCATCATGCATTACAACCGTGGGGAACTGCTATTATTCTTTCGGAACATACGTCAACTTTTAGGTGTACATGGAAAACTGCTCGTTTCGTTGCACGATATTCCTTATCTAAGAGAATCAGAGCAGTCCATTTCGACTCGACGGATACATGATACTTTAATGTTCTTTGGTCATCATGTAGATGGCGAACGACTCTTATTTAATGCGTATTTAAAATCAGGTAGCGAAGAAAAAGTAAGCTATGCAATCGATTACTTATACAAACCTGAAACCTTGTTTGAATTCGCGAAACTCTCTCGTTATGAAGGTCGATCAATATATGAAGGAAAAACAATTGTCGTTCTTGAATTCAATAAACAATAAGCTTTTGATAGAATAGGAGGAGAATAAATTAAAAATATATCTCCTAGTTTAGTTTGAATAGGTCTAAAGGCAGGGTATGGAGATACAGAAGTTTTGTATTACGATTCAAAGTACATCATGAGAAAGAGGAGCCGGACCATCATGGAAAATCAGAACGAAACTACCTTTCAAAAAAGCTGTCTATCGTTCATTGAGACTTTGTTTCCAGACGAATCCTTTCACTTCTTAGAAGAATCGAGAGCAATGGATGCTTTCGGACATCACGGTATTCAATTGTTTTTTTCTTCAGAACTTCGAACGCTAAAATTCAGTCTTCTCAAACAGACACATCAACGATATGATCGTGTGTTTGTTTCGGAGAAAACTAAACAAAACACTTTTTTCCGAAGGCTGTTGGAGGCAACATATGAAGAAAATCAATTGTACATCGATCATGTCGTAAAAACTGATTAATCCAAAGAAAAGGCATGGGAGCGATTACGCCCCATGCCTTTTCTCTTTTTAGGCTTCGATCGATGCTGATCCGCGTTTTAACGCATGATCAATCGAAGTCGCCATCTCTTCTCGAACTGTAGTTGAGATCAGTCTACCATCGAAATAAATTTCTTTAGATAAACTCAAGTGAACAAGTAAATCCTCTAATACGAGCTTCAAATCAAGAGGTTTCGTCGGTTCGAGCGCTTGTTGTATGAATTCATTCAGAGATGGGTGCTGAACATGCTTTGGATCAATCAAATCAATGATTGTTGTATTTAAAGCAAGTGCTAAGCGTTCGAGGGATTGGGGAGTTGGCATCCGTTGTCCGCGTTCATATGCGGAAATCGTCGTCGCAGTTTCACCGCATTTTTCGGCTAGATGCTTTTGGGTGTACTTGTGCTGTTTTCGTAGTTGCATGATTTTTTTTCCAAGTGCGCGATTCATAGCGCTTCACTCCTATTCCTCAGGTCATCGTTTATAGTACTAATTAACCACTTATCGTACGGGAGAAACCTTTGAAATGTAAAAAACGTTTGAATAAGGAAATAAAAAGATAGTGAAATACTAAATCTGGCTTTTAAAACGATAGTCATGCTGAGGTAAATCACATGCTATTCTAAGGTGTATGTGAAAAAAGGAGTGTCTTCATGAAAAAAATTACATGGTCCGGCTACGTCGTCCTTGCCGTTCTCTTAGTCCTCTTTATCTCAAGTTCGATGCCGTACCAGGAACAATCCATCAAACCAGGGTTATCGCGCTTCATTCCGTTAGAATTCGTCGATCATCTGCGTTTCATTTCTTTCTCGTATCACGGAGAAGTCAGTGTCGCTGCACTCGGACGGAGTGGCTTCATTGAATTTTTCATTCGAAAAGCCGCGCACGTCTCAACGTTTCTTGTGTTAGGTGTGGGATTGATTGATTTGACGCGTCGTCGCCTAACGACAGGACTGGCCGTCTTGTTTGCCTATTCGTTAGCAATCATGATTGCTGTCTTTGATGAGTTCCATCAGATTTTGACAGGGGACCGGACAGGTCTCATCCAAGATGCCTTACTCGATGGAACGGGTGCCTTGATTGGAATCGGATGTTATCTACTCGTCTATAGGAAAAAAGTACGACGCCAAGCAGGAAGTCTTTCCTTCCGGAACGAAAAGAACAGGCATCACTTTTAACGAAGGAGACTGCCTTATGAAGACTTCCCATTTATTGATGACGAGCGTTGGTCGTCGGACGAAACTGGTCGAGTATTTTGTCCGTGAGATGCCAAACGGTCATGTCAGTACCGCGGATTGTAGTCCACTCGCACCGGGTCTCTATATGACGGAATGCCATTATCTCGTACCACGGATCGATGCACCGGATTATATCGAGCATTTACTTGAATTGTGCCAGCGCGAACAGGTGACGGCGCTCTTGTCATTGATTGATCCTGAACTGGAGTTACTCGCAGCGGCGACGGAACGGTTTGAAGCCATCGGTGTCACGGTCCTCGTCTCACCGATGGATGCCTGTCGTCTCTGTTTCGACAAGTACGCGATGTATACGTATTGTGTCGCGGAAGGGATCGCGCATGCGCGGACATACGTGACGCTCGAAGCATTCCGGAGCGCACTTGCGCAAGGGGAGGTCCAGTTCCCGGTCTTCGTCAAACCACGCAATGGGAGTGCCAGTCTCCATGTCCAGGCGGTTTCTTCACTTGAGGTCGTCGAAGGATTATTCGCTACCTATCCAGATTTATTGATTCAAGAATACTTAAGAGGACAAGAGCTCGGTGTCGATGTCTATGTCGACTGGCTGACGCATGAAGTGACCGATATCTTCATCAAGGAGAAACTCGTCATGCGTGCAGGAGAAACCGATAAGAGTCGTTCCGTCAAACGTGATGATGTCTTTGAACTGGTTGAGCACGTCTTAGATGGAACCGGTCTTGTCGGACCGCTTGATTTTGACCTGTTCGATGTGGACGGAACGCTCTACCTATCAGAGATCAATCCGCGATTCGGTGGGGGGTATCCGCATGCTTATGAATGCGGCGTCAATTTTCCGAAAGCGATCCGAAACAATCTACAGGGACAACGTAATCCCCGACGCATCGGGGCATATGCGGAAGACATCTATTTATTGAAGCACGACACGGTGACGCTACTGCCTGCCTCACTGCTTGAGCAAATTAAAAAACCATGAGCGCACGAAAAAGGAGTGATCCGGTCGAGACCGGGTCACTCCTTTTAGGTAGAGGAGGCTGATCAGGAAAGAGAGACGCGTGCACGCTTGAGGCATTGCACGGCGGAGGTCCAGCTACCGATGAGAGCATTGATTGTCGAAGTACTCGGAACCGAGCGACCTTCTGCCCATTTTCGGTAATGAATGATGCTGAGCGAAGGTAACTCTTCTTGTGCCTGCCGCAGTGCTTCAAGGACATCTTCTTCGACCCATTTCCGGCGAGGCGGGGCGATGTCGAGGCAAGCGAGGGCATCTGCCCATGAACCGTATTTACGGGCAATCGTCGCGACTGTCGGATGTCCGTTTTCTTGTGCCCAAATCGCATACGTCTGTGTCGTCAGACGTGGAAGGACATCTGAAGCTTCGAGCAGTGCCGTGATAATACGTTCTTCTGTCATCGAGATAGAACGTGTCATTTCAATGTGTGCTTCTTCGAGTGCACGTGACCAAGAACCGAAGCGTAAGTTGATCAATGTCAAGGAGGGGCCATGTTTCGCCTTTGCCCACTCCCGGTAGCTGTTGCTATGGAAAGGATGAAGACGCGTTGACGCTTCCTTGATGAAAGCAAGGATTTCTTCGTCTGAGAAATAAGGACGGATCGATGAGAGACCAGCGGCTTGGAGTGCTTCACGCCAAGAGCCAAATACATTGATGATCGTCGTGATCGATGGAATGTCTTTTCCGACCGACCAGCGCGCATACGTCTTTGCGTCGAGAGCGGGATATTCGATACTAGCTTCGATTAGGCTATCGATGACTTGTTGTTCTGTCCAT
Organism: Exiguobacterium sp. s11; assembly: GCF_018619015.1. Taxonomy (NCBI): domain Bacteria; kingdom Bacillati; phylum Bacillota; class Bacilli; order Caryophanales; genus Exiguobacterium; species Exiguobacterium sp. s11. Next base: position 1,250,633 of record NZ_JACSNF010000001.1, on the reverse strand, counting down.
TTCTTCATGATGTCATACCCCTTTCATGTAGGTGCTCTAGGTGTGGGTACTGTCGTGAGGTGGAAGTCGACGAAGCGACGTATAAGCGAGAAGGCTGAGCCAAATGAAATAAAATCCACTCGGTCTAACGAGAATGCTTTCCGTGAATTGAAGTAGTCCGAGCCAGCTTGCAAGCAACAGTGCGAGAAACGCGAGATCCGTTGTCTGAATCCGAAACAGTCGATAGAACAGATACAGAAAGACTGCACCGTACAGCAAACAACCGATGAGTCCAAATTCATAGAGATAAGTGATCGGTGTACTGTGGAACGTATAGAGAACTTGTTCGTTCAGTTGTTCCTCCAGTCCGCGTGGGGCACTCCCGATTCCGTGCCCGACCCATAGCGAATCAGCGGAAGCGCGCCATCCGGCTTGCCAAAGCGTCAATCGTCCGTTGAGACTGAGCAAACGGGGAAGCAGTCCTTGAAACGCAAAGACAGCTAGGAGGATCAAGCTGCCCGTTACGTAACACGCTGTCACCTGCACCCGCTGTCTCGTTTCCGGAACCATTCGAATACTCGTCAGCAGAGCAAGGAGGAGAAAAGAATAGATTCCTGTCTGCGAACCGCTTCTGAGTAATGCGATGATGATGAGAAGGAGGAGGACGACGTGCAGAAAGCTTTGCCGACGCGGGAACTGTTTGAGCAAGTAGAACCAAGCAAACAGTCCGCCTGGAACAAGCCATGCTGCAAGCGTATTCGGATTGTTCATCAGACCAGCGAGGCGAAGGAATGAACCTTGTTCCCCGACGTACAGTTGAGGAAATGACAAAGGACCGATCCGAAGCCATTGCAGGTTTTCGACCGGAACATACTCTGAACCAAATGAGACGATGAGGGCATAGGAAGCGAGAAAGACGGCTTGTCCATAAAGAAAGTGACACAACAGCCGTTGCCATTGTTCGATTGATGTACGCGAGAGCGAAGAGACGATGCCAACGAACAGCCAAGTCGAGATGAGGTAAAGCGAAGCAAGAATACGATCCGTATTCGTGTTAAAGAAGAAAAAAACGATATGAAATGTCAGATAAATCAGAAAAATTAGTGCGATTTGATGTCCTCTCGCCCGATTGGCGCGATAGAACGGTCGTAAGATGAGCCAACAGACGCTGAACAGAACGATGTAGACCGGAAGCAACCAAAGAGACCACTGTTTCGGCAACACTTCGTCCGTGAAGGATAAGGGACGAATCCAAGCATCGAGCATGATCCAAGCGACTAGGATGGATAAGGCAAACGATGTGGGTATATTGGCTGATTTTAACATGATTTCTAAAGACTATCCACCCTTCATATAGGACTTATTACCGATTTGAACACTTTTTAATCATCAAATTGGTATTTACCCTTATCTTTCAAAACATCATGCAGATAAATGAAAAAAGATTAAGAAAAACGTGATCATTTTTTCGTGAATCGCGTTTTTTTCGTGACATGAATTCATACGGTGAACTAGTGTTGCGCAAGCGAGATAGCTACCGAAAAAAATATAATCATTTCCACCAAGCTCTAATTGTTTTGGGATTCGATTGGAAATAAGGTGTAGATACAACCAATGTCCATCCATTCGGTCAAGTCAGAAAGAGGTGAACAACAGTGAGCTCGATGCATCAAAGAAAAACCTTCGGAGATCATTTGACGACGCTCCGACGCGGCTGGTGGCTACTCGCACTCTTCATGATTCTCTTCGCGGGTGCTGGATATGCACTCAGCATGTATGTCATTCCAAAGACATACGAGGCGACGGCCTACATCCTCGTCGTTCCTCAAGCGAACGCTGAGGCGACATCGACGCCGACACTCGTCAGTACCTATCAAGATATCTTACGAAGCCCAGAGGTCGTCGATCAGGTCGCCCAAAAGATGAACGTCACCGACAAGCGGTTATTCGATTTGACGGATCGTCTGACGGTCTCGAGCAATCTCGATTCGCAAGTCATCGCCTTATCCGTCACGGATCGTTCGGCGGAGCAGGCAGCGATTCAAGCGAACACGATGACGGAAGTCTTCCAGGACTATCTCCCGCAACTGATTAACACGAGTAAGACGGAAGTGTTCTCGAGTGCACGGATTCCAACGAACCCCGTATCACCGAACATTCTGATGAATACAGGGATCGGTGGCGTTCTTGGTCTGATGCTCGGACTCCTGATCGTCTATTCTCGCTCGTTAAGCAAAAAGGAAGCGACACGTGAATCCACTGATAGTTATCCGAAAGCAATTCCCCGCACCCATTCATGAGAGAGGAGAGGAGACACCGTCATGCAGCATTCCCCGCTCACCCCGTACCGTCGGCAGTTGAAGATCGGACTCCTTCGCCTGATCGACGCCGGAATCATCGCACTCGCGACTGTCGTTACGTTCTACTTCTTTAATCCGCTCCATCTCACCGTCAACTTCGAGTTGCAGGATGCACTCGAAATCGCTCTCATCCAGTGGGTCGCCCTTACGTTCGTTGCACACTGGATGCGCTTCTATCAAATCATCTGGCGTTACGCGAGTCTTCGTGATCTCGCCGTTCTCCTCGTCGTCGTTCTCGCCAGCAGTTTCGTCTTACTTGGTCTTGAATACGCGTTGTTCGACTTCGCGGTCGAACGAGCGATCTTCTTGCAGACCGGACTCGTCTTGAACGGTATCTTATTCGTCCGGTTGTTGATTCGTGGACGTAGCTTAAGACTCGTCCCTGACAATAAGACGCTCGGCAAACGAACGCTGATCATCGGTGCCGGTGCTTCCGGTCAGATGATCACAAAAGAGCTGAAACAAAAGAAATCGCATATCTTAAACGTCGTTGGATTACTGGATGATTCGCTCGAACTACGCGGGATGCGGATTCACGGTGTTCCCGTCATCGGAGCAATCGACCAACTCGAATGCATCATCGAGGAACAAAAGATTGAAGCAGTCGTTCTCGCGATCCCATCGTTACCGTATCCGCAGCGGGTTGAATTGCTGAACCGGATTAAACAAACCCAAGTCGAAGCGCATACGTTACCGATGCTCGTCGAACTGGCGTCCGGAAAGGTCTCGATCAAACAAATTCGTGAAGTCTCGATCGCTGACTTACTCGGTCGCGAACCGGTCGAACTCGATATTACGGAAATCGAACGAAGCGTTCATAGCGCGACCGTCCTCGTCACCGGTGCTGGTGGTTCGATCGGTTCCGAAATTTGCAGGCAACTGATTCGCTTCCGTCCTGAACGGCTCATCCTTCTCGGACACGGCGAAAATAGCATCTATCTGATCCGCCGGGAACTCGAGTGTCTCAGTCGGGACATCCAGTTCGAATCCGTCATCGCCGATGTGCAAGACAGTGATCGGATGCTTGAAGTCATGCGACGGTTCGAACCGGATCTCGTCTATCACGCGGCAGCCCACAAGCACGTGCCGCTAATGGAGGATAACCCAAGCGAAGCCGTCAAGAACAACATCTATGGAACACGCAACGTCGCTCGAGCGGCGGAAGCGGCTGGTGTCAAACGCTTCGTCATGATTTCGACCGATAAGGCCGTCAATCCGACGAGTGTGATGGGGGCGACGAAACGAATCGCCGAGATGGTCATCCAGCAGATGGCGCGTAACAGCGAGACGACGTTCGCCGTCGTCCGGTTCGGCAACGTCCTCGGGAGCCGCGGTTCCGTCATTCCACTCTTCAAAGAACAAATCGCGAAAGGCGGACCGATCACGATCACCGATCCCCGGATGACGCGCTACTTCATGACAATCCCGGAAGCGAGTCGTCTCGTCATCCAAGCGAGTGTCCTCGCAAAAGGTGGCGAAGTGTTCGTCCTCGATATGGGTGAACCGGTCCACATCACGACACTCGCGAAGAACTTGATTCACTTGAGTGGATTCACGGAAGAGCAGATTCCAATCGTCTACAGCGGCATTCGAAAAGGCGAGAAACTCTACGAGGAACTGCTCGCTCGTGATGAAGTGCATGACGAACTCGTCTTCGACAAGATTCTTGTCGGTAAGACACGACCTTTTGGATCCGTCGACCCGTACCTGCGTGAGATCGCCCAAGCGCTCGGTCAGGACGAGGTACTCCGCCAGTATTTGTTAGACGTCACGAACGAAACCGATGCCGACCCGGTCGCACCGACGATGCGGATCGCTCGCAAATAGAGAGGAGGGGAAACGATGAAAACGGCCCGGCTGTCCCGCTTCAATCTCATCTTCATTGCCGATACGGCGTATTCGCTTCATCAATGGATGATTTTGACGCTCCTGATCAAATGGAGTACACCGCTCAACATCGGTTATTTCAACTACGCCCTTGCCATCACCGCACCGATCGTCATGTTCTGTTGGCTGAACGCCAGTACGATCCTGACGGCAGAACGGGCTGGACTGACGAACTTCTGGCTCTTCATCAAGACTCGTTTTTCACTCCTCTCGGCAGGTGTGTTCGTCCTCCTTGGGGTCTATTATTTCTTCGGTGAAGCGGACATTTTACTCCTGACACTGCTTGTCTACCTGAATAAGTACATGGAATCGTTCGCTGATCTCGCTTACGGTTTCTTGCAAGGACACACTGCCTTCAAGGAAGTCGCCGTCTCGAAAATCTTCCGGAGTCTCTTGAACGTCTCGGGCGCAGCACTCGTCCTCTTTACGACCCATTCAATCCATGGATTCGTACTCGCCTTGATCGCTGGAAACTTGATCATGCTACTCGCATACGATTTACCGACAATTCGTCGCATTGGTCGCGGCTTTGACAATCAAGCGCTCGACTTACGGTACCGGTCAGGCAAGGAGCTGTTCCTTAAAGCGATGCCACTCGGCTTCGTCGCTCTCCTGATCGCCTTGAACGCAAACATTCCACGATTGTTCGTCGGTCACGCAATCGGAACGGAAGAGCTCGGTTACTACGCCAGCATCGCCTATCTACTCGTACTTGGCAGTCTGTTCATCCACTCCTTGATCGCCGTCTTACTACCGAACTTCTCGTCTGAGACGGGTGAACGTCAAAGTTTACCGGAACTGCGCAAGCTGACCCGCTCGATGTTACTGATGACGAACGTCGTCGGCATCCTGTTGATTGTCGGAGCGATCTTCTTCGGCAAGTGGGGCTTGACGATTTTCTATAACGCGTCGTTCGTTCAATACCACTTGATTTTCGTCTTGATGATGGTCGCCTCACTCTTTTTCTACAACTCGACCGTCATTCAGGCACTCTTGACCGGCTTCCAGCAATTTCGGATTCAGACGATTTCGATCTTCGGTAGTGTCGTCGTCAACCTGATCGCCTGCAGCCTGTTGATTCCGCTGTACGGTCTATACGGTGCGACGATCGCTTACACCCTCTGCGCCGTTACTCAGATCGTCCTATTGTTACCAGCATTGTATCGATCCTTGTATCCACGGGACGTCACGCTCGTCGTCGAACAACGCAGCTAAGGAGGGAAGAAGATGCGACCAATCCTACTACTCATCGTCATCGAAGCGCTCGTTTGTCAATTCGCCCGGTCGCTCTTCCCGGACACCTACGTGACCGCCTTGCTGCTCATCAACTCGGTGTTGTTTCTCTATTATCTACTCCGTCAGGCAGAGACGACGCCACTCTTTCTCGTCTTCATCACCGCTTTCTTCGTCCGGCTGGTCCTGATGTTCATCGATCTCGAGCTGTTCCGTTTACCGCCACACAGTGGGGACGATACGGAAGCTTTTCATCTCGAAGGTGTCCAAATCTTCACCGATCCGTCGACCTTCAATGATGTCGTTCGTGGCACCTATTCTAAGTTTCTCGGAATCTTCTACCTGATGTTCGGTCCTGAACGAATCCTCGCTCAGTTCTTGAACGTTATCCTCGGTGTTGTCGCTGTCGTCATCCTAGCGAAGGCGCTACAACGGTTACGCTTACCGGAACGATACGTGTTCGTAGCTACACTGATCTTCGCATTTTTCCCACAAGGATTGTTGCTCTCACCGATTCTCTTGCGTGACCAGATCGTCGCTCTGGGCATCGTCTACACACTTTACTACATGGTGCGCTGGACGGAAGAGAAGTCCGGATGGCATATGACGCTCGCGTATCTCGGCTACTTCGTTAGTACAATGTTCCACTCCGGACTTGCTGTCGGGATCATCGTCTTACTCGTCTATTTCTCGTTTTATAGCCATGAGACACGACGAATGGATTTTGAACCGACGAAGGTGCGGCGACTAATCTTTCAAGTACTGATCGTCGGCTTCATCGTCTACAGCTTCCAGGATGTCTTGTTTGCAAAGTTCACCCACGTCTCAGAAAACGGTCAGTTGTTCAGCGGGATGAGTTACGACCGTGGCGGCTCCGCTTATCTGAACGGATTGACGGTGACAGGTCCAACTGACATGATTCTCTACTCGCCGATTCGAACGATTTACTTCCTGTTCTCACCGTTCCCGTGGCAATGGTCGAGCGTCATGAACATTTTGATTTTCTTCCTTGACGCCGTCTTCTACTTCATCGCTTGTTTTGCGATCGTCCGGTCCTTTAAACTGATCCGTCAGCATCCATTCGGCAGCGTCCTCTTCTTCTTTTTCCTTCTCTTCGCACTTAATGCCGTCATCTTCGGTCTTGGAACCGGCAATGTCGGAACGGCCATCCGACACCGGTATAAGTTGTTCCCGATGTTACTCATCGTCTACACATCCGTTCACTACTTGCGCTGGCAAGCGCGCCACTACTTCGAGGAGGTCGAACACCGTGCCGAATAAAACGATCTTAATCACTGGTATCGCAGGCTTCATTGGATTTCACGCCGCACGTCGTTTCATCCGGGAGGGTTACCGAGTCATCGGACTCGATGAAGTGAACGACTATTACGACCCGACGTTAAAAGAAGCCCGGCTCGCTGAACTCGGAACGAACTACACGTTTTACCGGGTTTCACTCGAAGAGACGGCAGCCGTCGCGCAGATTTTCGAACAGGAATCGATCGATCTCGTTCTCCACCTGGCAGCACAAGCAGGGGTACGGTATAGCATCGATCGACCGGACGTCTACATGACGTCAAACATCGTCGGCTTTCTCTCGATTCTTGAGGCGTGTCGGCATTACCCAGTCGAACAACTGATTTACGCTTCCTCAAGTTCCGTCTACGGATCGAATACGAAGATGCCGTTTGCGACGACGGATGCCGTCGATCATCCGCTAAGTCTTTACGCCGCTTCAAAGAAAGCGAATGAACTGATGGCACACACCTACAGCAGTCTCTACGGCATCAAGACGACAGGCCTTCGCTTCTTCAGCGTCTATGGTCCTTGGGGACGCCCGGATATGGCACTGTTCAAGTTCACGGAAGCAATCGCGAAAGGCAAACCAATCGACCTCTACAACTACGGTGAGATGGGGCGGGACTTCACTTACGTCGACGACATCATCGAAAGCATCTACCGCCTGTTCCAGACTGAACCGGAAGTCGATGAATCGTTCGATGCCTCAAATCCCTTACCGGACCGCAGTAACGTTCCGTATCGTGTCTATAACATCGGCAGTCACAGCCCGATTCGTCTCAATGAATTCGTTGCTTTGATTGAGCGGCGCCTTGGCAAGACGGCAATCCAAAACGGGATGCCGCTTCAACCAGGCGATGTTCCAGAAAGCTTTGCTGACGTCTCATCACTGTTCGAGACGATCGGCTACCGTCCACAGACGACGGTCGAAGCGGGCGTCAATGCATTCATCGACTGGTACGAGAGTCACTACTTGCTGAAGGAGGAAATTCAAGATGGCGCTTAAAGAGGAATTCTACTATCGGTCCCCAATCTTCATCCAAAATTGGCTGACCTCCTTATACGGTCGGAAGTTAATGCAAGAACGATACGGTCCCCTCTATGAACAGAAGATGAAGGAACTCCGGAAAAAAGATCGGACGCAAGATTATAAAGCGGAACAACTCGATCGCTTGAATGCCTTTCTCATTTTTGTTGCAACGCATACGCCATACTACGCGCAACTCTTTTACGAACATGATATCCAATTACCGTTCACGTCACTCGAGCAACTGAAGACAATTCCAATCCTTGAAAAAGAAACACTTCGTCAAAACAATGACGCCTTCATGTCCCGCGTCGATGCGCCGGTTCGAGGGCGGACGGGGGGGACGAGCGGGAAGTCACTTCAAGTGGCGTTCATGCGCGAGGATGTCCAGGAACGGATGGCACATCTCGATTACTTCAAAGAACGTCATGGTTTCCACGCCGGAATGCGCCGAGCGAGTTTCACCGGACGGACGCTGACAGCTGTCGATCAAAAGAAACCAATCTTCTGGCGGATGAACCGACCACTCAATCAGTTGCTCGTCTCGATCTTTCACATGAAGGAAGAGAATTTCCCGGCCTACATCGAGGAGCTGAATCGATTCCAGCCGCAAGCACTTGACGGCACACCGACAGCGATGGTCGAAATCGCCCGCTATATGCTGAAGCATCATATAAAGCTGGATATCCCGCTGATCGCCATCTTCCCGACATCGGAAACGGTGACGGAGGAGATGCGCTCGGTTCTCGAGGAAGCCTTCAACGCACCGGTCTTCGATCAATATGGTTCTTCAGAAGGCGCACCAATCATCTCAGAATGCAGTCATCGAAAACTTCATCTCCATCATGAGACGGGCATCATCGAACCATATGGAGAGGACGGAGAAGTCGTCGTCACGTGTTTTACGACACGGGGCACACCACTGATTCGTTACCGGATCGGTGACCGGATGACGCTCAGTGACGAGACCTGTAGCTGTGGCTTAAACGGACCAGTCATCGCTTCGATCGATGGACGGGGAACGAGTTATATCGTCAGCGAAAAGAGGGGCAAGGTGTTCGAAGGGGATATCACGACGATTGCCCGAGAACTTCCGAACTCCGTCTTGCGACTCCAAGTCGAGCAGCACGCGCTCAATCACGTGACACTTCGGTATATTCCAGATGCGAAGCGTTTCCATCCAAAACACGAGCAGATCCTCTTGAACGAGATGCGCAAGTTGCTCGGATCCGAGATGAAAATCGTCCTTGAGCCTGTCGAACAAGTCAAACAGGAACCGAACGGAAAAACGTTGATCGTCAAACAGTCGATGAAATAGGAGGAACCCACCATGAACAAGGCAGTCAAACACATCGTAGATACGACAGCAGCCCAAACTGGTTCACTTCCCATTGCCAACCGTTCGATTGCCGTCGTTGGACTCGGATACGTCGGTCTTCCCGTCGCTGTCGCCTTCGGCGAAAAAACAGCCGTTGTCGGCTTTGACATCAAGGAACAACGCGTTCAAGAACTGCAAGAAGGGATCGACGCGACACTCGAACTGAGTCCGTTCACGTTGAAGAACGCAACCGTCGACTACGTCTCGGATCCATCAGCACTGCAAGCGAGTGACTTCATCATCATCGCCGTTCCGACACCAATCAATGCGCAGAATCAACCGGATTTAACGCCACTCTTACGGGCCTCACACCTCGTTGGTCGCCAGCTCAATAAAGGCGATATCGTTGTCTATGAGTCGACGGTCTACCCAGGAGCGACGGAAGAAGATTGTATCCCGGTCCTTGAAGAAACATCGGGCTTACGCGCCGGTGTCGACTTCTTCGTCGGCTACTCACCGGAGCGGATCAATCCGGGTGACCACGAGCACACGTTCAAGACGATCAAAAAAATCGTCTCGGCTCAGGATGAACAGACACTCGATATCGTCGCGGAAGTCTACGAAGCGGTCGTCGAAGCCGGTGTCCACCGGGCTTCGTCGATCAAGGTTGCAGAAGCCGCAAAAATCATCGAAAACACACAGCGCGACCTCAACATCGCCTTGATGAACGAACTGGCAATCATTTTCGACCGGATGGACATTGATACGCTCGAAGTCCTCGAAGCAGCCGGTACGAAATGGAACTTCCTTCCGTTCCGCCCGGGTCTCGTCGGTGGTCACTGTATCGGCGTCGATCCATTCTATCTAACGATGAAAGCCGAGTCGCTCGGCTATCATCCGGAAGTCATCCTCGCCGGACGCCGGATCAACGATACGATGGGACGCTTCATCGCAATAGCGCTCGTCAAGAACCTGATTAAACAGAACATGCCGGTCCTCGGTGCTCGTGTCACGATCCTCGGCTTATCATTCAAGGAGAACGTCAGCGATATCCGGAACTCGAAAGTCGCGAACCTCGTCCGCGAAATCGAAGAGTTCGGCATTGACGTCCAAGTGACGGATCGACTCGTCGAAAAGAGTGAGGCGAAACGCGAGTACGGCATCGACTTGCTCGAGATGAGCGAACTCAAACCAGCCGACGTCGTCATCTTCGCCGTCTCACACGAAGAATACGTCGAAGGCGGTTGGAATCTAGCGCAACACTTACTGAAGGTCGGACGCGGAATCGTCGTCGACATCAAAGGCATGTTGCCACGGTCAGAACAGCCAGAGGGGGTCCACGTATGGCGCCTTTAAAAATTCTTCAGGTCTGTGCCCTTGATACGACGGCAGAGACGATGTTACAGCCGCTCTTACTCGCTTTACAAAACGCCGGGCACGACGTCGGCATTGCTTGTGCCGACACCGGTGCCTCGGTGAAACTCGCTGCAAAGGGATTCCGGATGCACGACATCCCGATCGAGCGCCGGATCGACTGGACAAGTAACTGGCGGACGATCCAAGAAATCACACGAATCTTGAAGGAGGACGGCTACGACGCCGTCCATGTCCACACACCAGTCGCTGCCGCCCTCGGACGCGTCGCCGCAAAACGGGCCGGAACGAAGCATATCGTCTACACGGCACACGGCTTTTACTTCCACGAGAAGATGGGGCGGGTGACGTACCAGCTGACGTATTCCGTTGAAAAGTGGCTAGCTCGTTTCGCGACCGATTACCTTCTCCTCCAGAGCGAAGAAGATTATCAACTCGCTCAGCGCAAACGCTTTAAGGCGAATACCCGCCTGATGCACCTTGGAAATGGGATTGACTTGACCCGCTTCTACCCACGACCACGTGAAGCCGGAGCGCCGTTTACGTTCCTCTTCATCGGTCGGATCGTCGAAGAAAAGGGGATTCTCGAACTGCTCGATGCGTTCGAGGACGTCGTCTATCGCCACCCGGAAGCCCGTCTCGTCATCGCTGGTGAGATGATGGCAAGCGAGCGGGATCAGACGACGAAACACTTATTCTTACGACGGATTCGCGAGATTCCGAATGTCGATTACCTTGGGTTCGTCGAAGACGTACCGAGCTTGTTTCAACAAGTCGATGCCTTCGTCTTACCATCGCATCGCGAAGGCGTCCCACGTTCGATCATCGAAGCGATGGCGAGCGCAAAGCCCGTCATTGCAACAAACATCCGCGGCTGCCGCGAAGAGGTCGTCGAGGGGAAAACGGGGTATCTCGTTGAAGTCCACGACATCGCGAAGCTCGCCAAACGGATGAATACACTCGTCGAACATCCTGACCGTGCCAACGAGATGGGACGGAATGGATTTGACCGTGCCATGAAACATTTCAACGAAGCCGACGTCATCAAACGACAACTTGATCTCTTTTCAGCTATGTAAAAGGAGGACGTCATCATGAAACGCACATTCGACTTCACGGTTAGTCTGATCGCCATCCTCATCTTGATTCCTGTCTACGCCGTCGTCGCCTTAGTCATCTACACGAAGCTTGGACGACCGATCTTCTTCAATCAAGTCCGCCCTGGTTATAAGGGAGAATTGTTCAAGATCTATAAGTTCCGCACAATGACGAATGAAACGGATGCCGAAGGGAAACTCCTTCCGGATGCGGACCGGATTCCGGCATCGCTCGAGTGGATTCGTCGCTTAAGCCTTGATGAGATCCCGCAGTTCTTAAACATCCTCCGCGGACAGATGAGTTTCGTCGGACCGCGTCCGTTACTCGTCAGCTACTTGAACCACTATACGAAGGAGCAGATGACACGACACGATGTCTTACCTGGTCTGACGGGATGGGCACAGATTCACGGTCGCAACGCAACGACGTGGCAGCAACGCCTCGAGCAAGATCAATGGTATGCAGCCAATCATACATTCCGACTGGATCTCTACATCCTATTCAAGACGTTCAAAATGGTCATCTCGTCAGAAGGGAACTCGACGGCTCACCAGACCGGCATGGGTGAGTTCAAGGGTCTCGACGGAGGTGTTCCCCATGATGTCGCTAAGCGATGAACGGTTGATTCGGGATCCACGCGAATGGGACGCACTCGTCGCGACCTATCAACTCGATTGTTATTACGAACATGCTTACTTCGAACTTGCGAAGGGACCCGATGAGATTCCTGAATTATTTTATTATCCGACGGAGTTTGGGACGTTGATCTATCCGTACTTGCGGCGACCGATTCCAGGCACACGCTTTGAGGACATCACGACGCCGTACGGCTATGGTGGTCCTTATTTCATGGGTATCTGGTCACTTGATCAGATTCGCGAAGCCCGCGCGCGATTCGAACAGTACTGTCGTGAAACCGGAATCGTCACCGAGACGGTTCGTTTCCACCCTTTGCTACACAATCAGGAACTCGGTCAACACTGGTGCCATCAAACGGATATCTTGCAGCCGACGGTGACACTTGAGCTGACGGATCCGTTCGAGACAATCGAAGGTGGATTCTCGCAAATGACGCGACGTAACATCCGGAAAGCACGCCGCGAAGGCGTCACGATTCGCCTCGGACGTCCGGAAGAGTACTCGGACTTCGCCCGTCTCTATCAGATGACGATGGATAAACATCAAGCCGATGCGCGGTATTACTTTGATCAGACCTACTTCGATCACTTCGCTGAAGGACGGATCAAAAATGTCCTGTTGCTTGCCGAGCAAGCAGGGCGGATCATCGCTGGGTGCATCGTCCTGACGGGTCGCCAGTTCGCACATTATCATCTCGGTGCTTCAGATCCTGCCTACTTGTCGCTTCGCCCGAACCACCTCTTATTCGCGGAGATGATTCGCTGGGCAAAACAAGCTGGTCTGCAAGCGTTGCATCTCGGTGGCGGAACGACACGATCCGATGCAGATAGCTTACTCGCCTACAAACGATCCTTTGGTGAAGCGAATCGAACGTTTTTTGGACTCGGGACATCGATTCTTGATCCGACGATTTATGACCGGCTCGCGCGACAAATCAAACAACAACATCCGGAAATCGAGACAGGACAGTGGTTCCCGATCTACCGGACGCCGCTCCGTCAGCTGTCACCTCGAAGGGAGGAAACATCATGAAACACATCCCGCTCTCCATCCCGCACTTAAGTGGTCAAGAAGCACGTTACGTCACGGAAGCACTCGAGACGAACTGGGTCGCACCGCTTGGACCGAACGTCGATGCCTTCGAACGAGAGATGCAAGCCTACACGGGAGCTCGCGCAACGCTTGCGACGAGCAGTGGTACGGCAGCCATTCACTTGGCACTCGCGACGCTTGGTGTCACGACGGGGGATGACGTCTTCTGTCAGTCCTTGACGTTCATCGCTTCGACGAATCCGATTCGTTACGTCGGTGCTCGTCCTGTCCTGATCGATTCGGAAGAGGAGACATGGAACATGTCACCCGTCGCACTCCGACGCGCGTTGATCCAGGCGGCAACGCGAGGAAAACTTCCGAAAGCCGTCATCGTCGTTCATCTATACGGAGTCGCGGCACAAATCGAGGAGATCGCTGCGCTCTGTGAAGAGTATGATGTTCCGTTGATCGAAGACGCGGCAGAGTCACTTGGAACACGCGTCAACGGGCGGATGACGGGGACATTCGGGACGTTCGGAATCTACTCCTTCAACGGCAACAAGATCATCACGACGTCAGGTGGTGGAATGCTCGTCGCAAATGATCCAGTCTTGATCGAACGTGCCTTCTATCTCGGGACACAGGCGAGACAACCGGTCCTCCATTACGAGCATACGGAAGTCGGCTACAACTACCGGATGAGCAACGTCGCTGCTGGGATCGGACGCGGTCAACTCGAAGTCATCGATCAACGCGTCGATGCACGGCGAAAAATCTTTGATCGTTACGATCGTGCCTTTGCGCCGGACGGCGTCACGTCGCAAGTCGAGCAGACCGGAACATTCGCCAACCGTTGGCTCAGTGCTTTTCTCTTACCAGGCGGTCAAGTGCAACGCGACGAAATGATCCAGACGCTACAACAAGCGAATGCCGAGTCCCGTCCGGTCTGGAAACCGATGCACTTGCAGCCCGTCTATCGCGACGTACCATTCATCACAGCAGAAGGGATGGATGTCAGCCGTCGTCTGTTTGAAGACGGCATCTGCCTCCCGTCTGCTTCACAAATGACGTTCACCGAACAAGCCGTCGTCATCCGAAACGTTCGTCATACCTTACAGACGAACGTACGCCGGAACGTCCAGTCATGAATATATGGGAAGGGGACATCGTCATGCGCGATATGGAGGAAGCGATCCACGCACTCCGTCTCGCTGCGAACGGGAAGAATGAATTGACGGCCAATACCTATTTCCGCTGGCAATTGAACACCACTCATCCAAGCGTCGCGGAAATCCTGATGCTGTTTGGGTCGTGGCAGATCGCCTTGGAACGAGCTGGCATCGGACAAGCCCGCTTGACGTTCACGAAATCGGAAATCATTGACGCCTTGCGTCAGGCACGGGAGGAACTCGATCCTTTCACGAGCGCGACGTACCGCGAATGGGCGCAACAAAAGCAAGCACCTAGCCTGACGGATATCGTCCATCAATTCAACTCGTGGCAGCAGGCATTGTCAGAAGCGGATATCTTAAAGGAACGCATCCAGGAAATGGAACAACGGATCATCGAGTCATTACTTGAAGCGCAAGGTGCCTTGCCGGTCTTGACGAGCCAGACCTACACGAAGTGGGCGGCTGGTCAAAATCGTCCGACCGTCGCAACGATTGCTCGCCGGTACGGCTCTTGGTCAAACGCCCTTGAAATCATCGGCATTGAATTTCCGCGAAAACGCTGGCGGGAAGAGGAAGTACTCGACGTGCTCGCTGCAGCCGCAAAAGAAACGGAACATCTGACGATCGCAAGTTACCAACGGTTCAGCATCGGACGTGATGCGCCAAGCATCGGCGTCATCACCGCTTTGTTCGGTAGCTGGCGCAATGCGTTGCTCGTACTTGAAGCACAGAGACAGTCCTGAATTCAGATCGAAGAAAAGGAGAATGGATGATGAAGAAGTGGAAATGGATCGTGTTGACACTGACGGGGATATGCCTGCTCCTTCTCTTCGGTTCAGGCGGATACGTTTACCAAAAAGCGAGCCAGACGATGCAAGAAGTCCAAGTACAGGTGCCAGTCAAAGCGAGCGTCGAGACAGAGAAAGCTGTCGAACAGAAAAAAGGGCTCTCCTTTTTATTACTCGGCGTCGATCAACGAAAAAACGAGACAGGACGCAGTGATACGATCATCGTCGTGACGATTGATCCGAAGACGAATAAGAGCCAAATGATCAGTATCCCGCGTGATTTGAAAACAGAAATCATCGGCAATGGATCGAACGATAAGATCAATCATGCGTATGCCTTCGGTGGTCCACAGATGGCACTCGACACGGTTAGTCATCTGCTGGATATCCGACTCGACTATTTCGCAGAAATCAATTTAGAAGGGTTCACGGATCTCGTTAATGCCGTCGATGGTGTCACCGTCGAGAACGATATCAATTTCTCATATTATGAGATGCAATTTCCAAAAGGGGAACTGTCGCTGAACGGGAAAGAAGCACTTGCCTATGCGCGGATGCGCTATGATGATCCACGCGGTGACTTTGGACGACAGATCCGTCAACGGCAAGTCGTTCAGGCGGTCACCGATAAGATGACGGAGGACTTCTCGATTCGTCGCTTCAATGCTGTCCTCGACGCACTCGGGAAAAACGTCAAGACGAACGTACCATTTTCCGTTGCCCGGACCGTCGCGACGGATTACCGGGATGCCTTACGAAATGTCGAGACCTTATCACTCGACGGGAAAGGGGGAATCGAATCGGACGGAATCTACTACTGGCATCCGACGGATAAGTCGTTGAAAGAAGTTCAAGCTCAACTAAAGGAAGCATTGGAATGACATGAGGCAAGAACGAGCGTATGCTTTGTTCGTCTCGCATCGTTTTCCTGGGACAAGCATCGTGCCGCTTCGCTTCGCTGCAGGGTCACTCTTGCTTGTTTTTCCCTAGGAAGCGATGTCGAGCGAACAAATTATTTTGCTTTTCGTTTGACGTATACTACAAATAAAACAAAAAAAGATGTCCATCTCCGATTCATAACCGAAAATGGACATCTTTTTTTGATGAATCGATGAGCGTATCACGACGACCGGATCGTCCGAAGCATCGAGAATTTCATCATCGTATAGAGGAAATAGACGGTAGTCAGAAGGGCAGCACCGCTCCATAACCATTGATACGCTGAACTGAAGTAGTCGAATCGAAGCCCGATCAGTGCCGGTACGATTAATGTCAACCAGCTCAAGACGAGGGCGACACGGGCAGTGATTGCATCAATCGGGCGATTCATTCCCATTCCGAGAAAGAACAGGCTCCAGAGCAACGCCCAGAACAACCACGTCACACCACCGATGATGTCATTCGTCGTGAAACTGACGAACGCATAAAACAAGGCGGCAATCGCAACGAACAAGGAAAACCAACCGACCCCGCTCCCGTCGAGATTAAACAAGAACGTGATCCCGACGTAAACGTACGTAAAGGCAAACAGATAGATGCTCGCGTATCCGAACGTCAACGCTGGATCGCCAGCGGCACCGATGACGAGATAGGTTGCGATGAACGTCTGCAATAAACCGGTGATGAGACTGAAGACACCCGCGCTACGGAGATCGACTTTTCCGAACAAGGTCAAGCTATTTAAAAAGAGCGCGACGCCCCCAAATAACAAACTGACATTTCCCACGTAAAACTCTCCTTCATTAAGACGTCAGACGTCTGATTCTATTCTTAACTCTAAGATGAATTCGTTTTCAGTGCAAGCATAATTTTAGAGACAAAATGAAAAATAACCTGACTCCCGGAAAGGGAATCAGGTTGTTGATTGAGCAATTATTGTTTCAAGACAGAGCGGAGTGTCGTTTCCGTTTGAGTGGGAGTACCTTTGAGTGTGACCAATCCATAACGGACATTCCCCTTTTTAAGGAAAAAGACGCGCGTATTGTTCGCTTCAGGGGTGTATCCCGTTTTACTCGCATAAATACGAGGTTCCTTAGGTAAGGTTTTATCCGTGTGATACCACTTCAACGTTCGAGCGTAAGGTCCTTTGATGCTTGCTTTATATGATTTTCGACCGCTTACTGTAATCAGGTAGCTATAATTCGCGTACGTGTTCGCGAGTTTTTGCATATCAGCAGCTGTCGTATAGTGATTCCATTCATGAAAACCATGTGGATTGGAAAAATGACTGGCTGACATGCCGAGTGCTTGAGCACGACTATTCATTAACGAAACGAATTTTGATTCAGAACCCGCGGTCCGAACGGCAATCGCTTTAGCGGCATCATTACCCGAGCGAATCAACATGCCATTCAAGAGTTGGCGCATCGTGACACGATCTCCCGAGCGTAAACTCGCGACACTGCTACCATACGGTACTGAAATCATGGAATACGTGAGCGTAAAAGGCTGATCCAGTGTACCGTTTCGAGCGGCTACTTCGTATCCGACGATGGCAGTCAACAACTTGGTCGTACTTGCCGGATACCGTCGGACGTTACTTTGTTTCGTCGTGATATAGGAAGTAGAACCGAGTTGAAAATAGCGTAAAGAGGCAACCGGGTATTTACTAGCTGCTGTTTTCTTTCGGACGACTTGATTGGAAACGTAGCGTGTCTTTCCTCCGTCTTTAATCTTATACCATCCTTTGGAATAGGAGACTGCTTGTAGCACACTCTTGTAAGCAGCACGCCGAACAATCGTCTTACTAGAGGAGGTGCTTGGTTTGGAGCGAATGTTCGCGCCAGACTTAGAGGTGACGATGAGAGCATATGTACTCGAACCAGTCACTTTTTTTGCGACTTGATTGGACAGATAACGGTAAGTACCGCCATCTTTGATTTTGTACCAACCGTTCGAATACGATACTGCTGTGAATTTCGATTGATACGCAGCGAGGCGAACGATAGTTGCAGAGGAACTCGTACTTGGTTTAGAACGAATATTTCCTCCGGATTTGGATGTGACGACGACTTGATAACTGGCAGCTTGCGCCGGTAAAGCTGGTAGGAAAAGTGTAAACAGGATCAGGAGTATCAGACTCATTCGAAAAAATGGCTTCATAAAAAATCATTCCCTCCTTTTTGAAAATATAGATTCATCATAAAACAAAAAAAGGAAATTCACTTGTTTTCAAAAAAATTGATGCATTCGAATATAATAGTGAGGAAAAGGGAATAATGGAGCAGATGAATGGAGGAGATAGTAGATGAAATTAGCCGTAGTAGGTATCGGAGATATCGCACAAAAAGCATACTTACCTGTATATGCCGCAAGAGAAGACGTGGACATTCATTTGATTTCGCGCGAAGAGGAAAAAGCGAAAAAATGGCAATCGATGTATCGTTTTTCAGGCACGTTTCCGACTTTAGAAGCGGCGTTGTCAGAGGGAATGGATGCTGTCATGATTCATTCCGCAACAAAAGCGCATGCAACACAAGCGAAGCAAGCACTCGAAGCAGGAGTACCTGTATTCGTCGATAAGCCGATTTCGATGAACATCGAGGAAATTCGGGAGCTGGTTCAATTGGCAGAGGAAAAGAAGGTCCCGTTCATTACAGGATTCAATCGACGATTCGCGTCCGCACATCGTCGCCTGTTAGAAGTTGAATCCCCGAATATGATCATCATGCAAAAAAATCGAACGCCTTCTGTTGAGGGCGCGCAACCTTTTTTGTTTGATGATTTCATCCATGTTGCGGATACGCTGCGCTATTTGACGGGACGTGGAAAAATCGAAAACCTGCATATCCGGAGTAAGCAGGATACGAGTGGGTTGCATCACGTTACGATCCAATTCGAATCAAATGGAATTACTGCCATCGGAGTGATGAACCGGAACAATGGTGTCACGGAAGAGCGGGTAGAAGTGATGGGACCGTATGAAAAGCGGATCGCTACAGACGTGACGATGCACGAACGACAAACGAGTGAAGGAACGCTTGTCTATCCGCTAGATAACTGGGAATCGACATTGAGTCGAAGAGGATTCATTGCCTTGATTGATGCATTCTTGAAAACGATAGCGGGTGAGCCGTCTGCGTCCGTCACGGCTTCAGATAGTTTAGAAACTCATGAACTCTGTCATCACATCTATCAACATGTGATGAGATGAACGAAAGCCGTACTCTGGAATCAAGAAGAGTACGGCTTTTCTATGGATGGAATCGAGGAATGGGTCTTCTACCATCACGTCACCTCATAAAGCTGATACGTCTTTTTTCCGCCTGGTCCTTCGAAGGTCAGACGAAGCGAGGAACGAACGAATCGATAGGTCACACTTCCTTCTGAAAAGAAAAGGCGAGCTGAAAGGTCAGGCTCGAATCGAATGACCTCTGTATCGTTTCGAAAAGATCCAGCTGTTCCGAAGTGATCGAATTGAAGGGATGCGACAAAGGTATTTCGTGAATCAAACGAAACGTGGATACGACCGCTCCCTTCAAACGGTTCATTTTCGAAAGTACTTCGCTCCACTTCATACGTTCCTTCAAACTGCCGGACTTGCTTGATTTTCTCTTGAGCGGTTTGTTCAATCAACTGAGCCCGTTCACGAATCGGGTGATCCGGCGCTAAATCAGACTGTTCAATCGTACGGGCAGTTCGGATTACTTCTTTGAAATGATAGCTAGCGAACTGTTGCTCCAGCTTCACCATCGTTTGAGCCGCTTGACTATCCTGCTCAGTTGTCGCACGCTCGACGACTTGAGTGTAGGCATCGTTCTCCATTTCCCTTTGAACGTTAGAGGGCGTCTCTTTACAACCTGATAAAATCAAACAGAAAAGAAGCATCCATGTATATCTCATGTTTTCACCTCAGTTCGTGTAGTGTGCGTGATTTGAAGATGATCCGTATGCAGTTGAATACGATACTGCACGCGATAGGTGACAAATGACGGCTCGTTTCCTTGTGTCATTTGATACGTTTCTAGCGTACGAAGTTCATAGATGGAGCCATCGGATGAAAAATCCTGGAATTCAACTGTGTGAATGCGGGGTGGTGCAGCAGAAGTTGCTTTTTGGCGTAGAGCAGTCAGTGCCTGAAGTTCAGATTTGAATGCGCGAGAAGACATATATTGAATCGAAGAGAATGTCTCGATCGAATCATAACGTGTTGAAAAGGTGATGAGTTCAGGGACGGTTCCTGTATACTGACGGACGAAACGTAATACATCATACGATGTAGGCGGTTTATTTTTCGAATAGGTTTGATTATAGGCAACCTGTTCATCTGACCATTCCGAGAGACTCCATGTCTGGACTTTGGAAGGTACGACCTCTGAAGAAGAGGCATCTTTCGTCATGTACCAAAATAAACTCGAAGTCATTAAGACGAAAAGAATGATTATGCATAGTAGAACAGGACGAAATGCAGATGAAGTCGGTTCCGTTTCAGGACGCTTCCGTGCGATGACGGGATGCTGGCAATAGGAGCACGCGTCATCCTCGTAGCCTAGAGGTGTTCCGCAAAGTGAACAACGTTCCATAAGACAAGTCCTCCTAAGTGTATGAAATTCAATTTCTTGTCGGTATCTTATTTATTGAAATCATTTCCATCTTATCATTAATTGAAAACGTAATCAAAGCATGAAAAAGAACTCATCCAGCTTGATAATGGATGAGTTCTTTACTGTTTCATTTACGTACTTTTCAACGGATCCGTTACGAAGATTCCTTCCGCTGTCTCGGACGCTTCGAGTGGAGCATCATCTAAGAAGTAGGTGCGTACTACGCGATTAGCGGCAAGCCCATCCTCTTTCGCACAGAACGTTTCCCGAAAATGATCGAGCTTTACTTGATAATCCTTCGCCCAAGATGGAATCGTCGCCAGTGCCTCGTAAAAGGACAGCTCTTCTTCGATGATCGGACCAGGTAAGTCCTTTTGGTAGTCTAAGTAGAAACCGCGCAACGTATCGCGATAGAGCTCTAGGTCATAAGCATAAAACAGGACCGGACGATTCAGATTGGCGAAATCGAAAAAGACGGATGAATAGTCAGTGATCAATAAATCAGTTAATAGATACAGCTCTTGAATGTCGGGATAGTTGGTGACATCGAGGAACTGTTCTTGATATTCACTTGGAATTTTCGGTTTTTTCGTTACGAGTACATGGGTCCGAATGAGGAATACATAATCATCCCCTAATGCTTCAGCGACACGACTGAATTCGAACGGGTAATCAAAGAAAAATTTTCCGTTTCCTAATGCATGATGATCCCGGAACGTAGGAGCATATAAAATGACCTTCTTATCCGGAGAAATATTCAATTGTGCACGCAAATCGTCGACTTTTTTCGTAGTATCTGCAAAGAATAAGTCATTACGTGGATAGCCGGATTCAAGGATCGTTCCTTCATACTGGAAAGCACTTTTAAAGATCGCTGTCGCATAACTACTCGGCGAAAGAAGCACACTCCATTGTTGGATCGAGCGAGTGACGCGGTCGACATACCCGGCGTCTCGACCATGAATTTCCTCTAAATCGAATAACATCTTTTTCAGTGGTGTGCCGTGCCATGTTTGAATATAGGTCGTTTCTTTACGTCGGGTCATGTAATGAGGGAAGTTTTGATTGTTCACCCAATACTTGGCCGTCGCTAAATAATAAAAGTAGCGAGGTGACAGACGTTTGATGACGTTAACATGATCATCCCCGAGATAGAGTCGTTTATTGTGCACCCAGATGACTTGATGGGTGCTGCCGAGGCGACGCAATTCTTCATAGATATAACGGGGACTATCACCGTACTGTTTACCGAGCCCGCTCTCGAACACGATTTTATTTTCTTGTACCGGTAATTTTTTCATCAAGCGATAGCTGATTTTCATGATTGGGAAATAGAAGCGACTCCGACGGAAAAGTCGGAATAACACGAGTGATGCTTCTTTTGTTTGTATCGTTTCCCAAACATGGCGCTGCTGTTTGTAATCAAGAATCGTTTGGTAGATATCTTCGGAATAAGACTGTTCTGTTGGTTTCAAGAAGACCGCAGCCCGCTCCTTGTAAGACGGAAGCATCGCAAAATCACGTGAGGCCGTCGCTTCGAGGTCAGCGATTAAATCATCGACTGTAGTCGAGATGGGACCGGGTAACTCTTTCGCTAAATCAAGGTGCGAACCGACCGGACCGATGAATCTGCGAGCATCGAATTGGAAATAGTGAACCGGTCGTCCTAAGAAACTAAAATCAAAGGCGACGCTCGAGTAGTCTGTAATGAGTAAGAGACTCTCCTTCAACAAACTTTGGACATCCCGTTCGCCTTGATAGATGACGGTCACTGGGAAACGCTCGAAATGGCTCGCGTACTGTTGCATATTCGGATGTAGACAGAACAGAATCTCCAAATCATGGTCGTGTGCGAGTTCATGGAGGCGCGGGTGTTCTAAAAGAGCGGAGTACTGTGCGAAATAGTCCGATTCCAAGAACTGAATAGGTGTTTGCAACCACGAACGCCACGTCGGAATGATCAAGATTTGCCGTTTGACGGGCGTGTCACCGTTCAAGAGGGCGTCGAAGCGTGAGAGCCCCGTAATTCGAATCTCGTCTTGACGATAGCCCATATCCTGTATGACCAATCGACGTTCCCGTTCAGAACTCACTAAAAAGAGATCGGTATCGAACGATAATGCGAATTTGCCGTACTGATTCTCCATATTTTTAGCGCCCAGTACTCCATGTTGAATGAAGATCCGGTCGGCTTTCATTTTTCGCTTGAATCGCGGTGAGCGAAGGGGATAAAGATAGTCGGCATGATGGGTTCCGACGAATTTACTTGCCATGAACGAATGATAAATATGTTCTTTCGAACGGAAAGGCAAGGTATTTCCAAGAATCGCGACCTTATCATACTCAGGTGAATTTGGATCAATCACTTAGTAAGCAGGATGTTCTGCATGTTGCTCGCGCATGAACCGGAAAAAGTGATACCCGTTATCTTGTGCTTTATAAGGTCTTTCCCCGATCAACCATGTTTTTCGGTCAGCAAAGAGACGATAGAGAGGGGCAAACGTCATCATATGCTCAAGGTAACGATAATTTTCGTTCGTGAACGCACTTAATTCAAACGAGAGGTTCCGATGACCGACAGTGAAATAAGGTGTGACATGCATCGTATGTGTCGCGTTGCGCCCAGTAAGTTCCGTTGTGAGATGACGTGTGATGTAACGAGCTCTTCCGAGTCGGACGAGGCGAGGGATCAGACGATGGTAGTAGGTCAGTTCCATGAAGCTATCGTAGATGCCTTCATGGAGAAGACGTTCCGATTGTAAGGCGGACCAATCAATCTGTGTGCGATACGTATAGCGATATAGACCAAACCGACGTTGACTTGCCTCTTGATCGTAAAACCAATCAACGGGCAGTGCGATCCGATCTCCAGTTTCACGATGGACGAGGATGAGCTGTCCTTTCTTTAAAAAAGAATGGCGCGAAAACAACTTGCCCTCTATATGTGTTTCGTGAGAGTGTTTTTTATCAATCCGATCAATCTGTAGCCGTGACTTAATGAGGGGTTCCTTATTTAGTAATAATCGGATGTTCCCTTTCAAGTCTGTGTATAAAAAGACACGATGTTGCTTTGTCGCATCAAATAAAGGTGCGAGCGGTGAGGGGATGACCGTTTGTAAATAACGACCTAACGTAATCTCGCGTACGTAAGCATCCTGTGTGATCATCGCGCGCGAAGGAAGACCGTTCTCTTGCCACTTCTCGAGTGTTTCCGGTGGAATGGCCGCAAGCGGTTTACGATATTTGAGATATAGGGAAAATCGACCATGAGGCAATAACGTCTCAGGTGTAAGAGCTGATTCTTCTAAAAAATCTTCTTGTTCTAGGTGAGTGTCTTGATGCTGAATGAGGTGATCGATCAGAAGGTGAATATGGGATGGATTGAATTCGAATCGGAAAAAGGTTGAACGTGCTTGATGATTCACGAGCTCCGTGACGAGGAGCTGATTCCGGTCATAAATACAAAGGGACTCGACGACTAAATCCGGATCGGTCAGATGACCCGATAAGGATAAAGCATGTTCATCTGACATAAGAGAGATCTGCTGTTTGCTAGTCTTCCGTTCTTTAGAAGAAGAGCGTTTCGGTAAGATCGTTTTACCGGACCGTGCCATTCTCAAAAACAGATGTGATACATTCATAACAAAACCTCCTAAGATGTAAAAAGAAGTAAATGGTATTTTCGACACACAATAACATACCATAAAAGTAAATGTAAGTGGTTACAGAAAAAGTCGGATTAACTTATAAAGAAGGTGTGAAGAATGCGTCATTTGATTTTAATGGACACGTTCAAAGGAAGCCTCGCTTCGAAAGAAGCGGCAGAGGCGGTCGCTGCAGGTATTCTTCAACGGGATCCATCCGCGATCATCGATCAATCGCCTGTCGCTGATGGAGGAGAAGGGACACTCACCGTGTACGCGGCAGGGGGCTATGAGATGCGGACGGAGTGGACGGTGGACTTAGCCGGACGCCCTTGTGAAGTGATGTATGCGCAACATGGACAAGAAGCCGTCATTGAAGTCGCACAGATATGCGGATTATCGATGAGACATGAAACAGACGATCCGTTTTTGCTACACACCAAAGGAGTCGGTCATCTCGTCCAGACGTTACGCCGAAAAGGCATGACAAAGATTCGAGTCGCTCTTGGAGGAACAGGAACGACAGATGGCGGGCTTGGTTTTTTACATGAAATGGGATGTTCTTTACGAGATGAGGAAGATCGTCCGATTCGGTTTCACACGAATCCGCTAGTCGAGACGCAACGGCTGACATGTATAGACGCTTCATTTTCGTTGGAGGCATTGGTCGATGTTCGTTCCCATTACTCTGGTCAAGACGGTCCAGCATATCTATTTGGACCCCAAAAAGGGTTGCGACGAAATGAGATTGAATATTTAGATCAACGACTGAAAGAAATGGAAACGATTCTTAAGCTAGAAAATATTCAAGGTGCAGGAGCCGCAGGTGGACTGGGTGGTGCGATTCATGCTGTCGGGGGAACGATCGTATCCGGTGCCCAGTCCATCCTTACGTATATAGGATTCGAAGAACGATTACGGAAAGCAGATTATGTCTGGACTGGTGAAGGGAAAGTCGATCACCAAAGTCAATTAGGGAAAATAACAGGAGAAATCGTGCGATCTGCTGGAGTTGCTCAAGTTCCATGTCTTATTCTTGCTGGTATCGTCGAAGAAAAGGTATCCGGTGCGCTGGATTGTCGATCGATTCATGTCAACCAACCCGTTACGTTAGACAAAGAGCAGACATTTGCTCGCTTAACAGAGCAGACCTCAATCTGGCTAAAAGAACTTTCACAGGAACAGGGATGAAGTCGGAAAAGTTTGGGTAAATAACTGTATATTGCCATACTTTTAAGAAGGTAGGTCATCGTATGATCAATCAATCGATTCAATTATCGTTTCGCCAAGTTCGAGCATTAGTCGAACATACCCTGCTATTATTCAAAGAGCTTGATCAACAATTAGCAAAACGTGGATACGAACCGGTTCTCCCGGAAGTCGTCCAAACGGAGCATGGTCTGAGCATCCATCAGACGAAGGAGAGTGCCGAGTCGCTCGTACCGCACTTTTTAACTCGGACGTATGTCCGGCAACAAGAAAAAACGAACCAACATGGATTGCTGATCTCTGTTCAATATACGCATCCGCTCCATGAACGATTCGATCCGGTCGTCCTCGTCGGTGATGTTGCGTTCAAGCAAGCAAAACATGCGCAAAAAATCTTAAGTGAAAAGCCGTGGCTCCTGAAATATGCAGCTTTTGAATCTACGATTGCGCAAGAGTTCGTTGCCGATGGTACGCGCTATACGACGCAACCGATTGAAGAAATCGAAGAGCTGGTCGTCTGGGGGCATCCGTTCACGGAAATGCGCGACATCGATGACGTCAAACGATTGGCGGAAGAGATGATCAGCCGTCATCTTGAGCCGGGGACAACATAAAAAATAAGCTTCCGTTCCTTCAAGAGAGAAGGAGGGAAGCTTATTTTTTAGACTTGAACGAGCAATCGTTCAATTGCTGCCGTCAAATCAGTTGGATTCGTTTTTGGTGAGAACCGCGTCACTTCTCCATCACGGGTCACGAGGAATTTCGTGAAATTCCACTCGACGTCTGTTGTACCGTCCGTCGTTGGTGCTTGTGCTTTCAGTTCCTCAAATAACGGATGGGCTTGCTCACCGTTGACATCGATTTTTGAGAAGACGGGGAATGTCACGCCGTAGTTGACTTGGCAGAACGACTGAATCTCCTCGTCCGTTCCCGGATCTTGATTCGCGAACTGATTACATGGGAAACCAAGTACGGTCAATCCTTGCGAACGATAGTCTTGATGCAATTGCTCGAGTCCTTCGAACTGTGGCGTCAAGCCACATTTGCTGGCTGTATTGACGATCAGCCATGCTTGAGCTGGGTAGTCACTTAAGGATGCCGACGTTCCGTCGACGCGTTGAAATGAATGATCTTGTAACATATCGATTCCCCCTTTTTAAGTACTTCTCCAGTGTAACAAATCCGTTTTCTCGTCGTCTTCTATCGTTACTTGCGAGATGACAGAAACATCACAATCGGGTGTCAGTGACGATTTTTCGATGAATCTTTGTTACGATGAAAAGAAATATGGAAGGAAAGGAGAGATGCCACATGAGAAAAATGTTGAAACAATCGCGGTTCGTCATGATCGCGACGCTTTGTCTCGTCCTGGTCGGTAGTTGTATCACGTTACTGACGCTTGGATTCGAACGCGATATTGTGATTCTTGTTTCTGGAGTGGTTGCCCTATGGGTGACGATGCTAGCTCCTTTGACGGTCCATGCCAAAATGAATCAGCAATCATAATCGTTGTTTGTTCATGAAACTGCGGAACGATTCTCACTGAAATGGAGCTCCTCCACTTTAGATGAAGGAATCGATTTCTGCGGTTTTTTTTCTTCTATAGCATAGGGTTGAAAAACACTATTTTTCGAAAGTAAGTCATTAAAAAATCAGACTATTTTTTTTTCAACTTTTCTATTTACAACTCTAAAAAATCGGAGTAATATCCATCTCATCAACGAACACTAACATGTTAATGTTTCGATCTCAAAGTACGCCGAATTCATGATTGAAGCGGGGGACCCAACCGTCACGACACGTGACACGGGGTGAATCCTTTCCGAACGGGAAAGGTAGGGCGAAATCCTAGGTATGCCCGAATCCGACAGCTAACCTCGCAGGCGTTTTTAGGAGGGAACGACTCTTTTTCAGTATGCCAAGGTATAAAGGCGATGCTGGGGCCGTTTTTCGCCTCACATCGTCTTTTTGTCGTGTTTAATTGTAAAAATATTGAATAATATGGAGGTAATTTCATAGTGGGAGAGCTGTGGAGTATTTTACTACTTGCCTTCTTCTTCGGCACGACGTTCGGGATGATTCATCTGATCGAACGCGTCCAGTGGAGAGCAGGTGACCGCAAATGACATGGTTTTTACTGGCGACGGGCTGCCTCGTCTTCTTGTATCTCGGTTATTGTCTGATGTATCCAGAAAAATTCTAATCGCATAGGGAGAAAAGAAAAACATGTGGACTCAATTCATGATCCAATTTTGGATCCTACTCGTCATCGCACTTTGCGCGGCGGTCTTACTTGGTCGCTACATCGGAGTATACTTCGCACCTGTCGCAGAGCGCCGGGTCGATAAAATTGGTAAGGTCGAACGACGACTGTTGTTATTACTCGGTGTCGATGAAAAGAAACACGATCAATCGTGGGTCGGCTATTCGAAGAGCCTCTTGCTCGTTAACCTATTATTTTTCATCGGTGGATATTTGTTACTTCGCTTCCAAGGTAGTCTACCCCTGAATCCGAACGATGCTGTGAATCTCGACTGGTCGACGGCGCTTCATACGACGATCAGCTTCATGACGAATACCGATCAACAACACTATTCGGGTGAGGCACTCTCGTATCTCTCGCAAACGTTCGTCCTCGGAACGATGTTATTCGTCGCTCCGACGATGGCATTCACGGTCTGTATCGCTGTCATTCGTGGTCTTGCGAACAAACCGCTCGGTAACTTCTATGCCGACTTCTTCCGCTTCATCTTCCGAATTCTCTTACCGATTTCGTTCGTCTTCGGTTTAGCGATGATCCTACTCGGTGTACCGCAGACATTTGGAGGAGCAGTCAGCGTCACGACGCTCGAAGGAGCGAAGCAGTTGATCTACCGCGGACCGGTCGCTGCTTTTGAAGTCATCAAACAGCTCGGAAACAATGGTGGTGGTTTCTTTGGTGCCAACGGAGCGCATCCATTCGAGAACCCGAACCAGTTCGTCAACTTCATCCAGATGTTCTTGATGTTGCTGATTCCGATGTCACTTCCGATTGCATACGGTAAAATCATCGGTTCAGCGAAACAAGGGCGACTGTTCCTTAGTGTCATGACGCTTCTCTTCATCATGATGACGGTCGGGATGGCAGGGAGCTTACTTGCGAATCCAACGGCGCATGGTCAGGAATTACGATTTGGTCAAATCGGAACGGCGCTCTACAGTTCGATTACGACGGCAGCTGAAACTGGTGCGGTCAACGCGATGCACGACTCACTGCATCCGCTCGCAGGATTGATCCAACTCGGCAATATGATGCTCAACGTCGTTTACGGTGGAGCAGGTGCAGGATTCCTGAACGTTTTGCTTTACGCCTTTGTCGCAGTCTTTCTGACAGGTCTCTTGATCGGTCG
This sequence comes from Exiguobacterium sp. s11, assembly GCF_018619015.1. Lineage (NCBI taxonomy): Bacteria > Bacillati > Bacillota > Bacilli > Caryophanales > Exiguobacterium > Exiguobacterium sp. s11. Next base: position 1,221,642 of record NZ_JACSNF010000001.1, on the reverse strand, counting down.
GACACCGACGTTCCTCGGGAAGAAAATCGAGACGTTCGAAGTGAAGATGATCGCGATCGCGCTACTCGTGCCGCCCTTCCTGATTCTCGTTGGAACGGCGATCTCGATGTACGTCGCACCAGGCGTCGCCGGCATCTCGAACCCAGGTTATCACGGACTGTCGCAAGTCTTGTATGAGTTCACGTCCGCGACAGCGAACAACGGATCCGGTTTTGAAGGACTCGGCGACGCAAACGTCTACTGGAATGTCTCGACGTCATTCGCGTTGTTCTTCGGACGCTACATCCCATTGATCTTGATGCTTGCAATCGTGGGTTCGCTTAAAGCGAAGCAATCGGTCCCGCAAGATGAATTTTCGTTTAAGACAGACACACCACTCTTCGGAACAGTCTTCCTCGGTACGGTCGTACTCGTCGGTGCATTGACATTCTTGCCAGTGCTCGTACTTGGACCGGTCGCGGATTGGCTGACGATGTGAACAGGAGATAAAAGCATATGATGGAACGAATCATGCATCCGACGCCCGATGAACACCAACCGAACGGGGAGCCGGAACACCAATCCAAATCAGCAATCAGTGGCTCGATCGCGCGTCAAGCGACGATCGATGCCTTTAAAAAATTGAATCCCGTTAATATGGTCAAACAACCGATCATGTTCGTCGTCTGGATCGGCTGCTTGCTCGCAATCGGCTATACGATTTTCATTGATGAGATGCGCGGCTTTAACTTAACGGTCAGCATTATTCTCTTCCTGACGGTCTTATTCGCGAACTTCGCGGAATCAATCGCGGAAGGACGCGGGAAAGCACAAGCGGACTCACTGAAAGCGTCAAAAGCGGATGTCATGGCACGTAAACGTGTCGGGCAACTGATTCAAAGCGTTTCGTCTGCGACCCTTCGTAAGGGCGATATCGTCTTCGTCCGAGCAGGGGAGTATGTACCGGGTGACGGTGAAATCATCAAAGGACTTGCTTCGATCGATGAATCGGCGATCACGGGTGAATCCGCACCCGTCATCAAGGAAGCGGGCGGTGACTTCTCCTCGGTCATCGGTGGAACGCTCGTCGTCAGTGACGAGATCGAAGTCCGGATCACAAGTAATCCGGGTGAATCATTCCTCGATCAGATGATTGCCCTCGTCGAAGGCGCAAGTCGTCAAAAGACACCGAACGAACTCGCGTTATCAACGCTCTTGACGAGCTTGACATTGATTTTCTTACTTGTCGTCATGACATTACCGGTCTTTACGAACTACCTTGGATTTGATCTATCAGGTTCAATCTTGATCGCCTTACTCGTCTGTTTGATCCCGACGACGATCGGTGGCTTACTGTCAGCAATCGGAATCGCCGGAATGGACCGTGTTACGCGTTTCAACGTCATCGCAATGAGCGGGAAAGCGGTCGAAGCAGCAGGCGATATCCAAACGATCATCCTGGACAAAACAGGAACGATCACGTTCGGTAACCGGATGGCGTCGGAGATCACACCAGTCGGTGGACGCACTGCTGAGCAGGCGTTTGAGGGGGCAATCCTTGCCTCACTCGCTGATGAGACACCAGAAGGACGTTCCGTTCTTGAACTCGCTGAACTTCGCGCGATGCCTGTTGAACAACATTGGTTAGATGGTGCAGAGATCGTACCGTTCCGCGCAGAGACACGGATGTCCGGACTCGATTTAAGAGATGGTCGCCGTGTACGGAAAGGGGCTGGGCAAGCGATTCAAGAATGGGTCAAGGAACAAGGTGGAACCATTCCAAATGATTTGCAAGAGAAAGTAGATGCGGTCTCTCGTCTTGGTGGCACACCACTCGTCGTAGCGATCGACGCAACGATCCTTGGCGTCATCTATTTGAAAGATACGGTGAAACCGGGCATGCGCGAACGATTCGATCGGTTGCGTGAGATGGGGATCAAGACGGTCATGTGTACAGGTGACAATCCGTTGACGGCAGCAACGATTGCCCGCGAAGCAGGCGTCGATGATTTCGTTGCCGAATGTAAGCCGGAAGATAAGATTCGTGTCATTCAGCAGGAACAAGCAGCCGGTCACCTCGTCGCGATGACGGGAGACGGTACGAATGACGCACCGGCGCTCGCTCAAGCCGATGTCGGTCTCGCGATGAACAGTGGGACGCAAGCCGCAAAAGAAGCGGCGAACATGATCGATCTCGATTCAAACCCGACGAAGATCATCGAAGTCGTCGAAATCGGGAAACAGCTCTTGATGACACGAGGAGCGTTGACGACGTTCTCGATCGCGAACGATGTCGCGAAATATTTCGCGATCATCCCGGCAATGTTCATGGTCGCGATCCCGCAGATGGAAGTGCTCAATATCATGCGTCTTGATTCACCGACGAGTGCGATTTTGTCTGCCTTAATCTTCAATGCGATCATCATTCCGATGTTGATTCCACTCGCGATGCGGGGGGTTACCTACAAACCGATGACGGCGGATCAATTACTCGGTCGTAACTTGCTGATCTACGGTCTTGGCGGTGTCGTCGTTCCATTCATTGGGATTAAAATCATCGATGTCTTGCTTGCAAGCATCCTCTAAGGAGAAAACGAATCATGAAACAAGCCATTCGTGTGACAATCTTCGTCACGGCGTTATGCGGGATCGTCTTTCCCGCTTTATTGACCCTGTTCGGTCAACTACTCGTACCGGATAAAGCTGAAGGTTCTTTAGTACAGGAAAACGGAAAATTCATCGGATCGGAATTGATTGCCCAGCCGTTCACGTCGAAACAGTATTTTCACGGACGTCCATCAGCGGTCGATCAATTAGCGGGAGCGTCTGCTGGGGATAACCTAGCAGCATCGAACCCGGAGCTTGGCACGAAGATGGCGGAATTACAGAAACAGAACCAAGTGGACGACGCTTCGCTTCCGGACGATGCCCTCGTGACATCCGGTTCTGGCTTCGATCCGCACATCTCAGTCGATTATGTTTTGGTTCAGGCGAAGCGTATCGCAACCGCACGCGATCTGTCGCGTGAAGAAGTACGGAAGTTGATCACAAAGGAAGCAGGAACCCATGATTACGTCAATGTCCTGCGCTTGAACTTAGCACTTGATCGGAGTAAGTCATGACACGAGGAAAGCTGAAGCTGTATATCGGCTCAGCTCCTGGTGTCGGAAAGACGTATAAGATGCTTGCCGATGCACGAACATTGACGCTTGAGGGTAAGGATGTCGTCATCGGACTGATTGAGACACACGGTCGCAAAGAGACGGCGGAGATGGTCGGGCAACTCGAACAAGTCCCGCTACTTGAAGTCGTCTATAAGGACAAGACATTCCCCGAGGTGAACGTGGACGCGATCATTGCCCGTCGCCCCGATATCGTACTAATCGATGAACTGGCGCATACGAATGCGCCAGGATCGGTACGAAAGAAACGCTATCAAGATGTTGCAGCATTGCTTGAAGCAGGAATCAATGTCTACTCTGCCGTCAATATCCAGCATTTCGAAAGCTTGCTTTTTAAAGTCAAAGAAGTGACGGGTGTCGAAGTGAGAGAACGCATCCCGGATCCGTTTCTCGGGGAAGCCGATGAGATTCTACTCGTCGATGTCACACCACAAACGTTACGGGAGAGACTCGAGCAAGGAAAAATCTATAAGAAGGAAAAGATTGAACAGAGCTTGAATTCGTTCTTTTCGCTTCAGAATCTTGCGAGCTTACGTGAGCTATCGCTGCGTCAGGTCGCGGACGAAGTAGACGATCAAGTCTATCAATCACGTTTGCTGATCGAAAAAGATCCGGCGACGCTACAAGAGCGAATCCTTGTCTGTATACAGCTCAATGACAATGCGCGGAAGTTGATCTATCGCGGCTTTCGCATGGCAAGTCGATTGAAGGCAGAACTGCATGTCCTAACAATCTTACCGGCAGCGGAGAATCAATTGAATGCGAAACAAAAAGAAGTGCTTGCGATGGTACGCGAGAGTGGTTCCTTGTTCGGAGCAGAAGTTCTGATCCGAATCCAAGGCGAGCGCTCGATCGCCCAAGCAATCACAGCTGCCGCGAAACATCATCGCATCACTCAAATCGTTCTCGGTCAATCCGCACGAACCCGTTGGCAGGAAATCCGGCGTGGATCGATCATCAATGAAATCATGCGTCATGTCCGCGGCATCGATATTCAAATCGTCGCTGATGACATGGAACGCTAGGGGAGCCCTTCCGCGTAAATGCAGGGGTTCTCTTCGAAGTTTGTCGTTTCACAAAACGAACGAGTCGGTCATTCTCCCTGTCCTCAGGCGGGAGGTAAGACGCGGCATCCCCGCATTTGATGCGGTCTGCCGGGTCTTACCTAGCCCTGACGAAAGCGCCGCGCGCGCTTTCTGATCCTGTAGGAGTGGAGGATGACCTTTTTCGTTCTACATCAATCAAAAAGGAAAGACCGTTCCAGTGAAGTCACCAGAACGGTCTTTCCTTTTTTGTTGGAATCATTTCAATGATTTAAAGACTCAGCTTCATCGTCTCCTCAACGAGCGAAGACTGGAATATCGAAGACGGCTGTATAGCTATCCATCTGTTGATATAAATCATAAATGCGAGTCGTTTGTTTCGCAGCCCATCCCATGTCTGTCGCATATTGATGACGACCAGGATTCATTGGGTTCCAGCGCATTTTATAGAGTGTGTTTTGATTGTAGGCATGGTGAATATATTGAGTTCCAATAAATTCGGCTCCACCCATGATGGCCGCTTCCGGTGTGAACCATCCTTTTTCGTAGGCTGTTCTTGCTCCACCGTTGATCGGATCTGAATCGACAGCGCCGATACCGTACATATTATAGACCATTTTTCCATTCCACATGACGCCATTCGCTAAAGTCGACGTTCCATTTCCTGTCTCAAGTAGCGCGTGGGAGATCAAGTAGATTTCGTTGACGGAAAAGGCTGTACCAGCGTCGATGAATGCTTGTCCGCAGCTTCCGGTCGTACATTTACCAAAGATGCCTTTTGTGCTGATAATCTTATCTAATGTTGCAGCAGAAGCGCCTGTCGTCTTCGATAAATCAAGGAATTGGAAGAATTCCTTTGAAGAGCGGCTGACTTTTAATGGGTCAGCGACGTTCCGGACATCAGACTCGAGTGCATTCAACCAACCAAGTGTCCAGTATCCGGTGGAAGACGTGTAAACACGCGGATACGTCGTATAGAAATCACCAATTCGTTGATAGACCTTAATCATCTGTTTCGGCTGGAATTGTCCATAAATATGGCTATCCGTTGCTGCGCCGGAACGTATATTGAGTGGTGTCGTTGACGATACGGTCGCGAGTGTACCATTGACTGGGTCTTCCGATCCACCGAATCGAACGTACATCGAGCTGACATACATCATCTTATTTTTATATAAATCGGTTTGAGGTGAAGGATTTAACTTCATTTGAGTGCTGATAAAGTTATCAAATGTATACGGTGTCGCAATGGAATTGTAGACATTTAGTTTTGAAGATGTCGTTACAAGTGTTCCATTATACGCATAGCCTGATTTACCTTGATAGGAAATCTTATACCATTGTCCGATTTGTCCGGTGACGTTGACGACGACGTTCGAAGGAATCGTCGTCACGACTTGATAGGAACTTCCGACATACGAGCGAAGTGGAGTAGGACTTGTAGCTCGGACGTATAACGAATCTTTCGATACATAGTCAATCTTACTTGTAGATGCGTTCGTATCGACATACCCTGTTTTTCCATTGATCGTTACTTTATGCCACTGTTTATTCGTATGTGACGTAATCAGTGAAGTCGTGTAGTAGACGTTTCCTTTAGCTAGTGTCGTAAGTGCTGTTGCTTCTTCTAAAGGTGAATTTCGAATGATTAAGTTCTCGTTCGCGAGGAAACGAGCGCCACTAATCTTTTTCGTTTCTGTATAAGGTGTTAAAAGAGCGCCATCGATATACCCTGTTTTTCCATTAACACTTACGTTCATCCATTTCCCGATTGAACCATTCACCTGCACGATCGTTCCGTTTGGCAGTGAAGCGATTTCGCTGTATGTCGGACCAGCGTATGACTTCAGAGAAGTCGTTTGTACCGTCTTATAGCGATGGGCTGAAATCTTACGGTATGAAATCGGACTTCCTTGGTTGGCTCGGATGTATCCTGTTTTCCCGTCCACTGAAATACGATGCCACGACTGACCGTGACCGTTCGTGACAAGGCGCGTCGTGTAATAGACATCCCCGTTCTTTAGCGTCTTCCATGTATCGGCATCCGCCTGATACGTCGTTTTGACGTCGATGGATGTATTTAATACATAACGCGCTGCTGAGATCGTAGACGTTACGATATATTCGTTCAAATCATCCTGATGAATATATCCGATTTTTCCTGCATACGTCACACGGTACCACTCATTGATGGATCCTGTAACGGATACCTTCGTACCGCTTGAGATGGACTTGATGGAAGCGTAAGATACGCCAGCATAAGACTTTAATCCTGTAGCGTCGGTTGTTTTCATCGTCACGGCATCTGCTTGATAGGAGACTTTTTCTCCTGTTCCGTAAGCGATGTAACCGGTCTTTCCGTCTTTTTTGATCTGATACCATTTTTTAGAACCAAGTGTGACGAGACGTGTCGTGTAATAGATATCACCCTCTTGAAGCGTAGCGATTTTAAACGCATCTGCTTCAGGAGCGACTAAGATATCGGTGGATGATGTGACGGCGAAACGTGTACCTGAAATGGTTTGGACGAGGGCTGCTGTCTTAAACGTCGAAGCCGACGCATATCCTGTTACACCATCGTACGTGACACGATACCATGTACCGATTCGACCAGAGACGAGCGGTTTTGCACCGGCCGGAATCGACTTGATCCCTGCATACGAACTGCCTGCATAAGAACGAATTGTCGTTTTAGCTGTTGTGATGAAAGAAACGTTCTTCAGGCTTTCGTAATTCACGTTCGTTCCTTGATTTGCTAAAAGATAACCGGTTTGACCGTCTTTTTTGATTTTGTGCCACGTGCTACCTCGTGAATCCGTTGCGAGTGTCGTCGTGTAATACGCATCACCTGTTTTTAAAGAAGCAATCGTTTTACTCGTCGACGAGGCGGATGCCTTTATTTCGATGGATTTCTTCAAGAGAACACGTGTAGTAGGAATCGTTTTGATACTTTGTTTAGAGACTTGTAAAAAAGCGTCACGGTGCATGTATCCACTATTTTTGCCGTGACGAACGCTATACCAGCCGTCGATTTTTCCGACTACTTCAACGTTTGTCCCAACTGGAATCGATTCGACTTTTGGATAACCCGTTCCTGCATAAGTATGTAGCGTGTAGGTATCCGTCGTACGTGATGTTTCGTTCGCGATCTTCTGATAGGAAACAGGAGTGGCACCAGATGGGACATATCCTGTTTTTCCTGCGTAGTTCAGGCGATACCACGTTTTGCCGTATGGATCGGTAATCCGTTGTGTCGTATAATACACATCTTTACTTTGCAGGGTGCCAATTGTCGTTGCTGTCGTGCGTGCCGCATTTTTAATCGCCGTATTCGTAGAGACGATATAGCGTTGTCCAGAGATCGTTTGCTTTTTCTCATACAACACTAAATATTTTGAAGCGACATATCCCGTTTTTCCGCCATATGTTACTTTTTTGTAGCTTCCGGCATCATATGCGGATGAAACGACCGTTCCGGTCTTGATCGTCAACAAGCGTTTCCGTGAAGATGTCGTCTTATCATACAGATCCGTATCTGCCGATAGACGATAAGCCGTTACTTTCGTTGTTGCTGCGTTCACTATCGGTAGAGATGATAGAATGATGCTAAACACGATAAGAAGACTCGCGAACACCTTCAAAGGTTTCGAGATGGATGTCGTATTCAAAGTATCTTTCCTCCTAGTAGATATTCGTCCAAGCGGACGGAATCGGCTTCTAGGATGTCTGGTCTAAGGTGTACGTACTTATGCCTATTCCTACTATCGACCATATCGGATTTTTATGAAGAAAATATTGGGTTTTTTTGAAAAAAGGGATTTAGTTTTTTGAAAAACCCTCCTGTTTGTTTAAACAAGAGGGAATAGGATCAGATAGTGAGACGTGCGAGGATTTCTGTTAAATTCGTCGTCGGGCGTTCACAAGTAAAATCATGACAGAGATACGCCGTTGGCTCTTCTGGTTCTGGATAATCCACGAGCAAAGAGACGTGCGGCAAAAGGTCACGCTTCGTACCAATTAACAACGCAACTTCCGGTAAGCGTAACTGTTGCAGTTGCTCGATTTCGACCGGGATGTCTACGTCTTCTGGAATCAAGATAATCAATTCCTTCGGTTCCATCTGCCGGTAGGTGAAGGTACTGACAAGGGAGGCAAATCCGGTCGGTTGTTGCTCGACTTCTTCGATTAAAGCTGTGAGCGCCCGTTCGGCACTTTCCTGATAAACGAGACGCCCGGTCAGACGACTAAGCGTGAAGAAAGCGTTTAAGGCAATACTATTTCCAGCAGGTGTGACGCCATCATACAGATCGAGTGGGCGAACGAGTAGCTCATCGGAGCGTGACGAAGTCAGATAAAAATAACCATCTGCTATTTGAAACTGGTCCTGCAGCACATCTGCGAATGCTAAAGCTTCCTTTAGATGAAGCGCCCGTCGTGTTGATTGGAATAGTTCAAGATGTGCATCGATCAAATATGCATAGTCATCGAGGAATCCGTATCCGGTTGCTTGTCCGTCTCGGTAATGAACAGCAAGTTGATTCTCCGTGCGGACGAATCGCTCGAGTGATGTCATCGCACGCGTGGCGACACGTGTATAATGCGGTTCACCAAAGACACGACCGGCTTTAGCGAACGTCGAGATCATCATCGCGTTCCATGAGGTCAATCGCTTATCATCACAAAATGGTCGCGGACGTTCATTTCGCGCACGAAGGAGGAGCTGGCGCTCGCGTTCGAGTTGCGCCGCTGTTTCAGCAGGCGAAAAGTGAACGGAACGCGCGAATGTCTCAAGTGTTCGTCCCGTCCGGTAAAAGACGTTTCGTCCTTCGAAATTTCCTGATGGTGAAGCATGGTAGAAGCGCGGGAACAGCGCGTCTGGTCCGAGTAAGTCGGTCAGTTCAGCAGCCGTGAACGTATAATAATGTCCTTCGCCTCCTTCGCTATCCGCATCCAAGGCGGCGTAGAAGGTGCCGTCCGGTGCAGACAACTCACGCTCTACGAATGTCAGTACTTCTTCCGCGTAACGTCGGAAGCGGAGTTGTCCGGTCACTTGATATGTCTCGATGCATAAGGTTGCGAACCACGCATTGTCGTACAGCATCTTCTCGAAATGAGGAATTTCCCATTTGGCATCGACCGTGTAACGAAACAATCCGTAGCCGACTTGATCCGTCATCCCGCCGTCACGCATCGCAATCAATGACCGCATGACCATATGGAGCGCCGTCTCGTCTTCCGCGAATTGATAATAATCAAGCAAGAAACGGAGCAGGGCAGGCGACGGAAATTTCGGTGCTTCTCCGAATCCACCGTGTTGACGGTCGAATTGGCGCATCGCTTGATCAAAGGTGTCGTGAATGATGGATTCATCCCAAGTACTGGTTGATGAAGCTGGTCGTAACACGTCGCGAAGTGTCTGGGACATGTTCTGACCGACTTGTGCGATTTTTTCTGGTGAACGGCGGAATTGTTCGCTGAGCTGAAGCGTCACCTGACGAAAACTCGGACGGTTGAACTGAGGCGTCTTCGGAAAATACGTGCCGATGTAAAATGGTTGCTGGTCCGCTGTCATGAAGACGCTCAGTGGCCAGCCGCCTTGTCCGTTCATGACTTGAGCCGCCGTCATGTAGACATGGTCGATGTCAGGACGTTCTTCCCGATCGACCTTGATTGCGATGTAGCGTTCGTTCAAGAGTCGTGCCGTTTCTTCATCTTCGAAGCTCTCATGAGACAGCACATGGCACCAATGGCACGTCGAATAACCAATCGATAAAAAGATCGGCTTGCCGCTTTCTCGAGCGGCAGTGAAGGCGTCTTCGCCCCACGGGTACCAATCGACAGGCTGGTGAGCGTGTTGCAATAGGTAGGGACTCGTTTCATGGATAAGTCGATTCGACATGATAGATTTCCCTCGTTTCTTCTATAGTAATGAGTCCTCTTCACGATACTCGGCTTTTACGGCAGGTGCAACTTCAATTCTGAGACAGAAGAAAACGATTTTTTAAAAGAAAGATTGACTTTATAAAAGAAAGTGTGATAGATTAATACAAGTCATGAATCGGGGATGATCACTCATGTGAGAATCTTCAATCCATATCATACAATTAAATCGACAGGTCAGGATTTTTAGACCGCTACTGACAAATGAGTCAGACATAAGTCATCGCTTTTATTTTGTCCTTCTTCATACTACGAGGAGAAGTTGACCCAGCAAGATAAACCTTCCAATCGATACTTTTCCGCTCATTCCCGAGCTATTTCTAAAAATCCCAGTATCATGCGTCCGTTGCAGACGCATCACGATTCTTGCTAAAATGCTTGATTCAGCTGGCGCGGCCAAGGAGCCGTAACAACGAAAGAGAGGTAGGGCTTTCGTCGTTTCAGGTGTTTTGATCACCTGTAATCCTCGATTCTCATGACAACCAAAAACAACGACACGCTGATGAGGCGTTTTTTTTATGCCTTTTTTCGGGTAAGGCTGAAAGAAGGAGGTGACGACATGCCATGGAATGAGAACGACTATCCAGAGTCATTCAAGAACTTTGATCCACCACTACGACAGAAAGCGATTGAGATTGCAAATGCTTTGTTAGAAGAAGGGTATGAGGAAGGACGCGCCATTCCAATCGCGACATCACAAGCTGAAAGATGGTACGAAAGTCACAAAGACGAACAATAAAAAAGTTGTAAGCGATACCATTACTTTCATTTACGAAGGATGGTATCTTTTTTTACGAAAAATATACACTATTGAGAATATAATCTGATATTATAAAGAAGTGTCAGAAAATTCAAAGGGGGTCTCATCATGAAATACGGCAGTACGTTTGGAAAGTGGGCATTGGCCGGAGTGTTAACAGCAGGAATCCTTCCACAAGCGGGTCTTGTCGGGGCAGAAGGCGAAGGCGTCATCTTGTCTGAATACATAGAAGGAACAAGCAACAACAAGGCAATCGAGCTATACAATGGGTCGGGGCAAATCATTGATTTAGCAGACTATACTCTTGTTCAATATACGAACGGTGGACCGTCAGAAGCGAAAATCACACTATCGGGGAAAGTGGATCCAGGGAAGACGTTCGTCATCGCGAACGCGAGTGCGAATGCGGACATCAAAGCAAAAGCACAATTGACGACGGGATCATTGAACTTTAACGGGAATGATCCCATCGCACTGAAAAAAGGCGATGTCGTTCTTGATATCATCGGACCACTCGGTTCATCAACGGATTTCGCAAAAGATACGACACTCGTGCGGAATGCGGGCGTCACATCAGGTGCTAAAACGTACGAACCATCACAGTGGACGAGCTTCCCGGTTGATACACTGACGAATCTCGGCAGTCATCAGACAGAAGCGGGCGACGTTCTTGCAGCACCTACAGCTTCTCCGGTCGGTGAAGTCGAACGTGGGGATCAAGTGACATTGTCAGGTGAAGGAACGATCCATTATACGGTCGATGGCACGACACCGACTGTCGACAGTCCGGTGTACACGTCACCGATTACGATCAACGATGAAGTGACGATTCAAGCAGTTGCCGTCAAGGACGGTAAAACGTCAGCTGTTTCGACATTCAAGTATTACATCGCACCATCAATCACGAAAATCAGCAACATCCAAGGCGTTGCGCATACGTCGCCGTACGCAGATCAACTCGTCCGGACGACAGGTGTCGTCACGTACGTCGTCGATGCGAACAACTTCTACATGCAAGATCCGAATCCGGATAACGACAGCCGGACATCGGAAGGGATTCTCGTCTACGCGAAAAACCATGGTGCTGCCGTTGGACAAAAAGTCGCGACGACAGGATATGTCAAAGAGTGGTTGCTTGGCGGCTACAGCGATAAGTTCGATACGGATTTAGCTGTCACGGAAATCAGTACGGTCAATCTCGTGAAGGGTGCGCTTAACGAAGGCTTACCAGCAAGTATCGTTCTTGGTGATAAAGGGGTCTTGATTCCGACGCAAGTCGTCGACAATGATTCCTTCGCGCAGTTTGATCCAAAAGAAGATGCGATCGATTTATACGAAAGCTTAGAAGGTATGCGTGTCGCGTTACCGAACGCAATCGTCACAGGGCCGCAAGCAAACCGAACAATCCCAGTTCGGACACAAACAGATGCAAACAAGGTCTACACAAAACGTGGCACACCAATCCTGACGAAGGATAATGTCAACCCAGAACGTCTATTTGTCGAGATGGGCAGCTCGTCGTACCGTGCGAAAGCTGGTGATACATTCGATGGAACAATCGAAGGCGTCATGAGCTATAACTATTCGGCCTATAAAGTACTCGCCAAAGCAGCGGACCTTCCGAAACTCGTCACGAGCGAAGTGGAGCGTCAACCGACGAACATCAAGACGGGGGAATCACGCTTGACGGTTGCTTCGTACAACGTCGAGAACTTCGCCTCAACGGCAGACGCTGGAAAAGTCGATCGTGTCTCAGAAGGCATCGCGACATTCCTGAAGACGCCGGACATCGTCGGTTTGACAGAGATGCAGGATAATGATGGTGCGACGGATAGCGGAACAGTCGACGCATCAAAATCATTCGAGACATTGATTGCAGCAATCGAAGCAAAAACAGGTGTCCGCTATGCCTATACGGACATCGCGCCTGAAGATAAGAAAGACGGTGGACAGCCGGGTGGAAACATCCGTGTCGGATTCCTTTACAACCCGGCGCGTGTATCTCTCGCACCAGGTGAAAAAGGTGGTGCAACGGAAGCTGTTGCGGTGGAGAACGGCAAGCTGACGAAAAACCCGGGTCGCATCCAGCCGACGGATCCGAACTTCGCCAGTTCTCGAAAACCACTCGTCGCGGAATTCCTCTTCAACGGTGATTCGTATCACGTCATCGTCAACCACTTCAACTCAAAAGGTGGCGACGGAGCTGACTTCGGTAAGAACCAACCGGTCGTACGTAAGAGTGAAGTCCAGCGTCATGCGATCGCGAACATCGTCCAAGATTTCGTCTCTGAATTGAAAACGGAAGTCAAAGATTCGAACGTCGTCGTTCTCGGTGACTTGAACGACTTCCAGTTCTCAGAAACGCTAAATATCCTGAAAGGGAAAAACCTCTGGAATACAGTCGATGATCTTCCAGAATCCGAGCGATACTCTTACGTCTATAACGGAAATGCTCAAGTGCTCGATCACATCTTGATCTCGAACAACTTAAAACGTTATACGTCTTCTGATATCGTCAACATCAACTCGGAGTATATGGAAGCAGACGGTAGCGCGAGTGACCACGATCCGGCGATCATCTCGATTCAAGGTGCAGAGACAGCCGTTCCGGTCAAAGGCATCGCAGAAATCGGAAAATGGCGTGCCGTTCAAAAAGGAAAACATATCTTCCTCGAATGGAAATTAGGTCGTCATTGGTTAAAAGCGAGCGGAACAACTGGAGAGCAACAAGGTGAGTTGCTCGCACTGCGTGTATCGCAAGATCGACCATATATTCAAGTGAAGACGAAAAAAGGAAAAACAATTTGGTTAGAACTTTCTCATTTCTATCGTTTGAAAGAAACAACGAAATATCAATGATGAAAAGCGGACTTAACGGTCCGCTTTTTTGCGTGACGAGAAAAAGAGAGAAAGAAAAGAAAGTGTGCTAATCGAAAGTGTCGAGATTAACGCGACAGGAAGAGGGATGACGCGGAACATATACGTGAAGTGTACCATGATCAAAAATAGGATAATGGCGAGACCAGGAATGAATTGTTTGCAAAGCAACATACCAGAACCAGGAACGAGTAACTCAAAACCGAGTCGTTGATTCAATCGTACATCTTCGTGTGCATTCGCTAAACTGAATGAAACCGTCAACACGACGAGAATCATCCATCCAGAAAATAAATATTGCTGAATCGGTAAAAAGGCGATGGACTCATAAATGAAATACAGTAAAACCATAGGTCAACTCCTTCATTTCATTATGTTATTTGGAAAAGCATTGAAAGTTTGGCTTACGAATTCTAATGATACCGAGTAAGAATTCCGAGAGCAATCAAAAATCTCGAATGATGAAATAAAAGAATGTTCACACATTTTAAGAAAAGGGAAAGATGGTTTAGTATATGTACTAAATACTTTTAAGAATCCTCTTAACGAAAGCATTTTAATAATATGAGAACGTTCTCATAAAACGTGTCTAATTTGTGAACGGAAAATGTGATTTAGACAATTAAGAGCCAATGACTGTTCGAAAGAATCATTTTCTTTTAAAATAAAGGTAATGATTAAAGGAGGCGAAACGAAGATATGAAAAAATGGTTGATCGTCGGAGTAGCAGCAGTAGCTTTTTTCGGCTACGAGAACATTCCAATGGAACAGGCAGAAGCCGATTATCCGAAAAGTGGCGGCAAGCTGATTGATCGATATAGCAGTGAATATCCAGGTTACGACTGGGAAGTCAGGCGGACGTCCAGCGAAGAATTCGTATCGTTGACGAAGGACGGTAAGGAATACGGAAAGTACCGATTTAAAAATGGTATAACAACGCAAGGGGCAGTCTTGAACAAGGATACGGAATCATCGCTGAAGAAAAAAGGATGGACCGCAGTGAAGTCCTACCGTAAAGGCAACACGAACTACATGTTGAACCTGGATCATGCAGCCGTCTATGAGAAGAAGGGGAATTACGTCACCTATTTCTTCGACCAACATGATGGGAATAAGGTGAAAGCGACACTGTCGATTCCGAAAGACGTCGAAGCGAAGAAAAAGGGTTTCTATGGTACGGCTTCGAATGCGTTACGAACGACGGATGAGAAGCTGATGCTACGATTGATGAACTGGGAACGGGCTGACTACAAGTTAAATCCGTTGGCTCCGTATACGGCACTGAAGCCAGTGACACGCGGTCATAGCGAAAATATGGCGAAGAATAATTTCTTCGCACATACGGATCCGCAAGGGCGTGATCCGTTCGACCGGATGAAGCGTGAAGGAATCAGGTTCAGCTATGCTGGTGAAAATCTATCAATGGGCTATCCGAATGTCTTTGCATCACATTGGGGCTTAATGAATTCAAAAGGGCACCGAGAAAATATTTTGAAAAAAGAGTACAAACAAGCTGACATCGGTGTGGCTTTCCGGAGTAACGCGCCATACTTCACGATTAATTTCCGAACACTTTAAAATAGAAAAATGGAGGACGATATTTCACGATGTCGTCCTCTTTTTCATGAAGCGATGTGTTTTACACTAAAGGCAGGAGGTGGGGATGTTGGAAATCCGTCGATTGAATCCAGAAGATGCAGTACTCTATAAAGCGTTGCGATTAGAAGCCTTACGAAACCATCCTGAGGAATTTGGCTCTGATTATGAATCAGAAAAAGATCGATCCGTCGAACGGTACGCAACTCGTCTTGAAAGCGAACAGTCGATGACGTTTGGTGCGTTTCATGAAAATGAACTCGTCGGTGTCGTCACTATCGTCTGCTCCGAGCCGTTCAAGATGCGA
The DNA here is from genome assembly GCF_018619015.1 of Exiguobacterium sp. s11. Classification (NCBI taxonomy): domain Bacteria; kingdom Bacillati; phylum Bacillota; class Bacilli; order Caryophanales; genus Exiguobacterium; species Exiguobacterium sp. s11. The sequence goes on along the minus strand of NZ_JACSNF010000001.1, from coordinate 1,205,958 downwards.
CATCGAGCGAATGTATTTGCGATGTACGTCACGCCACGCGCCCGAAAACAACAGGTCGGACGACGCCTTGTAGAAGAGGCATTACGTACATTAAAGCAGCATCCTGTGATTGAGCAAGTCCATCTCTCGGTCGTCCGGACGAATGAAGCTGCTAAAGCGTTGTATCGATCACTTGGTTTTGAATCATACGCGATTGAACCGCGGGCGCTGAAAATCGATGATACCTATCATGATGAAGAACTGATGTGGTATCGGTTCTAACACAAAACGACCGGAATTCAAAGAGAGGTGATCTCGTTGAATTCCGGTCGTTTTTTACATCAGTTTGCCCATTCAGGTTTACTGAAGCCTTTGAATGATTTTTCGATGACTGTATTGAAAGCGTCCGATTCGACGGCTGCTTTTAAGTCTTTTGCGACTTGCTTGTCCGCATCTTTCGTTTGGACAGCGACGAGGTTACGGTATTGTTCGTCCATCGTTTCAAGCGCTAACGCATCAAGTAAGTCGAATTTCGCAGCAAGTGCGAAGTTCCCTGGAACGGCTGAAATGTCGACACTTTCGACGGCGCGTGGCAATTGAGCCGCCTCGAGTGGTTTAATGACGAGTTTCTTCGGATTCTTGACGATATCCTTCTCTGAAACGGTTAGTGGATCAGCGTCCGGCTTCAGTTCAATCCAGCCTTGTTCCGCAAGTAAGTTCAGTGCCCGTGCTTGGTTCGTCGGATCATTCGGCGTCGCGACTTCAGCACCTGTCTTGACGTCGTCAAGTGTCTTCGCTGTCTTACTGTATAGTCCCATCGGTGCTGTCGGAACCGTGATGAGTCCTTTTAAATCGAGGTTCTTTTCTTTAGAGAACGTCTTGAGATAGATCGAGTGTTGGAACAAGTTGGCGTCGATGTTCCCGCTACCGAGAGCGATGTTCGGTTGGATGTAATCGCTGAACTCGACAATCTCGACTTTATAGCCTTTCTTTTCGAGTTGCGGCTGGATCGCTTGTTTGACCATGTCGCTATACGGACCGCTTGTCGCACCAATCTTGATCGTCTTGTCCTTTTCATCAGCACTGCTGTCTCCACATCCCGCGAGGACTCCTGCACCGAGTAAGGCTGTTGCTAAAAAGGCATATCGTTTTTTCATGATTCCACTCTCCCTTTGCATGTATGATTAGCGTTTATCTGTTTTTCGCGCCAGTTGATTGCCAAGTGCTTGAATACTTTGAACGATGACGATGAGCACGACGATCGTCACGATCATGATGAGATTATCGTAGCGATAATAACCGAAACGGATCGCGAGGTCACCAACACCTCCACCGCCGACGATACCAGCCATCGCTGAGAAGCCGATCAAGCTGATCGTCGTTAATGTGATGCCCTGAATGATGCCAGGGAGTGCTTCCGGTAAGAGGACACTGACGATGATCCGTAATGGTTTCGCCCCACATGCTTCCGCCGCTTCGATTAGACCAGGCGGAATCTCGCGGAGTGACGTCTCAACGAGTCGCGCGAGAAACGGAATCGCTGCGACACTGAGACTGACGGATGCTGCCGTCGGACCAATCGTATTGTCGAGTAAGAACTTCGTTAACGGAATGAGGGCAACCAGCAAGATGATGAACGGTAGCGACCGGACGATGTTGACGACGAAGTCAAGGACACGGCGGACGGCAAGGTTTTGAAAAAATAATCCCCGGTCGGTGACGAACAAGAGAATCCCGAGCGGAATCCCGACGACCAATGCAAAGGCAAGTGAAATTCCTACCATCCACGCCGTCTCGCCGAGTGCCTTCAAGAGCTCAGGTAACATCGTTTGAATACGATCAAGCCACATCCTGAATCACCTCGAGTGCATGAAGTTCCGTCGCGAGCCAGTCGAGGGCAGGAGCGATTTGGTCGGATGATCCCGTCAAGCTGACAATCAGGACACCGAAGGCGACGTCTTGAATGTAGTCGACCTTGCCGTGCAAGATGCTGACTGAGATATCGTAACGGCGGATTGCTTCTGATAACGTACTCTCACCGGTCTTCTCGCCCGTGAACTGCAAGCGGATGATCTTGCCTGGAGTTGCCTGTAAGATGCGTTCCGGCAATTCGATTTGTAGTGCCGTATCGACGTAATGTTTCGTCACCGGATGCTTGGCTTGACTGAACAAGTCATAGGTTGAGGCGACTTCAACGACTTCACCTTGCGACATGACCGCGACGCGATGGCAAATCTGTTTGACGACATCAATCTCATGCGTGATGAGGACGATCGTCAACCCGAGTCGTTCATTCAAATCCTTCAGCAGTTCAAGGATCTGTAGTGTCGTAACGGGGTCAAGAGCGGATGTCGCTTCATCACATAACAAGACGGTCGGATTGTTTGCGAGTGCCCGGGCAATCCCGACGCGCTGTTTCTGCCCACCGCTTAATTGACTCGGGAAGTTCGTCTCAAATCCTTCAAGTCCGACGAGCGAGACGAGTTCGCGAATCCGCTCCGGGAAATCTGCTCGTTTGACGCCAGCGGCCTTGAGCGCAAAAGCGATGTTATCCGCGACGTTGCGCGACTGGATCAATTGGAAATGCTGAAAGATCATTCCTGTCCGCAAGCGAAGTTGACGCAAATCTGCTTTTGACATCCCGCCGAGCGAGACACCGTCGACCTTGACGGTTCCTTGTGTCGGATGCTCGAGCCCGTTGATTAGGCGAAGCAACGTACTTTTACCGGCACCAGACTCACCGATGATTCCGAAGATTTCTCCTTTTTGGATCGTCAAATCGACATCCCGTAAGGCAAAAATCGGGGTCCGGTCTCGGACGAACCGTTTTGTAATGTGTTTGAATTCAATCATCCGCTCATCTCCTCATACAAAAAAAGTCGCTTTTTCCTAGTAGCGGAGCAACCAGAAAAAAGCGACGAAAGTGTAAGATTTCGTAACTTATCTCTCAGAATGAAAATCATTCTGTAGGATGTGGCACCGTTCCTTACAGGTGGTTGCCGGACGTCGTTGGGCCTAATCCCTCGGTCGCTCTCGATAAGTAGTTATGCTGTTGGGATTTACTTTAACGGAAATGATTCCCATCTGTCAAATGTTTTTTCAGAATTATTCCGCAACAGGTGTCCGGAACAGGTTGAGCGTTCCGATTCGATCGACGGCTTCTTCTAGACGTTTGACGTCAGCAATCAAGCTGATCCGGACGTAGCCTTCACCGTATTCGCCGAAGAAGGATCCAGGGGTCACAGCGACATGTGCTTCGTCAAGCAGGTGATCCGTGAAGCTTTGGGACGTATAACCTTCCGGAACAGGAAGCCAGACGAAGAAGGAACCGCCCGGTCGTGGTCCACTCCAACCGATCGCATCGAGTTTTGCGAACAACGCATCGCGTCGTGTTTCATACAAGCGACTTAACTCACGGACGCACGTCTGGTCACTCGTGAGGGCGACGGTCGCCGCATGCTGAATCGGTGTGAAGGCACTGACGTAGAGATGTTCTTGGTACGTTTCGATGCTTGAGATGACGGACGGATTTCCGATGGCAAAGGCAATCCGGAAGCCGGACATGTTGAAGCGTTTCGAGAGTGAGAATAGCTCGATTCCGACGTCTTTCGCCCCTTCCGTCTGCAAGAAACTTCGCGTCGGACCATCGAAACTGATACCGCCGTATGCTAAGTCATGAACGACACAGATATCATGGGCATCGGCGAAAGCGACTGTCTGTTCGAAGGCTTCTGCCGTCGCGGTCGCACCCGTCGGATTACTCGGGTAGTTGAGGAACAACATCCGGGCACGCTCAACGTCCGTCGTATCAAGTAAGTCATAATCCGGCAAGAAATCATTTTTCTCGAGCAACGGAAGTGTGATCGGGTAAGCACCAGCGAGTGCGGCACCAGATAGGTAATCCGGGTATCCTGGATCCGGGACGATGACTCCTTCTCCAGGGTTGACGATCGTCTGCGGTAAAGCGACGATTCCGGCTTTACTGCCGAGCAGAATCGCGACTTCCGTTGCTGGATCGATCGTGACACCGAACTCAGTCGCGTAAAAGTTTGCGACAGCTTGTTTTAGAAAATCATGTCCACGAAACGGTGGATATTGAAGGTTCGTTGGCTCGTCGATAGCTTGTTTTAAGGCATCGAGGATATGTACAGGCGTCGTCTGGTCGGGTGTTCCTTGACCAAGTGTGATGACATCGTGTCCGGCAGCTTTTACAGCACCGATTCGGTTCGCGAGTTCAGCGAAGACGGGAGCAGGAAGCCGATCAATGGCGATGGATGGAGCGAAATGTTTCATGGATGAATGCCTCCTTCGTAGTATTGTCGTCAAGGATAACGAATATTCAGTCAAAAGAAAAGAACTTTTTCGAAATTTAAAAAAATTGTCGGATAAACAGGTACAGATAAGTGGAGCGGGAATAAAGAGTAGGGAGAGGAGTGGGAAGATGAAGCGAGCTAACTGGAAAGAGGCAGTCGTCTATCAAGTCTACTGGCGTAGCTTTAAAGATTCGAACGGGGATGGGATCGGTGATTTAAGAGGTGTCATCGAGAAGCTTGATTACATCGCTTCACTTGGTGTCGATGTCGTGTGGCTGAATCCATGTTATCGTTCCCCGGACGTCGATAACGGCTATGATATTGCCGATTATTACGAGATCATGAAAAAAGCGGGAACGATGGGAGATCTCCAGGAGTTGATCACGGCTGCTCATGCCCGTGGATTAAAGATCATTCTCGATTTAGTCGTGAACCATACGAGTGACCAGCATGACTGGTTCCGTCAGTCATGTGAGCGGATCAACGATAAGGATGACTGGTACATCTGGAAAGACGGCACGAAAGAGACGCCTCCGAACAACTGGCGCTCGTACTTTGCGCCAAGTCCGTGGACGTGGAGTGAAGAGCGCGGGCAGTATTATTTTCATTCCTTCGCCAAAGAACAACCGGACTTGAACTGGGAGCACCCAGCTGTGAGGCAAGCAATCTACGATATGATGAACTGGTGGATTGCTCAAGGGATCGACGGCTTCCGGATGGATGTCATCAACTTGATCAAAAAACGGTCGTTCGAGGATGTCGCCAATCCGTTTGATCTCTCGTACCTTGGGAATCAGCCAGGTGTGCATGACTTCTTGCAGGAGATGCATGCGAATGTTCTCGCTGGTAAAGACTTGTTTACAGTCGGTGAGATTCCGTTCGTCGGTCCAGAAGATGGACTGTTATATGTCAGTGACGAACGAAAAGAACTCCGGACACTGTTTCACTTCGAAATCGCGGACGACATGGAAGCGATGGATCTCTTACGATTCAAGGAGATTCAAAAACGATGGTACGACGTCTTATACCCATTAGGTGTCAATTCACAGTTCCTCAACAACCATGATCATACACGACAAGTGACGCGCTTCGGCAGTGAACGATACCGGGTTGAGAGTGCGAAACTACTCGGTTTGATGTTGCATACGTTACCGGGCATTCCATACGTGTATCAAGGAGAAGAGATCGGGATGACGGGGATTCGCTTCTCGGATCCGTCGCTTTATCAGGACGTCGCCTTTCGAAATCGATACGCGGAGCGCGTCGCTGGCGGAGAGGACCCAGAGGTCGTGCTCTCATCGATGCAGTTACTCGCGCGCGATAATTCCCGTACACCGATGCAGTGGGACGATACACATGCAGCTGGCTTTACGAGTGGTAAACCATGGTTAGCGGTCAATCCGAATTATACGGACATCAATGTCGCGCAAGCAGAAGCAGATCCATCGTCCGTGCTTGCTTTTTACAAGTCGCTGATTCAGATGCGAAAGGATCATCCGATTATGGTCTACGGTACATACCGAGACTTAGCGCTTCATGATCCGTATCTCTATATCTATGAGCGGGAATTAGAGGGAGAAGTCTGGCGGATCGTCCTCAACGTACACGATGAACCGATGCAGACCGCCCTCGTCTTACCACAGGAAAAGTTGCTCATATCAAACTATCCGGATAGCCCGGATATCTTGCGTCCTTACGAAGCACGCGTCTATCGTTATGCTGTTACAGAACAGACGTGAGTCGTCTGTTGAAAAGAAAAACATCCGCGGACATGTCAGGAACACGTTCGCGGATGTTTTTTCAAATGCGTACATTACTTGAAAGGTGATGTTTTTTTCGTCTGTAAGACGTGAGAGAATCGATCGACGGCTTGGCGCATCTCATAACTCGGTCCAAGGATTAGCGGACCATGTCCGACAGCGAGTATATCCGGAGACAGTTCCGTCAGTTGATCAGCCGAGCGAAGGGCGACGTCCGGATCCCATGTTGCGAGTGCAGGGAACGGGAATTGCCAGCGGACGTCACCGGAGACGGCGAGTCCTCCTTGCGTCTGAAAAGCATCGCCAGCGATCAACGTCCGGCTCCCTTCATGCCAAAGTGAGATCGAACCAGGTGTATGACCGGGTGAGGCGATGACACTGAGACTTCCGACTTGTTGACCACTCTCGAGCAAGCGATCCGGACGTGTTTTGATGTTTTTCGGAATACCACCTTTTAAAGGTGTCGTTTCGCCTTCGCGTAGCGTCTCGTCTCCACTTAGCAATGCAGCATCGCGATAACTGATACAGACTTGAGCGAGAGGAAAGGCGTTCGCAAGGAAATCAAGCGAACCGACATGATCGGCATGCGCATGAGTCAGGATGATTGCACCAAGCGGTTTCTCTTGCTTTCGAATATAGTGATAGAGCGCCTTTGCGTTGATCCCGAGGCCGGCATCAATCAATGTCAAACTGTCTGCTTCTTCAAACAGGTAGCAGTTGACCGGGAAAAAGGATGGGGTCGTCTGCAGTTGGTGTAAACGTTCGATTGTCGTGACACGCATCGGCTTCACTCCTTCAAAAAAATGAATAGTTTTCTTCTTTAGTATCGTCTGTTTTTTTAGATGCGTCTAGACGCATTATGTGGAAAAAGAGGCATCACCTGTAAAAAGATGATCCCTCTTCTATGAATCATTCAAATGTCACAGCGAAGACGGCACCGGCATGTGGTGCATCATCTCCGTCGGCAGCCGTCGTGACGAGCAATCGATCTTCATAGAAAATCGGGCACGTCGGATTCGAAACAGGGAAGTCGACATGATCGAGTTTTTCACCAGTCGCAAGATTCCAACGGGTGATGCATGATCCAGCATAATGCGCGATCCAAGCATGACCTTCCGCGTCCTTCGTCATACCATCCGGGAACCCTTCTTCTTCTTCAAGGTCAACGGCGACACGTTTATTGGAAAGTGGTGCGTCCGGAGCGTAGTCAAAGGCATAGACTTTTTTTGTCGGTGTATCGATGTGATAGAGCGTCTTGCCATCTTCTGACCAGACGAGTCCATTCGAGTTCGTCAAGTCTTCGTGCAAGACATCGATGGAACCGTCATGACGCAGACGGAACAATCCAGCAGTCTTACCGTCTTCTTCATTAATGCTACCAGCGACATATTGTCCAGTCGGATCGAGCTTCCCGTCATTCATTCGGTCAGAATCGGGCAGTGACAGTTGATGCTCAAGAGACAGATGACCTTCCTTGAGATCAAACGTCCCAAATCCGTGTTCAGCCGTGACACGTAATAAGTCTGGAGCGTCCGTCAAGGCAATTGATGTGATGGCGCTTGGTAACGTGTACGGCTTGAGTGCTTCTGTGGCAAGGTCATATGAAAAAAGAAGTTGATTCGGAATGTCGACAAAATAAAAGCGTTTTGTTTTCGCATCGTAGACAGGAGATTCACCTGTCTTACACGCGACATCAATAAATACAGATACACTCATGAAAAGGCCTCCTACATCATGTATGAATAGATTCATATGTTGATTGCAACATATGTGGCTTAAAAGGAATTAGTTAACTACTTTCTATACCTGTTATGAATAAAAATAAACCTCTCCTAAATTAATTATGTCATTTATTTACTAAAAAAGGCATAATATATAACGGAGGTGTGTTATGTTCAAGAAAATTTGTATTTTATTAACAACTTTTTGTCTTTTTCAATCTGTCTCTACCACTCAGGCAGAAACGATTTCAAAAGGTGTGACCTATACGACAAAATCAGAAACACTTTCGGGTACACCACAGTTATTTCGACATATAACGGTTCAGCCCGATACCGGTAACTACTGGATGACGACGAAAGGACGAGATCGTGTATTAGCAACAGAATCTTTACCTTCTCAAGTTAGTCGCGTGACAGCGAGCGGGGGGCGTGTCGTAACAGCGATCAATGCCGATATGTATCGAGTAGCTTCGGGGTTACCGATTGGACTTCAAATTCAGCAAAATCAAGTACTGGTTAGTCATAGTGTAAAAGATTCTGCGACAAAATTCCCATCATTCATGATCAACGGACAAGGGAAACCAGAGATCGGGTCGTTCGGTATCATCGGATCTGCGACGACTGATACGAAGCGGGTAACGATCCACTCAGTTAACCGTAACGAGAACTTAGCGAATCGAATCGGTATCTTTAGTTCAGCTCATCATGCTTCAAAAATGCTGAAGCTAATTGAGCCGTCAGAAGCGATGAAAAAAGAAATTGCTATCGTCTATTTAAAAGGAACAGCGACATCGGCGTTTACACTCGGGAAGAACTATCAATGGACCGTTGAATCGGTAGATACGACATTCCGTAAAGAAATTCGCTTACCCGATGCTGGAGTTGTCCTCGTTGGTCTCGGAAAACAAAAAGCGGCACTACTTGCACTTGTGAAAGCAGCAGAAGAAAAATCAAATGGTCTGTTATCAACACAATTAAATCTAGTTCAATTATCGAATCTTCAAATGCGTAACGATATTCAAGAAGCAGTATCTGGATATAACTGGTTGATTCAAAATGGAGTTGGATATAGTTTAGACAGCCTAGCATTGAACCATGACCGCTTTTTGATGCTCGCTCGTAAGGCGCGGACACTTATCGGTACAACATCAAACGGGACAGTTCAAATTATTACGGTGGATCAAGCTCGTCTTGATTCAAAAGGGATTACGATGCTTGAGGCAGTGGAGCAAATGAAGCGTTTAGGTGTAACGTCGGCCCTCGCATTTGATGGTGGGGGATCGACAGAGATAATGGTCAGACGCGCTGGAGAGTTTTTACCTAAAACAGCGAATGTACCGGCAGATGGAAGAAGTCGCTCTATTACGAACGGTTTAATATTAGCCACTCATTATGTTCCATCGAATGTAGCGACGACGATTTTATTGACTGCCCCTAAAGAATTATATGTAGGTGAAAAAGGTGGATTTGGATTAAAGCTGACGGATGCAAATGGACAGCCTGTAGATGCAACGAAGAAATCGATTATTTGGAAAGGGACAGGTGTCAAAGGCTTACAAGTCACGGCACCGCTGACTCCTGGAAAATGGACAGGTACGATGCAAGTTGATCGTGCTAAACGAACCGTATCGATTCCAGTCACGAATCGCTTGACCGGTCTTACAGTCAATGGAGGGCGTCCGATCTTGTTAAAAGTAGGACAACGCCTCGCGATTTCATCAGAAGGATGGCTAAACGGACGACGTGTCGTAATCCCTGCTTCGCAACTCAATTACCAGGTTGCAAACGGAGCGACCGCATCGATTACAAAAGGGAATATTCTTGCAAAGAAAATCGGGAAGACAGAACTAACTGTCTCATCTGGAGGGAAGACGGTTCGACTACCGGTCACCGTCTCTGCTATGAAAAAAGAGGAAGTCATCGATTCCTTCGAACAGGGAGTCTACGAAGCGAAATCTCCTTATGTTTCGAGTTATGCTGTCCGTCTCAGTTCCTTACAGAAATCCAGTGGCAAACAATCACTTGAAATGACATACGATTATTCAGGGTGGAAGAAACAAAACGGAGCCATGTACATTAAAAAAGCATCATGGATCATTCCTTCTCCTGCCCGTGCATTGACGATGGATGTGTATGGAGATGGACGCGCGCCTTGGCTTCGCTCAGAAGTCAAAGATGCTGCAGGAAATCGACATGTCGTGGATTTCGTCAAGAAGGTAGATTGGAAAGGATTTAAAACGGTACAAGCGACACTCGATCCGACGTGGCCAACACCTCTTAAAATCGAATCGTTGTATTTTGTTGAAACGGATACATCGAAAAAAGGAACAACCATTAAGAGTAAGGTGTACTTGGATCAACTCAAAGTTTTATACTAAACCTAAAAAAACAGGGAATCGGATTTCAATGAAATCTTGACCCTGTTTTTTTATCAGATAAAAATTACTCTGATGGGTGGTTTATAGTAATTAGCGACTTTTGACAAGAAGATTTACAGCTTCCTTCACAAGCTCTTCTGTCTGACCGTCACCATTTTGTTCGGCGTTTTTTACGCACTCAATTAAATTGGAGCTTACGACGACACCAATCGTACGATCAATCGCGGAGCGAGCAGCGGAAAGTTGAGTAATGACATCTCGACAGTCTTGCCCTTCTTCCATCATACGAAGGATACCACGTAATTGCCCTTCGATTCGGCTGACGCGATTTTTCATTTTGCGATCATAATCCATATATGTTCCTCCGTTTCATAGTAGAACTAACGTCTGAGTAATACCTTTATGCTATGCCCATAACGGTATTACTGTCAATTCTATCGAATTTTAAGATATACTTTTCTTGAAATCAGGGAATATGGATGTGGTGAGGAATTTACTTAGAAAATTGATGAAAACTAAAACGATTTGGTGTTAGCTCTCGTATACTATATGATGAAGCTGATATCAGGAGGAGGAAAAGGATGCATACTCAATCCGATGAATCGCTTTATCATCTGATGCGTAGCGGTGATGAACAGGCACTCGAGACTTTGTATGAGAAGTACGAGCGATTGTTATTTTCATTCGCCTATCGCTTTACGAATAATGATCGATTGTCTGAAGAAGTCATTCAAGAAGTATGGATGAAAATTTGGAATGGTCGTATTAATTTTGATACACAAAAAGGAAAGTTTTCATCTTGGATTTTGACGATCACGCGTAATGCGGCTCTTGATTGTTTACGTCGTGAAAAACGACAACCGACGATTGAAGTTGAAGAACGAGATGGCGGATATGATGAACCTGTTGAGCGGACCGTCATGCAACGCGAAACTGCAGCGGAAGTGCGGGGCGCCGTAAGTGAACTAAAATCAGAACAACAGGATTTGATCGAACTAGTCTATTTTCAGGGACTAACGCAACAACAAATCGCAGATCAACTTGACTTACCACTCGGAACAGTCAAAACACGTATCAGAAGTGCGATTCAAGCATTAAGAAAACGATTAGATGGGAGGGAACGAGATGGAAGAACGTTGTCATGACTTGATCAATTACTTCAATGGAACACTCTCTTCAGCAGATCGCGACGCGTTCGAAGCGCATCTTGCGACGTGCGAAGAATGTCGCGAAGCACTTTTAGAAATGGAAGAACTCATGCTTCCCATCGCTGAATCGCTTCCGGAGCGTCCTGTTCCTGTAGGAATGAAAGCACGTATTCTTGGAGAAGTTCTTGGTTCAACAGAGACGGAGTCTCCTAAAGAAGAACCGATGACTACTCCAGTAGACATTAAACAAGCACGTCAGCAACAAACGAAGAAAAAGAGTGTCCCACTTGGCTGGTTGATGAGCATTGCTGCCGCCCTTATTCTTTCACTTGGTGCGAATGCCTACTTTTTGTCACAGGAAGAAAGTACAGATACACCGGAAACACTGGCGATGGATGAAATTAAAGGAATGGGAAACTTTGAAAGCAACGAGTCAATCAAGGGATCAAGCATGGTATTTACACAAAACGATAAGTCGTATATGCTCGTTCAATTGAAAGATTTGCCTCCATTGAAAAAAGGAGAATTGTATCAATTATGGACCATCAAAGGTGAGACACCGACTGCGAACGGTATTATTGAAAAAGACGGCGAAGCAGCAGCGGTATTTCAACTCAAAGGTAATGGTGACGTCGATGCTGTAGCAATCACTGTCGAACCAGAGCCGGATTTAGCGAAACCTACGGGAGAAATCGTGGCCTCAGTTGCACTTTAATTTTAAAAATACGAACGGATTCGTCTACGACGAATTCGCAGATTGTAGACAAACCCTCATTTCATGATCGGAATGAGGGTTTGTTGTATGTACTCCCTATTAAAACGTAGTGAAGACATGGATTCCCGGGGGAATCCCAGGACCAATTCGCAAGCTTTTTGAGGTTCAAGGCAATGAAAGTAAGCATCGCTTGAAGCGTCGTTTTTTTCAGCCCTCGATAGCGGCTCCAACGCATGCCATGCTTCTCTTTGGTGTCTGCGAAGACACGCTCAATTGTTTCCTGACGCTTTCGATACAACGCACGATTCACAACTGTATGTCTGAGATGCTCCACCTCATCCATCGCATCTTGCCAAAGATGTCGATGGATGACTTTTCTATGGTCGCGACTCTGCGTACATTGAGAGAGAAGAGGACATGTCTCGCACACAAAAGGATTCGAGACATATTCACGGTATCCGTCTCGCGTCGTCGTTCGATAACGGAGAACTTGATTGTTTTCACATAAATAACAGTCATAATGTTCGTCATAGTAAAAGTCTTTTGTTTTTAACATTCCTTTCACCCCTCTGGGGCGTGTATAAGGAAAGACGGGTAAAATTGCCTTGTTTGAGAAGATGATGGGCGATCGGAACAGTCTTATAGGCAGAGTCGGCGACGACTGCGAATGGTTGTCCAAAATGTTGCGTAACCGTTTGAAGAAGTGCAGGAAAGACGATACTATCGTGGACATTTCCGGGCGTTACAATCATCCCGAGGACAAAGCCATGCCGATCACAGGCGGTATGGCACGAATAGGCGAATTGTTTTTCACGCTCCCCCTTCACGTAATAGCCACTCTCCGGATCTGTCGTACTCTCCTTCGTCTCGTGTTCTTCAGCTTTCTTCATCTTGGGGGTGAAAGGCTTTTTTCCATGCAAAATCCGATCCTCGTTGACTTCTTGGTCTAGTTCTTCTTTGTACTGTTGTGCGGCGCGTCGAACGAACTTCTTCTTATACTTCCGCTTGTTCGCGTTTGCTTTGATGTGGGTGGAGTCAATGAAGAGGACCGATGGGTCCACGAATCCGGCTTCGACTCCTTGCGTGAGGACCCGATAAAAAATACTCTCAAAGACGTCTGTATCCTGAAAACGCCGGACGTAGTTTTTGCCGAACGTAGAGAAGTGCGGCACCTTCTCATCCAGACCAAGACCTAAAAACCAACGATATGCCACATTGGTTTCAATCTCTTTGATGGTACGCCGCATAGAGGGAATACCAAATACATATTGAAGAAGCGCCATCTTGATTAACAGAACGGGATCGACACTTGGTCTTCCTGTGTTTTCGCTATACAAGTTCTCTACGGCACTATAGATGAAGTCGACATCGATGACTGCATCTATTTTTCGGACGAGATGGTCCTGCGGGACCAATTGTTCCAATGTGATGGTGACATTCTCTGAGCGATGATGGTGATCTCTCTTACCCATCATAGGAAGTCCTCCTTCTTCTTTTCTACTTTTTTATACCCGGAAGAAGGATCAGAGAAGTGTTTTGTTCACTCGAAATCGCTTCTTAGGGAAAAACAAGCAAGAGCGACCCTGCAGCGAAGCGAAGCGGCGCGATGCTTGTCCCAGGAAAACGATTCGAGACGAACAAAAAAGCGCAATCCTTCTCGTTAGAGAAAAATTGCACTTTGTCTTCAGTCTGCGGATTCGTCTACGACGAATTCGTTTTTTTTGTGCGTTTTACATTAAGAAAAAAAGACTAAAAAATAGAAAATATCAATTAAATCGCATGAAATGCAAGTTTCGACTGAAAATATACTTCATAACCGTCGATACTAAGAAGAAAGTCAGTTCTATAAGGAGAGGCCACATACAATGAATGAATGGATTATTTTAACAAAGCACTATGAAGTGGGCTTAGTTGTACTGTCGGTACTCGTCGCGATCATTGGATCGTATGGATCGCTTGAATTAAATCGACGTTTGGCTAAGGCGACTTCTTTGAAAAAACGAGCGTTATTCTTATCTTCTTTGACGATGGGACTATCGATTTGGGGGATGCATTTCGTTGGTATGGGTGCTTTCGCTTTATCCGTCACGGTTCGTTATGACTGGATTTTAATGTTCTTATCCGTCATTCCAGCTATTTTAGCTGCCTTCATCGCCTTTTATCTACTCTACTCATCAGCGATTACACGAAACAAAGTCATTTTAGCAGGTTCTTTGATGGGCGTAGGTATTGCGATGATGCATTATCTTGGGATGATGGCAATGGATTTTGGTGGCGCGATTCGTTATGAAACAGGGTTGTTCGCTCTATCCATCCTAATTGCGATCACTGTAGCATATGTTGCCTTGTTACTCTTACATCGTCTACGACATGTTGATAAGAAAAGAATTCTTATTCCCATTGCGATTGTAATGGGCTTTGCTATCTCTTCCATGCATTATGTAGGTATGTTAGGAACATCTTTTTGTATCCCGATTGATCAAGCAGGACGTATTGGTGATGGTCCTATTACATCGAATATTTTAAACGATGTAGCCATTCCGGTATTTTTGATTTTGATCTTAATCGCTGGACTCTATATTCATTTAGAACGACGTGCCTTACAGATGATGGCATATACTGATCATTTGACCGGTTTGCATAACCGTAGATGGTTAGATCACCATATGATAAAAGTAGATGCGCATTACGGAAAGTCTAAAGACGAGATGGCGATGGCTATACTTGACCTGGACGGGTACAAATGGGTCAATGATACGTTTGGTTTTGATAAAGGAGATGCCGTCATTCGTGAGTTTGCAGATCGGATGCGTGCGTCCTTATCGGAAGATGAAGCATGTATTCGTTATAATGGAACGCAGTTTTTTCTTATCAAAAAAGTACCTACTGATGCATTACTTCGTACTTTCGAACAAATTTTAGAAGATATTCGACAACCGATTCACTTAGATGATCAACCAATCCATTTGACAGCAACGATGGGTGTCATCTTACCGGATATGGGAGAAACGTTAGAAATGCGAATTGGTCAAATGGAAAGTGCTCTCCGGGTCGGCAAAAACGAAGGAAGAGATCGATTCATCGTGTACGATGATTCCCTGCATTCCGACAAAAGAGAGCAATTGATCGTCGGTTCCTTACGCCGGGCGATGACGGATTTCAAGGAGTTCGCTCTCGTCTACCAACCGAAGATCGCACTCGCGACAGGCAAGGTGGATCAGGCGGAAGTTCTAATTCGCTGGAATCATCCGAAGTTCGGTTTCATCTCACCGGCGGAATTCATTCCACTTGCTGAAAAGTATAGTTTAATTCATCGTTTGACCGAGTGGGTGTTGAAGGAGACCGTTGCACAGATGGAGATTTGGAAGAAAGAAGATTATTTCATTCGCCAAGTCTCGGTGAACTTATCCGCGATGCATTTCCGATCGGAGTCGCATAATATGATGATTAAAGAAATCGTTCATCATTCCTTGAAGAACGGAAGTGAATTGCAACTACAACTCGAAATAACGGAAACGTCCGTTATGGAGAATCTGGACCGGGCGATGACGATGCTTGGTGAATTGAAACAGCTTAGTCTGACAATCGCTCTCGATGATTTTGGAACGGGTCTATCGTCGCTAACGCACTTGAAGCATTTGCCGATCGATATCTTAAAGATCGACAAGTCGTTCATCGATGAAGTCCCACATGACGAACGGGGAACAGCGATTACGGAAATGATCATCCAGCTTGCGAAGAGTCTTGGGATCGAAGTCGTCGCAGAAGGTGTCGAAACGCTCGAACAGCATCTCTTCTTGAAACGCCTCGGTTGTGATTATGGACAAGGCTATTACTATAGTAGACCGATGCATGTGAAGGATTTAAATCAGCAAGCGATCGAAGAGACCGTTCTAAATGTCGGATAAGGCAATCCAAACATGACTTTCGTTCGTATACTAGATAAGCATGCGAGGATGATGCATGCGGGACGCAAAGCGCTGGGATATTACCAGCTCGTGCACGACGCAGACAGACATCTAGTACATTCAATCATACTCAGACCATCTAGCTTTCGACGCAGCACCTGTCTGTTCGAACACAAACAAAGGCAACTTCCACGACGGAAGTTGCCTTTTTCATTTGCGCTTATGAGCGAACCGTCAGGACGCAGCCTGTTTGATCCGTCACGAGCACATTCGTATTGAAGTATTGGCCATCACTTTTTAAGATGAGCGCTTTTTTCTCCTCGTTGTAATCGAGTGTCATTTCTTGATCGAGGAAATGACTCGACCACCGCTTGACGAGAACAGGACCGACGTTTGAATCAATCGTCATGTCTTCCGGTGTCGCTTCATCGACGATGCGAATACTGAAAATACCAGAGTTTCCGCAACCACAACCCTCTGTATCGTAATAGAGATGCAGTTGACCGGATACTTCACCGCGTAATTGGCGGATTCGCTCCTGAGCAGACGGTGTAAATGTGATGTTCATGGTCATTCACTCCTTTCTTTTAGTATACGCCGTTTGAACGAGAAAGGAACGTCACTTGCTCACGCTGACTTGGCGGCGCATCCGAACGAGAAGGAAGATATAACCGGCTAATAATAAGACGACGCTACCGAGAACCGTCGTATCGACGAGACCATTATCGGACTCGAAGTTGATCGCGATATACGCCCAGACGAAGACAAGCGGATAAATCGGATCACGGTTCGCAAACATGAAGAGAAGAGCGATGATGACTCCGACGACGAGTATGATCATCGTCCAGCCCGCATCTCCAATTCCAAGCCAAGATGTTACACCTTCTGCATTGATCGTCAGGAAGATGTCGGCAATCGTCGCGACCGATACCCAGCCGAGGTAAAGCGAGAACGGTAGCTTAAAGCGTAATCCTTTCGTCTCACGGTCAATTTTTGAGTAGATGACGATCAAAGACAACAAGAGACCAACGATGACGACAACGGAGACAACGAACAGTTCAAACGTGAACGAGACGATCCAACCTGCGTTGAACAAACAGCTGATCAAGAACCACGGTCCGATTTTCTTCGCCAGTTCGTGTTCCTTGAACTTCGGAATCGATTGTAAAATCAACCAGACAAGTAAAATCGCATAAATTAATCCCCAAATCGAGAATGCATACCCAGCCGGTTTGAACAATGTGATGATCGAATCAGAAATTCGTCCTGTCTTTCCACCATCGAGGGCGTTCACGGCAATCGTGAAGATAAAGCCGACCCAGTTGAGCCAAATCCATTTATTATTTTTCAAACAAAAAACCTCCTTTATTCTCTAAAGAAGGTTTACCCAAAATTCATTTTCATTAGTCATCACGGTCGGCGCGTCGGGTTCAAAAAGGACATTCCGATCGCTGGATTTCCTGTATGCGAACCGAGAACCGGCGTCAAGTCATCGATGCGGACACGCACATCATATTGCGATTCGAGTCGTTGTTTCCACTCGAGTGCCAGGTCATACGCTGTCGCGTGGAATAGTGAAATATCCGTGACCTGTCCCCGTTCAATGATTGCGACAAGGTGATCAAAAATCTTCGAATGCGCTTTTTTGAACGTCCGGACGGTTTGATAAGGAACGATCTTTCCTTCCTCGAAGTGGAACAACGGACGAAGTTGCAACAAGTTACCGACGAATGCCTTCGTCGAAGAGATCCGTCCACCTGCTTGTAATTGATCGAGGTTTGCGACCGTGAATTCAATGTAATGATCGAAACGACGCTCGAGAATGATCTGTTCGACGGATTCGATCGAGTGTCCCGCTTCGACGAGTTCGATCGCTTCTGCTAGGAGTTGACCAGCCGGGTAAATGCCACAACGGGAATCAATCGCAATCAGACGAAAGCCAGCAATCTCTGCCCCTTGAACGGAGGCGTTGTACGTTCCGCTCAGTTCGCTCGATAAGTGAACAGCGAAGCCGACGTCGTAATCCTCTTTCAACCGTTCATAATGCTCGGTGAAGCTTCCGATTGAAGGTTGGCTCGTCATTACCTTGTGTTTTGAGTCAATCCAGCTATAGACGGTCTCCGCATCAACGTCGACACCATCGACGAAACTTTCTCCATCCTTCATGACAAGTAAAGGGACGACCGAAAGATCATCGCGCTGAGCGATCGTATCCGGTAAAATCGTTGTACTATCAGTGATCCAAGCGATCCGCATAACAAGTTCCTCCTTAAATTAGTACCTGATATTAATTGTAGGTGTAAGCGTTCTCGCTGTCAAATGAACATTAAAAAATATCGAACGTTTTAGTTGATTAAATAATGAAATACGCTATAATCGGTACGTGATTAGTAAACTTTTAGTCATCTTATACTAAACTAAGCCGATGAGAGGAGGACGTCGATTGTACTCAATCGGTCAAAAAATCAAGAACCTCCGTCTTCAAAAGGGATTGACGCAAGAGGAACTAGGGGAAAGAACAGACCTGAGTAAAGGGTACATCTCGCAACTCGAACGGGAAATCAGTTCACCGTCGATCGAGACGCTGTTTCATCTCCTCGAAGTCCTTGGCATCTCGCCGAAGGATTTCTTTGATGAGGATACACTCAATCAAAAAGTCGTCTATGGGGAAGAGGATGTCACGACATATGCCGATGAGGAACAGGGGTATCATGTCACGTGGCTCATTCCGGAATCGAATGAAAAAGAGATGGAACCGGTCCTGCTCACACTCGCGCCAGGGGGAGCATTCAAGACGTATGAACCATCAGGTGCCGAGACGTTCGTCTATGTGCTCGCAGGAAACGTCACGCTGACGCTCGGACGTCAGTCTTTTGTAGCGAAACAAGGAGAGACACTTTACTATAAGGCTTCAGAAATCCATCAACTACGCAATGAGTCAACACAAGAGACGAAGGTCCTCGTGACTGCGACTGACTCATACTTATAAAGGAGGAACTAGATTGGCAGATACTACGATCATTCAATTCAAGGACGTTACGAAACGATACGACGATCAGACCGTCCTCGACCAAGTCAGCTTCGAAATCGAACGCGGGAAGTTCTATACGTTACTCGGACCATCGGGTTGTGGGAAAACGACGATCTTACGACTGATTGCTGGCTTTTCGGAAGCAACAGAAGGGGACATCATCTTCAACGGAAAACGGATCAACGATGTACCGGCGAACAAACGTCAAGTCAATACGGTCTTCCAAGACTATGCACTCTTCCCGCACTTGAACGTCTTCGAGAATATCGCCTTCGGTCTTCGCATCAAGAAGGTGAAAGAAGCAGAAATCGCTAAACGTGTGACGGACGCGTTGAAGTTCGTCAACTTGTCCGGTTATGAGAAACGAGAAATCACCGAGATGTCAGGTGGACAGCGGCAACGTGTCGCGATTGCTCGGGCAATCGTCAATGAGCCGGAAGTCATCTTGCTCGATGAGCCACTGTCAGCGCTCGACTTGAAATTACGGACAGAGATGCAGTATGAGCTCCGCGACTTGCAACGTCGTCTTGGCATCACGTTCATCTTCGTCACGCACGACCAAGAAGAGGCACTGGCGATGTCAGATGAAATCTTCGTCCTCAATCACGGTGTCATTCAACAATCGGGCACACCGACGGATATCTATGATGAACCGATCAACCGCTTCGTCGCGGACTTCATCGGTGAGTCGAACATCATTCCAGGGCGCATGGTGGAAGACTATCGGGTCTGGTTCGCAGAAAAGGAATTCGAATGTGTCGACCGTGGTCTTGAATTGAACGAACCGGTCGAGATCGTCATCCGTCCGGAGGATCTCGAAATCACGAACGTGACCCAAGGGAAACTACAAGTCACCGTCGATTCGCAACTTTTCCGTGGCGTGCACTACGAGATCGCTTGTATGGATGAAGTCGGTAACGAATGGCTCGTCCACAGTACGAAAAAAGCGACGGTTGGTGAGCAGATCGGACTGACATTTGATCCGGAAGCGATTCACGTCATGCGACTGAACGAGACGGAAGAAGAATTCGATAAGCGCCTGGAATCCTACGACGGGGTGTTATGATGCAAAAATCACGTAACTGGTATCTCATCCCGTATCTATTCTGGATTGCCTTGTTCGTCATCGCACCGATCGTACTCGTCGTCTACTATTCATTCCTTGATTTGGACGGCAACTTCTCATTTGAGAACTACCAGAACTTCTTTACGTCGACCTATTTGACGATGACACTCAGCTCGTTCTGGTATGCGTTTTTGATTACAGTGTTTTCGCTCTTGATCGGTTATCCGACCGCTTACTTGTTGACGAAAACGAAGCATAAACAGCTGTGGCTACTTTTGATCATCTTACCGACGTGGATCAACTTGTTGTTGAAAGCTTATGCCTTCATCGGGTTGTTCAGTACGTATGGTCTTGCGAACCAAACGCTTGAAGCAATTGGGATTGGACGACAACAGATTCTCTTTACCGATTTCAGTTTCGTCTTCGTCTCGGTCTACATCTTCATTCCGTTCATGATCCTACCGATCTTCAACGCGATTGAAAAACTGAGTCCGTCACTTGTCTTTGCTGCACGTGATCTTGGGGCGTCGAACTTCACGACGTTCCGGCGTGTCGTCTTCCCGTTGACACTCGATGGTGTGAAGTCAGGCTGTCAGCTCGTTTTCATTCCGGCATTATCGCTGTTCATGATTACACGTCTGATTGCCGGAAACCGCGTCATCACGCTCGGTACAGCGATTGAACAGCAGTTCCTCGTGACACAAAACTGGGGCATGGGAGCGACGATTGCCGTCTTCCTCATCATCGCAATGGCGATCATCCTTGCCTTGACGAGTACGAAACGGAAGAAAGGAGCGACGACTTGATGAAACGTCTGAAACTAGCAAATCTTTATCTAATCGGAGTCTTCATCATTTTGTATGCTCCGATCTTCTACTTGGCATTCTATTCGTTCAACAGCGCTGACAATATGACGAACTTTGATTCGTTCACGTGGGATTGGTACAAGGAAGTCTTCCAAGATTCACGTTTGTTGATCATCGTCTTGAACACACTCGTCATCGCCTTGTTATCAGCCGCAATCTCGACGATCCTTGGCGTATTCGGAGCGATCGGGATTCAAGCCGTCCGTAAGAAACGGGTCGAGACGTCGTTGTTGACGCTCAACAGCATCTTGATCGTCAGTCCGGATGTCATCATTGGGGCATCGTTCTTGATCTTCTTCACGCTACTTGGCATCCAACTCGGCTTTACGTCAGTCCTACTGTCCCACATCGCGTTTTCGGTACCGATCGTCGTCATTCTCGTCCTGCCGAAGTTGCAGGAGATGAGTCCAACGCTCGTTGATGCAGCGCGCGACTTAGGCGCAAGCCGTTGGGATGTTTTGACGAAAGTCATCTTGCCGTATATCACACCCGGTATCTTCGCTGGCTTCTTTACGGCATTGACGTACTCACTGGATGATTTTGCGGTGACGTTCTTCGTGACAGGAAACGGCTTTACGACGTTGTCCGTTGAGATCTACTCACTTGCCCGTCAAGGGATTTCGATGAAGATCAACGCCTTGTCGACCGTCATCTTCTTGTTTACGTTCTTACTCGTCATCGGCTACTACTTCTTGAACCAACGAGCTGCTACGAAGCTTTCGCGACCGGAGGTGAAATGACCGTTGAAAAAATTGATTCAATTATTTGCCGCGATTTTCCTGATCTCGGGTGTCATTTTATTCACCTTGAATCAGTTAAATGAGACACAAGGGTATTCGGGGAAAAATGTCCTGAACATCTACAACTGGGGCGATTACATCGACCCAGCACTGATCAAACAGTTTGAGAAGGAGAGCGGCATCAAAGTCGTCTATCAGACGTTCGATTCAAACGAAGCAATGCTGACGAAGATCGAACAGGGAGGAACGACGTACGATATCGCTGTTCCGTCCGACTATGCGATTGCGAAGATGATCGATGAGAAGCTCGTCGTTCCGATCGATCATCAAAAAATCCCGAATCTCAAAAACATCGATTCGCGCTTTTTAGATTTATCGTTCGATCCGAACAACAAGTACTCGATTCCGTATTTCTGGGGAACTGTCGGTATCGTCTACAATAAAGACTTGATTGATGGGAAGAAACCGACGAGCTGGAAGGATCTCTGGGATCCGAAGCTAAAGAATCAGATTCTACTCGCTGACGGTGCCCGTGAAGTGATGGGGATGAGCTTGAATAGTCTCGGTTATTCGTTAAATGAAACGGATGAGTCGAAACTACAGGAAGCAAAAGCGAACTTGATGCGCCTGACACCAAACGTCAAGGCAATCGTCGGAGACGAGATTAAGTTATTGCTCGCGAATGAAGAAGCGGGGCTCGGTGTCGTCTGGTCAGGTGATGCAAACGAGATCATGAGCGAGAATGAAAATCTTGACTACGTCATTCCAAAAGAAGGATCAAACGTCTGGTTCGATAATGTCGTCATTCCGAAGACCGCGAAAAACGTCGAGGGGGCACATGAGTTCATCAACTTCATGCTGCGTCCAGATGTTTCAGCGAAAAATGCGGATTACGTCGGTTATTCGACACCAAACAAAGAAGGCTTAAAACTGCTCGACAAATCGGTTCGGACCGATGAGCGATTCTATCCTGATAAACAAGTCACCGATACACTTGAAGTTTATGAGAACCTCGGGAAGAAGATGCTCGCACATTACAATGAGTTGTTCCTAGAGTTTAAGATGCATAAGAAATGAGGAAGAACCTAGTGTCCCGCCGACACTAGGTTCTTTTTGTTTGCATGTATAAAAAATAAAAATAAACTTCCATAAAAAAACTATAAAAACTGAATAATTTTTTGAAATAGGGGAATCAGTTTATTATCAACGCTTTATATAGGCGCCGAGGAGGACATTAGCATGAAACAAGTCTTAGGAATCATCTTAACTGCCGCACTCACTGTCAGCATCGTGTCAGGCACTTCATATAATCAATCGGTCGAAGCAACAAAACAAACTGATGTAAAATGGCTTCAAGAAATTCAGACGCAAGCAAAACAAGCACATTCCCTCGATGGAAAAGTTGTTCTTGAAAAAACGACACTTGCGCAAGTACATAAAGCGTACAAAGGCGAAAAGAGCTCGAACTGGTGTCAAAGTGGAAATGGTCTTGCTTCAGCAGATCGTGCCCTTCACTACTGTTCAACGTATGGTGTGAAGGATGCAAAAGCGAAAGTCAGTGCCATCGTTTATGATCCGAAACAAGTCAAACGGACGGTTACAGTCAAGGAAGTCAAACAAGCCTATCCGACAGCAAAACTCGATAAAACGTTCAATGTCATGACCGTTTCCTCAAAACAGGTCAACATTTATCTAAATTTAAACTCTGACCGTACACAAGTCATGTCAATTCTAGTAAAATATAACTAATGAAAAGGATGACCGATTCGGCCATCCTTTTTATTTAATCGTTTTATAGAGTGGTACGAGATGCGAATAGGTATTTCGAATCACATCTAATAACTCCTCGCGTGTCAATTCGCTCACTTGTTGTGCTGAAATGTGACGACCGACGAGGAATTCTGCTTTTTTGACATCATGGAAGCGTTCTAACCCTGAATGGATGTCGGTCTCGTGTACGGGAACAGCATCTTTTTTCATATGATCATATGAAATGACGAAGTCTTCAGGGAGTGTGGTTAGTAAATCCGTATGATTTAGTAATTTTGAGGCATAGTGTTGTTTGTTCGGCAACTCATAGATATAGGCGAGCCAAATGAACAGATGGTCATCAAACAGTCCGACTTGGAAGTGAGGATGCTTTTTATAGCCGCGTTTATCTGGTGAAAAAGCCATCCATGTATCCTGTGGCGGATTTACTTTGCGTCTAGCATGTTGTGCGATATGGACGTGCATGTCCTCTTCGATCGCGACGGTCAAGTCGGGCGTGATTTCTTGTCCGATATCGCGAAAAATCGGTTGGATGCGCTCGCGAATGGCATGCATTCGTGAATCAAGACCATCAATGTGAAACGTGTCAAAAGCATATTGAGTAAACGTATTTGTCATGAAAGATCACCTCTTTAATGAGTGTATCAAATGAAACGATTCAAGTTCGACATTTTGCTCAAAAAATTGAATAATAGAATTAACAATTTATTACAATTTTTAAAAATAGATTAAACAGGAAGGGGAAGTTCGAGTGCGCCGTTTTCAACAATATCTCCTTCGAAGCTGGGTCGTATTTTTCTTAATCGTGATTGGCATCGATCTTTTTGCGAAGTCTAAGGATTATAGCCTCAGCGTCGACTTGTTCACGTTTTTATTGATTGCCGCATTATCCACTATTTTTGTCGTCGATCCGGTTCGCCGACGACATATGAGCTTCACGTTTCATTTTGGTTTTGTATTGTTCACATTTTTAACGTATGGCATGCTTTCTGCTATTTGTGTAGGACAGGTCACCATGTTGATTTATCAATTACGTACGATTCATACACCAGTCGGAAGACGACGGATGCTACATAACTATCCGTTTAATGTGGCGCTAGAACTTTTCTTAATCGTACCAGCAGGTCTAGCTTATAATCTCTTAGGTGGGACGCATGGTGATGCCTTTCAATTAACTGACAACATCATCCCGTTGCTTGCGATGGTCGTTATTTTATGGATTGTCTTATTGCTGCAATACCAACTTTCACGATTTCTTTTGGGTGAAAATATTCCAAGTGATGTCATGTTTCAGCTGCTACGCTTCGAAGCAGTCGTCATCACGGCAGAACTACTCTATGGTATTTTCAGTACACTTGTCGTGCAAGGAAACGGGAATAGCGGGCTTGTAATGGCAGCGTTTGCACTTTTCATCATCAAGCGTTCTCTCGGTAGTTCGGTCCAAGCATCGGACCGAATTGAGCATTGGGAACAAATTGAACGTTTAAAAGAAGCGGCGTGGAAAGACGGTGACGCGCAATTTATCATCGAACGATACCTGCGACAACTCAATCAATTCGTCAAACCGGATATTGCATGGATTAAATTCGATTTCGAAGAGGGACAACAAAGTGTCTATTATTCCTTAAAGGATGGGCGTAAATTAAAGGCGGACCATGTAGAAGGGAAGGTCATAGAGGAAATCATTGAAAAAGAGGAAGTTTTACTCTATGGTATGCAACAGGAGTGGGATATTCGATTGTATGATTGTTTACCAGAGGAAATTCAATCCGTCTTATTCATACAGCCTGAAGCAACGGAGACGATCAATTGCTCACTCTTACTTGCCTCTGAAGCCAGTGGAGAGTTTACGAAAGACTTTGGGTACGAGTTGTATCGCGCGTTGCGTGTCCTGTCATGGGCTGTAGAGCGCGCACATGAACGAGAGAGATTGCTGATTGATAGCCGGACGGATGCGATGACGAAATTACCCAATTATCGCGCGTTACAAGAGTGGGGGGATCGTCGAATCAAACAACGCGATCTGTATCCTTTCTCCGCATTGATGATCGATCTCGATCACTTTAAGCAAATCAATGATACGTACGGTCATGAAATCGGCGATGTCGTCCTATTTGAAGTAGCTAAGTTGCTGATGCAAGCGACGCGAATCACGGATCTCGTGGCTCGGTATGGTGGGGAAGAATTCGTCATCTTGCTTCCGAATACGGATCTAGAGTCCGCCCGCATCGTGGCAGAACGAATTCGTGAGACGTTGCATGCTAATCCGATTGTAGTCGAGGGTCATACTCTTGAGATTACAGCGAGCATAGGGATAGATACGCTGAAGGAACTGGGCGATCTAGCCAGTTTGATCCGAAACGCGGACCGTGCGATGTATGTCGGTGCGAAGTTCCAAGGACGCGATCGTGTCGCAGCGTATCATGAATGGAAAGAGAAAGTCATTTGAATCACACCAAAAAAAGATGGCGGAAACGTCATCTTTTTTTTGATGAAAAAAAGCCTTTCCGTCTCGAAGATCGGAAAGGACTGAAGAATGGATGAGTTCATTGAGCTTGTTGTTTGTTGAGACGGATCTCATTTTCAATCGCATGAATCGCAGCCGACCAAGAGCCGTATCGGTGTAATAGAGCTTTCGTCGAGGGTTTATTGTTCCGTTTCGCCCATTCTCGATAGGCTTCAAATGAAAGAGAAAATCCGACTTCTTCGATGGCTTGACGAAGCGATGCAGCGAGCTCTGCTTTAGAATAGGTCACGCTGGCTTCAAGACCTGCTGCCGTACAGGCATCATGCCATGATCCGAACATCTTAACGATGTGATAGTGACTCGGCGCGTGGTGAACGGATTTTCGCCACATTTGATACTTTTTCAAGGTGATTGTCGATCCGACATCCTGCGCATAGCGATGAAACGATTTTAAAATCTCATCTTTTGTATACTTCGGCGCCCGCTCGAGTTCTTCGGGTTGCTGATCTACATTCCATTCGTAACCTGCTGCAGATAAAGCTTCAGGCCAAGACCCGAATTGACGAACGATATTCTCTGGCTGTGGCCAGTCATTGACGAGCGCATAACGACGGTAGACTGTACGCCTTGGACGATCCTGGATGAGTTCACCGACTGCGCGAATCGCTTCGATCATCTCGAGTTGTTCTTCCGTATAACTCTTTTGATTTGTAAGTACGCGTTGCTTCATGAGTGAGTCCTCCTTCCTAGTGAAGTAGAGTATTGAGGCAAAAGTCCTCTGTGGTAAATATATCGGTTCATTTCCATTAATTATGAATAATTTTAATGAATTATTGTAAATATAGTGAATCGGATTCTTTGATAGTATAAAACGAAGATATAAAAATGAAAACAGAATGACACGAAATTTTAATGCTATTCAGAAAAATAGGACAAATGACACAGGTGGAAAAAAAGACCAGACACGCTCGTCAGCGAATCTGGTCTTTTGGTGTAACTTATTTTCCTTCGATTGATGCCCATTTGTATGAAGTATCGGCACCTACTTTATGGTTGACGATTCCTTTGACATACGGCTTACGTAAGAAGGAAGCTCCGCGCTGATACATAACAGAGATCGCTTGATCGTCCTCAAGGAGAGTTTTCTCAGCGTCTTTCAGTGCCTGCCAACGTTTCTCAGCATCTACTTCTTTTTGAGCTGATTTGATGAGTGAATCATATTTATCGCTTGAGTACTTACCTCGGTTGTATGGTCCACCTGTTACCCACATATCGAGGAACGTCATCGGATCCTGGTAGTCAGGTCCCCATCCTGCGAATGATAGTTCGAACTCACCTTTTGATTCTAGCTCAAGTTTGTTCTTGAACGGCTGTTGTTTGATCGTGACTTCAAGACCTGGAAGGTTTTTCTCCCACTCGCCTTTAAGGTATTCAGAGATTTTCTTCGAGTTATCATCATCGTATGAAAGAAGCTCGAGTTTGACTGATTTTTTACCGATATCTTTCAATCCTTTTTCGAACGATGCTTTTGCAGAAGAAGCATCGTATGAACCGAAGCCTTCGTTACCATCACGGAAGTCTTTACCGTCTGGACCTTTTGCGAATTCTTTCGGGACATAGTAATAAGCTGGGATTGAACCGTTGTTTAAGAGAACTTTTGCCATCTGCTCTTTATCGTATCCAGAGTCGATTGCTTTACGGATGTCTTTATTTTTCAAGAGTTCATTCTTGAAGTTCATTTGGATATAGTACATCGATGCATCAAGGCGTGTATCAAAGTCTTCGTTATCTTTATACTGATCAACGAATTCGCTTGTCAGACCAACTTGGTCGATATCACCTTTTTCGTAAAGGTTAACTGCAGTCGATGTTTCCTTAACGACTTTGTAGTTGATCTCTTCGAGTTTAACGTTATCTTTATCCCAGTACTGATCGTTTTTCTTGTAGCTCCAACCGACTTCTGTTTTCCAGTCTGATAGGACGAATGGTCCGTTGTAAAGGAATGTATCTGGTTTCGTCGCGAAGTTTTTCCCTTGTTTTTCGACGAACTCTTGTTTCAGTGGCATGAATGAACCGAAACCAGTTAATGATTTGAAGTATTCAGCCGGTTGTGTCAGCTTAACTTCGAGCGTTTTGTCGTCAACAGCTTTGACTGCAACATCGTCAGCTTTTCCTTTTCCTGTGTTATACGCTTCTGCGCCATCGATGAGATACATGATATACGCATATTGCGAACCACTTTTCGGATCAAGAACACGTTTCCATGCATACTCGAAGTCTTTTGCTGTGACATCACTGCCATCCGACCATTTCGAATCACGAAGCTTGAACGTGTATGTAAGTCCATCTTCCGAAACATCAACACTTTCAGCAACACCAGGTGTAGCTTCTTGTTTGTCATCAAGACGGAATAGACCTTCTTGGACGTTGTTTAACACTGTGAAAGAAACAGAGTCTGTTGCGACGGTTGGGCTAAGTGCTGGAATATCTGAACCACTCGTTAAATTTAAGATTTGTTTGTCTGAAGATTTCTCTCCAGATGTCGAACCGCTTTCTTTTTTACCTTCATCTGTCGTCGAACATGCCGCAAGACTTGATCCAGCGATTGTCAGTGCTCCAACGAGTGCAAGTGCCTTTTTCTTCTTCATAAAGTAAATCCCTCCCAAAAGAAATAGATATATCTGGTGAAACGATAAGAACCGATAGGATAGCGATCCGGTGTCCGACTAAAAATAAGAGGGGTCATCGCCTTTTATTCTTAAGCTGTGGAAAGCACCGGATCAACTTGTTATCAATAATAAATACAATATTCAGAAAAATCAATAGAATATTTTCAGATTATTTCAAAATCATTAAATTTGTGTGTAATACCAATGGTTTTTTTATTAAATTATTTTTGTTGAAGGATAAAATTAGGAGTTTTTAAAAGGGTTTAATACAAAAAGAACCAGTTGTATAAAACAACTGGTTCTTGAACTCATTTCTGCTCTTGGACGTACTGAAGTGCTTCTGCGACGTGATCTTTTACTTTCACACTGCGCCATTCCTTGACGATTTCACCAGACTCATCAATTAGGAAAGTTGAACGAACAATTCCAAAATATTCCTTACCGTAGTTCTTTTTCAGTTGCCAGACGCCATATTGCTCACACACTTCATGCTCGATATCTGATAACAATTGGAACGGTAATTCGTATTTTGCGATAAAGTTTTGATGCCGTTTCTGACTATCAGCAGAAACACCGAGAATGACGGTGTTATTTTCTTCGAACGCTTGCGTCGCATCACGGAAATCACGTGCCTCGGTCGTACAACCAGGCGTTGAATCCTTCGGATAGAAATAAAGTATGACTTTTTTTCCGCGATAATCCTCGAGGGAAATCGGTTCTCCTTGTGCGTTCGGAAGGGTGAATGTTGGTGCTTGCATGAAAATTCCTCCTTATCCTAATTCCATGTTTAATTGATCCGCATATTTCTCAAGCTTCTTTTGAAGACTCTCTTTTAATGGATCGAGGGCAATCAAGTACTTCTCATAATCCGAACCGGCTTTCGCTGTCTTCATGAGGAGTGGCTGTTCTTCTTCATACCAGTCTGCGTAGTCTTGATAGTAATCAACGAGCGTTTCAGGATTTCCTTCGTTCTTGAGCGCCTCACCGTAAATCATCAGGATGTTACTGTTCATCTCAAGCGCCATATAATCGGTTTGCGCATTGACACGAGAGAAGACGGCATCCTGCTCTTTTTCATCGGTTTTTCCGATCTCATCAGCCGCCTTCGCATTGACACCATATTCATCAGCGTTAAATCCAGTGAACATGTCGCCAAGCGTCGAGAAGACGGACGGATCGAATGTCGTCGGTGTCAGGACGATTTTCCACTCATCGTCTTTCTTCAATAACAGTTTCGATCCCCGGTTTGGGAGTATCGATCCTTTCGCATCCTTGAATTCGTGGATGATATAGGCAACGTCGCCCTTTTGGAACGACTTGACGACCTTACCGGGAACAACATTCAAGTTTTTCGCACCGACGGCAAGCGGTTCAAGTTGTTTTTCGTCACCCGTATATTCAATCGATGCAAGTTCTTTTGCATCTGCTCGTCCGGATTGACCGAGCGTTTTTTCGTATGTTTGATAGACGTCAAGAACGGCTTGTTCAGCCTTCTGTTGTTTTGTTTCCGTCGTCTTCGGGGATTTGGTATCTGTAGAAGACGGGGAATCGTTTCCGCAACCGACGAGTACGAGACTGGTCGCAAGCAGCACTACGAGCGATCGTTTCATTCGAATTCCTCCTAAGATGAGTGTTTCATGGTGCTTCCATAGCTAATCTTGTCTCTACCATACAGGAAATTCGCTTTTTTGAGTAGGATATCGGTACACTAAACGAAAGGGGAGTGATAGATATGAAAATTCATATTACAGATGAGGCATTGCAATACTTTAAAGACGAGATGGAAGCAAAATCAGGCGATACGATTCGCTTCTTCGCAAAATATGGTGGCTCAACGGATTTAACACAAGGTTTCTCGGTCGGCGTTCATATGGAAGAAGTCGAACGGGCAGCGGTCGAAGAGGTCGTCGACGGCATCCACTTCGTCGTTTCGGATCAAGATGACTGGTTATTCCAAGGGCAAGACGTCAAAGTTTCAATTGAACACGAAGAAATCGTCTTTTCACAAGCGAAGGAATAATCGAGAACTGAGGAGCGACCAAATCCGTCGCTCCTTTATTTTTTTGACTAGAATAATTGTAAGCGGACTCATGCTTCTGTACAATGGAGAATGTAAGCGATTTAAAGTAGAGATTAAAGGGGGAATAGAGATGATTCCGTACAAACACGAACCATTCACGGACTTCTCACAAGAAGCAAACAAGAAAGCGTTCGAAGAGGCACTTGCACTCGTCACGCAAGAACTCGGCAAAGATTATCCGCTCGTCATCGGTGGAAAACATGTGACGACGGAAGATAAAATCGTCTCCGTCAATCCGGCTAACAAAGAAGAAATCGTCGGACATGTCTCGAAAGCGACACAGGAACATGCAGAAGAAGCGATGCAAGCAGCAGTCACAGCCTTCGAAACATGGAAATTCGTCAATCCGTCTGTACGTGCGGACGTCCTATTCAAAGCAGCGAACATCATCCGTAAGCGGAAGCATGAGTTCTCTGCCTACCTCGTCAAAGAAGCAGGGAAGCCTTGGAACGAAGCAGATGCCGATACAGCAGAAGCGATCGACTTCCTCGAGTACTACGCACGTCAGATGCTCGTCTTAAAAGACGGCAAAAAAGTCGAGAGTCGTCCAGGCGAATACAACCGTTACGATTACATTCCACTCGGTGTTGGTGTCATCATCTCACCATGGAACTTCCCACTCGCGATCATGGCTGGAACAGCTGTTGCAGCAATCGTGGCAGGGAACCCGATCCTCTTGAAACCCGCATCGACGACACCGGTCGTCGCAGCGAAATTCGTCGAAGTGATGGAGCAGGCTGGTCTTCCGGCAGGCGTCTTGAACTTCGTACCAGGTTCAGGGGCAGAAGTCGGTGACTACCTCGTCGATCACCCGAAAACACGTTTCATCAGCTTCACGGGATCACGTGATGTCGGTCTTCGCATCAACGAGCGGGCATCGAAACTAAACGAAGGTCAAATCTGGCTCAAACGCGTCATCGCGGAAATGGGCGGAAAAGATACGATGGTCATCGATGAGTCGGCCGACCTCGATTACGCAGCGGACATGATCACGAAAGCGGCATTCGGATTCTCGGGTCAAAAATGTTCAGCTTGTTCACGTGTCGTCGCACTCGACTCTGTCTATGACGAGTTGCTCGAAAAAGTCGTCGCGAACACGAACAAACTTAGCATCGGTAACCCGACGGATGTCTCAAACAATGTCGGACCAGTCATCGACGCAGCAGCATTCAAGAAAATTACGTCGTACTTCGACGTCGCAAAAGAAGAAGGACGTATCGTCGCAGGTGGTACGGCGGATGATTCAACAGGATTCTTCGTCTCACCGACAGTCGTCGCGGACGTTCAACCAACGGATCGTTTGATGCAAGAAGAAATCTTTGGACCAGTCGTCGCCTTCACGAAAGCGAAAGATTTCAAAGAAGCAATCGACATCGCGAACAACACGGAATACGGATTGACAGGTGCTGTCATCACGCAAGACCGGACGAACCAAGAGTACGCGCGTGCGAACTTCCACGTCGGTAACCTCTACTTCAACCGTGGGTGCACAGGCGCAATCGTTGGCTACCAACCATTCGGTGGATTCAACATGTCTGGAACGGATTCGAAAGCGGGCGGACCAGATTACTTGACTTTACATCTTCAAGCAAAAACAACTTCAGAAATGTTCTGAAATGGTGTTTAATAGATGAAACGGGTGTGCGACCTGCATGCCCGTTTTTCTTATATCATGGAAAAAGGGGGAGCAAGGATGAACGGAATGTGGTTTGCGATTTTGTTGTATCTCGGACTGATGGTCGCACTTGGCGTCATTGCGTATTATCGGACGAAGAACATGAATGACTACATG
This sequence comes from Exiguobacterium sp. s11, assembly GCF_018619015.1. Lineage (NCBI taxonomy): Bacteria > Bacillati > Bacillota > Bacilli > Caryophanales > Exiguobacterium > Exiguobacterium sp. s11. Next base: position 1,173,555 of record NZ_JACSNF010000001.1, on the reverse strand, counting down.
CTTGGGGGACGTACGATTGGTCCCGTCGTCACGGCGCTCTCTGCTGGAGCAAGTGACATGAGTGGCTGGTTGTTGATGGGATTACCGGGTGCGATGTATGCAACTGGTCTGTCCAGTGGATGGATCGTCGTTGGTTTATTGCTTGGTGCTTACGCCAACTGGTTACTCGTCGCGCCGCGTCTGCGTGCGTATACAGCACATGCAGGGGATGCGATCACGATTCCCGATTACTTTGAAAAACGATTCCACGATAAAAGTGGTGTCTTGCGTACCGTTTCAGCTGGAGTTATCTTAATATTCTTTATAATGTACGCATCAAGTGGTTTTGTTGCAGGTGGTCGTTTGTTCGAAGCGGTTTTCGGACTGGATTATACGACAGGTCTTTGGATTTTAGCGGGCGTCGTCATCGCTTATGTCTTCCTCGGTGGTTTCCTTGCCGTCAGTTGGACGGACGTCGTCCAAGGGATGATCATGGTCATCGCGTTGCTGATCGTACCAGGCGTTGCCCTCGCTTTAAGCGGTGGAATCAACGAGACGCTCGAAACGATTCGGTCGACGGACGGTTCAAAGCTCGAGTTATTCAAAGGTACGACGGTCATTGGAATCGTCTCGCTACTCGCATGGGGACTCGGCTACTTTGGTCAGCCGCATATCATCGTTCGTTTCATGGCGATTCGGAACTTACACGAGATGAAGTCAGCACGTCGCGTCGGGATGATCTGGATGACGTTCTCGATCGTTGGAGCGATGGTGACAGGTTTGATCGGATATGCCTACTTCACGCAACAAAATAGTCCTTTAGGAGAACCAGAGAATGTCTTCATTCAATTATCACGCGATCTCTTCCCTGGTTTCATTACGGGACTGTTGCTTGCAGCCTTACTTGCTGCCATCATGTCGACGATCTCGACACAGCTACTCGTCTCTTCGAGTGCGGCAACGAATGATTTCTATCAACGTTTCTTCAAGCGTGATGCTTCTGATCGTGAATTGATGGTCATGGGGCGCGTGATGGTCCTTGTCGTCGCTGCTCTAGCGATTCTCTTATCGTTCGGTGCACAGAAGTCGATCTTGACTCTCGTTGGTTATGCGTGGGCTGGTTTCGGTGCCGCGTTCGGACCAGTCGTTCTGTTCAGCTTGCTTTGGCGCCGGATGAACAAGACAGGAGCACTTGCTTCGATGATTACGGGATCTGTCGTCGTCATCGCCTGGATTCTCATCAAACAAAATGTCGAAGGGTTGCCATTCTACATTTCTGAGATGTACGAGATGATTCCAGCCTTCTTCGCTTCGACTGTTGCGCTCGTCGTCGGTAGTCTCGTGACGAAGGAACCGAGTCAAGCGATCTATGATGAATTCGATCAAGTGCAAGCGCAGCTAAAAGGTGCGGAGCCTGAGCGGAAGATTGTCTAATTAACAAAAAGGGGTGTTTCCTGATTACAGGAAACATCCCTTTTTAATTCACTTCATACGTTGTTATTTACCATAAACATATTTGTTGCGCTTGTGCAATATGAGCGTATAATAAAAACCAAAAGTGAGGTGAACGAGATGGCGACACAGCCACTTACACAAGATTTACCAAGAAAACGGACATATCTTGGACCAGCGTTCGTCGCTGCCGTCGCGTATCTCGATCCGGGAAACTTCGCGACGAACATGACGGCAGGTGCCCAGTACGGCTACTTACTGCTCTGGGTCATCGTCGCCTCGAACTTGATGGCCGTCGTCATTCAGTTCCTGTCAGCTAAGCTCGGAATCGTCAGCAATCTCAGTTTAGCGGAAGTAATCCGGGAAGAGTTATCACCGGTCACGCGCTTCTTCTACTGGGTACAAGCGGAACTTGTCGCGATGGCAACCGATCTCGCTGAGTTCGTCGGAGCCGCACTCGGATTTCATTTATTGTTTGCGATTGATTTACGGATGGCGGCCCTTTTAACAGCTGTACTGTCCTTCGTCATCCTCGGCTTCGAGCAAAAGGGACTCCGGCATTTTGAAGCCGTCATCGCCGTTCTTGTCCTGATCATCGCGGCTGCTTTTGCGATTGAAGTATTTGAAGTTCATCCTGTCTTTCGTGATTTATCAGCGGGGCTAATACCAGGATTCGAAGGCACATCGAGCATCGTCCTCGCTGCCGGGATGCTTGGGGCAACTGTCATGCCGCACGCGATCTATCTCCATTCCGATTTAACGAAACGGCGGATGGGGCACGTTGCGAATAAAGCTTCGATGTTACGCATCCAACGCTTCGACATCTGGGGAGCGATGCTGATTGCCGGAGCGGTCAACGGGGCGATGCTCGTCATTGCGGCAAGTGTCTTTTATGGCACGAAGTATCAAGCGGGTTCGCTTGAAGCGATCTACGAGGGACTTCATGTCACGCTCGGTGGTAGCGCACCGTATCTGTTTGCGATTGCTTTACTTGTCTCGGGTCTCGCTTCTTCAAGCGTCGGGACGATGTCAGGTGATGCGATCATGCGCGGCTTTCTTCATCTTCAACTGCCATTGTTCGTTCGACGGACCGTGACGATGTTGCCGGCGATTGTGTTGCTGTTCTCCGGTTTTGATCCGACACGGGCACTTGTCCTCAGTCAGGTCGCCTTATCGTTCGGGATTCCGTTCGCTCTGATTCCGTTGATTCGAGCGACAGCGAGTGAACGGTACATGGGGAAACATCGGAACAGTCGGTTCATGAACACGTTGGCCTGGATCATCGTCTCGATCGTCATCATCTTCAATGTCTATCTGCTTGTCGATGTCTTAGTATGAATATTCAGTATTTTTGTTTCGTCTGATTTAAAGCGGGTATTTCATAACTAGAAGCTTTCCGCCCGGAAGCTTTGCTACCCCTATAGGACGATGGTGCGGACCTCCCCCCGATGCACCATCGTCTTTTTTGTCTGGACGAAAAGTGCTATGATTAGAAATAGTGTAAAATATATCGCAAAAGTTCCGGAGGTGGAATGACATGGCAAAGATTAATGAGGAGCAAGTCCGCCACGTGGCGCATTTGGCACGCCTTGCCGTGACAGATGAAGAAGTAGCACAATTCACAGGACAACTCGAGAAGATTCTTGGGTTCGCTGAACAATTAAATGAACTCGATACGACAGGCGTCGAACCGACGACTCATGTCCTCGATTTAAAGAACGTCCTACGTAAGGACGAAGTACGTCCATCACTTCCTCGTACGGAAGTAGAACGACTCGCACCCGATTGGGAAGACGGACAAGTCCGCGTCCCAGCGGTGTTCGAATAAGGAGGAAATGACCCGATGTCACTTTTTGAACATGGTGTCAAAACACTACACACACTCATTCAGGATGGCGAAGTCAAAGTTTCTGAACTCGTCCAAGAATCCTTTGATCAAATCGACCGCGTCGATGGAAAAATCGGTGCGTTTCTTTCATTGAACGAAGAAGCATTCGAGCAAGCAAAACGAATGGATGATGTCGCGAAACACGAAGCGAATCCATTGTTTGGTCTTCCAATCGGTGTCAAGGATAACATCGTCACGAAAGGGATGACGACGACATGTGGTTCGAAATTCCTCGAGAACTTCGTACCAGCGCATGACGCGACGGTCGTCGAGCGTCTGCATGAAGCAGGGGCGGTCACGATCGGGAAATTGAACATGGATGAGTTCGCGATGGGTTCTTCAAACGAGAACTCAGCGTACAAACCGGTTCGCAATCCATGGAATACGAAACACGTTCCAGGTGGTTCTTCAGGTGGTTCAGCAGCAGCTGTCGCAGCAGGCGAAGTCTTGTTCAGCCTTGGTTCGGATACAGGTGGTTCGATTCGTCAACCGGCTGCCTATTGTGGTGTCGTCGGGTTGAAACCGACATACGGTCTCGTCTCACGCTTCGGTCTTGTGGCGTTCGCGTCGTCGCTTGACCAAATCGGTCCGTTGACACGAACAGTCGAAGACAACGCGTATCTCTTGAGCGCGATCGCAGGACACTGTGAGATGGATTCGACGTCTGCGAATGTCGCCGCAACGGATTACACACAAGCGTTGACAGGTGATATTAAAGGGTTGAAGATCGCTGTTCCGAAAGAATACTTCGGTGAAGGTGTCAGTGAAGGCGTCAAAGCCAACATCCGTGAAGCGATCCAAAAACTCGAAGCACTCGGTGCGACGGTTGATGAAGTGTCACTCCCGAACTCGAAATATGCACTTGCGACGTACTACTTACTCGCTTCATCAGAAGCATCATCGAACCTCGCGCGCTTTGACGGTATTCGTTACGGAGTTCGTGCGGAAGCGGACGCACTTGAAGATGTCTTCAAGTATTCTCGCTCACAAGGATTCGGAGACGAAGTCAAACGCCGGATCATGCTCGGAACGTACGCGCTCAGCTCAGGTTATTACGATGCGTACTATAAAAAAGCACAACAAGCTCGAACGTTGATCAAAAAGGACTTCGACGATGTCCTCGCGAACTATGACGTCATCATCGGACCAACAGCGCCGACACCAGCATTCGAACTCGGTGCACAACTGGATGATCCCGTCACGATGTATGCGAATGACATCCTAACGATTCCAATCAACTTAGCAGGTGTCCCAGCCATCTCGGTTCCAGCTGGATTCGTCGACGGTCTTCCGGTCGGCTTACAAATCATTGGAAAACATTTCGATGAGGCGACGATCTATCGCGCTGCGCATGCGTTTGAGCTTGCGACAGGTGGATTCGCGCTTCCGAAGTTATAAGGAGCGAATGTATCATGAACTTTGAAACGATCATCGGGATCGAAGTCCACGCCGAGCTGAGCACGAACACGAAGATGTTCTGTGGTTGTGCGCGGGAATACGGCGCGGAGACGAACACGAAAACGTGTCCGATTTGTCTTGGACATCCGGGCGTCTTGCCGAAAATCAACGAAAAAGCCGTTGAGCTCGCTGTGCGTGCAGCCATGGCACTCAACTGCCAAGTGGCCGATCAAACGAAATTCGACCGGAAGAACTATTTCTATCCAGATACGCCAAAAGCGTATCAAATCTCACAGTTCGATCAACCGATCGGCTTCGATGGCTACATTGATGCGGAAGTCGATGGCGAAACGAAACGCTTCCGAATCGAACGTGTCCATCTGGAAGAAGATGCTGGTAAGATGAACCACACGGGTGCTAATCACTCAGTCGTCGACTTCAACCGGACAGGTGCGCCGCTCATCGAGATCGTCAGTGAAGCGGACATGCGTTCACCGAAAGATGCAGTCGCCTACCTCGAACGTCTCAAGGAAGTCTTGCAATATGCAGGCGTCTCGGACGTCAAGATGGAAGAAGGATCACTTCGTTGTGACTGTAACATCTCCGTTCGCCCATACGGACAAGAGAAGTTCGGTACAAAAACAGAACTTAAAAACTTGAACTCATTCGGAAACGTCTTAAAAGGTCTTGAGTTCGAAGAAGATCGTCACCGTAAGTTGTTGCTTGCAGGTGGTGTGATGCGTCAAGAAACACTTCGCTTCGATGAGACGAAAAAACAAACAGTCCTCATGCGTGTCAAAGAAGGGGCGTCGGATTACCGTTACTTCCCAGAGCCTGACCTCGTCAAGCTCGTACTTGATCACGATTGGAAAGAAGCGATTCGTGCCGGTATCCCGGAACTTCCAGATGCACGTCGCGTTCGTTACCAAGAAGAACTCGGTCTTTCGGCGTATGATGCGAAGCAATTGACAGTTACACGTGAGATGGCAGAGTACTTCGAAGCGACTCTCGCAGCAGGCGCAGAGCCAAAAGCAGCAGCCAACTGGACGATCGGTGAGATCCAAGGTCACTTGAATAAATCGACGGAAACGTTCGAAACAGTCAAGATGACACCAGCTCGTCTGGCAGAGATGATCGACTTGATCGCAAGCGGTACGATTTCTTCGAAAATCGCCAAACAAGTCTTCACAGCCGTCATCGAAGAAGGTGTCGAGCCACGTGCATACGTCGAAGCAAACGGTCTTGCACAAATTTCAGACGAAGGATTGCTACGTGGTCTCATCGTCGAGATGTTCGAAGCGAACCCAGCCGTCGTCGAGGAATTACTCGGTGGACGTGACCGGAAGAAAGGCTTCGTCATCGGTCAAATCATGAAGAAAACAAAAGGAATGGCGAACCCTGCCCTCCTGGATCAACTCTTCTATGAAGAGCTTGAAAAATTAAAATAAGTAGCTGATCGAACAGCGTCCGTTCCTCCTTTACTTCTGCGAGGAAACGGACGCTGTCTTTTTTGGCTTTGTAATGTCTCGAGAGTTCATGTAAAATAAAACAGTTATGTATCAAATGAACGGTTGAGTCAAAAAGGAGAAAATCTTATGAGACCTAGAGCGCGCGTGATTTATAACCCGACTTCCGGGAAAGAGATGGTTAAACGAAATTTACCGTATATCCTCGACCGACTCGAAGCAGCGGGTTATGAGACATCTGTCTACTCGACGAAAGCGGTCGGCGATGCGACGTATGAAGCAGCACGAGCATGCGAAGCAGACTTTGATCTCGTCGTCGCAGCAGGCGGCGATGGTACGTTGAACGAAGTGATCAGCGGAATGGCTGCCTACAACAAACGTCCAAAGCTTGGTGTATTACCTGTTGGAACGACGAATGATTTTGGTCGGGCGATGCGTATTCCATTGACGATCGAAGGGGCGATGGATGTCATTTGCACGGGACATACGATGCCGGTCGATATCGGTAAGATTGAAGGATCGGCAGGCGTCCATTACTTCATCAACATCGCTGGTGGTGGCATCATGACAGAACTGTCGTACGAAGTGCCTTCGAAGCTGAAGACGGCACTCGGACAGCTCGCGTACTACGTCAAAGGGATGGAGAAACTTCCACAAATCCGACCGACATATGTCGAACTGGAGCATGAAAAGGGTATATTCAAAGGAGAAGTCATGCTGTTCTTGACATCGAACACGAACTCCGTCGGTGGGTTCGAGAAGCTGTCACCGAACGCGTCACTCAATGATGGTCGGTTCGATCTCTTCATTCTCAAGAAATGTAACCTCGTCGAACTGATTCGTGTCATGCGTCTTGCCTTAAAAGGGGATCATTTCTCGGACCCTTGCATCGAGCATGTCACGACCTCATTCGTCCGCATGAAGAATACATCAGAGATGAGTTTGAACATCGATGGTGAGTTTGGCGGCATTTGCGAAGGCGAGATGACGAATCTTCGCTCTCATTTCGAAGTCATGACACCAAAGTTCCGGATCGAAGAGATGGAACAAATCAATACACAACTACAAGAAGCAGAAACGAACCTCGCGTGAAGCGAGGTTTTTAAGGAGGATATTCATGATTCCAGTACAAAAGAACGATGAACACGTCGTCGAGATCGTCGACCTGACACATGAAGGATCAGGGGTCGCGCGCATCGATGGCTATACGGTCTTCATCCCGGGCGCATTGCCGACGGAGCAGGTCAAGATCAAGATCACGAAAACGACGAAGTCTTACGGGTTCGGTCGTATCATCCGTCAAAAGACGAAGAGTGTCGATCGTGTCGAGCCACCTTGTCCGGTTTACAACCAGTGTGGCGGTTGCCAATTGCAACACTTGTCATACGATGCAGAACTCAAGTTCAAGCACAACCGTGTCCGTGACGCTTTCGCGCGCCTAGCAGGTCTTGAAATTCCCGTCCACGAGACGATCGGGATGGAAGATCCTTGGGGTTACCGCAACAAAGCACAAGTACCGGTCGCCTTCCAATCGAACAAATTGATGGCTGGCTTCTATCAAAAACGGAGCCACCGGATCATCGATATGGACTACTGCTTGATCCAAAACAAAGAAAACGACGAAGCCGTCCAAGCGGTTCGTAAAGTCCTCGCTGATTTAAAAGTCCCAGCATACGACGAGAAGAAAAAAGCAGGTGTCATTCGTCATATCATGGCTCGTCATGGTTACCACACGAACGAATTGATGGTCGTTCTCGTCACGAAGGTCAAACAACTTCGCGGCATCGATAAGATCGTTGATGGCATCTTAAAGACGTTACCGAACGTCACATCAATCCAGCACAACATCAATCCGGATGACACAAACGTCATCCTCGGTAAAAAGAACGTCGTCTTGTACGGACCGTCCGTCATCCGCGATCAAATCGCTGGATTGACGTATGAGATCTCACCGCATTCGTTCTTCCAAGTCAACCCGCTACAAACAGAGAAACTCTATGCGAAAGCGCTCGATTATGCTCAGTTGACAGGCGATGAGACAGTCGTCGACGCATACTGTGGCATCGGTTCGATTTCCTTGTCACTTGCGAAACAAGCGAAGCACGTCTACGGCATCGAGATCGTACCACAAGCAATCGATGATGCACGTCGGAACGCGCAAGCGAACGGCATCGAGAACGTCACGTTTGAGTATGGTGCGGCTGAGAAGGTCATGCCTGATCTCGTTAAAGCGGGTATCCAACCGGACGTCATCGTCGTCGACCCGCCACGTAAAGGCTGTGACGAAGAGTTCTTGCGTGCTGCGGCAGATGTCGCACCGAAGCGAATCGTCTACGTCTCATGTAACGCATCGACACAAGCACGTGACGCGAAGCTGTTGACGGAGCTCGGTTATACACTCGTTGAAGTGACACCGGTCGATATGTTCCCGCATACGACACACGTCGAGAGCGTTGCCTTGTTCGTCCGTAACTAAATTAAAAGTGCCTCTTTCCAGTTAAGGAAGGAGGCACTTTTTGATTTATCATTCCGTTTCTGTTGATTCGTCCTCGACCGTCGATTGTGCTGTACTTGGGAACAATTCAGCAAGAACGCGTTCACTCGCCGTACCATCATCTAAGCTACAGAACCGTTCGAGGAAGCGATCGTATTTTTCTTGGTAAGCGACGGACTTCGTATCGATTTGTTCGATATAATCGATGACTTGATCTGTTTCCTTCAGAAGTGGTCCAGGGACGACTTCTTCGAAATCGAAGTAGAATCCGCGCAACGTTGAAGCATACTTCTCTAAATCGTACGTAAAGAAGATCATTGGACGTTGCAAGTGTGCATAGTCGAAGAACACAGATGAGTAGTCCGTGATCAGGATGTCACTAATCAGATAGAGTTCTGCGATATCACCGTATGAAGAGACATCGTAAGCGAATCCTTCGTGTCCACTGATATCCATGTTTTGAGCAATCAAGTAGTGCATCCGTAAAAGGACGACGTACTCGTCACCGAGGCGTGCTTGCATCTCATTTAAATTCAATTGCAAGTCGAATCGGTATTTTCCTCGCGCGATGAACTCATCATCTCGCCATGTCGGTGCATAAAGGACGATCTTTTTATCAGCCGGAATATTTAAGCGTGTTTTGATTTCACTGATGAGACCCGCTTGATTATCGGCATATAAGAGATCGTTACGAGGATAGCCCGTTTCAAGCATCGTATTTTGGAACCCGAATGCGCTCTTGAAGATTTCGCTCGAGTACGCGTTTGGCGAAATCAGATAGTTCCATTCTTGCGCTTGGTTATAGAAATTCTTTTTATAGCGAATCGCATTCGTTCCAGCCATATGCACATCTTCCATATCAAGACCGAGTCGTTTTAATGGCGTACCGTGCCATGTTTGAAGATAGATGGTTTCTTCGCGTTTTTTCAAGCTGAGCGGCTGACGCGTGTTGAAAATCCAGTATTTCGCACGAGCCATGTATTGATAGTACGTAAAGCTGTTTCGAAGTACCCAATTCGGACATGCTTCCTTCACTTCATCAGAAGGTTCTTGAGCGAAAATCCAAACAAGTTCTAGTTCCGGATGTTTTTCTTTTAGGTGAAGGTAAAGTGCCTTCGGATTGTCAGAGTAACTCCGCCCTAAGAAACTTTCGAATAAGACGAGATTGTCTTTGATCGGCATCTTCTGGAATAGTCGATATAGCATAAGACCATTTTTAATTTTTTTACGACGCGCCGTACGTAAGGAACGTTTTGTTTTGACAGCAGTAATGTACAGCTTGAACATCGCGTACGATCCCGTTGACCAAGCTTGTAGATATTTACTCTTTGATGGCATCCGCTTTAAGTCGTAAGCGACATGGTTGAAGACTTCTGCTTGTTGAGTATTAGATGAACTCCGTTCGAGTAATGTACGTCCACGTTTTGAAATGAAACGCTTATACCATGTATTTAAGAATTTTTGAACTTCTTCATCTTTCGTCTCTGCTGATAACATGCCATAAATCCGAGAGATATCTGAGAGTGTCGTAATGTCACGCAGTTGGAAGAGCGATTGACCATCCAGTGGTGTACTTCTTGAATTCCGTCCGTACACGATGTAGTTGACGGAAGTAATGTTCGTTAACTGCGAAATGACAGTATGCGCGATGAGCGTATCCGCAAACCATGTCGTTTCGAGGCTAGGCAATGTCTGAAGCAATTCTTTTTTGATCATCCATCCATGGATCGTCGTCAGGTGACGCGAATTAAACTTCGTGCGCGAGTAAAAGAAGTAACGATCGTCATCGATCGGCATCAGCCATTTCTTCTTATTATAAACAGGGGAGATCTTACCGATGATGACTTCCCCACGAGACTTCTCGTATGCCTTGATATATGTGTAAAGCGCACGGGGAGCAAGAATATCATCACTATCTAAAAAGATGACATAGTCTCCTGAAGCAGCTTGAACTCCATTGCGTCGAGCCGCATACACACCTTGATGTGATTGCTCGATGATGGTACACGTTGGATATAGTGCACGAATGTCATCGACATAAGAACTTGGTCCATCAAAGACAACGACGATTTCTACAGGAATCGAAACGTGTTGGTCGAGAACGGATTGAATCGCAGCTTTTGCTTGAGATTCGGTTTGATAGACTGGAATGATCACACTAATTGAATTCATGTTGACTCTCCTTTTGATGAAAGAATCGAAAAAGATTCGATTCGGCAAAATTGTATTCTGTTGAATAGGATATCACAAATCTGAAAAAGGTAGCAGTGTTCCTAAAAATCTGTCTTTTGTCTGTAATGAGTAGGTGTCTCGCCCGTGATTTGTTTAAAGGCCTGACTGAAATGACTTTGACTTGAAAAGTGCAGTCGGTTTGAAATCGTCAATAGCGAGTCGTCAGATGAACGTAGCAATCTTTTCGCTTCGCGAATCCGTTCACGAATGACGTAACGAGCCAGCGGTAAACCCGTTTCATCTTTAAATAAAACGGATAAATAGTTGGAGGATACGTGAATCGCCTGACTGATGGACGAGACCGATAAAGGATCATAGAGATGCTGCTGAATGTATCGAATGGCAGCTAGGACGTGTGGCGAATGACGCAATGCTTGTATTTCTTTGACGGCTTCCGCAAAAGATACCGTGATCCGAACGTGACGATTTCGCAATTCTGCAATACTCGTCGCAGCTTCGATCGTCTCAATCATCCGATCACTGAGCGAAAAGGCTTCGTCTGGTTCGAGCCCCCCACGAATAGCGGCACGTGCGCTCAGAAGAACCGTTCCTAGAAGTAGATTCTTTTCTGCTCGGAGTGGTTGATGACGTGCGAGTGTTCCGAACTCACCGTATGCGGGAAGAGAATAGGTCGTCGCCAACCGTTCGCTCTGTCCGGATGAGATCCAGTCGATGATTTGTTGCTCGCGTTGCCAAGCTTTTCGATAGGCGGTCACACCTGTGTGCGAAGGGGCTTCAGACACTAAAGGAATTTCCTCTTCCTGTATATCTGAAACATGATCGATGTCACGAGAGGACAATCCTTCACCATGTAGAAGGCGATAGAGCAAATGGGCACAGTCGATCAGACGATTTTCCGTCGTTCGGGGTAGAACTTTATAAAATTGATGATAGGTCTCATCTTGAATATGAGCCCGAAAAAGTGCTGACTGTAAGAGAACGGGACCGATCCGGTACATGCCTTGGTCAGGAACGTCTACGAACAGATAAGCCGTTCCGTCTTTTAAGGTATGAAGTAGAGGGCGATGATTTTTTAAAGTAGGCCACGTATCTTCAATCAATAGATTAGCCGGATGCTTGGGTGCGGAAGGACGTAACTCGATTGAGACATGCTCTTGATCTTGATAGGAAATAAAAAAACCAGTCATCCCAAACAAATGTTCCGCGATTTGTGTCAAGTCTGAGGGGCTTAAGGGATTCATGAAGCGACTCCTTTCGAATGATGCATCGATTGTATCTAGTGTATGTGCTCGGCAATCGATAGTCGAGTAGGGAATGAAAAAATCCGAAGTCTTTCTTCAAGACTCCGGATCGATAGGCTTATGGATTCGTAGGAGACGGAGAGGACTCAGGTGTTGGATCCTCCTCGTGCCCCGTCTCGACTTCAAGATCATTCGTTTCGATATCGTGCTCCGTCAATTCTGTGCTTGCGACTACCGCGTAGGCATCGTCAGCAGAATGACTTGTGTCGGGTTCTGATGAAAGGACGTCTTCTTGTTCTTCGACCGAATGTTCGTCAGATACGGTTTCGTCTAACTGGAATTCCAATGTGAGCGCATGGAGATCACCTGCGATGTGAGCGAGGTGAGCCGCTGCCGTCGTCACGGATTCAAGTGTTGCGTTCGTTTCTTGAATACTTGCAGCACTTGTCTCAAGACCTGCTGCATTCTCTTCCGTTAAAGCAAGAATGGTTCCCATGGCATCGGATACTTCTTCCGTAGCAAGCGTCAGCGCCTCGATGTCACCAGTCAATACTTCTGTTCGATTCGAGACATGATGTACGGATCCTGCGATGCGCTCGAAGTCATCGCCTGTCGTTTTGACAGACTCAAGAGACAGCTTCAAATCACTCATGACATGGTGCATCGCACTCATGGCAGTATGTGTTTCTTGTTGAATATTATCGAGGAGCTGTTTGATTTGTTTAGCGGATTCGTCGCTCTCCTCGGCCAGTTTTCTTACCTCGCTCGCGACGACAGCAAATCCACGTCCTTGTTCACCGACACGTGCGGCTTCGATTGCTGCGTTGAGGGCGAGTAAATTCGTCTGACTCGAGATGGCTTGCAGCGTTCCAAGAATCTTTCCGATCTCATCAGAACGTTTGCCTAAGAAATCAGAAGTGTTCTCGATTTCTTTTTCCAATGAGTCCGAATGGCTCAATAGATCAGAAATCGTCTGTTTCGTCACGTCACTTCCTCGTGTCGCAGCGGAAGCGACGGAAGCGACTTCAGAAAGTGTCGTGGACGCGACCTGTTGCATTGCTGTAGAACGTTCCTTGACACCGTATACAGCATGGGAAGAACGTTCGGCTTGTTTCGTTTGAGTTTCACCAGCAGCAGCGATTTCTTCCATTGTCTGTCCGATATGACGTGAAGCCTTTTGTACATGAGTCGCATTGTTTGAGAGCTCTTCTGACGCATCGCGAACGGTCGTAGCGGATGTAGTCATCGCTAGAATCGTTTGTCGCAGGCGCGCGCGCATCGCGTCGAAATTTGCACTGAGGTCTGTTAATTCATCCCGGATGAATCGTTTAGGACGATGCTGTGTTCGCAAATCACCTGATGCGATTGCTAATGCTTCACGACGGAGCATCGACAGCGGGCGATTTATCGAACGCCCGATCAACCAAGCGATCAATGTCGCGAGGGCGATCGCAACGACGAAATTGATCAATGACTGATTGAGCATGGCTTCTTTAGGCGCATACAAGGAAGCGTAATCCAGTACGACGGCTAGTTTGAATCCTGTTTTCGAAGAAGTTTGCCAAATGACGACCGATTTTTTTCCGGCGACGTCCATGATCTTCGTACCGGATTCTTGTTCTAACATGGACTTTGGAGCAGAGAAATATGCTTTTCCGTCTTCACGTAGTTGATTGATTTTTTTGAAGAAATAATTTCGGTTCGGGTGCGTGACGACCTTACCGTCTTGTGTGTAGCTGAAAACAAATCCTTTTTGTCCGATTTCAATCCGTTTCATATCTTCAGCAAGACGATTGATGCTTTTATAAACAGACAATACACCTTTGATGTTCGCTTGAGCATCTAGTGTCGCCTTAGAGAAACCGATGATGGATAATTTCGTCGCGCTATCATAGTAAGGCTCGCTCATGGCGACAGTGCTTGAATTCTCCAGCGCTTGTTTATACCAAATCTCTTTTCGAGGATCGTATCCAGGTGCGACGTCTTGTTTTGGCCAGTTAAGATAGCCGCCTTTCGTATCAGCGTATTGGATAAATGAATTTTCGATTTTTGAGGAGCCATATTTCTCAAGGACATTATAGATATCTGTTGCTTTTTGAGAAGGAGCCTCCGAAGCATCGGGTTGTTTGGTTGTATCTATGTAGTTCGGTAGAATACCGTCTTCACGGTTGGAAGGGAGTCCGGCAAGGAGTGTTGTATCTTTTTTAGTATCATCGATGATGCGGGAAAACGATTGTTCGAGTTGCTTTAAAGCAGTTTGGGATGTCGAGTCGACCAGTTGATCGACAGTTCGGCTTGTTTGGTCATACGAAAACCAAGTGGAAACACCGAGAGTAAGAGCAGGCAACAAAATAAGCCCGATGAACAAACGACGGGTGATCGGGAGGCGCATGATGAATTCTCCTATCCTAAATAGTCTTTAAAATCTGTCTATTCTGACTATCGGAAGGGTACGGATAAATATGAAGGAATTATGTAGAGATTTTCATCATTTGAGAAATGAATCCAGTGAGGCTTCGTGATAAAATGAAGAAGGTGTCACAGAGTGGCTAGGGAGGAACAGAAATGAACATTGCTTTTTTCTTACTACCAAAAGATGAGGTGAAATATTTAGATCCTGAATCGACGGTCAGACAGGCATTAGAAAAGATGAAACATCATCGATTTACGTCCGTTCCGCTCGTCGATAATAAAGGTAAATACGCAGGGACATTAACGGAAGGGGATGTCTTGTGGGCGCTCGAGGCTAATCTAGAGCATGCAGACTACGATCACGTCTTGCAAACACGGTTAACGGATATTAAACAACGTGTTCGTTATAAACCAGTCTCGATTACTGCGCAAATGGAAGAGATGATTGAGGTCATCACGGACCAAAACTTCGTTCCTGTCATCGATGATGGAAAGCACTTTATCGGAATCATTCGTCGTCGGGATATCATCGATTATTTCGCGAAAAAAGTAGCGCGCGAAAATGTCAGTTACTAAAAAATATAAAACTAGTAAAGAAAGCACTTATTTTCACGAAATGTGAGAAGAAGTGCTTTTTATTGACTTAAATCGACTTCAACATACAGCAAAAAGAGACGATATAGAAGCATAATGACATTTTAGGGAGGACGATGTGTTGCGACGTTTATCACCAGTCTTCATCGAAGAAGCTTTTCGAAGACGATCCTACTATAAAACGTTCTCGTGGATGATTGCAGTCATCGGTCTACTTGCGATTATCGTTGCGTTACACCAATTGAACAAAACACTTGAAGAAGGAAAACGTTTCGAAGAGGCGGCAAAAGCGATTGACATCGTGATCCCAGCAAATCATGCAACTCAAGATTTAACATCTTATTATCTTGCTTCCTTAGAGAAACAGGTTGAAGAACCACAAGTAACAAAACAAGCAGAAACCTCCCTCTTCCACTTATATGAACAGCTAAAGGAAGAGCAAGCGACTGGCCCAGCACGTAAAGAGTTGTTGGAAGAACTCACGAAATTAGAGCGTCAAGGATACGAGTCCAATCATCGCTTTTTCACAGCCTCTACGAATTTTAAAAGTGAAGTGATTTTTAATCAACTCGTCTTAAGTAAAGAGACTGGTTCCTATTACGATGTGTTCTCGCATCTTATCATGATGGAAGAGCAACTTGGGAAATCGGCACAGATTCTACGAGAAGCACGTCGGGACAACGAAATTAGTTCGATTGATCGATTACGCATCCAACAAATGCGGATCGACTTGCCCATTCGACAACAATCGCTCATGAATGCCTTGTACGAGGTAGTTTCGTTACAAGACGATACAGGGCGCCAAGAAATTGCAAACATGAGAAGTCAGATGCGAAATTACACAGAAACGCTAGATGAACTGTTGAGTACATCAAACGATCAAAACTATGCGAAACTAGCTAATCAGTCTAAACAATATGAAACAAGCATGTACCAGATATATGATCAAAAGTTAAAACAGGTACAACAAGAAATGCAGCACCGAGGATCGCAGATCATTCAAAATGCTTGGTTGTTATTTGCAACAATCATTCTTGTCATTGCGGCATTATTAATATTGAATTGGTTATTATTACGTGCTTTTCGAAAAGATATTTCCTTACTACAAAACGAAGCGAATACGTTTGCTGAGGATCGACGGCAATCTGGGTATCATGTACACGAAAGAAATGACTTCAAACCAGTCGTTCAAGCCTTTCGGACGATGACAGCAATCATAGCTGGATTACTCGATCATAGTGATGCGAATACAAAAGAGATTAAGCAGAAGAAAGCCGAAATCGAATCTCTCTTTTCTCAAAATACAGATCCAATTCTTGCTTTATCGTCGGACTATACGATTTTAAATGGAAATGATCGTTTTCGACAGTTAACGCATGCCACTTCGGGTTGGACGATTGAAGAATTGGTGCATCCAGCTGATTTGAATCGAATGCGACGAGCACTTCAACAAGCGATCGAAGGGAACAGTCAGACGATTCGCTGTAAAATGTTATTTGACGAAGATATTTTAAATATGTTCGTCAACATCATTCACGTTCCGAACAAAGAGGATGAAACAGGTGTTGCCTTATATCTCTCTTGTCATGATGAGACAGATCAGTTTCGGCGAGAAGAACGCATTACACAACTTGCGCTTTTTGATATGTTGACGGGGTTACTGAACCGAAATGGATTTGAACAAAAGATGCAGGATGCACTGAGAGCACCACAAACAGGCGAGCTCGTCACTATCAGCATTCGTCAATTCCGTCGAATCAATGATATTTACGGTCATGGGGCAGGAGATCAGATTTTAAAGGATCTCGCGAATCGACTGAAGCATCATTTCATCGGAACGGGACAAGCAGCACGTATTGGTGGAGATGAATTCGCTGTATTAGTCGCGCAACAGGATATCGTTGATTACGAGAAATTAAAGCAAGTCATCGAACATGTTTATGAAATTAACGGAGAATTCGTGAACGTCAGCATCAGTATGAGTATGGTCCGCTATCCGGACGATGCAGTAGCTGTCACTTCGTTATTATCCTCTGTCGATATCGCGATGCAACATGCGAAACAACAGACAGAAGGTGGACCGGTCTGGTTCGAACCTTGGATGAGCGCGGAATATCTGGAATCGGTCGTATTGGAAGGGGAGTTACGGGATGCGATTGAAAAGAACGAGTTACAATTGTTCTACCAACCGCAAATCAACCTTGCGACACGGCAGGTGGATGGTTGTGAGGCGCTCTTGCGCTGGTTCCATCCAGAACGTGGCATGATCAGTCCGGCAGTCTTCATTCCGATTGCCGAGCGATCGATGCTCATCGAAGAAATTGGGATGTGGGTCGTCGCTGAAACGGTTCGCCAAGTAGAGGCGTGGAAAGAAACGGAGCTCGGATCGCTTCGCGTCTCTGCTAACTTATCCGTAAAAGAGCTCGTCTCTGGTCGGATTGTGGATTACCTGACGGGCGTCCGAGAAATTCATCCTGGAATTGAAGACCGGATGGAACTCGAAATCACGGAATCTTTCGGTGTCTTTTCGGACGGACGTGTCTTCGAGGCGCTTCAGACGTTACACCAAATGGGTTATCGTCTGGCGATCGATGACTTTGGTACTGGTTATTCGTCTTTGTCCTACTTGAGTCGATTGCCTATTCAGCGACTGAAAATCGATCGCTCGTTCATCAGCGGTCCGGATGCCTGTTCGAACGCACCGCTCATCGAGACGATCATTAAACTGGCGCATACATTGAAATATGATGTTGTCGCCGAAGGCATCGAGGAACTGGAGCAGGCGAATCATCTGCAACAGCTAGATTGCGAGTATGCACAGGGTTTTTATTATTCAAGACCAATCCCGGCAGACGAGTTCCGCGTCTGGTACGGAAAGTATCATGAAACGCTTTTATCTGAATGAATCACTAGTTACAGTCTAAAGATTGAGGTCTCTTAAAATAGAAAAGGTGAGTTTCCGGACGGAAACTCACCTTTTTCAATGGATAAATTGAGGAAATCGAATAATTAGACGCGATCGAGTACGAGGTCGTCCGCTTGTTCGAGATACGCTTTGACCGGTGCGACTGCTGCCTCGACCGTACCTGGTGCGAACGGAGACTTCAATCCAGCACGTTCGACGAGCGTAAGGAAGCTTTCCGAGCCGCCGGCACGACAAAGATCGAGATATGACTTCCAAGCCGCTTCCCGGTCTTGTTCCATCCATGCATAGAACTGGAAGGCACAGACTTGAGCGAGCGTGTAATCGATATAGTAGAACGGACTACCGAAGACGTGTCCTTGTTGATGCCACCATGCACCTGAATCGAGATAATCGTTCGCTTCGTAATCGCGATGCGGCAGGTATTTCTTCTCGATCGTCCGCCATGCTTCACGACGTTCTGCTGGTGTCAATTCCGGTTGGTTGTAGATGACGTGTTGGAACTCATCAATCGCAACGCCGTACGGAAGGAATGTGACGCTACCCGCGAGGTGATTGAATTTGTATTTCGCTGTCTCTTCACCGAAGAACTCTTCCATCCACGGATAAGCGAAGAATTCCATCGACATCGAGTGGATCTCACACGCTTCATACGTCGGGAAAGCACTCTCTGGAGCTGTCAGGTGACGGCTCTCATAAACCTGGAACGCATGACCGACTTCGTGCGTCAGGACATCGATGTCGCCTGCCGTTCCATTGAAGTTCGAGAAGATGAACGGGAGTTTTTCGTCTGCGATGTAGGTACAATACCCACCGCCGGCTTTCCCAGGCTTCGCTGTTAAATCGAGTGCTTCCCGGTCGAGCATGTAGTTGAAGAACTCGTTCGTCTCCGGTGACATCTCTGCGTACATCTTTTTGCCACCTTCAATGATGAACGACTCTTCGCCTTTCGGTGTCGCATTACCAGACTTGAAGGCAAATCCTTCATCGTAGTAGTACAAGTGATCGACACCGATGCGTCGTTGCTGGCGTTCTTTAAGTTGTGTCGCGAGCGGAACGATCGTCTCACGGATTTGTTCGCGGTACTGTTCGACCATCGATTGGTTATAATCGACGCGGAGCATCCGTGCGTATCCGAGCTCGACGAACGATGGAAAACCAAGTGTCTTCGCGATGTCTGTCCGGATGCGAACGAGTTTGTCGTAGATCGTATCGATTGCTTCACCATGCTCGTTTAAGTAGCCATAGCGTGCTTCAGAAGCTGCTTTACGGACATCACGATCAGGTGATTGAAGATATGGACCGAACTGCGATAAGTTCAACGTCTTGCCATCGAACTCGATTTGAGCAGAAGACATCAGTTTCGTATATTCACTCGAGAGACGGTTCTCTTCTTGGAGTTTCGGAATGATCTCTTCCGAGAACGTCTTCAGGCTCGCTTCCGCAATCAGGAATAACTGTTTGCCGTGCGTCTGTTCGAGTTCACTGCGGAGTGGATGCGTCGTCAACGCTTGATAATAGCTTGAGACATATCCTTGATAGATCGCACTCGCTTCATCAAAGAATCCTTGTTCCGTTTCGTAGAACGTATCGCGTGTATCGATCGTGTGACGGATCTCGACGAGCTGGCTTGCCGTTTCAAATTGATTTCTGAGGGTATTAATCTCAGTGATGGCTGCGTTTGCTTCATCTACCTGTGTGGCTTCCGTCAGTCGAGCAATCGCTTGATTCATTGATGTTTCAAGCAAGGCAAGGTCAGGACGGACATATGTAATTTCTGAAAATGGTAACATGTAAGCGCCTCCTTATGATTTCTAACTATTATCACACAAAAATACTTGCAAAACCAGAGGGACAAACGTATGCTTTTTGTGAGAACGTGAGCGAGCTGTCTGACAGCTTACTCCTATAAAAAATCGAAACTTCCATTCGGAAGAAAAACGATCGAGAAAGTAGAGGGATAGTATCATGGGATTCTTAAAAAAATTGTTTGGTGGTAACGACGCAGGAAACGCGAAAATCGCTTCTGCACTTACAGGTAAAATCGTCAACATCGAGAACGTACCCGATCAAGTTTTCTCTCAAAAAATGATGGGCGACGGTGTCGCAATCGAACCGACTGAAGGTAAAGTCGTCTCGCCGATCAACGCAACGGTTGAAACGATCTTCCCAACGAAACACGCAATCGGTCTAAAAGGTGAAGATGGTCTTGAACTTTTGATCCACGTTGGTCTTGATACAGTTAACCTTAAAGGTGAAGGCTTCACGGCTCACGTCCAGTCAGGTGACAAAGTCAAAGCAGGAGACGTCCTCGTCGAGTTCGACCTTGACTACATCCGTGCGAATGCACCATCGACGATCACACCGATCATCGTGACGAACCACGATCAATTCACGCTTTCAGCTGTACCAGCTGAAGGAACTTCTGTTGTCGCAGGCGACACAGAGCTCTTCAAAGCAACACATAAATAAGATACGACACGCCTCCATTCCTTGCGGATGGGGGCTTTTTTGTCGTCTCCTCCCGTGCCTTACCGTTTTGTAAGAGAAGTGAAAGCAAAGTCCATTTTGAGAAAAGTATGGAAGGACTAGACTGAGTGTAACGAATCAAACACAGGAGGCATTACAGATGAAAGCAATCTTACAAGCAGAACAGATTTCAAAAACGTATCAAACGAAGACAGCGCGCCACGAAGCACTGCGTCCGACGACGCTCCGTGTTCACGAAGGAGAGTTCGTCAGTATCATGGGTCCATCCGGTGCCGGGAAATCGACGTTACTCAATTTATTATCGACGATCGATCAGCCGACGGACGGATCGATTTTAATCAACGGAGCAGACGTGACGGCGATGAAGGAAAAACAATTAGCACGTTTCCGCCGGGAACAACTCGGCTTCATCTTCCAGGATTTCAATCTCCTCGATACGATGACGGTCCGGGAAAACATCGCCTTACCGCTATCACTCGCGAACGTCGATAAAAAGATGATCTTAGAACGTGTCGATCGTGTGGCACGTCAACTCGGTATCTATGACTTACTCGATAAACGTCCCGTTGAACTATCGGGCGGACAAAAACAACGGACAGCTGCCGCTCGCGCCATCATTCATGATCCGTCGCTCATTTTAGCCGACGAGCCGACAGGTGCGCTGGATTCGAAGTCAGCGACCGGGTTACTCGAAGCGATGCAGTCGCTCAACAACGAAGGCGCGACGATTTTAATGGTAACGCATGATCCGATGACAGCGTCTTATGCGGAACGAATTTTGTTCGTCAAGGACGGAGAGCTGTTCAAGGAAGTCCATCGCTTTGGTTCGCAGAAGGAATTCTTCGAACAGATCATGGAAGTCCAGCGTGAACTCGGAGGTGCCGTCCGTGAGCTTGTCTAAACTGGCGTTTCAAAATTTGAAGAACATCCGTCAAAACGTGATGTACCTCGGTGCGGTCACGTTTGCGATTCTCATTTACTACACGTTCCTCGCGATTCGATCGAATGAAGCGATGCTTCAGGCGAACGAATTGTACGGCAAACTGGGAACGGTCTTTACGGGAGCAAGTGTCATTCTAGCGCTTTTCTCTGCTATCTTCATCTGGTATTCAAGTGACTTCTTCTTACGTCGTCGTAAGAAGGAAATCGGGCTTTATGCATTACTCGGTTTAGAACGAGGGCAGATTGCTCGCCTGATTTTCCTTGAGACGATGGGGTACGGAGTGATTGGTCTGATCCTCGGAATTGCGATCGGTACCGTCGCTTCGAAATACTTCGTGCAGTTGCTCGCTTCCGTCATGGCGATGCAAGTCGATGCGACCTTTACGATCAGCGGAGCTTCCGTCTTGCAGACGATCGGTGTTTTCCTTTTAATCTTTCTGATCATCGCTTTACGTTCGGCTCGAACGATTTATCGTTTTACATTAATCGAACTGTTCAAGGCAGAACAACAAGCGGAATCGCTTCCGAAAGTCCATCCGATCCTAGCCGTGCTTTCGGTCGTCTTGATCGGTGTTGGGTACTATTTGACCGGACAACCGTTGATGGATCACTTTACGATCGTTGCCCCACTCTTGATGCTCTGCGTCATTCTCGGAACGTTCGGAACGATGAGTTACTTCACGATCTTCTTATTGCGCGTCTTAAGTAACCAAGCGCGACACTTCAAAGGAACGAATTTGATTCTGCACGGGCAATTGTTGTCACGAATCAAATCGAATGCCGTCATGCTGTCGACGATCACAGTCATCACTGCCGTCACATTGACGACAGTCGGTACAGCGACATCGATTTATTATTTCATCGATCAGACCGTCGAGGAGCAAGTTCCGTACAGTCTATCGATTGCGAGTAAACAATCTGAAGCGGAACAACTGATTGCAAAGTCTGACCAAAAGATCGACAGCCGGACGATGGTCAACGTCAAGAACGTCGACCATCAGATGACCGATCTGCCGAACCCGCTGACGTTCACGCGCTACTACGCGACGTATGCGTATGAAGACCAGCCGGGACAATTCAGCTACGTCAACTATTCGGACTACGTCAAGCTCGCGAAAGCGAACGGGAAAACGGTCATCAAAGAACCGAAACAAGGCGAAGCAATCGTCCTTGAGACATTCAAAGGAAACGATTTGTTGAAGATGAAAGTCAAATCGCCGGTCGGTGTTGAAATCAAGGACGTTCATGAGTCCTTTCGCATCACCGCTGCGACGAATCTACCAATCGCTCAACTTTATGAGAAACAGCGTCTCGCCTTCGTCGTAAACGATGATGCGTTCGCGAAGATGCCGGAAAAAGGCTTCACGCTGACGAATTATCAGTTCTCAGATGAACGTCATGACGATGGATTGATGAAACAGTTGACACAACTATATGGAAAACAAGCGGACACGGAGATGGCGGCGTACTATCCTGTCTATACGATGACGACGGCAACGACAGGCTTACTCGCGTTTGCTGCCGGCTTCCTTGGTCTCGTCTTCTTGCTTGCGACGGGTTCAATCATCTACTTCAAGATGCTCGCGGAAGCAGAAGAATCGAAACAACGGTTTGCCATCATCCAGAAAATCGGTGTCGATGAGAAAGAACAGACGGGCATCATCCGTCGCCTTGTCGGATTCGTCTTCTCCTTACCGTACGCGCTCGGACTTGTTCATAGTTTAGTTGCGATGCAAGTCTTGCAGAAACTGTTGAACTACAACATCGTTCGTCCGACATTACTTGCGATTGTTTGTTATACGATCGTCTATCTGATCTACTATATCGTCACGGTCCGTGCGTACCGCCGCATCGTCACGTGATGAACTAAATAGGGGTACACAGAACTGGAAACGGAATAATCGTTTCCAGTCCTTTTTGAGTTCGTTATGATAAAGGGAGAAGGAGTTGATAGGAACGATGCATACGATTTTATTAGTCGAAGATGACATGAAGATTGCCACATTATTGAAAGAACTACTCGAACGCTATGATTTTAGAGTCGTCGTTGAAGATGGACGAGGAGATGTCGTCGCCGTCTATGAAGAGACGAATCCAGACGTCATTCTATTAGATGTCAATTTACCGAAGTTTGACGGTTTCTATTGGTGTCGACAATTGCGGATGAAGACACGGGCACCCATCCTGTTCATCTCAGCACGGGTCGGGGAGATGGATCAAGTCATGGCGCTTGAATACGGAGCGGATGATTACATCGTCAAGCCGTTCCAAGGAGCGGTCGTCATCGCGAAGATTAAAAGTCAGATTCGCCGGGCCTATGGCACGCTTTCAAACGAGACGGATGAGCGGACGGTGACGAAAGAAGGGGTCACGCTGTACTTAGACCGTTATATCGTCGAGTACGGGGAACAGTCGATCGAGCTGTCAAAAAAAGAGGGACTGATCCTTGAGATGTTGCTGACGGCAAGTCCACGAATCGTCAGTCGGGGCGATCTACTTGAACGGATTTGGGATGACGAAGCATTCGTCGATGAGAATACGTTGAACGTCAATATCACGCGTGTCCGCAAACGGCTTGCCGAAATCGGTGTCGCTGGACTTGAGACGGTGCGAGGTGTCGGTTATAAACTGGTTCTTGAACCATGAAGCTCTTTTTACGGAACGCGATACCAGGTATCATCTTCTTTACTGGACAAATGCTGATTTTATATGCCGTCTTATGGCTCTACGATCTTTATCGCCCAGCAGCCTTCTTTTATATCGTGCTCTTGAACAGTATCGGTCTCTTGATTTATCTCAGTTATCGTTTCTTCAGCATGCTTCCGTTGCTGCGACGGATGCAACAGCCGGTCCAATCGGTCGCAGAACCGATTCGCAGTGATAGTGAAGAACCGATTTCCGTCGCTGTCGAACAATTTTTAGAACGGCAACAGACCTTGTTTCGAAACAGTCTGTTTGCTGAGCGACGGAAGGAAAAAGAGCGGCATCGGTATGTCGACCAGTGGATTCATCAAATGAAGACGCCGTTATCCGTCATCGAACTGATTCTCGAACATCCGGGGGAGCACTATCAAGCTGATTTGCGCCAAGAGGTCGATCGGCTGCGCAGTGGACTCGACCAGATGCTCTATTCGTCACGTCTAGAAGCGATCGAGACGGATCTGAAGGCAGAGCAGTTATCCTTAAAGCCACTTATTACCGGTATCATTAATCAGGAAAAACGACTATTCGTCAAAAATCAGGTTTTTCCGAAACTCGATATCGCGGAGGATATGTACGTCTATACGGATGCGAAGTGGTTTCGATTCCTCGTCTTACAGCTTGTGACGAATGCGATTAAATATACGACAGGGCATGGTAGAGAAGTCGTCTTGAAGGCGGAGGAGATAAATGGGCAGGTCGTTTTGTCGATTCGAGACGACGGCGTCGGGATTCCAAGACGAGATGTCCCACGCGTCTTTAATGCGTTCTTTACCGGTGAGAATGGACGACGTTACGGGGAATCGACCGGAATGGGACTGTATTTCGTCCAGCAGGTCTCGATGAAACTCGGACACGAGATTGAACTTGAGAGCGAGGAAGGCATCGGGACGACATGTCGGATTCGTTTAGTAGGAGGTCGCGCACATGATTGAGGTGAAACAATTAGGAAAGGTCTATCCCGGAAAGGTGACGGAACAGCCGTTGACGGATGTGAACTTCCGAGTTGAAGAAGGCGAGATGGTCGCAGTCATGGGACCGTCCGGTAGTGGCAAATCGACCCTGATCAACTTGCTTGCGACACTCGACGAGCCAAGTTGGGGATCGATTCTGATTGATGGCGTCGATACAGCGACGTTTAAGCGAAAAGAGATGACACGCTTCCGACGCGAGACACTTGGGATCATCTTTCAGGAATTCAACTTACTCGACTCCTTGACGCTCGGTGAGAACATGCTCGTTCCATTGATGTTGTCTGGGAAAAAAGCAAAACTGGCGCGTGAAGAGATGGAGCAGTTGGCTCGTCGCCTTCAGATTGATGATTTGCTCGATAAGCAGGTGGACGAAGTAAGTGGTGGACAACGGCAGCGAACAGCGATCGGTCGCGCCTTGATTCATACGCCGCGTCTGATACTTGCGGACGAACCGACCGGAGCGCTTGATTTTCAAGCGACAAAACATGTCATGGATGTATTAGCAGAACTGAACGCGACGGGGATGACGATGGTCATCGTGACGCATGATCCGCAAGTCGCTTCGTATTGTAATCATGTCTTGTTTTTAAAGGACGGTAGCGTGCAAACCGAGTTATTCCGTGATGAGCCACGACGGATCTTCTTTCAACGTGTCATTGAGTCGTTATCGTTGTTAGGAGGGGATGAGCATCAATTATCTGCAATACGCCCTACGTAATATCCGGCGCTACCAGCGGTTGTACTATGGGTATGCCTTGACGATCATCATCGCGATGACGATCGTGACGAGTTACTGGAACTTGCTGACGAACGGAT
Organism: Exiguobacterium sp. s11; assembly: GCF_018619015.1. Lineage (NCBI taxonomy): Bacteria > Bacillati > Bacillota > Bacilli > Caryophanales > Exiguobacterium > Exiguobacterium sp. s11. The sequence continues at coordinate 1,147,593 of NZ_JACSNF010000001.1, read as the reverse complement.
CGTTTCAAAACGTCGCCAAGATACTCAGCCAATTGAACCAAGTCATCGAGATGACGATCTTGTTCGTCTTCATCGCAGAACTGATCATCCTATTTTTTAGTATCCTGTTCATCTATTCGACGACATACACGATGCTTGAGCACCGGAAGAACGATCTCCGGACGATGCGGACGCTCGGTAGTGGATTATCGCACTTCTTGAAGTATTTTTTGATTGAGGTTCTGATCGTTGGCGGATTAGCGATCACGGCAGGGATGATACTTGGAAATGTCTTGACGAAGATGCTGTTACTTTCTGTCGTCAAAATCATGTTCTTGCCACCGATCGAGTTTGAGCTGTCGTTTTATGCGATTCTTGCCTTGATTGGTGGCGCCTTCCTTGTTTTACTGATCGCGACCGTTCTGGCGATTTACCGTTTTCGTCCGGATCGACCGGTCCGTTCCCGTTCACTTTTTCGAAGAAGAGTTTGGATTCTGACACAAGTCCTCGCTTTATTGCTCTTGATTTACGGATATGTCCTTGCGTTCGTTCGAATGTATGGATTTTATATGTTATTCCCGCTTGTCATCTTCATCGGTTCCTTTTTCATTTGCCGCTATATCTTACCGTGGTTGATCCAGCTATATCGTCCATGTCGGTTGTCTCTTCGGAAACTGATCGTTTCGGAGATCGCCAATCAGTTACGAACGAATAGTACGCTGATTGCCCTCGGGACGATCTTGACGTCATGTGCGCTGACGGCAGTCGGACTTGTCTTCTTGTTTCAATTGATCGGACTCGATCTCTCGTCCCAAAATCAATTTGGTCTCGTCTATTATGAAGAATCCGCTCAGCCGACGAAGCGATTGAAGGATATTAAACAGACGATGACGGACGCATTTCCGGATCGCTATCAGCAAGATATTGAAGTGAAGGCAGAAGGGAAGCGTATCTTTTTACCGATTTCTGCCTACAACAAGATGATGCGTCAATTGCACCTTGAGGAGCGGAAGGCGACCGGTCGACAGAGTTTCTTCGTACCCGCGCGACCGGTGCAACTCGAAGAGAATACACCAACGATGAAGAAGGCAGAACAGGCGATGAAACGAGAAGGGTTTAAGCTGCTCTCGCCGTCTTCCCATGATTTAGTGTTTGGCTATAACTATCAGATCGAGACGATATTCGTCGTCAGCGATGCTGTCTTCCCGACACTTAAAAAACCTGTTCGGCAAATCGTCGTCTTCGATACGCCGGCGTATCATGATTATGGAACGAGGGACTGGAAGCAGTGGATGAAGATCGTTCGCAATATTCAATCCGCAGCCAAGCTGGATGAGAAGCAACCGGTTCCCTATCAGTTGATCAATGAGACGGAAGATGAGATCGACGGAATCCGGATCGTACGACTCGTCACGTTCGTCGTCATCCTTCTGACGATCTGGTTGTTCGTCATCAATGCGAGTTTCCTGCATGTATGGATGCAGATGACGGCGGAACAGGAACAAAAACGGATGAAGACATTGTTTGCGCTCGGATTTGGATCCGGAAACATCCGTCGCTACTTGCTTATGAAATATGGTGCGGTCTTACTCATTCCGTATCTGATTTCCGTTTTTCATGCCTTTTTGTTGTTCCAAGTCGTCGTGACACAGGCGGGACTGGAGATGAAACCTTTTCTTAATCTCACTGTGTTTTGGATCAGTATCGTCACCGTTGGATACTTCTTAAGTGTCTTACCGATTTGGCTACGGTACCCGCGCCATCTGTTCCGGAAATCATCTGAAAGTTCGATGTATCCAACACCAAATTCAAGGGTATGATGATACCATAGGAACAAGGGAGGGAAACGTATGCTAGACCATTCACCATATCGAGGTTACGGTGACCGGATTCGTATTTTACGAGAGCGTGCCGGGATTACGATCGAACAGCTGGCAGAACGACTCGGTGTCGCACCGTACTTCATTCGTCGAACGGAACTTAGCGAAGTCTATCCAACAAAAGCGTACATCGAGGCACTGGCTGACGCTTTGAACATCGATGCGAGTTACTTGGCTCGTCACATCTGGACAGGAGAATCATTGAAGTTCATCATGCAACAGAAGACGCCACTTGAAGAGATGAAACTTGCTTATGAGCAGACGCTCGGACAAGACGGGACATGGGTCGAAGAGCAGCTTGAAGAGCGAATGCGCCTGTTTGACCTGATGTACGACGAAGATGTCAAACGGATCGAGCAGACGATGAGCGCAACCGAGCAACGCATCTTTCATGAACTGGTCGATGCTGTGATGGAAGCAGGAGAGTTACGACGCGATCAAGCAGAAGAGACGTTTGAACTATTTGAGGATAAACTTCCAGCCATGATGCAACTCGACGAGTATCTCGACCGAATGACAGATGGTGTATCGTTAGCTCGTTCGACATATTACGCGGATTATAGTGACTGGAAAAGCCGTTCACGTTATCATCGAAAATAAAAAAGTCGCTGTCTTCTGATTGACGTTCAGAAGACAGCGACTTTTTTTAACGTGTATTGTTTTGTGACATCTGACGTAAACGTGGATTCTTAATACGTGTCCGACCGATGATGAATCCAATGATTGCATTCGCGATGACGAGTACCCAACCGACATAGCCGAAATTGAGGGTTAAGCTACCGAGCATCGCTTGCCATTTGAAAATCATCATCAAATCACCACGCAAGACGAAGCGTGCGATACAGACAAGTAAAACCGTCAATCCAGCGATGAAGACACCAACCCAGCTTCCGTATAAGCGAGAAGACTGACGGCGAACCGCAACGAAGGACCAGCAAAATAGACTGGCGACGAACGTCATCCCACCGTAAGCAAGGACGAGTTCCCATGTCGCACTCGCCTGCGGAAATTTCGTGAACATGACAAGTGACGAGACCATGGCAGCAGCTGTGAAAAGAATCGCTGCCCAAAAACGAGACCGCATAACGTAGTTCCTCCTAAAGGCTTTTTCTCACCTAACGATAGCGGAAACGATTCGTCTTGTAAACTGTTACCGGCGACCGCTTAAGATCCGGCGCAACTGTTTGAGTGGATTCGATCCATAGAACAGAACACCACCCCGGTAGAATTTCGTTCCGACGAATAAGGCAAGCGAGATGCTGATCAGCATCAAGATGAGCGAAATCGACACTTGCCATAGCGGTACATCGGTCAACATGACGCGCAGGAACATGACCATCGGTGTAAAGAACGGCACGAACGACAGGACGACGACAGCTTGGTTCGTCGGTGCATTCAGACTAAACATCGAAATCATGAAAGCTGCGACGATCAGCAAGATGACTGGTAACGTCACTTGCTGCGCATCCTCGACCCGGCTGACGAGTGAACCGAGTGCCGCGAGGAGCGTCGCATACAGGAAGTATCCGAGCAGGAAGAAGACGAACAGATAAATGATCGTCCGAGCACTCAAGGAATCGAGTGATAACTGATCGAATAAACTGCTGTTTTGAGCACTGTAGTAGCCGACACCGACGAGGATCGATAATTGTACGAGACTGACCGTCGCGATCGAGAGGATCTTCGCCAGCATATGTTGAATCGGACTCGCTGCTGAAATCAGTAACTCCATGACGCGTGATGATTTTTCGTTCGCGATTTCCGTGACGATCATCCCACCGTAAATCGCAATCGTGAAGTACATCAAGAACAGCAACACATAGACGAGCGCCGAGGCAGCAAAGAGTTCATCCTCACTTTTTCCACCCGTCGACGTCAACTCCTGTTTGACAGGAACAGGTTCAGCGAGCGAAGCAAGGACGTTCGGATCGATTTCAGCATCCGTGATGACGGCTTGGTCACGGACTTGTTTGACGACCGTTGCGACCTGTGTCTGTAATTCAGACTCAGGACTAGCACTGACGAGTGTCACGTCATACGAATCCTGAACGATTGCCACGGCATCGAATGTACCGCGGTCGACGGCCTTTCGTGCTTGTGCGACCGTATATTCCTTCGTCGTGATGTCTGAAGTGACACCAGCTTTCTTCAAGGCCGGACGAAGATCGGTCGATAGTTCGCTGACGAGAGCAACTTTCGGATCGTCACCCGAAAACCAGTCGAGAATCCGTTCGATATTGCCAAAGCCGACAAGGAACAGGACCATCAGGACCGTCGAAATCAAAAAGCTTTTAGCACGTAATTTTTGTAATAGATTGAAGCGATATAAAGTCAGGAATTTACGGTTCATAACGTTTGCCGACCTCCTCGATGAAGATATCCTGCAGGGATAACTGATCCCAGACGAAACGATCGACATGGTGTCCATGGCTGACGATATGTTGAAGAAGTTGATCAGCCGTTTCTTTTGAAGAGACTTGGACGATATGTCCATTATTGTCTGACTCGACTTGTAGAACACCTGGCAAGCTATCCCACAGGAGTGGCGGGGCATCTGTCGTCAAGAGGACACGTGTTTTTCCGTATCCCGCCTTGATGTCAGGGAGATAGCCAGCAACGACGGGTTTTCCGTGATCGAGGATCGCGACGTGTTCGCAGAGTTCTTCGACATGATCCATCCGGTGACTTGAGAAGACGATCGTCGTTCCGTCGACGGTTAACTTTTTGACAGCACGTTTTAATTGTTCCGCATTGACCGGGTCGAGTCCGCTGAATGGTTCATCTAAAATCAGCAGTTCAGGTTTATGTAGGACGGCAGAGATCAACTGAATCTTTTGTTGATTTCCTTTTGAGAGTTGTTCGACGCGCATTTTTTCATACTGCGGAATTTGGAAATACTCGAGCCATTCCGTCAACGCTCGTTTCGCATCCTTCCGTTTCATATCGCGGAGTTCTGCGAGGAACAAAAGTTGTTCGTCGACGCGGATTTTTGGATACAGACCTCGTTCTTCCGGAAGGTATCCGATCTTTGAAGTCGGGATGCGCTCTCCGTTCCAGGTGATTGAGCCTTCAGTTGGTTGCAGTAGACCGAGCAGCATCCGGAAGGTCGTCGTCTTCCCGGCACCGTTCGCACCAAGCAAACCAAAGATTTGCCCGCGTGGCACCTCAATCGTCAGAGCATCTACGGCTGTAAAATCGCCGAAACGCTTCGTGATGTGTTTGATTTCTAACATATGAACCTCCTTTAAAGACGTCTGTTGCACGACAAGTGTACCATTGTTACCTAGTGTCCTACGATTTAAATTGGATAAAGGTTCCAGAAAAAACGAGGAAAGGCTTATTAGTTTACTTTTTGTTCTTTAGTTACTATTATTGTGTTAATAGATACGACTGAAGGAGGAACGCATCATATGAAAACGCAAGGTATCCATCATATCTCAGCAATGGTCGGCGATCCACAAGAAAATCTCGATTTTTACGGAACCATTCTCGGACTACGATTCGTCAAAAAAACGGTCAACTTTGATGATCCAGGAACATACCACTTCTATTTTGGAAACGAATCCGGAGCACCGGGAACGATCATCACGTTCTTTCCGTTTAAAGGCATGGCAAAAGGGAAAGTCGGTGCCGGACAAGTCGGAACGACAGCGTACGCGATTCCGGTCGGTGCAGCAGATTTTTGGAAAGCGCGGCTGGCAGAAAAAAACGTCTCGTTTGTAGAAACGGTTCGTTTCGGAGAGCAGCAGATCGCCTTCGAAGATCCACATGGTCTCCAAATTGAACTCGTCGAACGCGAGGCGGGATCAGACAGTCGCTATGAAATCGATGGCATCACGCGTGAGGTTGCGATCAAAGGATTCGCCGGAGCGACGTTACTGTCGCGGGATCCATCAGACACAGCAAAATTACTGACAGACACATTCGGGCTGACACTTAGCAAACGGACGGAAACCGTTGACCGATATATCGCAGAAGGCGAGTTCGGGAATGTCGTTGACGTCGTTCATGGTCAAATGCCAGTCGGTCGTCCGGGAACGGGAACGGTTCACCATATCGCGTGGCGGGCAACGGATCAAAAGGAACAACTCGACTGGATGAACGCCATCAACGCGTTCGGTTTGCTGACGACTGAAGTGAAGGACCGCAATTACTTCACATCAATCTATTTCCATGACCGCGGTCGGATCCTCCATGAAATTGCGACCGACAATCCAGGATTCGCAATCGATGAAGAGTTTGAGATGCTCGGAGAAGACTTGAAGTTGCCGGAACAATTCGAAGCACATCGCACGGCGATCACAAATCATGTAACACCTATTACTGTACCGAAGGGGAGACTCGTATGATTCATTTATACCAAGCACCAAAAACAGCAGACGCACCGATCTTTTTATTCTTACATGGCACAGGTGGAACGGAACAAGATCTCGTCGGACTCGTCTCGTTGCTCGATTCGGAAGCGGGCTACTTGTCCGTCCGCGGAGAAGTCTCGGAAAACGGGATGCCACGATTCTTCAAACGACTCGCGGAAGGCATCTTCGATGAAGAAGACCTCGCTTTACGGACAGCACGTTTAATTCAGTTTTTACGTGATCAAGCAGCAGAGCGTAGTTTTGATCTCGATCGTCTGATTCCGGTCGGATACTCGAACGGGGCGAACATCGCGGCGAACATGTTGTTCGAAGAAGCTTTGTTCAAACAAGCGATTCTGTTGCATCCGATGGTACCACGTCGTGGTGTGACGTTACCTGACCTATCGGACGTGCGCGTCTTCATCGGTGCAGGTAGTAATGATCCGATCTGTCCGGCTCAGGAAACGGAAGAGTTATCAGCACTCTTGAAACAAGCTGGTGCATCAGTCGACGTCACGTGGTCGAATTATGGTCACCAACTCGTCATGCCAACGATTGAAGCAGCAACGGATTGGCTGAAATAGTAAAAAAAAGGGCTGTCCCATCTTCTTCTTTCATAGAAGATGATGGGGCAGTCCTCTTTTCGTTTCAAGCAGGATGATCACTTTTTGGTCGAGAATAGACGATGAGCACACCACGTTCGACGAGCTGGAGGGCGAGCGTCTGCTTCACTTCTTCCGATGCTTTCGTCTTGGCAAGTTGTCGGTATAGCAAGCGAAGTTCACGGCGCATCGTCTTACGGATCAGCCACATGCTATCAATCGTCGTACACCAACCGGTCACGGTCTCGTGTCCGATGTAATACTGGGTCTGACGTTCGAGATAACGAATCCACCACTCGTCACGCGCCATTTTTAGTACGATACCTGTGAGGCCAAGTACAAGGATGGCGAGGGGAATGCTTTCATATAAAGGAAGACGACTAATAACGGTACCAACATTCGTGACGAGGGCAAGCATCCCCCATCCTATGCATCCGATGACAAGCCAATATCCAAAGTTGAGAGTACTTCGATGTCGTAACGTCACTTTCGGCGTAAGCAATGAAGTGGCCATCAGAAACACCTCCTTGTTAAATAATCGAATTTTCTGACAATTTGTAGTTGTCCTTTTACTATAGTTACTTTTTCCCGAATCGTCTAGTCATTAGACATGGAAAATGTGTTTCTTTCTTGACGAAATTCGTGTACGCTAAATGTAGAAGTGAGCGGTTACATAAAGGGGGATATAAAGAAATGATGGATCAAGTGATTTGGATTGCTGTCGGTATCGTTGCCGTTGCGGTTTTCTCAGCATCGAGTGTCGCAGCGTACATGGGTGTCAAGAACCAAGAAGATTAAGAATCGAAAAACGGCTCATCCTGATCATCGGGATGAGCCGTTTTTTTGATGTGCCATCGATTATTTGTTTGCTGTTATATCTGCTTGCAATGCATAAGGTTTCAGGGCATCGCTCCAGCGTAGATAACCGCCACCGACGAGATGTAATCCATCATACGTCAAGCGATTCTGAAGATATCCTTGTTTATTCGTCAAGACAGGTCGTAAGTCGACGAATGGAACCTTAAGCGATTGAGCGAGATTTTGTAAATTCCGGTTCAACGCTTCGACATCACGGTTGATTCGGACGGAGTCTGAATACTTCGGTGCCACAGGAACGGTTGACTGAACGACGACGTCAATGTTATTTTTTCGAAGTGTCGTCACGATCGTCGTCATGTTCTCGGTAATTTGTGGAATCGGCGTATAGTGACGGATATCATTGATACCACCCATCAGGAAGACGCGTTTTGGTTTCATCTCGAGAATCAGGTCGAGACGAGTCAAAAAGCCTTCTGTCGTATCGCCAGGAATCCCGAAATTAATAATTGTCGGATCATCCATCAAGATGCGCCAATCGGCAAAATTTGTCATCGAGTCACCTAACATGACAGCGTTCGCTGATTTTGGGTATTGATAAGTATGGAATAGACTATTCAAACGGACATAGTTCGGATTCTTATCGTATTGGAATGTCGTGACTGGAGTCGTACTCGTTGCAGGTAAGACGCTTTCGAACAGTTCGAGCGGTTTACGTCCCAGTAACAATGCAAGGAGAACGACGTTCAAGACGATGGATAGAATCAGGAGTGTCTTTTTCATAAACATTCGTTCCTTTCGAGGGAGTATAAGGGGTAGTGTAACATGAATCGGAATCCGTGGTTTGATAATATTAAAGGTTTTCTTGTCATTTTCGTCGTCATCGGTCACATGCTGACAGATTTACGGTTTGATTATGATGGAAAATTACTCGAAACGGTCTATCTATTGATTTATTCGTTTCATATGCCATTATTCATTATTTTAAGCGGTTATTTCTTCCGCGAAAACAAGTATTTACGTGTCATCCAGCTTTTCGCGGTGTATTGTGTCTGGCAGATCTTGATCGGATCTTGGGCGACACTCGGGGAAGGAAACCCGATTTTCTCAGGAGAAAACATTGGAACGCATCTATTACGGCCATACTGGGCACTTTGGTATTTATTCGTCATGGTCGTCTGGTATATCGTGACGCCTTATGTCGTCCATTTACGCGGCTACGTCTGGTTCGGTCTCGCGTTCGCTCTATTATATGGTTTTGAGCTTGAGAATACAGGCTTCTTAGCACTTCGTAAGTTGATCATGTTCTATCCGTACTTCTTACTCGGAAACTATTTATCAGAACACGAATTCATCCGGATCTTTGAAATGCCGAAAAACTTTAAACGACGGATGAACGTCCGCTTAATCGGTGGGATCACATTTGTGGCCGTCATGGGCTTTTTGTTATTTGAAGCGTGGCGTGACACACCACAAGAGATCGTTGATTTCGCGAATGCCTTCAAGCATCGTTTCCCTTATGTTGATCAATACGATAGCGATGCCTGGTTAGGTGTCATCAAACATAGTGTCATTTATTTCTTGTCAATTGCGGCTTCCCTTGGTTTCATGATGTTGATTCCGATGCGTCGCCTTCCGCTCATCACACGGGCGGGGGAACTCAGCCTCTATGTCTATTTGCTTCACGTCTTTTTCGTCATGGCGTGGCGCCAGTATGTGACGGAAGCATTCGTACCGCAACCGTGGCTAGCGTTACTGATCATGATTGGCGTTGCCTTGCTGATCCTCGGTATCATCATACACCCGCTCGTCGTTCGTGTTCTCCGTCCTTTGATTGAGATTGATATTCGTCCAATCGTCGAGAAACGGGAAGACCTTTCAAAATAAGACGGAATGCTTTACACTTTAAGATAGATGGATTACAAGACGAAGGGCGTGGAAGGAATGTCATATAATTTAAATAACGCAGACGGTGTCGTGAACGTCTCGCAACAAGTCATCGAGGTCATCGCAGGCGTAGCCGTTCAAGAAACGGAAGGGATCGCCTTCACAGCAGATGATTCAAAACTGCAAGAGAAACAGATGGTTAAACTCGTGAAGGTCGAGGATGTCGGCGGCGAGATTACGATCAGTTTGTCTGTTCATATCAAGTACGGAATGTCGATCATCAAGACGGCGGGGAAAGTGCAGGAACGGATTGCGCAAGACATGGAGAACATGCTCGCGTTCCAACCGAAAGCAATCAACGTCCGAGTGATTGGTCTCTTAAAAGGATAACAGGACGAAAAACACTTTGCTGAAATCGCAAGGTGTTTTTCTTTTTAAGTAAAACATTTGATAACGCTTGCAAAGAGATGAGAGAATTAGTAAAATTGTTTGTGAGGCAAGTGCAATCGTTTGCACAACGTGTCATTCGATTTCTTGCCTTTCATGGACGATGTATGAAAGGATGGATGTCGGATGGCACCAACGATCGAAGCGGTCATTTTTGATTTAGACGGCGTAATCACGGATACAGCAGAGTATCACTACTTAGCGTGGAAACAATTAGGAGAGGATTTGGATATCCCGTTCGACCGGGAATTCAATGAGACATTAAAAGGTGTCAGCCGGATGGATTCACTCGAGCGTATCCTTGCGCTTGGTGGAAAACAGGATGCTTTTTCGGAAGACGAGAAGCTAGCACTCGCTGCGAAGAAGAACGAACACTATGTCACATTGATCCAGCACATCTCTGAACAGGATCTTCTTCCTGGAATCACTGCATTCCTTGATGAAATCCGAAACGCTGGGCTGAAAATCGGGATGGCGTCCGCTTCTAAAAATGCGCTGATGGTCGTCGAGGCATTAAAGGTTCGACATTACTTCGATGACATCGTAGATGCTGCAACTGTTGCACAATCGAAACCACACCCTGAAGTGTTTCTCCGTGCTGCGGAAGCGCTCGACGTCGAACCAAGCCGTTGCATCGGTGTAGAAGATGCGACAGCGGGCATCACTGCCATCCACGCTGCCGGTATGTATGCCGTCGGCGTAGGACCGGAGTCGGCGCTCCATGAGGCAGACTATCGTGTCGATTCGACAGATTTGCTTTCCCTTGAGCAAATCCTCGCTAGTCGCTAACTGAGATTCATTCATTCCCTGATGATTGAATCGCAATCAACCTCTCTTTTCTTTTATGTGTCAGAAAAAGAAGTGATTTCCCTGAATCTCTTCTTTTTCAAAAAAATAACGCTCAGCCGTATGATTCGGCTGAGCGTTATTTTTTGGTTAGAGGGAAGAAAGAATCGCGTTTGCTACTGCATCAGCATAGCGTTGCTGATAAGAAGGAGAAACAAGTTTCGCCCGGTCATTAGCATTGGATAGGAAACCAAGTTCCGTTAATGTAGCGGGTGCATTCGTACCGCGAAGAACAGCGAGGTTCCCGAATTTAATACCACGATCACGTAATCCAATCGAGTTAACAAGATTGTTTTGGAGATTTCGTGATAGAGCAACAGATGCATTACCTCTGTAATAGAAGTTTTCAGCGCCATAAGCACTTGTTGAAGATGCAGCATTAATATGGATACTGACGAAGATGTTTGTCTTATGGGCGTTCGAGATGACGCTACGATCTGTTAACGAAGGATAGTAATCATTCGTATAACGTGTCAACTTCACATCGACTGTTTTAGATAGGCGCTCGGCTACGAGTTTAGCGACTGACATGACGATATCACGTTCATAAATACCGTATCGTGCGGCACCAACATCATGTCCACCATGCCCAGGATCTAAGACGACGAGTGGACGAGCAGACATAGAAGGCTGGAAGAGCGAGAGATACGTCGCTTCGACATATCCATAACGTCCATCAGATGTTTTGACAGCGACGAATCCTTTTGTCTTATGTAAAGCATTCGTTACCGTAACAACGGAACCACGTGGCAGTGTACCGATAGAAGGGCTGATCGAACTTGCACCAGACCGTAATGTCAATGAATCATTAAAAGGAACGAGAACATACATCGTCGTACCTGAATAATCAGCTGCAGATCCGACAGGTGGTAAAGAAGCAGAAGAAGACGTCGTTTTCTTCAAGTAACTTCCTGAGACATAGCCTTTTTTACTACCGTAAGACACTTGGTACCAGTTATCCTTCCGATACGAAGAGGTAACGATCTTTCCTTTAGGAATCGTTAGTAGTTTAGCTGAGGTAGCAGAATTCGATGTACGTAAATTCAAAGCGTCCAACGTAATGTAGTTCGTTTTCGCGAATGTCGTACCGGTAGCACTTGCTGTGACGACCGCTTTCTTTTTCAAGTAAGAACCAGCAACATAACCGGTTTTTGATTTGTAAGATACTTTATACCAGCTTCCCTTCTTGTAAGAAGAGGAAAGTGTTGTTCCTTTAGGAATCGTCAATAATTTAGTCGAAGCAGCAGAATCAGACTTACGAAGGCTCAACGAATCCGTCGTCGTGTAGTTCGTCTTCGTAAAGGATGTACCGACAGTACTAGCTTTAACGGCCGCTTTCTTCTTCAAGTAACTTCCCGAGACATAACCCGTCTTAGAACTGTAAGAGACTTTGTACCAGTTCCCTGTTTTATACGAAGAAACGACTGATTTTCCTTTAGGGATCGTCAACAATTTTTTAGAGGAAGTAGTAGCAGAAGCGCGAAGATTCAATGCATCTGTTGTTTGATAAGTAGCTTTCGTGATAGAAGCAGCAGATGCCTCGGGTGTTGGGGCGGCTACCGTGAAAAGTACGGCCGAAGCAATACTTGCGATCAAGACGGAAGTTTTAGTAGGCATAGTGTGCTCTCCTTTTAAATTTAGTATTGTAAAACAGGATATAAAAATGACAAAATGAAGAAAGATTTAAAATTATATATTAAAAACAATAATTTTATGTTCTAGGTTCGCTCCTTTCTGTTAAGATAAAAATGGAAATCAGCAACAGATAAAAAATTGCCAATATTACAAAAAAATTAAAATAACATAGAAATCATATAACAAAAAGGTAAATAAATGGTAATATTTTTTCAAAAAACATGCAATTGAAACATAATTGAAATATTATTGTGTCATCAATACAAGAAAGAAGGTAAAAAGTATGGATCCGAATGAACATATTTACAGAGAGCTGATGGAAATCGAAGAAGAATATCGCCGTCTTCAACGAAGAGCAGAGTACTTAGTAGCTGAATTAAGTCGAACGAATCAAGATCATGCACAGGAAGTTTCTGTTGCACTAGAGCGTCCATTGAAACAACGAAGAGTGAATCAGCGATATCCACTGGAAGTTTACGTACACCAAATCAGTGATTTGATGCGCGAACGCGAGTCGATGTCAGCACGAGATATTCAGATGGAACTCGAACTTCGTTATCGTCACCAAATCAGTAACATTTATCAGCTTATGGCGAAAGTTGAACAGGCAAACCCGGCGATTCAAAAAGTGGGTCGTGGAATCTATACATATGATTCATCGGCAGAAGTTCCGATTTTTATGTAGTTTTTTCAAAAAACGTCGTTTCTTTTTTAAAGAAAGGCGTTTTTTTTGTTGAATGAATTCCAAAATAAAGATTTATTTTTAAAATAAGTAAATGATTTTCTTAAAAATGGTTTTTATCTCTTCTGTTCCATTTTTTAACTGATATAATGGATACGTAGATGAAAAAATTGTCGGACCTGACGTCACGTGGACGTGGGGAGAGGAGAAAAACAGTGCTTCAACTCGTAAAAAATACATTCAACGAACAGTCTAAGCGACTGAAGAACTATATGAAAATCGTAAAAGAAATCAATGCGTTAGAAAGTCGTTATCAAGCGATGACGGATGATGAATTAAAAAATCAAACAATCCACCTAAAAGAACGCATCGAAGCCGGTGAGACGATTGATCAACTGAAGACGGAGGCATTTGCTCTTGTCCGAGAGGCAAGTGTTCGTACGTTAGGCATGCGTCATTACGATGTTCAATTGATTGGTGGTCTTGCGTTACTAGACGGTCATATCGCAGAAATGGCGACGGGGGAAGGAAAAACATTAGTCGCGTCGTTACCGAGTTTTACAAAAGCCTTAAGTGGTAAAGGGGTTCATGTCATCACCGTCAATGACTACTTGGCACGACGAGACGTGGATCAGATCGGAGAAATTCACCGTTTTCTTGGTTTAACAGTAGGACTAAATGTTACCGATCTGTCACCTGATGAGAAACGTGCTGCCTATGGCGCAGATATTACATATGGAGTCGGTACAGAATTTGGCTTCGACTACTTGCGCGATCATCTCGTCAATCGGAAGGAAGACCGTGTACAACGAAAACATCACTTTGCCATCATCGATGAAGTCGATAGTATTTTAATCGACGAAGCGAAAACACCACTCATCATGGCAGGTAAGGGTTCGGTGCATGAAGGATTACAAACCGTCGCGAAGCTGATCGTATCAAAGTTTCCTGCGGATGCATACGAATACGACGAAGAGATCAAAGCAGTTTCGCTTACGGATAAAGGAATTTCGATCATCGAAGAGAACTTCGCCATCGATAATCTTTTCGCAGCTGAGCATCAAGTACTTTATCATTACATGGTTCAAGCCTTGCGTGCTCACATCGTCATGAAACGAGACGTTGATTACATCGTAAAAGATGGGAAAATCGAGTTGGTTGATTTATTTACAGGACGCATCATGGAAGGACGAAGTTTGTCGGATGGGCTCCATCAAGCCATTGAAGCAAAAGAAGGCATTGACATTACGGAAGAAAATAAAACGACGGCCCAAGTTACGATCCAACATTATTTCCGGATGTATGAGCTCGTTTCAGGCATGACAGGTACGGCACAAACTTCACGACAAGAGCTTCTAAAGACATACGGAATGGATGTCGTACAAGTCCCGACCAATCGCCCGAAACTCCGTGAAGATGCTTCTGACATCATTTACGCGACGAAAGAGGAGAAATATGAAGCTGTGGCGCGTGCGACGAAGGAAGCACATGCAAGACGGCAACCCGTATTGATCGGAACGACGTCCATCGAACAATCATTTGCTGTAGCTGAAGCTTTAGATACACATCAGTTACCGTATCAAATCCTGAATGCAAAGACGGTCGACCAAGAAACTGACATCATTCGTGAAGCCGGGCAACACGGACGCATCACGATTGCGACGAACATGGCAGGCCGAGGGACAGATATTACGTTGGATGAGATTGCGAAAGAAGCAGGTGGGTTGTTTGTCATCGGTACCGAGCGTCATGAGTCGGTTCGGATTGATAACCAGCTAAGAGGACGTTCAGGACGTCAAGGAGATCCAGGTAAAAGTCAATTCATCGTGTCACTCGAAGATGACCTCGTCCGGCGTTTTGCAAAGGATCGACTCGAGAAAGTCTTGAAAAAAATGAAGACGAGTCAGCATGAACCGGTTACGTTAAAAGAAGCACAAGCGTTATTGAGCTATGCGCAAGAAACATGCGAGGGGACAGGTTATTCGATTCGAGAGGAACTTGTTAAACTCGATGACGTCCTTCATCAGCACCGTCTTGTCATCTATGCGATCCGTAACCAAGTACTAGATGCAGAAGACATTCAAGATATGGTACTACCAATGGTCGAACGGACGGTCGAACGTATCGTGGATCGTTATCTATCTGCAGAACTCGTACCGGAAGAGTGGCCAAAGGAAGAGTTCCAGTTCGCGATGGACGAATTACTAAACGACGAAGTACCACTTCCAGATGATTTAGAACAGCCGGAAGAGGTCAAAGCGTATTATGTGAACATTGTTTCCGCTCGTCGTGAAAAATGGATAGAGGAACTAAAGAATCCTGGAGTAGACGAGCTGATCCGAGATCAGCTATTGGCATCGATCGAAGAGCACTGGACGGAACATTTGACGACGATGAATACGCTAAAAGAAGGCATTCATCTTCGGAGTTACGGTCAAGAACAGCCTGTTCGGATGTACGAAAAGGAAGGCTTTGAAATCTTCAACTACACGATTGCTGAAATCGAGTATCCCGTTGCCTATGTCTTACAACGATTGTCCGAATATATCATGCTAGATGAAGAAATCGAGGAGATGGAGTTAGATGTTTAATCGCAGAAAACAAATCATTTTAGAAGCAGAGACACCAGAAAATACAGGACTGTATAAGCCTCGATTGATTTTTACAGAAGATATGTTGATCGAGAAAGAAGATGAATATCTTTTCCGTTACCATGCTAATCAATTGCCAGACTTGGAGTTAAATCAACTGTCCGTCGAAGCGCTGCAAGTGGACCTATCATCCTCGCCGATTTCAATCGTCGCGTTGTTTCGAAATACATTAGAAAATAGTTTTCATGTAGATGGTCTTCCATTACTCGTGTTAGACGATGCCAATCGTCTGATTGGCAGAAAGGTTTTGACGACGGAAGATATTCCGGAGTTCGTACCGATGAGTAGTATGCCATGTTGGCTTGATTTTTCCGAGGAAGAACTTTTCTTAACGGAAGAAGAATATTTCCCGGAAAAGATTCGTCTCTTATTTAGTTTAGAAGAGACGCATGATCTCGAGATTCCACCGGACTTCCTTGATACTGAAGCGCGACGTGTACGTCAGACATTCTATTCAACCCCGACGTTGAAGAATGAAGAAGTCAATGTCATGAATGTTTGGAACGAGAAGAACGAAAATAGGATGACAGGATTGTTTTTGATTCGAAACGGATATGAACAGGCGATTCAACTCGGAACGCTTCCGTTACAACTTATGAACGGGGAACAAATCTTGCAGACATTGCAGGTAGCGTTAACGTCCCCAATCGAAGCTAAAACGACCCTTGCAATCAAAGTCGTCTTAGACGTGACGGAGTGGCAAGACCAAGACGTGTTGCAATTCCGAGTCGCACAAGCATAAGCCTATGCTTTTTGTTTACAGAATGGGAACGAACGATTTTTGGAAGAAGAATGTGGTATAATTCGCGCAGGAGCGTGATGTTATTATGTTATGGACAGCGTCCATTGTCTGTTTCATCGCTGCATTGCTGATTACCCCCGTTGTCAAACGTTTTGCCATTGCAGTGGGCGCGGTGGATAGTCCGGATGCACGAAAAGTACATGTTCGAATCATGCCACGTCTAGGTGGGCTTGCGATTTATATCTCATTCATGATCGGATACTTTATCTTACAACCATCGAGTCCATATGCGACTCATATATTAGTCGGTAGTTTCGTGATCATCATGACCGGTATGTTAGATGATCGTTTTCAACTGAATGCTAGGCTGAAGTTAATGGGACAAATCGTAGCGGCAGTCATTGTTTTAAATGGTGGGATTCGAATCGATTTCATCAATTTGCCGTTTGATCAACAGCTGTATCTCGGGTGGTGGAGTGTGCCATTGACCTTCCTGTGGGTCATCGGTATCACGAATGCCGTCAATTTGATTGATGGTTTAGACGGACTAGCTGCTGGCGTATCGAGTATCGTCTTGTTGACGCTAATTAGTTTAGCTGTGATTCAAGGGAACGTCTACGTGACGATCGTTGCGATCCTCTTGCTTATGAGTACGCTCGGTTTTCTGTTTCATAATTTTTATCCGGCAAAAATTTTCATGGGAGACACGGGTTCGCTGTATCTTGGATATATGCTGGCCGTACTTTCCCTACTTGGATTCAAAAATGTAACTTTATTCTCACTTGCTGTACCAGTCATTTTGCTCGGGATTCCGATTTCAGACACGCTGTTCGCTATCGTGCGTCGTATGTTACAAGGGAGACCGCCGTTCGCACCCGATAAAGAGCACTTGCATCACCGCTTACTCGATTTAGGATTTACGATGAGACAAGCCGTTTTAGTGATTTATGGACTTTGTGGTGTGTTCGGAATGACGGCAATCCTCTTTTCGCAAACGAATTCGCTCGGTGCTTTTATTTCTCTCGTTATCTTATTGATCGTACTAGATATTTTAGTCGAATCATTGGGTTTGTTAGGGGATAAATATCGACCGATTCTCAAACTATTAGAACGTCTTACAACGAAATGATTTAAAAAGATCGCTCATCTCAATGTGCGGTCTTTTTTTAAGGGAGATGAGAAAATGCAAGAAATAAATAAAAATGAACGCATTCAGTACTTGGATATTTTGAGGGGATTTGCTTTATGTGGCATTCTATTTGTCAACATGCCAAGTTTTCTTGGCGATCGACCGAATGCGATGATGGGAGACGTCGATCAAGCGATTCGTTTGGTGTTTGACCTCTTCATCCAGACAAAATTCTATACGCTGTTTAGTGTCTTGTTTGGAGCAGGTTTTTATCTGTTCATCCAGCGTTTGCAGCAAAAAGGATTACCGAAGACAATTTTTGCACGACGTCTCGGGATTCTTCTCGTCATTGGACTACTACACTTATGTATTTGGCAGGGAGATATTTTACATACGTATGCGTTGACCGGTTTTATCTTATTGTTATTTATAAAAACAAAGCCGATCACGAAGCTCTTGTTTGCGATAGCATTTCAAATCTATGCCCTTTTGCTCTATCTGCTTATTTTCTTTGGGGCTCGTCAATTGGGCGACACTCCCGTCGTCGAGCTGGATAAGACACTTCAGTCGTTCGTCGCATCGCGCGATCTCCTCGGATTTTTATCACATCACGCGACATTTCAATTACCGGAAGCCCTCATGAATTCTGGTGTCATTTGGCCAGAAATTTTATCCCTGTTCTTGATCGGAGCCTATTTGATGGAACGCTTCAGCGCAGCGCCACCGACGAATCGTTTCCTGTGGTGGACGCTTGGAATTAGTTTACTCCTGACACTTCCATCATTTGCAGGAATCATACAGGCGCATGCTGACGTACCAGACGGATCCATCAATCTATTTTACGTCTGGCTCTCAGGACGCACGCTTGCGATCACCTATGCTTGTGCCGTTGCGCTACTCGTTCGTGCTGGACGCATGCAATGGTTTGCTGGACTGGGACGGATGGCATTGACGAATTATTTGATGCATACAGTCGTCTTTACCGTGTTCGTCTTCTTCAGTGGACAACATGGAACGACACCGTTATGGCAAGGACTGTTACTCGTTTTCCTGCTTTTGATCGCACAAGGTGTTGCTTCAAACAGATATCTCCAGTCTCATCCACAAGGTCCCATGGAGAAATTGTGGCGAAAAGGGACTTATGGAAAGAAAAACCGTTGAAGTTCGCAAGAACTTAACATCTTTTTTGTAGAATGAAGGATGGAGGTGAAACATGCATCGTTTAATTGAAATCTTTCTTGTATCATTTAAGCTCGGATTGACATCATTCGGCGGTCCGGTCGCCCATCTCGGATATTTTTATGAGGAATATGTCAAACGGAAAAAATGGATTGATGAGAAAGCCTATGCTGACTTAGTTGCGCTCTGTCAATTCCTTCCCGGTCCCGCTTCGAGTCAGGTCGGAATGGGAATCGGTTTGATTCGTGGAGGGGTAGCAGGGGCGATCATTTCCTTTATCGGTTTTACGTTACCGTCGAGTATCGCCTTGATTCTGTTCGCGATTCTTGCGACACAGTTCGATGTCACAGAAGCCGGATTCATTCATGGCTTGAAACTCGTCGCTGTCGCAATCGTTGCTGACGCCGTCCTTGGCATGGGAATGAAACTTGCGACAGGCGTCAAACGGATGACGTTGATGCTACTGGCGCTAGCAGGCGTACTCTTGATCGCACATCCACTGGCACAAGTCGGTGTCTTGTTGCTCGCAGGTCTTCTTGCGTTCTTCTGGTTTAAAGAAGAGACGGAGACGGGTGGGTCCTTGTCGATTCGCGTACCACGCCTACTTAGCATCACGGCACTCGTCTTATTCTTCGTCTTACTTGCCGTCACACCGTTTCTCGCGCAATCTGCGACGGGAACCGTCCAACTGACGAGTATCATGTACAGTGCCGGTGCCCTCGTCTTTGGTGGCGGACATGTCGTCTTGCCATTCCTTGAGCAGACACTCGTACCTGGATTGATGAACACGGATACGTTCCTTGCTGGTTACGCCGCTGCACAGGCGGTACCGGGACCACTCTTTACGTTCGCGACGTATCTCGGTACGATCGTTTCTGGTGTTTCTGGAGGAATTCTTGCGACGCTCGCGATCTTCCTACCAGGATTCCTACTCGTCATCGGTGTTTTACCGTACTGGGATCGTATTCGGAAGAATCAATCGGTCGGTCGGATCTTGATCGGCGTCAATGCTGCAGTCGTTGGTATTTTACTTGCTGCCCTTTATGATCCAATCTTTACGTCAAGCATCAAGAGTGGTCTTGACTTCTTGATTGCCTTCGGTTTGTTCTGTTTACTTCGTTTTTATAAACAGTCGCCGTTACGAATCGTGTTGATTGGAGCCGTTCTCGGACTCCTATTCTTTTAAAACGCACAAAGAAGCAGCAGACAGGCGTCTGCTGCTTCTTTGTTTTCGCTTAATGAAGCTTTAAATTCGAGTCAAAAAGACAAGTTCGATATCGTGGCGCCACTCACGTTGGACTTCCGTAAAGCCAAAACGAGCGTAGAGCGTAAGGGCAGGAAGATTACGCGCACCTGTCATGACATGCTTCACGTGATCATGCTGAAGCAGGTGGTGCAGTAAGGATTGGGCGATGCCTTGGCGAAAATATTCCGGATTCACAACGAGGCGCGTGATCGTTCCATCAACATATGTGATCGCACCGACTACGCTATCATGCAAGAGATAAACGAACCCGTTCGGTTGCTCCGCTTCGATGTCATCGATCGTTTCCGATAAAGGTGGAAAGTCTACTGTTTCCAGTAGACGCGCTTCGATTCGATAAGCAAGACGTTGAAGTTCTAGCAAAGCTGTATGATCAGTTGATCGTAGTCGTCGTATCATCCGTCGCCTCTTCTGATGTCGTCATGTCAGTAGCGTCATCAGCAGGTAAATTGAGCTGTTCTTTTAATGTTGTTTTAGCTTCGGCAAGTGAAAGGGGATCGATTTGATAGTAATAGACGCCATTGATTTTCGTATCTGATCCCGTTAAATCAATACGATTAATGGATCCGAGTGATTTGACGAACGGTTGTAGCTGGAAGGCTTCCGTTAGTGACATATTCGTTTTGAAGTTATCGCCTGTAGCATCCATCAAGTCATTGAGTTTCGTGATCGAACCGAAGGAAGTCGACTGTTCGATAATCGCTTGTACGATTTGTTGCTGGCGTTTTGTACGTCCGATATCACCCTCAGGGTCTTCATAACGCATTCTGGCGTAGGCCAACGCTTCTTCCCCATTGAGTGTCTGCTGACCAGGTTCGAGTTTGATACTGTTTCGTTTATCGGAAGAGTCGAGTGTGTCGATCGGTAGTTTGACGTCGACATCAATACCGCCAAGCGCATCGACGATAGCAACGACACCATTAAAGTTGATGGAGGCGTAATAGTCTACAGGAATATCAAACAACGTTTCGACTGTCTCAATCGTTGAATCAATTCCTCCATAAGCATACGAATGGTTGATTTTATCTTCATATCCGACAGAAGGGATTTGGACGAGAGAATCTCGAGGGATGCTGACCATGTCTACGGTTTGATCTGTTTTATTGAATGTGGCGATGATCATCGTATCAGCGCGAGAGGATGTGTCTCCGGGACGTTCATCCGTTCCGACAAGCAAGACGGAGAAATGGTCCTTCGTCAAGTCGACTGCCGCTTCACGTTTTTCTGACTTGTCTCCACGTGCTAAGTCGACTTTTGTCTCATTAGCCGTTTGAAGAGTCTTGTTGGCGACGTAAGCGAATGCTGCACCGCCAGTTACTAAAATGATCAAAAATAAAAAAACAAGACGCTTGAACCAAGAACGCTTCTTTTTTTTCTTTGACCGTGATCGTATCGGTTCATCCATTTCAAGTACTCCTTACTTAACAGAATTATTAAAAAACTTTCGGAATCTTTACAATCAGTATAGCAGGTCAGGAAAGAATGTCACGTTCGAGGTAGCGAAAAGCACCTTCTTGGAAGTGGGCTTGCGCATTCGTCAGATCTGTCATCCATTCAATAAAGGTAGGAACATCTGCCGTTTTGACTAAGACATCGACTTGAACTTGATCCAAATAATGAATCTGATCAATCGGATGAATGCTTGATCGAAGTTCATTCTCAATTTTTCCAAGCCACGTATAGTCAATGTGCACTTCTACCACTTGATGCTGAATCCGTTCAACGACGCCGATTGCATTCAATGCTTCCGAGACGCTTGAGCCATAGGCACGAATTAATCCACCGCCACCAAGTTTAATGCCGCCAAAATAACGCGTGACCACAACAACGGTATCGCGTAAATCTCTTTTTTTCAGTACTTCAAGCATCGGGACGCCTGCTGTTCCGCTAGGTTCACCATCATCACTCGCTTTTTGGATTTGATTTTGTTCCCCGATGACATACGCAGAACAGTTATGATTTGCATCATGATGCTTCTTTTTAATCTGCGCAATGAAGTCTTGTGCCTCTGTTTCGGAAGAAATGCGAGAAATATATGTAATGAATCGAGACTTTTGAATAATGATTTCGTGGAAACCGTTTTCTTTTACTGTATAATAATGAGATAATGTCATACTATTAATGTCCTCCTCGTTGACTAGTTCTTTCTAGCATAACGACGTTCAGAGAGAGAGACAACCATTTGAGTGGTAAGGACCGGAGGGAGTCACGATGACGCATGAAATGAAGGAGCGACTGTCGTTGAATGATATCGTACAAAACATCATTGGTGTCGTAGAGGAAAGTCGCGAAGAAATCGTTCGGATCACGGAGGATTCGAGAGAGCAATATGCTGAAATCCAGCAAGAATTGCGCGACTTGAAAGTTCGTGTCCATGATTATATAAAAGAAGCAGAGCGGCTAGAACGTCATATTAAGGATGCCAAAACACGACTAGTCATCGTCAGCAAAAATTTCGAAAACTATTCGGAGCAAGATGTTCGAAAAGCCTATGAAACAGCGAACTCACTACAACTGGAGTCGTTCATCAATCAACGGGATGAGATGAATTGCCGGAAGCGGCGTGATGAGTTGGAACGTCGTCTCATTCAGTTAGACGAAACAATCGAACGAGCGGATATGCTGATTGGACGTGTATCCGTTGTCTTGAATTTTTTGACGGACGATATGCAAGTCATGAATGAGAAGTACGAAAAAGCGATGCAAAAACAGGAAATGGGCTTAAAAGTTTTTCAATCTGCTGAAAACGAACGACGGCGGTTATCTCGCGAAATGCATGATGGTCCAGCGCAGACATTGGCGCACGTATTAATTCGGGCGGATCTGATTGAAAAAATTCATCAACACAATGGAGCAGAAGCTGCTTTTGAGGAAATTCATCGTCTTCGTGTCTTGATTCGAGACGGATTAGCGGACATTCGTCGCATTATTTATGATCTCCGTCCAATGACGTTGGACGATCTTGGTTTCGTCCCGACGCTTGAGCGGTATTTACGACATATGCAAGAAATTTCGAATATTGAGATTCAATTTAAATACCTAGGTGGTGGCGAACGGATCGACTCCACCTATGAGGTCGCGGTCTTCCGGATCGTTCAAGAAGCTGTCCAAAATGCCGTGAAGCATTCCAATGCAAAGGACATTCGTATTATCATAGAACAATATCAACATTCCATTCGCATTCACGTAAAGGATAACGGAGTCGGATTCGACTTCGACTCGATCGTCGACTCACATGACGAGTCGTTTGGATTGATCGGGATGCGTGAACGCATTGAATTGATCGATGGAGAATTCGAGGTCGAAACGTACCCTGGGGGCGGGACGGTCATCAAGGTAAAGATTCCGATCGAGGAATCCGAAGCGAGAGGGGAAACACTGTGAACAACGAGCAAGTGAAAGTAGTCATCATTGACGATCATCAGTTATTCCGTGAGGGAGTAAAACGAATTCTTGACTTCGAGGAAGAGTTCGTAGTCGTAGCGGAAGGAGAGAGCGGCGTAGATGTCATTCCTCTCGTCGAAGCACACCAACCAGACATCGTATTGATGGATATCAATATGCCACAAGTCAACGGTGTCGATGCAACGAAACGTTTAATGGAAGTACACCCGGAAGTTCGGGTCATCATCTTATCGATCCATGATGATGAGACATATGTCATGCACGCCTTAGGAGCGGGAGCCGTCGGATATTTATTGAAGGAGATGGCGACGGATGAACTCGTCAACGCGATTCGTTCCGTCTATCGTGAAGGTGGATATGTACACCCGAAAGTGACACCAAATCTACTTCAGGAATACAGACGTCTCATGAAGATGAAACAAACGATGGCGTCACAACCCGTTGAACGTCAGGTGGCTGAAGCACCACTGCACGTATTGACACGGCGTGAATGTGAAGTTTTGCAGCTACTGGCAGATGGATTCTCGAACCGTGCGATTAGCGATACATTATATATCAGTGAAAAGACAGTTAAAAACCACGTATCTTCGATTCTTCGGAAAATGAACGTTCCAGACCGCACCGGTGCGGTCGTCGAAGCGATTCGCCGTGGATGGGTCGTCGTCGTATGAACGGATAGGAAGACGGGAGCAGGACTCCCATCTTCCTTTTTTTATCCACTCAGAAGTGCTACACTTATAAACGATTGTGACGTATGAAAGTATACGTCACGACGGAACTATAAAAGCGAGGAAATCACGGATGAGTCAGATTGTGATCGTAACGGATAGCACTGCCTATCTGCCAACAACGTATTGTGAAGAACATCAAGTGCACGTCGCACCGCTTAGCGTCATCTTTGAAGGGGAGGCTTATCGAGAAGGATTTGATATCTCGGTTGCTGATTTTTATGAACGGATTCGGACGGGTAGCCTTCCGACGACTTCACAGCCGAATATTGGAGATCTCGTTGCGACGTTTGAACAACTGCCAGAAGGAACGGATATCATTGGCATCACCCTTTCAAGCGGGATCAGTGGGACATATCAAGCGTTGCACACGATCAATATGATGATTGATCATGTGAACGTCCATCCTATCGACTCACGTATTTCCTGTATGCCGCAAGCGTTTCTCGTCCAAGAAGCGGTTCGTTTGCGAGATGCAGGAGCCACGGCGGAAACGATCGTCCATCATTTAGAGGAACTAAAAGAACGCATTCGTGCGTATTTTGTCGTGGATGATCTCGAACACCTCCAACGCGGAGGTCGTCTCAGTGTCGCGCAAGCATTCGTCGGTTCGTTCTTAAAGATTAAACCCGTTCTTCATTTCGTTGACGGAAAAATCGTTCCGTTCGAAAAAATTCGAACGTTCAAGCGAGCCGTCAACCGAATCGAAGAGATGATGCACGAAGATATCGAGGGAGACGGAACCGGGTATACGATCGGCGTCATTCATGCAGAAGATTCTACGAAAGCAGAACAGGAGATTGCGTCCTTACAGACGAAGTTTCCAAATGCGCAAATCGAGATGAGTGTATTTGGTCCTGTCATCGGTACACACCTCGGACCGGGTGCGATCGGTATCACATGGTACAAAAAATAAGATGAAAACACATTGATGGAGTCTATCGTCAATGTGTTTTTTCTTGTCCAGATATATGAGGTAGCAAAACTATTTTTTGAGAAACTGCGTATTCCATCCATACATCTCTTATACAGCATACGTTGTCGATTTTCCCATTCGTCCGTCAAGATGAAGCAAATGGGAAACGAAGGAAGTGAAGCAATGGATATACGCGGGAGATGGATTTCAGCAAAACAGATGGAAACCCGATTGTCGACGCATCAACTCATTCCAGCCGTGACGTTTACGTGTCAGCGGTGTGGAGCCTTTCCGGTCAAAGGCCCTTGCACGTGCGGAAAACGTTGCTATTATTGTCGACGATGCATCGCTTATGGGAAGTTGCGCACATGTGATCAGCTCATTACGGATACCCGTCCGCTCGATCCCGTACGCCCCGCTCAGCATCGACCGGTTCGTTTGACACCTGCTCAAACGACTGTCGCGCGGACAATTGAACAGACGATTCTCCGTGGTGGAAGGTTGCTAGTTCACGCGGTTTGTGGAGCAGGAAAGACACCGATGTTCTTCCCCGGTATCGAAAGAGCATTGGCGAACGGAAAGCGTGTTCTTGTGACGGCGCCACGTGCGGATGTCGTCCGTGAATTGACGCATCATATCAAACAGGCATTTCCGACTGCTCACGTCGTATCTTTATATGTGGATCAGCGGATCGTCTTCTCTTAGGTGAAATCACGGTCAGCACGACACATCAACTGATTCATTACCGGTCTTGTTTTGATGTCGTCTTATTAGATGAAGTCGATGCCTTTCCGTTTCATATGAACTGGACGCTACATCGATACGTCAAACGGGCGATGACGCAAAAAGCAGCGTTGATTTTATTAAGTGCGACGCCATCGATGTGGCATCGTCGCTATCCGACAGTACGATTAATGCGGCGTTATCATGGACATCCCTTACCGGTTCCACGATTGAAGTCACCGTTTACGATGCAGTCGATCGTTGAGTGGTTGCATCAGTATGAACAGCAACCGCGTCTCGTGTTCGTCCCCCGAATCGCAGCGCTCGAAGCATGGCAAACACGATTGAAAGAAGTCGGTATTGATGTGACGACCGTCCATGCGGAAGATCCGGACCGCATTGAGAAAATCCAAGCATTTCGTACGACGAACGGTATTTTGCTCACGACGACGATTTTAGAGCGTGGCGTGACGATCTCTAACGTACAAGTGGCCGTCCTGGATGCTGATCAAGGGTTTAGTACGAAAGCCTTGATTCAAATCAGTGGTCGTGTCGGACGAGATGCGGCTTACCCGGACGGGGATATTTCATTTTTCGCCAATGATCGGTCGGATGCCCCATTTTATGCCATCCATCAGATTCAAAAAGCGAATCGATGGACGACTTCATGAAGTGTTTATGCTGTCAGCATGACTTTATACCTAACTGGGAACTGAGTAATATGTGGACTAGCCAAAACATTTGTAATCCCTGTAAAATGAAATTTGTAAAAAGTGGTGGATGTGTGGACTGTGGCAAACCAGGTATCGAGCTCTGTCAGGACTGTCGACGATGGCAAAATCTCGGCTTACCACTTCATACCCGTACGATGTATCTTTACAATGAGGAAGCAAAGACATTCATGCATCGTTATAAATTTTTTGGAGATACTGTCCTAATTCGGATGTTTACCGACGAGTTGAAGAAGGTAAAAATGAGAAGAGGATGGATCGTTCCGATTCCGCTTAGCCGTGACCGCTTGTCTGAACGAAAATTCAATCAAGCAGAAGAGATCGCTAGACGAATGAATGGGAAGGTCACCTTAGCATTAAAGCGCGACGAAGGGACACCGCAGAGTAGGAAATCAAGAGAAGAACGTCTTAAACGATCGAATCCATTTCATGTCACGAAAGAAGTTGCAGGGAAAAATATCTTGCTGGTCGACGATGTCTACACAACAGGAATAACACTCCGGCAAGCGATGGTGCGTCTCAAGGAAGCGGGCGCAAGTGAAATTTCTGCAGTAACTTTATTTCGGAGTATTTAATATTTCATCATTCCTGCCGATACTCTGAATGAGGTGAAGGAAATGGATGTAGTAAACTGCAAATCTTGCGGGAAAATTTTTGTAAAACAATCTTCTGATCTTTGTCCGACGTGTATGCGTCAAGATCATCTGAATTTCGAAAAGGTACGCGAATTCTTGCGAGAGCGGCGAAAAGTCCGAACTTCACCGAATGATGTCGAGATGCAAACAGGAGTCAAACGCGAAACCGTCTTTCGTTATATCAAGGAAGGGCGCTTGTTGATGTCTGAGATTTCTCAAATGGAAATCACGTGTGAGAGTTGCGGAAAACCCTCTCATGAAGGGACGATTTGTGCTGACTGTCGTGATAAATTGCGACGTGACCTCGCCCAAGCGATGCAAGATTCTGTGGACCCTTCGAAACCGAGAACGTATCGAACTTAAATCAAGAATCTCGTAATCTAGAAAGCAGGTGTTCACATGCGAATTGATTCGACTAAATGGGTGAACATGCCCAAGACGTATGAAAGAAATCAACCCGTAGAAGGAACCGAAACAAAACGAATGAATCGAACAGACGAAGTGACGATTTCAAAAGAAGCACGCGTGCGCTTCGAAGGAACGACTTCATCGCGGGCAGATAAAATTGCCTCCCTTAAACAAGCCATTCAGGATGGAACCTATAAACCGGATGCGAACAAAATCGCGGAACGTTTCTTGAACTTGTAATAAGGTGAATGAAACTGACATTAGAAGCGACTCGGGGCACGGATGCGCGGGTCGCTTTTTATATGAAACGATAGCAAGGTAGTAAAGTAGTCGGACTCATGATAAAAGGAGCAAACACGATATGGAAATCATCCGACAGTTGACGGAGGCGCATGAAGCATTATTAGCGCTCGCCTTTTCGAAAAAAGAGGCATTGATTCAAAACGACATGAGTCGCCTTTCGAAAATCGTCAAGGAAGAACCCGTTTTGCTAAAACGCATCGCGACATTAGAGCAAGAGCGCATCGAATCCATGGGAACCGTGACGATGACGGAGTGGATCGCGTCGCACCCTGAAGATGTCGAAACGCTTCGTGCTCTCTTATCGACGATGGGGCAACTGCGAAAAGCGAACGCGCTGAACGCAGAGTTATTAGAACAATCGTTACATTACATCGAATGGCATTTGCAATTGCTCGTACCGGAAGCGGATGACTTTACATATGGTCAATCGACGTTTGACCGGACACACTTCAATCGAAATGCATAAGGAGGAAGTCGAATGGGTTCAACATTCATGGGGCTTGAAACGGGACGTCGTGCGCTGACGACGAGTCAATGGGCGTTACAAGCGACAGGAAATAACGTATCAAATGCCGGAACAGCAGGATTTTCAAGACAGCGTCTCGTCCAAGCGACAACGGAACAACTTTCGGTCTCCCTAGGCGGCGGAAAAAACGTTCAATTCGGAACCGGTGTCCGTGGAGAACTGGTAGAGCGATTACGTGACGTAATGGTCGATAAACAATATCGCGATGAATCGACGAAGTATGCGTACTATTCAACGAAAGCAGCAGCATTCGGGCGAATGGAAGATATCATCAACGAACCGTCTGAAACGGGGCTCGCGAAAACACTCGATAGTTTTTGGGCATCGTTACAAGGATTGTCAAAGAACCCGCAAGACTCGGGAGCGCGAAGCGTCGTTCGGCAGCAAGCGGATACCGTGTCAAAGACATTCAACTACTTAGCGACTTCTTTGACGAAGGTACAAGGGGACTTAAAGAATGAACTAGACGTCTCGACGAAAAAAGTAAATGATCTCCTTCAGAAAATCTATAACGTCAATACACAAATTCACGAAATTGAACCGATTGGCGTCTTGCCAAACGACTTATACGATGAACGTGATCGATACTTCGATGAATTATCGACATATGTAGATTTCGAAAAGGAATCAATCGATGCATCGGACATCGTCTCAGGCAACATGGGGAATGCGGCGAAGATTGCGGAAGGTCGTGTAAACGTCAAGCTGATCATGCCTGGCGGGGTCACCTCTGAGGTCGTCAATATGAAGACGGATACAAAAGCACGTTCGATCGAATTCACGACGGATCCTACGACAAAAGCGATTACTGGATACAAAACGGATACGACTCCCGTTTTATTCACACCGACAAAAGGTTTTTCAAACGGTAAACTCTGGGCCTTATTACAAATGCACGGTTACCAAAGAGATGGTGAAACGACACTGACAGGTGAATATCCTAAGATGCTCGATAATCTGGATAAGATGGCTGCTGCTTTTGCGAAGGAATTTAATGAGGCTCATTCAAAAAACTTCATTAAATCCAAGGATGCTTCTGGAACTGTCAGCAATACGTATGGGACAAATGAATTTTTTGTTGCTTCAGATGGTGGAACGGTCAAGGCCGGAACGATTTCAGTTGGAGATACGATTTGGAAAGATCTTTCGAACATTATGAGTTCACGAGACGGAAATATCGGGGATGGTTCTGGGGCATTGATCTTAGCCAATATCAAAACAACATCATTAAGTGATTTAAGTGCTCCGATCGGTTCGTTCTATCAATCGATCATCGGTGACATGGGGGTAGCGACAAGCCAAACGATTGACCTCGGAAAAAATGCTAGCGTCTTAATGGATAATGCCGATCAACGCCGGATGTCAGTCTCAGCGGTTTCACTCGACGAAGAGATGACGATGATGATTCAGTATCAGCATGCATACAATGCAGCGGCACGAAACATCACGACAGTCGATGAAATGCTCGATAAAATCATTAACGGTATGGGATTAGTCGGTCGCTGATAAGGAAGGAATGAGGACATGCGAGTCACACAAACGATGCTGACGAAGACGAATATTGGTCATTTGTCTTCGAGCTATCAAAAATTAAGTACGTTACAGGAGCAACTAATTAGCGGTAAAAAAATTCAAAAACCGTCACAAGATCCAGTCGTTGCGATGCAGGGGATCCGGTACCGGACAGAAGTCCGGGAAGTCGATCAGTTCAAGAAAAATGTCGATGAAGCGACAGGCTGGATGGATTTAACTGATTCTGCTTTAGACGAAGTGACGTCTGCGATGCGCCGAATCAACGAATTGACGACACAAGCAGCAAACGATACGTATGATGGCACACAGCGGAAAGCCATCCAAAGCGAAGTTGGACAGTTGATTGAACACATCGGGACACTGGCGAATACGAAATATAACGAAAAGCAAATCTTTAACGGTACACAAACGGATCAACCGTTCATCAATATGGAAGAACTGAAAGCATTTTTAAAAGACACTGTAAATACCGCAGACGTTGATAAGATTTTCACAGAAACCCTCGGAACAAGTGACGGAAAGATCGAGTATGAAGTGTCTTCAGGGATCAAGGTACAAGTCAACGTCACACCTACAGATGGTGGTGACAGTGGTGTGTTTGGAAAAGATACGTTCACGACGCTAAAGAAGTTATTTAATGCACTTGGTGGTACAAAAGCAGATGGAAGTCCTGGTAGTAGCACAAATAACGGAACTGAATTATCCGGCATGTTGAAAGACTTAACAGCGATGTTGAACAAAACGGTCGAAGTACGTTCGGATTTAGGGGCACGCGTGAATCGACTAGAACTAAATGCGTCGCGCTTAGAAGATCAAGAAATTATCGCAAAAACCGTCATGTCTGATAACGAAGACATCGAAACCGAACAGGTCATCATGGAACTGAAGTCACACGAAACGTTGCACCGTGCTGCACTCAGTGCCGGAGCACGCATCATCCAACCATCGTTACTTGATTTTCTTCGATAAGGGGTGAACCGGGATGAATCTTCCTCACTTAGAGATGCGACAGACCTCTGCTAAAATCGGTATGCAGACGACACCACTTGAGATGCGGCAAACGCAACGTCCGGCTGATCTTTCGATTGAACAACCGCAAGGGGAGCTAACGATTGAAACTGTAGCGGCTCGTCTCGAAATCGATTCGTCGCAAGCTTGGATCGAGATGGGACGAATTCCTGCATTCGAATCCGTCAGACGGTATGCGGATCTTGGTCAACAAATGGTACGTGAAGGAACGGGACGCGTCGCGAGTGAAGGAGATCAATTGATGCGGATCGAGCAAAAAGGCAAGGTCATCGCGCGGATTGCGAAGATGAACGATACGCCTCCAGCAGAAGTGACGACGATGGGCTTCATTCCTCGGAGTTTGGACCGGGTCAAAATTAATTTCACACCGGCTGAAGTGAATGTTCGTTACACTGCTCGTAAGCCGGTCATCGATGTCACGACGCATCGTCCGGAATTAGAGGTCACGGAAGGGAAAACCGACATTTTCCTTCGGGAACGAAATCAGCTAGATATGTGGCCAGTGGGTGGCATATACGACGAGAAAGGATAATATTATGCAAATCGAAACAGATTTTTTTGGGGTGATTACGATCGAGCCAAGTGAGATCATTACCTTCGCTTCTGAATTACCGGGGTTTCCGGATGCCAAACAATTTGTCTTGTTGCCGTTCGGAGAAGGGGTACCGTTTTGGTCCTTCCAATCCATTGATCAGCCGGAATGCGCATTCATCGTCACGAATCCGTTTTGGATCGATCCAGATTATGTCTTTGAGTTAACGGATTCTGCAAAAGAACAGTTGAGTATCGAAGAAACAGCGCAAGTCGCTGTATACACGACGGTGACGTTACGTGAGCCTTTCCAGGAATCGACGACGAACTTACGGGCACCATTCGTGATGGAAACGAAACAGCGGCTCGCGAAACAAATCATCTTAGAAGATACATATCCGAATCGTCAAAAGATTGGAAGTCTGACAGAAGTAGGTGGACGCTGATGCTCGTATTAAAACGAAAGAACGGCGAAGCGATTCAAATCGGAGACGATATCGAACTGACGATTCTTGCGATTGAAGGAGATCAAGTTAAGCTCGGAATCCGTGCTCCGCGACAAGTCGACATCCATCGGAAGGAAGTCTATTTAGCCATCCAAGAAGAGAATACGGAAGCATCACAGAGTACAGGGTTGATCGGACAACTCTTGAAACAACAAGAAAAGTAAGGTCAAGTGAATGCCAGTGCATCCTCTCGTGATTCAGGCATTCTCTGGAAAAAAGAATACAAATCGACTCCCTGCACGTATCATACGAGTGCAGGGAGTCTTTCTTATCATGAAATAAATGCTCAAACGCGTTGAATCGTGTATAGTAAATGGAGAAGAAAAGAAACCTTTTGAATCAAAGAGGGAGTTGTCAGGAATGAATGAGACGAAGCAGCTGAAAAAAGACGCGAACCGTGTACTAAAAGCGACGAGTCGCACCTTCTACATCCCGATTAGTCGACTATCGCAAGACTTACAGGAAGCGGTCGGTGCTGCTTATCTATGCATGCGTGCCATCGATGAGATCGAAGACCATGAAGAACTAGCGACGGACATCAAGACGACGTTACTACGTGAGACGGCATTGATGATGCGTGGCACGTTCTCCGCTACGGCCTATCTCGAGTTGATCGCGCCTTACACGGCGCATCTGCCGGAAGTGACACTCCGTCTACCGGAGTGGATCGCCTATTGTCCGGCCGCAATTCGTCCGAAGGTCCTCGATTCGACGGCGGAGATGGCAGAAGGAATGGCGGTCTGGGCAGAGCGCGACTGGACAGTCAAAACAGAAGCGGATCTCGATGAGTACACGTATTATGTCGCTGGACTTGTCGGTGTGATGCTGTCAGACATTTGGTACTGGAAAGCAGGCATTGTCACGGATAAGCAACGAGCGATTGGATTTGGTCGTGGTTTACAAGCCGTCAACATTCTGCGTAACCAACAGGAGGATGCGGAGCGTGGTGTCGGTTACTTCCCACCTGGTTGGACGACGGATACGATGTTTGCTTATGCGCGTGAGAATCTTGCAGAAGCCGATGCCTACCTTGCATCCATTCCGAAGGAGACGACGATTTATGAATTCTGTCACATTCCACTTGCACTCGCGCATGGAACGCTCGATGCCCTTGCAAGAGGGAAGGAGAAACTCAGTCGTCCGGAAGTCTTGAAGATCGTCGGAGCTGCTGTACTAAAACGATAAGCACGAACGAAAGCCGCCCGTTTCCATAGAGGAAGCGGGCGGCTGTTTTTGTCTGTCATCGTAAGATATACATCGTCAATCCAATCAGTGCGGAACCGATCCAAATGAGAAGAACCGCTCGTCCGTAAGGGAACCGATACCCGGCGCGACGCGAAACGAGTAAACCGATCCCCATGACCGTCAGTGCGATGAAAAACGTCAAGAACACGGAGAGTTGCTGCATTCCGATTTCCTCCCATCAGTGCAAGTCAGCTAAATACGCGAGCACCTTCTCTTCATAAGCTTTTCGGTCGTGGGCATACGACTGGACATGACCGCCGTTCTCTGTGACGTAAAGTTCCGATCGTGGCGCTGCCTTTTGGATCTTCATACTTTCCGTCACTGGAATCGCATCGTCATCTTTCCCGTGGATCAACAGGATCGGGTAATCAATCCGTCGGACGGATTCGACCGGTTTGACGCGTTCGGGATTGAGTCCTGTCAACGGAGGTGTGATTTCTAGAATGATCGGTGTGAACGGGAAATTCGGCAGCCCGCTCCAAACCGGAAGATTCGTGGCGAGATAGTTTTCTAAATCACTGAATGGACTATCGGCGATGACGCCGACGACATCGGCATTCGGAGCGGTGACGAGCGAAGTCGCCGCGCCCATCGAGATACCATAGAGCACGACCGGCTTCGCCGAACGTGACTTCGCGTACCGCACAGCCGTCAACAAGTCGTCTTGTTCCTTGGCTCCGACCGTGACGCGTTTGCCGTCCGATTCACCGGAACCTCGGAAATCAAACGTCAACACATTATAGCCGGCATCATGAAATTTCTTAAAGAGCGGTAAAACTGGAACATCTTCTTGTTCTCGGTTCTTCCCGTATCCATGCGCAAAGACGATTGTTAACTTTGCATCCTCACTCGGCATCCACCAGCCGGATAAGCGGGTCCGATCTTTATAGGATCGGAATGTCACGTCCTCATAGTCTAGATTTTCTGCCTTCTTCGGATTTGTCGTCAATGCTTCGCGCTCCGGTTGTGTCAAGGATGAGCCGACATAACCGGAAATACCAACGATGATGACGATGACTAAGGTGACGATGATGATGATGGTAGCAATGATTTTTTTACGATGTTTTTTCCACACCCGCGTTCCTTCCTTTCGTTCGGTTAATGGATATCTTTTTTCTTGAAGCGACCGCCATGGACATCATGGATGTTGCCGATCGCAATAAAGGCTTGTTCATCAAAGTCACGAACGATGTCTTTCAACTTTGATTCTTCCAAGCGACTGATGACACAAAAAATCACTTTTTTCCCATCACCCGTAAAGGCACCTTCTCCATTTAAGTATGTCATGCTTCGTCCGAGACGATCCATGATCGCAAGACCAATCTCTTCATAGTTCTCGGAAATGATCCAGACGCTTTTCGATTGATCGAGTCCATCGATGACGACGTCGATCGTCTTGAAGGCGACGAAATATGTAATCAAGGAATACATTGCTCGGTCCCATCCAAAGACAAAACCAGCGGCTCCTAAAATGAAGACGTTGAAGAACATGACGATCTCTCCGACTGAAAACGGTGTCGATCGGCTAAACGAGACAGCGAGAATCTCCGTTCCATCGAGTGATCCACTCGATCGGATGACGATGCCAACACCGATTCCGAGAATCAATCCACCGAAGACGGTCGCAAGTAAGTCGACGCTTGTCAACGGACCGATGTGTTCGAGGAGTTTCGTTGCGATTGCCATGATGAAGATCGCGTATAACGTCGATAGGGCGAACGTCTTCCCGATCTGTTTATAGCCGAAGAAGATAAACGGGATATTCAGGAAGAATAACCAAAAGGCGAGGGTCGTGTCCGTGACTTTCGAGCCGATGATCGAGATTCCGACGATTCCGCCATCGATGATGTTATTCGGAACTAAGAATCCTTTCAGACCGATTGCAAAGATGATGGCACCGATCGTTAGCATGAGGAGACGTCGAAAGAGTTGACCTTTCGTCGAACGACGATGATGTTTTATCGGTAGTGGGGACTGCATGTCATTCCTCCCATCTAGAGTAAATTACTTTAAGATTACTATAACAAAAAAGCACGAAGACGTCTGTGAACGTCTTCGTGAGTGAGTCAAGGAGTGTAACGTAACGATTGGAAGAAGCGCATGATCTGTTCGGCTTCCGTTTCGTTCGTATATTCCCCCATATATTGTCCGTCTTGCTGACCGATGATCGTGACAGTACAGGTGACGAGTTGCAGACCTTCGTTTAATCGAATTTCACACGTTGCGGCATGTGAAGGAAGGGGTGTCTCAGTCGAGAAATACAAAGCCTTCGTACTGGTCTGGTGCGCCTCTAAGTCAGAAAAAGCGAGCGTGAAGGACTCAGTATGATGCGTCAACATCCGAATCTTTCCGGGAACGGAAAACCGTGGAACCGTATCACTCGATAAGGCACAAGCCTCGATCGGATAGAGGATTTCGCGAATTAAAAAGCCTTCCATCACATCACTCGGAACCGGTCGACTGAAGAGATATCCTTGGATGCATGGACATTCGAGCATCCGAAACGTATCGAGCTGCTGAATCGTCTCGATGCCTTCTGCTACGACATGTAGGTTAAATTCGTTCGCCATGTACAAGATACTTTTGACAATCGCTTGCGCTTTCGCATCATCGTAAATGTGCGTCGCGAATTGTCGGTCAATCTTGATGACGTCAATCGGATAACGTTGCAAATAGACCATCGAAGAGTAACCTTTACCGAAATCATCTAAGGCGATCCGGACACCCAAGGCACTGACCGATTCAAGCGTGCGACTCGTCATCGGATCATCCATGATGAGGGCCGCTTCTGTGATCTCTAGTTCAAGCAGGGCCGGATCGAGCGCATATCGTGTTAAGGTCTGTTCGATTTGATGCTCGAATCCTGGAATCAATAGCCGCTTTGGTGAGACATTGATTGAGATCGGGACGAGAGAGGCACCGGTCTTGGACCACTCGTTCATCTGCCGGCAGGCTGCTTCGAGCACCCAGTCCCCGATGTCGATATGCAGTGCACTTTCTTCTGAAAGCGGAATGAAGTCGTTCGGCGGGATTCGTCCCCATTCTGGATGTTGCCAGCGAATCAAGGCTTCCATTCCGACGATCTTCCCCGTCCAGCTATCGACCTTTGGTTGGTACTCGAGGAACAACTGATCACGTTCAATGGCATAATGCAAGTCTTGCTCCAAACGATAGCGCCGGTAATAGTCAATATCGAGATTCGAAGCATAATGATGAAACGCACTGTGATCGTCGCGTCGTGAGCGGCGGAGTGCTGTGTAAGAATGCTTTAATAACTCAACGGCGTCCGTGCTGTCTTGAGGATAGCGACTGATGCCGATCGAAACCCGGGCGAACAAGGCGTAGGGTTCAATTGAAATCGGTTGTGTCGAGATCGCAAGCAGTCTTTCCGCACACGGCGTGACATCTTGTTCATAGTCGGTCGAGACGAGCAGTGCATATTCATCCCCACCGAGATGACCGAGGAAGACCTCGTCCGGTTTGACATCGTTTAAGCGGGCAGCTGTCGCTTGGAGCCACTGATCGCCGGAACCGTGACCGAACGCGTTATTGATCTCTGTAATACGGTTGAAAGAAACCGAGAGAACGAAAAAAGGAACAGTGCGTGCTTGCCACGATTCAATCGTCTCAATCAGTGCTTGGCGATTCGGAAGACCGGTCACGACGTCCCGGAGAGCGAGTTGCCGTAACTGTTCTTCATACGCTTTTTGTAACGTGATATCATGCAAGATGCTGTTGGAATACGCAATCGATCCGTCAGAGTGAAAGATTGGAATTTGTTGATCCTCGACCCATTTGATCCGTCCATCGGGAAAACGGAGACGGTACTGAAATGTTCCGGCATGCCCTTGTAACAAGCGTTGCATGAACTTTCGCATCGCATCGTGATCTCGGGGATCGATTCGCGACAATAACCACGTATCATTTAAAATCAAATTTTTTGGTAACTCCTCGTAGATGTGTAAAAAACCTTGCGAATGAAATAAAATCCGTCCGGTCGTCAAATCAATTTGTGAGATCGCCGCGTTCACAGCCTCATAAATGTCACGGGCTTGTGCGCGTTCCATCTTCAATTGTTGACGGGCCGCATCGATTTCCGATAAGTCATACAAGACGATTGAAGCCTGATGCGCATGCCCTGCGCGACGTACTGCCTTCAAGCGCAACAATTGATACGAACCGTCTGACGTCAGCAAGGACAGTTCTTGTTCGAACTGGTCCTGCTTTCCTGCTGCCATGCGCTCGATCTCAAAGCGGAGTGGGTCAAAATCCCAAGGATGAATCCGTTCGAGTAACCGTTGTTGCTCGATTGATGACTGTTCTTCCTTTAGCCCGAGAAACTTGAGAAGTGACGGTGAAGGCTCGATTTGATGCGACCGTAAGTCATAATAGAATAAGACTAACTCAGGCACTTGCTCAGTCAGCTCCAGTTGGGAGCGAATTTCCGAGACGTCTTCTTCGAGTTGTTTTTCGCGTGTCACATCACGTGCGACGCCATAGACACCGATGACATGTCCTTCCTGTTCAATCGGCATGTTCGTGATCTTTAAGGTGACGAGATGTTGGTCTGCGTGCAACCCTCTTGCTGTATAATGAACCGTTTCCCCTTGTAACGCACGCTGGAAAAATTGCGAGACCGCCTCCATTTGATCCGGAGGATTAAACACGGAAAAGTGCTCGTATAAGGTATGTTCCGAGTATCCTAGGATTTCTGGAAGATGTTCATTGAAATAGATGATCGTACCAGCCGCATCAAAGACAAAAATCGCATCGGTTTGATGATGGAAAAAGGCTTCTGATTGTTCAAGACGAGATACTTCAAGCCCACCGATATGAATCGGTGCCGTATCTGATCGTCGGATTGTTTTCATGGCCTCAAAAAACGCCATCTCTTCACCTCCATACGTAGTAACGCTTCAGTCTTACTATCGGATGAAGGGGAGAATCGTTGCAATGATTCCTTAAACAATAGACTATTATTTCAAAAAACGAATGGGAAGTTAGAAATCGATGCAATTTTATTTCAAAATTAAGAGGTCAAGTACGACAAAAAACGAAGCTCAACGGTATGAGCTTCGTTTTATATGTTAAATCGCTAAATCGACCGAAGTGTCACTGGCGTTCGGATCCGCATCTGCTCCTTGATCCGGTGCGCCTGGCATGTCACCAACCGGACCATGCCCGTGTCCTGGACCATGACCATCGCGTGCTGGACCTTTTTTGAGGTCAGCGTAGCTTGAGACATCATCTGCGCGGGACTGGATGTGTTCCTTGATCTGTTTCGCTTGCTTTTCTGTCAGCTTGTCATCTTTGACTTGTTGATCAATCGCAGCAGTTTGTGCTGTCAGGACGGCTTTCTCGAAATCGGCGTAAGCAATCTTGTTTGCTTCCGCGAATTCAGGTAAGGGTTGATTCGCTTCCTTGAACTTCGCTTCATCGAGTCCAAGTGCTTTTAGAATCGCTGACGTCGAGTCGCCGAAGACACCACCTGGTCCATAGTCACCACGCTTGCCGTGTTCGCCGCGCTCCGGAAGATCGTCGTAGCTCTTCGCGTCCTTATATTCCTCAGTCAGACGAGACTTGATTTCCGTTGCTTGTTTTTTCGTCATCTTCCCGTCTTTGACGAGTTGATTGAGTTCGCTCGTTTGCGCCGCAAGCAATGCTTTTTTATAGTCGGCGAACTTAATCGACTGTGCCTTCGCATAAGCAGCAAGCGATTGATTCGCTGCGTCGAATTTCGACTGGCTCAGTCCAAGTGCCTTCAGGACGTCGGCAATTAATGATTCATTGAAGAAACCTGGTCCACCGTGGCGACCCATCGGCATTTTGTCTTTGAGTTCATCGTAGCTCTTGACGCCACTAAACCGTTCCGTTTGACGCTTCAGCATGTCGTCTGCTTGTGTTTGCGTTAAGTCGCCTGATTTGACGAGACTTGCCAACTGTTCTTTCGCTGCTGCGAGTTCCGCCTTTTTGTAATTAGCGAACGAGATCCCGTTTGCTTTCGCGAGATCGGCGATCGATTGTCCTTTCTCGCGGGCAGCGTCTGCCTCAGCTTGTGCCAGGTTCAATTTTTTCAAGAGTAACGTCATGTCGTGCTTTTTCATACCTTCGAAGTGGTGCCCGTGCTTCGCTTGTTTTGTCGTGCTCGAGTCGTCGTTCGTCGCAGCATATGCTGACGCGCCTCCGACTGTTAATGCGCTAATTGTCAATGCAGTGATCCATTGTTTTTTGAATGTCATGGGATGATCACTCCTTTCACCTTTTATGGTAGAGGGTCACGAAAGAGAAGTTGTGAGGAAGTTGCAAAGAAACTGCGAAGAAAGGCAAATGCGGGCAAAAAGGCGCTACACTAAGAGTGGAGGGATGATGATGAACGTACTATTGATTGAAGATGAACAAAAATTAGCACAAGTGACGGCACGTTTCCTGCGTCACCATGCGTATGAGGTGACGATTGCCGGTTCATTAGCGGAGGCGAAACAGTGCCTGACGACAGCGTTTGATGCCGTCTTGATCGACGTCCGCTTACCAGACG
This sequence comes from Exiguobacterium sp. s11, assembly GCF_018619015.1. NCBI lineage: Bacteria > Bacillati > Bacillota > Bacilli > Caryophanales > Exiguobacterium > Exiguobacterium sp. s11. The sequence goes on along the minus strand of NZ_JACSNF010000001.1, from coordinate 1,107,745 downwards.
GTGACGGTTGGTCACTCGTACCAAGTATCAAATCACAGGTTCAGCCGCCGGTCGTCTTCATGATGACGTCGCGCGGCGAGGCGGATGATCGCGTTTTCGGACTCGAACTCGGTGCCGATGATTATCTCGTCAAACCAGTCGTCCTGAAGGAGTTAACGATTCGGCTTGAACGGGCATTAAAAGTCCGTCCGGTTGCTCGCCATGCGTTCGGTGACTTGACGATCGATGAAAAAGGACGCCAAGTCAAAACAGGTGAGCAGGCGGTCAATCTCGCGAAGATGGAGTTCGAGCTGCTGCTCTATTTCATTGAACACCTTGGGGAGGCACTCAGTCGGGATCAGATTCTCGACGACGTCTGGGGCTATGCGTTCGGTGGCGATACCCGGACCGTTGATACACACGTCAAACAATTACGGGATAAGTTGCCGGTCATTAAACAACAACTGAAGACGGTGCATCGGGTCGGCTATCGATTGGAGGCGATTGAATGAAGCGACGTCCTTTGATGCGTAAGTTCTTATACGCTGTCGTTGGTCCCTTGCTCGTGATGGGCGTCCTTAGTTTCGTCTTGACGGCGTTTCTCGTCAATCGGTTCGCAGAGGGTGAACGGTACGATCAACTCGCCCGGGAAGCGAACATCATCAAACAAGCGCTTGAAGCCGACACGCCGATTCCGCGTGATATTCAAGGGTTTTTGACGACCGACGGGTTGACGCAACGGATCGGGGCGCGCGGACCAGCCGGACGGTTACCACTTCTCGACGATTTAAAGAAAGAAGACGTCATCGAAGTACAAGACGAACGGTTGCTGACGTATCAGCTGACCGTTGACGGAACGCGCATCACGACGGTTCGACAAGCACCGCTTGCAAGTAGCGCCCTCGACGGTGTCTATATCGCGATTGGACTCGCGTTACTCGTGACGTTGCTGCTCGCATCACTGCTTGCTTATTACATGGGACGGCACCTGACGCGACCGATCGTGACGCTTCGGTCTGTTGCTCAAAAGATTGGTGCCGGCGAGACAGATGTCGTCTTACCGGCGCGACCGAAGGATGAAGTCGGAGAGTTGATTGACGCTGTCGACGAGATGCAGACACAACTGAAACAAAAGGATCATCTACAGAAGACGTTCATTGCTGGCATCACCCACGACTTGCGGACGCCGCTCGCGATCATTCGAAACGAGACGGAGGCACTTGCGGCAGGTGTCATTCCCGTCACCGAACTGCCCGACGTGACGACGAGCATCATCGAGGAGACGGATCGACTCGGTCATCTGATTGATGAGACGTTGCTTTATTCGAAGCTTGCTGGTGGACGGATGCCGCTTGAAAAGACGGATGTGGCACTCGATGAACTCGTGCTTGCGACAGTCGAACGCCTGCGTGGAACGTTCACGCAGGCAGGACTGACGCTGGCGACAGAGCTGCAACCGGTTAGGCAGTCCCTTGATCCACGCATGTTCGAACGTGTCTTGATCAACTTCCTGATGAACGCCCGTTTTGCTTCACCAGCCGGCGGAACAGTCACCGTCCGCTTAACCAACGACGAATTGACGGTCGAGGATGAAGGGACAGGTGTCCAGGCAGAAGACCGGGCAACGATTTGGGATGTCTACGTCAAACAAGAAGGCAGTGCCGGACATGGACTTGGTCTTGCGATTAGTCGGATGATTCTTGATAGTCATCAGTTCGATTATGGTGTTCGCGACCAAAGTGGTGGGGGAGCGGTCTTCTACGTTCGGTTTTGATTGGACCAATTCGTTACACAAAAAGAGAGGTCAGTTCTCGGAAAGCTTTCCGGAACTGACCTCTCTTGAATTTCAACGATTATTCGCCTTCGTTCGCATGAACGAGACTTGGTTTGACGAGCGTATAGAACTCATCGCTCATCCCGACACGACTGCCCATCTGGCAAGCGAGTTCGAGTGTTTCTTTATAGAAGTTCGCGACGAGATCGTGGTTCTTGATATGCTCGTCTTGCATCGCCTTTTTGACCCCAAGGACGACTTTATCGATTTGCTCATCGGCATCATTACGGACCGGTACGACGTTTTCCGGAAGATCGACTTCCTTATCGTGTCCGTTGAAGCGGAACGAGGCACCGAATCCGAGGTGTTCGAGGAAGAAGTGTGGTAACAGTTTACTCGCGAAGAACTGATGCCATTCCGTCTCTTTCATCGCTTCCATGTCACGCTTGAACGACGTCGTTGCGAGTGCATAGCGATCGTGTGTATCCTTCATGAACTTCTCGAGGATCGGAACCTGCATTGCAAACGCATTCTTGAGCAAGTTATCGAGCTGTTCTTGCGTTAATTGTTCTTGTTCAGTCATCGCTTTAACCCCATTTCGTTTCGTTATCCCTATCGTAAGAAATTTAGACAATTCCGTCAAATCTTTTTCGAGAATAGAGTTTACCTATTTCACAAAAGGGAATCCATTACTATCAATCATTTTAGGGGGAGTCAGCATGAAACGAATCGCAATGACAGGGGTCTTACTCGGAGCATGTCTGACTCCGGTGACGGGATTTGCCGCAAGTAACGTGACGTATAGCAAAGGAGTCGTCGAAAACAAGACATTCGGCTATACAGTCAAGACGACAGATGTTTTGAAAAAGGCGATCCAACAAGATAAAGTCGAGTTCGTCAAGAACAAGACAGTCAAGTCGAAATACGGTGTCATCACGCGGAGCGGCACGTTCGCGTTGTACTATAAAGTTAAAGGAGCGGACCAACTGCTCGTCAACTTGAACTATGAGCCGAAGAAGCTCTCGAAAAAACAGTTCGACCGTGAAATCGGATATGGTACATATCTCGGGACGAAAGGGAGTAAAACGTACTACTACGTCTTACCGACGGAAGCCGTCAAAGGCGCTGTCGGCAAGAAAGCAATCGAGAACTTGATCGTCAAGGACGTCCCGCAGATGATGAAGACATTCAAACTGCAATGAGCACTAGCTTTTGCTAGTGCTTCTTTTATTCGTTCGGTATAGTTAAAAATGAGGTGAGTGAATTATGGAATGGAACGTCACAGACGTCAAACAGACAACAGATGTGTTACAACTCGAAAAATGTGTCAACGATCATGATGGCATTGAATTAAAAGTCGCAGCCGATTGGGTTGGCGAGAACGATTTCGCAATCTATGATGGCGAGCAATTGATTGGATATTTACAAGCGTTCGCGTACTTACCGACGGAATGGGAACTAAACGTCTTCGTTGATCCGGATTACCGGAAACAAGGAATCTTCACGGCACTCGTTGAAGCGGCACGAGCGCGGGCAACGGAAGCAGGCGTTAAAGCCTTCACGTTCGTTATTGACGATGCAAGTGAGTCAGGTCAAGCCGTCCTTGAAGGGTTAGGTGCTGAGTACCGGATGACCGAGTACAATATGATTTTGAAGAAGGCGCAGTTGTTCTTAAAAGCCGATCCGGATTTCGAATTACGCGAAGCGACAGCAGACGACCGTCCGTTCATCGTCGAGACGCTTGGTAAATCGTTCGGGAACACGGATGAAGAAGCAGAGTCGATCTATCAAGCAATCGAATCTGATGACCGCATCACGTTCATCGGTGTCGCAAGCGGCAAACCGGTCGGCGTCATCCGTGCCTACCTTGCTTCCGATACGCAAGCGAGCATCCATGCGTTCGCGGTTCGTCCAGAAGCACAAGGCAACGGCTATGGTAAAAAGATGCTGAAGTTGATGGTCCAAGCGTTGTTCCGGACAGGTCGGACGCAACTTGAACTCGATGTCGAGACGGATAATGATCGTGCACTCGATCTTTACAAAGAGGCAGGATTCGTTGTGCATCGTGGTTATCAGTTCCATGTGTTGGCGGTTTAAAATCATGAGCGATTGACGGATCTTCCAGTGTATGCTGGATGCTCAAGGCGCTCCACTCCTACAGGAAAAAGCGCAGTTGCGCTGTCAGAGACAAACAAGCCGCGGCTCTTCGCTTGAAGCGAAAGAGTCGCGGCTTGTGTTTCGCCTGAGGAAAGGGAGCAAAACTTGAGTACATTCGTCGATTGCTTTTTTTATGGTTATTATTACAGAAACTAAACAAAAAACCTTGGAACCTTTTCTGTAATCCGTCGTATACTAGACATATGGAAAAAAAGAGGAGGCGACGTCATGGAGAGTCGACAGGATTCATTGCGGACGTTGAAGTGGGTATCAGGTGGAATGGAAGCGGTGCTTGGGATTCCGCTCTTAGGTGGTTCAATCGTCATTTTCTCAGGTTACAATGCCCTGTGGTTAATGCTCGCGTTTCATATCGTCGTCGTCGTATTGACGGCACGTGCCGGGAATGTCTCAAAAGGGAACATCGTCGGGATCGTCGCATCAACGGTCGGGGTCATTCCGGTCGTCGGGATGTTCTTACACATGGCAGCAGCGATTACGATCTTACTTGACGCAGCACTCAGTAACCGAATCGTTACGCGAACACATGTCAAACACGTCGAACCGATTCGACCACGTCCGGTCCGTCGCGAGCAAGAAAAACAAGAAGACCATCCGTTCTGAGTTTTTTTCGTTGACAGCGAAAAACAAGCCGTGTAAAGTAAACAACAAGTTAAGCCATATTAATTACATCGACGACGCGGAGTAAGTATCGTCAACACTGCCGACCAAGCGAGTCAGGAATGGTGAGAGCCTGACACGGTAAGCTGAACGAGAATGGACCGCTGAGAGCCTGTTGAACCTTCGAGTAGACAGGACGGTTGCCCCCGTTACCGGGCTAGCTGGTTGTTGGACCAGCGACAAGTGGAGACGATTCTTCGTTTCAATCAGAGGTGGCACCGCGCGGATACAGGCGTCCTCTATGCATTAGCTAATAGCTATGCGTAGAGGGCGTCTTTTTTGTACGTCACATGCCGAATCATCCAACGCTCATCATATTTCTCAGGAGGCACGACACATGAAAAAAACATTGATCGCAGCGGCGAGCACGGCAGTCCTACTCGCAGGATGTGCAACGACAGAACCAGCAGAAGAGAAAAAAGCAGATAAGAAGGTCTTGCATACGATGGAGAGCTATGATCTCCTGTCGGTTGATCCGGCAGATGCTATCACGTCAAACATTTTTAACCAAATCTACGAAGGACTCTATCGCTTTGACGCGAACAACGAACTCGTTCCGGCAGCAGCGAAATCACATAGTGTGTCTGAAGACGGAAAAGTCTATACGTTCAAGTTTGACCCAAATGCCAAATGGTCGGATGGAAAACCCGTCACAGCAGAGAACTTCCGTTATGCGTTCGAGCGTGTCGTCAAAACGAACTCACCGTTCGCGTATTTGCTTGAGCCGGTTGAAAAAACGACAGCCGTCGACGACGAGACACTCCGGATCGAACTGAAACGTCCGACACCGTACTTCCTCAGCATGACGACGTTCGGCACCTATATGCCAGTCCGGGAAGATATCGTCAAAGCAGAAGGCGAGCAGTTTGGAACGGATCCAAAGACAAACGTCTACAACGGACCGTTTACGTTCAAGAAGTATCAAGCGGAGCAAGGTTATACGCTCGCGAAAAACGCTGAGTACGCAGATCGGAAGAACGTCAAGATTGACGAAGTCGACGTTAAAATCATCAAGGATCCGATGCTTGCGATCAACTTGTTCGAGTCAGGTGAGCTCGATGTCGCGCCACTCAACTCGGAGAACGTTGTGACGTACAAGGATCAAAAAGAGTACAACACGTTCAGCGATTCGCGGATGTTCTTCATTCGGATGAACGAAAAGACGGAAGCCTTGAAGGACAAGGAAACACGTCAAGCAATCGACGCGGCATATGATAAAAAAGCGTTGACAGAAACGTTGCTCGGAAACGGATCACTCCCTGCGGACTACATCGTACCACAAGAACTTGATCCGAAATACGATAGTACACGCCAAATCGAATCGTCGTATAATGCAACAGCGGCGAACAAAGTGCTCGCAAACCAAAATCTTAAACTGACGATGTCGATTGAAGACGACGACGTCTCGAAAAAAATCGGTGAGTACATCCAAGGGGCGTTGAAGAAACAAAACGTCGACGTTAAACTGTTGTCACTTCCGAAGAAAGAGCGTCTCGCCCGTGAGGGACGAGGGGACTACGATTTGTCACTCGCGAGCTGGGCACCGGACTATCAGGATGCGACGACATACCTGAATTTGTTCACAACCGGTAACCCGTTCAACATGATGGACTACTCGAACAAACAGTATGACCGTCTCTTGAAACAGGCTGAAAGTGAACTCGATCAAGACAAGCGTCTCGCGTTACTCAGTAAAGCGGAAAGCGTATTGCTTGATGATCAAGCAATCTCACCGGTCTACCAACGGAAGAATGCCTTCTTGCAAAACACGGAAGTGAAGAATCTCGCGCGTCATAATGTCGGAACGGATATTTCTTATAAATACGTCGAAATCAATCGTAACTGATACTCGTATCCTCTTTTCCTGATAACAGAAGGGAAAGAGGATTTTTTGTATGGGAGAGATTTGGTAATTTTATTCTAAAATCAGGTCAATCGACTAAAATCGCTTTCATTATCAACCGATAGATAGAACGGTGAAAAGAAGAACCAAGAAGGGAAGTCGCAGTTATGAAAAGATTTCGAAGAAACTTGAAGTTACGATTGTTCTTTTGGGTATTGGTGATCTCAGCCGTCACAAGTGGTATCTCAGCACAACTCGTCTTATATCTACACCGTGGGCTTGATGTCGCGGATACGAATGCAATCTGGGTCGGAGCGGGTATCGGTCTTCTCCTCTCATTAATCGGAACGACGTTGACACAACTCATTCTCCGTCAGCCGATCAAAGCGATTGAAAAGGCGACCGAGACAGCACGCGAAGTCGCAAACGGCAACTTCGACGTTGATTTTGAAGAAGCAAAACGTGGAGATGAAGTCGATCAGCTTATGCATGAGCTCGAAGTAATGGTCTTACATATCCGCAAACAAGCAACACAGATGGGCAACTCTAGCGATAAATTGACAGCTTCGGCGCAAGAAATCGCAGCAGCTGTGCAAGAAGGCAACGCGTCTGGCGAAAGCATTCGCTCGGCGATGGCGGAACTATCCGCAAAAATGAACGAAAACGTCGATCAAGCTTACCTATCGATGGATGCACTCGGTGCGGTCAAGCGGACGATGGATGAAGTCGCAGCAGAAATGAACGAAGCGTTGAAATCAGCAACAGTCATGCAGACGGAAGCGCAGAACGGGAAAACGCTTGCGACGGATTCGGTCGAAGCGATGCATATGATTTCGAAGAAGATGGAGCAGTCAGCGACGCTCAACGGTCGATTGACGGACATGACTGGAGAAATCTCGCGCATCACAGATGTCATCAGTGATATTTCTGCTCAGACGAACTTACTCAGCTTGAATGCTTCGATTGAAGCGGCACGTGCGGGTGAAGCAGGGCGTGGATTTGCTGTCGTTGCAGCAGAAGTTAAGAAGCTCGCAGAACAAACTGCAACATCAGCAAAAGAGATCACGGATTTGATTTCAGGTGTCAAACGTCTCGTCAATGATACGGCGAACGCGATGACGGATGTCCAAAATGAAGTCGCGACAGGTGTCGGACTCGTCGAACAAGCTGGTTCATCATTTGAAGAGATTCATCATTCGACGGAGCATGTCTACTCACGCGTGAAATCAGTTGACCAACTCGTCGTCAAATCCGATCAAGAAATTGATCAAGTCGGTCTGACAACAGCGAATATCCTCGCGATGGTCGAGGAAGCATCAAAACACGCAGAGCAAGTCTTACAGGCATCGAGCCATCAAGCGGCTTCACTTGGTGAAGTGAATGGCGCGATGGAAGAACTAGTTGCGGTGGCGGAGCAATTACAGGAAGAGACAGGAGCAACGCGTCTCTGATTGATGAGAAATCATACATCCTAAAAACAGGATGTATGATTTTTTTTTGGATTTTTTTGAAAAAAGCATTAAACATTTCGGGAGAACGACGATATATAGGGTGGAAGCAGTCATCGACTAATTCTACCGTGTCGCCCTTGGGCCGGCCAGGGGGCACATCTCGGAGAAGACGGATCTTCGAAGAGACAAAAAACTTATCCTATGGAGGGAAATTACAATGATTATCAATCACAACCTTAATGCAATGAACGCGCACCGTAACATGACAGCTAACACAGTCAACTCTGGGAAATCAATGGAGAAACTTTCTTCAGGTCTTCGTATCAACCGTGCTGGAGATGATGCAGCTGGTCTTGCAATCTCTGAAAAAATGCGTGGTCAGATTCGTGGTTTGGATCAAGCTTCGCGTAACGCACAGGACGGTATCTCACTCATTCAAACAGCTGAAGGCGCTTTGAACGAGACACATTCGATTCTTCAACGGATGCGTGAACTTTCTGTTCAATCATCAAACGATACGAACACAAATGAAGACCGTGCTGAGCTTCAAAAAGAAGTAGCAGAACTCACAAGTGAAGTTTCACGGATTGCAAACAACACAGAATTCAATACAAAAACACTTATGAGCGGTGGTTTCTCAGCATCTGGTTCTGGTCTTAAGTTCCACATCGGTGCTAACGCTACTCAAAACATCGAATTGAAAATTTCAAATATGACAGCGACTGGTTTAGGTGTAGATGCAGTTGATATTTCTACTCAAGCAGGTGCTGATGCTGCTATCACTACAGTTAATACTGCGATTAAAACTGTTTCTTCTGAGCGTTCTAGACTCGGGGCAACACAAAACCGTCTTGAACATACAATCAACAACTTAAATGTTGGATCTGAAAACCTCCAAGCTGCTGAATCACGTGTACGCGACGTGGATATGGCTAAAGAGATGATGAGTTTCACGAAAAACAACATTTTGAACCAAGCTGCTCAAGCTATGCTTGCTCAAGCAAACCAACAGCCACAAGCTGTACTTCAGTTGTTACGTTAATCATAACTTTGATCCGTTTAAAAAAGAGGGTGCAGACATTATGTCTGTCTCCCTTTTTTTTATAAAATTGTTAGTCTATCGATATTCATACATTGAAAATGTATACTATATATGGATATATTTTTTGAAAAATAAAGGAGTTACTTATGTCACAATTACAGAACATAGTAAAAGAGCTTCGAGATATATCGAATCAGATTTCCGTACTTGGTGAAAACGAAGAATGGGATTTATTCGACGAAATTGTTGAAATGATTCGGCTGTTTGGGGAAAGTATTCATTCTAATGGTATTAGAACGGCGGAAAATATGTTGGATCTTCAATCTATAAAGAAAAAAAATTTACCATTGTATGCTAATGTAGTCTACGATAATTTACAATTATTAATTACAGAATACGAATCGTTATTAGCAGTTGAACATCAGAAGCAAATCGTCTATCCGTTTCGATATCACGAGAATGAAATGGCTCTTGTGAAGCAACATGACGACAGTTATTACTTTATAAATGAAACAACGTCAACTTTAAAGCAATTACAATTAGAAATTAATGATGATACAGAAGCAATCATTCTTTTAGGATATGGAAGTGGAATGATTCATAAAGAGTTGTTAAAAAGTTATCATGTTCTTACAATCGATCCATTCAACTTACCTTCGAATGTGAGAACCGATACGGTACTATCGTTTCTTGATTCAAAAGACGATAGTAAGATGTTATTGCAATCAAAGTTTCAATCCTTTGTTGGTTTGAAAACGGAAGTCATCAAACATCCTCTTTACAAAGATACCCAAGTATTGCTTGAACTTTTAAAATTGGTTAGAAACTATTTGGGAGAAAGCTTAATCAATTTAACGACACGAAAAGTATATACAGAAAGTTGGTATCAAGAATCGTTTCGAAATGCTAAGTACTTAAGTGGAAAATCAGATTATATTTTAGATGTTAGCTGTTTGAAACATCAATATATAGGAAGTAATGCTTTGATGATCGCAGGGGGACCTTCATTAGAAGAAGCTATTCCATATCTTAAACAAGCACAGAACGCATATTACATTATTGCGATTGGTCAGACGGTAAAAGTATTGTATGAACATGGAATTCGTCCTGATTTTGTAGTTTCGATTGATGCAGGAGAAGCAAATGCTCACTTCTTTAAAGACATTGAATTAGATGTCCCATTAGTTTATTCGTTACAAGTAAACCATCAGATACCACAACGCGCAAAAGGGCTGTTGATTCCATATGCAGATTCACAAATATCACAAGAATTGTTGGCGTATTCAAAAACATCATTTACCTCTTACCCTACTGTGGCATTAGCAGCAGTTGCCTTTGCAAATTATTTAGGATTTGATTCTATTGGATTAATTGGACAGGATTTAGCATTAAGGAAAGGCGAATATTATAGTGCTTCTGTTAAACAGGTTTCTTCTACAGATGGCCAAATGCATGAAACGTTATACGATGTTCCTTTAAATAATGGTCAGATGGGAAAGACGACACCAATCTTATTTGGATTTTTAAGTGGATATCAAGCTTTAATCAAATTAAACTGTGGCTTATCAGAAAAATTAGTTAACTATGCGGAAAAAGGTGCCCTTATTGAAGGTGTACCCTATCAATCACTTAAATCATTACAAACAAATTTAATCAAAAAACGCAACCTAAAAAAAGTGGATAACAAGAATATTTTAGAACTGGACGCATCAATCCAGTATGTTCAAGGTTTATTAGATAGTATTTTGGAACGCTTACAAACACTCGAAAAACGATTGAAGCGTACCATGTATAAAAAAGCAGTAACCGTAGATGAATTTGAAAAAATACTACTTGATTGGGATGCGATGATTGAGGCTCCTTTTTTCCGTACACATATAATGCCGCTGCAACTAGTTAATTTGTTAATCATTCAAAACAAAATAAAAATTCATAATCGATATAATCGGACAAGCGCAATGCGTCTTTCTATTTTGTCACGGATGGTTGAATCGATTCAAGAACTAGAAAATCAACTTTATACCATTAAGCAAACATGTGTAGAAACGATAAGGTAACAAAAATATTTAACTGATGCATTTTTGCATGAGAGAGGAAGTATTTAAAAATGTTTACGAATCAGACGATATTAGTTACAGGTGGAACAGGTTCATTTGGTAAAAGGTTTATAGCGTCAGTACTTAAACAAAATGTAAAAAAAGTGATTGTCTTTAGTCGTGACGAATTAAAACAGTATGAAATGGCTCAGGAATTTACGGATCCGAGAGTTCGCTTTTTCATCGGAGATGTCCGAGACAAGGATCGCTTATATCGTGCTTTTGATGGCGTCGATATTGTTATCCATGCTGCAGCATTAAAACATGTCGGAGCATGCGAATATAATCCATTCGAGGCAGTTAAGACAAATATTCATGGAGCACAGAATATCATAGAAGCTGCTATTGATCGTGGTGTAAAAAAGGTCATTGCTTTAAGTACAGATAAAGCGGCGAGTCCAATCAACCTATACGGTGCGACGAAATTAGCTTCTGATAAATTGTTCGTTGCTGGGAATTCATATGCTGGGGATAAAGAAACTCGCTTTTCTGTAGTTCGCTATGGAAATGTAGTTGGTAGCCGAGGTAGCGTGGTGCCGTTCTTTAAAAAATTGAAAGAGGATGGAGCGACGGTCATTCCGGTTACCGATGAGCGCATGACACGCTTTTGGATTACTTTAGATCAAGGTGTACAATTCGTGATTGATAGTCTAGAACGCATGAAAGGTGGGGAAATCTTCATTCCTAAAATCCCAAGTATGAATATCCTCGATTTAGCTAAAGCGATTGCACCGGAATGTGCTACTGAAATCGTAGGTATTCGACCTGGAGAAAAATTGCATGAGGCAATGATTACCGAAGATGATGCTCGCCATACACTAGAGTATGCGGACCATTTTGTAATTCAACCAGAATTCCCATGGTGGAGTAATGAACATATGAATGGCGGCACTGCTCTTCCGGAAGGTTTTACTTACATAAGTAATGTGAATGATGATTGGTTGAGTGTAGAAGATCTACGGGCATTAGTGACAGACTGAATAGCTTGATGAGGAGATGTGTACAGTGAGTCAAGTACCAGTAAGAGATACATTTTTACCTTATGGTAGACAATGGATTGAAGATGATGATATCGAAGCTGTCGTAAAGATATTAAAAAGTGATTTTCTGACAACAGGACCTGCCATATTGGAGTTTGAAGAAGCGGTTGCTCATTACGTCGGAGCAAAGTATGCAGTTTCTTTTTCAAATGGAACGGCAGCTTTACATGGCGCATGCTTTGCGGCAGGAATTCAAGAGGGGGATGAAGTCATCACGACCCCGATGACGTTCGCTGCCAGTGCGAATTGTGTACTCTATCAGGGAGGAACTCCAGTATTTGCTGATATCGATGATAGTACCTACAATATAGATCCTAAGCAAATTGAAGAAAAAATCACCTCAAAAACGAAAGCGATCATTCCAGTCCATTTTACCGGACAACCAGCTGAGTTGGATGAAATTCATCGTCTCGCTCAAGAACACAACTTAATCGTTATTGAAGATGCTGCACATGCGTTAGGTGCTTCGTATAAAAAGAAGCGCATTGGTGGATTAAGTGATATGACGATGTTTAGCTTCCATCCGGTAAAGCACGTCACGTCGGGTGAGGGTGGTGTCATTACGACTAACGATGACGTCTATTATCAAAAATTATTACAATTCCGTTCACATGGCATTATCAAGGATCAGCAGTTAATGACCGAATCTCATGGGCCTTGGTACTATGAAATGCAGTCTTTAGGTTTCAATTATCGAATGACAGATATACAAGCAGCTCTTGGAGCAAATCAATTAAAAAAGATAGACCACTTCTTATCGAGAAGAAAACATTATGTTACTTTATATAATGAAGCATTTGAAAGTAGGGATGAGATTCGTATTCCTGCTCAACATCCTGACGGTGATTCAAGTTGGCATTTATACATCATTCGACTTCAAACAGAAAAGATGAAAGTTTCTAGAAAAGTGATCTACGAAGAGCTGATGAAAGAAAATATCGGGGTCAACGTTCATTATATCCCTGTTCACAAGATGCCTTACTATCAGCAACTTGGGTACGGTAAAGAGACATATCCAGTTACTGAGAAATTATACGAAGAAATTTTGACACTTCCACTTTTTCCTAAAATGAGTGTAGATGATATTAATGATGTCATTACCGCAGTTATAAAAATTCTGAATCAGTATAGAAAGTGAAGAGACCTGATGAAAACAGTAGCAATCATTCAAGCGAGAATGGGATCAACACGATTACCTGGAAAAATCATGATGAAGTTAAAAGAGAAGACGGTTTTGAATCATGTGATTGAACGCGTACAACAATCGAGAGAAATAGATGAAATTATTGTAGCAACTACAATTTTAAAAGAAGATGATGTAGTGGAAGTAGAAGCTAAACGTTATGGGGTAAAGGTATTTCGTGGAAGTTCTGAAAACGTACTAGAACGTTACTACCAAGCTGCAGTATCAAGTGATGCTGATCATATCGTTAGGATTACTTCGGATTGCCCTTTAGTTGATCCTATTGTTTTGAATGAATTAGTCCGTAAATATCATGAATCAAATTGCGAAATCGCTACGAATGTTGGTAAAAAAATCGAAGATAGGACTTTTCCTAGGGGATTAGATGCAGAAATTTTTTCTTTTCAAGCATTACAACAGGCTTTTGAGAAAGCCGATTTTGATTACCAACGTGAACATGTAACACCATTTATGTACGAACATATTTCAAAAGTAGAATTGCTGAAGAATCCAGTTAACTACTCTATATACAGATGGACATTAGATACTCCAGAAGATTTTAAACTAATTAACGAAATCTATGAACGGCTTTATTATGGAAAACACGACTTCTATCTAAATGATATTTTAGAAATTTTTAAGCAAGAAAAGAAGTTGAATGATATTAATATGCATATTCAACAAAAAGAAATTAAATCAAAAGGATGAGATGGAAATGAAGGTCGTAATTCTGACTGAGGGAGGAAAGAAAACTGGTTATGGACATCTTTCGAGGTGCAGTTCACTATATGATGAATTAGTAAAAAGGAAAATTGATGTCGAAATGATTATTAATAGTGAACTTCTTACTATCGATATTTTACAGAATCGAAATTATTCCATTGTTGATTGGACTTCTTTCGAATATCTAAGAAATAATATTCAAACATCTGTTCATTATATTGTGGATTCATATATTGCTTCAAAACAAGTCTGTCAATTCGTTAGTGAACATTCAAAAAAAGTATTATACCTAGACGATACGTCAAGAATTGAATATCCTAAAGGAATTGTTGTAAGGGCCTCTCTTCAAGCTACAAAAGAAACTAGAGATCTGCTAATGGGTAGCAAATACATTATATTAAGAGACACTTATAAATCAATTGCCAACAAAAAGCATGTTCAGAAGACTAATGAAATTCTATTAACGATGGGTGGAACGAATCAAATAGAATTAATTCGAACGATATTAAAAAAAATCAACGAAATTTATCCGGAATGTAAAATTAATATTGTGTTAGGGAATTTAGATTCGTCGCATTTCGGAGAAGGATTGATTCAGGAATATAGGAATATCGTATTACATAATTATTTATCGAGTCACGAAATGCAAAAATTAATGATTGCTTCGGATTTTGCAATTACTGCAGCCGGGCAAACTATTTACGAATTGATTGCAACCTCTACACCATTCATTCCGATACAAATCGCAGATAATCAAAGAGGAAATCTAAGCTCATTAAGAAATAAACAACTCATTCAAACGATACTTTGTTGGGAAGAGGAAAAATTTTCTGAGAAATTTGAGATAGAATTGCAGCGGATGTTTTCGATACCATTTCGTAAAAAAATCATGGAACGACTAGATGGATTGATAGATGGACTAGGTTCAGAACGAATTATTAATGCTTTATGTTACGAAGAAGTAACTAGTCATCGAATAAGTATTAGAACTGCGAAAGAAAGCGATTGTGCTTTTGTTTTTGAACTATCTAATCAAGAGTATGTTCGAAAATATTCTTTGAATGCTCGACCAATCGAATGGGAATCTCATATCCAGTGGTTCAAAGAAACAATAAATTCTAAAACTCATTTGTTTTTAGTAGTTATTGACGAGTTTGATCAATTAGTAGGTCAAATAAGATATGAAATTAATGATAAATCAGCAACAATTAGTATTAGTCTAGCCCAATCTATTTTAGGTAAAGGATTAAGCAAAGCTCTCGTTTATCAAAGTATAGATTACCTCCAGCAAAAATTTCCTAATGTTTCACAAGTTTTTGCTTGGATTTCAGATGAAAACAAAGCATCTATAAAAACTTTTGAAAGAGTTGGTTTCAAACGATCATTTGCACAATCGATTTTAAATGGTGCTTCTCAATATACGTACGAGATTAGGGGATAAGACTAATGAAGATTGCGAATAAAGATATTTCAAATGGCGTATTTATCATTGCTGAACTATCTGCAAATCATGGAAATGACATTCAAATTGCAAAAAAGACAATGATGGCAGCGAAAGAAGCAGGAGCAGATGCGATTAAATTACAAACATACACACCCGATACAATCACGATTGATTGCTCTAATCAATATTTTCAATTAAATCAAGGAACGATTTGGGACGGAAGAACGCTGTACGATTTATATAAAGAAGCGTACACGCCATGGGAATGGCATAAGGAGTTAATGGATTATGCCAAAGAGATAGGAATTATTTGTTTTTCAAGTCCTTTTGATTCTTCTGCCGTAGATTTTTTAGAAAGTCTCAACGTGCCCGCATATAAAATTGCATCGTTTGAAATTACGGATGTACCTCTTATTGAATATGTTGCTTCTAAACAAAAACCAGTCATCATCTCGACTGGTATTGCGACGATGCAAGAAATTGACGAGGCGATAGCTGCTTGCAAACGAGCTGGTAATGAAGAAATTATTTTATTAAAATGTACTTCGTCTTATCCTGCTAAAATTGAAGAAGCGAATTTAAAAACTATGCAAAACATGAAAGCAACATTTGATGTGGAAGTGGGATTGTCTGATCATACATTAGGGATCATAGCACCAGTTGTTGCGACGACATTAGGTGCTAAAGTAATTGAAAAGCATTTTATTCTTGATAAAGCAATCGGAGGACCAGATGCTTCGTTTTCTCTTGATCCACAAGAGTTCAAGGCAATGGTTGATGCTGTGCGTGATGCAAAAGCATCATTAGGGAAAATAGACTACCAACTAAATGAAAAAAAGGTGAAAAATCGTAATTTTTCACGATCTCTTTTTGTCGTAAAAGATATAAAAGCAGGCGAAACTTTTACAAAAGAGCATGTGAAATCAATTCGACCGGGACATGGATTACCCCCTAAGTATATGATTTCTATCATGGGAAAAACAGCGCGATATGATATCGAACGTGGAACTCCTCTTCAATGGGATCAAATAAATTAAATAGAATTAATATTTTTTAAGAGGTATGTTTTACCTCTTTTTTATTTTTAACGATTTAGAGAACAAAAAAGAAAACTAAAAAAAAATACTTTTTGGTCGATATAAAACATGAGAATAAAAACGTGAGGGAGAAATCTATGAATCCGACCTTATCTGAAGTAAGGCTCCATTTGCCGTCTTCCGTTTTACCTTATGAACAAACTAAAAATGTGTTCGTTGAGGCAAATCAGGATCGACTCGCTGAAGAAGGAGTCGTCGTGTTGCCTACTCCACAGCATATTACAAAACTAGAAACAGCTGTGGAAAAAGCGAATAGCGTATTGGAACAGCAACGTACTGGATTGAAATTCGTAAAACATGAAAAATTAAACGATTACTATATTCAAATTGTTGATTCAAAAAATGAAGTGATTCGTGAGATTCCTAGCAAGAAGTCATTGGATTTTTTTGCTGCTTTCATGGAATTCAATCATCTTTTTGATCAACGAATTTAACACATCAAAAGGAGGAGTACTATGTCATCACCTATTCGATTCGGTGGTTTAGCAAGTGGGATTGATACTGATAGTGTAATCAAGCAGTTAATGCAGGCGGAGCGTGTGCCAGTCGATCGCTTAGAGCAGAAAAAGCAAGTGACGGAATGGAAACGAGATGCTTATCGTGAAATTAACCGCTCTCTCTTGACTTTGCGTAGTAGTGCAGTTGATTTGATATTTAGTCGTAACTTTTATGCTAAAAAGGCGACTTCTTCAGATGAAAGTAAAGCTACGGTCGTCAGTGGACCATCTAGTGGAAATACCGCTATCTCAATTGATTCTGTCACACAATTAGCAACATCACCATCGCATGTAGCAACAGTGAGTAATGGAGGAAGTGCTGTTAAAAATACGACAGCAGTTTCTACACTAGGATTGGATGTCGGAAAAAGAAGTCAGGTATTATCTACTTCGGCAAAGGAGATTACCATTAAGCCTTTACCAAACAATGCTCCTTCTTTTAAGGATAAGGATGGTAATACGTTAACACTTGCTCATACATTTGATGCTTCGACTGGGAAAATAACATTTGATGATGGAGTCGTTATTCCGGAAGGAGCAACTGTTCAGTATGAAGCTGGGTATCAAATACAATTGCGTACTTCTTCTACGGGACAGCCACAAACTGTTTTTCTTGATCAAGGTGCTACATTTAAAGATGTGATTAGTGCTTTGAACGGAGCTAAAACGGGTGTCAGTGCGTTCTTTGATGAGGCATCAGGAAAAATATCCATTACTGGGAAGTCGACAGGGTCTTCTTCAATTATTGAATTCACGGATAGTGCCTCGAAAACATTATTCAATTTACCATCGAATACTGCTGGAAAAGATGCATTAGTGAAGGTCAATGGTATTGATTTAATTCAATCATCAAATACCTTCACCATCGATAATCTGACGATTTCACTGAAATCAGCATTTACAGATGGAAAGGCAGTAAATTTATCTTCAGCGACTGATACTCAAAAGATTTTTGATAATATCAAAGGTTTCGTTGATAAGTATAATGAAACGATTGATTTGATGAACAAGAAAACACGTGAAGAGCGCTATCGTACCTTTACGCCTTTAACAAAAGCCCAAAGAGATGAACTGTCTGAAGACGAGATAAAAAAATGGGAAGAGAAAGCAATGAGTGGCATGCTCAAAAGTGATACGATCGTTCGAGGTGCCATGGACTCGTTAAGAGGAAAATGGACTTCATCTACAGCAACGACAAACAGTAAAGAAGCGAGCCAACTGTATCAAATCGGTTTAGCGACAGGTGCTGATTTTACGAATGGCGGCAAAATTGAATTAGATGAAGAAAAATTGAAAGCTGCGATTGAACGCAATCCTGAAGAGGTTTATCAATTATTTACGAATCCAGAAAAAGGTCTACTTCCTCAAATACGCGATGCAGCTGCTGACGCACGAACTAATATTACACGTATTGCTGGTTTCGAAGGGGCTGGATCTCCTACGTATTCCATGGGACGTGAAATGACTGAAATGGATTCACGAATTAAAAGATTAAATGATATGTTGACCACTAAAGAAAATTCATATTATCGTCGTTTTGCAGCTATGGAGAAAGCAATGAATCAGGCGAATAGCCAATCTGCATCGTTAGCTTCCTATTTAGGACAGTAAGGAGAGAATTAGATGAACCCATACGCATCCTATCAAACAAACTCAGTAACTACTGCGTTACCTCAAGATTTAACGCTTATGTTATACGAAGGGTTGATTAAATTTTCGATGCTTTCAAAGCAAGCAATTGAACAAGGAATGATTGAACAAAAAAATACAAATATTCAAAAGGCGCAAGCGATCATCAGTGAACTTCAATTGACGCTTAATCAGTCGATTGCACTGTCAAAAGATTTAAATGCTTTATACGATTATATGCAAGTACGATTAATCGATGCGAATATCAAGAATGATATCGTTGCGATTGATGAAGTCATTGGATTTGCAGAAGAATTCCGTGAGACTTGGAAAGAAGCGATGAAACTCGCGAAGCAACGATGAGCCCGCTTGATCCGCTTCGCCTCAAGACGAAACGACTAATGGAATTACTTGATCAAATACCTAACGATGAAATTTATGATGACTGGATCAATAAGATTCAACATTTACTTGATGAACGCGAAGCGTTTATTGCAGCACATTCTAACTTGTTGGCTGAAGCCAATCAAACGATCATTCAGGAGCTAGTTGATGATAGTCGACAAATTGACTTGAAATTATCTGCTGAAACAGCTAAATTAGGATTACAATTAGGTCACATTCGAAAGAAACAAACAAATCGTCGGTCTTATGTTGACCCCTATGAAGAGGTCGAGGGTACGATTTCACCGTATTTTGATTCGCGTCAGTAATGTTTTTGCGTGAGGGAGGAATCTTTCGTGAAGAAACAAGAGCAGGGTAAACGCCGTGTCCCACAAACCTATTTCCAATCGGACGGTTCGTATGATCAGTTCATTGAACCGGATGTCGAGACCGAATCGTGGGAAGCGCTCGAGCGTCCGATTTCGGAACAACCGGATGTGTATGAGGAAGAAAAGTATCGCCGTGAATCATGACACGATAAAAAGAACGGAATCTGCGGATTCCGTTCTTTTTATTTGAAGCGATAGGCATTTTTGTCTGCTTGTTTAACGGTGTACATCGCTTCGTCAGCACGAATCAGTAGAAGACTCGTCGTCGTTCCATCTTCCGGGTAACGTGCGATCCCGATCGAAGGCGTGACGTGCATCGTCTGCGCTTGATAAAGAAATACCTCATTCAGATGCTTGAGAATACTTTCTGCGTAATGGATCGTGTCCGCTCGATTCCGATGCAAGAAGACGATGAATTCGTCACCGCCAAGCCGTGCTGCCATCTCCGCTTCCTGTAGGTCCGCTTCTAGCCGTCTTGCGGTCTCTTGTAGAACGAAGTCCCCCGCGTCATGACCGAACTGATCATTGATGTCTTTAAAGCCATCTAAGTCGATGAACAATAACGATCCTTCTTGCCAATGTGGTAATTCATTTGATAGAACTTCCTCGAAGTAACGACGATTCGGTAATCCAGTGAGCGCGT
Organism: Exiguobacterium sp. s11; assembly: GCF_018619015.1. Lineage (NCBI taxonomy): Bacteria > Bacillati > Bacillota > Bacilli > Caryophanales > Exiguobacterium > Exiguobacterium sp. s11. The sequence continues at coordinate 1,087,696 of NZ_JACSNF010000001.1, read as the reverse complement.
CCTGGTATCCGAGCGAACGTAGCATCCGTTCTTCTGTCAAAGCATGTGTTCGGTCCGCTAAGATGATGTAGAAGTCATGCTCGCGCGGAATCGAAATGACGGTCACTTCAAAAGCGCGCCCGTCGTCGAGTTGCATTAGTTGATGTTCGATTGGTGTTCCTTGCCAACTGATCGGAACGATCTGTTCCATCAGTTGATCCGGAAGCTGTCCGGCAGGAAAGTACTGTTCCGCAATCGGATTCATCGCTTTTTCATGACCGTTGGCATCCATCCGAACGATTGGGTACGGATGATTCAAAAATAGCCGTCGGTACTCTTCCTTTCGCAGTTCCAGGCGCTCCGTTTTTTCGTTGACGCGTTGCAACAACTCATTTTCCGAGAGGCCCAACTCACGCAAGAGTCGTGTGTTTTGACGCTCGGAGAAAAATTGGCGTACGAAAAAGAGCGAGAAGAGACCAATGAGACTACTCCAGTAGATGGTAGATGGGATCGACACATACGAGATCCCACCGACGACGATTAAGAGACTGAGGTAGGGAAGATACGAGATCGTCCATCGTTCAGAGGCTTCGGGCGAGTGTGTTTTTCGATAATAATGCAAGAGACCGTATAAGCTGACCGGATACAACGGGAAGAACCAACTGGCGATGTCGAGCTGATCCCGGATGAAAAACGTATAGTAACCAAAAATTGCAAAGATGAAGAGAAGCATCGATCGAATCAGTAAGCGATGTGATGTACTGTGCAAGCTGGTTGTATAAAGTAAGAAGAAAAAGAACAGTTGTGCGATAAAGCTAAGCGCAAAACCGCTCATCCCAACGAGTTCAATGGAAGAACGAGCAATATCCGGTATATACCGTAAGATGATCGTATAGCCGAAGACGAATGTCATACCGAAGAGTAAAATCCCGTCGACGTAAAGAAGCGGTAAGCGCCGGACCGTCGTCCAATTAATCTGTTTCGCGAATGTCCGTGCCGTCAGGATAAAAAAGCCGGTAATCGTCAGGTTGACGACGGTATCGAGCTCCGGTGGATGCCAGGCAGTTGGTAAGAAGCTGAAGACAAAGTTCAAGGTGATACCGATCGTGAACCACTCGATTGCTCGCCGGATAATCGGTAACGTACCGGACGAACGAGCTACCCATGAGCAGTAGAGGAGTCCAGCAATCGTACTGAAGACAGCAAAAATCGGACCAGCATGAAACCAGCTTGATCCGAGAATGGCAATGTAGGTAACGATGACATACCACTGGACGCAAAACATGTGCCGCATGCGTGATCCTCCTTTTTATGTAGTTTCGTTAGACGTTATGTGTTTCACGGTACAATTCCCAATGTTCCCGTGCTTCTTTTTTTGTCCGGTCCGACACGATCTTACTTTGGAAGATGAGACCATACCATTGTTTTGCATCATCTGTCCGTTTTAAGACAGCATACAAATCACTGATGCGTAATAACAGGACATCGTGGGGAATGCCGGTACGAACCGCATCGGTATAGTTGAGATACAGGGCTTCGTACTTTGTGACCGATCGTTCCATCCACTGCAATTCTTGTGCTTCGTCACCGAGTATCCGGTACATCCAAGCGATCCGGACGCCGAGCATGGCAAGAATCGCTTCTTTTTGTCCCGTTACTTGGGCGGTATAGAGTGCTAATTTATACAACTGTAAAGCTTGTTCAATCGTTCGTTCTGTGGCTGCGAACGGTAACACTGGGAGCGTCGGCAAGATTTGCTCTTCGAGCGTCTGACGCACGTCCGTCCGCAACTTTTCAAACGACTCATGAAAGATGAAGCGGCAGTGGGAGCACTGAATCGGTTCGTACAGGTAGGGGTTCGATCCTTGGTAATGGACGAAACCATCAAAACCCGTTCGCTCGACCCGAATATGACGCGACAAGACACGCTTCGTCTCTGTTTCTTTTAAGCAATACGTACACTTACATTTTTTTGAATATAACTCAGGCATGGATAATCTCCTCGTGTTGTCGGATTAGACAAAGACGTTGACAAGCATGCCTTTGATTTCACCGACTTGATCTAAAATATCAAGTCGTCTTGATTCTCCGGATAAGACGGTGTCCGTCAATTGCAATAGTTTCGTATCGACTTGTTCGACGACTTTATAGATTTTCGTTCGTCCGCGACGATTGAAGCCGCGTTTCTCTTCTAGTTGTTGTGACTGATCCAGTGCATCCTTCAGGAAGTCCTTGATCTTCTCCTTGTAGCTCTCTAGGTTTTCGATCGTATGACTCTCAGCGAGGAGTTGACCATGTTCTTCAACAAGCAGTAACTTTTGCTGAAGACGTTCATAACCTTTATGTTCTCGTTTATCCTGCATTAAGGCAGAGAAGGTCGTCGATGCCTCGACTTCCCGAGTACCGGACCGAGCTACCTGGAGCCGTTGGGTTTCTTGAATGCGGCGAATGTCCATAACTGACACTCCCTTCTTAGTTGAGTAGTTGCAAGACGCCTTGTGGTAACGCGTTCGCTTGCGCAATCATGGCCATACCGGATTGGTTGAGGATATTATATTTTGCATACTCCATCATTTCTTGTGCCATATCGGTATCGCGAATTCGCGACTCAGATGCTGTCAGATTTTCACGACTTATTCCGAGGACGGAGTTTGTTGCTTCGAAGCGATTTTGGATAGCCCCAAGTTTTGCTCGTTGATTGGAGACACTATCAATCGCTTTGGTGTATAAAGAAATAGCTGAATCAGCACTTTCACGAGTCATTACACTCAGTGAGTATTCTATCGAACCACTTGTCTCTGATAGCTGTGCACTTGTTGGTGAAGGGCGTACTGTGGTACTGATTCCAAGTGATAATGCACGCATGTCTTCTACAGTGATTGTAATTCCTTCATTTGCACCAGCATTCGATTGAATGAAGATAGCATTCTTTCCTTCACTGAAGTCACCCGTCAAAATATCTTTTCCGTTGAACTGAGTCGTCTTCGCGATGCGCGTCACTTCATTCGTCAACTGGTCAATTTCTGATTGAAGTGAAGAACGGTCTTCAGGAGCAAGTGTTCCGTTACTTGCTTGGACGGCAAGTTCGCGCATCCGTTGCAAGAGACTATGTGTTTCAGTCATACCACCTTCTAACGTTTGTACCATCGAGATTCCGTCAAGGACGTTCTGTTCCGCTTTATCGAGGGCTTGCAAGCGATTCCTCATCTTTTCAGAAAGAGCGAGACCAGCTGCATCGTCCGCAGCCCGATTGATTTTTTGTCCACTCGATAGTTTGTCCATCGTCGTCTTAATACTCAATTGATTCGCCGTCAGGTTACGATACGCCTTTAGTGCTTGGACATTGTTTGAGATTCTCATTCGTATGCCATCCTTTCATATCCTGCATGGTGGGTTGCCCGAGCAAGCGGGCGCTTATTTGTACTTGCTGCTTGCCATGTAACTAGCAATTCTTCAGCAAGGAAAAGTGCTTCCGTGAGCACGTGATGTTCTGTGTAGGCACGCATCGTCTGTTGACCGAGGTAGAAATACAAGGCTTCGAGTTGAGACGTGATGATTCCGCCGTCGTCATGCAGTCCTTCTGAGAGCTTCGTCAGTAGCGCGTAGGCTTTTTGCAGACGTTCATTCATGTGATCAAACGCTTTTACTTCAATCGCTGATATCGCCTGTTCATACTGAAAGACAAGTCCTTGCAACATTTTTTCCGTCAATTGTTGTGGGGTCATCTGATACAGTTCTTGTTCTGTCATATCTGTCGTCCTTTCGCGTGGTCCAGTTCTTCGATCAATAAGAGGAGTTCTGCCATGACGTCATAGAGTTGCGGTGGAATTGCGGTCCCGAGGTCGAGATCGAGCAGATGACCGAGTAATGAGGTATCGTGTTCGACAGCGATTCCGTTGGCGCGTGCTTCCTGCAAGATCCGGTCTGCCGCTTGTCCTGTTGCGCGAGCAACGACGACGGGTGCTTGTCCGGACGCTTCATCGTAACGCAGAACGGCAGCAGATTTTCGGTGCTTCAAATCGATTTTCTGGTACATGGCTTCCTCCTTTAAATCCGGTAATCGTACCCGTTTGGCGTCTCATCCTTCTGCGTAGCAACGTCTTGACGTTCTTCTTTCGTAAACGGTCGGAACTGAATCCGGACATCCTGATAACCGGTCGCTTCTAAGGCGTCCGTCGTCCGTTCGAGGAACGGTGCGGCAAGTCGCTCGAGAATCGGAAGATCGTTTTCGATCGTGATTTGCATCTTCCGATTGACGGTTTCGACCCGTACGCCGATATCCCCGAGACGTTTCGTATTCAGCTGGACGTACAACGTATTGTTTTCCCAGTCGATCACTTCATCCGGTCGCTTGTTTTGAAGGTGAACATGAAGACCGGCTGTCGCTTCGACGATCTGGACCGGTAGCGATAACAGAATCTGATTCAACTGCTGTTGATTGTCAGGCTTATTGATTTGCTGTTGCGTCGTCAAGAATGACTGAAGTTTCGAAGCTTCCGGATTGAGAGTCGGAGCAGCGAGCTTCAACTCGGCACTTTGCAGCTGCAGTGCTTTTTGAACCGTTTCTTGTAAAACCCGCGGACTGTTTTGTTTCGGCTCATACGGTACGAGCTTTGCCGGTGCATCGCTTGGCGTTCGTGTGCTTGGTGCGTTCCATTCCGGTAAATAGGTCGGACGGACGTTCGCTGGCGCGTAGCGGAAGGCTTCAAAGCCCGTGCGGACTTCTTGTAGCAGTGCCTTCGCTTCCGTTCCCCGACCAAGGGAAGCGAGTTCAGCACCGCGTTCGAGCTTCGATAAAAAGTGGATCAACTGTTTCTCATCCCGCATCGTCGTATGCAACATCGCGTCCGTTTGCTGGAACATCTGCTTCAAGCGATGTGCTGTACTTTCGATGACAGCAACCATTTGCACCGGGCGGGACTCGACGAGTGGTTCGATTTGTCGCAGTTGTGACACAATCGTTCGCTGTTGGCTCTTGAAGTCGTTCGTCACTTCCGCTAAGCGAGGCGTCACCTCCCGGACGAGCGTCAGAGCCGACCGTATCGGAGTGGCTTGCTCGACCGGACTTGCGGCACGTGCCGTCAGACCGATCAATTGTTCACGGACACTCGTCTTCGGCTCAAGTGGAGCTTGCGGGAAGTGAGGTGTCAGTTGTTTACGGACCGTTTCGACGTCTCCTTGCTCAAGCGCCGTGATGAGTGCGGGACGTTCCTTCGCTGGCAAATGTTCAATGTACTGACGCATGTGCAGCGGTGTCGCGGTCTCGATATCACGCTGCGTCGGTAAGGTGACACGTGCGACGTCAAGCGCAACGGCTTTTTCGAATGTCGGTTGGTCGCGTAAGGCGTCGCGTTCCGGAAGGACATCGACGAATTCTTCTGTCGTCGCTAACAGACTATCGATCAATAGTTCCGCTTCCGGTGGAAGGGAATTGTCAGGACGCGAGACGAGTTCAAGGACAAGATCCTTGTAGCTGCCTTGAAGGGCCGTGACCAGTTGGGCGACGACTTCCGGTGTTTGAGGCAACTGACCGCTCGCAAGAAGTTTTGCGACAGCCGGTTTCAGTTCTGCCGGCACGCCTTCGAGTAAAGCAGGATCGACGTTTGACGGAATCGAGACGGCGGACGGTGTTTCAGCGTCAGGTCCTGAGACGGCCGGTAGCTGTTCGATCAGATAACCTTCTGCCGTTTGACCTTTCACTTTAAACTGGAAATCACCTGTCGGAACATCTCCAGTGAATGTCATCTCGATTTTATCCCGTCCGACTTGAACGAGCGCCGTATGCGGTCCTGTTTGTTCCAAGACGGTTCCTTTATATGTCTTCGTCTCCGAAAGCACGGTTTGTCCGGCAGGTACCGTCGAACGAGCTGGATTCAACTGGATATTCATCAAACGTCCTCCTTTTTTCAAAATACATCATCTTATTATATATCGGCAGAAACGAAAAAGGGTTGAGCGAAAATATCGCCCAACCTTCGTTTTTTCAAGATTTGATTGCATTAAAGCGTTCCTCTAATGTCATCGCGTTCAATTGTTGATAGCGAGCCATAAGCTCACCTGTTGCTTTCATTTGGTTGCGGACGATGTAAGGAGAGGCGTTCACGGGAAGGATCATGCCATTGCGGGTCTTCAGCTTAGTCTGTCCATCCTCTTCGAGGACATCAATCATATGACTCCAAGCGTACCATTCGCAATCATCACGTTTCGGTGATTTGGTAGGGAAAAAGACGAGGCCGAGTGACGGTTCGATGACAATCGGGACTTTTCCTTTCACGGATGCGACACGTTTTGCGGTGACGATCCGTTCCTCAATAGAACTATTGTACTGCCTGCACGATAATTGCAACAGTTGATACGGTCGAAGTGGCGTCATGATGGTAGAACCATCTTCTAGCACGATGATGGACTGCTTCATCATGTCGTAGCAAGGTAAGATCGCTACGGTCCGCTTCGTGATTCGATACTTTTCATCATTATGGAATGGTCGCATGTCGACTACATCCTCCTCAAATGGGACAATGGATAAAACAGGTAATTACTAACGATATAATACAATATTACAAATGTAATGACAATGTAATTTTTTGAAATATAGAACAATGTCTTGGTGGAAATTGATAATTACGTGGTAATGGTTTCTAAATAATCAGAATTTTTAATTGTCAATAATTCCTTCTTTTGATAGACTAATTCGTGAGAGCTTGCTCTCGTACTCTGGTTTGCGAAGGGAACGTGAATTCGAATGGAACAAGGTAAAGTCAAATGGTTTAATGCTGAAAAGGGTTATGGATTCATCGAAACGTCTGACGCGAAAGACGTCTTCGTACACTTCTCAGCGATTCAAGTCGATGGCTACAAATCACTTGAAGAAGGCGAAGAAGTGGAATTTGAAATCGTTGAAGGCGATCGTGGTCCACAAGCTGCGAACGTTTCAAAGATCTAATCAATAGCAGCCGCCACCGTTTTTAGGCCATCCGCCTAAAAGCGGTTTTTGTTTTGAGTTCGAATAAAACGGGTATATACGTTAACATCAACATGCTTCAATATTATCGTACGCTAAGAACAGATGGGAACGTTCATGAGAATGTCATCGTTTTCATGGTCTTCCTTCACTTATCGTGCTATAATAAAAACGAACCAAAGAATTTCGAATATTCAGAAGGAAACGACTGAAGCATCTCGAATTCATAGGTTCAACCGGTTACTTAAGGAGGAGTTTACATGATCTACAACATTCGCGGTGAAAACTTGGACGTCACAGATGCTCTCAAGGATTACGTCGAGAAAAAGCTTGAAAAGTTAACTCGTTATTTTACAACTCCTACGGAAGCGCAAACGGCTTATGTCAATCTCAAAGTCAACAATGAGAAGCAAAAAGTCGAAGTGACGATTCCAATGCCAAACCTCTTGCTCCGTGCAGAGGATATCAATGGCGATATGTATGCAGCAATCGACCTCGTCGTCGATAAGCTCGAACGTCAGATCCGGAAACACAAAACGAAGTTGAACCGGAGAGGACGCGCTAAAGAAGGCGGCATCGGAGAGTACTTCAAAACGCTCGAAGGACCGGAAGCGGAAGCGCCAGTCTATGAAGAGGACGAGGCAGAACTCGAACTCGTTCGGACGAAGCGTTTCACACTCAAACCAATGGACACGGAAGAAGCGATTCTTCAGATGGACATGCTCGGACACGCATTCTTCGTCTTCTCAGACGCAGAAACGGGCAACACGAACGTCGTCTACCGTCGTAAGGATGGTCGTTACGGTTTGATTGAACCAGAATAATGAATGCAACAGGGACTCGCTCTTACGGGCGAGTCCCTTTTTGATATGATGGAAAACTATTTTTAAACAAGGTACGTTTGCTCTATGACGAAAGACCAAGACCGCTACTCGGTCCGCTTGTTGAAATTTGACGTCGTATTCGGTACACTGAATAAAGGAAAAATCTCGGAATTCTGTTCGTTCAAAGAATCGTTCGAAGTAAGGGGACTGTAAGGCATGGCTAATTTTCTAAAAGAATTATTTGCACCAACGAAACGTGTCCTGAAGAAAGCCGAAAAAGCAGCAGACGCTGTGGAAGCATTCGAGGCACAAATCGGTGCGTTATCGGATCAAGAACTCGAAGGAAAAGTCGTTGAATTCCGTGAGCGTCTCGCTAACGGAGAAGACTTAGATGATATTTTACCGGAAGCTTTCGCGGTCTGTCGCGAAGTGTCAACACGCGTTCTCGGCATGCGCCACTATCGCGTTCAGTTGATCGGTGGATATGTCCTGCACAACGGGGACATCGCTGAAATGAAGACCGGGGAAGGTAAAACGCTTGTTGCAACACTCCCTGTGTATTTGAATGCCCTCGCTGGCAACGGCGTTCACGTCGTTACCGTCAACGAATATCTCGCAAAACGTGACCGTGACATCATGGAGCCTCTTTATGCGGCTCTTGGTCTATCAGTCGGCTTGAATCTCTCAAGCATGTCACGTCAGGAAAAACAAGCAGCATACAGCTGTGACATCACGTACGGGACGAACAACGAGTTCGGTTTCGACTACTTGCGTGACAACATGGTCCTCTATAAAGAAGACCGTGTCCAACGACCGCTCCATTACGCTGTCGTCGATGAAGTCGACTCCATCCTCGTCGATGAAGCGCGGACACCACTCATCATTTCAGGGTCTGCCGAGAAATCGACAGCGCTCTATTCGCAAGCAGATGCATTCGCGAAAATCATGAAAGCAGATGAAGACTACACAGTCGACATCAAGACCAAGAGTGTCCTGTTGACGGAGCAAGGGATCGACCGCGCTGAGAAATATTTCGGCATCGATAACCTGTTCGGTCTCGAGCACGTCTCACTCAACCATCACTTGAGCCTCGCACTGCGGGCGAATGCCGTCATGCATCGCGACGTCGACTATATGGTTCGTGAAGACGAAGTCATGATCATCGACCAGTTCACAGGTCGTGTCATGGAAGGACGTCGTTACTCAGAAGGTCTGCACCAAGCGATCGAAGCGAAGGAAGGCGTCGAGATTCAACGCGAATCGATGACGCTTGCGACGATCACGTACCAAAACTTCTTCCGGATGTATACGAAGCTTGCCGGGATGACGGGTACAGCGAAGACGGAGGAAGAAGAATTCCGTAACATCTACAACATGCACGTCGTACCGGTTCCGACGAACAAACCAGTCGTCCGAAACGATATGCCGGACTTGATCTTCAAGACGATGAACGGGAAGTTCGCTGCTGTCGCAGACGAAATCGAACGTGCCCACCGTGAAGGACAACCAGTCCTCGTCGGTACGGTTGCCGTCGAGACGTCGGAGTTGCTCAGTAACATCCTCAAAAAACGTGGCATCCGTCACGAAGTCTTGAACGCGAAGAACCACGCACGTGAAGCAGAGATCATCGAGAACGCCGGTCAAGCGAACTCGGTCACGATCGCAACAAACATGGCCGGCCGTGGTACCGACATCAAACTCGGTCAAGGTGTCTTAGAAAAAGGCGGTCTCTACATCCTCGGAACAGAGCGTCACGAATCACGCCGTATTGATAACCAGCTCCGTGGTCGTGCCGGTCGTCAAGGGGACCCAGGGGCATCACAATTCTATCTCTCACTTGAAGATGAATTGATGCGTCGTTTCGGTTCTGATTCGCTGCAATCGATGATGGATCGTCTCGGAATGGATGATTCACAACCAATCGAGAGCCGGATGGTGTCTCGTGCCGTTGAATCGGCTCAAAAACGCGTCGAGGGCAACAACTTTGATGCGCGGAAACAAGTCCTCGGCTACGATAACGTCATGGCAGACCAACGGAAAGTCATGTACGCGGACCGGGCAGCGATTCTTGATGCGGGTTCCGTGTCAGATATCGTCCGTCCGATGATCGAGCAGACGATCGAAGCAGGCGTCCATCAGTACACGCCGGTCGAGTTCGTACCGGAAGAGTGGAGCATCGGTGCGCTTGCAGAATGGGCGAACCAGACGCTTGCGATCGAAGAGAAGGTCACGGAAAGCGACATCTTCGGAAAAGAACGCGAAGAAATCATCGAGTTGCTCAAAGAGCGGACATTCGCACACTACGAGCACAAACGGTCAGAAGTACCAGCCGAAGCATTCGATGAGTTCGAAAAAGTCATCGTTCTTCGTGCCGTTGACCAACACTGGATGAACCATATCGATCAAATGGATCAACTCCGTGAAGGGATTCACCTCCGGGCATACGGTCAAAACGACCCGCTCCGTGAATACCAATCGGAAGGTTCGATGATGTTTGATGCGATGAACGCTGCGATCGCTGAAGAAGTGACGCAATTCGTCCTTCGGGCAGATCTCGATCCAAACCTCAAACGCGAAAAAGTCGTTCAAGACGAAGTCGCGGTTTCGGGTAAGGAAGATAAAGCGGTCAAGAAAAAGCCGGTCCGGAAAAATCCAAACGATCAAATCGGACGCAACGATCCGTGCTGGTGTGGATCCGGTAAGAAATATAAGAACTGTCACGGCCGTCAGGCATAAGTGATGAATCGACTGAAAGAGAGGCAGGAGATTCCTGCCTCTTTTCACGGAAAGAGAAGGTGGAACACATGGAATTAGCAGAAATTCGCAACACCGCCGAGTGGATGGAAAAGAAACTCGACGAATATAAGGCATCACTCGACCTCGAGTCGAAGATTGCCCGGATCGAAGAACTTGAAAACGAGATGACGTACCCAGACTTCTGGAACAACCAGGAATCGGCACAAAAAGTCATCGATGAGTCGAACGGCTTAAAAGCGATGGTCGACAAATACAAAGAACTCGAAGCAGGTCACGAGAACGTCGCTTTGACGTACGAATTGATCAAGGAAGAGCCGGATGCGGATCTTCAAGAAGAGCTCGAGTCAGAACTTGGCGACCTCAAGAAGAAGTTCGAAGACTTCGAACTACAAATCCTCTTGAACGGCGAATATGACGCAAACAACGCGATCCTCGAGTTACACCCAGGTGCGGGTGGTACCGAGTCGCAAGACTGGGCATCGATGCTTCTCCGAATGTACCAACGTTTCTGCGACAAGCAAGGCTGGAAAGTCGAAACGATGGACTACCAACCGGGTGATGAAGCAGGTGTTAAATCGGTCACGCTCCGTATTCAAGGGCACAATGCCTATGGATACTTAAAAGCCGAAAAAGGGATCCATCGTTTAGTCCGGATCTCACCGTTTGACTCGTCAGGTCGCCGTCATACATCGTTCGTCTCGTGTGACGTCATGCCGGAATTCAACGATGACATCGACATCGAAGTCCGTACGGAAGATTTACGGATCGATACGTACCGTGCCTCTGGTGCCGGTGGGCAGCACATCAATACGACGGACTCGGCTGTCCGGATCACCCACGTTCCGACAGGCGTCGTCGTCTCATGTCAACAAGAACGGTCGCAGATCAAAAACCGTGAAGCGGCAATGAAGATGTTGAAAGCGAAACTCTACCAACGCGAAATCGAAGAGCAACAAAAGAAACTCGACGAGATCCGTGGTGAAAAATCGGATATCGCATGGGGTAGCCAAATCCGTTCGTACGTCTTCCACCCATACAGCATGGTCAAGGATCACCGGACGAACTATGAAGTCGGGAACACGCAAGGAGCAATGGATGGTGACATCATGGGCTTCATCGATGCGTACCTCCGTCTCATGAATATGTAAGACAACCAACCAGTCGGACGATGTTCGACTGGTTTTTTGAACGTCAAAGGGGGAACAGTCATGCAGGAGCAAAGTCGGGTCAACAAACAGGGGTGGGAGTACCGGGCGTATGAATTTTGGGAGAAACGTGACGGGACACCAGCAGAATATGCGGCAGTCATCAAACAAGATCCAGTAGCAAGCCTGAAGAAACACAGGCATCATCTCGAAGACGTCGCCGGGAAGACGATCGCGAACATCTGTGGTTCGAACGGACGCAAGGCGGTGCCGTTAGCGTTACTCGGGGCGGACGTCACGGTGTTTGATATTTCAGAGGAGAATGCCAAGTATGCGCTTGAACTGGCGCACCATGCTGAGACATCAATTCAATATGTCATCGGCGATCTTTATGCGATCGATCTTGAACGATATCGTGATACGTTTGATCTCCTCTACTTAGAAGGCGGGATTTTGCATTATTTTGCGGATCTCGAGCGTTTTCTGCAGATTCTGTTTACGATCTTGCGGCCTGGTGGACAGTTGATCCTTAGTGACTTCCATCCAGTCGGACGCTGGATCGATGCGGATTTGACGTATCGACCGCGTTATTTCGATCAAGCGTTGCAAGCGGGTGACCTGGCGTACAAGCCACACTTTACGGACGCGGAACAAACCGATTTTCCGGACGTCTCCGTCCGTTACTTTACGCTGAGCGAGATCTTTAACGGGATCATCGCGACGCGATTCACATTAGACCGGTTCGATGAGCATCGTGGCTGGAACGGTGAGAACATCCCGTCCGAGTTCACGCTACTCGCAACGAAACCACTCGAAGGGAGCAATAGCTGATGATTATCCGTAAAGAAGGCTTCAAGGATGCAGCGGGAATCCGACTTGTCCATGAAGCAGCGTTCGAACAACCGAGCGAAGCGAACCTCGTGGATGCGTTACGCGAGGACGAAGCCGCGCAACCGGTCTTTGGTCGCGTCGCGATGACCGACAAAGGAGAAATCGTCGGTCATGTCCTCTTGAGCCGAATCCATATCGGTGACATCCCGTCACTTGCCTTAGCGCCGGTCGGTGTGTTGCCGGCTTGGCAACGAAAGGGCATCGGTTCTGAGTTGATCCGCCAGGTGATCGAGGATGCACGGGATGCCGGTGAATCACATATCGTCGTGCTTGGTCACGACAGCTACTATCCACAGTTTGGTTTCGAACGGGCGATCGACTACGGTATTGAGCCACCGTTCCCCGTTCCGCCAGAAGTCTTTCTCGTCCTTGCACTCGAACGGAATGGGTTGCGTAGCGTCAGCGGCATCGTCCGCTACAGTCCCCCCTTTAGTGCGGTATAAAGGGAACACTGTGAGTTGTTCCGCCTCTCTAGTCGTTGTCTGACTTTTCCGCTAAAATGAAACACGAGAATCAATCGATAAGGGGAAATGGAATGTCATGACATCGACACGTCAGGAAGTCGTGCGCGATTATGCGTATTTGTTAATCGGGTCCTTGTTCGTCGCAAGTGCCTTTAGTTTATTTTTAGCACCGAATCAACTCGCTTCAGGAGGCGTTAGTGGCTTATCGATCGTCTTGAACGATCTGTTCGGGATCTCACCCGGCTTGTTCCAACTCGTCGCGAACGTCGTCTTGCTGGCGATCGGGTGGATGATCCTCGGGATGGGTTTTGGTGTCAAATCACTCGTCGGGTCAATCTTTTTACCGGTCGTCATCCTTGTCTACGAGCGGTTCGATGTTCCGGCTGCGACGATGAATCCGATGCTTGCCGCGATCTTCGGTGGTGCCGGTGTCGGGATCGGACTCGGTCTGATCTTCCGGGGACGTGCCTCGACCGGGGGAATGGATTTGATTGCGCAAATTTTGCATCGCTTCACGAAATTGCCGCTTCATCTCTGTATCGCCTTGCTCGACGGAACGATCGTCATCAGTGCAGCGACAATCTTCTCGCTTGAGATCGGACTGTACGCGCTCGTCGCCTTGTTCATCACGATCAAGATGATCGACGTCGTCCAACTCGGGATCACGAACGACAAGCTCGCTTATATCATCTCCGATCAACGGGAAGCGTTAGTGAAGGAAATCTTCGAAACGCTCGATCGCGGAGCGACGGAGATCGAGGCGGCAGGTGCGTTTACGCGGACACGGAAACCGATGCTGATGGTCGTCGTCCGCCAAGGGGAGATCACAACGCTTAAAGAAATCGTCAAACACATCGATCCGTCAGCGTTCCTCGTCGTCAGCGAAGCGCATGAAGTTCTCGGACTCGGTTTTACGGACGACAAACGCTACCGGAATGTGCCGTAATTGTTCCAAACTCGTGAAGTTTTTGTGAAATCATGCTTAACTCTTCCGGATAACGGTTATACTCTAACTAGGATCAGAAGCGTTTACTTAGATACTTACAAGAGGGGGATATCCGGATGAAGCTGAAAAACTTGTTACTCGCGTTAGGGTTAGGCACGACGCTTGCACTCGCAGCATGTGGTGGTAGTGACGACTCCAGCTCTAGCGATTCGTCAAGTACGAAGGAAGAGTCGACGATGAACGATGATTCGTCGAAGACGGAAACAGCTGTTGATGCGGAAAAAATCTTCGCGAACAACTGTGCATCGTGTCACGGGAACAACCTTGAAGGAAATGTCGGACCAAATCTGACGAAGGTCGGCTCGAAATACTCTTCAGAAGAGATTCAAGAGATCATCAAGAACGGGAAAGGGCAAATGCCGGCTGGAATCCTCAAAGAGGATGAAGAAATCGTTGCCGTTGCTGACTGGCTCGCGGATAAAAAGTAATTATGGGATATGATGGGGTATGAGATGACAGACACGACATGTGTTCGTCATCTCGTACCTCTTTTTTATGGTATCATCGCTTGAAATGACATTTGATTGTAATGTGCGTTCAATTTCGTCCCTGTTATAATGGTGGTCGGTAGGTTTTTAGACCTATCCATTCAGCATCAGTAAATAAATAAGGATGTGAAGTACGTGATCAAGATGCAACGAATCAGTAAGATTTATCCGAACGGCGTCACGGCACTCCGTGAGGTCGATTTGACGATTGATCAAGGCGAATTCGTCTATATCGTCGGTCCGTCGGGTGCGGGTAAGTCAACATTCATGAAAATGATGTACCGCGAAGAGAAACCAACGAGCGGTTCATTTTTATTTAAAGGAATCGAAGTCGGTAAGTTGAAGAACCGTCAAATCCCCGAACTTCGTCGCCAAATCGGCGTCATCTTCCAAGATTTCAAACTACTCCCGTCATTGACGGTTTATGAAAATGTCGCCTTCGCATTAGAGGTCGTAGGAGAAGACAAGTCACAAATCCGCCAGAAGGTGCTCGAGGTACTCGATCTCGTCAAGCTCAAGCATAAGGAACGGAACTATCCGGATGAATTATCTGGGGGCGAACAACAACGAATCTCGATCGCGAGAGCCATCGTCAACCGTCCGTCACTCGTCATCGCCGATGAACCGACAGGAAACTTGGACCCGGATACTGCATGGGAGATCATGGAAGTGTTCGAAGAGATCTATCGCCGTGGGACAACGGTCGTAATGGCGACACACAACCGAGACATCGTCAACAAGATGCGTCATCGTGTCTTAGCGATCGACGGTGGAAAAATCGTCCGAGACGAAGAGAAAGGAATGTACGGCTATGAAGTTTAATGGATTCCGTCATTTACGGGAAGGGGCAAAAGGTCTCGTCCGGAACGGCTGGATGACATTCGCTTCAGTCAGTGCCGTTACCGTCACACTACTTCTCGTAGGAATATTCGCAATGCTCATGTTCAACGTCAACAAGATTTCTGATAACGTCGAAAAAGATGTCGAAATCCAAGTCTTTGTTGAACGGGAAGCAGACCAAGCAAAAATTGATTCAGTTGGCGATTCATTGAAGCAATTACCGGGTGTCGCCTCTGTCCGTTATAGTTCGAAAGAAGAAGAACTGGACCGCTTCAAGGAGCAACTTGGCGAAGGTTCACAAGCGTATCGGTCTGTTGAAAAAGATAACCCGCTTCACGATCGATACATCGTCAAAGCTACCTCACCAAAAGAGACAGAAACACTTGCAAATTCCATCAATAAAATGGAAAATATAGATAGTGTCGAATATGGTAAGGACTATGTTAAAAAGATGTTTAACTTCCTTGAAGGAGTTCGGATCGGTGGAATCATCCTGATCGTCGGTTTGACGTTCATGGCGATGTTCCTCATTTC
Organism: Exiguobacterium sp. s11; assembly: GCF_018619015.1. NCBI lineage: Bacteria > Bacillati > Bacillota > Bacilli > Caryophanales > Exiguobacterium > Exiguobacterium sp. s11. The sequence continues at coordinate 1,071,807 of NZ_JACSNF010000001.1, read as the reverse complement.
GAATACGATCAAAGTCACGATCTTCTCCCGTCGTCGGGAAATCGAGATCATGCGTCTCGTAGGAGCGAAAAACGGATTCATCCGTGCACCGTTCTTCGTTGAAGGGTTGTTGATGGGGATATTGGGTGCAATCATCCCAATTGTCGTTGTCTACTTTGGTTATGAAGCCTCGTATAATGTGATTCAACCTCAACTGGCAACGATTAACGAAGGAATCTTCTCACTGATTCCGCCAGGACAATTATCACTAGAGGTCGTCTTAATCTTACTCGGTCTCGGTGCATTTATCGGTGTCTGGGGATCGACAACGTCACTCGGTCGTTTCTTGAAGATTTAATCGATTCATTTAAAAATAAAATAGAGGAGAGATGCTTCTCATGAAAGTCCGATTCTATTCTGTCGTCCTGAGCTTAGCTTTGATTGGAACTAGCGTGTCCGTTCATGCCACGTCGAAAGAAGATTTGTTGAAGGAACAACAGGAGGTCGAAAGCCGTCTAAAAGAGACGGAACGATCACAGAATCAGACATCAGAGAAGTTGATCTTGACGAAACAGCAGCGCAAGGAAGCCCGTGCGCAACTGGATGAAGTCAACAGCCGTTTGGATGATTTAGCGCGTAAGATAGCCGATCAACAAGCGGCTGTTGTTGCATCTAAGGAACGATTACGTCTGACGGAAGAAGCCATTTCCGAAACGTTGAAGGAATTACATCAACAAGAAGATTTACTAGGCAGTCGCTTACGTGCCGTCCAGCAAAAAGGAGACGTTACCTACATCGAGGTCTTGCTTGACGCGAAAGACTTCGGTGATTTGATTTCGCGCTTCAGCACAGTCAGTGAGATCATGAAGCAAGATGATGATGTCCTGCAAACATATAAGACGAACGTCAGCCAGTTGAACGAACAGCGATCCGAGCAAGCGTTGTTGCTCGAGAGTCTGAAGCGGGAGCAACGGAAATTACTTGTCCTTCAGACGCAAATCATCGCGGAATCGGAGTTGAAGCGAAAGCTGGTCGTCCGGTTGAACACGAAGGTAAAAGCGTTGCAACAAGAGCAGTTCTCAAAAGCTGAAGAAGCAGAAATTCTCGCTGATCAGCGACAGTTGATTCAAAATGAACTGGCTGCACTGAAAGAAGCAGAACGAAAAGCAAAAGAAGAAGCAAAGCGACGGGCAATCGAGGTAGCACGTCAAGCCGAAGCGAAGCGAGTAGCAGAAGCCAAACGGCAAGCAGAAGCTGCGCGTGCTGCTGCAGCGAAACAACAGGAAGCGGATGCTGAGAAAGCGGATGCTGAGAAAACGAAGCCACCCGTCCCTGAAGTCGAAGTACCTTCTGAAACACCTGATACACCAGCAGACGTCGATTCGAATCGCCCATTTCATTTACCGGTGCAAGGATATGTCTCATCACCGTTCGGTCCACGAAACAATCCGTTGACTGGAAAGCCGGAGATCCATAAGGGGATCGATCTCGTCAATGCGAAAGGGACGCCGATTCATGCGGCAGCCGGAGGAATTGTTTTACGTGCAGGCAGTGCGACGGGGTATGGCAATGTCGTCATGGTGACTCACTTAATTGATGATCAGGTCTATACGACCGTTTATGCCCACTTGGAGTCAACCGATGTCAAAGCCGGTCAAACGGTCATGCCAGGTCAAACCGTCGGCACACTTGGATCAACCGGCTGGTCGACAGGACCGCATCTGCATTTCGAATTGCATAAGGGAGAGTGGGCTGCCGGTCAACCCAATGCAGTCGATCCGGCACCGTACATCTTTTGACATCCCATAGAATACTGAAAAGATAGGGTAACCTATCTTTTTTTGCTATACTGAAAAAAATAAGGCGTTTTTTAACGGAAGTGGGGAATCAAGCGTGAAAAAATCTACAACAGCAGTCATCGCGGTCAGTACCTTCGGGCTTGGTTTAGGGGCAGGCGCCGTCGGGATGTTAGCGGCGGGCGGAACGGATTCTGTCTCGACGTCATCGTCGTCTGCGAATGCGACGGGTGATTGGAAAAAAGTTGATCAGGTCCGTCAAATGATCGAACAGAACTATCTAGAGGACGTAACGGATAAAGAACTGCTGGACGGTGCATTATCCGGTATGGCGGAAGTGCTTGACGATCCGTATTCCGTCTATATGGATGAGTCGGAGACAGCATCGTTCAATACGAATCTATCGTCTTCATTTGAAGGGATCGGTGCGACACTGGAACAAAAAGGCGAGTCGATCGTCATCGTCTCACCAATCAAAGGATCACCCGCTGAAAAAGCCGGGATCAAACCGGGTGACGTCATCTTAGAAATCGACAGCAAGTCGACGAAAGGGCAAAAGACGGATCAGGCGGTCAAGAAAATCCGTGGTGAAAAAGGAACGAACGTCGTCCTGACGATTCAACGCAGTGGTCAAGACGCGATGGACATCACGATCAAACGGGATACGATTCCGATCGAGACGGTCTATACGTCGACCGAAGACGTCAACGGGAAGAAGATTGGTGTCTTGCAAGTGACGCAGTTCTCAGAACCGACGGCTAAAGAGTTCGAGAAGGGGCTCGCGAAACTCGAGAGTCAGAATATCGATGGACTCGTCATCGACGTTCGCGGAAATCCGGGCGGTCTTTTGACGGCTGTCTCAAGCATGATTGCACCGTTCATTCCGAAGGACGTTCCGATTTATCAAGTCGAGAACAATAAGGGAGAGCGTCAGCAGGAATTCGGGAAGGCAGACGAGAAGAAACCGTATAACATCGTCGTGCTCGAAGACGGCGGATCAGCGTCCGCGTCCGAGATTTTGGCAGCCGGTCTGAAGGAAGGTGCCGGGGCTGAGGTCGTCGGTACGAAATCGTTCGGTAAAGGTATCGTCCAAAGTGCCTATGACTTGAAGGACGGTAGCGATTTGAAGTTAACGACGAACAAATGGCTGACACCGGACGGCAACTGGATTCATAAAAAAGGCGTTAAGCCGACGATTGAAGTCAAGCAACCGGCGTACTTCAACGTCACGAAGATCCTGACTGATCAAAAGTCACTCACAGTCGGCGATTATGGAAAATCAGTCGAAAATGCTCACCTCGTCCTCGAAGCAATCGGTTACGAGCCAAAAGGACAAAATGGGTATTTCGGTGACACGATGAAGCAAGCCGTCGAAGCCTTGCAAAAGGATGCGAAGCTTGATGTCACTGGAAAAATCGATCAGCAGACAGCGGGTGAGATGGAGACGCGTCTCCTGAAGAAACTCGAGGACGATAAGAATGACGTCCAGCGGAAAAAAGCACTCGAGGTCGCTGCTCAATAATAAGGAATGGAAAGAGGTCTGAATGCGCGTGGAATTACTCGATGAAATTGGTTGGACCGCGATTAGTCTCATCGCCAGTCCGACCTTGTGGTTAGCACTCCTTGTCAGTTGGGTCATCGGCATCCGGCGTGTCAAACGGGAACGTGGACTATTTCGCTCCCGGACACACGGTAAACGAAGCGATGTCCTCGAAACACTTTTACCCGGGTTACTAATTGGTCTCGTCTTATCCGTCGTCAGCGGCTGGCTCGGATTGACGCTGACGCCGCAATACGCTCTGTTGTTACTCGGACTCTCGAGCGTCCTGCTGTTGGTCGGGATCGTCCGCTTGAACGTACCGCTTTGGCCGATCGTCTTGCTTGGACTTGCCGGCTGGTTTCTAATGGATGCACGTCTTGATCCGGTTCGAGCGGTTGATCCGCAAATGATTTTATTGCTTGCGACGTTAACGCTCGTCGCGGAATGTCTCCTCGTCTGGTGGCGCGGGCAACGACGCCTGTCACCGTCACTGGTCGTCTCGAAGCGTGGTCGCTTCATCGGTGGGCTGTCAGCGAATAAACTTTGGCTATTGCCCTTGCTCGTCTTTGTTCCGGGCGACGTGCTTGAAGCTTGGTGGCCACGTTACAGCTTCCCAGAGCTCGTTCCGATCGTGCTTTGGTTACCGATCGGCTTCAGCTTCCTCTTTACGGGTAAGTTGCCGAAAGAATTGATGCGTCCGCTCGTTCAAGGACGTTTGATCACGAGTCTCGTCGCGATTCTATTGACGGTTCTTGCATACGTCACCGGACAAGCTGAATGGCTGTACGGAATCGTCTTGTTGCTCGTCCTGCATATCTTATTGCATCAGCGGGTCAAACGCTTGAACCGGGCGCAAACACCATTGTTCCTCAATGGAACGCGTGGTGCCGTCATTCTCGGAACGCTACCTGATAAACCGGCTGCTGAGATGGGCTTGATTCCGGGTGAAGCCATCTACAAGGTCAACGGCGAAAAAGTCGATTCGGAAGCATCGTTCTACGAAGCGATCCAAAAACACAAACCGTATCTGCGTCTTGAAGTCATGAACCATAACGGCGACATCCGGTTTGCGCAACGTGCCTTCTATGAACAAGATCATCATGAACTTGGTATCCTGTTCGTCAACGAGCCGGTCCATGGTCGCACTAAAGTGCGGTCCTTGCATTAACGAGTAAATCCCTGTCACGGAACAGCCGTGACAGGGATTTTTTTGTCGGCAGAAAAATCGAGGGTCAACACTCGAAGCAAAAAGAAACTTTTGCATTTTCGAAAAAAAGGGTAACTTCCTAAAAGGAGCACTTCATAATCGAATGTTTGTTCGTAAAGTGGTACAATAAAAATAGATTTTTTACTTGATGAGGGGGAAGCAAACGATGGATTTTGAACTCGTTTCACCATTTGAGCCAGGCGGTGATCAGCCGACGGCAATCGAAAAATTGGTGACTGGGCTAAAACAAGGCGAACGACATCAGACGTTGCTTGGGGCGACCGGTACCGGGAAGACGTTCACGGTCTCGAACGTCATCAAGGAAATCAAGAAACCAACGCTCGTCCTTGCCCACAACAAAACACTAGCGGGGCAACTCTACTCGGAGTTCAAGGAATTCTTCCCGAACAATGCGGTCGAATACTTCGTTAGTTTTTATGATTATTATCAACCGGAAGCGTATGTGCCGTCGACGGATACGTTCATTGAGAAGGACTCTTCGATCAACGATGAGATTGATAAACTACGTCACTCGGCGACGTCCGCCCTGTTCGAACGGGAGGACGTCTTGATCGTTGCTTCTGTTTCGTGTATCTATGGTCTCGGTAACCCGGAAGAGTATAACAACCACGTCTTATCCTTGCGTGTCGGCAATGAGATGGGGCGAAACGAGATGCTCCGTCGTCTGATTGACATCCAGTATGAGCGTAACGACATCGACTTCCAGCGCGGACGGTTCCGCGTCCGCGGAGACGTCGTCGAAATCTTCCCGGCGTCACGCGACGAACAGTGTGTCCGGGTCGAGTTCTTCGGTGACGAGATCGAACGGATTCGTGACATGGATCCGCTGACAGGTGAGATCGTCGCGGATCGCGAGCACATCTCGATCTTCCCGGCGTCCCACTTCGTGACGGGGGATACTCGTCTGCAGAAGGCGATCGCGAACATCGAGAAGGAACTAGAGGTCCAGCTTGCGAAGTTGCGTGAAGACAATCAGTTGCTCGAAGCGCAACGGCTCGAACAACGGACGAACTACGACCTTGAGATGATGCGTGAGATGGGCTATTGCTCCGGAATCGAGAACTACTCGCGTCACTTGAACTTGATGCCGGAAGGGGCAACACCGTATACGTTGCTCGATTACTTCCCGAAAGACTTCTTACTCGTTGCCGATGAGTCACACGTCACATTGCCGCAAATTCGCGGGATGTATAACGGGGACCAGGCGCGGAAACAAGTCCTCGTCGATCACGGCTTCCGTCTTCCGTCGGCAAAAGACAACCGTCCGTTACGATTCGAGGAGTTCGAGGAAAAAGTCAGTCAGGCGATCTATATCTCGGCGACACCAGGACCGTATGAACTCGAACATTCGAAAGAGATGGTCGAGCAAATCATCCGTCCGACCGGTCTCGTTGATCCAACGATCGAGATTCATCCGATCACAGGACAAATCGATTACTTGATGGATAACATCCGTGACCGGGTCGCGAAGAACGAACGTGTTCTCGTGACGACACTGACGAAGAAGATGGCAGAAGATTTGACCGATTACTTGAAAGAGAATGGCGTCAAGGTCAACTACATGCACTCGGAGATCAAGACGCTGGAACGGATTGAAATCATCCGTGACTTGCGGCTGGGGAAATACGATGTCCTCGTCGGGATCAACTTATTACGAGAAGGACTCGATATTCCGGAAGTCTCACTCGTGACGATTCTTGATGCCGATAAGGAAGGTTTCCTCCGTTCGGACCGTTCGCTGATTCAAACGATTGGTCGGGCGGCGCGGAACTCGGAAGGACACGTCATCTTGTTTGCTGATAAAGTCACCGATTCGATGCAACGCGCAATCGATGAGACGGAACGCCGTCGCGCAATCCAGATGGCGTTCAACGAAGAACATGGCATCACGCCGCAGACGATCAAAAAGGACGTCCGTGGTGTCATCAGTACGACGATCGAGAGCGACGACACCGTCGAAAAACTCGAGAAGTTCAACAAACTCAAAAAACCGGAGCGCGAAACGTTGCTTGAACAGCTCGACCAAGAGATGCGTCAAGCGGCGAAAGACATGCAGTTCGAACGAGCTGCTGAGCTCCGCGACCTCATATTAGAATTGAAAGCAGGTGCCTAAGTTGGGAGAAAAGAAGAATCAGATTATCATCAAAGGCGCTCGCGTCAATAATCTACAAAACATCGATGTCGAAATCCCCCGCGATCAGCTCGTCGTCTTGACGGGCTTGTCCGGGTCAGGGAAATCGTCGCTTGCCTTCGACACGATTTACGCGGAAGGACAACGACGTTATGTCGAAAGTTTATCAGCCTATGCTCGTCAGTTCCTCGGACAGATGGATAAACCGGATGTCGACACGATCGAAGGACTGAGTCCGGCAATTTCAATCGACCAGAAGACGACGAGTAAAAACCCACGTTCGACGGTCGGAACGGTCACAGAGATTTATGACTATTTGCGTCTCTTGTACGCACGGATCGGTAAACCGATTTGTCCGAATCACGGAATCGAGATTTCGAGTCAGACGATCAGTCAGATGGTCGACCAAGTGATGGAGTTACCGGAGCGGACGCGCCTGCAAATTCTCGCGCCAATCGTTTCCGGACGTAAAGGAACGCACGTCAAGGTGCTTGACGATTTGAAGAAGGAAGGCTTCGTCCGCGTCCGTGTCAACGGAGAGACGATGGATCTCGCCGAAGAGATCACGCTTGAGAAAAACAAGAAACACTCGATCGAAGTCGTCGTCGACCGTGTCGTCGTGCGACCAGATGTCGAAGCCCGTCTTGCGGATTCACTGGAGACTGCACTTCGCCTCGCGGACGGTCGGGTCATCGTCGATACGATGGATGGCAACGAATTGTTGTTCAGTGAACATCATGCTTGTCCGATCTGTGGCTTTTCGATCGGCGAACTCGAACCACGGATGTTCTCGTTCAACTCACCGTTTGGTGCTTGTACGTCATGTGACGGTCTCGGAACGAAGCTTGAGGTCGATGTTGATCTCGTCGTGCCGCATCCTGATAAGTCATTGAACGAAGGGGCAATCGTAGCGTGGGAACCGACAAGCTCGCAGTATTATCCACAATTGCTCAAAGCGGTCTGTGACCACTTTAAGATCGATATGGATACACCATTCGAACAGTTGTCAGAAGAACACCGTGAAACGATCTTGAACGGAAACACGAAGGAAGAGATCCACTTCCGGTATGAGAACGACTTCGGGATGGTCCGAAATACGAATCTCTACTTCGAAGGGGTCCTCAATAACTTACAGCGTCGCTTCAAGGAGACATCGTCTGATTATATCCGGGAACAGATGGAAGGCTACATGGCGAAGAAAGCATGTCCGACGTGTAAAGGACATCGCTTGAAACGGGAATCGCTCGCCGTCAAAGTATCTGACCACCATATTGGTGAAGTGACGAAGATGTCTGTCAAACAAGCGGTCATGTTCTTCGACGAACTGCCGGAGAAATTAAGTGAGAAGGATCAGACGATTTCGCGGATGATCGTCCGTGAGATTCACGAACGGGCGTCGTTCCTTGAGAACGTCGGTCTCGATTACCTGACGATCTCACGCGCAGCGGGGACGTTATCCGGTGGAGAAGCGCAACGGATTCGTCTTGCGACACAAATTGGTTCGCGTCTGACGGGCGTCCTCTATGTTCTCGATGAACCATCGATTGGCTTACACCAACGCGATAATGATCGTCTGATCAATACGCTGAAGGCGATGCGTGATCTCGGCAACACGTTGATCGTCGTCGAACACGATGAAGACACGATGATGGCAGCCGACTACTTGATCGATATCGGACCTGGAGCTGGCGATCACGGTGGATTCGTCACGGCAGCCGGGAAACCGGAAGAGTTGATGCAGGATGCGAACTCGTTGACTGGTCAATACTTGTCCGGGAAGAAGTTCATTCCTGTTCCGTCAACACGCAAAGAGCCAGACGGTCGGATGCTCCATATCCACAAAGCATCGGAAAACAACCTGAAGAACGTCGATGTCGACATTCCGCTTGGTCTGTTCGTCGCCGTCACCGGTGTCTCGGGCTCCGGGAAATCGACGTTGATCAATGAAATTCTTTATAAGACGATCGCGCACGAGATGAACCGGGCGAAAGAAAAACCGGGTGCTCATAAAGGGATCACGGGTCTTGATCAAATCGATAAGGTCATCGATATCGACCAGTCACCAATCGGTCGGACACCGCGTTCGAACCCGGCAACGTATACCGGTGTCTTCGATGACATTCGGGACGTTTTTGCTTCGACGAACGAAGCGAAACTCCGTGGTTACAAAAAAGGACGTTTCAGTTTCAACATCAAGGGTGGACGCTGTGAAGCGTGTCGTGGTGACGGGATCATCAAGATTGAGATGCACTTCTTACCGGACGTCTATGTCCCGTGTGAAGTCTGTCACGGAAAACGCTACAACCGCGAAACACTCGAAGTGAAATATAAAGGCAAAACGATTGCCGACGTGCTTGAGATGACGGTTGAAGATGCCCTTGCCTTCTTTGAGAACATTCCGAAGATCACGCGGAAACTGCAGACGATCGCTGACGTCGGTCTGACGTACATGCGTCTCGGTCAACCCGCGACGGAACTGTCCGGCGGGGAAGCGCAACGTGTTAAACTGGCGTCCGAGTTGCATAAACGCTCGACTGGGAAGACGATCTATATTCTCGATGAGCCGACGACAGGGCTTCACGTCCATGATATCGCGCGTCTCCTGAAAGTGTTGCAACGTCTTGTCGACAATGGCGATACGGTACTCGTCATCGAACACAACTTGGACGTCATCAAGACGGCCGACTACTTGATTGATCTTGGACCTGAAGGTGGCGACGGTGGCGGAACGATCGTTGCTGCCGGTACACCAGAACACATCGCTGAAGTTGAAGCATCCTACACGGGACGATACCTCGCACCTGTCCTTGAACGCGATGCGGCACGAATTGAATCGTGAAACTTTTGTGGATGAGGATTCGTAGGAAGGAACTAAGGGAACTTAAACGAAAGTATCATGTAACACACGTTTGAGGTTCAAGAATAGGAGGGAACGGTTCATGAAGCAAGATATGCGTCAATTGATATTGGAGCAAGTCAAAGAAGGAAAGTTAACGATTGATGAGGCACTCGATAAACTCGAGCGGCTCGAAGCGATCGACGAACGTGCAACTTCTGCCAGTGAACATAAGTACGTCGATGAACCAGAACAATATGATCGGGTCGACCAGTATTCCGTCGATTCGCTGACGACGAAAGTCATGTCAGCGTTCGATAATCTCGTCAGCCGGATCAAGGACAGTGATCTTTCGCTTAATCAGGCGTCCGGTCCGAACGTCACCTACGTCAAACAATTCCCGTTCAGCGGTGAGACCGTGCACGTCGATTTGTTCAATGCGAACTTGGTCGTTGAACCGAGTGATCTCGAAGAATGCGAATTAACGGTGACGGGACGTCCACTCCGCCGCCAACAGGTGACGGAAGAACAGGCGCTTGAGCAACTTCAAGCCGCTGTTCAACATGCGGTCTCAGCGAACACACTCTCCATCCGTTTGAAGGATAAGAGTGTCCGTGCGACAGTCCATCTCAAAGTTCCGCGCCGTCATTACGAATCATTCGTCTTACAGACGCTGAACGGGGAAATTTCGTTGGCGTCACTCGATACGACATCTGCTCAACTGATGACAGCAAACGGTCGAGTCAACGTTCGTGATTTGTTCAGTGAGGATGTCAAAGTATCGACAGCGAACGGTTCGATCGAAATCGAAGAGTCGGAGTTAAAAGTCTTGAAAGCGAAGACAGCCAATGGACAAATCATCACGACAGGTGTCTTCGAACGTTCAGAACTAAAAACGGCGAACGGAAACGTCCGCTGCGAGCTGAAGACCGTGCAAAATGCGAAAGTCAAAGCGTCATCGCTTGCCGGAAGCATCGCTTTGATGTTGCCGCACGGCGCTGAAGTCTACGGGGAGCTTGAGACGAACTTCGGTGGTCTCAACTGCAACCTCGATGATATGGAATTGATCCGGGATCAAAAAGAAATCGTCAACCGGAAGCTCCATTTCGTATCAGGTCGCGGTCGTTCACCAAAAATTGAGGTCGAAGCCGATACGAAGACAGGTACGATTTCGGTCACGCACGGTGTTCACCTCAGTCCACAAGCGTTATAAGCATACCAGCGCAACTTCTTGAAAAAGAGGTTGCGCTTTTCTTATGACGTCGCATCCGCTTTGCGTGCTTTCCTCAGGCGAGACACAAGCCGCGGCTACGTCGTTCTAGGAACGAGTAGCCGGGTCTCGTTTGTCTCTGACAGCGCGGATGACCGCGCTTTTTCCTGTAGGAGTCACGCGAGCGGAGCTTCGTCAGCTGCATAGACAAAAACACCCATCCTCATAAGAAGATGGGTGTAGTTCCTACATCAATAATCGTAATCCTGATCCATCATCGGCTCGTCGAAGTTCATGTTCTCGATATTATTCATATCGTAACCAAACGAGAGTAAGGCAATGACACCGATGATTGCAAGAACGATCGAAACGAGAATCAGACCGATTCCGAGCCAACTCTTTCCGCGTGCGCGATTCCAATAGAAGATGATCGCGAGGACGTAGGAAATAAATGAACCACTGATGAAGATTCCGATGATCGAGATGATGAAGAATAAAAGAGCTGTTTGATCTTGATTACGCGAATACGCTTTCCACATATCAATCAGTGAGATGATGAGGTAGACGAAACCAGCAATCGCTAGAACCGCAAATAAGATAATGACTAAAATCAATCCGATACCACCGCCTGACATCACGGCAAAACCTCCTTCAAAATATTAACTCTTTATTCCATTCCCAAGAAATCATGCTTCTAATCCAATTCCATGAATCGAATAAAAATATGGTACAATACTTCAAGTGAAAGGGGCTGACGAAGCGTGCAACCAAAAGTGCGAACAGCTGAAATCGTAAAACAATTCAATCTCCACATCGTCACGGGAGAAGAGGGCTTACATCGTCCGATTCTGACGGCTGATTTGTGCCGACCTGGCCTTGTGCTTGCCGGTTATTATGCCTATTACCCGGCAGAACGTCTCCAGATTCTCGGAAAAACAGAATTGACGTTCTTCAATAATTTAACGTACGAGGAACAACGCGAACGAGCGAATGTCCTCTGTACGGATGAAACACCTGGTATCTTGATCACACGTGGATTCGAAGTACCGGAAGCGATCATCCAAGCCGCGGACGAGACGAACGTGCCACTGTTGACGACAAAAGGGCATACGACATCGGTCGAGTCACAGATCACGAACTTCCTCGAAGCGGAACTTGCACCAACGACAGCGATGCATGGTGTCCTCGTCGATATCTATGGTGTCGGTGTCTTCATCAAAGGGGCAAGTGGTGTCGGTAAATCGGAAACGGCACTCGAACTCGTTAAGCGAGGTCACCGCCTAGTGGCAGATGACTCAGTTGAGATTCGTCAAACTGGTGACGGGATTCTCGTTGGGACAGCACCGAAGTTGATTCAACATCTGCTTGAGATTCGTGGAATCGGGATCATCGATGTGATGACGTTGTTCGGTGCAGGTGCGGTTCGCTCGCATAAGAAGATCAGCCTCGTCTGTAACCTCGAGATTTGGGATCAATCGAAAGTCTATGACCGCGTCGGTCTGGACCAAGAGACACTCCAAATCATCGATACGGAAATTCCGTTCCTGACGATTCCGGTTCGTCCCGGACGAAACCTTGCTGTCATCATCGAAGTCGCAGCGATGAACTATCGTCTGAAGAACATGGGCATCAACACAGCAGAAGAATTCGCGGGACGTCTCGCGCAAGCAATTGAAGATGGGAATGGTGGTCTTTGATGGGAACTTTAGCCTCTGTACAACCAACGTTTGACCGCGTGGCGATTGAACTCGGTCCTGTACCGATTTACTGGTACGGCATCGTCATCGCACTCGGTGCGGTCGTCGGTCTCCTGATCGCAATCTTCGAGTCGAAGCGAATCGGCTTCAACGAAGAGTATGCGGTCGATGTCGTCATCTGGTCGATTCCGATCAGTATCATCTGTGCCCGGATTTACTACGTCGCGTTCGAGTGGAACTACTATAGTCAACATCTTGACCAAATCATCAATATCCGCCAAGGTGGGATCGCGATTCACGGTGCGATCATCGGTGCGATTTTGACGGTCATTATCTATACGCGTAAGAAAAAGATCTCGTTCTGGCAAATCGCTGATATCTTGGCACCATCCCTCTTGTTCGGACAAGCCGTCGGACGCTGGGGTAACTTCTTCAACCAAGAAGCACACGGTGGCGAAACGACATGGTCGTACTTACAAGATACGCTGCACTTACCGAACTGGATCGTTAACCAGATGTACATCGACGGGACGTACTACCTACCGACGTTTCTCTATGAAAGCATCTGGAACATCATCGGTGTCATTCTGTTGATCGTCTGGCGGATGAAGTTCAATCCACGTCGTGGATATGTCTTCCTCGGTTACCTCGTGTGGTATTCAATCGGACGCTTTTATATTGAAGGACTCCGGACGGACAGTCTGATGATGGGGGATGGACTCCGGACAGCGCAAATCGTCTCAATCTGTCTGATCATCTTCGGTGTGATCATGATGGTCGTTCGCCGCAACGCCGTTCGTTACTTGGACGGTTCGAAAAAGGAGGCGAAGTAATCGATGATTCGCACGCTACTGTTTGACTTAGATGGCACGTTGATCGACACGAATCCATTGATCTTAAAAAGCTTCGAGCATACGCTCAGCTACTATTATCCGGACCGGACGTTCACGGAAGCGGAATTGCTTCCGTTCATCGGTCCGACGCTAGAAAAATCATTCTCAGCGATGAATGCGGAACAGTGGAAAGAGATGGTCGCTTTTTACCGCAGCTACAACATTGCGATGCATGACGCGCTCGTGCTCGAGTATCCGGGTGTGCTTGACGGATTACGTCGTCTGCATGAAGCAGGCTACAAGATGGCGGTCGTGACGTCGAAGAGTCGTCGTGTCGCTCTTCGCGGCATCGAGTTGTTCGGACTGACGTCACTCTTTGACGCCGTCATCGCAGCCGACGACGTAACGGAAGAAAAACCAGCCGTCGAGCCGTTCGAAAAGGCGATGCAGTTGCTTGGATCAACGGCAGACGAAACGATCATGGTCGGTGACAACGATACGGATATTCTCGGTGGTAAGAACGCGGGACTGAAGACGGTCGCGGTCGGTTGGGCGATCAAAGGACGCGCGTACTTAGAAGCCCTCGAGCCGGACGTCATCATTAATTCGATGGATCATCTCGCTGCTTGGCTGGAGGAACAAAATGGCACGGCGAACTGATCGGTTTCAGGTCGGGACTACGAATCCACTCTGGCACATGTACCGGACGGTGTCGTTCTTTAAAGTGATGTGGTGCTTTACGATCATCACGATTGGTCGGTTTGCTCCGTCGCTACGTTTTAAGAACGCACTCTACCGGACATGTCTTCGGATGAAGATCGGGGAGAAGACGGCACTTGCCTTGATGGTGATGCCGGACACGATGTTTCCGGAGCGGATCACGATTGGTGATAATACGATCATCGGCTTCAATACGACGATTCTCTGTCATGAATATTTGACGACGGAGTACCGTTTAGGTGACGTCGTCATCGGAAGCAACGTCTTGATCGGTGCAAACGTGACAATCCTACCGGGCGTAACGATCGGAGATGGTGCTGTCGTTGGTGCCGGATCGGTCGTTCACCGGGATATTGCGCCGAATGAACGCGTCTCGAGTCAGCCGCTTCGCCGGCACGAAATGTGACAAAACTGTGAGAAGGAAGAAGGAAAAAAGATGACGCACATCCGCTTTACGTATAAGACAGGAAAGTATTTCGGAAGATTATTCGCCGAACGTCCACAAGGTCTCGTCGTTGAGGTGTTGGCTGTTGAGAAGCATCCCGTTCAAGGAGATCTTCACCAACCGAACCAAGTCGATGTTCCACTCTTCCATATCCGGACCGCCTTGCATAAGCACGAAAAGATCACGGTTTCGCCCGCAGTCGTTTATGCGTATGACGGAGAGATTCCCGATTATGCGACGAGCTTACGGCAGGCATATGACAAGGACGTGGCACGTCTTGAAGGACTGAATCCAGAGACGGATGCTTTTGTACGAAAATGCTTAGAGAATTACAAAGAACTGGAATCGATTTATGCGAAACGCTGGGGATGAACTCCGGCGTTTTTTTCTGTTGCATGCCTCCTAGAGATAGGGTATTCTTGTGTCTGCAACTACGAAACCAGTTTACTATTTATGGGGGCTTGAATCATGATGGAATTAACCAAATACAAAGCAGACCCCTTTGCGATAACAGCGCGCCAAGCGGAACTTTTTTATTTCCGCGGACGGAAGGCGCACCGGGAAGGGCGACTGGACGAAGCCGTCTATCATTTAGATGAGGCGACGACACTTCAGCCAGCGGACATCCGTTATTTGCTCCGTTATGCCCGTGTCTTATTCGAGACAGGAGAAATCAATCATGCGAATGATGTCTTGAAACAAGTACGCGCACTCGACGCATCAAATACGGAAGCACTCTTTTATTTAGCGAATAACTACGCACACGTCTCACTTTACGAAGAAGCGCGACAACATGCGATGGAATATTTAGAGCAAGCACCAAACGGCAAACACGCGGAGGCATCGGCCGCACTCGTGGAACTGATTGATCTCGAACAAGAGATGGAAGACGACGAAGAGGACGAATTGATTCGTCTGCACGGTCAGGCACAACGCCAGATCGATAAGGGAATGCTGTTCGCGGCACAGGAGACGTTGACGGGACTGATTGCCCAGTACCCGACGTTCTGGCCTGCCTACAACAACCTCGCGATCGTCGAGTTCTATTTAGGAGAGAACGATCGGGCATTCGCTTCCCTTGAACGGGTCCTTGAAGGGAATCCGGGGAATTTGCATGCCCTTTGTAACACGCTCGTCTTGTTACACGAGATGGGTCAGGACGAAGAGGCGCATCGTCTCTCCCGTCAGCTCGAACACGTTCGTTCCGTGCACCTTGAGACACGTTATAAGGTCGCATCAACGCTTGCGATCATCGGACGATACGATATCGCCTATGAAGAGTTGAAGTTGCTTGAGCGTCGCGGTTACCGGGGAGACCCACTCTTTGGGCACTGGTTATCAATCTCTGCCTATAAGACAGGACACGTCGAAGAAGCAGCCGCTTTCTTGAAGTCGGACGAAGCACAAGCGTTAAAGGAAGAGACGGATACGTATGACATTCGCCACAACCTGCAGTTTCGCTCGGCACTCATCCAAGCGCTGAAGACGGAAGATGATGTCTCGCGGATCTTCACGGCACTTCTCCTTGGTAAACTAAACGATGCTGAAGCACGGCTTGCATTGTCGATGATGCCAGAAGTGACAGACCAGGAAGACGTCCTGTTATTGACGGAACAGATTGTCATCGAGATGGAAGGACGGACTGATGTCGTGGATGAACGCATTCACCGGGCATTGCAGACGATCCGTCTTGCGGAACGATTCGTTTCAGACGAAGAACGGATGAGTCTTGAAGGGGATTTTTATGAACGCTTCGCACAGCTCGTCTTAAGCGGAGAATCGTTCGATTCGATTGAAGCATCCGCTGCATCACTGCTTTATCTGTTCCATGATTTACGGGACGGGATGTTGATCGAGGAATGTGCATCACTCGTCGATTGTTCGTTTGATCACGTCGCATCGATGATCCGGACACATGAACGGATGCTGGCACCGCTACAAGCAAAGTGTTAGACGTTTAGGGGATTCTCACCTATACTCAAATTACAACGATTACGATAAATGGGGTGGAATCATGGCGGAAACAGAACAAAAAATTTATGACGTCATCATCATCGGGGCAGGACCTGCTGGGATGACAGCCGCACTTTATGCATCACGTGCGAACCTTTCGACATTGATGATCGAACGCGGGATTCCGGGCGGTCAAATGGCGAACACAGAAGATATCGAGAACTACCCAGGATACGATAGCATCCTCGGACCAGATCTCTCGCAAAAAATGTTCGACCACTCGAAAGCATTCGGCGCAGAATATGCGTACGGAGACGTTCGAAGCATCGAAGACGGTAAAGCATACAAAACGATTCATGCACACAACAAAGATTACTACGCACGGGCGATCATCATCGCGTCTGGTGCACAATATAAGAAAATCGGCGTACCGGGTGAAGAAGAGCTCGGCGGTCGCGGTGTCTCGTACTGTGCTGTCTGTGATGGCGCGTTCTTTAAAGAAAAAGAACTCTTCGTCATCGGTGGAGGCGACTCTGCGGTGGAAGAAGGCGTCTACTTGACACGCTTCGCGAAAAAAGTCACGATCGTTCACCGTCGTGATGAGCTTCGCGCTCAAAAGATTCTTCAAAAACGTGCGTTCGACAACCCAAAAATCGACTTTATCTGGAACCATACGGTTAAACAGATCAACGAACAAGACGGGAAAGTCGGCGGTATCGAGCTGATCAATACAAAAACAGCTGATGTGACGACGCATCCGATCGATGGGGTCTTCATCTACATCGGGATGAACCCGATCACTGGTTATGTCCAGGACCTCGGTATCTTGAACGACCAAGGCTACGTCGTAACAAACGAAGCGATGGAAACAAACATCAAAGGCATCTTTGCTGCTGGTGACGTTCGTGAAAAGACATTGCGTCAAGTCGTTACAGCGACAAACGATGGTTCGATTGCCGCGCAAAACGCGCAACACTTCATCGAAGCGTTACTTGAAGAATTACAAGAATCCTCACACGCGTAATAACGAACCAGTTTCATTGAAGGTACCTTCAGTGAGGCTGGCTCTTTTTTTATGATATACTGAGAAAGAAGCGAAAAATACACACGGAACTGTTGTCTGGAGGGCGAAAAGATGGAACAGAATCAACCGCAACTTGTGATCATTACGGGTATGAGTGGGGCTGGTAAGACAGTCGCAATGAACAGCTTTGAGGATTTAGGCTATTTTTGCGTTGACAATCTACCACCGACGTTATTGCCACAACTCATCGAAGTCATCGGACAAGTGCGTCCTAAAATCGCCGTTGCCATCGATACACGTGCGCGTGATTTCATTGATAGTTTTTTTGTCGTTTATGAGGATTTGAAAAAGACGAACTTACAAACGCGGATGCTCTATCTCGATGCGCGTAACGATGTTCTCGTACGCCGCTACAAAGAATCGCGTCGTTCGCATCCGCTTGCACCGACTGACTCACCACTGACTGGGATTGAACGCGAGCGGACGTTACTTGAAGGATTCCGTGATAAAGCACAAATGCTGATCGATACGAGTGACATCAAACCGCTTGCGCTAAAAGAACGTTTGTTGAAAGAGTTTACGACAGGAGAGCGGATTCCGTTTACGGTCAACGTCATGTCGTTTGGCTTCAAACATGGCTTACCGCTTGATGCCGATCTTGTCTTTGACCTCCGGTTCTTACCGAATCCGTTCTACATTCCGGAACTGCGTCCAAAGACAGGACTCGATGAGGAAGTCGCATCATACGTCATGCAGTGGCCGGAAGCAAAGTTGTTCTATAAAAAACTCGTTGATCTACTCGAGTTCCTGATTCCGCAATACGAGCGGGAAGGGAAGTCGCAACTCGTGATCGCTCTCGGTTGTACGGGCGGGAAACACCGGTCGATTACGTTCGCGGAAGCCATCAGCAAGGAATTCGCGACGCAGTATCACATTGAGACGAACCACCGGGATTATGTGCATGCGAAGGAGGAGAAGTGATGAAATGGGAACGTAAAGTCGTCGCCATTGGTGGCGGGACAGGACTCTCGACGCTTCTTCGTGGACTGAAGCATTACCCGCTCGACATTACAGCGATCGTCACGGTCGCGGATGACGGCGGCAGTTCTGGTCGTCTGCGGACGGAGTTTAATATGTTGCCGCCTGGCGATATTCGCAATGTCATCGTCTCCTTGTCGAAATCGGAAACCTTGATGGACCGGATTATGCAGTACCGGTTTGAGACCGGCGAAGGATTGCATGGGCATTCGCTCGGCAACTTGATGCTGACGGCAGCGACACAACTCTGTAACGGTTCGTTCGTCGAAGCGATCGGTGTCATGGGACAATTGTTGAACGCAGAAGGAAAAGTCTATCCGGCGACGGAACGGACAATTACGTTATGTGCCGAGTTCGAGGACGGGACGATCGTTAAAGGAGAGTCACTGATTCCAACGGTCGGTAAGAAGATTGAACGAATCTTCCTTGAGGAACAAGACGTCCGTCCGGTACCAGAAGCGATTCAAGCAATTCTTGATGCTGATGTGATCGTCCTTGGACCAGGAAGTCTCTATACGAGTATCATCCCGAACGTCTTGATTGATGAGATCCGGGAAGCGATTCAGCAATCGCTGGCTCCAGTCGTCTATATTTGTAACGTCATGACACAACCAGGCGAGACGACGGCGTTCACTGCCAACGAGCATTTATCGACGCTCGAACGTTTTCTCGGTCAAGGCGTCGTCGATACGATCATCGTCAATAATGAGTCAATCGATGCCGGTTACTTGAAAAAGTATCAAAAGGATCATGCCGACATCGTCACCTATAATGAAAAACAATTCGAGCTCGCAGGCGTCGAAGTGCTGGCAGATGATATCGTCGACTACAATCATCATTTCATTCGCCATGACTCAGATGCGGTCGCTAGCCTCGTCATGCGAAAAGTACTATCGATTCGTCGGATGCGTCAACTCGAAGGGAAGGAGGAGCTGACATGAGCTTTGCCTCAGAAGTCAAAAAAGAATTAACGCAGATTCCGATCACCGATCACGAGATGAAGGCGGAACTCGCGGCGCTCGCCCGGATGAACGGTGCAATCTCGTTCGGTCTCGGACGGGGTCTGACACTCGATATCTCGACCGAGAATGCCTCGATTGCCCGTCGGATCTATTCGCTTTTGAAGAAAGCATATGGTGTCCATCTCGATCTGCTCGTGCGGAAAAAAATGCGTCTGAAAAAGAATAATGTCTATATCGTCCGTGTTAAGCAACAGGCGGACAAGATTTTGCAAGACCTCGGAATTTTAGGGGAAGGGTTCACGATGATTCGTTCGATCAGTGACACGATTTTAAACGATGAACGAAAAGCGCGTGCGTATTTACGAGGAGCATTCCTCGCCGGAGGTTCGCTCAACAATCCGGCGACGTCGTCGTATCACTTAGAGATCTTCAGTTTATATGAAGAACATAATGCGGCGCTCCGCGGTCTATCGAACGTCTTTGATTTAAACGCGAAGGCGATTGAACGAAAAAAAGGGCATATCCTTTATATCAAAGAGAGCGAAAAGATTTCCGATTTTCTCAAGCTCGTCGATGCGACACAATCGATGCTACGGTTCGAGGACGTACGGATCTTAAAAGACATGCGTAACTCGGTCAACCGTCTCGTCAACTGTGAGACAGCGAACCTCAACAAGACGGTCGGTGCGGCATTACGCCAAGTCGAGAACATCAAGTTCCTTGAGCGGACGGTCGGTCTTGACGTCTTACCGGATAAGCTGAAGGAGATCGCGATCTTGCGCGTGACACATCAAGACGTGACGTTACAAGAGCTCGGGGAGATGGTCGAAAGCGGCTCCATCTCAAAATCAGGAATCAATCACCGGTTGCGGAAGATTGATCAAATCGCTGAAAAAGTACGGAATGGAGAGTCGATGACAGGGGCCTTATAAGAGGGTCGCTTGCGAGATGAACCATAGTCTACTATAATATATAGTCGATGCAACTAAATGTTCGAATTAAGGAGTTTTTGAAATGGCTAACGAAAAGAAACGTATTTCGCTCACTGTAGACGCGAAGTTTGACGAAGTATTAACGAAAAAAGCAAAATCAATCGGTGTACCGAAAAGCACACTCGTTGCGTTCGCAACATCTTTATTCCTGAAACAATTACAAGCAGAAGAAGAGCTTTCGCCACATGCGAACGCGATCTACTCGCTGATTCGTGAAAACCACGACATCGTTTCAGATATCACAGACTTGATCGACTGATCATCGACCTCTCGTTCTACAAGGAACGGGAGGTTTTTTGTTGTATGCAGATGAATAGAGAAGAGTTCGCTTTCCTACAGATACAAAAAAAGTGCCTCCCGAAGGAGACACTCTGGGTGACTTATGCACGTTCCATGACGCGGTCGATGAGACCGTAATCAGCAGCAGCTTGTGCTGACATGAAGTTGTCACGCTCTGTATCGCGTTCGATGACTTCAAGTGGTTGTCCTGTGTTTTCAGCCATGATTTTGTTGAGGTGCTCACGCATTTTGATGATACGCTCCGCATGGATTTTAATATCCGATGCTTGACCTTGTGTACCACCGAGTGGTTGGTGGATCATGATTTCAGCGTTTGGTAACGCGAAACGTTTTCCCTTTGCACCTGCTTGAAGCAAGAACGCACCCATCGATGCTGCCATACCGATACAAATCGTTGAGACTTGTGGCTTGATGAAGTTCATTGTATCGTAAATCGCCATACCGGCAGTGATCGAACCACCTGGGCTGTTGATGTAAAGCGAGATTTCTTTATCTGGATCTTCTGCTGCTAAGAACAGAAGTTGGGCAACGACTGAGTTGGCGACGTTGTCGTCAATCGCGCTCCCAAGAAGAATGATGCGGTCTTTTAGCAAACGTGAGTAGATATCGTAAGCACGTTCCCCGCGGTTTGTTTGTTCGATGACTGTTGGAATTAACATAGTCTTTGCCTCCTTATAGTTGGTATGTAGCTTCCTATTCGACTTATCCTTATCATAATCCTTTGGTCAATATTGGTCAAAAGATACGATGCGACTTTTAGGTATTTTTCCATTACAAGGGCAAACGAAACATATCAATATAGAAAAAAGGCAACGCCATTGCTGGCATTGCCTTGTAGTTGAATAAATGGTACACCCGGAGAGATTCGAACTCCCGACACCTGGTACCGGAAACCAGTGCTCTATCCCCTGAGCTACGGGTGCATCTGATGTACTGAACAATTAATAGTATAGCGACATTTTTTCAGGAAAGCAATAGGGAAGCATGACTTTTCTTTTCCTTAGCGACTTAAAAGAGGCTCAGAGCACGTTTCTTAAAACGTTTCTTCTATAATAAGAAGAGGAGGAGGGGAATCGATGGATCAACGCCAGGAACAGACGCAACAGATGACGTTATCGGCGTCACAACAGTATCAATTACATGTGCTTGAGCAACCAGCTGCTGAGCTCGAGGAGGAATGGCGACGGTTGAAACGACGGTTGCATCGTCATTACCCGAATCAGGTTTTGCTAGAGGTCGAGCAGATGGCAGGTAATATGGCATCCTATGAAGACGAGCTTCTTGCACAAATACGTTTAGAATCAGTCAGACAGGAAATAGGATATATGGCGGAACAACTCATCGTGTATTTAGAAGCGGACGGTTTATTACGGACGTCGGACGAGCAGCTCGCTGCATCCTTCTCGACCGATGTCGCAACGATTACAGAAGCACGGACACTTTTACAACAATGTGAACCAGTCGGCATCGCTGCCCGCTCGGAACGCGAGTGCCAATGGTTACAAGCAATCGAGCTAGACGACACGGAATTGATCGGACTGACGGATCGGCTACGACATGAACCGGCGAGTCAGGTGTTCGCTCAGTTCAGTGAACAGGATCGAGCGCGGTTGCGAAAACGATTGACAAGGCTGAGCCGGACACCGGATCTTCCTAAAGAAGAACGACCGGTCATGGCAGAAGCACGGATTCACCTGTTAGATGGAAAACTTCAGATCGACTGGACGACACTCGATACGGATCAGACGTGGCTCGGATTAAAAGAGGCAACGCCTTTTTTGCGCGCGTACGAACGACGCCGTGTCACGATGCATGCCATCCTCTCAGTTTTGCTTGAGCGACAAGAACGCTGGTTCAAAGGAGAACTGCATCTTGAGCCATTGACGAAAAAACAAGTCGCTGAGGCGACGGGGCATCATCCGTCAACGATTGGTCGAGCGATTGCTGCGAAGTACGTCGAGACGGTCCATGGTCTCGTTGCTCTAGAAGACTTGTTCGTCTCACGGACGACAACCGGAGATTCGAGTTTTTTGATTAAACGGCGGATCGCCGAATACATTCAATACAGCGATCGTCCGTTAAGTGATCAGCAATTGACGGATCGTCTGCAAGCAGACGGTCTGACAGTCGCAAGGCGGACGGTCGCGAAGTACCGGGCAGCGCTTGGTTTAACGAAAAAAACGATGCAGCAAAGGAAGGCGCAATCAGAATGGGATTAAAACGACACAGACACTTAACACTCTATTCACGTCCGGGATGTACGCTATGTGAAGAGGCCGCCATCTTACTCGACTTCGTACTCGATGAGTTTCCGGAATGGACGTTCGAGGAAGTCAACATCGATCAGGATGAAGCGCTCAGTCTACGATTCTTATACGAGATTCCGGTCGTCATGCATGACGAGGAAATCTGGAGTTATGGCAAATTCGAGACGGAAACGATAAGAAACCGCTTACTTCAAAAAACTTGAGAAACGAGACTTGCAAGGCGAGAAATGGACTGTTATGATAACGGTGTACCAAGTGGGACACGTTATGACATGCGGGACAGAAAGCGTCCAGCTACTTGAGAGGAGAGGGAAATACATGATTCGGCAGTTAGTCCAGATCCAAAAACGAATCGTGCCTGATCTGATCGAAGAAATGCAGACACGCTACGACATCCTTCATTATGTACGACTGATGCAACCGATCGGACGACGTACGCTTGCGACGAGCCTTGGCTTGACGGAACGCGTCTTACGGCGGGAAGTCGACTTCTTGAAGCAGCAAGACCTCCTAGAGGTCGCGACGCAGGGGATGTCCTTGACGGATGAAGGACGAAATGTTCTTCGCAGCATGCACAGCATCATGGGAGAACTCGCAGGGATCTCAGACATGGCGAAAGCCTTGAAAGAGAGACTCGGAGTACGTGACGTCGTCATCGTACCGGGTGATTCCGATGAAACCTTCTGGGTACAGCGAGACATGGGGCGGGCAACCGTCGCACGACTCAAACGAGAGCTTTCTTCAGACCATCACAATACGATCGCTGTCACAGGCGGTACAACGATGGCATCCGTCGCGGCGATGATGTCGCCAGACAAGGAACACCGTCCAATGACGTTCGTTCCGGCACGCGGAGGACTGGGAGAAACGCTCGAATTACAAGCGAACACAGTATGCTCACGGATGGCATCACGCGCTCAAAGTGATTATCATCTGCTTCACATCCCGGACATGGTCAGTACAGAGACGTTCGTCAAGATGATCGAAGAGCCGAGCATAAAAAATGTGCTTCAAATGATTAAAGGTGCTTCAATCGTGGTACATGGAATTGGTGAGGCGAAAACGATGGCAAAACGTCGTCGCGCGTCTGAGGATCTCCTGACCCGACTGGAACATGAACAGGCAGTAGCGGAAGCATTCGGATATTACTTCGACCGAGACGGGAACATCGTGCACCGGGTCAAGACAGTTGGTCTTCAACTGGCTGACTTGAAGCAAGTCGAACACGTCATCGTCGTCGCAGGTGGTCATTCGAAGGCAGAAGCGATCAACGCCTATGTCAAACAGTCGCCAGACATCATCCTGATTACGGATGAAGGCGCAGCAGCTTCGATTTTGAAAGGGTAACCCCCTTTTGAATAATAGATAACTCGCTTTACATTAAAAGGAGGAAAATTATCATGGCAGTAAAAGTTGGTATTAACGGATTTGGACGTATCGGACGTTTGGCACTTCGTCAAATTCTTCAATTCGATGGAATCGAAGTAGTCGCGATCAACGACCTTACAGACACTAAAATGCTTGCGCACCTTCTCAAATATGATACGACTCAAGGTCGTTTCGACGGCGAAGTTGAAGTACACGACGGTTACTTCCTCGTCAACGGTAAAGAAATCAAAACACTTGCTAACCGCAACCCAGAAGAACTCCCATGGGGCGAGCTCGGTGTTGACATCGTTCTCGAATGTACTGGTTTCTTCACAGACAAAGAAAAAGCTGAGCTTCACTTAAAAGCTGGCGCTAAAAAAGTCGTTATCTCTGCACCTGCAACTGGCGACATGAAAACAGTCGTCTTCAACACGAACCACGAAATCCTTGACGGAACTGAAACAGTTATCTCTGGTGCTTCTTGTACTACAAACTGTCTCGCGCCAATGGCTAAAGTTCTCCAAGATCAGTTCGGAATCGTTGAAGGTCTCATGACTACGATCCACGCTTACACTGGTGACCAAAACACACTCGACGCTCCACACCCTAAAGGTGACTTCCGTCGTGCACGTGCGGCAGCAGCAAACATCGTTCCAAACTCAACTGGTGCTGCAAAAGCAATCGGTCTCGTTCTTCCAGAACTTCAAGGTAAACTTGATGGATCTGCACAACGTGTACCAGTCGCTACAGGTTCACTCACTGAGCTCGTAACTGTACTCGACAAAAAAGTTTCTGTAGAAGAAGTCAACGCAGCAATGAAAGCAGCTGCTAACGAGTCTTACGGTTACACTGAAGACGAAATCGTTTCTTCTGACATCGTTGGTATCTCTTACGGATCACTCTTCGATGCAACACAAACTAAAGTCATGACAGTCGGCGACAAACAACTCGTTAAAACAGTTGCTTGGTATGACAACGAAATGTCTTACACTAGCCAACTCGTTCGTACACTCAAACACTTCGCAGAAATCGCTAAGTAATTCGAGCAATTAAATAGCAATTGAATAAGAGCGGAAACGATATCAGTCTCCGCTCTTATTGCGGAAAAAAGCGGGAGGGGCATTCGCCCCTCACTATACGTAAGAGACGGAGGACGAATGTATGAATAAGAAATCGATTCGCGACATCGATGTACAAGGAAAACGCGTATTTACACGCGTGGATTTCAACGTACCGTTGGAAGACGGTAAAATCACGGATGACACACGGATCCGTGCTGCACTCCCAACGATCAAACACTTGATCGACGGTGGAGCAAAAGTCATTCTCGCTAGCCACATGGGTCGTCCAAAAGGCGAAAAGAACCCTGAGTTCTCACTTGCACCAGTCGTAGCACGCCTCAGCGAATTGCTTGGTAAAGACATCAAGCTCGTTGAAGAAGCATACGGTCCAGTTGCAGAAGAAGCAGTCAGCAAACTCGAAAACGGCGATGTCGTCGTCTTAGAGAACGTTCGCTTCTACCCTGGTGAAACGAAAAATGACGAAGAGCTCGCTAAAGGATTCGCGAAACTCGCTGACGTCTTCGTCAACGACGCGTTCGGCGCAGCACACCGTGCACACGCATCGACAGAAGGTATCGCACACCATGTCGACACAGCAGTTGCCGGTCTTCTCATCGAAAAAGAACTTCAAGTTCTCGGTAAAGCTCTTTCTAACCCAGATCGCCCGTTCACGGCAATCATCGGTGGTTCGAAAGTAGCGGACAAAATCGGTGTCATCGATCACTTACTCGACATCGTCGATACGTTGATCATCGGTGGCGGCTTATCGTAC
Source organism: Exiguobacterium sp. s11 (assembly GCF_018619015.1). Taxonomy (NCBI): domain Bacteria; kingdom Bacillati; phylum Bacillota; class Bacilli; order Caryophanales; genus Exiguobacterium; species Exiguobacterium sp. s11. The sequence continues at coordinate 1,045,655 of NZ_JACSNF010000001.1, read as the reverse complement.
ACGTTCCTCACAGCTCGTGGTATCGAAGTCGGTACTTCACTTCTTGAGGTCGATAAAATCGACCAAGCGAAGGAATTCATGAAGAAAGCAGAAGAAAAAGGCGTTAAGTTCCTCATGCCAATCGACTGCGTCATCACGAAGGAATTCGGAGAAGAAACATATGTCGGACCACGTGACATCACAGAGATCCCAGCCGATCACATGTCACTTGATATCGGTCCAAAAACGGTTGAACTCTATGCAGAGGCAATCAAGAACTCGAAACTCGTCGTCTGGAACGGACCGATGGGCGTATTCGAACTCGATAAATACGCAAACGGTACAAAAGGTGTCGCGCAAGCTCTTGCGGACAGCGATGCGTACTCAATCATCGGCGGTGGCGACTCAGCTGCTGCGGCAGAGAAATTCGGTCTTGCTGACAAAATGAGCCACATCTCTACAGGTGGTGGAGCAAGTCTCGAATTCATGGAAGGGAAAGCTCTTCCTGGTGTCGAAGCGCTAAACGACAAGTAATCTAAGTTCACAAGGGAGTGTTTCTCAATGCGTAAACCAATTATCGCAGGTAACTGGAAGATGAATCTGACGCTCAAGGATGCAGTCGCATTCGTTGAGGAAGTCAAAGGAGCTGTACCTGCTTCGACGACAGTCGACGCAGCCGTCTGTGCGCCAGCAGTATTCTTGGCACACTTGACAGAAGCAGCAGCTGGTACGGATCTTAAGATCGGTGCTCAAAACATGTACGACAAAGAGAGCGGTGCGTTCACTGGTGAAATCAGCCCGCTCATGCTCAAAGAACTCGACGTGACATACGTCATCCTCGGTCACTCTGAGCGTCGTGAGTACTTCGGCGAAACAGATGCGTTCATCAACAGCAAAGCGAAAAAAGCGTTCGAGCACGGTCTCGTTCCAATCGTTTGTGTAGGTGAAACACTGGAAGAGCGTGAAGGCGGCAAGTTCGAAGACGTCATCCGCGAACAGACAGCAAACAGCCTCAAAGGTCTTACTGTCGACCAAGTGAAAAATCTCGTCGTCGCTTACGAGCCTGTCTGGGCAATCGGAACAGGTAAATCAGCGACAGAACAAGATGCACAAGATTCTTGTAAATTCGTCCGTGACGTCGTTGCAGCTGAATTTGGTGCTGAAGCAGCAGAAGCTGTCCGCATCCAATACGGTGGTAGCGTCAAACCGGAAAACATCAAAGAATATATGGCTCAACCAGACATCGACGGCGCGCTCGTCGGCGGTGCAAGTCTTGAGACAGGATCGTTCCTCAAACTGTTGGAGGCGATTTAAATGAAAAAACGTCCAGTCGCACTGATCATCCTTGATGGTTTTGGTATGCGTGACGAGGAGTTCGGAAATGCCGTTACGGCGGCAAACAAACCGAACTTCGACCGTTACTGGGGTCAATACCCGCATACGTTGTTGAATGCGAAAGGCGAATACGTCGGTTTGCCTGAAGGTCAAATGGGGAACTCAGAAGTGGGTCACCTCAACATCGGTGCAGGTCGCGTCGTCTATCAATCGCTATCCCGAATCAACAACGCAATCAAGGATCGCTCGTTCTTCTCGCGTCAAGCGATGAACGATGCGGCAGGTCACGTGAAGAAATACGGTTCAGCGCTTCATATCTTCGGTTTGGTCTCTGACGGTGGAATCCACAGTCACATCAACCACTTATATGCGGTGCTCGAATTCGCGAAACTTCACGAAATCGAAAAAGTCTACCTCCATGCTTTCACGGACGGTCGTGACTGCGACCCACAATCGGGCGCTGGTTTCCTCCGTGACGCGCAAGCGAAGATGGATGAATTGAATGTTGGACAATTCGCGAGTATCTCTGGTCGCTACTATGCGATGGATCGCGATAACCGTTGGGAACGCGTCAAGAAAGTCTATGACGTCATCACGTTCGGTGAAGGTCCAACGACGAAGGATCCAATCGGCATGGTCGAAGCTTCGTACAAAGAAGACGTAACGGATGAGTTCATCGAACCAACTGTTGTCGTGCAGGAAGACGGTACGCCAGTCGCACCGATCCACGATAACGATGCGATCGTGTTCTTCAACTATCGTCCTGACCGTGCGATTCAGCTTTCGAAAGTCTACAAAGAAAAAGGTGGCTTCGACGGATTCGAACTTCCGGACAACGCACCGAAGAACCTGCTACTCGTCTCAATGACGAAGTACTCGGATGCGATTGATACGGACATCGTATTCCCGCCTGAAGACATCAAGAACACGCTGGGTGAGACATTGTCAAAACAAGGTCTCAAACAGCTACGCATCGCGGAAACGGAAAAGTATCCGCACGTCACGTTCTTCTTCAACGGACAACGTGAAGAACCATACGAAGGGGAAGATCGGATCTTGATCCCTTCACCAAAAGTCGCGACATACGACTTGAAACCGGAGATGAGCGTCTATGAAGTCACAGATGCCCTCGTCGACGCAATCAACTCGGACAAACACGACGCGATCATCCTCAACTTCGCTAACCCGGATATGGTCGGTCACTCGGGTATGCTCGAGCCGACGAAAAAGGCGATCGAAGCTGTCGATGAGTGTCTTGGGAAAGTCGTTGACTTGATTCTCAGCAAAGGCGGCGCGGCAGTCATCACGGCTGACCACGGGAACGCGGATAAAGTCCTCAATGCGGACGGCAGTAAGATGACGGCGCATACGACAGAACCAGTTCCATGTATCGTGACGGTCGAGGACGTTGAACTCCTTGAACCACTCACAGGTGCACTCGCTGACCTCGCACCAACGGTCCTTGATCTCCTCGGAGCGGACCAACCAGCAGAGATGACTGGTAAATCGATCGTATTGAAGAAATAATCCCGTCGATCGAAAGAATTACAGCACATATTTCTTACACACAAAAGGAGCGAATTTAAATGTCAATGATTACAGAGATTTACGCACGCGAGATTCTTGATTCACGCGGTAACCCAACAGTAGAAGTAGAAGTTTATACAGAAGATGGCGGTTTCGGTCGCGCACTCGTACCATCAGGTGCATCAACTGGTGAGCACGAAGCAGTCGAACTCCGTGATGGCGACAAAGCACGTTACCTCGGAAAAGGTGTTTTGAAAGCTGTTGACAACGTCAACGAAAAAATCGCACCAGAAATCATCGGTTACGATGTCTTCGACCAAGCTGGAATCGACAAAAAGATGATCGATCTCGACGGTACGAAAAACAAAGGTAACTTCGGCGCTAACGCAATCCTTGGTGTTTCTATGGCTGCTGCACGTGCTGCTGCTGATGAGCTTGGTCTTCCACTTTACACATACCTCGGTGGATTCAACGCGAAAACATTACCAACACCAATGATGAACATCATCAACGGTGGATCACACGCAGACAACAACGTGGACTTCCAAGAGTTCATGATCATGCCTGTCGGTGCTCCAACATTCAAAGAAGCACTTCGTATGGGTGCTGAAATCTTCCACGCGTTGAAATCAGTTCTTAGCGGAATGGGTCTTAACACAGCAGTTGGTGACGAGGGTGGATTCGCTCCAAACTTGAAATCAAACGAAGAAGCAATCACAGTTATCCTTGAAGCAATCGAAAAAGCTGGCTACAAAGCAGGCGAAGATGTTTACCTTGCAATGGACGTCGCTTCTTCTGAGTTCTACGATAAAGCAGCTGGAACATACAACCTCGCTGGCGAAGGCAAAGTCCTTTCAACAGAAGAGCTTGTTGAATTCTACGCACAACTCGTTGACAAATACCCAATCATCTCAATCGAAGATGGCTGTGACGAAAACGACTGGGATGGTCACAAACTTCTTACAGATCGTATCGGACACAAAGTCCAACTCGTTGGGGATGACTTGTTCGTAACGAACACTGAGAAACTTGCTGAAGGTATCGAAAAAGGCATCGCTAACTCAATCCTCATCAAAGTTAACCAAATCGGTACGTTGACTGAAACATTCGACGCAATCGAAATGGCTAAAAAAGCTGGTTACACAGCTGTCGTTTCTCACCGTTCTGGTGAAACTGAAGATTCAACGATCGCTGACATCGCTGTTGCGACAAACGCTGGTCAAATCAAAACTGGTTCACTTTCACGTACAGACCGTATCGCGAAATACAACCAACTTCTCCGCATCGAAGACATGCTTTCAGACGTTGCTGTCTACGACGGAATCAAATCATTCTACAACCTCAAGAAGTAATTTCAGGTTGATCGTTTGAATAAGCTATAAGGAAAACCTCCTATTCGTGTGATACGTACACACGGATAGGAGGTTTTTGTATATCAAGCAATGTCAAACCAAAAAGTCGCTTTTGTCATCAAAACTATACTGAACTGTCAAAAAATTGATTCATCCTAGTAGATGACTAAAATGTTATACTCATAAATAAGTGCAAATTAAATATTTATAGGCATTAATTACATCTTGCTTGATGAAGATGACAAATACGTCTAAAGGAGATACGATCATGCTAAATTCAGATTTAGATATCCGTTTAGAACCACGCATTCAAGAGTTATATCGACTACACAAGGAGCGTTCAGCCAACATCGACTGGAGCTACCACGAATTCATTCCGTGGGATAAGGCGATGTCGTTCAAACGCGTTCCTTGGGATGAAAGCCAAGTCACGCTTCCGGAAGGTGTCATCGTCGCAATTGAGACGGCATTGCTGACAGAAGTCAACTTACCGTGGTATACGTCGCACTTAGACTATACGTTCAAGAACTCGATGGAAGTCATCAATGATTTCGTCCGGACGTGGACAGCAGAAGAAGATCAGCACTCGAACTTACTCGAGACGTATTTACTCGTCACGCGAAACGTCAATCCAACGCGACTTCATCAATTAAGAAGACGCGTCGTTGAAAACGGCTGGTTCCCGGACTTCACGAACCCGCTAGCAACGATGGCGTATACGTCACTGCAAGAGTTAGCGACACTCGTCTTCTATAACAACGTTGCGAAAATCGCAGGGGCACACGACAAAGACTTAGCAACGCTACTCCGTCGTCTAGCGAAGGACGAAGCACTCCATTATGCGTTCTATCGTGACACGGTCAAAGCACACCTAGAGCTTGACCCGAACTTCATCGTCTTCTTCGAAGACGTCATCATCAACTTCTCGATGCCAGGTGCTGTCATGCCTGACTTCACGGAACGGATGAAGACGATTGCTGTTGATACGAACTATGGACCACTCCAATACTTCGACCAAGTATTAGACGTCGTCGTCAAATTCTGGGGCATCGCTGATTTGGAACCGACAACTGACGAAGCGAAACAATCTCAAGCGAACATCATGAAGTATCATGGACGTTTGAAGCGTATCAAGGAACGTCAAGAACGCCAACTCGAAAAAGCGAAGATTGACGCGTAAGGGGGAATGAAGATGAAGTGTGAAATCTGTGGAACTGAAACGAACAACCAAGTCAGTTACTTGGAACTCGATACATGGGAATTCAACTCATTGAACAAAGAAGCAAAAGATTTTTATCCGATCTGCTTTGATTGCTTCGACAAGCATACAAACCAGTTCATCGATCAGGAGATGGATCTCGAATTACGTAAAAAACGTTCGCAAATGGTCAACAAAGAAGTAGAAGCTGAAATCGAAGCGATTCTTGAGGTTGAGAATTAAGTCGTCTTTACCATACGTGAAGGGAAGCAAAACCGGTAGTGCTTTGGCGCTATCGGTTTTTTATTATCCCTAAAAAAAGCAGTTATCTCTTGCTTCACATGTTTTGTGAAAGAAGAAATAGCTGCTTTTAACATGAAGTCAGTCTTCGATGAATGTAACGAGATAATGATGGGCAGAATGAAGCGGTGCACGGGTCACGAAAAAGTCCGGGAGATCGACATCGATTCCCAATTTGCGCAGTGTATCGGGATCCAAACATTCCTGAATCAAACGTTTGATGTCTTGTAACAGTTCATCGTGCAAGTTTGCTTCCTTCGGAAAGGCACGTTTCGCGTCATCGCGCAACAATAGCACGATAGGTGGTAGACCTCGTAAGAGATCGACCTGAAGGGGCTGCTGATGACGTTCGAAATAATCATTCAGACAACTGACGACCTTCATCGAGTGTTCTTCTTTCATCCGATCCCAACTCTCTGTATGTGACTGTAACTCTCTAGCTATTCCCTAATTGAAGCGAGGATATGCAGGGAAACTGGAAATCAAGCATTACGAGGACGCTGTTCGGGGTAGAACTAGAGGGAAGGGGGAATCGACATGCTATTTCGGTTTTTGTTTTTAGGGCTTGATACGTCGATTGGTGACATCCCGTTGCGCCTCATCTATTTTACGGAACTCATACTATTCATCGGTTTGTATCAAATCACGAGCCGGTTTTCACGTCAGAGTCTGATTTTGGGAACGGCACTCGGAATTGGCGGACTGATTGCCATCTTACCCGGTGCGCTCTATATCATCCGTTATAATCCGGAGGATGCCGTCATCGATGTCACGTTCCTATTGATTTATTTGTTTGAGCCGCTGGCAATCGTTGCGTTCGTTGTTGCTTTAATTCGACGTTTGTATACAGAGAAGAAAAATAAAAAGAATCAAAGCGAAGATATTCATTGATTTTCGTCCAAGACGTCGCTTTCCGCGGGCGGAAGGCAAGCCTCCTCGTCGCGTGTGCTCCTGCGGGGTCTTGCCTATTCCGCTATTCCCGCAGGAGTCTCCGTCTTTTCTGAAAATCAATCGCCTAGTGCTATCTAATCTGACAATCAATACACCGTAAGCTGGCGTGACGCTGTCTTGCGGTGTATTTGCGTATACCTCCAAATACTTTCTTTCAATAGTGTAAGGAAGAGTAACTGGAAGAATATTCTATAATGAAGGAGAAGCGAAATTAGATAGTAGTCGGATTCGTAAGATCCTGGTGATTATAGGAGTGACTTGCATGCATAAAATACTGTTTGGATTGTCCGTCTTAAACAGTGCCTACATTACGAATAACTTTTTTACGTACTCAGATAGTTTTCTCAATGCGCCACTCGGCATCACGACCGTTATTGCTGTGACATTGATGTTTCTAAACGATAGCGTTAAAAAAGATAAACCGTCGTTGTATACGAAAGCGACGGATGGGCTAGGATTCATTAATATTCTGATTGGTCTCTCGCTGATCGTCTTTATTTAAGACATGATTCAGAGTGTTCAAGTGCATGATCATACGGAATGATCGTAAGTCTGACGCCGTGTCAGGCTTCTTTTTTATGGTTCAATCCAAAAACTCGAAAAAAATAAAATATATTTTAAAGAAAAAAGATTGATGTGTAACCGGTTACACAATATGATGATTCTTGTAAGCGTTATCAAAAGAAAGAGGTGGCGAAACATGTCGACCATCCGGGAAGTAGCGAAAGCGGCACATGTCTCCGTCGCGACGGTCTCACGCGTCATGAACGAAAAGGGTTATGTCAGTGAGAAATCGCGTAAGGCGGTGCTTCAGGCAATCAAACAATTGGATTATCGACCAAACCGGGTCGCGCGATCGTTGTTCCAAAAACGGTCCGGACTGATCGGTTTGATTGTTCCCGACATCACGAACCCGTTCTTCCCACAACTCGCACGAGCTGTGGAAGATATGGCACATCAACATGGTTTTCAGGTCATTTTGTGTAACACAGACGAACAGTTTCAGAAAGAACGCGAATATATCAAGTCACTCGAGGCGATGCATGTCGACGGATTAATCATCACGACGAACTACTCGAACAATCCGAACTATGAAGAACTCGAAGTGCCGGTCGTAGCGTTAGACCGTGTGTTACAAGGAGCGATTCCGACGGTGACCTCAAACGGCTACGAAGGCGGGAAGAAGGCAGCATCATTTTTACTTGCATCTGGTGCGACGGAGCTCGCTGTCATCAGCGGTCCTTCGAAACTCCCGACGATCAAGAAACGACGGGATGGCTTCGAAGAGATTGCTGGAACGCATCTCGTTGCAAGCATCGAGTCACCATTCCACTTTCAAGGGGCGCTTGATGCCGCGAACTATCTGTTTGATCACTATCATTGCAACGGGATCTTTGCTGCGAGTGATGTCATCGCCGCAGCAACGGTGCAGGTCGCTGCGGAACGCGGAATTACGATTCCGGACGAGCTCCAAGTGATCGGCTATGACGGCATCGAACTCGGACAAATGATTTCACCACCGTTGACGACGATTGCGCAGCCAATCTATCAAATGGGAGAACTAGCGGCGAAACTCCTGATTCAACGGATTGAAGGCACACCGATTGCCGCCGTCCATCATGAGTTAACGGTTGAGATCATCGAACGGGAAACGACGAAACGGAAGGATGAGGAAGCATGAAACAAATCAGTGTCATCGGCAGTATCTCGATGGATCTCGTCGTCGAAAGTAAACGCCGTCCGGGTGCAGGCGAAACGGTCATCGGGGATGCCTTTCATACCGTACCGGGTGGAAAGGGTGCGAACCAAGCGGTGGCGATCGCGCGTCTCGGCAGTACTGTCGAAATGATCGGTTGCGTCGGTAGTGACGCAAACGGTGAAGCGATCCGCGAAAACTTCAAGACGCAAGGAGTACAGACGACACACTTGCAAACGATTGAAGACGAACGGACGGGAACGGCACATATCACGCTCGCTGAAGGCGATAACTCGATCGTCGTCGTTCAGTCTGCCAATCAACATGTCCAATTTGCGGATGATACACTCGCGCCGATTCTCGCAGACAGTGAAATCATCTTACTACAGCTCGAGATTCCAATCGAAACGGTCGAGACCGTGGCTCGCGAAGCACATGCAGCCGGCATTCCAGTCGTCTTGAATCCAGCACCGGCGATGTCACTCAGTCCGGAATTGATTGAACACGTCACATACTTAACGCCAAACGAACATGAATGTGGTTTGATCTTCGGACAAGACCAGCCGATCGAACATTGGTTGATGGAATACCCGAATAAACTGATCGTGACGGAAGGTAGTCGCGGCGCACGCTTCTACGATGGAGAGTCGATCGTGACGATTCCGGCAATCGAGACGACCGTCGTCGATACGACAGGAGCAGGGGATACGTTCAACGGTGCCTTAGCCGTTGCGTTAACGGAAGGACAACCGCTCGTTGAGGCAATTCGTTTCGCGAACCGGGCAGCCGGCTTATCCATCCGTGCACTCGGCGCTCAAGGCGGCATGCCGACACGGGAACAGATGGAGGGAGACGCATGAAGAAGCACGGTATCTTAAACAGTCATATCAGCAAAGTCCTGACTGATCTCGGTCATACCGATACGATCGTCATCGCCGATTGCGGCTTACCGATTCCAGATGGGGTCGCACGGATCGATTTAGCACTGAAACTCGGCACACCATCATTTCTCGACGTCGTCCGTGTCGTTGCCGATGACATGGCGATTGAACAATTGACACTGGCGACAGAGATCAAAGAAGCGAATCCTGACGTCCTCGAGCAACTAGAAGCCATGCAGATCGAGACTACATTCGTCTCACATGAAGAGTTCAAAAAACAGACACAGCAGGCGAAGGTCATCATCCGGACCGGAGAAGCGACACCGTACGCAAATGTCATCTTCCATTCCGGCGTAATCTTTTAAGGGGGTCATGCGATGCGTATCGAGATGACAGGTATCAAAAAAGCATTCGGTCCTGTTCCCGTCCTGAAAGGTGTCGATTTCGAACTCGCTGCGGGTGAGATTCATGCCTTGATGGGAGAGAACGGTGCCGGGAAATCGACGCTGATGAAGATTTTGACCGGTGTCCATAAAGCAGACGCAGGCACGATCCGCGTTGATGGACAGGACGTCGAATATAAGAATCCGAAACTTGCCGAAGAGGCGGGGATTGCCTTCATCCACCAGGAGCTGAACATCCTCCCGGATTTAACGGTGACGGAGAACCTGTTCCTCGGACGGGAGTTGAAGTCACGCTTCGGGATTCTCAAGCAAGGAGAGATGAAGCGGCAGGCGGAACGTGAACTCGCTGAATTAAATGTATTCATGGACGTTGATCAACTCGCTCGGACGTTATCGGTCGGTCAGCAACAGATGATTGAGATCGCAAAAGCTTTGATGACGAACGCGAAGGTCATCATCATGGATGAACCGACAGCCGCCCTGACAGAGCGGGAAATTCGTGCCTTGTTCAGCGTCGCAACGGCACTTCGCAATCAAGGTGTCTCGATCGTTTATATCTCGCACCGGATGGAGGAAATCTTCGAGCTTTGTGACCGGATCACCGTCTTACGGGACGGAATCTCCGTCTCGACGCACGCGATTCCCGAGACATCGTTCGAACAAATCGTCCGGGAGATGGTCGGTCGTGAGATGGGTGAACGGTATCCGGACCGTGATGTGTCGATCGGCGCGACCGTTCTCGAAGTCAAACAGGCGAGCGGGAAACGCTTCAACGATGTCTCATTCTCCGTCAAGGCAGGCGAAATCATCGGCTTCTCTGGTTTGATGGGCGCCGGGCGGACGGAAGTCATGCGTGGATTGTTCGGTGTCGATCGCCTGAAAGAAGGGACGATCGAACTGAACGGACAGTCGCTGAAAATTAAGACACCGTACGACGCGATCCGCCAGGGCATCGGCTTTTTGACCGAGGACCGCAAAGGCGAAGGCTTGTTCCTCGACTTTTCACTGCGTGAGAACATCTCACTGCCGACGATTCGTTCGTTATCTCGCTCCGGTGTCATCAAGGATCAGGCAGAACGCGATTTCGCGGAAGGATACTTGAAGTCACTCTCGGTCCGCCACAGCTCGATGGACCAGCCGGCGAAGTCACTGTCCGGTGGGAACCAACAGAAGGTCGTCCTCGCGAAGTGGCTCGGGACAAAACCGAAAGTCTTGATCCTCGACGAACCGACACGTGGTGTCGACGTCGGGGCGAAGAAAGAGATTTATCTCATCATGAACGAACTCGCTGCGGCGGGTGTCGCGATCATCATGGTCAGCTCGGATCTCCCGGAGATTCTCGGAATGAGCGACCGGGTCTACGTCATGCGCGAAGGCAAGATGAGTGGCATGTTGACACGACAGGAAGCGACGCAAGAAAGCATCATGACACTTGCGACAGGAGGACAATGATATGGAATTGATGCAAGGCAAGGTAACGGAAGCAAAACCGAGACGTCTTGGGATCGGACAAAAGCTTGGACCACTCGCAGGATTGTTCGCGATCGTCCTCGTCGTCTCGATCATGGAACCGGACTTTTTAACATTGAATAATTTATTTAACATCTTACGGCAAGTCTCGATCAATGCCTTGATTGCCTTCGGGATGACGTTCGTCATTCTGACGGGTGGGATTGATTTATCGGTCGGCTCGATTCTCGCCCTCTCGTCCGCCTTCGTCGCGGGTCTGATGACGGACGGAACGTCAGCGTTGATCGCTGTTCTGGCTGGTCTGATCGTCGGAGCCGTCATGGGTGCCTTGAACGGGATGGTCATCTCGCTCGGGAAGGTCGCACCGTTCATCGCGACACTTGCGACGATGACAATCTTCCGCGGCTTGACGCTCGTCTATACGGACGGGAAACCAATCACTGGTCTAAGTCAGGGAGGTTGGTTCGAACTGTTCGGACGCGGTTACTTCTGGATCTTCCCAGTACCGGTTTTGACGATGTTGATCGCCTTCGCGGTTCTCTACTTCATCTTGAAGAAGACGACGTTCGGTCGCTATACGTATGCGATCGGTGGGAACGAAGAAGCAGCGAAGTTGATGGGGATTCAAGTCAATAAAGTCAAAATCATGATCTACTCACTCTCAGGTTTGATGGCAGCACTCGCCGGCATCATCCTGACGTCCCGTCTGAACTCGGCGCAGCCGACAGCGGGGACATCGTACGAACTCGACGCCATCGCAGCGGTCGTCCTTGGTGGGACGAGCCTGTCAGGTGGTCGTGGCTGGATTGTCGGTACCTTGATCGGTGCCTTGATCATCGGAACACTGAACAACGGTCTCAACTTGCTTGGTGTCTCCTCGTTCTTCCAACTCGTCGTCAAAGGTTTAGTCATTTTGTTCGCGGTACTCGCGGACCGGAAACAAGCAGCGTAACCCATATTCCAAAAGGAGGATCTACAGATGAAAAAACTACTTGCAGTCGTCGTGATGGCATTAATGGTCTTCGCAGCCGCCTGTTCGACGGAACAGCCGGGCAGCAGCAACGGTGATACGAAAAAGAAAACGAAGGACTTCAAGATTGGTCTTTCGATTTCAACCCTCAACAATCCATTCTTCGTCTCGTTAAAAGAAGGGGCAGAACAAGAAGCCAAAGCACAAGGCGCAACACTTCAAGTCGCGGATGCACAAGATGATGCGGCAAAACAAGCAAGCGACATCGAAGACATGGTTCAAAAGAAAGTCGATCTCATCTTGATCAACCCAACGGATTCAGCAGCAGTCGGTGCAGCCGTCCAAACAGCAAACGATGCGAACATCCCTGTCATCACGGTTGACCGGAACGCAGAAGCTGGCGACGTCGTTGCACACATTGCGTCGGATAACGTCGCGGGTGGAAAACAAGCAGGTGAGTACATGATCGAACTCGTCGGCGATAAAGCAAAAGTCGTGGAACTCGAAGGGATTCCAGGAGCATCCGCAACTCGTGACCGTGGTAAAGGGTTCCATGAAGCAGTCGACGGTAAACTTGACGTCGTCGCAAAACAAGCAGCGAACTTCGACCGGGCAAAAGGTTTGTCGGTCATGGAGAACATCCTTCAGAACAACAAAGACATCAAAGCCGTCTTCGCGCACAATGACGAGATGGCACTCGGTGCGGTTGAAGCGTTAAAAGCAGCTGGTCTGAATGATGTTAAAGTCATCGGCTTCGATGCAACGGATGATGCGGTCAAAGCCGTCAAAGACGGAAAAATGGCAGGAACGATCGCTCAAAAACCGACCGAAATCGGGAAAATGGGTGTCGAGACAGCAATCAAGCACTTAAAAGGTGAAACAGTCGAGAAGAACATCCCAGTCGATCTCGAATTGATTAAACAATAAGTATTTAAGACACCTGAGTCGACGATTCAGGTGTCTCTTTTCGTCAGGTGGAGCAGGCAGGAAAAAGTTCCTAAATCTATTCCTTGTTCCCGTACTTGTTTTTCTCTATAATGAAAGAAGCGTATATTACTGAAGGAGGATCATCGATGATCATTCATAACGTGGCTCTTGTCGGCCTCATCGTCGTTTCCGTTCTTCTCATCATCGTCGTTCTATTGATGTCGGGTCGTACGACCGGACTCGGAGCATTGACGGGTGGAGCAGAACAATTATTTGGTCGCCAAAAAGCTCGTGGCTTGGATGCGGTCCTAAATCGTGTGGCGTCTATCTTAGGAGCATTACTCTTCATCTTGGCGTTACTCGTCGCTTTTTATAAGTGAGCATTGAAACGACAGCCGTATGATCGCGCTGTCGTTTTTTGTATTTCTCGATATTCAATTTTTCCGGATATGGGGTATAGAGTTAGAGGGGGAATCATTTTATGAAAATCACTTTACCGAAACCATTCTTTTTCGAAGCCGGCCCACGTGCCGTTTTACTATTACACGGATTCACGGGATCGAGCGCGGATGTCCGCATCCTCGGTCGCTACTTGCAAAAGCAGGGCTATACGTCCCTCGCACCACAATATAAAGGGCACGCTGCCCCACCCGAAGAGCTGACGAAGACCGGGCCAGCCGACTGGTGGCAGGATGTCCTTGCCGGATATCAGGAACTCGTCGACAAAGGTTATGACGAAATCGCCGTTTGCGGATTGTCGCTCGGTGGCGTCATGTCGCTGAAGTTATCGATGAACCGTCCGGTCAAAGCGGTCATCCCGATGTGTGCACCCGCCTACATTAAAAGTGAAGAAGTCATGTATGCAGGAGTCACCGAGTACGCACGAGAATTCAAGAAGCGAGAAGGCAAATCACAAGAAGAGATCGACCACGAGATGGCGTCCTTCGAACCGATGCCGACCTTGAAGGACTTACAGGAACTGCTGCGCGAGACACGCGATTCGCTTGAGGACGTCTACGCACCGACGCTCGTCGTCCAAGCGCGCAACGATCACATGATCAACACCGACTCCGCGAACATCATCCATGATGGAGTCAGTGCCTTCCAAAAAGAGCTGATCTGGTATGAGAACTCAGGTCACGTCATTACGCTCGACAAAGAAAAAGACCAGCTCCACTCTGACATCTTGGACTTCCTGGAGTCATTGAACTGGAGCAAGTAACTGGAGGTGTCACGTTGGAATTACGTGAACGAATACTAACGGTCATCACGACGGAAGAACGTCCGTTGTCGATTGATCAATTAACGAAAAAACTAGAACTAGCGGATACGGAAGCATTCAAGGAATTGATCCGGACGCTGAACGCGATGGAAGACGAAGCATTGATCGCCCGGACACGCTCGAATAAGTACGGAACGCTCGCGCAGATCGGTCAAGTCGCAGGGAAGATTTCCGTCCACCAACGCGGGTTCGGTTTCGTCTCACCGGAAGACGGCTCAGAAGGCGATATTTTCTTGCCGGCACCGGAACTGAAGAACGTCTATAACGGCGACCGTGTTCTCGTCAAAGTGTTTGCCGAGTCAAACGGTGGCGACCGTCGTGAAGGGAAACTGCTCAAGATTCTCTCACGCGGACCAGCTGATTTCGTCGGAACGTTCGTCAGTCCAAAAGGACGAATTGAATCGATTGCCTACATCGAACCGGATGATACGAAGCTGACGTTCTTACCGGTCGTTGCGAACGATGATACACTTGGTGCCGTCGATGGTCATAAAGTCCTCGCCCGGATCACGAAGTATCCCGACGGTCGCTACGCTGGAACGGCGAAAGTCTTAAAAATTATCGGTCACAAGAATGACCCCGGCGTCGACATCTTGTCGATCGTCCATAAGCACGGGATCAACGTCGACTTCTCACCGGAAGCGATCGCTGAGGCAAATGCTGTACCGGATCAAATCGATGAGAAGGATTTAGTCGGACGCGTTGATCTACGGAACGAATTGACGGTCACGATTGACGGGGCAGACGCAAAAGACCTCGATGATGCGGTTCACGTCAAGAAGTTAGCGAACGGCAACTTCGAGCTTGGTGTCCACATCGCCGACGTCTCGCATTACGTCAAAGAAGATTCAGCACTCGATGAAGAAGCGCGTGAGCGCGGAACGAGTGTTTATCTCGTTGACCGCGTCATCCCGATGATTCCGCACCGTCTATCGAACGGAATCTGCTCGCTCAACCCGCACGTCGATCGTCTGACGCTCAGCTGTATCATGGAAATCGATGCGAACGGTGCTGTCGTCAACCATGAGATCTTCCAGAGTGTCATTAAGACGACGGAACGGATGACGTACACGGACGTCCGAAAAATCATCGAACGCGAAGACGAAGAAGTGATCGCGAAGTACCAAGATCTCGTCGAGTACTTTGACAAGATGGCGGAACTCGCAGCAATCCTCCGTGAACGTCGCTCACGTCGTGGGGCGATCAATTTCGACTTCCCAGAAGCGAAGGTCCTCGTCAACGAAGAAGGCAAGACGAGCGAGATCATTCTTCGGGAACGGTCGGTCGCCGAGAAGCTGATTGAAGAGTTCATGCTTGCAGCGAACGAAACGGTCGCCGAGCACATCCAGCGTCAAAAACTGCCGTTCATGTACCGGATCCACGATGAGCCAAAAGCTGAACGTCTCGATACGTTCTTCAAGTTCATCGGTAACTTCGGGATCAACGTCGAACGCAAGGGTGAGTCGGTCGCACCGAAGACATTGCAATCGATCCTCAATGCTGTTGAAGGTGAGCCGGAAGAAGCGGTCGTCAGTACGGTCATGCTCCGTTCGCTCCAACAAGCGAAATACGACATCGAACCGATCGGTCACTTCGGTCTGTCGACGGACTACTACACGCACTTCACGTCACCGATTCGTCGTTACCCAGACTTAATGGTTCACCGTCTGTTGCGTGAATATGTCATCTACAACGATAAGTCACAGAAGACGCAAGACCGTTACTCGGAAATCTTACCTGAGATCGCTGATCACTCGTCGAAACGCGAGCGTCGTGCGGTTGATGCGGAGCGGGAAACGAACGCGTTGAAGAAAGCCGAGTATATGGAGCAACACATCGGTGAGACGTTTGAAGGCGTCGTCAGTGGTGTCACGAACTTCGGAATGTTCGTCGAATTGCCGAACACGATCGAAGGACTCGTCCACATCCAAGCGATGACGGATGACTTCTACCGCTACGATGAAGCGAACTATCAGTTGATCGGTGAGCGGACGAAGCAACAGTTCCGGATCGGGGATGTCGTCGAGATCAAGGTCACGAACGTCAACATCGATGAACGGACGATTGACTTCAGCGTCGTCGGGATGCCAGAACGGCAACCGAAGAAACGGTTCGAGTCGAAGACGATTCGCTCAAGCGGTGGACGTCCGGGACAAAAACGCGACGACAAGAAGAAGGACGATCGTCGTGGCAAGAAACGGTCGGGTAAGAGCGACCAAAGCAAGGGAAAAGGATTCTCGTTAAAGAATAAGAAAGATAAACCGCCATTCCATAAGGCGGTCTCGAATAAGAAACGGAAGCGCAAATAAGCGCTTCCGCATCGGAAATGTGGTGAACGAACATGCCAAAGGGAACAGATTCGAAAGTCTTAGCGAACAACAAACGGGCCTCGTTCGATTATGCGATCGAGGATACGATTGAAGCCGGTCTCGTCTTGACGGGAACGGAAATTAAGTCGGTCCGTAAAGGGAAAATCAGTATCGGGGACGCGTTCGTCCGGTTCGACGGGGGAGAAGCGATTCTTTGGAACTCGAACATCGCCCACTTCGAACAAGGAAACCGGTACAACCATGAACAGCTCCGTCCGCGGAAACTATTGCTGCACAAGAAACAGATTGCGAACTTGATCGGAGCGGTCTCACGGGATGGTTATACGATTGTTCCGCTCAAAGTCTACATTAAGAATGGGTACGCAAAATGCTTGATTGGACTCGGACGCGGGAAGAAGAAGTTCGATAAACGCGATGACCTGAAGAAGAAGGATGCGAAGCGTGATATCGAGCGGGCACTACGCGATAAGCAAAAGTATTGAACCCGTAACACTTTTCTGCTAGAATATTAGTATTCGGAAAGCCCCAATTTATTATCTTGGGGACGTTACGGATTCGACGGGGGTAGTTCGGTCTTCTGTGGCGTGTCGAGGGGTCGGCCTCGTTAAAACGCACCAGCCATAACTGGCAAAACTAACACACAACTCGCAGCAGCGTAATAGCAACTGCGGATCCTAGCAGCTGTCGCCTGGTCGGCTGATTTCTAGGGTCTCACTTTAAACAGGCTACGCTTGGACCCTTCCGTCTGGAGGGAAAGAGAAGAGATGGAATCAGACTGGTCGGACGGACGCCTGTCAATTGGCAGCCTGACGACGAGATCCCAATAAATTGACTACACACGTAGAAGCTTAAGTATACGATGCCTTCGGACGTGGGTTCGACTCCCACCGTCTCCATACGACGAAATCAGTGGATTTCAAAAAAAGTACTTGAATCTCATTAAATGGGTTCAAGTACTTTTTAGTATAAAAAACTATTTATAAATATTAGAAATAAAATAAAAAATTAATAAGGAGAACAAAATATGGAATTTGGTCAAACAATTAAAATGTTTTTAATTGATGGTAATTCTGATGGCAGATTAACGTGTGAGTTGTCAAATTGGACTGGTCTCGCTTATAGAATTCCACGTACTGAAGTTAAAAAATGTAGTGATCGCCCTAATTTAAATTCAACTGGAATTTATATGTTGTTCGGTCGAAACGAAGAAGATGAAGAAGCAGTTTATATTGGTGAGGCTGAAGAAGTGTATAATCGTCTTCAAGATCATTTACGTGAAAAAGATTTTTGGAATGAAGTGATTGTGTTTATTAGTAAAGATGAGAACTTGAATAAAGCACATATTAAATATTTAGAGAACAAATTGTATCATAAAGCAAAAAAAGCAAACCGTTATAAAGTCGTAAACGGTAATATTCCCCCGATGCCTTCTATCTCTGAAGCAGATCGTGCTGAAATGAATACTTTTGGTAAGAATGTTGAAATGTTGGTAAATATGTTAGGACATAAATTATTCTCAGAAGTTCAAAAGAATATCGATACTGAGAATGAGAACGTTCTATACTTAAAAGGCACAAGAGGTGCCGACAGTATGGGGGCTCAAACATCAGAAGGGTTCGTTGTTTTTAAAAACTCTAAAATTGCGTCAGAAGTTGTCAATTCATTCTCGGAACGATTGAAAGTTAAAAGAAAAGAATTAATTGACTCTAATAAAGTTCAAATAATTGATGGAGAATACATAGTAATCGAAGACTTATTGTTTTCAAGTCCTTCGTTAGCAGCTGATATTGTGACGGGCAGAAGTGCCAACGGATTAGTCGAATGGAAAAATAAACATGGAGTTATTTTAAAGAATTTATCTTAATTTTTACTTTCTATAATGTTGGAATAGAGTAAAAATAGGCTGTAATATTGTAAAAAAAGGAGCTGACACCTATGATAAGACGCGCCACGTTGATGGACGGAAAAGCCTTATCGGACTTAATGCGACGCATTGATCGGGAAACGAAATATATGTTGTATGAACCGGAGGAACGTGTCCTGTCAACGGAACAGGCCGAGGCGTTCATCGAGAAGTTTGGTCAGGCTGCGAACTCGGATATCTTCGTCGTGGACGTCGACGAGCAACTCGTCGGGTATGTGCTCGTCGTTGGTGGTGAACCGAGTCGAATCCGACACCGCGCGAATCTTGTCATCGGCTTGCTTGATGCCTATACGGGTCGTGGTCTTGGTGCGGGTCTACTTGAGGCAGTCGATGCGTTTGCCATTGAAGCAGGGCTCATCCGACTCGAGTTGACGGTTCGCAAGGATAACTTGCGGGCAATCGAGCTCTATCATAAGTTTGGCTTTAACATCGAAGGGACACGGATTGCGTCGCTCTTCATCGATGGGGAATACGTTGATGAACTGGCGATGTCGAAAATCTATACGACCGAAGAATCCTAAAAAAGATGCTCCGTGGACTTATCTCTGAAAAGAGACGAGACCATGAGCATCTTTTTTTATGGTGATATCTTTTGTTGTTCGAAGTCGATCTCCAGAACATTTTTCGCATAATCCTTACCCCAGTCGTACATCGCATCTAAAATCGGCATTAAGCTATGACCGTGCGGTGTTAACGAGTATTCGACCTTCGGTGGTACGACCGGGTAGACTTCCCGGTGAATGATGTGGTGGTCTTCGAGTTCCCGCAGTTGATTGACGAGCATCCGTTGTGTGATCCCGGGCATCAGACTTTTTAGTTCCCCGAAGCGTTTTGTCCCTTCCTTGCCTAAGTGCCAAAGAATAAGCATCTTCCATTTGCCCCCGATGATCGAGAGGGTCAATTCCTTCTCACAGTTAAACTGACGGTCTTCAAAATGTGGCATCGTTCCACCTCCTGTTCCAGTATAGTCTTTCTTCCGATCGACAGTATACTTTTCTGCACTATGTATGAAAAACCTCACTATGTAAATTAAAAGTGCGTACTTCTCAAGAATGCTCCTGCGGATTATATTTAGTCGTGTTCCTTCATGAACGTTTGAAGGAAGTGTCAGGTACGACAATATAGAGAAGAATGGGAGAGATTCAGAATGAAATTACAACTCGCGATTGATTTAGTCGATACAGCAGGTGCGATTGCTTTAGTCAAAGAAATCGGGGAAGACAATTTAGATATCGTTGAGATCGGCACACCGGTCGTCATCAACGAAGGACTCCGCGCCGTCAAAGAAATGAAAGCCGCATTCCCGAACTTAACGGTCCTCGCTGACTTGAAGATCATGGATGCTGCCGGCTACGAAGTCAGCCAAGCTGTCGCACATGGTGCCGACATCGTGACGATCCTTGGGGCAGCGGAAGACATGTCAATCAAAGGGGCAGTCGAAGAAGCGAAAAAATCGGGCAAACAGATTCTCGTTGATATGATTGCTGTCAAAGATATCGCAACTCGGGCGAAAGAACTTGATGCGTTAGGTGTCGATTACATCTGTGTCCACACAGGTTACGATCTGCAAGCAGTCGGTCAAAACTCATTCGAGGATCTCGCAACAATCAAGTCGGTTGTGACAAACGCAAAAACAGCTGTTGCGGGTGGCATCAAGATGGAGACGTTACCGGAAGTCATCGCTGCACGTCCTGATTTGATCATCGTCGGTGGCGGCATCACAGGGCAAGACGATAAACAAGAGACAGCGTCAACGATGCACCGGATGCTGCAAGAGGCGTAAATGACACATATTCAAACGATTATCGAAGAGCTGACTTCTACAGTTGAAGCAATCGATGCGACGGAGACAAAAGAACTGGCAGACGCTGTCTTGCAAGCGAACCGAATCTTTCTCGCAGGAGCCGGTCGCTCCGGCTTGATGGGGAAAGCGTTCGTTATGCGGTTGATGCACATGGGACTTGATGCTTATGTCGTCGGTGAGACGGTCACAGCGAACTTGCGTGAGGGTGACGTGTTAATCGTTGGATCCGGATCGGGTGAGACGAAAACGTTGATTCCAATCGTTGAGAAAGCACAGCAACTCGGTGGAACGGTTGCCGTTGTCACGATCAGTCCGACGTCAACGTTAGCACGATTAGCCGACTTAGTCGTCCAACTGCCCGGAGTTCCAAAAGAACATACGGCATCAGCAGATGAGACGGTTCAACCGATGGGCTCGTTATTCGAACAGACGATGTTGTTGTTCTATGATGGCTTGATTCTGCAGATCATGGAAGACAAACAGCTCGATTCGCAAACGATGTACGGGAAACATGCCAACTTAGAATAGATAAACCAGAAGACCGGTAGACGTATGCGATACGTTTACCGGTCTTTTTTGACTTGATTTTTAATAAAACATTTCCTGTTTGTGCGAATTTATTCGGATACTAGCAGGTATCGACCTGCCATACTAAAAGAAGTAAAGGTATGGTAAGGGGGAGGAAAAATGCGTTTTACGAAGTCGATGACAACTATTGTATTGATCAGTAGTTGCGTCTTATCGGGGTGTACAATGGAGACGAAAGAACATGCTGTAAAACCATCTGCAGAAGTTGCATCAGTGAAACCAACTAAAGGACAAAATGAAGTCGAAGAAATTTTAATTAAAGAGCCCTCCGTCGATGCAGATACACCAGGCAAAGCGAGCGTCGAGCAAATACAGCTGACCTATAAAAACGGACAAACCGCCGTACCGACTAATGATGATATCTTGTCGGAAGCGATTCTTGGTCAAAAAGCGATTGTCACGCTGCAGTCTCCGGAAGGACCACATCATTACATCGTTTTGTTTTATGAACAGTCTGATCGCTGGATATTAACTGGTGTTCTTCCTGCGACAGGACCTGTTACAACGGAACGCTCGGAATCACGTGGCTTGAAGCTCCCATTTTCGACATTTACAACGAACGAAATGAGTTGGAGTGATGCGGAAGACGCGCCAATCACATGGACGTTTGCTGGAAAAGAATCAATCCTTACGGTTTCGAAGCTCCCGCAGCAACCGATGGACAGCAAACCGTCGGAGGTCGTGACATTGGCGAATGGAATAGAAGCTTACGTCCATGAGACGAAACGAGAAGCTAGCTTGTTTTATCAAGACGGCGAACAGACGGTTTTGTTAGCCGGTAACGTATCAGTTGATCGCCTTAAAATACTTGCGGCATCATTGCCACCTGTCACGTCAGGATCGTTTCCGTATGGGGGAACAGAATAAAAAAAATCGCGCGTTTCACACAACTCCCGTCAGAGTAAGTGAAGCGCGCGATCTTTTATCTATTTACGTTCTTACCATTTAAAATCAAAATCAGCACCGACATCTTTTGCGAGGTGGGCATCTGATCCATAGACGAGTGGAATCGATAACGACTGCGTGACTTGCAGGAGTTCCGGGTAAGGATAGGAAAGACCACATAACGGCTTCCGGAGTCCTGCTGTGTTGACGTCGAGTGTGAAGTTCGCCTGACGGATCTTCCGTAACGTGTCGTCGAGGTTCGTTGGGTTCGACTCAAGCGGATAGGCTTGGATGAATTTCGTCGGTAATGTTAAGTGACCGAGGCGCTTCGGCTGGTGTGCACCGAGGTCCGTCATGACGAGGGCTTGGATGCCTTCATAATAGCGTTCGTGGACCGCCGTGACGCTTCCGAGTTTCGTGACGATCTCACCGAAGCTTTCCTTGCTGAAGTCGACGCCATAATACTGATCATCAATGTATAAGTAATGCAGTGAGAGAATGCCGTCGGTCAAGACGTCAGCGTAGCGGGCGATGATGTCACGTGTCCCGTCGACATGCCCTTCCCAGTAGTCGAACTCCATCCCGATCCGGATGTCGATCTGATTCTTGTATGTCTCGCGGAGTTGCGTTAATTCCTTCAGGTAGGCATCGGCTGTCGCGAACGACATTCCGGAATCATTATCTGGCGCAGGATCCGTCACACCTTCAGGTAAAGGGGCATGTTCCGTGAAGCTGATTCGTTCTAAGCCTTGCTCTAAGGCACGCTCGATGTAGGCTTCGAGTGGATCCTTCGTACCGTGTGGACAATATGGACTGTGGACGTGACCGTCCCATTTCAATAATTGCATGAGTAACCCTCCGATTTTTTTAGAATTGACAAGCAAAGCGATTGACAATGTGCCCGAAACGCGGTATCTTATCGTTAAATAATTTAGCGTGGTACAGTGATAATAAGATAAAGGAGTGGGAGTATGCAATCATTTTCTACGATTCGACTCAAGGATGGAGCGACAGATTACGTTGGTGCCTCGGCAACGCGGCTCCAACAGGTCATTCGTCAGCTCGAAGATGGACTCGAACAATCTAACTATACCCGATTAATCACCCCCTTAATTGAGGAAATCGGTGGACGGGAACAGATTCGGATGGATTTTACGACTAGTGTCGCGCGTGCACTCAGCGAACGGGGTCGCGAACAATATAAACGTGTCTTCTACAGTGGCTCCGTCTTTCAACCGGAAGAGAAGTTCCAGGTCGGATTCGAGGAACGGGGACAAATCGCAGAAGTCGAAGCAATTCAACTTGCGGTCCGACTCGTCGAGGAACTGACAGGAAAAGAAGTCACACTCTCAATTGGTGATGCTGGTCTAATCGAGCATTTGATCGAGACGCGCGTCGGAGATCACCACTTACGCGACCAAGTGACGCAGATGCTCCGTTTACGTAACGTCATCGAACTGAAGCGGATCGCGGGTCAACTGGATGATGCCTTACTTGCGAAACTACCTTTATTATTCGGACGCGAAGGAGCAGAGACGATCTTACCGTACGTTGACGAAACACGACTCAATGCCGTGCTTGATCTCGCGGAAGCCGTCAATGCCGATCTCGACTTCGGTCAAATGGGCTTACAGACGTACTATGACGGGATCACGATTCACGGTTTCATCGAAGGTGTGACGGAACCCGTCCTCGTCGGTGGACGCTATGACCGGCTTTATGAACAATTCGGACAAGAACAACAGGCGTTCGGCATCGGATTCTCGGTCGAACGGTTGGCGGAGGTGCTCTAAATGCGAATCGGAATTACGAAAGGACGGCTGTCGAAAGCGACAGAACGTTACCTAAAAGAAGCTGGCGTCGAGACATGGGGAGCCATTGAACGCGAACTGATCGTCAAACGGGGCGAGCACGAATTCGTCTTCATGAAAGGATCGGATTTGATTCCGTACGTTGCTCAAGGCGTCCTTGACGTCGCGATCACGGGGAGCGACATCTTACTCGAATCGGATCAAGAGCTATCGGAACTGGCGGAATTACCATTCGGTGTCTGCCGGATGTCCGTCTGTGCAAAGGAACCGCTGCAATTCGAAGGCGGACGCCGCGTCCGGATCGCGACGAAGTATCCGGTCATCGCAAAACGCTACTTCAGCGAACTCGGTGTCGACGTCGATATCGTACCGTTAAACGGTTCGGTCGAACTAGCACCGTTACTCGGACTTGCTGATGCAATCGTCGATATCGTCGAGACAGGTGAGACGTTACGGGCGAACGGACTAAACGAATATGAAAAAATCATCGATATCAGCGCTCGATTCTTTACGAGCGAATGGACGTTAAAACGGAAGCGGGTGGAAGTCATCCGCTTGCTCGAGCAATTGACAGAAGGAGTGACACGATCATGACACCGACAAAACCTTTCAGCATCGATCGCGACACGGAGCTCGCGGTCCGCGCGATTCTCGAACGCGTCGCAACAGACGGTGACGCTGCTGTCCGCGATTATACGAACCAATTCGATCAGGTCGATCTTGAAGATTTCCGCCTTAGTGAGACACGAATCACACAAGCCTTCGAACAGGCAGACGCCAACTTGATTGACTCGTTGAAGTTGATGGCGACACGGCTCGTCGAGTGGCACGAACAAGAACTACCGTCTGACATCGAACTCGTCGAAGCAGACGTGACACGACGCCAACGGTTCGTTCCTGTTGATTCGGTCGGGATCTACGTACCGGGTGGTGCAGCCAGTTATCCGTCGACCGTCTTGATGAACGCGATTCCAGCAAAAGTTGCTGGTGTCGAACGCGTCGTCATGGTGACACCGATGACGAACTTAAGTGACGAGGTGCTCGTTGCGGCACGGATCGCTGGTGTGACAGAAATCTATACGATTGGTGGAGCGCAAGCCATTGCCGCTTTGACATTCGGAACAGAAAGCATCCAAGCCGTCGATTTGATCGTCGGACCCGGAAACCGCTTTGTCGCTGAAGCAAAACGCCAAGTCTACGGCATCGTCGGCATCGACTCCGTCGCCGGTCCATCGGAAGTTGTCGTCATCGCTGACGAAACGGCGCACCCGGACCGGATCGCAGCCGACTTACTTGCTCAAGCCGAACACGACCGTGACGCTGTCGCGATCGCCTTCGTGCCGACAGAAGAGATGAAACAAGCGGTGGATGCGGAAATCGAGCGGCGCTTACAGCAATTGCCGCGTCAAGAGATTGCCCGTCGTGCGATGGAAAACGGTGGCGTCTTCGTCGCTCCACTCGAAACAGCAATCGAAGAAGCGAATCGCCTCGCAGCGGAGCACTTGGAACTTGCCGTTGCCAATCCACAAGAGGTCGTCAAATCGATCCGTCACGCCGGGATGATTTTCCTCGGTCACGAGACACCAGAAACGCTCGGTGATTACGTCGCCGGAACGAACCACGTCTTACCAACGTCCGGTACAGCTCGTTTTGCGTCTGGATTATCAGCGCGGACATTCCTGCGTCACCAGACGATGCTCGAAGCCACACGCGCAGGCGTACAACGTCTCGCGAACGCAGCGAAGACCGTTGCCCGGGTCGAAGGACTCGAAGCACACGCACAAGCCATCGAAGTGAGGGAAGACTAATGCGATTACACCAAAACGAACGATTCACGACCCACAGTCCAGTCGGGATCGAAGCGATCCAGGAATTGGTCGCAACGTTCCCTTTAAATGAATATCCTGTCGAAATCATCGATCAAGTCAAGGCATCGTACGCGACGTACGCCGGTGTCCGTCCGACGCAACTCGTCGCCGGAAACGGCTCAGATGAATTGATCGGCTACTTATGTGCCCGCTACGGCGGACCCGGGATGCCAGTCATCGCCTCAGAACCGGATTTCGTCATGTACCAGTTCTACGCTGACCGGGCACGCGCACCGTTTGAACGCGTGCCGTTACTCGACGAGATGGCGCTTGACGTCGACGGATTGATCGCAGCTCCTGGTGAGATCATCTTCTTGAGTCACCCGCACAATCCGTCCGGTGTCCTCCGCAAGGAAGCGGACATCCGTCGTTTGCTCGACAGTGGTAAATACGTCGTCATCGATGAGGCGTATATCGACTTCGCACTCGAACAGTCGATGCTTCATTTACTCGAAGAATATCCGAAAGCGATCATCTTACGGACGCTCTCGAAAGCGTTCGGACTCGCATCGCTCCGACTTGGTTTTGTCATCGCGAGCGAACAAATCATTGAAGAAATCGAACAGATTAAATCACCGTACAACGTCTCTGGTCTATCAGCAGCTGTCGGTATCGCCATCATGGCAGAACCGGAACTCGATCGGGTCTTAGAGGAAACCTATGCGAGCCGTGAAGCAATCGAACGGATTCTTGCCCCAATCGGCAAGACGTATCCCAGTGCAGCGAACTTCGTCTACGTCGAGTATCCAGAAGCCGAACGCTTTACGCAGCGTTGTGCTGACGCCGGATTACGGATCCGCTTGTTTAGCCAAGCATTCCGTGTCAGTTGCGGGTCACCAGAAGCAATGCAAGTATTAGAAACGTGTGTAGAGGAGGAATTACGATGCGGCGTGGCGCAAGCGAACGAGTAAGTGCAGAATCAGACATCAAGGTCGAGGTCGATCTCGCAGGAGGTCCGGTTGAGATTAAGACCGGTGTCGGGTTCTTTGATCATATGTTGACGTTATTCGCCTTCCAGGCTCGAATCGGTCTGAAGGTAACTGCCAAAGGTGATACGTGGATCGATGCCCACCACACGGTCGAAGATACCGCGATCGTTCTCGGGGCAGCGTTGACGGAAGCGCTCGGCGATAAAGCCGGGATTGAACGCTACGGTGAATCCCGTGTGCCGATGGACGAGACACTCGCGTCGGTCGTCCTTGACTTCAGTGGTCGTCCGTTCACGGTCTTCCGTGCTAGTTTCAAGAATCCGAAGCTCGGTGACTTTGATACGGAACTCGCAGAAGAGTTCTTCCAAGGCTTATCGCGCAGTGCCCGGATGACGATTCATGCCGAAGTCTTATATGGTTCGAACACACACCACATGATCGAAGGGTTGTTCAAAGCACTCGGTCGGGCTGTTCGTCAGGCCGTTGCCGTGACGAGCGAAGGGGTACCGTCTACGAAAGGGTTGATTGATCAATGATAGCAATCGTCGATTATGGCGTCGGGAATATCGCAAACATTGAGCGGGTATTAAAACAGTTGGGTGAGGCAGTCATCGTCACGAATGATGCTGAACTACTGGAGCAAGCTGAAGCACTCGTCTTACCCGGTGTCGGTGCCTATGCACCGGCAATGGAGCGCTTGAAGGAAACGGGACTCGTCGACTTCTTAAAAGAACAAGCCGAAAAGAAGCCGTTTCTTGGGATTTGCCTCGGGATGCAACTGCTCTTTGAATCAAGTGACGAAGATGGACTGACGGAAGGTCTCGGGATTTTACCAGGAACAATCGAAAAACTACCGAGCGACGTCCGCTTGCCTCATATGGGATGGCACCAGCTGGCGAACCACGGCGAAGCCGTCTATTTCGTCCACTCGTACGGTGCTGTCTGTGATCCAGAATGGATCGTCGACTCGGTCGAATACGGACGCCTCGTCCCAGCGATCGTTCAAAAAGGACAAGTCACCGGGATGCAGTTCCACCCGGAAAAGAGTGGCGAAGTCGGATTGAAACTACTGAAGGAATGGAGAGAGACGACATGCAACTCTACCCAGCAATCGATTTAATGAGCGGACAGGCGGTACGCCTGAAGCAAGGAGATTTTGACCAACAGACATTCTTCGGCGATGCACTGACGATCGCGAAGCGCTTCAAGGAAGACGGGGCAACAGCGATTCACCTGATCGATCTTGACGGCGCGAAAGCCGGCGAACCGTTACACTTGAACTTGATCGCCGACATCAAAAAGGAGACCGGTTTGTTCGTCGAAGCTGGTGGTGGTGTTCGTAACATCGAGACGGTCGAAGCGTACGTCGGTGCCGGAATCGACCGGATTCTCGTCGGCACGGTTGCCCTTGAAGACGAAGCGTTACTTGAACAGATGATTGCCCTCGCTGGTGATAAACTGGCTGTTGCGTTAGATGCAAAAGAAGGCATCGTTCAAACACGCGGTTGGCTCGAAGCGAGCGGATGGACGCTTGAAGAAGCGATGACACACTTGATCGGTAAAGGGATCAAGACGTTCCTTTATACGGATATTTCGCGAGACGGGATGATGATGGGACCGGACGTTGATGGACTCGACCGGTTGAAGCGGGAAGGGGTCGAATTGATCGCTTCCGGTGGTGTGACGACGGTCGATGACGTCGCGCGTCTCAAAGAAATCGGCATGGACGGAGCCGTCGTCGGTCGGGCGTTGCTCGACGGATCACTCGCCTTAAAAGAGGTGTTACGCGTATGTTGATGAAACGAATCATTCCCTGTCTTGACGTCAAGGAAGGACGTGTCGTCAAAGGGGTAAAATTCCAAAACTTACGTGATCTCGGTGACCCGGTCGCCGTCGCAAAGTATTATTACGAACAAGGGGCAGATGAACTCGTCCTGCTCGATATCTCAGCAACGCAAGAAGGGCGCGAGACGATGCTTGATATCGTCGAACGCGTCGCAGAAGTCATCTATATGCCGTTTACGGTCGGTGGCGGAATCAAGACGATCGAAGACGCGAAACGCTTGATTCGTGCCGGTGCTGACAAAGTCTCACTCAACTCATCAGCGCTTCAAAATCCACAACTGATTCAAGAAGTCAGCCGCCTGTTCGGTGTCCAAGCGACGGTCGTCGCAATCGATGCGAAGCAGACCGGTGACTCATGGGGTGTCTTCTCTCACGGTGGAACACAACCCGTCGGACGTGACGCGATCGAGTGGGCACAGGAAGCTGTCGCCCTCGGTGCCGGCGAGTTACTCGTCACGTCGATGGACGCTGACGGAACAAAAGACGGGTATGATCTCGCCTTGATCCGTCGTCTGCGTGAAGTCGTCAACGTGCCGATTATCGCTTCCGGCGGTGTCGGGACACTCGATCACTTGGCGGAAGGATTGGAAGCAGGCGCTGACGCAGCCTTAGCTGCTTCGATCTTCCATGAAGCGACGTACACGATGCCGGAAACGAAAGCCTACCTCAAAGAACGGGGAGTCGAAGTCCGATGACGACATTGAATTTTTCAAAAGGACTCGTCGCTGCCGTCGTCGTCGACGAACAGACGAACGATGTCTTGATGGTCGGCTTCATGGACCAAGCCGCTTATGATAAGACGCTTGCGACCGGTCTTGTTACCTTCTTCTCGCGGACGAAGAATCGTCTCTGGACAAAAGGGGAGACGAGCGGGAACACACTTGAACTCAAACGGATGTGGATCGATTGTGATCAAGATAGTCTTTTGATCGCAGTCAAAGCGAACGGTCCGACATGCCATACCGGAAATCGCAGTTGTTTCTATACGGAAGTGGAGGTGCCAAATGTTATACGAACTGGAACAGACCGTCAAAGCGAAGATTGAGGCAAAGGAAGCAGAATCCTATACGAATTATTTGATTGCTTCCGGGTACGAGAAGATCGCGAAGAAGTTCGGTGAAGAGGCGTTTGAAGTTGTCCTCGCCGGTAACGATACGTTAGCAGAAGAGACAGCAGACTTGTTGTACCACCTAACGGTCTTGCTCGCTGAGCGCGGTGTCTCATTCAAAGAAGTCGAGGCCGTCCTTAACGAACGTCACGGTACAAAATCGACGTTCAAGGATCGCCCGGATATTGAACAATGGTAAACGACATCCACATCGCCTAGGCGGTGTGGATTTTTGTATAAGCGGGAAAAGACAAACAGATGACGGTTGTCATCAAATCGACAGAATCTTTCGATAGGCACGCTGTCGCTTCAGAGCGTATAATCAAAGTGTTAGTCTTGTGTCATTAGAAAGTAGGTGTTCGGTTGGTTACCAAAAAAGAACTTAAGCAAACGATCAAGCAACAATCGAAAGAAACGATCGAAGAGCTACTCGCAAAAGGTGACTCCTTGAAAGAGGAAATCGCCAGTGCCATTACACACGGATTGGGTGTCATTTTCAGTATCGTCGCGCTCGTGATGTTGATCCTGCAGGCGACGAAATCCGGCAGCGCTTGGAACGTCACTGCTGTCAGTATCTTCGGGGCAACGATGATTCTCCTTTATCTGTTCTCGACCTTGATGCATTCGCTGATGCATACGAAAGCAAACAAGGTTCTACAAATTTTAGATCATGCTGGCATCTATCTCTTGATTGCTGGTAGTTATACACCGTTCGCCTTGATCACACTCCGTGGTCCGCTCGGCTGGACATTGCTCGGAATCGTCTGGGGTGTCGGAACGCTCGGCATCATCTGGAAGCTTTATTCGACCGGTAAATATGTCTGGATCTCGAATGCGTCTTATCTGATCCTCGGCTGGTGTTGTCTGTTTGCGATCAAGCCGATCTATGAAGCACTTGGATTACAAGGATTCTTACTGCTCCTCGGTGGTGGACTTGCGTACTCCCTCGGCGTCATCTTTTACGTCTGGGCACGCTTGCCGTATAACCACGCGATTTGGCATCTGTTCGTCCTTGCTGGTAGTGTGTTGATCTTCCTGTCGATTTTCTATTACGTTGCTCCGGCGACGATGTCATGAAGAAACTACGGCTCCGGGACTGGCTCCCGATCACGCTGTATTTTATGTTTGGACTTGGATTGCTCCTGTATTTCCGAATGTCGGGAATGTTGGAGCAATTCGACATTCAAGCATTATCGGATTGGGTACGGGATCAAGGTCTGACAGGGATGTTGCTCTATGTGCTCGCTTATACCGTCCGACCACTCGTCTTTTTTCCGGCGAGTCTTTTGACCGTCTTTGGCGGCTATACGTACGGTCCGTGGCTCGGGACATTACTCGACGTCATTGGTGCTGGTACCGGCGGATTGCTCAGCTTTTGGATTGCCCGGTTGCTCGGTCGCCGTGGCGTCGAGAAGTTGATCGGGAAAGGGAAGCTGAACGTGCTTGACGACCGGATCGCAACGAACGGCTTTCTCGTCGTCTTGATCGTCCGGTTGATTCCGCTGTTTCCGTTTGACGCGATCAGCTACGCGTCGGGTCTATCGAAAATCCGCTTTAAACAGTTCGCCATCGCCAACTATATCGGGATCATTCCCGGTGCATTCGTTTACAACAATATCGGCTCAAGCCTTCGTGATCCGTTCTCGTGGCAGTTCTTTGTTGCGATTGGTCTGTATGTCTTGTTTTTCGCTGTTGGTATCGTTGCCCATCAGATTCTCAAAAATAAACAAAAGAAAGAGCGCATGTAAGCGCTTTATGGCATAATATAAAGGCAGAGATGTGAACCGACACGGTAAAACAGCCTAGCATTTATTTAGGGGGAATCATGAGTGATGGAAAAAGTACTACGGGATGGTTTTATCTTCTTATCGCAAAACAAGACATTGAACGGTCTCGCCAAGCGATACGGACTTAAGTTCGGAGCGAGTCGCTTCGTGGCAGGGGATTCATTGGAAGCATCCAAACGGGCGATCCAGGAATTGAACGCAAAAGGGTTATGCGTCACGATGGACCATTTAGGGGAGTTCATTTCGACGGTGGCAGAAGCAGAGATGATGACACAAGAATGTATTCGTGCGGTTGAGATGATTGCGGAAGAAAAATTAGACTCGCAACTCTCGTTGAAACTGACATCACTCGGACTCGATATCTCGGACGACTTGATCCGCTCGAACATGGAACGGATCTTAACACGGGCGAAAGAACTCGGTGTCTTCGTCACGATCGACATGGAAGATGAGCCACGTTGTGAAAAGACGATTCAATTGTTTGAAGAATTGCGCCAATCTTTCGATAACATCGGGACGGTCATCCAGTCGTACCTCTACCGGTCGGAAGATGATATCAAACGCGTCGGGCGCTTCGAGACGAATCTCCGGATCGTCAAAGGGGCATACAAAGAACCGGCAACGGTTGCGTTCCCAGAGAAGGAAGACGTCGACCATAACTACATCAAGCTCGTGAAGTTACAATTATCACTCGGAAACTATGCTGCCGTCGCAACACATGACGATGCGATGATCGAGCAAGTCATCCGTCACGCTAAAGAAAATGGGATCGAAAAAGACCAGTTCGAATTCCAGATGTTATTTGGTATCCGGGTCGAGCGTCAACTCGAACTCGTCAAACAAGGCTATAAAGTCCGTGTCTACGTTCCTTATGGACGTGACTGGTACGGTTACTTCATGCGCCGCTTAGCAGAACGACCGGCAAACGTTGCCTTCGTTCTCAAAGGAATGGTCAAAGGATAAGAAGAGAAGGCGATGCAACGTTGCATCGTCTTTTTTTGATTCAGAGAGGAGAGGACAGAATGGCATGCACAGAACAAGAATTAAAGGAACTGCTACAACAAGACGCGAGTGTAACGCCTGCATTACTCGATGAGTTACTTCTACATATCGGTTCGACGGATTCTGAGTTACGGGATGGATTGATCTATCCGCAGTTAGCGACCTACATCGCATCAGAGTCCTTTACGATAGAAGACACCAATCGAATTTTCGATTTCATTTTAAGCGGGCATGGATTGATGTATAGAATGGGAACAGCGGACACAACAGCTGTTCTGACGCGATCATTTTCAGCATTAGCACTCGCTGAATTGTTAGTGATGGACAAAACCCGACACTTATTGACGCAAAGTCAGTTGGATCGGCTGTCCACTTACTTACAAACCTATTTGGAGCAAGAAAAGGATGTCCGTGGATTCATTGACGGAATGGGGTGGGCACACAGCATGGCACATATCGCAGATGTCTATGCGGTTTGGTTTACGCACCCAGCGAGTCGTCCGCAGGAGGAGCTCGGAGCGATTGATGCGATGATTCGTCAGTTGATCCGATCCGATTATCTCTATGTCGATGAAGAAGCGGACCGGATGGTGACGGCGTGGTTGCAAGCTTGTCGTCATGGACTGTCGGAAGACGTCCTATTACAACGAATCGAACGTAATATTAAGGAGTGGCTTGAGAGTGACGTGACATGGGGAGATGCGGAGTGGACGACGTATCGTAACGTCAAACAGATGCTACAGACACTCTATTTCCGACTGAAATGGGAAGAACAATCGGATCTCGTCTTAATTGAAGAGTGGTTGCGACAGGTACATCAGCGAACGCACGGAGGATAAAGCATAGTATACCGGACGTCCCTATCATCTTCGCTTTCCTCAGGCGGGAAGTAAGCCGCGGCATCTCACATTCCATGTGATTTGCCGGGTCTTCCTCTTCCCTGACGGAAGCATGGTTCATGCTTCCTTTTCCTGTAGGAGTCGAAGATGCCCGGTTCGTTCTAAATGAACTCACATCAAAAGCGATCGAATTCCGTCAATGGAATCGATCGCTTTTAGTATTGAATACGTTCAACCTCCTCACATATCTTCACCCGACTCCTACAAGAAAAAGCGCGACGTTTTATCGCGCTGTCAGAGACAATCAAGACCCGGATTCGTCATCCGAAGGATGAGGAAGACTGGCTTGTGTCTAGCTTGAGGAAAGCGGGTGAAAGGACAGTGAGGTTAGCAACGTTGTAGTAAGACTCGATTTATATCAAGGATACAAAACATTCGCCGCAATAAAAATTCCAACAAATAATAGTGCAACTAATAAAACAGCCGTCTGTGGATGGAATCGTTTTTCTTCGAATCGACGAAATAATACCCGTTCTCCTAAGGCCTGTGTACCAACGAATACAACCATGAAGAAAATATAGAATTGCCACTTTCCGAAAATACCAAGCTCTTGTACGTAAAATAAAAAGAAGATGGAAATCACACCTAAAATTGAAGTGAAAAAACGACTATATGACATACTTATCTCTCCCTCGCAGCTGTCGTCTGAAAAGCAAACAAACACGAGAAAGCATGTGCTTGATCCAGTAACCGATGCCCAGTCATGACGGCTCCTTCTTTTTGAATGACCGCTTCATCGAGTAACGTCCAACCCCGTTCTTTTGCTAGTTGCAACAGTTCCCACGGCATCATCGTATTCCCCATCGCGACTTCCTCACCATACAGACGACGATAAGCAAGTTGCCGTGGTGCTGCTGTCGGACCGAGTAGACTGATGACGACAAGCGGGGCGACGCGTTCGATTTCTTGAAGCACTTGAACGGGACGTGTCGACCATTCGAGTGAGTTAACGGCGAGGAAGACATCAAACGCATGATCAGCGAACGGCAATGCTTCCCCCGTTCCAACGATGAACGTCTGCTCGGGTGACTTCTCACGGGCGATCCGGATCATCTCGTCTGAGACATCAAGTCCGACTGTCTGAAAGTCCGGTGTCAGTAAGCGACAGGCTGCTCCATCACCGCAACCGAGATCAAGCAAGCGACCACCGGTGATTGTTTTTCGTAAGAACGGCAAAACGGTTTTCCGACTGCCGCTCGTCCACATATCGTCAGCGCGATCCGCCCAGTCAGCGGCTTTTTGATTCCATACATGCTCGGTTTGACTCATTTTCAACCACTCCTTTTTATCAGTCTAACAGGAAAATTTGTCCATTGACTGATTTTTTATTGCTACTGAATCATTATTCATTTATGATGAAGATGTAGAAGAAGCACACCAAAGTCGTTCGGCTTCTTTTTTTGTCAGTATAATGAATGGTTGTTCATTCAATTTAAAATCAGGGGGTATATCATGGCGAGTCAAATCGGTCAGCCGACCACAATCCAGTTGACGAAACACATCCAATTCGCCGTCATCATCGGTTCAGGGGTGATGGGTGCAGGCATCGCGGCACATCTTGCGAATGCTGGCATACGGACATTGATGCTTGATATCGTACCAAAAGAACTTACGGCACAAGAAGAGAAGCAGGGCTTGACGCTGAGTGATCCGCGCGTCCGTTCCCGCATCGCGCGCGATAACCGCGAAAAACTCTTGAAACAAAATCCAGCACCACTCGCGTCGAAAAAATTGATTGACTTCATCGAGGTCGGAAACTTAGAAGACGACTTAGAACGTCTGAAGGAAGCAGACTGGATCGTCGAAGTCGTCGTTGAACGACTCGACGTCAAACAGCAATTGTTTAAAACGATCGAACCGTTCATTCGGGAAGACGCGATCGTCAGCTCGAACACATCAGGCATTTCGATCGAAGCGATGCGCGAAGGGCGTTCGGAGTCGTTCAATCGTCGTTTCCTCGGGACACACTTCTTTAATCCACCACGTTATCTGAAGTTACTTGAGTTGATTCCAACGTCAGACACGGATCCGAGTGTCGTCGACTTTATGAAGCAATTCGCAGAGGAACGACTCGGGAAAGGTGTTGTCATTGCGAAGGATACACCGAACTTCATCGGCAACCGAATCGGGACATACGGTCTTCTCGTGACGATGGATGAGATGAAAAAAGGTGGCTATTCGATCGGGGAGGTCGATTCGGTCACAGGTCCACTGCTTGGTCGCCCAGGGTCAGCGACGTTCCGGACACTCGACGTCGTCGGCATCGACACGTTCGTTCACGTCGCGAACAACGTCTATGACTTGTTGCCAGAAGGCGAGGAGAAGGAGACGTTCGCGGTTCCGGCTGAAATGCGTCGCCTTGTCGAACAAGGGGCACTCGGTGCGAAGACGGGTCAAGGCTTCTATAAGAAAGTCGGAAAACAGATCCTTGAACTCGATTTAGAGACATTTGAGTACGTTGAAAAGAAAGCGCTTACCGAGCCGTCAATCGGACAAGCTAAAGCACTTCCGGGCGCAAAAAACAAGCTGAAAGCCGTCGTCTTCGCGCAAGATCGTGTCGGTGCTTTACTCTGGCCGATCCATGCGAAAACATTGCTCTACTCAGCTCAGCTGACTGGTGAGATCGCAGACGACATCAAAGCGATCGACGAAGCAATGAAATGGGGCTTCGGCTGGAAGATGGGACCGTTCGAGACATGGGACGCACTTGGTGTCGAGAAAACGGTCGCGAAGATGAAACAAGACGGTTACGCAGTACCGGCATGGGTCGATGAGATGCTCGCAGCAGGAAAAACGAGCTTCTATGATGCGTCCGGTCGTCATTATGACGTTGCAACGAAAGACTACGTTGGAGCAACGGTCAATCCGAAGGAAATCCGCCTCCGCGACGTCCGGAAGTCAAACGGTGTTTTACTAGAGAACAACGGGGCACGCCTGCTTGATATCGGCGACGATGTTGCGGTGCTCGAGTTCACATCGAAGAGCAATGCGATCGGTGTCGACATCATGCAGATGATCGAACAGTCGGTCGATCTCGTTGAGAAAAACCACCGTGGTCTCGTCATCGCGAACGATGGCAAGAACTTCTGTGTCGGTGCGAACCTAGCGATGATGCTGATGGAAGCGGAAGATGAAAACTGGTTCGAACTCGACTGGATCATCAACAAGTTCCAACAATCGATTCAAAAGATTCGTTACGCATCACGTCCGATCGTCGCTGCCCCACAAGGAATGACGCTTGGTGGCGGTACGGAGATCTCGCTTCCGGCGGCTCGTCTGCAAGCTGGTCTTGAAACGTATATGGGTCTCGTCGAAGTCGGTGTCGGTCTAATTCCGGGAGGCGGCGGAAACGTCAACACGTACCGTCGACTGTTAGAAAACACACCGGACGGACTCGTCAATATCGAGAAAGCAGCGCAAAAGACGTTCGAGAACGTCGCGATGGCAAAAGTCTCAAAATCAGCCTTTGAAGCACGCGAACTCGGATATGTCCGCTCCGTTGATCAAATCTCGATGAACCGGGATCACTTGACGTATGATGCGAAACAACTCGTCCTTGAACTGGACCGGACCGGCTACACGGCACCAGCGAAAGCGAAGATTCCAGTCGTCGGTCGTGCGGGGAAAGCGACGCTTGAACTCGCAACACGCGAAATGTTCTACGGCGGTTATATCTCGGAACACGATTTGAAAATCGCAAGTAAACTCGCACACGTCATCGCCGGCGGAAACGTCGCCTTCGGTAGCCACGTCGATGAACAATATATGCTCGACATCGAACGGGAAGCATTCTTGAGCCTGATCGGTGAGATGAAGACACAACAACGGATGCAGCACATGCTCGTCAAAGGCAAGCCGCTTCGTAACTGAGGACTGGGGGGATTCGGATGAAGGAAGCAGTAATCGTCGCCGGTGCACGAACACCGGTCGGAAAAGCAAAAAAGGGCGCATTCAAATCGATGCGCTCGGATGAATTAGCAGGCATCGCCATCCAGGAAACGTTGAAACGGTCCGGTTACACGGGAGCGGTCGATGACGTCATTCTCGGATGTGCCTTGCCGGAAGCGGAACAAGGCATGAACATCGCCCGTTACGCTTCGGTCCTCGGTGGATTATCACACGAGGTACCGGCGATCACGATCAACCGGTATTGCTCAAGTGGACTACAATCGATCGCTGACGCAGCGATGAAGATCATGACGGGGCAAGCAACCGCTGTCGTCGCTGGTGGACTTGAATCGATGAGCCAAGTCCCGATGCCAGGTCACGTCGTCCGACCTAATCCGTCGATCGTCGACACGGCACCGGAATACTACATGAGCATGGGGCACACAGCGGAGCAAGTCGCTGCGACCTACAATGTCTCACGGGAAGATCAAGATGCGTTTGCCTTGAAGAGCCATCAAAAAGCAGCGGCCGCAATCGCGGCTGGTAAGTTTGCTGACGAAATCGTCCCGGTAACGGTGACGGAACAATTCGTCAATGATGAACTGAAAATCGAAGAGAAGACATTCATCGTCGAACACGATGAAGGCGTTCGTCCGGATTCGTCACCGGAAGGTCTTGCGAAACTTCGCCCAGCGTTCCGCCTTGGCGGTAGCGTCACAGCAGGGAACTCTTCGCAGACGTCAGACGGTGCGGCAGCTGTCCTCGTCATGGAACGGGAAGAAGCAGAACGCCAAGGGTTACCGATTCTCGGAAAGTTCAAATCGTTCGCGGTCGGTGGTGTCCGTCCGGAAGTGATGGGAATCGGACCGGTCGTCGCGATTCCGAAAGCACTTGAACTCGCAGGCATCACGCTTGAAGACGTCGGATTGATCGAGTTGAACGAAGCGTTCGCATCGCAGTCGCTCGGTGTCATCCGCGAGCTTGGATTAAACGAAGACATCGTCAACGTCAACGGTGGAGCGATCGCCCTCGGTCACCCACTCGGTTGTACAGGAACAAAACTCACATTGACGCTCTTGCATGAAATGAAACGTCGGAATGTCCAGTATGGTGTCGTCTCGATGTGTATCGGTGGCGGAATGGGCGCAGCAGGTGTATTCGA
Source organism: Exiguobacterium sp. s11 (assembly GCF_018619015.1). Taxonomy (NCBI): domain Bacteria; kingdom Bacillati; phylum Bacillota; class Bacilli; order Caryophanales; genus Exiguobacterium; species Exiguobacterium sp. s11. Next base: position 1,007,553 of record NZ_JACSNF010000001.1, on the reverse strand, counting down.
ATTAGTTGAAGGAGGAACAGGACAATGAGCCAAACGACAAACGAATTAATCAAAGGTGGCAGTTTCGTATTAGATGAGTTAGCACCAGAACGTCTCTTCACACCAGAGGATTTCTCGGAAGAACACAAAATGGTCGGTGACATGACAGCGAAGTTCGTCGAAGATCGTGTCGTTCCTGTCCTTGACCGAATCGAAAAACACGAGTTCGAATTATCAGTCGGTCTCCTCCGTGAAGCAGGCGAGCTTGGTCTACTCGGTGCAGACGTTCCGGAAGCATACGGCGGCTATCAGATGGATAAGATTTCGTCTTCGATCATTACGGAAAAGTTCGCACGGGGTCGTTCATTTGCCCTCAGCTACGGCGCACACGTCGGAATCGGTTCGTTGCCGATCGTCTTCTTCGGTAACGAAGAGCAAAAGCATAAATACTTGCCGAAACTCGCTTCAGGGGAGTGGATCGCTTCGTACGCGTTGACGGAACCAGGCTCTGGTTCGGATGCTCTTGGTGCTAAAACGACGGCTGTCTTGAACGAAGCTGGTACGCACTACATCTTGAACGGTGAAAAACAATGGATCACGAACGCTGGTTTTGCAAGCTTGTTCGTTGTCTACGCAAAAATTGACGGTGACAAGTTCACCGCCTTCCTCGTCGAAGGATCGTATCCAGGCGTCTCGACAGGCGTCGAGGAACAAAAGATGGGAATCAAAGGATCATCGACACGGACGTTGATCTTACAAGATGCAGAAGTACCAGTCGATAACGTCCTCGGTGAGATCGGACGCGGTCACGTCATCGCCTTCAACATCTTGAACGTCGGTCGTTATAAATTAGCTGTTGGTGCTGTCGGTTCGTCAAAACGAGCGATTGATCTTGCAGTCCAGTACTCGAATGAACGGAAACAGTTCAAGACACCGATCAGCTCGTTCCCATTGATTCAAGAAAAACTCGCGACGATGGCAGCACAGACGTATGCGATGGAAAGTTCAGTCTACCGGACGGGTGGTCTGTTCCAAGACAGTCTCGATCAGTTGTCAGAAGAAGAGAGCAAGGACGGTAAGAAAATCGCCGATGCAATCGCGGAGTACGCGATTGAATGCTCGATGAACAAAGTCTTTGCTTCGGAAACATTTGATTACGTCATCGATGAAGCGGTCCAGATTCACGGTGGTTACGGCTTCATGGCAGAATATGAAGTCGAGAACATGTACCGAGATTCGCGGATCAACCGGATCTTCGAAGGAACGAACGAGATCAACCGTCTCCTCGTCCCAGGAACATTGCTGAAGAAAGCGATGAAAGGCGAGTTGCCGTTGCTTGCGGAAGCACAGCGTCTGCAACAAGAAGTGATGAGCTTCATGCCGACCGAAATCGGAACAGCACCACTTGATCGCGAACGTCATTTACTCGCGATGATGAAGAAAATCTTCTTGTTGACTGCCGGAACAGCGGTCCAGAAATACCAGGACAAACTCCAAGGCGAACAAGAGATCTTAGCGAACACAGCTGACATCATGAGTGCGATCTATGCGCTTGAGTCAGCGATCGTTCGGACGGACAAAGCGATTGCCGACAAAGGGATCGAGAAGAGCGAACTGAAAGTCCGTTACACGGAAGTCTTCGCACAACAAGCGTTCGAAGCTGTCGAGCGTGACGCGAAAGAGACGCTCTACGCGGCAGCAAGCGGCGACGAGCTCCGGATGTTGCTCTCAGCGCTGAAAAAATTCAGCCGTTACCAGCCGATCAACGTCATCGGTACGAAACGCGACATTGCAAAACGCCTCATCGAGTCAAACAAATATACGGTCTAAGTCAGGTTTACCGCTTCGCCTTTGCAGGGAAAATCTCTGTAAAGGCGAAGTTTTTGGTTGGAGGAGGAAAACGAGATGCGCCAAGAATTGGTTGAACTGCAATTTGCGATTGCCTACTATCAATCCCTTGAACGTTTGTCGCCGGAAGAATGGGATCTGCCGCTTGCGCTTAACAAGTGGACCGTCCTTGAGTGCGTCAGTCATCTGTATTTATGGGACCGGTTTTATTACGATCACGCCATCTCGAAATTACCGGATGAACCGTTGACGCTCGTCGAGACGGATTTTGATCAGTTCAATCGACTAGCGGTCGAATATGCGCATCATATTGATCCGCTCGCCTTATTGAAGAAAGCAATCAGCGTCCGGCGTGACATCGTCAATCACCTCGATCGTTTGTCTGACGAGCAATTTGAAGCGACCTATGAGGATTTTCGACCGCAAGCCTTCGTCGAGTCGTTCGTTGCCCATGACGCCCATCATCAAGATCAGATTGACGGGGCGCTCGCACGCTTGAAGCAGAAGTGATCCATCTGCTACTCTTGAAGGTGAGGTGAGGAATATGACAAAAACAGTCACGATGTACGGCTATCCGAAATGTAGTACGTGCGTCAAAGCGAAAAAAGCACTCGAACAGCACGGTGTCGAAGTGGATTACAAACATATCGTCGAGGAAACACCATCTGCAACGACGATCCAGGAACTTCATCAAAAGAGTGGAGAGCCGTTGAAGAAATTCTTCAACACGAGCGGTCAATCGTATCGTTCGCAAGGGATCAAGGACAAACTTCCAGAGTTATCGGAAGACGAGCAATACAAGTTGCTCGCAAGTGATGGTATGTTGTTGAAGCGTCCGATCGTTACAGACGGGAAAGACGTCACGATCGGCTTCAAGGAAGAAATGTATCAAGGAAAATGGTATTAAGTTCAGAGTCGATTTTGGTATACTGAACACGTTAGTCCAAATTAGTCCACAGGGGGAATCGGAAATGAGTCAAGTAAAAGACAACTTACGCTATTCGGAAGAACATGAATGGGTCGAAGTATCAGGAAACAAGGCGCGCATCGGAATCACGGATTTCGCGCAACACGAACTCGGGGATATCGTCTTCGTCGAATTGCCTGAAGTCGGTGATACGATCACAGCAAACGAGCCATTCGGTTCAGTCGAGTCGGTCAAGACAGTCTCGGAACTATATGCACCGATCACTGGTAAAGTCGTTGCCATCAACGAAAATCTTTCAGATTCCCCAGAACTCGTCAACGAGTCACCATTCGAAGGCGCTTGGATGGTCGACATCGAAATCGAAGATGCATCGCAAGTCGAAGCATTGATGGATGCTGCAGCATACAAATCGATGATCAACGAGTAATACTTAACGAAAAGAGAGTGAACGAGGCGCTTGCGTTTCGTCCGCTCTCTTTTTTTTGTATACTGACGACAGATACCACGAAGAAAGGAGCGACCGTCATGCAAGAGGTCACGACCGTCCCGGAAAACGGGCTATTGTATGTCTATGCACCGATGTGCGGGACATGCGCCATCGCGGAACGTATGCTCGATATCGTCGAAGCGACGGAATCAGGTCAATCGATTCAGAAGGCGAACGGGAATTTCATTCCGGATTTCTTAGAAGAAGCCCGTGTCATGAGTGTTCCTGCGTTGTTGCGAATTGAAGAAAATCAAGTCGTAGAGCGACTTTATGCTTTCCAGTCCGTTCAAAACGTCTTTGCTTTCTGTCAAGAACGGTAAGAAAAGTCCGATTGGATTTTTCTTTTTGTTAAATTGTCGGAATATTTACAATAATCCGTTGACAACGCAGAAATATGAATGGTATATTCATAACAACTTCTAGAAATGCATTATAGGAAGTCTAGCAGAGATGATTGTTCAATACGATTCAAGTCCTGAACCCTTTCTCCCATCCTAAGCCGGTGTATTGTTTCCCCTTAAGTCGTCCCCCAAAGACGAAGCGGTGCAATGAACGGGTGGTGGATCGAAAGGACCGATCAGGAAGTGAACGTAAGCTGGCAATCATGTCGAACAGGCGCCGTCCTCCACGCGGAAGAGCGAACAATTCCGAATGGAGCTGGGTTTTCCTTCGTAGCATTTCTAACCACATTATTCGTGTTGTCGGTTCGCCGGCAACGCCTTTTTTTGTTTTCTGGAAGTTTTTTGAGCCGGTCGCTTGCCAGGATAGAATCTCCTTGCTACAATGCGAATAAGGAAAATTACTTTAATTCATATCCGATTACTCGGAATTAACTGGTGAGATGGAGGACGACAAGGCATGACAGTACGTTTTATGGATGTTTTCACAGAATGGGCATCGACGTATGACGAGACAGTAACCGGACACGATCCGGAGTATAAAGAGGTTTTTCGTCGATACGATGAGATTTTGGATACAGTAGCGGATAAAGCGCAGTCGCCGGTCATTGAATTCGGAGCAGGCACAGGGAACCTGACACAACGTCTTCTGGCACGTCACGACGCCGTACTCGCCGTCGAACCAAGTCCGGAGATGCGGGCAATCCTGACGGAAAAGATTCCGTCACTTGATGTACAAGACGGTCACTTCCTCTCGTTCGAAGCGCAGGAAGCACGCAGTTTTGTTTCGACGTATGCGTTTCATCATCTAACAGATGAGGAAAAGGGAGAAGCGATCGAACTGATGGCATCACATTTACCGGCAGACGGAAAAATCGTCTACGCGGATACGATGTTCGTCTCAGAAGAGGCACGCCTGCAAACGATTCGTGAAGCACGTGCTCAAGGGTTCGACGCGTTAGCGGAAGATCTCGAACGCGAGTTCTACCCGTTGATTCCAGTTATGGAAGAATTGTTTACAGCACGAGGATTCACTGTTAAATTTATACAATACAATCACTTCGTCTGGCTCGTAGAAGCCGAGAAAATGGGGGAATAAATCATGGCACTTCAAAAAATGAACGTCGAAAGCTTTAACCTGGATCATACGAAAGTCAAAGCACCTTATATCCGCGTCGCGGGTTATAAAGAAGGTAAAGTCGACCAAGTCGTCAAATACGATATCCGTTTCACGCAACCAAACGTTGAGCAAATGCCGATGCGTGCGATGCACACACTCGAGCACTTACTTGCTGAAAACATCCGTAACTACTCGGATGATGTCATCGATGTCTCGCCGATGGGATGCCAAACAGGTTTCTACATGGCGATGATGAACTTCGACTCGGTCGAAAAAATGAGCGAACTCGTTGAGAAGACGTTGAAAGACGTCCTCGCAGCAGAAGAGATTCCAGCGCAAAACGAAGTCCAATGTGGATTTGCGAGCGCACATGACCTCAAAGGAGCGAAGCACTATGCCGAGAAAATGCTTGCCGGTCGTGATGAATGGGACATCGTCTTCGGATGATCGCGAACAACGTCCGCGACCTCGTCGGAAACACACCACTCTACGAGATCACTTCATTCGATTTGCCTGCTGGTACGCGCATTTTGGCGAAGCTCGAATGGATGAACCCTGGGGGCAGCGTCAAAGACCGCCTTGGCATTCAACTCGTTGATGCAGCAATCGAAAACGGACATGTGACACCAGGCGGTACGATCATCGAGCCGACAGCCGGGAATACCGGCATCGGCTTGGCGCTCGCCGCTAAAAAATACGATCTCCAAGTCATCTGTGTCGTTCCGGAAAAATTCAGTCAGGAAAAGCAGACGTTGATGCGGGCACTCGGCGCAACCGTCGTCAACACGCCGACTGAACTCGATATGCAAGGGGCCATCGACCGGGCAAAAGAACTCGGTCAGGAAATTCCGAATAGTTACGTTCCGTTACAATTCGAAAACGAAGAGAACCCAGTCACGTATCAGCGGACACTCGGTCCTGAGCTGATTGCGGACTTACCGCATATCGACTGGTTCGTTGCCGGTTGTGGTTCAGGTGGTACGTTCGCCGGAACAGCGGACTTCTTAAAACAACGTCTCGGTACAAAAGCAGCAATCGTCGAACCGGAAGGCTCCGTCTTAAATGGTGGTCCAGCCGGTCCGCATAAGACAGAAGGTATCGGTACAGCAAAATGGCCAAGTCTCGTGCCGCGCGAACTCGTCGACGAGATTCATACGATTTCTGACCGTGATGCATTTGACGCAGTTCATACACTCGCTGCTCGCGAAGGATTACTCGTTGGTAGTTCAGCAGGTGCAGCGCTTGTTGCTGCGCTTGATATCGCAAAGCGTCACCCCGGCAGTACGATCGTCACCGTCTTCGCAGACAGTGCCGAACGCTACTTGAGCCAACAAATCTTTGAAAAGGTGGACGAAACTCATGCGTAAGAAGACAGCATTGATTCATGGAGGAACAGGTGTCGATCGGGCAACAGGAGCCGTCACACCTCCGATCTATCAAACAAGCACATACAAGCAGGATAAAATCGGTCAACTCAAGGACGGATATGAATATTCACGGACAGCGAACCCTACACGGACGAGCATCGAACGATTGATTGCGGATCTCGAGGGTGGCGCACGTGGTTTTGCCTTCGGTTCTGGGATGGCAGCGATCCATGCCGTCTTCCACTTGCTTGAGTCTGGCGATCACATCGTCATGACGGATGACGTCTACGGTGGTACGTTCCGCTTGATGCAACGCGTCTTACCGAAGTTCAACATCCAAGTGACATTCGTCGATACGACGGATCTTGCGGCAACGGAAGCAGCGATTCAAGACAACACGAAGATCGTCTACGTCGAAACACCGACGAACCCGTTATTGAAAGTTACGGACATTGAAGCAATCGCAACAATCGCAAAACGTCACGATCTTAAACTCGTCGTCGACAACACGTTCGCGACACCATACCATCAACAACCACTCGCACTTGGTGCAGACATCGTCTTGCACAGTGCGACGAAATACATCGGCGGACATTCGGACGTCGTCGCTGGACTTGTCGTCGTCAAAGATGATGCGCTCGGCGAAGAGCTGCACTTCATCCAAAACTCGACAGGCGGCGTGCTTGGACCGCAAGACAGCTTCTTGCTCGTCCGTGGTCTTCGTACACTCGGTATCCGGATGGATGCGATCGAAGAGACAGCACATGATCTCGTTGCGTTCCTACAAGCGCAAGACATCGTCTCGAACATTTTCTACCCAGGACTTGCATCGCATCCTGGTCACGACATCCAAGCGAAACAAGCGACTGGATTTGGTGGGATGATCAGCTTTGATGTCGGTTCAGCAGCGAACGCAGAAAAACTCGTCGAGGCGACACACTTCTTCACACTCGCTGAGAGTCTTGGTGCCGTCGAGAGTCTGATTTCGGTGCCGGCACGGATGACACACGCGTCAATCCCAGCAGAACGTCGGGCAGAACTCGGCATCACGGACGGTCTCGTTCGGATTTCAGTTGGACTTGAGGATGCGGAAGATTTGAAAGAAGACTTAACACGTGCTTTCACGTTCCTCGAAAAAGTTTCTGAAAAAACTGTTTGACAACAAAAATAACCCCTGCTAATATTCAGAATATATTCTACAAACTTAATACCGAAACTCTTATCGAGAGTGGTGGAGGGACTGGCCCGATGAAACCCGGCAACCGCGGATCTAATCCGAAGTGGTGCTAATTCCAGCAGACAAAAGTCTGGGAGATGAGAGCAAATGGTTTTGTGTACTGAAAAGTGCGCGCGTTTGCTCTAAAACGCGCGCACTTTTTTTATTTTAGGAGGGACAGTTGTGATTCGTTTACAAGACGTAGGAAAGATTTATCGCTCAAAGCGCGGAGCGGTCGAAGCCGTCGCGAATGTCGATCTGACAATCGAGCGCGGTGAAATTTTTGGAATAATCGGTTATTCCGGAGCAGGGAAATCCACCCTGATCCGATTACTGAATATGCTCGAAGCACCAACGAGTGGTTCGATCCAAATCGATGGTGTTGAAATGACATCACTAAAACCTAAGGAATTACGAGGCGTCCGCAAGAATGTCTCGATGGTCTTCCAACACTTCAACTTACTATGGTCACGGACGGTTGAAGAGAACATCATGTTCCCACTCGAGCTCGGTGGCTTCCCGAAAGCACACCGCAAGGAACGGGTAGCGGAACTGATCCAACTCGTTGGTTTGGACGGACGCGAAAAAGCCTATCCGTCACAATTATCCGGTGGTCAAAAACAACGTGTCGGTATCGCTCGGGCACTGGCATCGAACCCGGACGTTCTCTTATGTGACGAGGCAACAAGTGCACTCGATCCGAAGACGACGGACTCAATCCTTGAGTTACTCGTCGACATCAATGAAAAACTGAAACTGACGATCGTCTTGATCACACACGAGATGCACGTCATTCAAAAAATCTGTCACCGGGTCGCCGTCATGGAAGCCGGTAAAATCGTCGAGCAAGGACCGGTCGCAGAAGTCTTCCGTCATCCGAAGCAAGCGATGACGAAGGAATTCGTCAAACAATTGACGTCGCCGTCGGAGAACGAGTTAACGTTCGCGAAACTACGCGAACGGTACCCAACCGGAAAAATCGTTCAGTTGACGTTCGTCGGATCGACAGCAGAAAGCCCGATCCTCGCGGAAGTCATGAAGGATTCGCCGGTCCTGTTCAATATCATCGGCGGAAACGTCGGTCAATCACAGGAAGGGGCACTCGGTACACTGTTCATTCAGTTGATCGGGGAAACAGAAGCAACACAAGCGGTCATCACGAAGCTTCAAGCCAGTGATGTTGAAGTGGAGGTGGATCACCGATGATTTCATTCTTTGACAATCTAGATTGGGACATGGTGTGGGAAGCGACAGGCAGTACCGTCTATATGACGGCAATCGCTGGTGTTTCGACATTCGTCCTCGGTTTGATCATTGGTTTACTATTGTATGCGACAAACGAAGAGTTATTGTTCAAGAATCGGGCGTTCTATTCAGTGTTGAGCTTGGTCGTCAACGTCTTCCGTTCGATTCCGTTCATCATCTTACTGATCTTATTGATTCCATTTACGACAGCAATCGTCGGTTCGTTCCTCGGACCAACGGCAGCATTACCGGCACTGATCTTCGGTGCTGCACCATTTTACGGTCGGATGGTTGAACTCGCGTTACGCGAAGTCGATAAAGGTGTCATCGAGGCAGCCGAATCGATGGGCGCGACGAAGTTCCAGATCATCTATAAAGTCTTAATCCCGGAAGCGTTGCCTGCCATCGTTTCTGGTATCACGGTCACACTCGTCTCACTTGTCGGTTATACGGCAATGGCCGGAGTAGTCGGCGGAGGTGGACTTGGGGACATGGCCTTCATCGAAGGATTCCAGCGTTCTCAAAACGATGTCATCGTCATTGCGACACTCTTAATCTTAGCGATTGTCTTCGTCATCCAAATCATTGGTGACTTGCTGATCCGCGCGATCGATAAACGTTAATTCGAAACTTAATCATATTGGAGGAATCATTCATGAAAACTTGGAAAAAATTCGTAGGTACTGCTGCTGTATCCGTCTTAGCAATCAGCCTTGCTGCATGTGGCGAAAAATCATCAGGATCAGGTAGCGACGATAAGACACTCGTCGTTGGTGCTTCGAACGTACCGCATGCTGAGATTCTTGAGCACGTCAAAAAAGAATACGAAGCAAAAGGGTACAAGCTTGAAATCAAGAAGTTCCAAGATTACGTACTTCCGAACAAAGCGCTCGCTTCAAAAGAAATCGATGCGAACTACTTCCAGCACGTACCGTATCTTGAGCAACAAGAGAAAGAAAACAAATCATATAAGTTCGCGAACGCAGGTGGCGTCCACGTTGAACCACTCGGTATTTACTCGAAGAAATACAAGTCACTCGATAAGTTACCAAACGGTGCAACGATCTTAACGAGCTCAAACGTCGCGGAACGCGGTCGTGTCTTGACGTTCCTTCAAAATGAAGGATTGATCAAGCTTAAAGACGGTAAAACGACAGATGCACAACTCGGTGATATCGCGGAGAACCCGAAGAAACTCAAGTTCAAGACGAACATCGAAGCATCACTTCTTCCGCAAGCTTACAAAAACAATGAAGGCGACGCCGTCCTCATCAACACGAACTATGCGATCGATAACGGTCTGAACCCATTGAAAGACGCGATCGCTTCAGAAGATGAGTCTTCACCATACGTCAACATCATCGTTACACGTGATGGCGATGAGAAAGACAAGCGTGTCACAGCACTTCTTGACGTTCTGCACGAGAAGAAAAACCAAGATTGGATCCTCGACAAGTACAAAGGTGCGGTCGTTCCAGTCAGCAAATAAGTTCACCGAAGCCGGCATCCTTCCTATATAATGGAAGGATGCTTTTCATTTGTCTGAAACAGGGGTTAGGGGGAATCATATGCAACGCATACGTCAACTGCATCCGTTGACACTGGGGGTCTTGTTCGGGACGTTTTTCTCACGTCTCGGAACGTTCATCACGATGCCGTTCTTCGCCATCTACATGACGACTGTTCTAAAGTTTGATCCGGTCGATGTCGGCTGGGTCCTCAGTATCTCAGCGATCGCCAGCCTCATTATGAGTTTCATCGGTGGTACCTTGTCAGACCGTTATGGACGGCGGGCGATGATGCTTGCCGGAACGATCGGATTCGCGATCGTCTTCATTGCGTTGGCACAAGTCGAGACGTTCTGGGCATTCTTTACGCTCAGTGCCTTGAACGGGGTCTGTCGCTCAATCTTCGAGCCATCTGCTCGTGCCTTGATCAGTGATACGACGGATGAAGCGAACCGGTTGTTCGTCTTCAATATCCGTTACGCGATGATCAACATCGCAGCAGCGATCGGACCGGGAATCGCTTTACTGCTGAGTGCGGGGAACACGTCCGCGACGTTTTACATCACGGCATTCGTCTATATCGTGTACGGGGTGATGATTGGTATCTTATTCAAACGCTATCCGATCACCGAGACGCATGGTGGCAAGAAGGTGTCGTTTGGAGCAACGGTTCGTCTGTTGCGGACGGATATCGCCTTTACGCTGGCACTCGCTGGCATCATCTTCGGGGTTTTCGGCTACAGTCAGTTCAACTCGACCTTGCCACAGTTCTTGACGGAAACGTCACTGCTTGAAGGCGGGAAGACACTCTATGCGATTTTGATCACGATCAATGCAATCACCGTCTTGATCGTTCAATATCCGATCATGAAGTTTGGTATGAAGACGTCACCGCTCGTCTCGATCACGACCGGGATTGCGACTGTTGCGATCGGATTGTTCATCATGGGAAATGCGAACGCGATCTGGTTGATGATCGTCGCGATGTTCATCTTCACGTGCGGGGAAGTCATGATGTTCACGATGACCGACATCTTGACCGATCGGTTTGCCAAACCAGAATTACGGGGCAGTTATTTCGGGGCGATGGGCTTGACGTCGATCGGACAATCAATCGGTCCGATCGCCGGAGGACATTTGTTAAGTTTATATGGAGCGGACCGTCCGTTACCGATTTTCGGGATATTAGCGGGCTTGACATTATTCGGAATACCACTGCTCTTACTGTCACAACGGATTCATCGGGCTTCGACGATCGAGGAACTCGAGGAACCGGTGAAACTTTCGAATGATTCTCAACAAAACGCATGATTTTGAGAAAAATCAACGAGCGATGACGCTTGAATAATACGCGATGTTTCTTTAAGATTAGAATGATACTAAATTAGTAACGCTCGTGTTCTGAATCGTCAGTCACGAAATGAATAGATGGAGGGATTCTAACATGAAGGCTTCACACTTGAAGATTGAAGATCTACACGTCGCGATCGACGGCAAGGAAATCTTGAAAGGCGTCAACTTGGAAATCAAAGGCGGGGAAATCCACGCGGTCATGGGACCAAACGGGACAGGTAAATCAACACTCGCATCAGCATTGATGGGTCACCCATCGTACGAAGTGACATCTGGTTCAGTCACACTCGACGGCGAAGACGTCCTCGACATGGAAGTCGATGAGCGCGCACAAGCGGGTATGTTCCTCGCAATGCAGTACCCAAGCGAAATCAGTGGTGTCACGAACTCCGACTTCCTTCGTTCAGCGATCAACTCGCGTCGTGAAGAAGGCGATGAAATCTCACTCATGAAGTTCATTCGTGAGCTTGATTCACAAATGGGTCTTCTCGAGATGCCTTCAGAAATGGCACACCGTTACCTCAACGAAGGTTTCTCTGGTGGAGAAAAGAAACGTAACGAAATTCTTCAGATGATGATGCTTAAACCAGCGATCGCGATTCTTGATGAAATCGATTCAGGTCTTGATATCGATGCATTGAAAGTCGTCGCAAAAGGTGTCAACGAAATGCGTTCACCTGAATTCGGCTGCTTGATCATCACGCACTACCAACGTCTCTTGAACTATATCGAGCCAGACTTCATCCACATCATGATGGGCGGAAAAATCGTCATGTCTGGTGGTAAAGAACTCGCACACCGTCTCGAAGCAGAAGGTTATGACTGGGTTAAAAAAGAACTCGGCATCGAAGACGTCGAAATCGAAACAAAAGCGTAAGACGAGGGAGGAAGCATGATGACTGTAGAACTGAATCTTGCAGTAAATCGCGAGGCAGTGGCAGAACGTGCGACTCGCTTAGGGGAACCATCTTGGATGGTCGCAAAGCGTCAAGACGCGCTTGATCTTGCCCCAACGCTCGCATTGCCAAAAGTAGAAAAAATCAAGATCGAAGGCTGGAACTTCACAGAAGGTACGACGGAACTCGAAACCGTCACTGGTCTTTCTTCAGATATCGAAGCATTGATCGGCGAGAACCGTGATCACATGCTCGTCACGCGTAACGGACAACTCGTCCACGCGCAAAACAGTGAAGCAGCGAACGGCGTCATCTTCACGACGCTCGAAGACGCATTAAAACAACACCCAGAACTCGTCGAGAAGTACTTCATGACGGAAGGTGTTCAAGTTAACGAAGATCGTCTTGCGGCATTAAACGCAGCACTTCGTAACGGCGGTACGTTCCTTTATGTACCAAAAGGCGTTAAGCTTTCTGTACCGATGCAAGCGATCTACACGCTTGAGCAATCAGGCGCAGCGCTTTACCATCACGCGATCATCGTCGCAGATGCGGACAGCGAATTAACGTATATCGAAAACTTCGTTTCTTACGGTGACGAAGCGCATAACGTCAACGTCGTCACAGAAGTCTTCGTTGAAGACAACGCAAAAGTCCTCTTCGGTGGTGTCGATACGCTATCAAAAGGTGCCATCACGTATATGAACCGTCGTGGTGTCGTCAAACAAGGCGCGAAGCTCGAATGGGCACTCGGTCACATGAATGACGGTCACACGGTTACAGAAACAAAAACACACCTCGTCGGAAACGATTCGTTCTCAGATACGAAAGCCGTTACGGTCGGTCGTGGAGAGCAAAAACAAAACTTCAACGTCCGGACGGACCACTTCGGTAAAGGATCAGAAGGTTTCATCTTGATCCACGGTGTCCAAAAAGACGCAGCAACATCTATCTTCAACGGAACGTCGATGATCCATCACGGCGCTTCGAAATCAAACGGCGTTCAAACGGAACGTGTCCTCATGTTGTCTGAAAAGGCACGTGGTGATGCGAACCCAATCCTCTTGATTGATGAGGATGACGTCATGGCAGGACACGCGGCATCTGTCGGTCGTGTCGATGAACTACAACTCTACTACTTGATGAGCCGTGGCCTTTCACGGAAGGAAGCAGAACGCCTCGTCGTTCACGGATTCCTCCAGCCAGTCGTCTCGGAACTTGCGATTGACTCGGTGAAAGAACGTCTCGTTCAAGTCATCGAAGGGAAAGTAAACTAATATGGGAATCGATGCATCCATCCGCAATCAGTTTCCGATCCTCGACCAACAGGTCAACGACCGGAAACTCGTCTATCTCGATAGTGCGGCCTCTTCGCAGAAGCCGCTCGTCGTCATCAATGCGATTGACGACTACTATAAGACGATTCATTCGAATGTGCACCGTGGCGTCCATACGCTCGGAACACGAGCGACGGATGCGTACGAAGGTGCGCGTGAGAACGTTCGTCGTTTCATCCAGGCGCAACACCATGAAGAAATTATCTTTACCCGCGGCACGACGACGGCGATCAACATCGTCGCGTCAAGCTACGGTATGGAGCATGTCGAAGAAGGCGACGAAATCGTCGTCACGTACCTCGAACACCATGCGAATCTCATTCCGTGGCAACAAGTCGCTAAACGCAAAAAAGCGAAGTTAAAATACGTTGATTTGACAGCGGATGGTCGCGTGACGGTCGAAGCGGTCGAAGCACAACTGTCTGACCGGACGAAGATCGTCGCGATGGCACACGTCTCGAACGTTCTCGGTACGATCAATCCGATCAAAGAAGTCGCTCGTCTTGCGCACGCTCGCGGTGCCGTCATGGTCGTCGATGCTGCGCAAAGTGCGCCACACCAACGGATTAATGTCACGGATCTCGACTGTGACTTCCTCGCTTTCTCCGCACACAAGATGTGTGGTCCGACAGGCGTTGGTGTCCTTTACGGGAAAAAGGCATTACTCAATGCGATGGAACCCGTTGAATTCGGTGGTGAGATGATTGATTACGTCGGTCTTGAAGAGTCGACGTTCAAACCGTCTCCATATCGTTTCGAAGCGGGTACACCGATTATCGCAGGAGCTGTTGGTTTATCGGCAGCGATTGATTTCTTAGAAGAGATTGGTTTAGAGAACGTCGAAGCACACGAACGTGAACTCGCGCAGTACGCGATGGCACAAATGCGTGACATCGACGGACTAACGATCTACGGTCCGGAAGAACGCGTTGGACTCGTCACGTTCAATCTCGGTGATGTCCATGCACATGACGTCGCAACCGTCCTTGATATGCAGGGAATCGCGGTTCGCGCCGGTCATCACTGTGCACAGCCCCTGATGCGTTGGCTCGGAGCGAGCTCGACGGCTCGCGCTAGCTTCTATCTCTACAACACGAAAGAAGAGGTTGACGCACTCGTGACAGGACTTCGCCAAACGAAGGAGTATTTCAGTCATGGATTTTAACAATCTCGATCACTTGTATCGTCAAGTGATCATGGATCACTATAAAACTCCCCGAAATCGCGGTGCGATCGAGGGGGGCGTCACGATCGACATGAACAATCCGACGTGCGGCGATACGATTCGTCTCCAGCTCGCGATTGAAGACGATGTCGTCCGTGATGCGAAATTTGACGGGGAGGGCTGCTCAATCAGCATGGCGTCTGCTTCAATGATGACGCAACTCGTCAAAGGTAAGACTATCGAAGAAGCCTTACGACTCGCGGATATCTTTTCGGACATGGTCCAAGGAAAAGACTATGACGACGAATCGTTCGACCTCGGGGACGTCGAGGCACTCTCGGGTGTCACGAAATTCCCGGCACGGATCAAATGTGCGACACTTGCCTGGAAGGCGCTCGAACGCGGCGTAGAAGAAGGGAAGTAAACTTCGGTCACAAGCAAGTAAGAGGAGGAAATGAACATGGCAAAGAACATGCCGGAAATTGGCGATTATAAATATGGTTTCCACGATCGCGATATCTCGATCTTCCGTTCTGGACGTGGCTTGACGACTGAAGTCGTCGAAACGATCTCGAAAATGAAGGAAGAACCACAATGGATGCTTGATTTCCGTTTGAAATCACTTAAGATCTTCAACGAACAAGCGATGCCAGCGTGGGGTGGCGATCTCTCAGAATTGAACTTCGACGACATCACGTACTACGTCAAGCCGTCTGAACGGGCAGAGAAATCGTGGGATGAAGTACCAGAAGAAATCAAACGTACGTTTGACAAACTCGGTATTCCAGAAGCGGAGCAAAAATACTTGGCAGGTGTCTCGGCTCAGTACGAGTCAGAGGTCGTCTACCACAACATGAAAGAAGACCTCGAAGAAATCGGTGTCGTCTTCAAAGATACAGATACAGCGTTAAAAGAGAACGAAGATATCTTCCGTGAGTACTTCGGAAAATTAATCCCGCCAACAGACAACAAGTTCGCAGCCTTGAACACAGCGGTCTGGTCAGGTGGATCGTTCATCTACGTACCAAAAGGCGTTAAAGTCGACACGCCGCTTCAAGCCTACTTCCGCATCAACTCGGAAAACATGGGTCAATTCGAGCGGACGTTGATCATCGTTGATGACGAAGCATCGGTTCACTACGTCGAAGGATGTACAGCACCGGTCTACACAACGAACTCACTTCACTCAGCGGTCGTTGAGATCTTCATCAACAAAAACGCTTACTGCCGTTACACGACGATCCAAAACTGGGCGAACAACGTCTACAACCTCGTTACGAAGCGCGCGATCTGTGAAGCTGGCGCAACGATGGAATGGGTCGATGGTAACATCGGTTCGAAACTGACGATGAAATACCCAGCCGTCATCCTCAAAGGTGAAGGTTCACGTGGTATGACATTGTCAATCGCAATCGCTGGTAAAGGTCAACACCAAGATGCGGGTGCGAAAATGATTCACTTAGCACCGAACACATCGTCGACGATCGTCTCGAAGTCGATTTCAAAACACGGTGGTAAAGTCACGTACCGCGGTATCGTCCACTTCGGACGGAAAGCGACAGGCGCACGTTCGAACATCGAATGTGATACGCTCATCATGGATAACCAATCGACGTCGGATACGATTCCGTACAACGAAATCCTCAACGATAACATTTCGCTCGAGCACGAAGCGAAAGTCTCGAAGGTCTCGGAAGAGCAATTGTTCTACCTCATGAGCCGCGGGATTTCACAAGAGGAAGCAACGGAAATGATCGTCATGGGCTTCATCGAGCCGTTCACGAAAGAACTTCCAATGGAATATGCGGTCGAAATGAACCGTCTCATCAAGTTCGAGATGGAAGGTTCAATCGGATAATTCGTCTTACTCTCTCATCTACGGATGGGGGAGTTTTTTCATGAAATGGTTATTCGGGTAAAGAGTGAAAAAGGAGGGATTACTATGCGTGACATCGTCTATTCCTTTCAAGTCTCGCTTGACGGTTATATCGAAGATGCGTCAGGTAGGATCGATTTCGCTTCACCGGACACAGAATTACATCAGTATTTCAATGACTACGAGAAAGCGTTCGATACCCATGTCTATGGACGTCGTTTGTACGAGATGATGCAATACTGGGAGACAGCGAATCAGGAAGACGAGCCGATTGTCGTTGAGTATGCGAAAACCTGGCAATCGCTTGAGAAGGTCGTCTTCTCGCGGACGCTCGACGCTGTCGAAGGAAAGACACGTCTAGCGACCAAGTCACTTACCGAGGAACTTCAAGCACTAAAAGCCTTGCCTGGAAAACAGATTGCGATCGGTGGGGCGACGCTTGCTGCTGAAGCGATACGACTTGGACTCGTCGACCGTTATCATATCGTGATTTATCCTGTTCTGCTCGGCGGTGGAAAACGGATGTTTCCGGTGTTCGATCAACCGCAACACTTAAAAATGATCAAAACACAATACTTCGAATCGGGATGTATCATACTTGAATATGAACGTTTAAATTGAAGCATTGAAGAAGAAATCCCGGATTCTGCTATGCTATGATGAATAGGTAATAGGTAGAATAGAACACGTAAGGGGGAGGAGCGCATGATATATATCGGTGTTACGGGCTGGGGAGATCATGATAGTCTCTACTTGACCCCGCAAGATCGTAAGGAGAAGCTCGCCGCTTATGCGGGACATTTTCCAGCAGTCGAGGTCGACTCGACGTTCTATGCGATTCAACCGGAACGAAACTACGAAAAATGGACATCCGAGACACCGGACGGGTTCCGCTTCATCGTCAAGGTCCACCGGGCGATGAGTGGACATGACCGGGAGAATAAAGATCCGCTCGGTCCGATTTTTGAACAATATATCGCGTCGATCGAACCGATGCGAAAGAGTGGAAAGATTGCAGCGATCCTCGTGCAGTTACCGCCCTGGTTCGATGTCAGCAAAATGCACTTGGAGTATTTGCAAACGATCCGAAAATCACTTGCTGGACTGCCGGTCGCGATTGAGTTCCGAAATCCATCGTGGTATTCGGAAGCTTATCGTGAGCGGACGCTCCGATTTTTGAAGGAACATCAGTTTATTCATACGATTTGTGACGAACCCCAGACCGAAGATGGTTCCGTACCATTCGTACCGGTCGTGACGCAGGAGACGGCATTCATCCGCCTCCATGGACGAAATAAAGCGGGTTGGTTAAAGAAACCGGGTCAAAGCAGCGACGATTGGCGAAAAGTCCGCTGTCTCTACCGCTACTCAGAAGACGAGTTACAGGAACTCGCAAACCACGTCCGAAACGTGGCAGCGGAAGCAAAGGATGTATATGTCTTCTTCAATAACAACTCAGCAGGAGATGCTGCCCCGAATGCGAAACGATTAATCGAGATTCTCGATCTCGACTATGAACTGGCGCCGCGACAAATCTCATTGTTTTAAATCATCAAGGGGGGCTTCTGCATGAAGTTACACATCATTCACTATAATGATTTGCATTCACACTTCGACATGTGGCCTCGCTACATGTCCTTCGTCAAGGAACACCGGACGTATGATTCGCTCGTTTTTGATCTCGGCGATCATGCTGACCGTGTTGATCCAGCGACGGAAGCAACAAAAGGAAAAATCAATACGCATCTACTGAATGCGTTGATGCCGACTGCCGTGACGATCGGGAACAATGAAGGCATCACGTTTCCGCACGACTGGTTAGCGAACCTCTACACGGAAGCGGACTTTCCGGTCCTCGTCTCGAATTTAGAAGCACCGTTTGCCAAGCAAGGAGTCATTCACGAATTACCGACTGGAAAAGTCGGCGTCTTTGGTCTGACGGCACCGTATATCGAACTGTACGGTTTACTTGGTTGGACGATCGAAGAACCGTTTGACGTCGCGGCGCGTGAAATCGAACATTTGCGTCAAGAAGTCGACGTCTTGATTTGTTTGAGTCACCTCGGTTTCTATCAAGACGAAGAACTCGCGATGCGTTTTCCAGAACTGGATTTGATCATCGGTGCGCATACGCACCATGTCCTTGATGACGGTGTCGTTAAGAACGGTGTCTTAATCACCCAAGCCGGTAAACATGGGCAGTATGCGGGTGAAATTTATATGAATACGGATACCGGAGAGAAGGAAGCGGTCCTTCATTCCTTACACGATTACGTCGAGGACGAAGCGACGGCGAAATTACTCGACCGCGAACAGTATCTGGCGGAACAACAGATGAAGGAGCCGATTGGCGAGACATCGGGTCTAGCCAATGATTGGTTCAGCGAGTCGCCGTTCTCACAATTGCTTGTCGAGACGATGCGTGATTGGTGTGATGCGGATATCGCTTGTGTCCCGGCAGGTATTCTGCTTGGGTCACTTCCACCAGGTCCTGTCTCTGCCTTTGATTTACATCGACTCTGTCCGCACCCGATCAATCCTTGTAAAGTGACGATGACCGGAGTGGAATTACAAACTTTCCTCGACGAAGTCAAAACAGATCAGTTCGAACAACTAAAGGTTCGAGGTCTCGGTTTCCGTGGTAAGTTGATGGGGCGGATGCATTATGCTGGTTTGGCGGCACATCAACCGCTTGAGCCAACGCGAAACTATACGGTCGTCTTGCCGGATATGTTCACGTTCGGTCCACTCTTTCCAGCGATCAAAGAAATGCCAAAAGAATATTTCATGCCGGAATTGTTACGGGATTTGTTGTTCGAACGCTTATCGGAGAAGTCGGAATATAATGAATTACATGTTCGCAAACCCTGATTGTTTGTTATACTAAAGCAGACATGAATTGACTTTTTGGGGATGAAGGGGGAAGCGAAACCATGGGACGCGGAGAAATCCAACGTAAACCGGAATGGTTGAAAATCAAGCTGAATACGAATGAAACCTACACAGAATTAAAAAGTATGATGCGCGAGAAAAAGCTACATACTGTCTGTGAGGAAGCAAAGTGTCCGAATATCCACGAGTGTTGGGCGGTACGCCGGACGGCGACGTTCATGATTCTCGGAAGTATCTGCACACGTGCGTGCCGTTTTTGCGCCGTGACGACAGGACGCCCAAACGAACTCGATCTTGAAGAACCAAAACGTGTCGCGGAATCCGTTCGTTTGATGAACCTGAAGCACGCGGTCATCACAGCGGTTGCCCGTGACGATCTGAATGATTTCGGAGCAGGCGTTTACGCTGAAACCGTCCGTGAAGTTCGTCGGATGAATCCAGAGACATCAATCGAAGTCTTGCCTTCAGATATGGGTGGGAACTTTGAGGCATTGAAAACGCTGATTGATGCACAACCAGACATCATGAACCACAACATCGAGACGGTCCGCCGTCTGACACCGACCGTTCGTGCGAAAGCGACATACGACCGGACGCTTGAATTCCTTCGCCGTTCGAAGGAACTCGCACCTGAAATTCCAACGAAGTCGAGCTTGATGCTTGGTCTTGGTGAGACATGGGAAGAGATTCTTGAAACGATGGATGATCTTCGCGCAAATAACGTCGACATCATGACAATCGGTCAGTATCTCCAACCGACGAAAAAACACCTCGACGTCATCAAATACTATACACCACAAGAGTTCGCTGAACTGAAGCAGATCGCGCTCAGCAAAGGATTCTCGCACTGTGAGGCAGGTCCACTCGTTCGTTCGTCGTATCACGCGGATGAGCAAGTCAACGCAGCGAAAAAGAATAAAACAGCACTTCCGATCGACTAACGATCAAAAACCGTTCGAGCAGTTGCTCGGACGGTTTTTCGTCTGCCAGGCGAAATGGAATATGCTATGATAAGAACAGCAGGAGGTGGGAATAATGATACAAGTCAATCGGGAACGTTATGAGGTCGTCGAAGAGAAGCGGGAAGGTTTTAATGAGGAAGCCTTCATCGGTCGTTTTAGCGATGTCCTAGAAAAATATGATTATATCGTGGGGGACTGGGGGCACGGTCAATTACGGCTACGTGGCTTCTATGAGGATCAACACGAGAAAGCGACATTCGATACGAAAATTTCGCATGTGGCGGATTATCTCTACGAATACTGTAACTTCGGATGTGCCTACTTCATCGTCAAGAAGATCGGATTGGTAGAAGGAGAAGAAGCACCACCTCGCTTCGACGGTTCTTCATCCAATACGTTGAAGTTGAAACGGAAGTTCGCACCTGCACCAGAGAAGACGGAAAGCGAGTAATCAAACTGTCATACAGAAAAGCGTTTCTAGTGGACGGAATTCGGCTATTACTATAAGTATCATGTACCTATAGGGGGAACCATCCATGCGAATCGTTGGAATTTACTCATCCGTACCAGAAGTTGTTAGTGCCGTGCACGATCTCCGTGTTGCCGGTGTCGTCTCGACTGATTTAAAAGTCTTAGCACACGACAAATACGATCTCGAACAAATCGAGGAACTAGCGGATTTGAACAACCAACAGACATCTACGCGTCTGTCACAGGAAGATCATCGTAATCTCTGGCAGGAAATCAAGAGCATCTTCAAAAAAGATGACACGGCTTCCCACGGAGATGCTATTCGTGGAAGTGGCTTGACGAAGGAAGACGTCGATCGTGCGAATCATGCGGTCGAAAGCGGTCAATTCGTATTACTCGTCGGTGATGAAGCGGATCAGCATTCGGAGCGTCGTGCCCATGACGAGTCAGACAATACGAACGTCTTCAGCGGACCGAACACATTAAATGAACGAAACGATCGTCTCTTATAAGAAAAAGCCTTCGTCCGCGGACGAAGGCTTTTTTCATAGACCGATATAAGCGCGTAGATACATCTCGAGTTCCGTTGCCGCATCGTCTTCGACGTCAAACGCCGTCGCGATGTAGCCAGGTTCATCAAAATCGTCCGCACCGATGATCGCATAGCGATTCGATAAGAGATTCAAGACGAGAACCTTACCGTAAAAATGTTCCGAGTGCGTGATGGCGAGATCAAACCGACTAGCTTCTCCGATCCAACTGACAAAGCGTGTCTTCGTTTGTTCGACATCATCATATAAAAAATCACGTTCTTCCATCATTCAGCTTCCCTCATTTCCCTAACATCTGTTTCAGATTAAAGGGTTTGGGGGACTTTTTGCAAGTATGGTTTACGCGATAAGCTATGCTCGGCGATGACTTTTCGAATCGTCCGTGTCTTTGAACGCATGACAAGGGATGTCGTCTCAACGATATCATCCGTCAAGAACTTAACGCCATCGAGCATTTCACCCGTCGTGACGCCGGTCGCAGCAAAGATACAGTCGTCGCTTTTGATGAGGTCATCAAGCGTTAAAAGTTGAAGCGGATCTTCAAGCCCCATCCGGATGACACGAGCAGTTTCTTCTTCGTTCATCGGGTGTAAGCGTGCCTGCATGTCGCCGCCCATCGCTTTAACGGCAGCAGCCGTGATGACACCTTCAGGAGCACCGCCTGTACCGATGAAGATATCGATTCCTGTCGCAGGAGATAGTGGTGCGATTCCAGCTGAGACATCGCCGTCTTCGAACAGACGAACCCGTGCGCCCATTCGCATCGCGGCTTCACGGAAGTGATCGTGACGTGGGCGATCCTGCATGATGACAGTGACGTCCTCAATCCGTTTATTGTTGTATTGAGCTGCTTTTTCAATGATGACTTCAAGTGGATCGTCGAGCGAGACGTGCCCTTTTAAGTTCGGTCCAACTGTTAATTTATCCATATACATATCCGGTGCGTGGAGCAGGGCACCTTGATCGGCGACAGCGATGACGACCATCGCATTACCGAGACCTTTGGCGACGATATTCGTACCTTCGAGCGGGTCGACGGCGATGTCAACGATTGGACCGTTTGCTGTTCCGACACGTTCGCCGATGAAGAGCATCGGTGCTTCGTCGAGTTCGCCTTCACCGATGACGACCGTTCCGTTCATGTTGACCGTGTTCAAGACTTCGCGCATCGCAGTCGTTGCTGCATCATCCGCTTCATTTTTCTTACCGCGACCAATCCATTGAGCAGAAGCTAGTGCTGCTGCTTCCGTAGCGCGTACGATTTCCAGTGCGAGTTCCCGTTCCATGTATATAACCTCCACGTCACCAATGTGACATACTATTTTCAGCAAAAATCTAAATTGAGGATAACACATTGAGGAATGTGATGCAAATGACCTTTCTGCTTTTCAGGATTGCCGGATAGCGATAAAATGGAGGATGTGAGGGGGAATGAAGATGTATTTCGTCAATCGTCAAAAAATCGAAGAGACGGTCGTCTGTTATGAGACGGCACTTCGACAAAGTAAGGAAGTTACGGGGGATCCGGTGACGACGGCACTGGCTATGGAACGGATCGGTTTTTTAGTCATCGAGAGTGTCATCGACATCGGAAACAGTATGATTGATGGATTCATCATGCGGGATCCGGGAAGTTATGAAGATATCATTCTCATTTTAGAAGATGAGAAGGTCATCGATGGACCGCTCGCGACGAGTCTGAAGAAGCTCGTTGCGTTACGTACGTTGATCGTCCGGTCATTCACACAGTCGAGTATGGCGGAGATTCGGGCGGTACTTGAGACAGAGGAAGCAGAATTACGTCGTTTCCCGGAAGCGATTCGCCGGTATATCGAGACAGAACTCGGACCGGTGTCTGCATTTTTACCAAACGAGGAGTGAGTCAGGATGAAGGCAAAAGGCTATTTATTTGATTTAGATGGAACGATGTATAACGGAACGGAACCGGTAAAAGAAGCGGTCGATTTCGTCAATCGTCTGCAAGCAGAAGGCATTCCGTATTTGTTCGTGACGAATAATGCGTCGATGACGGCAAAAGCCGTGGCGGAGAAATTACGCGGGATGGGTGTTCATTCCGATGCGAAACACGTCTTGACGAGTGCGATGGCGACCGGTCGTTATATCGCTGATCTATCACCGAAAGCGCGCGTCTATGCAATCGGTGAGACAGGACTGATTGATGCGCTTGAACGGGAAGGGTTAGACGTCGTCGCAACCGAAGCGGCAGATTACGTCGTCATCGGTCTTGACCGTCAGATCACGTATGAAAAACTCGCTGTCGGTGCCCTCGCGATTCGTGCCGGTGCCCGCTTCATCTCGACGAACGGAGACATTGCCATTCCGACAGAACGTGGATTCTTACCAGGAAACGGTGCCTTGACGTCCGTACTGCGCGTGACGACGGAGAAGGAACCGTTCTTCATCGGTAAACCGGAACCGGTCATGGTCGATATCGCAACGGAGATGATTGGTCTGTCAAAAGAAGACGTCATCATGGTCGGGGATAACTACCATACGGATATTCTATTCGGAATCAATGGAGGCATCCGGACGATGCACGTCAATTCTGGCGTCCATACACCCGTCTTCATTCAAGGTCAGGATCGTCAACCGACATACATGGTCGATACGTTAGCAGAATGGATTCTATGAATCAAAAAATCCCGAACGAGAATTCGTTCGGGATTTCATGTATTAGAAGACTTGTTCGACTTCAACGACGCCAGCGACTTCTTCAAGAAGGGCACGTTCGATACCGGCCTTCAATGTGATCGTTGAACTTGGGCAGCTACCACAAGCTCCCATCAAACGGAGTTTTACGATTCCGTCTTCTACATCTACGAGTTCAACGTCTCCTCCATCACGAAGAAGGAACGGACGCAATTTTTCAAGAACTTCATTCACTTGATCAAACATTTCCATGCGTAAACACATCCTTTCGTATAGTTTCATTGTAACAGGGTTGAAAAATGTTCTCAATCTGGAAAACTTGTATACTAAAGAGGAGAGAATTGAAAAGGGGGACTTCAAGATGGAAATCACGGTTTATGGAACAGCGGTCACTTGTCCGAGTTGTGTCGGGGCACCTAGCTCGGAAGAGACGTTCAGTTGGCTACAAGCCGTCCTCGGACGGAAATATGAGCAAGCGATGACGCTTCGCTATGTCGATTTCGAGACAGCAACATCGGATCAATGGACGGAAGCCTTAAAAGAGGATGTCTATTTTTATCCATTGATCGTGCTCGATGATGAGATGATTGACGAGGGGTACGTCAAACTGAAGACGATTACGGCAGCGATTGATGCGAAGTTAAGTCAGACGGGGTGAACGACAAAGAGGTATCCCAAAGATCGGGACACCTCTTTTGCTCATTTAATCTTTTTGTGTTTCCATAAGACACCGGACTTCAAGAGACGTGGGACTTTCCCCGTCAGCGCTTGCTTGCCCATGACGATCCCGAAACCATCTGATTTCCCGAGCGATCCGAGCATTCCGCGCAGTTTGATTTCTGGCAGTTTCGGCAATTTTTTCCCTTGCCACTTCGCTTGCAAGACGTCGACGACTTGTTCTGCCTGATGTTCTGCGAGTTGACCGCTTGGCGCATACGGCAAGCTGGCACAATCGCCGATGACGAAGACGTTATCGTATTCCGGTACGTGATGATGTGCCGTCAATTTGATCCGACCACCGCTATCTGCAGCAAAGCCGAGATCACGAACGACCTTGACCGGCTGCGTACCTGCCGTCCAAATCGTCAAGTCCGACGGGTACGTATCGTCGCCGTTTCGGACGTCGTCCGCCGTGACGAGCGTGACGTTCGAATTGTTGATGACTTCCACGTCATGCTCCTCGAACCATTCCTGGACGTAAGATGAGACTTTGTCGGATAAGAATGACAAGACGGATGGACCGCGGTCGAACAGACGAATCGTTAAATCCTTCCGGCTTTCATGCAGTTCACTGGCAAGTTCAACACCAGATAGACCAGCACCGACGATCGAGACGACGGACCCCGGTGACAGACCACAGATCGCTTGCTGTGTCTTGCGCGATTCTTCAAGTGTCTGGATGCTGTATGTAAACTCTTGAGCACCCGGAATGTTGTGGTATTTATCCTCGCAACCGAGGGCGATGATCAAGTCATCATAGAATAATTCTGATCCGTCTTGAAGGTGGACCGTATTCGTCTCTGGTGAGATTTTAATGACATGTCCATATTTATAAGTAAGATGTTTCCCCTCCGGAAATTCAATCCGGACATCTCGATCTGATAATGTACCTGCTGCGAGTGCGTAATATTCCGTTTTGAGTGCGTGGTACGGTAGACGGTCGACGAGCGTGACGGCAACTTCCTCGTCCTTGAATCGCTCACAAATCCGCATTCCACCATATCCTCCGCCGAGTACGACCAATTGCTTCATAACGTAAAATCCCCCTTAGTTCCCCTAAATCAGTCTGACCTTGTATAATACGACATGAGGCAGGTCGTTTCCTGCTTGAAGGAGGAAAAAAAGTGAATCCGATTATTGAATTTTGTATCAGTAACTTAGCGGCTGGTACACAGGTCGTCATGGAGCAACTCGAACGTGACCCGAACGTCGACGTCGTCGAATACGGTTGCCTTGGCTATTGCGGCATTTGTTCGCTTGATCATTTTTGTCTCGTTGATGGTGAGACGGTCGTAGGCGAGACGCCGGAAGAGTTGCTTGAAAAGATTTACCTAAAAATCGAAGAGAATGAGCTGTGAGCCCGAACAGCCAAAAAATCCCCTCGTTCGTCTGAACGAGGGGATTCGTGTCCGTCAGCGGGCGCAGCTTTTCGGATCAGGCAGATTGTTGACGGCGCATCATCCATGGTCGTAGTTTCAAGAACAACGGAATGAAGAGTGCCGAGATGAACAATGCCTTGATGACGTTAAACGGTAAGATACCGGCTGTGATTGCTGTCCATTTGACAGCTGGATCCGCCATGTAGTCCATACCGAGGAACCATGCATACGCTGGAAGGATCAAGATATAGTTGAGAATCGCAAGACCGAGTGCCATCGTGATCGTACCAGCGACGAGGCCAGTTGCGAGACCTTGTGTTGATTTCTTTTTGTGGTAGAACCAGCTGACAGGAAGCACGAATGCGACACCAGCAGCGAAGTTCGCGAATTCTCCGACCGGAACACCACTTCCGCGGAAGATGTAATATAACACGTTCTTCAATGCTTCGACGATGACACCTGCGACCGGTGAGAACATGATCGCTGCGACGAGAGCAGGAACATCACTGAAGTCGATCTTCAGATAGTTCGGTAAGAACGGCAGTGGAAAATTGATAAGCATAAGAACAAATGAGATTGAACCTAACATTGACAGAGTGACCATTTTTTGTGTGCGTTTCATACGAGTATTGTCTCCTTTTGCTCGTTCCTCTCGATGAAGTATTGGCATGACTGCGTCCATAAAGAAACCCCTATTGATGAGATCAACAGGGGAGAAGTCCGCATTAAATAAACCTAATCGATTATTGCAAAAATCGATCAAATTCAAACTCATGCCGCCATCTTCTCCCATCCAGACTATACTGTCGGCTCCTGAATTACACAGAATCAGCAAATAGCGCCCTATTCGCTCGCGGGCTTCAACTCATAATAGTTGTTTACCGCCGGTCGGGAATTTCACCCTGCCCTGAAGATGGAACGATTATTTTGTTGTACATACCATTTATACAACGAATTCAAGATAGTTTCAAGCAACTAGGTTTCGATTCGCTCAGAAGTTGCGTATACTAAAGAAAAGGAAGGTGATGACATGATCCATTTAACGGAGGCAGCAGCGCTACAAGTCCAAGACATGATGGCGCAGGCACCAGCAGATGAACGGAATCTTCGGATGCTCGTCCAAGGTGGTGGATGTAGTGGTCTGTCGTACGGAATGGGATTCGACCAACAGAAAGAAACGGATCTCGTTTTCGAACAGCACGGCGTGACCGTCATCGTGGACGAAAAAGATTACCCGGTCGTCAAAGGACTGGAAATCGATTATAAGCAGTCGATGCTCGGCGGCGGATTCACGATCACGAATCCGAATGCCATCGCAACATGCGGTTGCGGGACATCGTTCCGGACGGCAACGAATGCCGGGACACCGGGTGGCTGTTAATGAATCCAATCGTGGACATCGTCCACGATTTTTTTATTGTCCGCATACAGGAGACCTGTTCCGTTGACTCGAAATATTAAGAGAGTGAATGCTACTACGAACAGGGAGGGCTTCAGGATGAGAAAAGTATTGATCTTCGGGGGAACACGCTACTTCGGACGCCGGCTTGCGATTCGGTTAGCCGATTCGGGGGATGACGTGACAATCGTCACACGCGGCGAGCATACGCCACCAGTCGCGAAGGGCTTGACATTTTTCAAAGGAGACCGGACGTCAAGTAGTACGATGAAGGACTTAAGCCAACAGCACTGGGATGTCATCTATGACAACATTTGCTTCACGCCGTATCAAGCCAAGCTTGCGATTGACGCGTTTGAAGGGAAAGTCGGGCGCTACGTGTTGACGTCGACGATGTCTGTCTATGAAGACGGTGGTGCGAATATCACGGAGCGTGCCTACAATCCGTTTCCCGGGAAATATGAGCTTGAGAAGGAACATGGATATGGCGAAGGGAAACGCCAAGCGGAGAGTTATTTCTTCCAACGGGCGACGTTCCCAGTCGTTGCGGTCCGTTTTCCGGTCGTCCTCGGACCAGATGACTATACGGAGCGACTCGTCTTTCATATCAAGCGTGCGCTTGACGGTCGTCCGATTGTTGCCGAAAACACATACGCGAAGATGGGATATATCTCAAGTTACGAAGCCGCTGCCTTTTTGGAGTGGTGTGGTCGTTCGGAACTGACCGGACCAATCAACGCTGCAAGTGACGGTGTCTTATCCATTCAAGACCTAGTGGATAAGATCGACCGCGTTGCGGGAACGACGAGTCAACTCGTTGCAAAAGGAGAAGATGAATCGCCGCTTGCGCCAGAACGCGATTTCTATATGGATACGACAGCTGCGAAACAAGCCGGCTATCTGTTCCAACATGTCGATGACTGGCTCGATCGTTTGATTGAAGAGGAGGTGCGCAATCACCAATGATGCAGTTGATAAAACCAACTCTTGCGTGGGAGACCGAGTACCGCGCCTTTTTAGAAGACTGGCGAGAGTCGGGCGAAACGATCGTGCCGGAAGCAGTCGGAGACACATATGAACCACTTGGCGCTTATTTTGCGGAACTTAAGGAAATGGAGACAACAGTCAGACCGGGTCTTGTCACCCATTCGACGTACTGGATGGTCGACGGGCAACGAATCGTCGGTGCGCTGAACTTCCGGCATGACTTGACGGAGAACTTGAAGTTGTACGGCGGACACATCGGATACGGCATCCGACCATCCGAGCGTCAGAAAGGATATGCGACGACCGGGCTCCGTTTAGCGCTAGAAGAAGCACGGCAACGTGGACTCGATCAAGTGCTGTTGACGTGTGGCGTTGATAATCTAGCATCTCGCCGTGTCATCTTGGCGAACGGTGGACAAGAAATCGAGCCGACTGTTCGTAATGGACGCGAGACACGTCGCTTCATCATCCCGTTATGAGGATTCGGGAAGCACGTCTAGAAGATGCGTCAGCTATCGCCCGCGTTCATATTGATGCCTGGCGCGAGACGTATCAAGGTATCATTCCAGATCCGTATTTAGCACAGTTGTCGCATGCGAAACGGACGAAACAATGGGAACAGACATTAATTGATCAACGCGTGTATGTTGCCGTCTCAGGAGAAGAAGTTGTTGGCTTTGCGCAAGGTGGAGCGAATCGAAGTGATGCGCGTGAAGGGGAGTTGTATGCGATTTATGTCTTGCAAGCGTCGCAAGGACAAGGACTCGGTAAAGCGTTGTTTCAACGCATCGCTGAGGACTTAGCGGAATATGAGACGATGCAGGTTTCTGTCTTGCGGGATAATCCAGCGTGCCAGTTTTACGAGCGATTCGGTGGTCAGGTCTTCGAAGAATCGATGATTGAGCGAGGTGGGGTCGAACTCGTGCAACGGGTTTACCGGATACCGGTTAAAAGATCATCCGTATGAAATCGGACGTTTTCAACATCTTCGCTTTCCTTAGGCGGGATGTAAGCCTCGCTAGTTTCCATTCCATGTGATCTGTCGGGTCCCTATCCCTGACGGAAGCACACATCGTGCTTTCTTTTCCTGTAGGAGTCGAAGATGTTTGGTCACGTCCTAGCATGATTCCATCAAAATAAGAGGTCGGACTCCGGTATGTCATCCGGAATCCGACCTCTCATCATTTGCAGTCATTCACATATATCTCAAGAATGATTCGTTACTTTTTCGAAAAGACTCGTCGAGTGTTGCGGATGACGAGCAGATGGATCAACGAGAAGTTTCGCTTGGTTAACGGCGATCGGTGCTTCACCGAATCCTGTTGCGATCAGTTTAACGCGTCCTTCGTAAGTCGCGATATCACCACAAGCGAAGACACCTGGAATCGCAGTCTCCATTTTCGAATTGACGCGAATCGAATTGCGTTCGAATTCAACTTCCCATTCTTTTAATGGTCCGAGTGACGAGACGAAACCGAAGTTACAGACGACATCGTCCGCAGCGACGACGACGACTTCACCACTTTCAGCATGTTTGAACGTCAGCGTCTCGATGTGCGTCTCACCTGTGACCGATTCAAGTGTATACGGCGTCATGACGTTGACGGACGAATCGTGTAACAGTTCGACCGAATGTTCATGGGCACGGAACTTATCGCGACGGTGGACGAGCGTGACGGATTTTGCAATCGGCTCAAGCATCAATGACCAGTCAACTGCAGAGTCACCGCCACCCAGTAAGACGACTTGGCGATCCTTGAAGCGTTCCATGTCGTTGACGAAATAGTGTAAGTTTGTTTCTTCGAAGCGTTCTGCATCTGCCACTCCGAGTGGACGCGCGGCGAACGAGCCGTTGCCTGCCGTCAAGATGACGGTCTTCGTATAATGCTCGCCTTTATTCGTGACGAGGCGGATGATTCCGTCATCCATCCGTTCGTAAGCGATGACTGTCTCACCGAGCACGTATGTCGGATCGAATTCATTTGCTTGTTCAAGCAACCGATCAACCAGTTCCTGTGCTTTTACTTTCGGAAAACCGGCAATATCGTATATATATTTTTCAGGATAAAGCGTAGCGAGTTGACCACCTAATTGAGGTAGACTCTCGATGACCTTCGTCTTCATCTGGCGCATTCCTGAATAAAACGCGGTGAACAGTCCGACCGGACCGCCGCCGATGATCGTGACATCATATGGTTGGTGCATCTGATTCCCTCCTAGCGTTGGATAGGTCCATTATATAGGAAGTAGGGGGTAAAGGTGCAAGTACGGAACATCTCACATTTTTTTAAGGGAAATTACATTTTTCTTTTGCAATCATTCCTGAAAAGTGTTTCAATAGGCTTATAGACATGTGAACATTATTTGAACAAAATTTTTGAGCATTCGTCTGTAATTGAATGTGAAGAAAATCACAACAAAACTACGATTCGTAAGGAGTATCAGAACATGAACACACCTAACATTGTTATTCTTGGAGCGGGCTACGGTGGATTGATCACAGCAGTCAACCTTCAAAAGAAACTCGGCGTCGATCAAGCGAACATCACGTTGATTAACAAACACGACTATCATTACCAAACAACTTGGTTGCATGAACCAGCTGCAGGTACGATGTCTGCGGAGCAAGCGCGCATCTACATCAATGATGTCATCAACCCGTCACGCGTCAAACTTGTCAAAGGTATCGTTGAGAAAGTCGACACGGCTGCTAAAACGGTTCTTTTACAAGATGGCGGAACAGTTCCTTACGATTACGTCGTCGTTGCTCTCGGTGGCGTTCCTGAAACATTCGGTATCAAAGGATTGAAGGAACACGCGCTGACGATCAGCTCGTTGAACAGCGTCCGTAAAATCAAGGAACATATCGATTACTCATTCGCACAGTACAAAACAACAGGATCACAAGATCGTTCACTCTTGACGATCGTTGTTGGTGGTGCTGGATTCACAGGAATCGAGTTCATGGGTGAGCTCGTCAACCGTATTCCAGAACTGTGCAAACAATATGACATTCCACGCGAACTCGTTCGTGTCGTCAACATCGAGGCAGCACCGACAGTCCTTCCAGGATTCGATGCAGATCTCGTCAACTATGCACACAAATGGCTTGAGCGCCAAGGCATCGAGTTCAAACTCGGTAACGGCATCAAGGAATGTGGAGCAGGAAGCGTCACATTCGGTCCGCTTCAAGGCGACACGACTGAGACGATCGAAGCGAACACGATCATCTGGACTGGTGGCGTCAGCGGTAACCCTGTCGTTGCAGCATCTGGTTTCGAAGCGATGCGTAACCGTGTCGTCGTTGAAGAAGATCTCCGTGTTCCAGGACACGATAATGTCTTCATGATCGGTGACTGTTCAGCAGTCATGGACCCAAGTTCGAACCGTCCGTACCCACCGACTGCACAAATCGCGACACAACAAGCACACAAAGTCGCTGAGAACATCGCAGCACTCATCGCGGGTCGTCAAACATCGACGTTCACGTACGAGAACAAAGGAACGGTCGCTTCACTTGGTCACAAAGACGGTATCGGCATGGTCTTCGGTAAGAAGATTTACGGTCGTAACGCATCGTTCATGAAAAAAGTCATCGACAACAAACACTTCTTCGAACTAAAAAAACTTGGTCTTGCGATCAAAAAAGGGAAGTTCTAAGTTCACGTTTTAGGCAAATGTACACTCGTGCATTTGCCTTTTTTGTCGGTTATACTAGAAGAGATTCAAAGGGGGAACAGTATGCATATCATTCAAGCCGTGATCGGGAGTGTGCTTTATCTCGTCATGTTCTTTAGTATCGGATTCATCTTAAACATGTTGTTGCGGAGTACATGGGTGATGCTCGTACTCTATCCGGTCATCATAATTATGATGATCGACAACCAATCGACGCTCGAATACTTCACGAATGCTCGTGAAGCGATACCGAATCTCGGAGACCGGATTGCTGGTCTACAGACAGCGGATATCACGATGTTCGCGGCTGGTCTTGCCGGAATCATCATCGCCGGTCTATCGATTCGCTTCTTGCGTAAGAGCGGTTACCAAATGTTTTAAAGTCTACTTGAGTAAGTAGGCTTTTTTCGTGTCTGAAAAACCGTTATAATGAAAACAATGTCTTTAAATAAATGTGTAAGAGCAGATTGGGTTGAGAGCGAATGGATAAACAAATGTACCACGTTATCAAGGTATTGAATAATAATGTCGTCATTTGTTCGACTGGTGCGAATCAGGAAGTCATTATCCTCGCGAAAGGGATTGGCTTCGGTCGGAAGCCAGGCGATCAACTGACAGATCTCGACAAGTTGGAAAAAGTCTACACGTTGAAGGATAAAGAAGAACAGGATCAATATAAGGCGCTCGTCGGTCATCTCGATGAGAATTTCATCGCATTGATGAACGAGATCGTCTCGATGATCGAGACACGCTTCGGAAAAAAGGTCGACGAACATATCCATATTGGATTGACGGATCATTTGACGTTTACGTTCAAGCGACTGGAACAAGGAATGGAAGTCACGAATCCGTTTCTTGCTGAAACGGAAGCCTTGTATCCCGAAGAGTACGCCCTTGCAGAAGAAATCGTCGAGTTCATCAGTGCCGAGATGAATTTTTACCTGCCTCCAGCTGAGACAGGATTCATCGCACTTCATATTCATTCAGCGACGAACTTCAAAGACGTACTCGAAGTCAACCGCCATCATCAACTCGTCGGTTTAATTGCTAGTCATATCGAACAGCGACTGGAGATTAAAATCGATCGAAAATCGCTTGATTACAAGCGTCTGATTCGGCATCTTCGTTCAGCGATTGAAAGGGTTTCCAATGGGGAGTATCTAGAGGCTCCAGAAAAAGTAGAAAAGCTATTGCGTGAAGAATATCCGCTATGCTATGATACTGCTTGGGAGCTGATGTCCATCATGGAACGTCAGTTGAAGAAAGCGGTACCGCGCGGTGAGGCGACGTATCTTACGATGCATCTGCAACGCTTAGTGCAGTACGATTCAGGTAAATGACCGCACGGACTACGTGTTACTGATACGATCAGGCATGAGTGGGATGTCGGGCAAGAAGCTTTATTTCCGTTATTCAACGGGATAAGTCTATTGTCTACAATCCGCTCGTGCCTGATTTTTTTCTGTAAAAAATCGGTCAGATGTCTGACTTTTTTCGTCTCAATCATTGGCATTATTCATCATACTTCGCTCTTAACAGGAAAAGGAGGAAACACACATGTTCAAACAGATTTTTGCTGTTCTTCAACGTGTCGGTAAAGCGTTGATGCTTCCTGTAGCGATTTTGCCAGCTGCCGGTATCCTACTCGGATTCGGTAACGCGATGCAAAATCCGAACTTGACGTCAAAACTCGAGTTCTTGAAAAATGATGCAATCATCAAGGTTGCAAAATTGATGGAAGCAGCCGGGGATATCATCTTCGGTAACTTAGCACTCTTATTCGCGGTCGGTGTCGCGATTGGTCTTGCAGGGGACGGCGCAGCCGGACTTGCGGCAATCGTCGGATTCTTGATCATGAACAAAACAATGAGCGTTTGGCTCGGCGTTACACCAGAAATGGTTGCTAACGGTCAAGGGTATGCAAACGTACTCGGTATCCCAACACTTCAAACTGGGGTATTCGGTGGTATCATCATCGGTCTGATTGCAGCTTGGGCGTATGGGAAGTACCATAATCTCGAATTGCCGCAGTTCCTCGGATTCTTTGCTGGTAAACGTTTCGTTCCAATCGTCACTGCTGTCGTTTCATTGTTCGCAGGTCTTGTACTTGTATTCGTTTGGCCGTTCGCACAGGACGGATTGAACACATTCTCCCACTTCATGATGGAGAAAAACCCAACACTCGCAGCATTCGTCTTCGGTCTCATCGAACGTTCGTTGATTCCATTCGGTCTTCACCACATCTTCTATGCACCATTCTGGTTCGAATTCGGTTCGTACACGAATGCAGCAGGTGATGTCGTTCGTGGTGACCAAGCGATCTTCTTCGCTCAATTGAAAGATAACGTTGAATTGACTGCTGGTACATTCATGACTGGTAAATTCCCGTTCATGATGTTCGGTCTTCCAGCAGCAGCTCTTGCTATGTACCACGAAGCTCGTCCTGAGCGCCGTGCAGTCGTTGGTGGTCTTCTTGGATCAGCAGCACTTACAGCATTCTTGACAGGTATCACAGAGCCAATCGAATTCGCATTCTTGTTCGTTGCTCCAATCTTGTTCGCAGTTCACGCAGTCTTCGCAGGTCTCTCGTTCATGACGATGCAATTGTTGAACGTTAAGATCGGTATGACATTCTCTGGTGGTTTGATTGACTTCCTTCTCTTCGGTGTTCTTCCAGGACGCACGCAGTGGTGGCTCGTCATCGTCGTCGGTCTTGCACTCTCTGTCATCTACTATGTTGGATTCCGTTTCGCAATCCGCAAGTTCAACCTGAAAACTCCAGGTCGTGAAGATGCAGCGCAAGAGACTTCATCTGCTCAAGGTTCTGAACTCGCTGAAGGTATCCTTGATGCACTCGGTTCAGAGTCGAACATCAAACACTTGGATGCATGTATCACACGTCTTCGTGTCGAAGTTCTCGACAAATCAAAAGTCAACAAAGATGAGTTGAAAAAATTAGGTGCTGCTGGTGTCCTTGAAGTTGGTAACAACGTTCAAGCGATCTACGGACCGAAATCAGACAACATCAAGTCTGAAATCCAAGCCGTCATCGCATCACGTAAACAAGAAAAAACAGTCTAAAGTTTTTAGAGTGAGTCCTTCTGCGGAAGGGCTCATTTTTTTTGGAAAAATCTTTTAGAATCGTTTTGCGATAGAATATTTTAGGGTATGAACTAAGTAGTTTGTTTAAAAAAGGAGGGAATATACGCATGTGGAAAAACGTGTTTGGTGTCTTACAGCGGATCGGTAAGGCCCTGATGTTACCGGTAGCGATTTTGCCGGCAGCGGGGCTATTGCTCGCGTTCGGGACAGCGTTTCAAAACCCGAACTTGACGCAATATTTACCGTTCCTCGAGAACGATTCGCTAGTCGTCATCTGGCGGGTCATGCAGGATGCGGGTGATATCATCTTTGCGAACCTCGGGTTACTGTTTGCCGTCGGGGTCGCGATTGGTCTTGCGAATGGGGAAGGAGTTGCCGGTCTAGCAGCGATCGTCGGTTTCTTGATCATGAACAAGGTCATCAGTTCGTTCTTACAGATCACACCAGAAAAAATCACGGAAGCACAGAAAGCGAGTGACTTGTCGTATGCGACGGTCCTCGGGATACCGACCTTGCAAATGGGGGTATTCGGAGGGATCATTGCCGGTTTGATAGCAGCGTACAGTTATAATAAATTCTTTAAAATCAAACTGCCTGATTTCCTCGGATTCTTCGCAGGGAAACGTTTTGTTCCGATTGCAACTGCTTTATTCAGTCTTGTCGCCGGGTTTGCCTTATCGTATATTTGGCCACCGATCGGCAGTGGAATCAACACATTCTCAAAAACAATTATCGAAGCGAACGAACCGTTGTCTGCCTTTATCTTTGGACTCGTCGAACGTTCGTTGATTCCGTTTGGTCTTCACCATATCTGGTACTCAAGCTTCTGGTTCCAGTTCGGTGAATATACGGATAAAGCCGGAACGATCATCAACGGGGATCAGCGGATCTTCTTCGCACAGTTGAAGGACGGTGTACCATTTACGGCAGGGACATATATGACCGGGAAATATCCATTCATGATGTTCGGTCTGCCAGCAGCCTGTCTTGCGATGTACCACACGGTCGCAAAGGATCGTCGTAAAGCCGTCGAAGGTCTCTATTTCTCAGCTGCGTTGACTTCTTTCCTGACTGGGATCACGGAGCCAGTCGAGTTCTCCTTCGTCTTCGTTGCACCACTTTTGTTTGCCGTTCACGCCGTCTTTGCAGGTCTTTCATTCATGATCATGGATTTACTGAACGTCAAGATTGGGATGACGTTCTCCGGTGGATTGATTGACTACACGTTGTTCGGGATTCTACCGAACCGAACCTCGTGGTGGCTCGTCATTCCAGTCGGTCTTGTCTTCGCCGTCATCTACTACTTCGGATTCCGCTTCGTCATCACGAAGTTTGATCTGAAGATTCCAGGACGCGAAGCGATTAAAGAGGGTGCCGCTACCTCAACGGCACAAGCAGGCGATCTACCGTATGAAATTTTACAAGCATTCGGTGGTCCGTCAAACATTAAACACTTAGATGCTTGTATCACGCGTCTGCGGATTACGGTCAATGATAAATCAGGCGTCAACAAGGATCGCTTGAAAGAACTAGGTGCTGCTGGTGTTCTTGAAGTCGGAGATAACGTCCAAGCCATCTTTGGACCGAAATCCGATGGGATCAAGTCAGAAATGGCAGATATCATGAAAGATCCAAATTATAAACCGAAAGAGACACCAGAAGCAGATCCAATTCCACAAGTACCAATGGGAGACGAAGCACGGACTTCTGGAACTGGTACAGCAGATGCCGGTCCACTCGCTGGAGATCGTGGTGGGGCTTACGTGCCCGAAGATGGATATGTCGCACCACTGAGCGGTATCATTCGTTCTCTCGATGATGTACCGGATCAAGTGTTCTCCGGTCGCATGATGGGTGACGGATATGCGATCGAACCAACGGAAGGATATGTCGTCTCTCCAGTCTCTGGTGAGATCACGACGTTCTTCCCGACGAAACACGCGATTGGTATTCTTGCGGATAATGGAGATGAAATCTTGATTCACATCGGTATTGATACGGTGTCACTCGAAGGAAAAGGATTCGAGGCGTTGGCGAAAGCCGGCGATCGTGTCGAACCGGGGACACCACTCCTCAATGTCGATCTTGAACAAGTACGACCACTCGTACCATCATTACTGACACCAATCATCGTCACGAACAGTGGGGATCGAAAAGTCGACGTTGATGTTGGACGGACGGTCGAAGCCGGAGAAGCAATTTCGTATCGTATAGAGTAAAGAAGAAAAGCGACGGATCGCCCTGAGCGATCCGTCTTTTTTGTGTGAAATGATCGTAGAGCACATTTGATAATGAGATTTTGCACATATGATGATACAATAAGTTAGCTATTATAAGAGTTAGCTAATTTTTTGAGAAATGAGGTGCGTCGATGTCTTCGACTACAACAAAAACGAATACGACACCTGTCGTCATCGGATTATTGATTGGAATTTTAGTCGCAGCAATGGATAACACGATCGTTGCGACAGCGATGCCGACGATCGTCAGTGAACTGAATGGGTTTGATCAGTATGCATGGGTCACGTCGGCTTACATGATCGCAACCGTTGCTGGGATGCCGATCTTCGGTAAACTGAGTGACATGTATGGAAGAAAACGCTTCTTCCTCTTTGGGATGCTCCTCTTCATGGTGGGAAGTATCTTATGTGGAATGGCAGACTCGATCATTGAGCTGTCTGCCTATCGTGCCTTGCAAGGGCTCGGTGGTGGGGCGTTGATGCCGATCGCCTTTACAATCATCTTTGATATCTTCCCACCGGAAAAACGGGGGAAAGTCAGTGGGTTGTTTGGAGCGGTCTTCGGCATCTCGAGTATCTTCGGACCGTTGCTTGGTGCCGTATTGACGGATTCCCTCGACTGGCGCTGGGTGTTCTACATTAATATTCCACTTGGTTTGATTGCCCTTGGTCTCGTGACGGTCTTCTATCAGGAATCACCGGTGCACCGGACACAGAAAATCGACTATGTCGGTGCGTTTACGCTTGTCGCCGGATTGGTGTTATTCTTACTCGCGCTCGAAATGGGTGGCAAAGAGTATGCATGGTCTTCGCCACAAATTCTTGGTCTGTTCGGAGCAGCGCTCGTCGCGTTCGTTGCCTTCGCATTTGCTGAACGACGTGCCGCGGATCCCGTCATTACGTTTAGTCTATTCCGCCGTCGCTTATTTGCGGCAACACAAGGCGTGGCGTTCTTTTATGGATTCGTCTTCATCTCAGCGAGTGTATTCATTCCAATCTTCGTGCAAGGTGTCTTTGGTGGCAGTGCGACGAATTCCGGTCTGATCCTGATGCCGATGTTGATTGCCTCGGTCATCTCGGCGCAGCTCGGTGGACAGTTGCCGAACAAGTTTGGATTCCGCAACGTCATGATCGTCTCAGCGGTCTTCTTCCTACTCGGTGTCTATCTTCTTAGTACGATGACGCTTGAGACATCGCGGACAGCGGTAACGATTTATATGATCATTCTCGGATTTGGTGTTGGCTTCAGTTTCTCTCTATTGAATCTAGCGAGTATCAACGGCATCGAGATGCAACGTCGGGGCGCAGCGACCTCGATGGGCTCAACATTCCGGACAATCGGGATGACGCTTGGTGTCACGGTTCTCGGAATCATCCAATCACGGACGTTCGCGTCAGCTGTAACGGATCGGTTGCCGCAAGGTGGAGCGCCGTCCGGTGGACAGTTCCCAACGGCTGCTGCGTTTGCGAAGATGCCACCAGAAGTTGCGACAGCAATTAAGACGTCGCTTGCAGAATCGATCTCAACCGTCTATTTCTGGGCGTTGATTCCAGCAGTACTCGGTGTCATCTTTATCTTCTTGATGGGGAACGAGCGTCCGATTTTGTCGGAACAAGCTACTCCAGCGAAGAAGAAACAAGCTCAATAATCACCATTTCAACAACGTCTTCTTTCTTATAAGAAAGAGGCGTTGTTTTTTTGTTGAATTAGACAAAAAAAGACGAACCTGGATTGTTCCAGATTCGTCTGACAGAACTTATTTTTTGATGTCGAAAGTCGTGCTGAGGAAGTCGACGACTTCTTCTGCTGTATCCATATCAAGCACTTGCTCAACGATTGCTTCACATTCTGACTTGTTGAGACGTGTCATCAAGCTACGAGCGCGAAGAACAGATGATGCTGACATTGAGAACTCATCGAGACCAAGACCAAGAAGGATTGGGAGTGCCAATTCTTCTCCTGCCATCTCACCACACATGCCGACCCATTTGCCTGCTTTGTGTGCTTCAGTGATTACGTTGTTCAAGAGGTTCAAGATCGCTGGGTTGAACGGTTGGTACAGGTATGATACTTTTTCGTTCATCCGGTCTGCCGCCATCGTGTATTGAATCAAATCGTTCGTTCCAACAGAGAAGAAGTCGACTTCTTTTGCGAACTGACGAGCCATGACTGCTGTTGCTGGGATTTCAACCATCATACCGACTTCGATGTCTTCCGATACCGTAACGCCTTCAGCTTGAAGGTTTGCTTTCTCTTCAAGGAGAAGTGCTTTTGCAGCACGGAACTCTTCGATCGTTGCGATCATCGGGAACATGACAGCGAGTTTACCGTATGCACTTGCACGAAGAAGTGCGCGCAATTGTGTACGGAACAAGTCTGTTTGGTCAAGGCAGAGACGGATCGCACGGTAACCGAGGAACGGGTTCATCTCGTGTGGGAGATCAAGGTACGACAATTCTTTATCGCCACCGATATCCAGTGTCCGGATGACGACTTTTTTATCGCCCATTGACTCGAGAACCGTTTTGTAAGCTGTGAACTGCTCGTCTTCCGTTGGGAACGTCTCTGCATCCATGTAGAGGAATTCCGTACGGTAGAGACCGACTGCTTCTGCACCGTTATCCAAAACGCCTTTGACATCGTTTGGTGTACCGATGTTTGCAGCGAGCTCGACGTGATGACCGTCAGCTGTCATTGTTTTTTCGTTCTTGAGTTTTTTCCACTCTTCTTTTTGTGCGATGTATGCTGCGCGTTTTGCTTCATACTCAGCCACTTGCTCTTCGCTTGGGTTGACGATGACGTCACCTTCTGCACCGTCAAGGATGAGAAGATCGCCGTGTTTCACGTCCGTTAAAACAACTTTTGTTCCGACGACTGCTGGGATTTCGAGTGAACGTGACATGATGGCAGAGTGCGATGTCCGGCCACCAATGTTCGTTGCGAAACCTTTAGCATATTTACGGTTCAATTGAGCTGTATCCGAAGGAGTCAAGTCTTCAGCGATGATGATGACTTCTTCATTGATTTGAGCTGGAGTGACGAACGTGATACCGAGAAGGTGAGCCATCGTCCGTTTCGTGACGTCACGAACGTCTGCTGCACGTTCGCGCATGTATTCGTTATCCATTGATTCGAAAATCATGACCATCATATTTGCGACTTCATCGAGTGCTTTTGCAGCATTTGCTTGTTCGTCCTCGATTTTTGCGTTCACCTGACTGACGATTTCCGGATCTTCTAAGATGAGAAGGTGAGCCGAGAAGATCTCCGCTTTATCTGGACCTAATTCTTGTAAGGTATTTTCACGAATGACTTCGAGTTCCGTCTTCGATTTTGCGATTGCTGCTTGGAAACGTTCTTTTTCCGCAGCTGCATCCTCGATTTTGTGCGATGGAATCTCAAAGACCGGTGTTTCCATCACGAATGCCTTTGCAATCGCGATCCCTGCAGAAGCGCCAATTCCCTTGATATGTTGTGCCATGTGCATTACCCTCTTTTCAGTAAGTTTTTTTAACGCGACGACTTCGTTTCTTAGCTATCTATAGATACCCATAAACGCCTCTCTCTTAACGAGCCTTCTGCGCACTCTCCCTCGAATGAAAACGTAGACATTTCTAGGAACAGTAAACACATCGTTTCTTGAAGTGTCTCAACATTTCACCTGTATAATCCTATCATATTGTGAAACGGGCAACAATTGTTTGAAACCAAGCATTTCGACAAATTGTCGAACAGAATTATTGAAAGCGTTTGCGGTCAGTCGAGAGGCTATCAGTTGGAAAATGACTGAAAACACTTCATACTAATAGATACTAGTCAAAGGGGGAGTTTTATATGCAAACGAATCAATCCGTAGACGTACTCGTTGTCGGGATTTCTGGAAATCAACCGCTCGATGAACGGTTACAAGCACTGTATGGTGACAAACTAGAAGAGTGGGTTCGTCAAGGCGATATTTCAACGAAACGAGGAGAACTACGTCTATTGCCAACGTTAGCGGGCGACGTCGCACGTGTACTGTTCGTTGGACTCGGGAAAGTTGATCAGCTCTCGCAAGACGATTTACGCCGCTTGCTCGGGAAAGCGGCACAACATGTCAAAGCACGTCGCTTAGAACATGTCACAGTTGACGCAACAACATTCCCAGGGCAACCGGTCGAACTGATTGCCGAGACATTCACCCTCGCTACATATGAGGTCAAACATTATAAGACGTCGCCTTCGAAAGCATATACGTTACAACTGACGGTCTTACCTTCTGAAGATGAAGCCGTGCGTCGTGGTACGGTCTTAGGCGAAGCAACGAACTTGGCGCGTCGTCTCGTAACGATGCCTGGGAATCTTTTGACGGCGCCAGCGCTTGCGGATGAAGCACGCTTCATCGCCGAACGTCATGGACATGATCTCCGAATCATCGATAAGGAAGAGATGGAAGCACTCGGGATGGGCGCCTTGCTTGCCGTTAACCAAGGATCCGTCATTCCACCGAAATTGATCGTCCTTGAATATAAAGGATCAGCAGAAGCACCGATCGCGGTCGTCGGAAAAGGTGTCACGTTCGATACAGGTGGTTATTCCATCAAACCGAAAGACGGGATCGTCGGAATGAAAGGCGACATGGGAGGCGCAGCAGCCGTTCTTGGTCTGTTCGAAGCACTCGGTCAACTGAAGCCAGATGTTCACGTCATCGGTGTCATTCCAGCAACCGACAACATGATTTCCGGGGATGCCTTCAAGCCGGATGACGTCATCACGTCGATGGCAGGAAAAACGATTGAAGTCCTGAACACGGATGCGGAAGGACGGCTTGTCCTTGCTGACGCAGTCACGTACGTCAAAGAATATCAACCTAAAGCGATCATCGATCTCGCAACGTTGACAGGTGGTGTCCTTGTCGCGCTTGGAACAGAAATCACAGGTGCGTTGACAAACGATGCGTCACTTTACGAACGCTTTGAACAGGTGACGAAAGAGACGAATGAGATGGTCTGGCAAATGCCGTATGTCGATGCGTTCATTAAACAAGTCCGCCGTTCGGAAGTCGCAGACTTGAACAATTCACCGGGACGCATGGGACATATGATCTTCGGTGGTGCGTTCGTCGGGGAATTCGTCGGTGACACACCTTGGTTGCACCTCGATATCGCGGGAACATCGGAACAGAATCAAGCGTCTGAGATTGGTCCAAAAGGAGCAACGGGCGTCATGGTCCGTAGTCTGTACCGGTTCGTCGAGCAAGAAAAATGAGACGTTGGAATCTACTCGGCGTCTTGTTGACGATTCTTGCCGTCGTCTGGTATATGGATGCGCGCGACCGTCTATCGCTCGGTCTCGCGACGTTCATCGGTATCTTCACCGTCTTATCACTACTGCGTTCTTTCCGGGAGAAGACGAATGCACGTCATCGGGATTGATGCGGCAAAGGCGGGGTGGGTCGTCGTTATGTACGAAAATGGTCGTTATACGGGATTCGTCGAACCGACACTTGCAAATATTCCTAGAGCTGACCGGATTTGGGTTGACATGCCGATTGGTTTAACGGAAGGACGACGCGAAACGGATCAGTTGTTGCGACAGGAATTACGCCCTGGGCGAACGAGCAGTGTCTTCAATGCCCCGTTCCTCAGTGCGCTGACAGCTTCTAGCTATATGGAAGCAAATGATTTAGCGAAACAACATGCGGGGATCGGGCTTTCAAAACAAGCGTGGTATCTATTACCGAAAATCAGAGAAGTTCGCAGCGTATATCGAACG
This sequence comes from Exiguobacterium sp. s11, assembly GCF_018619015.1. Classification (NCBI taxonomy): domain Bacteria; kingdom Bacillati; phylum Bacillota; class Bacilli; order Caryophanales; genus Exiguobacterium; species Exiguobacterium sp. s11. The sequence continues at coordinate 964,024 of NZ_JACSNF010000001.1, read as the reverse complement.
GAGATGATTGAAGCCCATCCGGAAGTTTGTTTCGCACGACTCGCCGGTCATCCGGCACGTTTTTCAAAGAAGACGACCGAAGGCATTACGGAACGGATTGAATTGCTCGAGCGTTTGGATTGTCCACCGTTATGGGAACAGCGTCAGTCGCATGTTGCAATCGATGATTGGCTCGACGCTTGTCTGCTTGCGACGGGCGCCCGTTTTCCGTGTGATTATTTACCGGCGAGTCGACCGGTGGACGCGGAAGGATATCCGTTATATGCAGCTGTACCCAAAAAATCACCCTCACCGAAATGGTGTGGGTGATCCTTTGACGAAGTCCCAAATATAATGGAAAATCTGGGCGTTGTAGAGTGCTTTTAAGATGACAGCGATCAATGGTCCGAGAATCAGTCCGAAGACCCCAAAGAATTTGATCCCGACGAACAGCGCGATCAATGCCGTGATGGGTTGAATGCCGATGTTGTCGCCGACGATCTTCGGTTCCATGATGTTACGCTGTAGAATGACGAGAGCATACAGAATCCCGAGTCCAATCGCAAGTGTCGTATCTCCGGTAATTAAGGAGTAAGCGATCCAAGGCAAGAAGACGGAACCAGTACCAAGATACGGCAAGATATCGAAAAAGGCAGCGATAAAAGCGACTGCAAACGGATGCTCGACACCAATGATGAACAAACCGATCAAGACGATGAAGAACGTGATCGTGATTAACGTGAACTGTGCTTTGAGATAGCCGAACAAGGCAGACCGTAGACTCAAGAAGACGGATTCGAAACGAGCGAACCAAGGAAGCATCTCATAACGTTTCAATCGCATCTCGTATTGGTGCCAATCTTTTGCGATGAAGAACCAAGCGAGTAGGACGATGACGAAAATCAGTGCAATCGATGGTAACGTCGCAAGGACTGTCTGTAGCATCATAGCGATACTTTTTGATCCTTCGCCAATCGCACTCGCAAGTGAACTACCGAGGGATTGGATACTGTTTTGAACCGTATTTTGTTGCGATGGTTCCAGTGAGCGTAAGGCTTCCGAAGCATCGTTCCAGATGGGTGCCAGTTTTTCATTGTACAGCTTTTGAAAATACAGGCTTAACTCTTGAATTTGCGCCGGTAATTGATTGGCGACGAACACAAGACCGCGAATCAACTGCATGATGATCAAGGCGAGCGACCCAACTAATAGGCCACTGATCAAAATGATCGATAACAATGCACCCCATCCACGATTGATCCGTAACCGCTTTTGGAAAAAATCAACGAGCGGTCGGCTGAAAAGGGCAAGCAGAAACGCAAAGACGAATGGATATAAGATGGACGAGAGGCGGATGAGTAACCATCCACCAACTAAGAAGGCGAAGATCACCGTCAGGAACCGGGCCATTTGCCAAAGACGTTCAGTCGACACAAGCAACACCTCTTACTGGATTATGTAGAATTTATTGATATCATCATATCATGTTTAGATAGATTACGAGTCATTCAAAAGGAGGAGATCTCGATGCGTAAAAGAGAAATCGGACTAATAGCTGCGTTGATTGCTGCGACATCTGTCGGAATCCGGGAATGGAAGAAAAATCAGGCGTATGCACAACACGTCAAACAAGAGACAGAAAGGCACGTACGCCAAGCAATCGTGGAGGGTCAGACAGATGGAACAGATGAAGACACTACAACAAAAGGTTGATGCGACGATTCGCTCACTCGGCGGTTATTTTCGACCACTATCTGGTCTCGCACGCCTGACGGAAGAAGTCGGTGAGGTCGGTGAAGCACTGGAACAAAATGATTTAGAAGCCCTTCGCTTGGAGCTGGTCGATGTCTTGATGATCTCGACCTGCCTTGCAAATCAATACGTGGCGGATCTTGCAGCACAGCATGAGACGCTTGATACAGCAAACGATGATCAGGACGGTTCGTTTTATCGACTCGTGCATGAGGCCGGACAAATCGCACGTGTCATGAACGGATATGAAGGCGATAAACCGCCGAAAGCGAAAGATACGATTGTTCCGATTGGTCATTCCTTAGCACGTCTGCAACGCGAATTGTTTCGGTTAGCACGACCACTTCAACTGGATTTACTGACAGAAATCGACCGGACGAATGAAAAGAATCTGAAGCGGGATAAAACACGCTTCGCGTTGACGCGTGATCCCATCACGGAAGAGACGATTGATCATTTCCGGAGTGCGACTGGAAGTGAGGCGCGCCTCTGGGGAGCCCCTGTGTACGAGGAGAACCAAACGATCGAGGACAACATGGAAGCAGCATTGCCGTCACTCCGGCGTTTCCTCCGATGTGCGTCGATTGAGGGAATCGAGGCATTCGTCTTCGAAGCACCGATGGAACGCTCGCGTAGTTTGGTTGAAGTGAAAGAACTAGCGGACGAAATGGGGCGCTTGATCAAAGAGCGGACACCACTTGACTTTAAGGATTCACCGTATCGGTTGGAAGTCTTTGCGCCACAACTCGGTCCAATCTCGCCGTATCATGCAGAAGACGATCATCGGATGTTCCTCGTTCTTTATGTAGACTAAAAAATGATCCGCCTACTCTTCGGAGCAAGGCGGATCATTTTTTTAGTGTGAATGTGACGATGCTGCCTCATCTTGAGTCTGCCATTTTTTCATGAAGCGCTGAATCCGAGCGATCGCTTCTTGGAGTTGTTCAATCGAACTTGCATAACTTGCCCGGACATAACCTTCACCGCTTGCTCCGAAGACGGATCCTGGAACGACGGCGACGCGCTCAGCGAGTAGCAGTTGCTCAGCAAACTGTTCACTCGTCAGTCCGGTATGACCGATGTACGGAAAGGCATAGAAAGCGCCACCTGGTAAGTGTGTCGGAAGACCCGCATCGTTTAGCGCCTTAACGAAGTAGTTCCGGCGTTGCCGATAACTCGTCACCATGTCAGGGACCGTCTTATGACGAGAACGCAGTGCTTCAATGCCCGCGAATTGAACGAGTGTCGGGGCACACATCATGCCGTATTGATGGACCTTCAGCATCGATTGCGTGATCGCAGGTGGGGCGCAAGTGAAACCAAGCCGCCAGCCTGTCATCGCGAAGGCTTTCGAGAAGCCGTTGATGATGATCGTCCGCTCCCGCATACCGGGAAGGGTCGCGAAGCAGATTGCTTCCGTTTCGTAGGACAGTTCCGCGTAGATCTCGTCACTGATGACGTATAGATCATGCTTTTGGACGAGTAACGCTAGGTCCGCTAATTGATCACGCGACATCGTCGAGCCTGTCGGATTCGATGGGAAACAGAAAATGATCGCTTTCGTCTTATCTGTTAGCAACTGTTCGATCGTTTCCGGTTGAATCGCAAAACCGTCTTCTGCATGACACGCAGCGGCGACAGGAATGCCTCCAGCGAGTTCAATCAAAGGGGCATACGAAACGAATGCCGGTTCGACGACGATGACTTCATCTCCTGGATTGATCAAACTACGAAAAGCGAGATCAAGTCCTTCTGAGGCTCCGGTCGTGACGATGATTTCTTCCGTCGTCGAATAGGAGATGGCGAACTTTTCTTGCATGTAGAGCGCGATTTCCTGACGTAACTCGAGTAAACCGGCGTTGGCACTATACGCTGTATAGCCTTGTTCGAGTGCTGCGAAGCTCGCTTCGCGAACATTCCATGGCGTGACGAAATCAGGTTCGCCGACACCAAGGGAGATGACGTCTTCCATCGATCCTGCTAAATCAAAGAAACGACGGATGCCGGATGGGGCTAACTGTTCGACACGTTCAGATAGAGACTTCATGGAGACACCTTCAATCGTTTGTCGTCATCATCCTGACTGAAGAGGACACCATCGTGCTTGTAGGTCTTCAAGCGGAAATGGGTCGTCGTCGAGATGACGGAGTCGAGCGTCGATAATTTTTCCGAGACGAATTGAGAGACTTCTTGTAGCGATTTGCCATCAAGGACGACTTGTAAGTCATATGCGCCTGACATCAAATAGAGGGACGTCACTTCCGGGAAACGATGGATCCGCTCCGCTACCTCGTCAAAACCGCGTCCACGTTTCGGTGTGACTTTGACATCGATGAAAGCCGTCACGCCATGATGGGCATGAATCTTTTGCCAGTCGATGACAGCAGTGTAACCGAGTAGGACACCGTCGCGTTTGAATGTCTCGATCGAAGCGGCTACTTCTGACGCTTCCCAGTCGAGCATTTGCGCAAGCAAGTCCAAGTCCATCGGACCATTTTGTGTTAATAATGCTAATAATTCGAGTTGTTTTTCGGTGTACATGGGATCACTCACTTTCTGTCAATTGACCATTGAAGGTACGGCGGGTCTGGCGCAATCGTTCGCGTCGCTCAGCCTGGACGATATGGAAGTTCTTCATTTCATTTGTCGGAAGTTGGTGTTTTTCAACGAGGCGTTCAAAAAAGACGCGTCGGGCTGCATCCTGACGTGCGGATTCATGATTACCTGATGGATTGAAAGCATATAAGACGGTCGCGCGCGCCGGGTGCAGTATTAAATGATCCTTGCCGACGCGTAAGATCCAGTCCCAGTCCCAGTAATTGAAGACGTCTTCGTCAAACAGACCAAGTTGATCGTGGAGCGATTTACGGTAGAGCGACCCGGACGGAATATATGTCGAGTCTTCTCGAATCGTCTCCGGATCGTACGGATATGCGAACGGCTCAGAATCAAGTGCGATCCGGTGATCGCCTTCCCAGCGATACGTAAAGAGCTCCGCGTCCGTATAGGTGAGATCAGCACCAGCTTCGAGATCGCCGACCGCTTCTTCGAGGTGACTCGGTAATAAGAGGTCGTCGTCGTCATGAAGTAAGATATACCGACCGGAAGCGAGCGTGACACCATGATTTCGAGCACGAACATGATGGTTTTCAGGTAACGCGACATAGGTCAGTTGAAGACGGTCCTGATAGGCAGCCGTCACTGCTGAGACATCGTCTCCATTATTGTTTAAGACGATGACTTCGAAGTCTTGATAGTGTTGACGCGTCAATGCTTCTAGCGCTTCTGCTAATTCACGAGGACGATTATACGTCGGAATGATGATGGATACGGTTGGCATCAGTGATCGCTCCTTGAACAAAGACACCTGTCCAGGAACAGGTGTCTTCTTGTTTTTTACATGTTTGCTTCAATGCGTGGTAGCAGTTCGTTCCATTCTGCTTCTGGTTCTTTCGTAACCGTCACGAAGTCGCCGTAAGCGAATAGATTGTCGATGCCATCAAGGGCGATCAGTGATGCGAGCAACGCATCTTCAGGTGTATCTTCTTTTTTGACACTCGTACTTTTAGCACCGAAGCGCTGTTCTTCGAGCGTGATTTTGACGGAATTCGGATTTGGTGTGTAATCGACTTGCATGAGGTAAGCTCCTTTCAACGTACATACGTATATGCCGTCTTTTCGTGATAGATGGATGGAATCCTTCTTCCTGATAGACGGAAGATCGATACGTTCAGTATATCAGAAAATTCGAAGAGAATATTTTTCTTCTAGTAGGAGAAATGGACCATCTTTGTTTTAACGGTTCACTTGACCTTATAATGCATTTTACTCGCTATCTCAATATATCTCAAAAGGCGTCATGATGCCTTTTTCAAATTGTTTTACCTGAATTTCAAAGCAAGGGGTTATTTTTTTGAATTTCAGTGATAACCTATATCTTGTAGATTAACAGGTTTAAAAACGCTAAAAACGTCTATATATAGAGTGAGAGTTGTAGAGTTCCTTCTATTATGTAGGACGTCTTTTTTTAGTTTAGCGTATTTCATCGTCTAATGCGAACCTGTTTAACGATAGAGAATGGGAGTGGTTCATAGTGGCATCTCCACTGAATACAGCACGCATCTTTAAAGGTGCAATGACAATAGAAGACGTATATGTCGTGATTAGACAAGCAACGGAAACGTATCCGGAGCTTGATATCGACCGCTATACTGAACGTGCCATCCGAGCGCTTGAAGAAAAATCCCTACAAGCCGATCAAGTCTATGAACTGTTAACGATGCACGCACTCGATATGTTAAAGGCAGAAGAGCCGAACTGGACATTCGTAGCGACAGCGACTTACTTAAATCGGTTATACCTTGAAGCAGGTGAAAATCGCGGATATGCAGCAGAAGAACGGTATGGTTCGCTGTATACGCTGATTGAAAAACTGACAGAGATCGGCATCTTCACGAAACATCTACTAGATGCGTATTCGAAGGAAGACATCAACGAACTGTCGGCAACGATCGATCCATCCCGCGACCACTTGTTCACATACATTGGTCTTCGAACACTGGCAGACCGGTACCTCGCACGTGATCACGTCAAAAACTTGTACGAGCTACCACAAGAACGATTCATGGTCATCGCGATGACACTGATGCAAAACGAACCGAAAGAACGTCGTTTAGAACTCGTCAAAGAGTCTTACTGGGCATTGTCGAATCTCTACATGACAGTTGCGACTCCGACGCTTTCGAATGCTGGTAAGTCTTACGGTCAACTTTCTTCATGTTTCATCGATACAGTCGATGATTCGCTACGCGGCATCTACGACTCGAACACGGACGTGGCGACACTTTCTAAAGGTGGCGGCGGAATCGGCGTCTACATGGGTAAGATTCGCTCACGCGGCTCAGACATCAAAGGCTTCAAAGGTGTCTCAAGCGGTGTCATCCCGTGGATGAAACAATTGAACAACACGGCAGTCAGCGTCGATCAGCTCGGTATGCGCCAAGGATCGATCGCGGTGTACCTCGACATCTGGCATAAAGATATCCTCGAATTCCTGGACGCGAAGCTCAACAATGGGGATGAGCGACTTCGGACACACGACTTGTTCACAGGTGTTAACTTACCAGACCGTTTCATGCGTGCCGTCGAAGCACGAGAAGACTGGCATTTGTTTGACCCACATGAAATTCGTACCGTTATGGGCTTCAGCCTTGAAGATTACTTCGATGAGACGGAACAAGGGGGCAGCTTCACGGAACGATACGAAGCGTGTGTCAACGAACCGCGTCTCAGCAAAAAAACAGTTCCGGCAATCGATCTCGTCAAACGCTACATGCGTTCGCAACTTGAGACAGGAACGCCATACATGTTCTTCCGTGACGCCGTTAACCGTGCGAATCCGAATAAACATGCAGGCATGATCTACTCGTCAAACCTGTGCTCGGAAATCATGCAGAACATGAGCCCGACGACCGTGACGGAAGAGTACACGGAAGACGGTAAGATCATCGTCACGAAGACACCAGGGGACTTCGTCGTCTGTAACTTGTCATCGATCGCACTTGCACGTGCAGTTCGTTCTGACGTCTTAGAGCGATTGATTCCGATTCAAATGCGGATGCTTGATAACGTCATCGACTTGAATACGATCGATGTCCCGCAAGCACAATTGACGAATCAAAAATACCGTGCCGTTGGTCTTGGGACGTTCGGTTGGCACCATCTACTCGCACTCGAAGGCATCCGTTGGGAATCGGTCGAAGCGGTACAATACGCAGACCGTCTCTACGAGAAGATCGCTTACTTGACGATCGATGCGTCGATGCAACTTGCGAAAGAGAAGGGCGCGTACCGTCTCTTCGAAGGTTCGGAATGGCAAACAGGAGAGTACATCAAACGTCGCCACTATAAAACGACGGATGAACTCGATTGGGATCGTCTCCAAGCGGACATCACGGCGTACGGAATGCGTAATGCTTACTTGATGGCAGTCGCACCGAACTCATCGACGGCGATCATTGCGGGTAGTACGGCATCGATTGATCCAATCTACAAAAAAGTCTACTCGGAAGAGAAGAAAAACTATAAGATTCCAGTCACTGTTCCAGATTTAACACCGGAAACGAACTGGTTCTATAAATCAGCGTTTGAGATTGACCAGCTATGGAGCATTCGTCAAAATGCTTCGCGTCAGCGTCACATCGACCAAGCGATCAGTTTCAATCTGTACGTGAAAAATAACGTCAAGGCGAAAGAATTACTCGAGATGCACATGGAAGCATGGCAACTCGGGATGAAGACGATCTACTACACGCGTTCGACGACGGTTGAAATCGACGAATGTGAATCGTGTTCATCATAAGATAAGGAGGACGATATCATGAAGGCAGCAATCGTATACGCGTCATTGAGTGGAAACACGGAGGAGGTGGCAGAACTCGTCGCGAAGACGTGTTCTGAGATGGGAATCGAGCCGACGATGTTGTTTGCGGACGAAGTGACGACGTATCAGTTAATGCCTTATGATATCGTCTATTTTGGTTCGTATACGTGGGGAGATGGGCAACTGCCCGATGATATGCGCGACTGCCTTAGAACCGTTCTGAAGGAGAGTTCGCATGCGATCCCGCAGGCAGCTGTTTTTGGAACAGGGGACAAGATGTTCGTCAAATATTGTCGCGCCGTTGATGAAATGGCGTATCATCTCTCGAAATTCGGGGTGCCGCTTGCCGGCGAACTATTGAAAATCGAGCAGTCACCACGCAATCGCCCACATCTCGTCAAGGAATGGACGAAACGGACCATTCTTCAATTACAGCAAGAAGGAGTCGAAGCACATGGAACAGCTACAAAAAATCAAACTGCTTGATGCACGTCATCCGAATCGCGCGACAGCGATCATCGGTGGCGAAACGAGTGCCATCGTCAACTGGAACGATATTGCGTATCCACAGTTTTATTCGATCTACAAACAACTGTTATCAAACTTCTGGATCCCAGATGAGATCTCGATGTCGAAGGATATGCAGCAGTGGAATCAATTGAGCGAACGGGAACAGGATGCCTTTAAACGAATCATCGGGCTACTTTCGATCCTTGACTCGGTTCAGACACGTTATATCTTGGAATCGGCAATGTTCACATCGGATTCATCGGTTCATGCGATTCTTGCGATCGTTGCGCAACAGGAAGTCGTTCATAATCAATCGTACAGCTACGTCTTATCCAGCTTAGTTCCATTGGCTGAACAAAACCGGATTTTTGATATCGCGAAAGACGATGACATGGTCATGAAGCGTAATGCATTCATTCTTGATTTATACGAAGATTTCCAAAATGACCGGACTCCAGAGAACTTCGCGAAATCGCTCGTTGCTTCGATCGTTCTTGAAGGAATCAACTTCTATTCAGGCTTTGCCTTCTTCTATAACTTAGCGCGTCACCAAAAGATGGTCGGGACATCGACGATGATCAGCTATATTCAACGTGATGAATTGCAACACTCGTACTTCATCAGCCAATTGTTACGTGCTGTCTTGTCGGAGCATCCGGAAATTGATGCCGATGGCTCCTTCACACAATTCGTATATGACACGTTCAAGCGTGCCGTTGATCTTGAAATCGAGTGGAGCGAATACGTCTTACGTGATCTAGACGGACTTGACGTCAGTGAGATGCGTGACTATGTTAAATATCTCGCGAACAAACGCCTTCGCGTCATCGGTTTGTCGGATCTCTATGAAGGGCACGACGAAGACGTCATGCCATGGATTCGTGCGTATTCAGATGATTCGATGAACGCGACGAAATCAGACTTCTTCGAACAAAAATCACGTTCGTATGCGAAAGTAACGGATGCAAATGGATTCGATGATTTATAAGTGAAATGAAAAGCATGTGGAAAGGACTAACTGATAAAGTTTTGTTGAAACTATTCAGTTAGTCCTTTTTCTGACGGCTGAAATAATCGAAAATTCAGATATCAAAGGAGGTGGTCCGAAAAAGTGTATAAAAAAAGCAGTTGCGAAATCGCAACTGCTTAGTACGGCAGGAAAGATAAACTCTCAGCTGCACGTTGCGTTCGGATAGACACTGCAATGTCTATTCGAACAAGAATAGTGTTGTTAAGAACTTAATCAAACAATACTACATATGTGTCTCAAGTAAAACAATTTTATTTGTTCGAAGCTGAAAGTAATCCTTCCTTGCTAAAAGGAAAGGAGGACTTCGAATGTGCTTTATTACACCGCATTATCGTAATGCACACTGGGTGTGTGGACATTTTCGCTCTGGTAAATGGATTGCAGAACACTTTCGTTCAGGTTCATTTGTGAACGGTCATTGTCAATTGCAGTTTGATTTTTGAGTAATTAATGTCCCTCTTAATTTATGATTGCTTCTACTCTATATTTCCTTTACGCTAGGACAGGCGAGGTTCTGCTTGACTCCTGCGGAAAAACAAGTCGTCATGACCCTGGAAGATGCGACGCATCTGAAGCGGCATGAGGGCTTGTCCGCGGAAAGCGAGCAGACCGAGACTGTCCGTTTGTATTAGAGCGTTGTGAAAGTCGCTCACCTCACTTTTCGGTATCTGTTTTTTAGGTCAATTGAGTAAAAGAACAAAAAAAGGGCCGAACTCGGAAAGTTCGGCAGAATCAGGGGGAATACTTGAAGTCTTGCTACTAAAATGTTCCCTTGTGAAATAAAAAATAAACAAATTCCAAAAATATTTTTTACGATACAAGAAAAGTGTGTTATTATAAGTTGATGAATTTAGTTAGGGAGTGTATACATTATGGCAAACTTTGAAAAAGACCAAGTCGTTACTGGTAAAGTAACTGGTATTCAAAACTTCGGTGCTTTCGTAGCACTTGACGAGCAAACACAAGGTCTCGTCCACATCTCAGAAATCTCACACGATTACGTAAAAGACATCAACGATTACGTAAAAGTTGGCGATGAAGTAACTGTTAAAGTTCTCGACATCGACGAAGCTAACAAAAAAATGAAGCTTTCGATCAAAGCAACTCAGGAAGCTCCAAAACGTGAAGCACGCGCGAAAGGTCCACGCAAAAACGCTGGACGTCGCGATGCAGGTCCTGCTTTCAAACAAGAAGAAGCACCTGGATTCAACGTTCTTAAAGGTAAATTGGAAGAATGGATTGAAAAATCAAACTTCCAAAAATAAGCCACATGAGAGAATCGACATCGGTCGGTTCTCTTTTTTTATGCGATTTTTACATAGAATAAGCATTAAATTAGATGCGAAAGGGGAATGTGTGGATAATGTAAGGTGTTCATTACTTATTGAGGAGGCAACACAGATGGAAAACTTTGAATATCGCAATCCAACAAGACTTATTTTTGGTGACGGTCAAGTCAGCCAACTGAAACCACAACTCGAAGCACTCGGTGCAAAGAAAGTCATGCTCGTCTTCGGTGGCGGCAGTATTAAACGTAATGGCGTCTATGATGATGTCACACGTGAACTCAACGCGGCAGGAATCGAGTACGTCGAATGCGACGGTGTCGAACCGAACCCGCGTATCGAGACAGCAGAGCGCGGTATCAAAATTGCACGTGAAGCAGGCGTTGACGCATTGCTTGCACTCGGTGGCGGTTCTGTCATCGACTGCACGAAATTGATCGCTGCTGGTATTCCTTATGAAGGCGAAGCATGGGATCTCGTCATCGGCAAAGCAACACCAGAAACAGTCATCCCATTCGGAACAGTCTTGACGCTTGCAGCAACAGGTTCTGAGATGAACTCAGGATCCGTCATCACGAACTGGAAGACACAAGAGAAGTACGGTTGGGGTAGCCCGCTTACGTTCCCAACATTCTCAATCCTTGATCCGAAGTACACAGTCAGTGTGCCAAAAGATCAAACAATCTACGGTATCGTCGATATGATGAGCCACTGCCTCGAGCAATACTTCCACCCTGCGCATGCGCCGGTCCAAGAACGGATGACAGAAGGTGTCATGAAAGCAGTCGTCGAAGCAGCACCGAAACTCGTCAACGATCTCGAGAACGTTGAACTTCGTGGCACGATTCTCTTCGCTGGTACGATGGCGCTCAACGGTGTCCTTCAAATGGGCGCACGTGGCGACTGGGCATCACACAATATCGAGCACGCGGTTTCAGCTGTTCACGATATCCCGCACGCAGGTGGACTTGCGATCCTCTTCCCGAACTGGATGCGCCACGTACTCGACGAATCAAACGCACATCGTTTCGTCACACTCGGTGAGAACGTCTTTAACGTTGATACGGAAGGTAAATCAGAGATGGAAGCAGCACACGCGACAATCGACGCAATCAGTGCTTTCTGGACATCACTCGGTGCACCGAATCGTCTCGCTGATTACGACATCAAAGAAGATACAGTTGACGCAATCGTCAAGTCAGCAATGACACGCGGCGACTTCGGAAACTTCAAATCACTTGGAAACGAAGACGTTCGTCAAATCGTGACAGCTGCCCTATAACAATCTGTAACATTTGCTACTCATTTCACAAAAGACTTGAACGACCTTCCTTCTTGCGTTTTAATGAAAAGGAAGGTCGCATTTCGTTGCGAATGAATAAGGAGGACGATGGCATGTCAACAGTACGTTTTGATTATTCGAAAGCCCTACAATTCGTAGGTCAACATGAAGTAGATCATATGGCGGAAACGGTAAAGACGCTTCACCATGCGATTCATGCAGGAACAGGTGCAGGAAGTGATTTCTTAGGATGGGTAGATCTTCCGACGAATTACGATCAAGCGGAATTTGCACGCATCCAAGCGTCTGCAGAAAAAATCAAGTCGGATTCTGATGTGTTGTTAGTCGTCGGAATCGGCGGTTCGTATCTCGGAGCGCGCGCTGCGATCGAGATGCTCGGACACTCATTCCATAACTTGTTATCAAAAGAAGATCGCAAAGCACCACAAATCATCTATGCAGGTCATAATATCTCATCGACGTATCTGCACGATTTATTCGAAGTCCTCGAAGGAAAAGATGTATCGGTCAACATCATCTCGAAATCGGGTACGACGACAGAACCAGCAATTTCGTTCCGTCTCTTGAAATCGTTCATGGAAGAGAAATACGGTAAAGCAGAAGCCAAACACCGGATTTATGCAACGACGGATAAAGCGCGTGGTGCATTAAAAACACTCGCAGACTCTGAAGGATACGAGACATTCGTCATTCCGGATGATGTCGGCGGCCGTTTCTCTGTGTTGACACCGGTTGGTCTATTACCGATCGCAGCAGCTGGTATTTCAATCGAAGAGTTGATGCAAGGTGCCCGTGACGCGCAAGAGCGCTACGCGAGCGAAAACCTAGCTGACAACGAAGCGTATCAATACGCGGTCGTTCGAAATGCGCTCTATGCGAAAGGGAAGACGATCGAGCTTCTCGTCAACTACGAACCAGCACTTCATTATGTGTCAGAGTGGTGGAAACAATTATACGGCGAGTCAGAAGGAAAAGACTTCAAAGGGATCTTCCCAGCAGCAGTCGACTTCTCGACGGATCTTCACTCGATGGGACAATACGTCCAAGAAGGTCGTCGTGACCTGTTCGAGACAGTCATCAAAGTCGGTCAAGCACGTCATGCATTGACGATCGAAGAAGATGCTCAGGATCTCGATGGATTGAACTTCCTTGCAGGGAAGTCGATTCAATTCGTCAACGATAAAGCAGCAGAAGGTACGTTGCTTGCGCACACGGACGGACAAGTACCGAACTTGACAGTCGAACTTCCAGAGATGACACCGTATCACCTCGGATTCCTGTTCTACTTCTTCGAAAAAGCTTGTGCGATGAGTGGTTACCTCCTCGGAGTGAACCCATTTGATCAGCCAGGCGTCGAAGCGTACAAGAAAAACATGTTCGCTCTTCTTGGGAAACCAGGATTCGAAGCAGAAAAAGCAGAACTCGAAGCACGTTTGAAGTAATATGAAACGACAGTCGATCGTTCCCTAGTGGAACATCGGCTGTTTTTTTGTCTTTAGCGGATGATAGTAGGCTATCATTTTCCAGATTTACAGGTAATCCTAGCGTTTTCACTTTTAGAATACCCGTGAAACAGGTAAAGTGAAGTTAGAAGAAGAAATGAGGTGCACGTACGTGATTACATTCTTGGATTATTATCAAAATCAAGTGGAGTTAAGTTTTGATGACCATCCGTTCTCGGATCGTCCCTTGCACGTATGGGTCATTGCCGTGTACGAAGGAAAATGGTTGCTGACCCATCATAAGCAACGTGGTTATGAATTTCCTGGTGGAAAGGTTGAACCAGGGGAAACGGCGGAAGAAGCTGCACGTCGTGAAGTGATGGAAGAGACAGGTGGGGAAATCGATTCCCTCTCATATGTCGGGCAGTATCGGGTTGCCGGAAAAGGCGATACGATCATCAAAAACATCTACTTCGCGCAAATCGGATCATTGTCGTCTCATCTTGCCGTGGATGAAACGGACGGTGCTTTTCTATTCGAGGAACTCCCTGAACGTCTCGATACGAATCGACAATACAGTTTCATGATGAAGGACCGTGTCCTTCCGGAGACGCTCCGTGTACTTAGCGAACGCCGATTGGTTTGAACTTCCGCGGCAAGGTCCGTTTCGGACGTTTCGGATGTTTTATACCACAGCGGATGGAGAACGGGTCGGTGCCTATATCGTACTCCCGCAAGTTGCGAACGGTCAGGGAATTCTCTACTTGCGTGGTGGAACGCGTTCGATCGGAATGGTCCGACCGACTCGATTGCTCGCGTTCGCACAGGCAGGCTTTTTTGTCATGGCACCTTTCTATCGAGGGAATCTAGGCGGCACGGGAAAAGAAGACTTTGGACATCACGATATCGAAGACGCCTGCAGCGCCTTTGACTGGTTGCAGCAACGTGTTTCGCATGTTCACGCATTTGGATTTTCACGTGGTGGACAGATGGCACTGCTCCTGGCGCATCACCGTCCAGTCGCTCGAACGGTTTCCTGGGCAGGGGTGACGGAGTTGACGTGGACGTATGAAGAGCAGAAGACGATGCAAAAGATGCTGCGGCGATACACGGGAGGTACACCAGATACGGTTCCTGATGAATACGCGGTTCGCTCGCCGCTCCATGTCGAACCTCAAGGTGAAGTGTTATTGATTCACGGTGCGTATGATGAGAACGTTCGTTTACGCCACGCGACGGCTTATGCCGCACGTTATTCCGAAGAAACGATGCTTCAGACTTATGCCTATGCCCATCAATTTCCGATTCATGACAAGTTGCGTGTGACGCGGAATGTGTTGAATTGGTTTGAGACTGGTATATGGAATCCGGATGAAAGGTGATAGTTCAAGCAGTACGACCAATGTCGTGCTGTTTTTTTGTGTTACGGAAAATGGCATAGAATTAAAAAATAAGAACATTGATATGTTGTAAAAAACAATAATCTCCTAAAAAGTAAACTTTGATATAATAGATGACATCAGAGAAGAATAGAGGGGGCATGAGAACGATGGATATCTTATTAGCACGTCAACCCATCGTTAATCGAGTAGGTTCGATTGATGCATTTGAACTATTGTATCGTTCGATTGAACAAATCAGTGTGTTTGATGGTGATTTAGCGACGATGGATGTTTTGACGAATACACTTGTTCATATGGGAGTAGATCATGTAGCAGAAGGCAAGAAGCTATTTGTTAATTTCACGGCAGAGCTGTTGAAAAGTGACTTGATTCATTATTTGGATCCAAGCCAATTCGTCATTGAAATTCTAGAAACAGTTGAGATCGATACAGAGATGCTGTCTGTTCTACATAGTTGGAAAGACGCGGGCTTTACGTTAGCACTCGATGATTTTGTGACGGATTTACTCCGACAGCATGGAGCGGAATTGTTTGAGTTGATCGATTTAATTAAAATCGACATCGAGACGATTTCCCCTCGCGAGCAAAGTGCTATCCTCCATATTGTTCGTCGCAATTATCCTCATATCCGAATGTTGGCTGAGCGTGTCGAAACGCACGAAGATCATACACGGTGTCTTGACATGGGATATGACTGGTTTCAGGGATATTTTTATGCTAAACCGATGTTGATGAAAGGAAAGGCGGTCCCACCGCAACTACCGGTTTTGTTAAAAATGTTGAAATGGCTCGATACGGATGAAAAGTACGATGAGGTCGTTGATGAGATTGAAGCGAATCCCTATATTAGTATTCAAGTGTTACAGCTGATCAATTCTCCAGGAATGGGTTTACGCAATACCGTCAGTTCCGTTCGTCAAGCGATTTCACTGCTTGGCTTTTCGCAACTCAAAAGTTGGATTTCGTTGATTGTTTTACGTGAGATGAAGCTTGCTAGTCCTTATGAGTGGTCAAATGAGTTATTACGGTCCTCTTTACACTGTGCGAAGCTCTGTGAACTCTTTGCTACCGAAACCCGAACACTACAACCGGAGAGTGCTTACATGATTGGCTTGTTATCGCACATCGATGCGTTATTATCTGTTGATATTGACGATATCATCGATCAATTGCCACTCGAAGATTCTCTGAAGATTGTTCTACAAGGAAAGGATCATCCGTTTCGGGATTGTTTAGTGCTTGCGATTAGTGCAGATCGAGGTGATTTTGATCAGTTTGAACTGCTGAGTCAGCGTTTAAATGTATCACTTCCGCGAGCCTATGCATTACTGACGGAAAGTCAAGAGTGGCTCATGCAGCGAGAAAAACATATTCAAGAAGAGTCAGACTCGATCATATAACTAAAAAAGAGTTTGAAGACTTTTTTCTAGACATAAGACGACGTGTAATCATTCTCTTAACTGAGTAGGATTACACGTTTTTATTCGTCTCGAATCGCCTAATAGGAAGAATTTCTAAGGATTAAGGAGTAACTAAAAAATCTGAGTCCGTGAAGACCGGACTCAGATTTTTTAGTTACTTGATGTAAATTCGGTGTCTATCTTTTTGATGCAAGTCAGAAAACTCTACTTTATAGGCGCGGACCAGCTGACTTGATCGCATCCGTCGCACTCTCGAAACGAAGGAAATTGTTCTGGAATTTCTCAGCAAGCGAACGCGCTTGTGTGTCGTATTCGTCCGGATTCGACCAGACGCGTACCGGGTTGAGTAACTCACTTGGAACACCAGGAACTTCGAGCGGCATATGAAGTCCAAAGATCGGGTGTTCTTCTGTTGGAATCGTTGCAAGTGTGCCGTTAACGGCAGCGTTGACCATCGTCCGTGTATAAGATAGCTTCATGCGGCTACCTGTTCCGTAAGCACCGCCTGTCCAGCCCGTGTTGACGAGATAAACGGTAACACCATGACGATCAATCAATTCGCCGAGCATCGTCGCATACTTTTCAGGCATCAGTGGAAGGAATGGTGAACCGAAGCACGTCGAGAAGGTCGCTTCTGGTTCCGTGACCCCACGTTCTGTTCCAGCGAGTTTTGATGTATATCCTGATAGGAAGTGATACATCGCTTGTTCTTTCGTCAATTTGCTGATCGGAGGCAAGACGCCGTACGCATCAGCTGTCAAGAAGACAATCGTCTTCGGATGACCAGCGCGTGACGGAACAGCGATGTTATCGATTGCCGTAATCGGATAAGCAGCACGCGTATTTTCCGTCAACGATGTATCATCGTAATCAGGATGACGGGCTTCGTCGAGTACGACGTTCTCAAGGACGGTTCCGAAACGGATCGCGTCAAAGATTTGCGGTTCTTTTTCACGCGATAGATTGACCGTCTTCGCGTAACATCCGCCTTCGATGTTGAAGACACCATCGTGCGACCAACCATGCTCATCGTCACCGATCAATTGACGGCTATCATCGGCTGAAAGGGTGGTCTTACCAGTACCAGATAGACCGAAGAACAAGGCGACGTCGCCTTCGTGTCCGACGTTTGCCGAGCAGTGCATCGAAAGGACGTTTTCTTGTGGTAAGAGGTAGTTCATGACGGAAAAGATCGACTTTTTGATTTCTCCAGCGTATTCCGTTCCACCAATCAAGACGATTCGGTGTTCGAACGACATCGCGATGAACGTCTCGGAGTTCGTTCCGTCAACGGTAGGATCTGCTTTGAAATGTGGCGCGTAGACGACCGTGAACGGTTCGAAGGCAGCCACTTCAGGATACTCGCGTAAAAAGAGTTGTTTGGCAAACAGGTTATGCCAAGCATATTGTGTGAGCACACGGACCGGAAGGGTGAAGTGCGTATCTGCTCCAGCAGCAGCTTCTGTGTAGTAAAGATGATCAGCTTCGTTCATGTAACGAAGAACCTTTTGCAACAATTGTTCAAATTTGTCTCCATCCATTGGTTGGTTGACATGACCCCAATCAATGTGAGACTCGCAGGAAGAATCACGGACGATGAACTTATCTTTTGGTGAACGACCTGTAAATTTCCCCGTTTCTACAGATAATGCGCCGTTCTCAGCAAGGACACCTTCTTCGTTTCGAATCGCATGTTCGACAAGTTCAGCAACAGATAGTTGTTTGAACACATGCTCTTTCTTGAGTAGTTCTTCGATATTCAGGACCGTCATCGGCATCCTGACCCCACCTTTCCCCTACGTTGGTTTTGGCTCACTGTATTTAGTATGACACATTTATTATATATGACATACTAAAGAGAGAGCAATCATTTTCTAGTGCTGATTTCTATTTATCTGGAAACGCTTTCAGCATTAACAGTTTAACATCTCTTTCAAAAAGTTTCGACTAGAATTTGAAACCTTGCTTGACAGAGTAGTTACAACTTTATATCATGTAATTCGTAACGGATACTCTTATTCTGAGCAGGTGGAGGGAACAAGGCCCGAAGAAACCCGGCAACCGTCCTACATTAATTCACATATTAATGAGGGAAAAGGTGCTCTCCTGAAGCGAAGTAAACACTTCGAACGATAAGAGGGTAAAGGAAGAACGCACAACCTTTCCCTGACCATTTTTTGGACTTGGAAAGGTTTTTTTCATTTTACCGTCCCACTCAACTAGGGGAAATGAGTACACCGTCAAATTCTTTTTTGGGAGGGTCATACATGACAAACCTTAATCGCCGACTATTCACGTCGGAGTCAGTCACTGAAGGTCATCCAGATAAAATCTGTGACCAAATTTCGGATTCAATTCTTGATGCAATCCTCGCAGCGGATCCAAACGCGCGTGTTGCGGCAGAAACTTCTGTTACAACAGGTCTCGTTCTCGTTGCAGGTGAGATCACGACATCCACTTACGTCGACATTCCAAAAGTCGTTCGTGAAACGATTCGTGAGATCGGTTATACACGCGCGAAATACGGTTTCGACGCGGACACATGTGCTGTATTGACATCAATCGATGAGCAATCAGCAGACATCGCTCTTGGTGTAGACCAAGCGCTTGAAGCACGTGAAGGTAGCATGTCTGATGCAGAAATTGATGCAATCGGTGCAGGAGACCAAGGTCTCATGTTCGGTTACGCAACGAAAGAAACACCAGAACTCATGCCACTTCCAATCTCGCTTTCACACCGTCTCGCACGCCGTTTGGCAGAAGTGCGTAAAAACGGTCAACTCGACTACCTTCGTCCGGACGGAAAAACACAAGTCACGGTCGAATACAACGAGAACAACGAGCCGGTTCGTGTCGATACGATCGTCATCTCGACACAACACGCGGAAGAAGTTACGCTTGAGCAAATTCAAGCTGACTTGAAAGAACACGTCATCACACCGGTCATCCCGGCTGAATACATCGACGCAGCAACGAAATTCTTCATCAATCCAACTGGTCGTTTCGTCATCGGCGGACCACAAGGAGATGCTGGATTGACGGGTCGTAAGATCATCGTTGATACGTATGGTGGATACGCACGCCATGGCGGTGGAGCATTCTCTGGTAAAGATCCAACAAAAGTCGACCGTTCAGCTGCATACGCAGCACGTTACGTCGCGAAGAACCTCGTTGCTGCAGGTCTTGCAGACAAAGCAGAAGTTCAACTCGCGTACGCAATCGGTGTCGCGCACCCGGTATCAATCGCGGTTGATACATTCGGTACAGGAAAACTTCCTGAAGCACAACTCGTCGAATTGGTTGCTGAAAACTTCGATCTTCGTCCGGCTGGAATCATCAACATGCTTGATCTCCGTCGTCCGATCTATCGTCAAACAGCTGCATACGGTCACTTCGGTCGTACAGATGTTGAGCTTCCATGGGAGCAAACAGATAAAGCAGCAGTTCTTGAAGAACAGGCAAAACGTTTCGCATAATCAAAAAGTCCGAGAACCCTACGCGGGTTTTCGGACTTTTTTGTTTACGTGGAACTTTGCAGGAAACGAATGTTTTTTCTAGAAGAGGGTAAAAGTACATGAGTCGATTCGTATGAATACAAAGGGGGGTTCCGATTATGGAAATACGCGAAGCTATTCCAGCCGATGCAGGACGTATTCATGACATTGCCGTCACATCCTGGTTGGATACGTACGCAGAAATCTATTCCGAGCGCTCGAAAGCGCATTTCGTGCAGGAAGCGTATCCGCAAGAGGAGGTTGTTCGTGCGATTCGGACGGCAGAAGAAGCACGGGGAGAGTATTTTTATGTCGGAATCATCGATGAGGAAATCGTCGGTTTCATTCATGCTGTTGATGTTGAGGGAACGTGGGAAATCATTCGTCTGTACGTCTTACCGAAATATCAGCAAAACGGAATCGGACGACGATTGATCCGTGAACTCGAACGACAAGGAGCCGTCCCACTCGAAGTATATGTGGAGGCACGTAACTATAAAGCGCGTCAGTTCTTGACCTCATTCGGTTTTGAAGAACTCAGTGAGATGACGGAAGAAGTCTTTGGGCAAGTAGAATCTGTCATTCGCCTTCGCCATGTCGCCTCGTGAAATCCGTCTTGGGACGGTTTTGTGTGCGTTTGAAATAAGGTATCGTAAATAGGAAGTATGAAGTGAAGAGGTGAGTTTGTGGTTGAACAACCAACAGGAATCATCGTATTAGTCTATCCGTTACAACTGCGTGCCCGTCCGAGTGAAGCTTTGATTCGGGTACTCGAACGAGAGTATGAAGTATTGCTCGTCGACGCCCCACGTCGTATCTCGTTTGAAGAACATGGTCAACTGTTAAAAGAAGCATTACGTGAAGCCGGGAAACGCAAGCTACCGATTCATATCGTCGCCTGTAGCATGGGCGCACTCGTCGTCAATCGTCTGTTGCAAGAATATGAATTACCGGTAGCAAGCCTTGCATTCATTTCACCGTTGTTTGATTGGCACCCTTCGAAACAACTCGGAGGCGTCAAACAAGTCTTCGCAAGTGCGTTCGATCGTTTCCGGCCCGATGCGCCACTCGGTACGTTGCCGTTTGGTCAAAGTACGGAAGATACCGTTCGCATCGGTGAACTGACCTATGCACAGTACCGGGAAATCGAAGAAGAGATCGTCGTACATGACGAAGAACGAAAAAAACTGCCGCGTGTGAACTTGGCTTGTTTTTATGCACCGGACGATCAGTTCGCAGACGTCAAGCTGACACTTGAAGTATGCCGGAAAATGGGTGGCGATCAGATTTACTTACAACGTCTACACGGTTTTCCGCATTTTAGTTTCGAACGGTTGAACACACGGTTTGCAGAAAAATTAATGTTGTTCTTTAAGCTTGTTGAAGAATGAAATAACAAAAGTGATGCCTCTAAAAAAGGGGCATCACTTTTTTGTGCCCATCATCCGCGTACTTTTTTCTCGATCGCGATGATGAACGGGGGATGATTTTGTTGGTTCAAGAAGCGATACTGGAGAACGGCATAATCTTGCTGATCAAGGGCTGTGACGTAATCGAGGACAGCGTCACGTTCTCGTTTTCCTTCCAAGTGACCGTGATAGACGACGAGGACGACAAGACCGCCGGGAGCGAGGACCGGGAGGAGGGCATCGAGTGCTTCAAGCGTCTCTTCTCCGGTCGTCGTGATTGATTTGTCGCTTCCAGGCAGGTATCCGAGATTGAAGACACCAGCGCGGACAGGACGTTGTTCGTCCGAAAGACGGGCACCGACATGGATGTGGCTTTCATGGTAAAGGTCGACGCGTGCTAACATTCCGGCTTCGTCGAGACGTCGCGTCGACTCCTCAATGGCTTGTGCCTGGACGTCGAACGCAAGAACCCTTCCTTCTGGACCGACACGTTCTGCTAAAAACTGTGTATCATGTCCATTTCCGGCAGTCATATCGACGACGCAGTCTCCGGGCTCGATAACGGACTCGAGTAATTGTTTCGTATAAGGTAATACACGGGCAAGTGACATGGCATAGACTCCTGTTCCTATAGTCTGTTTTTCTAGTAATGGTTCAGTATGTGCAAGATTCTTTCTGCATTATATCATTTTTTGATTCGTTGACGAAAAGCGAAGTAGCTTGACAGTTAGGGGACGGATTGCGTAAAGTGGCAAGGTTGAGAATGAAATAGGAGGACCACAGGTATGCCAAAATTACCAAAAGCGGTCTGGATCCTCGTCCTTGCGATGGCCATCAATACGACGGGATCCTCTTTTTTATGGCCGTTTAATACATTATATATTCATGAATATTTAGGAGAGTCGATGACAAAAGCAGGGATGGCATTGTTCGTCAACTCTGCCTTAGCAATCGTCGGAAACTACTTAGGTGGAAAAGCGTTTGACCGTCTCGGTGGCAAGAAGACGCTTGTCATCAGTGTCATCGGACTTGTCCTGTCTTCCGTTGGCTTGTTGCTATTTCATCAGACGTACCTCGGATACGTCGCGATGCTTGGATTGATTGGATTCGTCGGTGGGATGGTTTTTCCGACGATCTACGCGATGACGGGTGTCATCTGGCCGGAAGGCGGGCGCCGTGCCTTTAATGCGATCTATGTCGCACAAAACGTCGGTGTAGCGCTCGGGACAGCAGTCAGTGGTCAAATCGCTGCCTTTTCGATTCAGTACATCTTCATCGCCAATCTCGTCCTCTACATCGCCTTTGCCATCATTTTGTTAGTCGGTTTATCCTGGATTCAGGCACCAGCGCGGATGCATGCGGCACATGACGAGATCGAAACGACACGCACACCCCTTGCGCGCGGTGCGGCACGGACGATGTTGCTCGTCTCGATCGGGTATGCCTTACTTTGGTTCGTTTATGTGCAATGGCAAGGAACCTTTGCCGTACACACGAAATCGCTCGGTGTCACGATTTCCGAGTACTCGATTCTTTGGACGATCAACGGAGCACTCATCGTGTTCGCACAACCTTTATTAACACCAATTCTCCGGTGGTTTGGAGATGACTTGAAGCGACAATTGATGACCGGTACAGGAATCTTCCTCTTGTCTTATCTGATCGTTCCGTTCGCAGGCGGCTTCAAGATGTTCCTCGTCGCGATGATCATTTTGACGATTGGTGAGATGTTCATCTGGCCAGCGGTTCCTGCTATGGCGGCGAGACTCGCGCCAATCGGAAAAGAAGGAGAGTTCCAGGGATACGTCAATATTGCCGCTTCAGCGGGACGGATGATCAGTCCGACCGTCGGAGGGTTGATCTACGATTTATCCGGTATGTCAGCGGTCTTCTTGACATTGATTGGATTGATTCTGTTAGCAGGCGTCGTATTCCTTCGTGCCATTCCTAAAATCACATCATGAGCATCATCTGTAAGACAGCGGACATTAGATTCGCTGTCTTTTTTTTACATCATTAATGCGCTAATTATAAAACAAATCATTATTAATATGGAATATTTCGGCAAAGAAACGGGTACTTTCTAATCAAGAACTTGAAAAGAAAGTTCATGTGAACGTTGCTTCTTTTTGACTGGAGGTGCACGAATGGAAAGGTGTCAATTCATCACAGATGCCGCAACTTGGACGACACACGTACAGCAACAGCCTCTTGATATCTTCTACAGTCACCAATACGTCACGCTTAACGCTAGACCGTCTGAGCAAGCGGTGTTATTCCGTTATGAAGGTCATGCGGGAACACTGTTCTATCCCTTTTTAAAGCGTCGGATTTTTGATACGCCTTATTCAGATCTCATCACGCCGTATGGCTACGGCGGACCGGAAATCGTCGGTCGCTTAACCGCAACTGAAATGCAGCATGCACGTCTATCGTTTGAAAGGTGGGCGGAGCAAGAATCGGTCGTCTCGGAAATGATTCGCTTTAATCCGTTGACGGGCAATGAACGACTTATGCGTAACTGGACGGAAGCTTCTTTCATCCGTCATACGACGAGCATTGATTTGCGCCCCTCACTAGAAGAAATCATGCAGACGTTCCATAAGAAAACGAGAAGTATGATTCGTAAATCGCTCGCTTCACCGTTAACCGTTAGAACAGGAACACGAGACGATTTATCTGTTTTTTTGGCGTTGTATCATGAAACGATGGACCGGAAGAATGCTTCGGCTCATTACTATTTTACGGCGAGTTATTTTGAGCAATTATTTGAAGCGAATCCACTCTGTGAGCCATTGTTACTGATTGCGGAAATCGACGGAAAACCTGTTGGTGGATACTTCGTATTGCTCGGAAAAGAATATGCCCACGGTCATTTGATTGGTTGTAAGCGGGACGAAGCGAAGATGTTCCCAAATCAACGACTTGAGTACGAAGCGATTCTTCAGGCGAAAGCACGCGGTCTCGTCGAACAACATCTCGGAGGTGGATATCAAGAACGGGATAGTCTCTTTGAGAGTAAATGCCGTTACACCGGGTACCGTTTATTTGAGTATCATCAAGGAAAATCGATTCTTCAACCAGCCGTATACGATCAGTTGTGTATACGATACGGGTCAGATGCTAATTCGGATTATTTTCCGGCTTACCGACAAACCAGTGTCCAAATGGCGACAAGTTAAACAGTAACTAAATGAAGAAGGTGAAACGACTACATCGTGTAGTCGTTTTTTTGATATGCTGAAATCATGATAGATCAATTGAGGGGGATGTGTCTTGAAAAAACGAGGTCTTATTTTTGATATGGATGGGGTCATCTTAGATAGTGAAATCCGCTACTTTGAGGTCCACCAGCAGATGTTCAAAACGTTATCGATTCCGCTCGATCCGGTTCAGTATGCGACATTCATGGGGAAAACAGGAGATGAGATGTGGGAAGAACTTGTCGCGCAACACGAGCTCCGAGAAACAGCGAGTGCTTTACTTGAGGAAGAACATCGCTTGTTTCAAATTCATGCAAAACCAGAGGCGTGTGGTTTAAAAGAGGGAGTCAAACAAATCATCGAACAAGCGACGTCTCTTGGTTACGATATCGGGATCGCTTCTTCGAGTTCGCTTCAAAAAATCGAACGCGTCATCCGTCATTACGAGCTTCCAATCACGCATTACGTCAGTGGGGAAGAAGTCGTGCGTTCGAAGCCGGATCCCGCGATTTTTCGACTTGCGGCATCACGAATCGGGCACGCACCTGAGAATTGTCTCGTCATTGAAGACGCTGCAAACGGGATGATCGGCGCAAAAGCAGCAGGTATGGAAGTGATTGCGCTTCTTGATGACCGGATGCCAGCGCAACGCTTAGAACAAGCAGATCATATTGCGCGATCGCATGCGGAAATCGAGGAAATTTTACGGAAGCGTTGACGCTTGAGGAAGAAACAGATTACACTAGGAAAAGATAGTCAAATGCAGGGAACTGAAGTAGTAGGGGAAAGGTGCCGTCAAGAGAGCTGGTGGAAGGTGCGAACCAGTCGGTAACAACCGTGAACTCGTCAGGGAGCACGATTCGTGAAGTCGTAGTAGCGAATCCGGTCCTTCACACCGTTATCTGTGAATCAAGCGGTCTGTCATAGACAGACAACGTGGGTGGTACCGCGGAAGCCAAACCGGTCTTTCGTCCCTATTCCTAGGGGCGGAGGACCGGTTTTTTTTAGATTAGAGGAGGAAAAGACATGCCGTACAATCATCGCGAAATTGAACCAAAATGGCAGGCGCGTTGGGATCAAGACAACGCCTTCGTCACGACAGAAGATCCAGAAAAAGAAGGGTTTTATGCCCTTGATATGTTCCCGTATCCGTCAGGTGCCGGACTCCACGTTGGACACCCGGAAGGCTACACAGCAACGGACATCCTCGCACGGATGAAACGGATGCAAGGATACAACGTCTTGCACCCAATGGGTTGGGATGCATTCGGGTTACCAGCAGAACAATACGCCCTCGATACAGGGAATGACCCACGTGAATTCACAGCGAAAAACATCGAGACGTTCAAGCGTCAGTTGAAAGAACTTGGATTCTCCTATGACTGGGATCGTGAAATCAACACGACGGATCCGAAGTACTACAAATGGACACAGTGGATCTTTACGAAGTTGTATGAAAAAGGACTTGCGTTCGTGGACGAAGTCGCGGTCAACTGGTGCCCGGCACTTGGAACCGTTCTTGCGAATGAAGAAGTCATCGACGGATTATCTGAACGCGGAAATCATCCGGTCGTGCGTGTTCCGATGCGTCAGTGGGTCTTGAAAATCACGGAATATGCGGATCGTCTTCTTGAAGATCTCGATGACCTCGATTGGCCGGATTCTGTTAAAGAGATGCAACGGAACTGGATCGGGAAATCAGAAGGTGCTGAGATCGATTTCACGATTGATGGACATAAAAAACAAGTCACGGTCTTTACGACACGTCCGGACACAATCTTTGGTGCAACGTACCTCGTGCTTGCGCCGGAGCATCCATTCGTAGCTGACATCACGACAGCGGATCACAAGGAAGCCGTCGATACGTACATTTCGCAAGTCCAAACGAAGTCAGACCTCGAACGGACGGATTTAGCGAAGGAAAAAACAGGCGTCTTCACGGGTGCTTTCGCCGTCAATCCAATCTCAGGTGATCGTCTTCCGATCTGGATCGCTGATTATGTCCTTGCTTCTTATGGAACGGGTGCAATCATGGCGGTTCCAGGACACGATGAGCGCGACCATGAATTCGCGAAACAATTCGACTTGCCAATCGTTGAGGTCGTCGCGGGTGGAAACGTCGATGAAGCAGCCTATACAGGAGAGGGCGAACACGTCAACTCGCATATGCTTGATGGTCTTGGAAAACAAGAAGCAATCGAGACGATGATTGCTGAACTCGAAACGAATCAAGTCGGACGCAAGAAAATCACGTATCGTCTCCGCGACTGGTTGTTCAGTCGTCAACGGTATTGGGGTGAGCCAATCCCAGTCGTTCATATGGAAGATGGTTCGATGAAGACGCTTAGCCAAGAGGAATTACCGCTCGAACTTCCAATCATTCCGGAGATCAAGCCGTCTGGTACAGGCGAATCACCACTTGCGCTTGCGGAAGACTGGTTGGATTATACGGATCCTGAAACAGGAATGAAAGGGCGTCGCGAGACGAATACGATGCCACAATGGGGCGGAAGCTGCTGGTATTATCTTCGTTTCATCGATCCGCACAATGAAGAGGCGATCGCGGATCCAGAAAAATTAAAATACTGGCTTCCAGTCGATATTTACATCGGTGGTGCGGAACACGCCGTTCTCCACTTATTGTATGCACGCTTCTGGCATAAAGTCTTGTATGATGCAGGCGTCGTGCCAACAAAAGAACCATTCCAGAAGTTATACAACCAAGGGATGATTCTTGGAGAGAACAACGAGAAAATGTCGAAATCACGCGGTAACGTCATCAATCCGGATGAAATCGTTAAATCGCATGGTGCGGATACGTTACGCTTGTATGAAATGTTCATGGGTCCACTCGATGCATCAGTTGCCTGGTCTGAGAACGGACTTGACGGTGCGCGTCGTTTCCTCGATCGTGTCTGGCGCTTGTTCGAACGGACAGCAGACATTCAAGATGTCACAGAAGTCGATGCTGACTTCGAACGGACATACCACCAGACGGTCAAGAAGGTTACGGAAGACTTCGCGAACATCCAGTTCAACACCGGAATTTCGCAACTCATGGTCTTCGTCAACGAAGCAAACAAACAGCCGGTGCTTCCGCGTCACTTCCTTCGTGGATTCATCCAATTGTTAACACCAGTTGCACCGCACCTTGGTGAGGAACTCTGGGAACAACTTGGATTTGAAGAGACATTGACGTATGCGGCATGGCCAACATTCGATGAATCGAAACTCGTCAGCGATACGATGGAATTCGTCATTCAAGTGAACGGAAAAGTTCGCTCGAAAATCGAAATCAACATCGACGCGACAAAAGAAGAAATCGAGGCACTTGCCTTTGCCGACGAAAAGACACAAGAATGGATCGGCGACAAGACGGTTCGAAAAGTCATCGTCGTACCGAAAAAACTCATCAATATCGTCGCGAACTAAGTCATGACCCCTTCCGTTCACTTGATACGAATGGAAGGGGTTTCTTCATTTCCGTCGCAAGTCCGCTTTTTTTTTGAACGTCCTTCTGATACACTGAATCAGAAACCGAGAAAGAAAGGCGATTACCATCAATGAAACGATCTTATATAGTCTATACAACGATTTTTGCCGTCGTTTCGGGTTTGATTCTTTGTGTACTGCTCGTCTTCTCAAAACCAGAGACGATGTCGCGTATTCAGGAAACGTTCGCGAAAATCGAGACGCAATCGAAGCATCAGGCAGCTGTCAAACAGGTGCCGACGAAAACGCCTTCAGCCATTCCGAATCCGGAAGAACCATTAATTAAGAATGTCCAGCAGATGTTATATGATGATTCCATCGGGTCGTACCTCGTCGTCACAGACGATTATCGTTTCTTTGAAATTAGTGGAACAGGTGAGAGGATCAATGCCTCCTTCCAATTAGAAGAAGGGAAATTACTTCTTTCTGGCCTCGATGGCATGACACTCGTTGACGGAGAGACCGTCGCTTTATTGACATCGAATCAGATTCTCGTGACAATCACGCGAAAAGATGGTGTCTGGAGCGAAGAAAAACGTGAAAAAGTACAGGGGACGACGATTCGAGACAGTTTCCATGGGCTTGGATATGATTCGAAGAAAAAGGAATTCTATACGATCAATCATATCCGTGCAATCGGACGTGTGGAATTGACTCGTTTCGCCATGAAAGAGGATAAAATTAAGATTGATCCAGATGCGTCGGAAAAGAAAAAACGCGCTTTAAAGAAAAAGCAAAAGCCGCCGTATTTATCGATCGTAGAACGAAGTAAAATTGAACCGGCGAATGGGATGCGAAGTGATGCGAAGAAAGTATTCGAATCCGACTTCCGACCAATTGGTCTTGCGGAACGACAAGGACGCATCTACACACTTGATTCAGAAGCACTCTATCTCTATTCGATTGATCAGAAAGATCAGACGATCACGGGAGAGACGGCAAGTCCAAAGGTCTATGGTTCAAAAGGGATTTTCGTACAGGATAATGAATTGTTTGCCTTAGTCGAGACAGATAAGTTTTCGAGCCGATCGTTCACACCGATTGACTGATGCATAAAAAGAAAAGACCCGATTCTTCTGATTAACACAGACGAATCGGGTCTTGTTCATATTAAGAGACAGTGTCACGTGCCATTTCTGCAGCGTGGCTACCGGCGCAATGACCCGTCACGAACGCGGCTGTAATGTTGTATCCACCCGTATAGCCGTGAATATCAAGAATTTCACCAGCGAAGAATAGCCGTTCGGCTTTTTTTGACATCATTGTTTTTGGATCAATCTCTTTGATCGAGACGCCGCCACCCGTGACGAAGGCTTTATCGAAATCGAGCGTTCCCGTTGCTCTGAGTGGGAATCGCTTCAATTGTTGGAGGAAGTCCGTCCAGTCTTGTTTCTTCACTTGTGTACAGACTTCATCGCCAAAGCCGATTCGAACGAATAGGAGTTCAAGCAACCGTTCTGGTACGAAACCACGAAGAGCATTGCGGACTGTTTTCTTCGGATTTGCGGCAAGGGCTGCTTGGAAACGTTCCGTTAAGGCACCGAGGGATTCGTCCGGGAAGAGATCAATCGATAGATGAACGATCGTTTCTTTCGAACGTTTGCGTTCTTTGATCGTATATTGGCTACACCGTAAAGCAATCGGACCACTTAAACCGAAGTGTGTGAACAGTAGATCACCTGTATGTGTCTTGATCGCCTTATCTTTTTTACCGTGGACCGTTAGAGCGACGTCACGCAGCGACAGCCCTTGTAATGTTTTTTCGTGAATGAACGTATCACCTAACAGAATCGGAACTTCCGTTGGGAAGAGTTCCGTGATCGTGTGACCCGCTTTTTCAGCCCACGGATAGCCGTCACCCGTTGAACCGGTATGCGGAACAGATTGACCACCGACCGCGACGATACAACTTTTCGCTTCAAGACGCATGCCATTCTCTAATATGACAGCTGCAAAAGAACCATCCGGATGGAAATCGAGCGTAGCGACTTGCGCATCCGTTTGAATCTCGGCACCATGCGCGCGGATTTGATCGATCAATACACGAACGACATCCGCTGCCTTATCTGAGACAGGGAACATCCGACCGTTGTCCTCTTCTTTAAGTGCGACGCCAAATCCTTCGAAGAGTTCGATGATCGATTCATTGTTGAATTGAGAGAAGGCGCTATATAAGAAACGTCCGTTTCCCGGGATCGACTGGACGAGCTCGTCGAGTGGTTTTCGATTCGTGACGTTACAGCGTCCGCCGCCAGAGATTGCGAGCTTCCTTCCTAATTTATTCCCTTTATCGAGCAGGAGTGTTCGAGCTCCAGCTTGTAAGGAGGCGAGCGTTGCCATCAAGCCGCTCGGTCCGCCCCCGATTACGATTACATCGTACATATGGTCACCTCATTCATAGAATTCTGCTTGTTTCACTTTAGCAGAAGTTGCGACTGTAAACAAACCGTCTCTTTCAATTACAGAAAGACAGCGGTATAATGATTTGCAATTGTGTACGAGAGAACTTGTATAATGAGACAGTCATGATTAGAGTGTCGAGTTTAAAAATTAGAAAGCGTGAGGGATGTTACCATGTCCACAGTCAACAATAAACAGTCCACTTCTCCCGGTAATGCGGGATTCGTTCGTGGGACGATGCTCCTATCCGGTGCGTCACTGATTTCCCGCGCACTAGGTTTGATCTACCTCTTTCCATTCCAGTTCATGGTCGGTGCTACAGGTATCATGTTTTATACGTATGCCTACAACTATTACACGATCATGATTGGTGTCGCGACAGCGGGAATTCCCGTTGCCGTCTCAAAATTCGTCGCCAAGTATAATGCGCTTGGGGAATACGATACGAGTGAGCGATTGTATCGATCGGGTTTGAAAATCATGTCCTTGACCGGCGTTGTTTCTTTTCTCGCCTTATTCTTCCTCGCTCCGTATTTAGCCCACCGAGCGATTCCGGGTGGGGACGTCGATTCAGCGGCATACGTCGATGCCGTCACGATGACGATTCGAGGAGTCAGTTTTGCTTTACTCTTGATTCCGCCGATGAGTATGACACGTGGATACTTCCAAGGATATCAATCGATGGGACCGACCGCGATTTCACAAATCTTAGAACAAATCGTCCGAATCATTTTCTTGCTCGCAGGAGTCAGCATCGCCATCTATCTCTTTGATTCTGGGGTAGCATGGGCAGCGACGATTGCAACATTCAGCGCATTTATTGGAGCAATCGGAAGTATAGTCGTTCTGATTTACTATTTCCGTAAACGTGCGAGTGGATTACGAGAACTCCGTGCAACTCAAACCGTCCGTTCGCCGGATCGCCCGTTAACGGATTTGTACAAAGAGTTGTTAGCCTATGCGATTCCAATCGTCATGGTAGGCGTTTCGACGCCGCTTTATCAAGTCATCGACCAGAATACGATGAATGCAGCATTACAAAGTATCGGTTATACACTCGAAGCTGCTGGAAATGCAACGGCCTATCTGATTGCGGATAGTCATAAAATCGTTCTGATTCCAGTATCTGTTGCGACTGGATTATCGCTGTCTGCGACGCCACTGTTGACAGCGTCATTCACACAGGGAGATATGCGGAAAGTACGGGCTCAAATCTCGCAGATTTATCAACTCGTCTTCTTTATTACGATTCCGGCAGTCGTCGGGATGATTCTCCTCAGTGAAGAAACGTTCCATGTGCTCTTCCCGAAAGATCAGGCAGCATGGGTCTATCTCTTAAGTTATGCGCCAAGTGCGTTGTTCCTCGCCTTGTATTCGGTCACAGCGGCAGTCCTACAAGGAATCAACCGGCAATACTTCACGATTGTTGCGACGATTGCCGGACTACTTGCGAAGTATCTCTTGAATGCACCGTTGATTCATTTAACAGGTGACGGGACAGGTGCCGGTTATGCAACGATCATCGGTTACCTTGTTGCGACGGGATTGATGTTCTTCCGAATCACACAAACAGTGAAGTTTCCATTCAGTACCGTCTTGCGCCGGACATCGTTAATTCTAATCATTAGTGCGTTGATGGGGGCGGTTGTCGCGCTCGTGAAGTGGGGAATGGTGTCCTTCTTACCAGAGACGACATGGGCATCTCTGTTGATCCTGATCATCGGTGCGGTAGTTGGAATCGTGATTTTCGCTGGACTTTCGATTTGGAGTGGTTTAGCAGAGGTCATATTAGGGCGTAAATTTTCATTGAAACGAGGACGAAATCATGCGTCTAGATAAATTGTTATCCAACATGGGGGCAGGCTCCCGAAAAGAAGTAAAACTTTTGCTCAAGGCAGGGGCAATTCAAGTCGATGGTGAGATCGTTCGTGATCCGAAACAACATGTCGATGTCGAGTCACAACAGGTTCTGATGTACGGCGAACCGGTCACGTATCAAAAATACATCTACTTGATGATGAATAAACCACCGGGTGTCATTAGTGCGACGGAGGATAAACGAGATGAGACCGTCATCGATCTGTTGTTTGAAGACGTGACGTATTTCAAACCGTTTCCGGTCGGACGACTTGATAAGGATACAGAAGGTTTGTTGTTACTGACAAACGATGGAGCGTTCAATCATGCCTTGATGTCTCCGAAAAAACACGTTGAAAAAACGTATTACGCGGAAGTGACAGGTGTATTGACGCAAGAAGACGTCGAGGCAATTGCGGCAGGCGTCACCTTAGAAGACGGTTATCAGGCAAAGCCAGGAAAACTCGTCATCTTATCGACGACAGAAACAGATTCAACGCTTGAATTGACGATCACGGAAGGGAAGTTCCATCAAGTCAAACGGATGATGCTTGCCCTAGGTAAAGAGGTCACGTTCTTGAAACGGCGCTCGATTGGTCGTTTAGAGCTTGATTCGGCACTTGCACTCGGGGACTACCGTGAACTGACACAAGAGGAATTGTCGTTATTTGATTGGCAACCTGAATAAGCAAAGCAAAAAGGCGGTGGAATGAATGTACATTCCATCGCCTTTTATTGTGGGATTTAATTATTGATTACGTAGTGCTTCTGCGATCGGATAAGGACCGCTGAGTACTTCGAATACACGAGATTGTGTCGGATGATCAATCAAGTGAACGAACAGCGCTGCCACATCGTCACGAGACACCTTACGATCTTCGTATGAATCAAAATGCTCTTTCGTTTCAACAGTACCTGTTGGGTCATCGTAGCTGAGCGGACCAGGACGGACGATTGTATAGTTGAGTCCACTTTCTTTGAGGTGAGCGTCTGCTGCTGCTTTCGATTCAAGATACACTTTTAGTTCGCCTTTCGGTTCTTCCGTACCGACTGAACTGAGCATCAGGAAACGATCGATCCCGTTGGCTTTTGCTGCATCGATGACTTTGATCGCACCTTCCTGATCGACGGCGCGTGTCAATTCGTCCGATGCGCCACCAGCACCCGCTGCAAAGATGACGACGTCCGCGTTACTGATGACGCCACTGACATCCTTCGTCAAATCCCCAAGTCTGACTTCAGATGCGCCGAGTGCAATCAAATCGTTGATTTGATTTTCTTCCCGTACGACCGCGATCGCTTGGTGATCTCCTTGTTTAGCGATCAATTCGACCATCTTGCGTCCTGTCGTTCCGTTTGCTCCAATGATTAAAATATTCATTCTCATCATCTCCTTCTCCCAATAGCTATACCCTACGTTTTAAAAAAGATAACAAAAAAAGACGCGAAGAATCGCGTCATCGAAAGATATACATAGTGAAACAGTGGATCAACCCGCTTGCTTTTGTTTCTTACTCGACGTCCATGTACCGCGTCGAGGGCTCACAATGAGATTGTTGTATTCAAGCACGTTCAAATCCCGCTGGACGGTCCTTGAAGTGATGCCAAACTCTTCAACCAACTCTGCTGTCGTAGTAGCTCCGTTCTCTTGGATGTAGAGATAGATCGATTTAATCCGGGTCAACATACGGTCTGTAGAATCTTTCATTGGTATAACCACTCCCCCAATGGATAGAATAGTGTTCTAAAGCTTCGGGTGACAAAAGACAATGCAATATCCAGTTGTTTCGCCTTTAGTATAACGTTTTGATATTAAAATGCAAGTAATTTAACCGAACGTTTTCATAAAAAATATATTCAAATGGTTTGTAAAGTCGATAATTTGGGTTTTATTTTAGATTAATGTTCGTCATTTCAATAAATAAAAAAGAAAACAGAATTTGGATGTTCGTATCTGAACGAATATTCGCTATACTAGGAAGGTGTATAGGAAACGAATCCAAAACCCGTAATGAAGGAGCGAAATCAGATGGTGAATTGGAAAGAGGAAGTACTCGCACGTCGCGAGGACTTATTAGAAGATTTAAAAGAATTATTACGGATTCCGAGTGTACTCGACGAATCCACGATCGAAGAGGGCGCGCCGTTTGGTCATGAAGTCAAACGTGCCCTCGATTGGATGCTCGCGACAGGGGAACGCGATGGGTTCACGACAAAAAATGTCGATGGGTATGCAGGACATTTGGAATATGGTCAAGGGGAAGAGTTACTCGGTATTCTTTGTCACTTAGACGTCGTACCAGCTGGTGGCGATCACTGGACATACGGTCCATTCAACCCGACGCTTGTAGATGGAAAACTGTATGCACGTGGAGCAATCGATGATAAAGGACCGACGATGGCAGCTTATTACGCTTTGAAAATCGTCAAAGAACTTGGCTTACCACTCTCGAAGCGCATCCGTCTGATTGCAGGAGGGGATGAGGAGAGTGAATGGCGTTGTGTCAATCATTACTTCAAACATGAAGAGATGCCCACACTTGGTTTTGCACCAGATGCCGACTTCCCGATCATCAATGCGGAAAAAGGACTCTATGATGGGTTATTGATTCAAGGGAAACCAGCGCAAGCATCTGATACAGGCTACCATCTCGTTCGTTTTGAAGGTGGCGAACGTCCGAACATGGTTCCAGGTCATGCCCAAGCGCTTCTTCGTGTCGTCGAAGTAGGAACGCTTGAGACGGATTTCCATGCTTATCTTGAAGAACAAGGTTTGACGGGAACAGTCAAGCAAGAAACGGAAGGTCTCATACTTGATGTCAATGGTGTCGCAGCCCATGCGATGGAGCCGGACAATGGTAAAAATGCTGCTTTACATTTGGCACGTTTCCTCAATACGCTTCACTTGGATTATAACGGTCGTCGTTACATTCAACTCGTGACGCATATGTTCCGGGATTCTCGCGGTGTAGCGATGGGTGTCGCTGCTTCAGACGAGACAGGTGACTTAACGATCAATGGCGGTGTATTCCGTTACGCCGAAGAGCAAGGAACGGCATCAATCAATATCCGTTACCCGTATACAGCAGACTTCACGGAACGTTTGCAAATCATCAAGGAAGCCGCGGCAGGATATGGTTTTGAATTGCAGACGCGGACGCACATGACACCGCACCATGTTGATCCAAACCATGAATTGATCAAGACGCTAAGTGCCGTCTATGAGCGCCATACGAACCAATCAGCTGATCTGATAGCAATTGGTGGCGGCACATATGCGCGTTCATTGACGGCGGGAGTTGCTTTTGGTCCAGTCTTCCCGGGTGGTCCTGAAGTTGCTCACCAAGTCGATGAATATGTTGATTTTGATGAACTATTGCTTGCTGTCGCAATCTATGCAGAAGCGATTTATGAGCTCGCAAAATAATGATTGATGATCCCCGCATCGTAAAGATGGGGGGATTGCTTCTTGAAAGGAAGTTCCGTGTGAAAAATCGTCAAACCTATCATTTCCAAGCCCTATATTTCTTTATTTTCTTTGGACAAGGAGCACTCATTCCGTATCTCGCGCTTTATTTCTCAAACGACGCGTTCGGACTGTCGGCTTCAGAGATTGGAACAATCGTTGCGATTGGACCGATTCTCTCCATTTTCCTACAACCTGTTTGGGGAATCGCGGCGGACCGACTCGGAAAACCGAAACGACTCTTGCTCGTCGCGATGCTTGCTGCCGGTATTTTTACACTCAGTTACTTACTGACGTCTGCTTATCTACTTTTATTATTGATTTCTTGCGTTTGGGCGTTGTTCCAGTGCGCGCATATTCCGCTCGTGGATACATTAGCGATCGAGTACACGCGAAAGCGTAAAGTGGATTACGGCGCTTTACGTCTTTTCGGCTCAGCAGGGTTCGCTTTAGCTGTTTTCATTCTTGGGCAAATCACTGAGGGTGGCGGACTAAATCTGATTTTTTATGCAACCGGTGCAGCATGGGTTCTCGGTTTCCTTGTGCTGATCGGTATTGAAGAGACGGGCAGCGTGCATGTTTCACATCAGCAACCCGTACCGTTAAAACAGCTCTTTTCGAATCGACGCTTCCTGTTGTTCCTAGCAGGGGGGAGTTTGATCTTCGGACCCATCTTCGCCAACAATTATTACTTTGGCAGCTACGTCACGATTCGTGGTGAGACGACGGCACTCGTCGGAACATTATTCTTTGTCGCCGTTCTGTGCGAAATTCCGTTCATGCGCATCGCCTCGCGTCTGTTATTACGATTCGGAGCGATTCCGGTTCTTGTATTTGTTTCCTTGTTGTCGGCTGCGCGGACGGTGATGATTGCTTTAGAACTTCCAATCGTCATGCTGTGGGTATTATCTGCGATGCAAGGAATGATCGTTGGTCTGTTGATCCCTGTCGCCTTAGATTATGTGCGATCTCTCGTTCCAGAGACGATGGTCGCAACAGCCGTCAGTACATATATGGCGACGACGACGGGACTCGCGACAGCGTTGTTTAATCTGATGAGTGGTTTTGTACTCGAGGAGAGTACAATCTATACCGTCTTTTGGGTATATACAAGTAGTAGTATCCTAGGCGCGATTCTGTATGGTATCAGTGGTCGTATGAAGGAGTGAGCGCGACGATGAGACAAGAACGACACTTTTTCATTGCTTTGCCGATCCCTTCTAAAGATTTGGCAAATCTTGCTGAACGGTTATCGCTACCTGAGTACTTTCGTAACGTCTATACGTTAGAAGAGTATCATCTAACACTTCGTTTTTTCGGTCCATTGGAGGAAAAAGAACAGCAGTCGTGGAAACAGCAGTTACAGCAGATCGCGCGTACGATGGAACCGTTCGTGCTACGATTCGATCGTTTGATCACGTTCGGTCGGGATGAACGACCACGCGTCGTAGGATTTGGAACGGAATCGGAAGAATTGTTTCAATTAGTGGAACAGATTGATCCGAATTCGACCAGACCATTCGTTCCGCATGTCACGATCGCGAAAAAGTGGCGCGCTGAGGCAGCCGAATGGAAGACGAGTCCGATCCGATCAATAGAGTGGACTGTTCGTGAACTCGTTCTATTTGAAGTACGACCAGAGGTTTCACCGCGATATGAGCCGGTTTATCGGATTCATCTAGGTGAAGAGGAATGAGGTGATCCCCATCGCAATTTTGATGAAACTATATGACTTAGATAGTCGATTTGAAAAAAATCCGCTAGAGATGACGAAACGATTTGTTGAACACCAGGCACTTGATTATACGAACGTTTATCGCAAATGGGAGACAGGAGAATTGTTTCCAGGGGAGACGCTTATCCGTCCGAAGAAGTGGTGGCAAGTGATGAAAAAAAGTGAAGTCATTCAACTTCCGGGTAAACAATTATCTCGAAGAGCGTTTGATAAATGGTACAAAAAACGTCTCGAGTTACAAAAACTCTTGAACGTCGCTGGCGGAGCAGGGGAGGAGGACATTTGGCGGATTCCATTAAAACGTCATTTAGACTTCTATCAGATGTTGCATCTACTAAATGAACAATATGCGATGTTTTATCGGGCGGTCATTCACTATCAAGTCGGAGAAGTCGAGTTGAGTCCATTTGTCGTCGGTCCGTCCGCGATCTATATCATGGAATGGCTCGATGGTGAAGAGAGTATTTATCATATTCGACGAGATAAGTTGTGGCGGGAACAACCGTTCAAAGCATCTGTGAAACAGATTTTGAACCCGAATATCAGTTTAAAACGAACGGAAGACATTTTGCATACGATTCTTGGACGAGATTACGATTTACCGATCGAACGGGTCATCTTAGCTCCAAGTGGTTATTTTGATAAGATTCCAAAAGAAACGACGACGACGTATGTCAATAAAGTGGATTTTCCTAAATGGTTGAATCGTATGAATGGGAATGCGACTCATACAAAAGCTGCTCAAATGCGTGTGTGTGAAAAAATCCTAAAGGAAACCGTATCGATTCCGTTTCAAATGGCGATCCAAAGTGAGGAACAGTCACGCATTCAAGAGTAAGGGAGGGAGCGACGGCATTGTCGTTGCGAAAGAGATGACAAACCAAGAAGTAGCGATACCAGTGATCCGGGCGGAGTTCTCATCGTTCCAAAGCATCCGAGTCGAGGTCGAAGGCAATCCGTCAATCCACTGGTCGCTTGAATGTGATGGACAATCACTTGCGATCCAGCAAGTCGAAACACACCGTGAGGAACAACTGGTGATTTATGAATTGACGGTTCTGGAACCGGTCGAGCTCGAATGCCGATATGAGGTGTTCGGAGCAGGGAGGTCGATTCGCGTCGTTCCTGACCGGTTAGTCCGGACGGAAGCGTTCGAGCGCAAGTACCGTTACGAAGGGAAGCTCGGTGTCTGGGAAGAAAAGGGTACATTTCACTTTGCTGTTTGGTCACCGGTCGCAGAACGGATCATGTGTGTCGTGTACGATCAAGATGAACGGTTGCTCGGAAAGTACGAAATGGAGCGACACGAGCAAGGTGCTTATCATCTTCAACTGGAACAAGATATCGCAGAGTGCTGGTATCGGTATGAAGTGACGACATACCTTGGCACAAAAGAGGTCGTTGATCCGTACGCTAGTGCGATATCGGAGAATGGTCGATACGGTGTCATCGTTGACGTCGAACGGACGATGACCAAGTGGTTCCCGAAGCGTGTCGCGCGTCCTCTGTTCGTCAAACCGTCAGACGCTGTCATCTACGAAGCGAATATCCGTGATTTCACGATCGATCACTCAGCTGGTTCAAGTTATCCGGGTCAATACACAGGGATGACGGAACGAGGAACGCGCTCTCCTCGAGGTCATGCGACGGGACTTGATTATCTCCTGGATCTCGGGATCACCCATCTGCAATTGCTACCAGTCCACTTTTTTGAGACGACCGATGAACGGACGCGGTCTCCATATAACTGGGGATACGACCCAATGCTTTGGTTCGGGCTAGCTGGGAGTTATGCGAGTTCGGTTGAACCACTCGTTCGCGTCAGAGAATACGCGGAAATGGTAGAGCGACTCCATGAAGCAGGCATTCGTGTCACATTCGATGTCGTCATGAATCACGTCTTCATTCGAGAACGCTCCTCTCTCGAACAGCTTGTCCCTGGTTATTATTTCCGCTACGAAGTAGACGGAACACTATCGAACGGAACAGGTGTCGGAAATGATACCGCATCTGAGCGATTCATGATGCGCCGTCTGATCGTTGACTGTTTGACGTACTTTGCTCGAGTCTACCGGATTGATGCCTTTCGATTTGATTTGATGGGGATTCATGATATTGAGACGATGAATGATGTTCGTGCGGCGCTCGATGCGATTGATCCAACGATTCTGGTGTATGGAGAAGGGTGGGATCTCGCGACAGCGTTACCGGAACGATTAAAGGCGATGAGTGCCTCCGCTGCGCAAATGCCGCGGATCGCCCATTTTAATGATGTGTTCCGTGACGCGTTAAAAGGATCGACGTTCAGTGAATTCGACCGAGGTTTCGTTGCGGGAGATGGCTGGAAGGAAGGGGAGGTCCGAAACGGGATTGCGGGAAGTGTCCATATCGACAATCAAACGTACGGACGTTTTCCGGAACCTACCTATTCCATCAATTACGTCGAGGCGCACGACAATCATACGTTATACGATAAATTAAAGTTATCTTGTCCAGAGGCAGATGAACAGCAATTATTGCGGATGAGTCGCCTAGCTCAAACGATTGCCTTGTTTGCGCAAGGGATTCCGTTTCTTCACGCAGGTCAAGAATTCTTACGCACGAAACAAGGTGTTGAAAACAGCTATAACGCACCAGACGAGATCAATCGAATGGACTGGGAACGGCGGGATGATCATCTGTCCCTTGTCACATACATCAGGACGATTTTGCAAATTCGTAGAATGCATGGCGGATTCCGGTTGCACCGAGCGAATCAGATTCGCGAGTTGCTTCATTTCATCGACTTACGTCCGGGTGTCATTGCTTATGAACTTGGAGCGGTCCACTCGTATGATGCATGGCAACGCACGCTCATCGTTTACAATACGACGCGCGAAATCGTTGAAGTCTCACTTGATCATTCGCGCTGGAATGTGCATGTACAAGGGGATGAGGCCTCGGTCGACCCGCTTCTGAAAGGTGTCGACAGGATTCAGGTCCTTCCGTTGTCAACGACGATCGCAACGTGTTAAGATAAGCATTGTGCCTTAGGCAAATCTACTAAAAAAGTTGAGCGGATTATAATGGAATTAGATATTTTAGATGCGCTTGGCGAAGGCTGGACCCTTACGCCAGCAGGTGGAATCACAGGAGAAGCGTACATCGCTTCAACCGGACAATCGAAGTTGTTTTTAAAACGAAATTCATCGCCGTTTTTGGCGATTTTATCCGCAGACGGAATCGTTCCGAAGTTATTATGGACGAAACGGATTTATAGTGGGGACGTCATCAGCGCCCAACAGTTCATTGAAGGCGACGAGTTAGAGCCCGAAATGATGGAACGTCCTGAAGTAGCACGTTTGCTTGGGAAAATCCATGATTCGAAGGAATTACTGTTCATGCTACAACAGCTTGACCAGCGCCCGATCGAACCTGATGAGTTATTGCGACAATGTCGTTTGTACTTTCAACCGGATGATTTAGAGGATCCGGAGCTCGTGGAACATGCGATGGTTTACCTCGAACAAAATCTGGAGCAGGTAAGAACGGATGAGCAGGTCGTTTGTCATTCAGATTTGAACCACAATAACTGGTTGACGGGAGCAGACGGTCAACTCTATCTGAACGATTGGGATGATGCGATTATTGCTGACCGTGCGTACGATCTTGGAATGATGTTATATAGTTATGTCGACGAAGCGGCTTGGCCAGAATGGTTCGAACATTATGGACATCCTTTGACGAGTGATCTGAAACAACGGATGCACTGGTATGTCGTAGCGCAAGCAGTATTGTCACTCTACTGGTATGAAGATACGCGTCATCCGGATGTCGACGACAGTTATCATTTTCTTGAACAGCTACTTGAATACTCAAACGACTAAAAAGCGTGTCATTCCGAAAGGGAACGACACGCTTTTTTGCTTAACCTTCAGCGATTTTAATTTCTTTTTCAATATCATGACTTTCGAGATCTGCCGATCGATAAGCCGCTGTCGTCGGTAGACGTAAATCAAGTTGCGGCTTTTCTTCGAATGTGACGGTGACGTTCTTAACTGTGTAGTCAAAGACGTGACCACCACCTGCGCGAGCAGCATCGATGAAATGAAGGTGATATCCGGCGACGGCGATACCGTGACCAAATCGTGGTGTATAGTATCCGGCAAGCGTTCCTTCCGTGTGCTCGAACGTACGAGCGCTTTGAGAAGCGACAGCTTCCGTGATTGGAACGAACGGTTTTTCCTGGCGTGCGACGGTGCGTGTCTGAACCTCCGTGAATGTTCCGTCAATCCGGATAGCATAAAAGCTATTGATCGTTGGGAGTTGTTCGTTCAGCCAGTGCTCAAACGTCGCTTTTGACATCTCTTCCGTCACGGTCAGGGTTTGTTCCGGCTCGAAACGGGTTAATGTCGCGAAAGGTGTCGTCGTCTCAGGTTGGAGCGGTCGAGCACTACCATCTGAGCGGAGTTGATAGAATTGACCATCGAATCCAATCATCTCACCGTCTAAGTGGTCAAACGTTCCGATACCGAAATCACGTTGATCAAGGACGGAAGCATACGTGACTTCACTCTCAAATACGCCGTCAAGCAGTGCCATCATCGTTGAAATCTGGACGAGTGTTTTATCATGTGCCATGTGAATCCTCCTTAGTTCAATTGATCGAGATGAACTTGTTCTCCGAGCGCGATGTTGTCACGGTAATCGATCGGTACATCGACGATGACGGGACCGTCTGTCGCGAGTGCTTCATCCATGATTGCTGCGAGTTCCGAAGGATGATTGACGCGGAGTCCTTTTGCTCCAAAGCTTTCCGCATATTTGACGAGATCGACGTCACCAAATGACGTACCGGATTTCCGTTTGTATTTCATCTCTTGTTGGAACGCGACCATATCGAATCCGCTGTCGCGCCAGACGAAGTGGACAAGTGGTGAGTTCAAACGGACAGCTGTCTCAAGTTCCATTGCAGAGAAGAGGAATCCGCCGTCACCTGAAATCGAGACAGCTTTTTTTCCTGGACGTACGAGTGTTGCCGCGATTGCCCAAGGAAGTGCGACGCCGAGTGTTTGCATCCCGTTACTAAAGAGAAGGTGGCGTGGTTCATATGAACGAAAATGACGTGCCATCCAGATATAGTGAGAGCCGACATCGACTGTGACCGTGACATCATCCGCAATTTTTTCGCGTAACGTCTTCATGAAATAAAGCGGGTGCGTCAATGGAGAATCCGCGACTGGGGGAACATCGCGATCAACAAGACGTTGATGCAATCCTTCAAGGAACTGAACAGAGCTTTCAGGTAATGTGAGTGGTTGCAGGCGTTTAGCGATCGCATCGACCGTTTTCGCCATATCACCGACAAGTTCACGGTCTGGACGATAGAAGTGGTCAATTTCAGCGCGCATTTGATCGATGTGGACAAGCGTGCGGTCGTGCGTCGGTTGGTTCCAGAATTTCGGATCATAGCCGATCGGGTCATATCCGATCGAGAGGACGAGATCCGCTTCTGCAAGTAACGCATCTCCTGGCTGATTACGGAACAATCCAACACGTCCGTAGAAATTCGATTCAAGTTCACGTGATAATGTGCCAGCTGCTTGGAATGTCTGAACGACAGGAATCGAGACGTTTTTGAGTAACGAACGAATCGCGTGTACGACATCTGGCTGACTCGCGCGCATACCGAGTAACAAGACAGGCAGCTTCGCATCTTGAATCAAGCGAGCTGTCTCTTCGACCCAAGCTTCTGGTGCAACACCGAGCTTCGGTGCTTCAACCGCACGGAATGCCGTGACGTTCGCTTCGCTCAATCCGACGTCTTGCGGGATACTAACGAAAGCAGCCCCGGAAGTCGTTTCTGCTGTACGGAAAGCATTGGATAATACTTCTGGAATGTTATCGGCATCTTGTACTTCCGCGCTGAAGTTCGTAATCGGTGTAAAGAGTGCCTGATTGTCCATCGACTGATGTGTTCGTTTTAAACGATCGGCCCGTGTGACAGCTCCGGCAATTGCGACAACAGGGTCACCTTCAGAGTTCGCCGTCACAAGACCAGTCGCTAAATTCGATGCCCCAGGACCAGATGTCACAAGGACGACACCAGGTTTGTCCGTCAAGCGTCCGATGGCTTGAGCCATGAAGGCAGCGTTTTGTTCGTGGCGTGCAACAATGAGTTCAGGTCCCCGGTCCTGTAACACATTGAAGACGGAATCGATTTTGGCGCCGGGAATACCGAAGATGTAATCGACACCCTGCTCGATGAGTGAATCGACGACGAGATCCGCACCTGTTTTCTTCTGTACTAATTCTTTTG
The DNA here is from genome assembly GCF_018619015.1 of Exiguobacterium sp. s11. Taxonomy (NCBI): domain Bacteria; kingdom Bacillati; phylum Bacillota; class Bacilli; order Caryophanales; genus Exiguobacterium; species Exiguobacterium sp. s11. The sequence goes on along the minus strand of NZ_JACSNF010000001.1, from coordinate 920,162 downwards.
AATCGCTGTTTTTATTTTCGTTCATTACAATTCTCCTTTTTACCAACGTTTTCGGTGTTCGATAGCTGTAATAAATTATCTGTTTCAAAAAAAGTATACATCTGTTTCATGGTAAAACCAACCTAAAATCATTTAGAAAATAAAAAAAGTACCTTGTGTATGATTACACAAGGTACAGAGATTGCCCTTATTCGACGTCGACTTTTCCGAAAGTCGCCCAGACGAACAAAGCAGTGATTCCCAAGACGAGAACGATGGGAGATGCCCAACTAATCAAGAAATCATCCACAGTATAGCCCTCCTTTTCGGTTCTTACGTACCTTAAGTGTATTAGAATGCTCACTATTTCTCAAGTGACGAACTGCTGAACATTCTTCGATAGGAAACGAAGAAGTTCTTATATAATTACCCGAATCATGATAAACTTATCTGCGGATAATTTAAGTTTGGAAAGGATGAACGATAGTGCGTTTACGACATAAACCATGGGCGCAGGATTATATGAAGGAACAATCCTCGATCTATATAGCAGAACCAGCATCTCTTAAAGGAGCATGGGCTAGCGAGTTCAAGAATGATAACCCGATCTACATCGAAGTGGGATCAGGGAAAGGAGCATTCATTACCGGAATGGCGCACCAACACCCGGATATCAACTTCATCGCGATCGAACTATTCGAAAGCGTTGCCGTGACGATCGTTCAAAAATTGGTCGAAACACCACAATCGAACGTTCGCGTCTTGACGGTCGATGCAAAAGACTTACGTGATTACTTTGAAAAAGGTGAAGTGTCCCGCGTGTACTTGAACTTCTCTGATCCATGGCCAAAGACACGTCATGCGAAACGCCGCTTGACGTATAAAACATTCCTCTCGACGTATGAAGATATTTTACCAGCGAAAGGTCAAATCCACTTCAAGACAGATAATCGGAAGTTGTTCGAATCGAGTTTGATGACGATGTCAGCATACGGCATGCGCTTCGACTGGATGTCACTTGATTTACATGCGAATGAACCGGAAGATAACGTCCGAACAGAGTACGAAGAGCGTTTTTCATCAATGGGTCAACCGATTTATCGGATGGAAGCAACGTACCAAAATTAATTTAGACAAAAAGTTTTCTTATTTTCCTGGTATTTCTTTCACACTTTTTTCTTATTAATTGGTACAATGTTGTTGACTGAAGAACTTGTACTTATAGGTAAAGGGGGAATTTGGGGATGTGGCAGAAAAGCTTAGCCTTCGTAACGGCGCTCTTTCTCGCATTAAGTATCGGTCAATCGGTACTTGCTGCGGTTGATACCTCAGAAATGACGAAAGCATTAGATGAGGAATTACCAACGACGCATTACGATTATAAAAAAGGTTCGGTCGAAATCGAGGATCCGAAGACGTTCACGAATGAAAAAGGAGAAGAAGTCATCGGCGGGATCGCTGTCATCGAGACAGTCCGTGACGGCATCTTCATCACAATCAAACGTGAAATCCACTTCTTCAATGCCGATAGCGGTAAATTGTTGACGAGTGCCGATGCTGCAAAAGTTGATGGCGTAAAAGAATACATCGACGGTAACTCGGATAATCTTCAACAAAAAGTCGTCTACTGGTTACCGATGCTCTTGATGTTGTTGATCATCGCTGTACCAGCAGTCATCTTATACATCGTTGTTCCACGTCTATACTCGACGACGGAATACATGAACCCGATCTACGAACGCAACGACAACCCGCGTTAATTAAGAAAAAAAGCCTCTATCCAATCGGATAGGGGCTTTTCTCATGCAAGCAACACGAAGATGAAAGCGAGTATGGCAGGCAAGCCTTGTTTGAGTAAAATGGAGCGATTGGCGGTCACGGCGCCATAAAGCGCAGCGATGATGACACATGCTAAAAAGAACAATTGGACAGCCACATCCTGACGAATCAGACCAAATACGAGTCCGGCTGCTAAAAATCCATTATATAAGCCTTGATTCGCAAAAAGTGTCCGAATTTGTTGTGATGCAACAGCTTCGTCCGTTAAACCGAACGTTCGACGAGCCGCTTTGGAAGAAAGAAAGAACATTTCAAGTGCTAAAATATAAAAGTGTTCCAAAGCAACGAGGATAACGAACAGCGTAGCAAGAATCGACATGAATCATACCTCCTTCAGATGAACGTGGAAAAAAGACCGTACTTCGTCGATCGAAGCACGGTCTTTTGATTAAGCGTATTCGAGTAAAGCGCCAGTTTCGGCATCAACTGTGAATTGATACGTTTTTTCGTCATCACCTTCAAGGACCGAGATGCCACCTTTGTAGCTTTGGTAGTCACGTGACTCATATGCGTAAGCCTCTGGTGTTGCAGAGATCCATGCACCTTGGACACGTCCTTTTGCTGAAAATGTGCGTTTCGTGATTTCGAGCGCTTCCTCGGCAGAAAGTTGTTTGTCATCAACGGCTTTCTTCACTGCGAAAGCGGCGACGACAGCTGCTGCCAATCCGATAATCCAATAGCGTTTTTTCATTAAAATTCCCCTCCTTACAGGTTCTATTCCTACTGTACCAAATAATTCGTTCAGAGAGAAACAAAAGGTTAAGTGATAGAAGCAATTTTTTGTATAATGAGAAGCAGGAGGCGATACATATGAATGAAAAAACGAGAGAGTTATTTCGAACACTGACGGAATTAAATGGGGCACCAGGGTTTGAGCACGACGTTCGTCAGTTCGTTCGCGAGCGCATCACACCTGTCACGGATGAGATCGTTACGGATGGACTCGGTTCGATTTTCGGAAAACGAACAGGCGATGCGACAGGACCGAAAGTCATGGTTGCCGGGCACATGGACGAAGTGGCATTCATGGTGACGCAAATCACGAAGAACGGAATGTTACGGATTCAACCGCTCGGTGGCTGGTGGAGCCAAGTGTTGCTTGCGCAACGCTTCTCGATCTGTACGGATAACGGTGTCATCCCTGGTGTCATCGCATCGATTCCACCACACTTGTTGACAGAAGAAGTACGCAATAAGCCGATGGCGATCAAAGACATGTTCATCGATATCGGTGCAGACTCAAAAGAAGAGGCAGAATCGTTTGGAGTACGTCCGGGTATTCCTGCCGTACCATTCTTCCCGTTCACACCGATGGCGAATCCGAAGAAGATCATGGCGAAAGCATGGGATAATCGCTATGGTGTCGGAATGGCGATTGAATTACTGGAAGAGACGACAGCGGCGGATCATCCGAACATTTTGTTCTCGGGTGCAACGGTTCAAGAAGAAGTTGGATTGCGCGGAGCGCAAACAGCGACAGCACTCATCGATCCCGACGTCGCGTTCGTCGTCGACGCTTCTCCTGCCAATGATGCATCAGGAGACAAAACGGAATTCGGTCAACTCGGACAAGGCCCATTGCTTCGAATTAAAGACAGTGTCATGATTCTCTCAAAAGAGATGACAGATTACGTCCTCGATACGGCAGAATCGAACAAGATTCCGTACCAATATTATGTCGGTGCAGGTGGAACCGATGGTGGTGTCATCCATCGTTCGAATAATGGGATTCCAACGACAGTCGTTGGTTTACCAGCACGCTACATCCATACGCATGCATCGATCATGCATACAGATGATTATGATGCGGCGAAGGAATTGCTTCGGAAACTCGTCACGAACCTCGATACGACGACGCTCGCGACGCTGCAAGTTAAGTGAATGACATGACAGACAGTGGATGTGAATCCGCTGTCTGTTTTTGTTTAATAAGAACGATGTAAGTACGGACTGTCTTGTCAGTTGAAAAAACAATGTAGTCGTATAGAAAGGAGATTTGATATAATGATACGCGATGTTAAGAAAAGGACGTGACAAGATGTTCAAACAAAAAGGGATTTCACTTAGCCCTAAAGTATATTTCATCACCGTATTAAGTTATATGGCACTTGGCTTGTTTAGTTCGTTGATCATGGGTCTCATCATCCGGACGATTGGTGAAGGACTGGTGGGGCGTGGTGTAGAGGCGAAGTTCCTCATTCAGTTAGGAGAGCAGGCGATCGCACTGACTGGACCAGCAATCGGTGTGGCTGTAGCGTTTGCACTTGAGGCACCACCGCTGATCTTGTTCGCAGCAGTTGCCGTTGGTGCGTTCGGATATGAAGCAGGAGGACCAGCAGGGAGTTACATTGCAACGCTTCTTGCGACAGAGGTCGGAAAACTCGTTTCAAAGACGACACGACTCGATATTTTATTGACGCCGTTTGTTACGTTACTAGCCGGATTCGTTGCCGGACGTTACGCGGGAAAGTGGATTGGGAAAGGGATGACGGATCTTGGTGAGTTGATTCGTTGGGGAACGGAACGCGAACCATTATTCATGGGAATTTTTGTTGCTACCGTCATGGGTCTTGCATTGACGGCGCCGATTTCGAGTGCCGCGCTTGGAATCATGCTTGGTTTGGATGGACTTGCTGCAGGGGCGGCGACGATCGGTTGTGCGGCACAGATGATTGGGTTTGGCGTCATCAGTTACCGTGATAACGGAATCGGTGGCGTGGTTGCCCAAGGGATTGGTACGTCGATGTTACAAGTAGGGAATATCATTCGAAATCCTTGGATTCTTCTACCGCCGACTGTAGCCGGCGCAATCCTAGCGCCATTTGCGACTGTTCTGTTGATGCTTGAGAGCAATCCGGAAGGTTCTGGTATGGGCACGAGCGGATTCGTTGGTCCGTTGATGTTATTAAAAACGATGGGGTTCGAAATGGAGTATTATCTAGCAGTCGCTGTCCTCTGTTTCCTTGCGCCTGGCATCATCAGTTATTTCATTTATCGCCTATTACGACGTCTCGGTCGGATTCAAGATGGCGATTTAAAAATCGAATATTAAATACAAAAAGCTGATTCTAAAGGATACGCCTGTTTGACCGGATGGTGGACGAACAAGCATATGACTTTTTGAATCAGCTTTTTTCATAAAGAGAATCCGAATGAACTTGAATAAAAACTCGTAAAGAAAACATAGAGGTAAATGAGGTAAAGTGGAGTCAAATACCGCATGCGTACGACGGGCAATTTTCGAGCGAGTCGTTTTCCGAGTGCTTCGAGTAAAATGATGATCGCAAAACCGACGACTAAGTACAAAAAGATTTCGGGTAAGCTTCTTTCGGAATCAATGAAGGAATAGCCGTAACGTAAACAACTCGTCATGCCAACGAAGCCGACGAAGCGTTCGAACGGATGTTTGATTGGTTGATCTGCCATAGTGAAGTCCTTTCCAGGTGTTTTCTAGTTGCAGTATAGCAAACCAAGCACGAAAACGCACAGCCGCAATTGAATATGCTATGATGAGGGCAATGACTTCTAGGGAAATCAAAGGAGGAAATCATCATGAAAACATTACAATCCAAACAAGAATTCGATACAGCAAAACAAGGAAATGCCGTCTTTTTATTCTCAGCAAACTGGTGCCCGGATTGCCGCTTCTTAGATCCGTTCATGCCGGAAATCGAGCAAACATTTAACGGCTTCGAGTTTTACTACGTCGATCGCGACGATCATATTGAAATTGCCCAGGAAATGGACATCTTCGGAATTCCGAGTTTTGTTGCATTCCGCGATGGTGAAGAGACAGGGCGTTATGTCGGGAAAGAGCGGAAGACACCAGAACAGGTGACAGCATTTTTAGAGACGGTTTAAGAAAAAAGCGAGCGCTGACTCGCTTTTTTTCATGATAGAAAGGATGAATTCGAATGGAACTACAACAAATCCGAAGAATGATGACACAAACATTTGAAGAAGAAGGGTACACGACATATTTCGATCGTGAAAAGTCTGTATTACGAATTGAGCGAAAGCACGATAAATCAGGCGTTGATGTCGGATTGAATCCGCTTGTCGCAAAAGCAAAACGAAGAGGTGTCATTGCAGTCGAAGAGACGATCGAATATATCCGTGCTGTACTCGGACAAACGGATCAAATCTCACTCGTTGGACAAGAACAAAAAATCTTTCCTGTCATTCGCGCTAAATCGTTTGCCGATACGACAAAAGAAGGGAAGACGCTCGTCAGTACACCACATACGGGTGAGACGAAAATCATGTACGCACTTGATTTAGGGGCGACGTATCGTTTGATTGATGAGGAGTTACTGGCGTCTGCTGAATGGACAGCTGAACAGTTATCAGAAGCAGCGCGTTTTAATGTGAAATCGCTTGAAGCGCCATTTAAACAAGACGAAGTCGCAGGGAATATCTTTTATTTCTTGAGTCTCGGCGACGGATATGAGGCGAGTCGTGTTTTGAACAAGACTTTATTAGCCGATTATGCGGCGCAAATCGAAGGAGAATTCGCAGTCGGAATTCCGCATCAGGATGTCCTGATTTTCGCTGATATTCGGAATGACGCCGGATATGATGTCTTACAGCAATTGATGTTTGACTTCTTCTCGAACGGTCGTGTACCGGTCACGGCACTGCCATTCTTATATGAAGATGGCAATCTGGAGCCGGTCTTCGTCCTTGCGAAAAACAAGCAGCCGAAAGAGTGAAGAATCTGATACAATAGGCATTGTGAGAAAGACGGAAGGGAGTCATGGATTGAATGAATGTGTTTTATAATAAAGAGGGCGTCGGCGACGTCTTAATGATCATTTTGGAAGACGCACCACGTGCGGAAGTGACAGCGACTCGTGAAGGAGACGTAGCAACTATCAAGCATGGTGATCGTGTCGTCGGTTACAACCTGTTTGATGCTTCGACTACGTTTACGATCGAGACACAAGGACCGGTTGAATTGACGGAAGAATTGGCAACACGCATCCAAAAGGAACTGGCGATTCGAGATATCGAATTGTCACTCGAACAAGTGGATTATTCTCCGAAATTCGTTGTTGGGTTCGTTGCTTCTTGCGAGAAGCATCCGGATGCTGATAAATTATCGGTCTGTCAGGTAGAAGTAGATAACGGAACTTTACAAATCGTTTGTGGAGCACCGAATGTAGCGGCGGGTCAAAAAGTAGTCGTTGCTAAACCGGGAGCGGTCATGCCGTCTGGGTTAATCATCCGTCCTTCAGCGTTACGCGGCGTACCATCAAGTGGTATGCTCTGTTCAGCGCGTGAGCTCGGACTTGTCGATGCACCACAAGAAAAAGGGATTCTTGTACTCGATGATACAAAAGCAGTAGGGGAAGCATTCTCAATCGGTCGATGATTCGACCGATTTTTTAACAAGATGGAGGGGTGAACGTATGAGTAATCGTTATGAACAGTCACTAAAAGAGCAGGCTGCCCGGATTCGTCGAGAGCTTGCAGGGGAACGTGAGACAAAGCCGGTGGAACGTCCGAAAAAAGAGGAGCGTGAAGATCGCTTCGTTTTAACGGATGTGCCTTCACCGATTTATGGATTCCAACGTCCGAAGCAATCTGCATCGGAAACCGTAAAAGCTGCGGAAGAAACGGAAATGAGTGAGCAGGTTTCGGAAACAGTCGAAGAGGGAAATACTGATGAGGTTGCTTTGACGGATCAAGAACTGATCGCGCCAGAAGTCGTATTAGACGAAGCGGAAGCAGATGCTGGTCTTGTACCGGTGACGGATGTCGAATTACTCGTACCGGAACCTCACACAAGTGAAGAGCTCGTGAGAGAAGAAGTGCCAACCGTAACCGAAGTAGAAGAAACGGACGAAACTGAAACATCTTCCAACAGTGAGACGGTGGAACCATCAGTTGTTCCGACAGAGACATCAAGTGAAGAGTCTGCTGATGAAAAAGAAGCTGAGCAACAAGCGGAGAGCTTCGCACCGACTTTTGATACATCTGCTATTGAAGTAGATCAAGATCCATCTGTTACTGAGGTCGATAAGCCTGTTCAGTCGGAAGTGAAAAAACCGGTCGGACCGCCTGTTAACGTCGTCATGACGACGAAAGACTTGATGGCGATGTATCGCGCACGTCGAGAACAAAATAATTTACATGGTAAAAAATAAATCGGTTTGCTATAATGGTACAGGTTTTGTACCCGAGCCCGATGGTACGGACCGGAACGTGAATTGGAGGGCTTTTATATGACAAAGTATCATTTTGTTGGAATCAAAGGAACAGGGATGAGTGCGCTCGCCCAAGTACTACATGAGATGAATCATGAGGTGCAAGGTTCAGACATCGAAAAGCACATTTTTACTGAAGACGCGTTACGGGCTAAGGGAATTCCATTTTTCCCGTTCAATGCGGATAACATCAAAGAAGATTATGTCATCATCCAAGGGAATGCTTTTGGAGATGATCATCCAGAAATCGCACGGGCAAATGAACTTGGTTTAACCATCCATCATTATTACGATTTCTTAGGACATCTAGCAAATGAATATCGTTCGGTCGCCATTACAGGCTCACACGGAAAAACGTCGACGACAGGTTTGCTTTCACACGTCTTGAGCGGTATCACGCCGACAGCTTTCTTGATCGGAGACGGGACAGGGGCAGGAGTAGAGGATGCGAAAGCATTCGTCTTCGAGGCATGTGAATACAAACGTCACTTCTTATATTACAAGCCGGACTACGCTATCATGACGAATATCGACTTCGATCATTCGGATTATTTCACAGGAATCGATGACGTCGTTTCGGCATTCCAAGAAATGGCGATGCAGGTTAAGCAAGCGATCGTTGCTTGTGGAGATGATGAGCATCTTCAAAACATTCAAGCGAATGTACCTGTTCTCTATTATGGATTTGGAGAAAACAATGATTTCCGCGCGGAAAACGCGACGTCAACGCCAGATGGTACATCATTTGATGTTTATTTACGTGATGATTTCTACGGCACGTTCCTCATTCCAGGATTCGGTCGTCATCATGTCTTGAATGCACTCTCTGTCATTGCGATCTGTCAGTACGAAGGATTGAGCAAAGACGACGTTGCTGAACGTTTAGCCACATTTGGTGGTGTAAAACGTCGCTTCAGTGAGTCGGAATTCGGCACACAAATCTTAGTAGATGACTACGCGCACCATCCAAAGGAAATCAGCGCGACGATTGAGTCGGCACGGAAAAAATATCCGGACCGTGAAGTCATTGCGATTTTCCAACCGCATACGTACACACGCTTGAAATCATTCATGGATGATTTCGCGACTTCTTTACGTGAGGCAGATGCGACATATCTATGCGAAATCTTTGGATCGGCACGTGAGCAGGAAGGGCAAGTTCGCGTCGAAGATCTGCAGGAGAAAATCCCGCAAGCTTCTATTCTGACGCGCGACAACGTTTCTGTTCTACGTCAGCATGAAAATGCTGTGCTTCTGTTCATGGGAGCGGGCGATATCCAGACGTATCAGCATCAGTATCAAAGCGTAAAATAAGCAACAGTTCAAAAAGCGTCACTCGACCGGAGTGGCGCTTTTTTTGTCGTATTTTTGAATTATGATAGTAATTTCAAAAAACCGATGAGGAAAATCTAAAATAGGATTGCATCTTGAAAAAAAGTTTGAAATAGTGTGTATGTGTTGAAGTTATTAACGGAAAGGAAAGACACCATGGGACAGATTTTACTCATCTTATTGCTCCAGTTGATTTACGTTCCTGTTTTGACATTACGGACGATCATGCTCGTCAAAGGGCGGACTGTCATTGCTGGATTATTTGGCACAGTCGAAACATTGATTTACATTTTTGCACTAGGAATCGTATTCCAAGACTTAACGACACTCGGTATGGTCGTTTATGCGCTTGGATTTGGTCTAGGAATACTCGTCGGTGGATATGTCGAGCGAAAACTCGCCATCGGTTACAATATGATTCAAGTGCATACGCAAGAATTTCCAGCGGAACTGATTCAAGTCATTCGCGATAATGGTTTCGGTGTGACACATTATCAAGGTCAAGGACGAGACGGTGTCCGTTATCGGTTAGATGTGCTCGCGGCTCGAACACGTATGAAAGTGCTTCGTAATCTCGTCGAAGAATACGAACCGAAAGCATTCCTCGTTGCATTCGATTCCGTCGACTTCAAAGGTGGGTATATGTTGAAAGGATTAAAGCGTCCTCGATAGAGCACTTTTCCTGAGAATGATGTTTATTCTTTGTTATTTAAGGATAAAGATGAAATAGAACGTCATTTGAAATCAGGAAAGGGGAATATCAGATGATTAGTAATCATGCAAAATCAGCTTTGAATCAACAGGTAGCAAACTATGGGGTACTGTTCGTCAAACTCCACAATTATCATTGGTACATTAAAGGACCAGACTTCTTAACGCTTCACGAGAAGCTTGAAGAACTTTATACATGGGTATCTGAACAATATGATGTTGTTGCAGAACGTCTATTGATGAATAACGGAACACCTTCTGCGACACTGAAAGAGTATTTAGAGCAAACGACGCTTGAAGAAGCGAAATCGGGGTTATCGGCAGATGAGATGATTGATTCCGTCATCAAAGACTTCCAACAAGTCCGAAAAGAGATGCTCGATGCGATTGAACATCTTGAGGCACAAGACGTGACGGTTGAAGATGATTTACTTGGTCAAGCGAAGGAAATCGAAAAACAAATTTGGATGCTCCGTGCGACATTGAAAAAATAAGATATAGAAAACGGATGACCCCGTCCTATGTAGGACGAGCCATCCGCTTTTTCTTATTTCAGGTTTTCAGGATTGAGGACTTCGAGTTCTGGAAGAACGAAACGACCGTCTTTACGGATCAATACGTCGTCGAACCAGATTTCTCCACCACCGTAATCGGGACGTTGGATGTTGACGAGATCCCAGTGAACGGATGAGTCATTACCGTTGTAGGCTTCTTCGTAAGCTTGACCTGGTGTGAAGTGGAAGCTGCCATCGATTTTTTCATCGAATAGAATATCCTTCATTGGATGCTGAATGAAAGGATTGACGCCGATCGCGAATTCGCCGACGAAACGAGAACCAGCATCTGTATCGAAGACTTGGTTGATCCGATCCGTATCGTTCGCTGTCGCTTCGACGATTTTACCGTCTTTGAACGTCAGTTTGACGTTTTCAAACGTGAACCCTTGATATGGAGACGGTGTATTGTACGAGATGACACCGTTGACCGAATCCTTGACCGGTGCCGTAAAGACTTCACCGTCTGGAATGTTGGCATTTCCAGCGCATTTGATGGCTGGGATGTCTTTGATCGAAAACGTTAGATCCGTTCCTGGTCCGACGAGACGAACACGATCCGTCCGGTTCATCAAGTCAACGAGTGGTTCCATCGCTTGACCCATTTTTTCATAATCAAGCGTACAGACATCGAAGTAGAAGTCTTCGAATGCTTCTGTTGATTGATTGGCAAGTTGCGCCATCGATGCGGTTGGGAAACGAAGGACGACCCATTTCGTTCCTTTGACACGATCTTGTGTGTGCATCTTACCAATCGTTTGACCGTAAAGTTTCATCTGTTCAGCCGGCACATCTGACAATTCATTGATGTTATCACCAGCACGTAGTCCGATGTATGCGTCCATCGCTTGCATTTGCTTGCGTTCGATGTCTGCCATCAATTGGAGTTGCTCTTCTGAAGCATTTCGGTATAATTTTCGTAGGATACGATTATCCTTAAGTAAGACGAACGGATGACCGCCAGCCGCGTAGGCAGCTTCAACAAGTGCCTCGACCAGTTCGCGTTCGATGCCGAAGTTTTCAATCAGTACTTTTTCACCAGGTTCAAGGGCAACCGAATAGTTAATGAGATTCGTTGCCAGTTGAGTAAGACGTGGGTCACGCATGAAATTTCCCCCTCGAAATGGATTATGTAGGTTTCATTTATCATTGTAACGGAAATAAACAATTTGGAGTAGCAGGAACGACTTGCTACATGTCGAACTATCAACAAAAGACTATGCAAAAAAATTGGAGGCAAGAACCATGGAAATCACATTAGGCGGAGTCGCCGGATTAGTCGCTGCGATCGCATTCGTAGTGCTCGTCATTTTCCTTGCCCGTGTATTAGGTGCTGCGAGTAAGACGCTCAACAATGTAGCCAACACGACAGCAGGACTTGAACGTCAATTAGACGGTATCATGATGGAGACGACAGCGTTGTTACATAAGACGAATCGTCTGGTCGATACGATTGAAGAAAAAACAGAATTGCTTGCACCTGTCGCAAACTCGATCGAAGAACTTGGTACGTCTTTAAACAAAGTGACAGATTCTGTCCGGACAGTATCCGATACGGTCGCTGGTGCGGCGGATACGAATAAAGAACAGATTGCGCAAGCAGTCCGTTGGGGTTCGGTCGCTGTAGAGTTATTTAAGAAAAATAAACCGGCAGAGACTACGGTTCAAAATCATTCGACGGCAACGACGACGGTCGAGAAAAAGCCACGTCGTCGATTCCGGAAAAAGGCAGAGGCGCCGGTCACACCGGAAGTCGTGTCAGTACCGGACGTTGAAAGCATTCCAGATGAGTTGAAGGGAGATCGTAAATCATGACGAAACAACATCCATATCAAGCGCAAGATTCTTCTAAAGGAGGAGGCTTCCTTGTCGGAATCATCGTTGGTGGATTGATTGGTGCTGCGGCAGCTCTCCTTTCTAGCCCAAAATCAGGTCGTGAAGTACGCAATCTGATTGACGAGCGTACGGCTCCTGCCCGTCAACGTTTGACGGAACAGACACAAGTCGTCCGCGAAAAAGCGGAGCCACTCGTAGGTGAGTGGATTCAACTAGCGAAAGATAAGGCAGCACCTGTCATTGAAAAAGCGAAGAACAATTCAACGGTTCAAGAAGCGGCACAATATGCGGGCTTTGAGAAGGATCAGGCAAGCATCGATGCTGCTCTCGCGGAAGCGGAGCAACTCGTACGGGACATTGAACGTGAAATCGGCGACGAAGTCGATGGGGCGTCTGTTGCAGAAGAAATCGACACGGAGACGGTCGTTGAACTTTCGGAGTTACGTGAACAGTTAGCAGACGAACAAGAGGAAGACAATGATCCACAGTCTGATGTGAATCATAAGAAATAATCAATACATGAGGAGCTCTCATCATGAGGGCTCTTTTTCTATGTTTCCTTATAGAGGAAACATCAAAAAATTATATGAAAAAACGTAATTTATTTTCATATTTTAAGAAATCATGCAGCTTCTTTATGTACAACAGGGAAAGAGTTCGCTATAATTAGTTGCTATTACGAGCTATATGCTGATTAGGGAGTGGTAGGACATGGATCAACATGCAGAATTAAAAAGATTACGTGATGAACTCGATTTAGTGAATGCAGAATTATTGGAATTGATGAACAGACGAGGTCAAATTGCCGTTGAAATCGGAAAAGTCAAACGAGCACAAGGGCTTGATCGATACGACCCTGTTCGAGAACGTCAAATGCTCGAATCAATTGCCGCTAATAACCATGGACCTTTTGAAACAGGACGCCTTCAGCATGTATTTAAAGAAATTTTCAAAGCTTCTCTCGAATTACAAGGAGAAGATCGGACTCGGAAATTACTCGTATCACGGAAACAAAAACCGACGAATACGATCATCCGGATTGGAGATGCCGTCATCGGAGACGGTTCACAACAATTGATCGCTGGACCGTGTGCGGTCGAGAGCGAAGAACAAGTATTTGAGGTCGCGGAACAGCTCGCGAAACATGGCGTGAAGTTCATGCGAGGCGGAGCGTACAAACCACGTACATCGCCTTACGACTTCCAAGGTCTAGGACTCGAAGGTCTAAAGATGTTGAAAAAAGCAGCGGACGCGCACGGTTTGCATGTCATCACTGAAATCATGACACCGAGCGCCGTTGAATCTGCTTTACCATATGTCGACATCATCCAGGTCGGCGCACGCAACATGCAAAACTTCGATTTACTCAAAGAAGTCGGTCGGACGAATAAGCCGGTTCTTTTAAAACGAGGTCTTTCTGCAACGCTCGAGGAATTCATGTACGCGGCTGAGTACATCATGGCGAGTGGTAACGATCAAGTCATCTTATGTGAGCGTGGTATTCGGACGTATGAACGTGCAACACGGAACACGCTTGATATCTCAGCAGTTCCGATTCTGAAGCAAGAGACGCATCTCCCTGTCATGGTCGATGTCACGCACTCGACAGGACGTAAGGATTTACTCTTGCCAACAGCAAAAGCGGCATACGCGATTGGGGCAGACGCTGTCATGGTCGAAGTCCATCCGTTCCCAGCACTTGCGTTGTCTGATGCGAATCAACAACTCGATTTCCAAGAATTCGATACGTTCATCGAAAACTTGACGACTACCTTTCCGGCACTAAACGTTCAATGATTTCCGAAAAAGGGTAACCTAAAGCGAATGAAAACGTTTTACAATGAAGGAAGAATGGGAAAAGAAAACTATCTTTTCCTGTCTTCCTTTCGTGTTGCCTAAAAATGAAAACGAAATGAAAACACTTGAGATGGATCATACTAAAGGAGGAATTTGTTTTGAATAGTAATATTACGATTTACGATGTCGCGCGAGAGGCTGCTGTTTCGATGGCGACCGTATCGCGTGTCGTCAACGGAAACCCGAATGTCAAACCATCTACACGAAAGAAGGTCCAAGACGCAATCGAACAGCTTGGTTATCGTCCAAACGCTGTTGCCCGTGGACTGGCAAGTAAAAAAACAACGACGGTCGGTGTCATCGTGCCCGATATCTCGAACATCTTCTTTGCGGATTTAGCACGCGGGATTGAGGATGTCGCGACAATGTATAAATATAACATCATTTTATGTAACTCCGACCAAAACCGGGAAAAAGAGATTCATTTGCTCAATACATTACTCGGAAAACAGGTGGATGGAATCATCTTCATGGGTGGACGTTTGCATGAGGATCTCGTTCGTGAGTTCAAAACATCACCGGTTCCGATCGTTCTTGCTGCGACGTTGAATCAAGATTATGATCTTCCTGCCGTCAATATCGATTATGAGAGTGCTGCGCACGATGCTGTTAAGTCTTTGATTGACCGTGGACATGAACGGATTGGATTCATCACTGGACCACTCGAACAGCAAATCAATGGTGAAAAGAAATTTGCGGGTTATCGCCGAGCACTCGAAGAAGCAAATCTTCCGTTTAACGAGCAAAATGTCGTCCTTGGAAACTATACGTATGATTCAGGAATGAAGGCGATGAATCAATTGCTTGAACTTGGAGAAGATTGCCCACGCGCGATTTTTGCTGGAACGGATGAGATGGCTCTTGGTGTCATCCATGCCTTACAGGATGCGGGACACCGTGTACCGGAAGACTTCGAAGTCATCGGACACGATAACACACGTCTTGCAACGATGATTCGTCCGAAACTGACGACTGTCGTTCAACCGATGTATGATATCGGAGCAGTCTCGATGCGTCTATTGACGAAAATCTTGAACAAAGAAGAAATTGAAACGAACGATGTCACGTTACCACACCGGATCGAACAACGGGATTCGACACGTCCTTAATCGAAAAAACGTCTCTTCTCTCAAGCAAGCTGCTTGAAAAAAGAGACGTTTTTTTATTTCGCGACGGTAATAAGTTCATCTTGGTGATGGTGGAGTTGGTCATTTTCGACATGGAGTCGAACCGTCGTCTGACCAAGTGCAGTCAATGTCACTTTCCCGCTGTAAGCATCACCCTTTTTTTCTAGAGGAACGTAGTTATGCTTTTCAATGCCCGTTTCAATGACTTCCACTTGTACGTTCGCTTTTAGCGGTTTCCCATCGAGGAAAACATGAAAGGAGACGGGAAGTGCAGCACCGGCTTTCGCTTTTGTTGCGCCCATGTAATGGACAGACAGACCGTCGACGGCTTCGTGATCATGTCCATGCTCGTGCGATGCTTCCTCTTTTTCATGTGAATGATCCATGACAACGAATGAGATCTTATCCATATGATGGAGTCCCTTTTTATCATTGATATGATACAGTCCTTCATATTCACCTTCAGCAAGCTTAGCTTCTGCTTGATAAGAACCGGTCTTTTTCAAGGCTGCCTTGAACTTTTGATGGGCACCGTCTTGTTTTCCGGCTTCCCAAACTTCAAATGTCACGTCCTCAAGATTGACTGGTTTCTTTTGTTCGACAGCTGACGCTTTAAAAACAACTTTATCTTCTTCCATTGTCTTGGCTGGAACATTGACGTTGACCTCGACCGTCGGTTTTCCTGACCCTTGCATGTTATCGTGATCCATTGCCTGTTTTTCATTGCCGCACCCTGCGAGTACGATCCCCGTCGATAGAATAAGACCGGAATAAAGCCATGCCTTTTTCATGATGATTCCCCCAACTATTATTCATTTACTAAGTAAAAATTCCATATTTAGTATAGCAACAAGTTGTGAACTCCGAACGAAATAAATGTGAAGATATAAAGTCGATTAATCAACGGAGTAAGGGGAAGTCGCAGTCAATTGTTTTTTACGCTCATCGCTCACGAACGGCCAAATTAGTCGTTTGACGGTCTCCCAATTTTTTTCTTCGATTTCAGGTCGTCGCGGAATGGCGGGATAGAGTGGGGATGGATCATGCCAGTGTGTAGGTGGGGTTGTTTCTTGTCCACTCCAACGTTCTTGCCATGAAACAGGAATCTCTCCGTGAAACGGAGCTTGTCCGGTCATGGCAGCGAAAACTTGACTCCACGCGCGGGGAACGACACGATACCAGTCATAGCCACCGCCTCCTAAAGCAACGATTTTTCCATTCGTATATTTATTTGCTGCAGCGACGGCGATTTGAGGGATCTGCTCATAACTTTTCATCGTTAAGGATAAATGAGTCAATGGATCAAGCGCGTGTGCATCGGCACCATTTTGCGTAATGATGAGATCCGGTTGTAACAATTCACAGGCTTCAAAGAGTGCCGTCTCATAAGCGAGTAAAAACGAATCATCTTCCGTAAAGGCGTCCAGTGGCACGTTCCAGCTAAATCCATATCCTTCTTCAGACCCTCGTTCCGTCACCATTCCCGTTCCTGGAAACAAGTAGCGACCCGTCTCATGGAGAGACAATGTCATGACGTCCTTTCGATTATAAAAGGCCCATTGTACTCCATCGCCATGATGCGCATCCGTATCGACATAAAGAATTTTACAGTGATATTTTTCAATCATGGCTGCCATGGCGACAGCGGTATCGTTATAGACACAAAAACCAGAGGCACGCCCACGGAATCCGTGATGCAATCCGCCACCGATATGAAAGGTCCGTTTATATTGACCAGATAAGACGAGGTCACATGCTTCGATCGTGCCGCCGACAAGGAGAGAAGCGCCCGAATGCATCCCTTGGAACAAAGGGGTGTCTTCTGTCCCGAGACCATACATCTGTGCCTTCAGAGGCGTTAATGCTCCGGTCCCGGCTGCTTTGACGGCAGCAATATAATCCTGATCATGAACGAGTGACAATTCTTCATCAGTCGCATGACGTGGCGCGATACAAGGAATGTCATCTAATTGATGCATCGCTTCAAGCAAGGAAACCGTTAACTCGAGGCGAATCGGATTGAATGGATGTGTCTCCGAAAACCGATAAGTCGCCTCTTCAGGACTGTACAGATAGGCAAAATCCTTCATCTGCTCACATCCGGTCCAAGTACATCGAATCCTTCTTTGCGCAACTTTTCGATGATCCGAATCGGATTCATCGTCTGGACACGAAACGCAACGATCCGGACATACGGATCGTCTGTTGGATATACGAGTACATTTAAGATATTGATATTCGTTTTGGCAAGCAGTGCGGCAATCTTTGCTAATGTTCCAGCAGTGTTCTCAACACGGATTTCGATTTGAGAACTTGGTTCGAGTGCACCTGTCAATTGAACGAATGTTCGCAACAAATCCGTTTCCGTGACGACACCGACAAGGCGTCGACCGCGGACGATTGGCAGACACGTCAATCGGTATTCATAAAACAGCACAGCCGCATCTTCGAGAAAATCGAGCGGATGAGCCGTGACAGGACTTTCAATCATGATGCTTGAGACCGGATACTGTAGGTCTTGTTTTGCTGTATCCGGATGAAAGATACTACTTGCGCTTTGAATTTCCTTTAATCCGACAAGACCGACGAGTTCATGGCGGGCATTGACGACAAGAACATGACGAATCTGATGACGTTGCATGAGTTCGACCGCATGCGCGATGGAATTCGTCGGTTGCATCGTGATGCACGTCGTATTCATGATTTGTTCGATTAACATGACGATTCCTCCTCGAGCTCAGTCATACATGAAGCGTCTTCTCAAGCGTAGCGCATCAAAATGAGCGACGACTTCAGGTGAGACGTGTTTTCCGATACGTGCCATCAGGCAGTTGGCAGGATGGGAGGCGATTTCCGGATCGTCGGTCGGGAAGAAGACAAGACCACCATGGTTCATCATCTTCTCCATGATCTTTCGGTAATCCCAGACCGATAGTCCGCTCCCTTTTAGGTCCCAATGCCAATAATATTCAGTCGTTAAAATCAAATAGTGTTCCATAGCAGGATCGAGCATAGAGATTTCAAGCAATTTTTTACCGATCTGTTGTCCGCGGAACCGAGAGGAGACTTCGATCGCTCCGAGTTCCAAGATGTACGGATTGTTTCCTTCGCTCCACGTTTCGTAAGGGTCAGGGTATAAGTAAGTCACATAACCGATGATTTCCGTTCCTTGACGAGCGACGATGATCCGTCCTTCCTCAAGGTCTGCGATCTCAACGAGTGCTTGATGTTGTTCAGCGGGTGGACGAAAAGCCGTCAACCCTGAATCGAGTGTATACGTTGCTAGTGTTTGACTCGGTACGGGACCTTCGATGTCAACGGGACCGAGTGATGTTTCATGCGTCCGATGATTGAATTGTTTTTCAAACATGTAAGCGTCACCACCTTCCTATTCATTATAGACGAAAGCGCTTGAGCAAAGAGAGGGATTTTTTAACAAATTGACGGCAAATAGATTGAACTGACGGATAACTAGCTTATAATAAAGAGGAAAACATAGAAGGGGAGGAACGAGACATGAAAGTTTTGAAAGCGCTTCCGGGGAAGCATTGGTTAGCAGAGTATGATGAAACGAACACGTACGACTGGAAAGATGCTGAGCAGTACTTTTCATGGGCGACAACGGGGAAAGTCAACATGGCTCATGAAGCAATCGACCGCCACGCAGAAGGCGAGCGAGCGAACAAGGATGCGCTGATCTATTTCGATGGAACGACGGAACAACGATTCACATATGCAGATATGAAACGATTGACGAATAAAGCGGCAAACGTATTAGTCGATGCAGGGGTCAAAACGGGTGACCGGATTTTCATCTTCATGCCACGTTCACCGGAATTGTATTTTGCCTTGCTTGGCGCACTGAAAGTAGGCGCAATCGTCGGTCCGTTATTTGAAGCATTCATGGAACAAGCGGTCCGTGATCGCCTGCTTGATTCTGAAGCGAAGTTACTCGTGACGACGAAGGCACTGCTCCCACGTGTTCCAGTTGGGGAACTGGAATCACTTGAAAAGGTAGTACTTGTCGACGAAGATGTCGAAGAATCGGACACATTACTCGATTTCCGCAAAGCGTTCGAGCAAGCATCCGATGTATTCGAACCGGTCTGGCTAGATCGTGAAGACGGATTGATCCTGCACTACACTTCAGGATCGACAGGAAAGCCGAAAGGTGTGCTCCACGTTCAAAATGCGATGATTCAGCACTTAATGACAGGTCGCTGGGTACTTGATCTCCAAGAAGATGATATCTACTGGTGTACGGCTGACCCGGGGTGGGTCACAGGAACAAGTTACGGTATCTTCGCTCCGTTCTTGAACGGGGCAACGAATATCGTCGTCGGTGGACGCTTCAATCCGGATTTCTGGTACAGTGTCATCGAGAAGTACAAGGTAACAGTTTGGTATAGCGCACCGACCGCTTTCCGGATGTTAATGGGAGCTGGCGCGGATGTTGCGAATCATCATGATCTCTCAAGTCTTCGTCATGTATTGTCTGTCGGCGAACCGTTGAACCCAGAAGTCATTCGTTGGGGCAAAGAAGCGTTCGATCAACGGATTCACGATACATGGTGGATGACGGAGACAGGCGCGATGATGATTTGTAACTACAAGTCGATGGACATCAAACCAGGATCAATGGGAAAACCAATTCCAGGAACTCAGGCTGCGATCATTGATGATCAAGGAAATGAGTTACCGCCATTCCGGATGGGTAACCTTGCTTTAAAAACACCATGGCCATCGATGATGCGTCAAATTTGGAACAATCCACAAAAATATGAATCATACTTCTTCAAAGGATGGTACGTTTCAGGAGATTCTGCCTACATGGATGACGAAGGTTATTTCTGGTTCCAAGGGCGTGTCGATGACGTCATCATGACGGCTGGAGAACGGGTTGGTCCGTTTGAAGTCGAAAGTCGTCTCGTCGAGCATCCAGCTGTCGCAGAAGCTGGGGTCATCGGGAAACCAGATCCAGTCCGCGGTGAAATCATCAAGGCGTTCATTGCCTTGCGTGATGGTTACGAGCCGACAGATGAGCTAAAGCAAGAAATCCAAGCATTCGTCAAAGAAGGGCTTGCTGCTCACGCGGCACCGAGAGAAATCGATTTCCGGGATAAATTGCCGAAGACACGAAGTGGTAAAATCATGCGCCGTGTTCTAAAAGCATGGGAGTTAAATCTCGAAACAGGGGATCTCTCGACGATGGAAGATTAAACTTAAAAACAGTTCCAGTAAAATGCAGAGATTAGTAAGTTCAAAAAGTTCTATTATGGAAATTTTATCCCCCTCAAGTAAGGGGGATTTTTTATTACAAAATTTTTAAAAATAGATGATAGAAAGTTAAAAGAGTTCTTTTATGTTATAATTTTACTGAATTATTTTTCCAATAAAAGAGTAGGGAGATGGTTTGTTTGGTTAAAATCAAGACTTTAAAATCTGGTTTAATTCTTTCCACCGTTCTAACTGTATCTTTAGGCGCACAAAGCTTTGCAAGTGCTGATTCAGGGAGTTCAACTCTACCTACAAAAGATTCGGGATTACATGCTATGTATTACAAAATGTATGCTCCAAAATCTCAAACTAAATACAAGCAATTTAGCGTGGCGATCCAAAAAGTAAATAAGATTAATAAAGACAACAATAAATTAATCTTGTACGGTGGCTTAGTAGCTGGAGGAGGAAATCTTGTTACTCAAGTTAATAGTATAAAAAACATGCCTTATGTTGGAACGGCATTAAAGGCTGTGACATCAGGTGGAACTGCAATGGCTTTAGTTGGTACCTATGGAAAAATGACGTATTCTAAGTTTAAAAAAGATAGTTTAATTATGCACAAAACTTATTTCAAATGGACAAACGCTTCCAGACTAGAATATTCTGTAAAAATAGAATCCTGGGCGACGTATAAAGGTAAACCAGTATCTAAAGTAAAAGTATCAACCTTCTCTAAGTCACTCTAAATTAAAACTTTCAAAATGAGGTTGTAATATAATCCAGTTTAATAAACGAAAGACCCTCGAAACGAGTAGTCGTATCGAGGGTCTTTTCCTATAAAATCAGTTAGTTGTGTTCCAGCTTCTTTTTATTAGTTTTCAGAAGTATCGTCTTTCTTTTCATCTTGCTTTTTCTGTTGTTCTTGTTGTTTCTGTACATCTGCTTCTTTTTTCTTAGCCTCAGCTTCCGCTTTCTTCTTAGCCTCTGCCTCGGCTTTTGCTTTTTCCTCGGCAGCACGTTTTGCGTCTTCCTCTGCTTTTTTCTTCGCATCTGCTTCAGCTTGTTGTTCGTTTTGTTGATCTTCTTGTTTCTGTTCTTCCGCTCTATTTGCTTCTTCTTCTGCTCGCTTAGCTGCTTCTTCTTTCTTTTTCTCAGCTTCCGCTTTTTTCTTCGCCTCTTCGGCTTTTTTCTTTTTATCCTCTTCTTTGAAACGACCACTGTTCTTAAAGTCATTTGCTGTTACAGAAGATGGTTGTGTGAAGCGAGCACCTGATTTGAAATAGCTGTTGTTAGCACCATATGCTGCGTTCGCCATTTGTGACCACAGCGTCTGTGTGCGTTGATAATACGTCGTCGGACCGATAAGTGAGTTGTTTTGGTCATGCCCTGTCCAGACGGCAAGGGTCACACCAGGTGTCGAACCAACGAGGTAAGAGTCTTTGACATCATTGGTCGTACCGGTTTTACCTGCCCAGTCTCCCGGAACATTCAATCGGTCTTTTGCAAATGTTGCCGTACCTTTTGTGAAGACACCGCGCATCATATCAAGCGTCAAGTAAGCCGTTCGTGGTTCGTAAATTCGTTTTTTCTTTGGTTTTGCTTTATAAATGTTTTTTCCGTCTTTCGTGATTTTCGAAATGACGTATGGTTGTACGAATTCACCATAGTTCGCGAGTGTTGCGTAAGCACCAGCAAGTTCGACTGGTGTGATCTCCATCGTTCCGAGTGCAGCCGAAGGAGCATAACGAATCGCATCCGGTACTTCTACGCCCATATCGACGAGTTTTTGAATCGAGTTCGACATGTTCATCTTCTCGTAAATCTTAACAGCAGGTACATTTAATGAGAGTTCAAGTGCGGTGCGAACCGTCACGTTCCCACGATAACGACCGCCTTCGTTCTTGATTGGGCGATCACCTGGTTGACGTGGTACGGTCTGGTAGTAATACTCTTCGTCATTGACGGTCGATCCCGGAGTAATTAAACCGTTCTCGATACCATTTGAATATACGAGAATTGGTTTTGCTGTCGATCCGATTTGACGTTTGGCTTGGAATGCCCGGTTGAAGTCATCCGCTTTCCCATCCATATAGCGCCCGCCGACGAATCCAAGGATACGACCTGTTTCATTTTGAACCATGACCGCTGCTGTCTCTTCGGGATCTTGTTTCGAAACGGTTTTTTTCGTTTTTGGATCCACGACTTGTTTGTACTGCATGCTGCCAGGGAAGTTTCCATTGTTCTTCGCAGGTTGTTGCATGGATTCATGAATTTTCTTATCTAGCGTCAAGTGAACTTTGTACCCACCTTGACGGAGAGCAACCAGTGCTTGATCCTGGTAGTTTGCTCGAACTTCTGCTAGTTCAGACGGTTTGACTTCATCTTCTTTAATTCCATCTTGTTTCATCAAGTACTTCGTCATGATTTTCGTTGCTTCACGCTCTGCTAAGTCGTAGACATACGGATATGTGTCACGTGAACGTTTCGATTGTTTCGCAAAGTCTTTCGTAATATCGTACTTGATCGCTTTTTCGTATTGTTCTTTTGTGATGTTTTTTGCGACATACATCCGCTTCAAGACGGTTTTCATCCGATTGATACTTGGTGTCAAATCTTTCTTGACGACGCCACCTTGAAGGTACGGTGTGTAATAATAAGGGTTTTTCGGAATGCCGGCGAGGAAGGCTGCTTGTGGTAATGTCAGCTTTTTCGCTGATTTATTAAAGACACCTTGAGAAGCCGCTTCAATTCCAGCAATGTTACGTCCGAGTGAATTTCGACCAAATGAGACGACATTCAAATAAGCTTGAAGAATTTCGTCTTTTGACATCGCATTCTCGAGGCGTAGCGCTAAGATGATTTCCTTTGCTTTGCGTTCGAACGAGACTTCATTCGTCAAAATTTGGTTTTTAATTAATTGTTGAGTCAACGTACTTCCGCCAGTCCGTGACGCGGAGTTTGTCAGCTCTTGCAAGACTGCACGCAATGTTGCTTTTGGGACAACACCATCATGCTGATAAAAATCAGTATCTTCAGTTGATAAGACGGCATCTAATAAATACGGAGAGATATTTTTAATGTCGACAGGCTGACGTTCTTCATCAGTAGAGACGTTCGTCAATTTCTCGCCGCTTCCCCAATAAATCTGACTCGTTACTGCATAGCTATTGACTTGTTGTTTCATTTCCGTCAATGGAGGGGCTTTCGTACCTTTGACAAGGGAAGCGAAGTATCCGCCGGCAGCTCCGACAGAAAAGCTTCCAATGAGCAACACTGCTATGATGAGGAATAAAATGATGTTCCATGAAACATCGTATGTGATATTCGACCAGTGCCGAACGGCTTTCGTCCGGGGGTGATTCCAAAACTTGGACCAGTTCTCGCGCATAAATGATCTCCTTTGCATCTTAAACTTAGGTGTAAATTAATATTAAATCACAGATAGACGTATTATACCATAAATCCATTGCTTAATTTTGGCTTGACAGCGGATTCGCCTTCGACGTATCATGAAACCATCTTATTTTCATATGATACGTTAAACAGTGATCGGAATACAGTAGTAAGTCACTCCCTGTGACAGAGACCTAGTGGTGCTGCGAACTAGGACACAGTGAACTTATGAATTACGCTTCCAGGAGTTTCTTGAGAAATCAAGCGGTCCGTCCCGTTATCGACGAACCAAGTGGTCCTTTTTAAAAGGGCAATCAGGGTGGTACCACGGAATCTTCCGTCCCTTCGTCTTAGACGAAGGGACGGTTTTTTATTGTTAAAAGTGAACTTTAGGAGGAGACACAATGACGTTATTAGAGGATTTAGAATTTCGCGGTTTAATTAACCAGATGACGGATGAAGAAGGATTGAAGACATTACTCGAGACACCAACGACACTTTACACAGGATTTGATCCAACAGCGGATTCACTTCACATCGGACACCTGTTGCCGATCTTAGTCTTAAAACGATTCCAACAAGCAGGACACCATGTCGTAGGTCTCGTTGGTGGAGCAACGGGAATGATCGGAGACCCGAGTGGTCGCGCAACAGAACGTTCGTTGAATACATCGGATATCGTCGAAGAGTTCGCGAATCGGATTAAGGACCAGTTGTCACGTTTCTTACCACTTGAAGGAGAAAACCCGGTCACGATCGCCAATAACCTGGACTGGACGAAAGATTTGACGATCATCGATTTCTTACGCGATATCGGAAAACACTTCCCGGTCAGCTACATGCTTGCGAAAGACTCTGTTGACTCACGCCTTCAAAACGGGATCTCATTCACTGAGTTCTCATACATGTTACTTCAATCGTTTGACTTCTTGAAACTCTACGAAGACAAAGGATGCCGCCTTCAAGTCGGAGGTAGTGACCAGTGGGGGAACATCACAGCAGGGATGGAATTGATTCGTCGTGCGGGTCATGAAGAAAAAGCATTCGGATTGACGGTACCGCTTGTTACAAAAGCAGACGGTCAAAAATTCGGTAAGACAGCAGGTGGTGCGGTTTGGTTAGACGCTGACAAAACGTCACCGTACGAGTTCTACCAATTCTGGTTCAACGTTGACGATCTTGACGTCATCAAGTTCTTGAAATACTTCACGTTCTTAACGCACGAAGAACTCGACGCGCTCGCAGAAGAAGTCAAGGCAGCACCAGAGAAGCGTGTCGCGCAACGTCGTCTCGCAGAAGAGATGACAGTTCTCGTCCATGGTGAAGAAGGGCTGAAACAAGCGCAACGTATTACGACGGCACTCTTTAGTGGAGACATTAAATCGTTGCAAGTCGAAGATATCGAAGATGCGTTCAAAGGAATGCCACGCTTTACACTCGGTGAAGCGACAAACCTCGTCGACGTTCTCGTTGAGGCGAAGATCAGTCCGTCAAAACGTCAAGCACGTGAAGACGTTACGAACGGTGCGATCTACCTGAACGGAGAACGCGAGCAAGATTTAACGAAAGAAATCACGGAAGCTGATGCAATCGGTCGCTTTACGATCGTACGTCGCGGAAAGAAAAAATACTTCGTCGTCGAGCATGCTTGATGATATACGAAACGCTCCCTGCACTTAGATGCAGAGAGCGTTTTTTTAAGCTGTCCGGAATAAACGGAGTGGCAACAAGCGAACGGCGATTGTTGTGGCGATGACGGCTTTGATCGTATCCCATAAGACAAAAGGATAGTTGATCGCAAAGGCATCTTTGAACGATAGATCGAGTACAGCCATTAAACCGAATGTTCCAAGCAAGTAGACTAAACCAAGTCCGAAGACGATCATCCCGATGAAGAGGGGAACGAAGCGACGCGTTTTTTCAGCAACAAGTCCGATGAAGAATCCGGCAATCGGAAAGGCAATCAAATAACCAACGGTTGGTCCGACGAATGGGGCTAGTCCGCCTTTTCCGCCAAGCACCGGTAGACCAGCTGCTGCGAGTAATAAGAAAATCAAGACAGCGAGTCCACCACGTTTTCCACCGAGAATCGCGCTGACCGTCATGATCGCGAGCATCTGGAGCGTGATTGGAACAGCGCCGACAAGTTGAATCTGTGGCAAAGAACTGACGGCTGCGATGATGGCAGCACCAAGGGCGATGAATGTTAAATCTCTTGTTTTCATGAATGAAGTCCTCTTTTCTGTTTGTGTTAACTATTTATGTTTAAAGGTTAACACAAACGGATGAATGACGTCACTCTTTTTTTAAGACCAGGTATACATTTTAGTCATAGGCATAAAAAAAGCACCCACCGAAGTGAGTGCTGGAACAATCGATTAACGTGAGTAGTACTCGACGACGAGTTGTTCTTGGATTTGATCGTTCAATTCAGAACGCTCAGGAAGACGGACGAACGTTCCTTCGAGCTTCTCAGCATCGAAAGTAACGAAGTCTTTAGTTGCTGGAGCAACTTCGAGTGCTTCTTTGATAACGACAAAGTTCTTCGATTTTTCGCGAACTGAGATCGTTTGACCTGGTTTCACGCGGAATGATGGGATATCAACGCGTTGTCCATCAACTTGGATGTGACCGTGGTTGACGAGCTGACGAGCAGCACGACGTGTACGAGCCATACCCATACGGTAAACGACGTTATCAAGACGTGCTTCGAGTAAGAACATGAAGTTCTCACCGTGGATACCAGGCATTTTGCCAGCATCGTTGAAGATACGGTTGAATTGGCGTTCGTTTACTCCGTACATGTGACGAAGTGTTTGCTTCGCTTGAAGTTGAAGACCGTACTCAGATACTTTACGACGGCTGTTACCGTGTTGACCTGGTGCGTAAGGGCGTTTTGCGATTTCTTTTCCTGTTTCAGTAAGTGAGATACCGAGACGACGTGAGAGTTTCCAAGCTGGACCTGTATAGCGAGCCA
Organism: Exiguobacterium sp. s11; assembly: GCF_018619015.1. NCBI lineage: Bacteria > Bacillati > Bacillota > Bacilli > Caryophanales > Exiguobacterium > Exiguobacterium sp. s11. The sequence goes on along the minus strand of NZ_JACSNF010000001.1, from coordinate 893,128 downwards.
TAATAAGACTCCTCCTTATTGTTCGTTATTATTTGCATAAAAATAATAACGCCATCAAACCCACATTACGCCCATTTCATGATGTGGCACCCTCGCTTGATAGCAAAGTTACACGATGCCCCTCCGGTTATTCACCGAGTCATGAAATGTGATACGTAAGCGATTTGACCGCTATCGTTATCATTTCTGCACTTTTACAAGTATACGGTGTGGACAATCGACTGTCAATCAGAATTACAGATGGCGAAGCAGTGTCGTACAGAATGCTTCTAGACCAGCTTGATCGACTTCGTCAAAACGGTTGAATTCTGGGCTGTCGATATCGAGGACACCGATCGTTTGTCCGTCTTTGACGAGTGGAATGACGATTTCTGAATTCGAAGCCGCGTCACATGCGATGTGACCTGGGAACTGATGCACATCTTCGATTCGTTGTGTCGTCTGTTCTGCTGCGGACGTTCCGCATACACCACGACCAAATGGAATACGGACGCATGCTGGAAGTCCTTGGAACGGTCCGAGGACGAGTTGGTTTTGCTCCGTATCCGTCAAATAGAAGCCGACCCAGTTGATACGATCGAGGAACTGGTTGAGCAACGCGCTCGCATTCGATAAGTTCGCGACTTGATTGTCTTCTCCCATTAATAGCGCATCGAGTTGTTTTGATAGCATGTCGTATTGTTTCGTCCGGTCACCTTCATATGTCTTTGTTTCGAACATAATAAAAATTCCTCCCGTGAAAAGTGTATTTTTCTTAGTTTAACGAGTTTTCGCGTAGCTGACAAACAATTGATTTTTGGAAAAAGGATTCAAAACAGCGGAAGAAATCAGGAAAAGCCTTTGTAAATCTATGCAAAACGGTTGCGCTATACTATTATAAGGATAAGATTATTGCGATTTAGAGAAAATCTAAAGTCGTAGGACAGAGTGGAGGTCGTGACAAATGTGGGCATGGGTGATCGGAGTCATCGTCATCGTATTACTCGTCATGCTGTTTAGCATGATCAGTCGAAAAAAATACTACACGAAAATCGATGAACTTGATATGCGCAAACAAGGCATCGTCAGTGCATCGATTCCAAAGGAGTTGCAGGACTTAAAGCAACTACCGATGGCGGGTGAGACGGAGACGAAGTTCAGCTCCTGGCATCAAGCGTGGGAAGAGTTATTAACGGTCCACGTCGCCCAAATCGATGAGACCCTTTACCGGGCGGAGGAAGCGCTCGATAAATATCGGTTCATCGCCGTCAAGAATGACCTCGAAGTAACGGAACAATTGATTGCAGAACTCGAAGGGTTGATCGATGAGATGCTCGTCGAGATGTCGACGTTCAAAACGAATCAATCGGTTCTAGCCGAACTGAAAGCTCAAGGGGAAGCCGATTCAGGGCAAGTTCGGAAATCATTATTGATTCAAGCGAACTCATTCGGTCCGGCGCTTGCGCGTCTCGAAGAACGAAGTGAACAAATCGACGCGCACTGGAATGAGATGTGTCAGTACGAAGCTTCAGGTGAAGTGACGAAGGCGTATGAAACAAGTTTGTTACTCGAGCAAGAAGTAGCAACGACGCGTCAACTCGTTGAACTCGTACCGAAACAATGGAAGATTCTCGCTCATGAATTGCGTCAACGGATTGATCAGCTCGGAGCGGGCTATAAGGAAATGTCATTAGATGGGTATCCACTTGAACCACTCGGTCTCCAATCCGAGATCAAACGGTTCGAGGAACAACGTCTGAGCCTTTCTGAAAAAATCGAAATGCTAGAAGTCGACGGTTTGGAAGAGGCGATTCAACAGTTATCGGCCGATGTGGATCAAATGTATGATACGTTCCGTCGTGAGGTCGATGCGCGTCATCAAGTGAAAAAAGAAAACCAATTCTTGAAACAAAAAGCGCTACGGATGCGTGAACGGATTCATCAATTGGCACAAGAGTTCAGCATCCTACGTGAAAAATATGAAATCTCAGCAGATTTAGGGATTCACTATGAGACAATCCAGCGTGACGAAGAGCTACTGTTTGAAGCAGCAAAAGATCTTGATGAGTCGATTGCCGGAAAAATCATCCCGTTCAGTATGCTCGAAGATCAGATGCGCGATGCGATTCGCCTCGAAGAACAGTTGATGATTCAGTACGAACGCTTTACAGTCGAACTCCAGGCACTTCGAAAAGAAGAGACGGAAGTTCGCGAACGAATCGTCGAATGGCGTCATCAGCTGTCGCAGACACGTCTCCGTCTGAAACGACTCGGATTACCGAATTTACCGGCTGAGGTGGAAGAAGCGCTCCGAAATGCGAATCGTTCACTGCAGACGCTTGAGACACGGTTAGAGGAGTTACCGTTTAACGTTCGATCGATCGTCGCACAAAGTCAAGACGTCCAAGAAACGTTTAAACATGTGCAAGAACGGTTAGATACATTAGTGTTCGAAGTCACGTATGCCGAACGGCTCGTCCAGTATGCGAACCGGTACCGTCGCCACGACAACGAGATACATATGTCGCTGACGATCGCGGAAACGAAGTTCTTAGCGGGAGACTATGAACGAACGATTGTCTTAGCGGAACGTGTCCTAAATGAATACGATCCGGCCGCGATCGAACGTATTAAACGGTCGTGTGCACCAGAAGAAACATTGCACGTTTAAATCAGGATCGACAATTCAGGGTGACCGTCATGGTCACCCTATTTTTGTAAAAAGAGGAGTGAGTGGAATGGGAACACTATACGTAAACGGATTAATTCGAACGATGGCACACGAAGAGGATGTCCATTCAGCGATGTTCGTCGAGAAGACGCGGATCATCGCGATGGGGGAAGAAGGAAAGCTACGCCGCCGTTTCGGTAGACGTATTGATCAGATTCACGACTTGAACGGAAAAGCTGTATATCCAGCCTTTACGGATGCGCATATTCATCTGATCGGTTACGGGGAAGCGATCAATCGTGTCGATGCCTCGCGTTATACGACGCTTGAAGCGTTAGGACAAGCTTTTCTCAAGGCTGAACCAGTCAATGGGATCCATGTGGCAGAAGGCTATGACGAAACGAAGCTTGATCGTGCACCGACGAAAGCATGGCTCAATCAGTTGTTCCCTGATGCACCTGCCTTGTTGAAACGAACAGACCGGCATACAGCACTTGTCAACGATGTCTTGTTCCAACAGCTCGGATATAAAGCGTCGACTGTCATCGAAGGTGGGAAGGTCGGTTTATCGGATAATGGAGAAGCTGACGGATTCTTGTACGATGCGGCGCTTGAACCTTTATATGCGTTACAAGCTGGAAACTTGGAGCGGAATAAAGCGTCCCTTCGGTCAGCGATTAAGAACTTATACCAATACGGCATCATTGCGGCACACACAGAAGACTTGTCGTATCACGGGGATGTCGCGGACATCTTGCAAGCTTATAAGGAAGTGACGCAAGAGACAGGCTTCCATACGCATCTGCTCGTGCATCATCTTGTCATCGATGAGTTCGTGCAACAACAACCTACTTTACCGTCAACGATGTCAATCGGTGCGATGAAACTGTTCGTCGACGGCGCGCTCGGAGGACGAACCGCTCTTCTCGGTCGTGGTTATTCCGATGATCCGACGACACGTGGTATCGAAGTGCATACGCCAGAACAACTCGAACAACTCGTCAAACGCGCACGTAGTTATGGATTCACAGTCGCGGCACATGTCATCGGTGATTTAGCGATCGAGCAGTTCGTACAGGTGCTCGAGAAGTATCCGGCACCAAAAGGGAAACGCGATCGCATCATTCATGCGACGGTCGTCCGACCAGAAACGCTTGCGCGAATTCGGAAGTTACCGGTCTTGATTGACGTTCAACCAGTCTTTTTACTGGATGACGCCGACTTCATCGTCGATCGACTCGGATTGAACCGCTTAGACTGGAGTTACCGTTTACGTTCGTTAGCTGAGACCGGCGCATTATTGTGCGGCGGAGCAGATGCGCCGATCTCTGACCCCGATGTCCGACGGTCGCTTTATGCAGCAACCGAAGGAAAGGCAGGGCGTGTCAATAAAACGAACGAGACGTTATCGATGTTTGATGCCTTGTTGCTCTTTACGAAGAATCCACATCTCGCGACAGAAACACATGGTCGAAAAGGATTGCTCTTACCAGGCTATGATGCCGACTTCGTCATCTTTGAAGAAGACTTCTATCGCTTGCGTGGGGAAGCCATCTTGAATAACCGTTTGGTCGAGACGGTCCAAGCTGGAAAAATCGTTTATCAGGCGGAAGCCGCGTTAGTGTGATGTTTGCGTATAGTGTAAAATAGCTTCCGAATAGAACGTCGATAGTCCGGGGGCATACGCATCGTAATAGGCGCGGAACCGTTCGTCAGACACATACATCTGACCGAGTGAGGCAAAGAGAGATAATGCGCATGGGTAATAGTACGTATCGATGAAATCATGTTGTTCTTTGACGACTTGTTGAACGTCCGGATTCGTTGCCGCATGCCCGTCACGGTAAAGGGTCGTCAAGCGCTGATCGAGTTGCTTATGCATGCTGCTCAGTTGTTCTTTCTCTTTCGGTGTTCGTAATTGTTGTCTTTTTGCACTGATTCGATAAGCGTCAGTGTCACCGTAGTGTTGCTGGACTTCATCTGCATGTTGTTTTTCATGCGTAACGATCTCGTCATGACGCAAACCGCGGAATAATTGTTCGGCTTTCATCGGGAGTCCTCCTTTTAAGGTGAGTAATGTCTGTTCAGCGAGTCGAGCAAGCATTTGATAATGCGAAGCTTTTTTTTGAAGGAGTGCAATCTGCTTTTTCAGTGTCGTATGATGATTGGAATCAGATTGCGTGAGTAATCTTTGGATTTCTGACAGTGGGAAATCAAGAGAGCGGTAGAGCAGGATTTGTTGTAAACGTAAAAGATCCTCTCTGCTGTAACTTCGGTGACCAGCATTGGTGCGCTTTGGCACGAGGAGACCGATCGTCTCATAATGATAGAGTGTTCGTTTTGTGACGCCGGTCAGTTTGGCGATTTCCTGAGTGGAATACATCATTTGTGTACCTCCTTTGATTGGAGTATAAAGGGTGACGTAACGGAAGACGCAATAAAAAAATCTGCCCCGAGGAGGCAGATTTTTTTATTGTCATAAGAACGAGCGTTGAATCTTATGCCAAAATGTATTGTTCGTCAATTTGACGGTTTTCAGTTCTTTTTCAGAAAGCTGGATATCGACTGAATCTGTTCGTGTGAGACTGAGTGCTTCGTTATCCATCCCGATGATCGGATAGTCGTTTCCGTCTTCGATGATGCGTAACGAAAGTTTCCGTCCACGGTTCAGTAGGAAAGCAGAACCGAGTGTCCGGTACCGGTTGTTGTTGACGGAAGCAATTTCGCTGACTTGAAGACAGTGGATCAATGGATCGACGATCGCACCAGAGAGTGACTTGTTATAAGCCGTAGAGCCCGTCGGTGTTGAGATGACCATTCCATCCCCGCGGAATGTCTCAAACAGGAAGTCGTCGATATAGACTTCGATTGCGAGTGATTTGATGATGCTCGACTTCACGGAACATTCGTTCAGACAGAGCATCGGTGGTCCACCGTTGATGGATGCTTCGAGCAGTGGATAACGACGTACTTCGATTTCACCATCCGAGACACGGTTGCCTGTCTCTTTAAAGATCGCTTCGACCGCAGAAAGATCATTGATATCAAAATCACAGTAGAACGAGTTTGGTCCTTCAGCGAATCCAACATAGATCGCATCATCACGGAAACCTGTGAAGCGTGCCGCTTGCAAGAAAGCCCCATCTCCACCAATCGAGACGATGATGTTTGCTTGTCGGTGATCTTGGACAACGTTCAGTCCGTATCGTGTACCGACATCAATCAACTTTCGCACCTGCGTCTCGTGTCTTTGTGTATTTCGGTAGTACAGGTAGACATTATTTCGAGCCATGGTCAATTCCCCCTTGAAAGCGTTTCATGAACTCTTTCATTATACCTGTTTTTTGGAAAGACGGGTACTGAAGTCCATCAATTATGGCAGAACGCTTGCCATCTTCGCGGATCATTCCTATAGTTAAATAGAAAATACAGTATATCCAATCAGGGGAAAAGGGGAATTCATAATGGCAACGTTTAAAGGAAATCCAATCACACTTCAAGGTACGGCGGTTCAAGTCGGACAAACAGCACCTGACTTTCAAGTGTTAGCTAACGACTTATCACCGGTAACACGTGATACATATCAAGGTGTCCGGATCATCAGCGTCGTTCCATCGATCGATACAGGCGTTTGTGATGCGCAAACACGCAAATTCAATGAAGAAGCAGCAACAATCGAAGGTGTGACGGTCATGACGGTCTCAAACGATCTTCCGTTCGCACAACGTCGCTGGTGCGCATCAAGTGGTCTTGATCAAGTCGTAACGTTGTCTGATCACCGCGATCTTTCATTCGGTACACAGTATGGCGTAGCGATCGAAGAATTACGCCTGCTTGCCCGTTCTGTTTTCGTTCTTGATTCAAACAACGAGATTACGTACGTTGAATATCTTGAAGAATCAACAGACGAAGTCAATTTCGAAGCAGCACTCGCTGCAGCACGTGAAGCGAAGTAAGAATGGTTTACAAACGCCGCTGAAGCGTTACAATGGAACTAATGATAGAAACGGCTCCCGCTCTACGGGGGGCCGTTTCGTTTTGGAGAGGATGACGTACATGGAGCCGTTAGAAAAGTTATATAAGGAATTAACACGTCAAACAAAACAAATCGAACGTGATCTGGATATGCCCTATTTAGAAGCGTTGACGACGGTGATTGATCGATTGAACGATCGTCATACTGAAAATGTAGACAAAGAGGTCATTCGGAAGGCAGTATCGCTTGCTATTCTAGAAGGGATGAAACAAGCACAACCGAACCATTTGCCGACGCCAGACAGCGTCGCTTTGTTTGCTGGTTATCTAATCGGGAAATTGGTAGGTAAGGAGGACATCCGACTACTTGAGTTGGGGAGTGGGACAGGTGGCATGTTACATGCTGTCTTAAGTCAGCTTTCGACAGGTACATCTGCTGAGGCGGTCGAGGTAGATGAGACATTGATTCGTTTATCAGCAGCGGTAACGGAATTACTCGACTATCCAGTCACGTATACCCATCAAGATGCGTTACGACCATTATTGTTAGATCCAGTTGATCTTGCGATGGCTGATCTTCCTGTCGGTTATTATCCAGATGAAGAGGCTGCCGCTTCTTACATCTTAAAACGAGACGAAGGCATGAGCTACAGTCATTTCTTGTTGATTGAACAAGCGATGCAATACGTCAAACCAGGCGGATTCGGTGTCTTCGTCATTCCGAACGGACTGTTTCAACATGATACGGAAGGGAAGTTGAAACAGTACTTCGAATCAAAAGCGCATGTCATCGGTATTTTGCAGTTACCGCTCACGATGTTCAAACAAGAACAGGCAGCAAAAAGTTATTTGATCGTCCGTAATCATTTAGCCGGTATGAAGATGCCAAAACAAGCATTGCTTGCTGAGTTGCCATCGTTCACAGATGCTCGCGCGTTTGGTGGTATGGTGAAACAGATTGATGAATGGATTAACACAGAATTAAAATGAATTACGCAAAGTGATTGAAATCTGTCGTTAATTTGACTATTCTAGTTGTAGAACAGAAATAGAAGAAAACCTAAACAGATGTGAATGTTCATTGGATTCAAATGGAAAAGGGGAAAAATCATGGCAAAAATTATGGCGGTAAACGCAGGTAGTTCGTCTTTGAAGTTCCAATTGCTCGAAATGCCGAACGAAACGATGATCGCAGTCGGACTCGTTGAACGCGTCGGTAAAGACGATGCAATCTTTACGATCAAATATGGTGAAGGACAAAAGTATACAGATGTCCTCCCACTTGCAACACATAAAGAAGCAGTCGAGTTGTCACTCGAAAAATTGATGGAGTTCGGAATCATCTCGTCTTACGATGAGATTAAAGGTGTTGGACACCGTGTGCTTCATGGTAAAGAAAAATATGCAGACTCTGTATTGATTACAGATGAAGTCATGCACGATATCGAGTCGTACACAGAACTCGGACCACTTCACATTCCACCAAACTTGATCGGAATCCGGGCATTCCAAGCATTGCTTCCGGAAGTACCACAAGTGGCAGTCTTCGATACAGCGTTCCACCAAACGATGCCAGAAGAAAACTTCCTTTACAGCTTGCCGTATGATTACTATACAGAATATGGTATCCGTAAATATGGTTTCCACGGTACGAGCCACAAATATGTTACGGAACGTGCATCTGAATTACTCGGTCGTCCGTTAAAAGACCTCCGTTTGATCTCGTGTCACCTAGGTAGCGGAGCATCGATCGCAGCAGTTTCGGGTGGCGAATCAATCGATACGACGATGGGCTTCACACCGCTTGAAGGGATTACGATGGGAACACGTTCTGGTTCACTTGACCCAGCGTTGATTCCATTCTTGATGGAGAAAACAGGGAAAACAGCAGAAGACGTCTTGAACGTCATGAACAAAGAGTCTGGAATCTACGGTCTTTCAGGTCTTTCAAGTGACTTGCGTGACGTCCAGACAGCTGCTAAAGAAGGAAACCATCGTTCAGAGATGGCACTCCGTATCTTTGCGAACCGTATCCACGGTTACATCGGGCAATACGCTGCTGAGATGAATGGTGTCGATGCGATCATCTTCACAGCCGGTGTCGGAGAAAACTCAGATTCAATCCGTGAGCGTGTCTTACGTGGTCTCGAATTCATGGGCGTCTACTGGGATCCATCACTCAACAATGGTGCTCGTGGAGAAGAACTCTTCATTAACTACCCACACTCACCAGTTAAAGTCATCATCATTCCAACGAATGAGGAATTGATGATTGCACGCGACACGGTTCGTGTTGGTGGATTGGTTGCTCAAAACGCATAATTGTGTCAAAAGGACTGAGTCGTTATTCCGACGATTCAGTCCTTTTTTTGATGAAATCTAAGAATAAAGATATACGAACTTACGTTCTATTGTTACGGTGTTTGTCATATAACGAAAAATGAATCGTCATCTTTGTAAAAATAAACCTGAAAAAGGGCGATTTCTTAAAAAAATGAGTCCTTTGTAACATAAAAGTAATAGTACAGACATATTTTTGTGGTCTATATGTAACGGCACACTCTCATTTTGTCATGTATATTAATCTCAGTTAACAAACACGAAACAATGATGGAGGAGAAAATACATGATGAAACGGATGCTCGCAAGTGTTTTAACGGTCGTGTTAGCACTCAGTTCGTTCGCAGGTCTTCAAGCAGAGGCTGCAACTAAGAAAAGCGTCAAGTCAACAGTCGATAGCCTAGTCATTCGTCAAAAAGCAACTACTTCGTCGAAAAAACTCGGTCTTCTATATAAGAACCAAACGTTATCGTACAAAGCAAAAACAGGGAACTGGTACAAAGTAAGCTACAAAGGTAAAACGGCTTATCTTAGCGCGAAATACTCGAAACTCGTAAAATCGAGTGGATCGAAAAAACAATCGACAGGTGGTTGGAAAACAATCACGAACGTAAGTGCAACAGCTTATACACCATATGATCCAGGTAGTGGTAATCTGACAGCAATCGGTTGGAACATCAAAAGCTCGAAAAAGAAAGTCGTAGCGGTTGATCCACGTGTCATTCCACTTCGTTCGACAGTGAAAGTGTATTACAAAGGGAAATTAAAAGGGACGTATACAGCTGCTGATACTGGCGGTGCTATTAAAGGGAAAAAGATGGATATCCTTTACTACTCTCGTTCAGAAGCATTCAACTGGGGTCGTCGTTCGGTCACAGTAAAATACAAATGATTGCAAACCATCGGACATTGGTTCGATGGTTTTTTATTTAAGCAGATCGTCAAAAAGCCTCTCTTCCTTTGAAATGAAGGAAGAGAGGCTTTTTGACGAAGAGTGATTCATAAACGGACGATCAAGACGTCACATTTTGCGTAACGCGTAATGCTTTCAGAGACACTACCGATGAAGAAACGTTCAACAGCGTTTAAACCAGTTGCGCCACAAATGATTAAATCAGCATCATGATTAGGGGCAAGCTTTTTGGCGATCGTTACTTTCGGTGAGCCGTATTCAATCGCTACTTCGACTTCCTGTACACCGCGATCTTGAGCAGTCTTGACGTATTCGTCTAGCAATTCCTTCGCGTAAGATTCGGCACGTTCCGTGATAGTGCGGTCATAGGCTTCTACTGTTGCGAATGTCCGTGTATCAATGACGTGTGCGATGATCAATTTTGCATCATTCCGCAATGAAACATCGATTGCCGTCTCAAAGGCACGTTCTGCCTCTTTTGAGCCATCTACTGCTACGAGTACATTATGATAGACGATTGCCATGATGAATCCATCCCTTCGTAATCGATATGATGAGTACAACCTAATTATACCATTCTCTTACTGGGAGCGGATGAAACATTCAGTGAGTTCTAAAAATTGTCCTTCCTTTCTGTTCCGTCGTAAGATGGAGTCAGTGAAAGGGGGCGATGCCAAGATGAGGCACGCGTTAATTACAGCAGGTACAAAAGGACTGGGAGAACGAGTGACGCGCCAGTTACTGGAAGAAGGTTGGAGAGTGACAGCGTTTCATCGTTCCGAACCCGAATTTACACATCCGAATCTCATAACGATTCAAGCAGATGTGACGAATCAAGAAGAATTGGAACGCGCAACCCAACAAGCAATCAACGAGCAAGGTCGGATTGATGCGTTGATACTTAATGCAGGACCTTATATATTTGAACGAAAAGCGTTAGTGGATTACACCGATCAGGAATGGAATGAAGTGATCACCGGAAATCTGACAGCTAGTTTTTGGCTGTTACGTCAAGTATTGCCTGTCATGCGTAAGCAAACCTACGGTCGAATCATTACGTACGGTTTCCCGGAAAGTGCAACAGCGCCAGGATGGGTATGCCGGGCAGCGTTCGCTGCTGCTAAAAGCGGGATGGTAAGTTTGACGAAGAGTGTAGCGCTTGAAGAGGCCGAACACGGCATCACGGTCAACATGGTCAACCCGGGAAACATCGTCGGTGACAATAAGACGAAGTTGATTTCTGAAGCGGAGCAAGATGAGGCGACGCCGGTCGGAAGAACGGGTGTCGGAGAAGATATCGCTCGCGCGATCTCTTTCTTGTTGGCAGAAGAATCAAGTATGATCACGGGAGCAATCCTCGATGTGACAGGTGGCGTCAATGTCGTCCATCAATCCCGTAAGTAAGAGAAAATGAGGTTGACTCAAAAAAAGAATGACGCGTCTTTTCACGCCCTTTCCTCAGGCGAGACACAAGCCAGTTTTCATGCTTCATTTAAGCAGGAAAGCGGGTCTTGTTCGTCTCTGACAGCGCATAAATGCGCTTTTCCTGTAGGAGTGGCGTGTGACGCGTCATCCACGAGATAAGGGTGGCAGATTATCATTCTGCCACCCTTATCTTTATAGAGACTGACTGTTGAGTCAGCTCCATTTTTCTTGAGTTAAGATGATGGAATGGATTGAAGATGTTTTGGTGTGCGAGTTAACGCAACTGGACCTTCCGCAGTGAGATGAATATCATCCTCGATACGGACGCCACCGACACCTGGAACATAAATGCCTGGTTCGAGTGTGTAGACGATACCAGCTTCTGCCGTCAGTAGGTTGTTTGACGCGAGGGACGGGAATTCATGAACCTCGATTCCGAGTCCGTGACCGACACGGTGCGTGAAGTACTGTCCGTAGCCAGCGTTTGTAATAACGTCACGGGCTGCCTTATCTAACGCACCGAGTGTTGTGCCGATCTGACTCGCTTCTGTCGCGGCTTCAAGTGCTTGGCGAACCGTTTCATAGATCTTTTTCTGTTCTTCGTTCGCTTCGCCATAAATGAAGGTCCGTGTAATATCGGAACAGTAGCCTTTCCAAACGACGCCGAGGTCGAATAAGACGAAGTCGCCTTCTTGGATGACACGGTCGCCGGGTACACCGTGCGGATCAGCACTGTTTGCACCAAATAGGACAAGCGTATCAAATGACATCTCACGGACACCTTTTTTCTTCATTTCATATTCGATTTCTGCAATGACTTCGATTTCCGTGATCCCTGGGCGGATTGCTTGTTTACCGATTTCGATTGCTTCATCCGCAAGTGTGGCTGCTTCTTGAAGAATAGCGATTTCTTCCGGTGTTTTCTTCAGACGAAGCGCTTGTAAAGACTCACCGATATCAAGAATGGCTGCGTTCTCGAGACGTGAGCTTAGTTCCTGATAGCGACTAAACGTCATGTGTTCTCCTTCGATACCGATTCGGTTATTCGAGTGCTCGAATGTCGCGAATAATTCTGCTAATCGATCAAATGGGTTTTCGTGATCCTCATAGGTCACGACGTCTCCTTCCCAAGGACTCGCTGCAACGATACTTGCTTCGAGTGCCGGACAGAATAATACATGCTTACCGGTTACATCGACGAGAACCGCCATGACACGTTCGTGGGGTTCAGCGTAGACTCCTGAGAAGTAAAACACATTTGCCTTCGAAGTGACGACGGCTAAGTCGATTCCTTGTTCTTTCAGGAATTCACTGATTTGATTCGTACGTTCGCTCATATATGATTCCACCTCTCTACTCATTTTCTACATAAGTATATCATCGTCCGGTTCGAAAAACATTTATCGTAAATCAGACTAGTACACGTTTTCATCTTTAGAGTAGTACAGTATAATGACAGGAGAGTAGAAAAAAGGAAAAGAAGGGATACAGTATGCCTACGAAACACGAACAGATCATTCGACATATCGAAGATCTTGATGTCGGAACAAAGATTTCCGTCCGACAAATCGCGAAGGATTTGACCGTATCCGAGGGGACGGCTTATCGCGCCATCAAGGAAGCAGAAAATTTAGGGTTCGTTTCGACGATTGAGCGAGTCGGAACGATTCGGATTAAAAAGAAACAAAAAGAAAATATCGAGAAGCTGACATTCGCGGAAGTCGTGAACATCGTCGACGGTCAGGTGCTCGGTGGTCGAAATGGATTACACAAGACGTTGACGAAATTCGTCATTGGCGCAATGAAGCTCGAAGCGATGATGCGCTATATCGATGTCGATAGTCTCGTCATCATCGGAAACCGCGAAAAAGCACATGAACTCGTGCTTGAAGCAGGAGCTGCTGTATTGATTACCGGTGGCTTTGATACGACAGAAGATGCGAAACGATTAGCGGATGAAATGGAGTTACCGATCATTTCGACATCCTACGATACGTTCACGGTTGCGACGATGATCAACCGAGCGATTTATGATCGATTGATCAAAAAGGAGATTTTACTCGTTTCGGATATTTTAATTCCGTTGCATGATACGTTCTATTTACAGACGACGGATCCGATTTCACGCTGGCACGAGTTGAATGAGCAGACGAAACACAACCGTTATCCCGTCATCGATGAACAAATGAAGGTCGTCGGTGTCGTGACAGCGAAGGACATCATTGACCGTCCACATGACTGGGCTGTTGAAAAAGTCATGACCCGTCATCCGATCACGGTCGGTATTCGAACGAGTGTCACGAATTCTGCGCATCAGATGGTCTGGGAAGGAATCGAGATGCTGCCGGTCATCGACCAGTACGGTCGATTGCTCGGGATCATTAGCCGTCAAGACGTCCTCAAGGCACTGCAACTCGCGAATCGCCAGCCACAAGTCGGAGAGACGTTCGACGATCTAATTACAGGACAGATCAAGGCGGCAGAGGACGAACGGGGACCGTACTTATCGCTTGAGGTCTCGCCGCAAATGACGAACTTCATGGGGACTGCTTCGAGTGGGGTATTGACGACGCTTCTAGTCGAAGGAGCGACGCGAATGTTGCGTCACATGAAGAAAGGTGACCTTGTCATCGAAAACGTCAGCATCTATTTCATTAAACCTGTTCAAATCGAGAGCACGGTAACGATCCGGGCGAATGTTTTTGACGTCGGTCGAAAATTCGGGAAAGTCGATGTCGAGATGTATCAAGGCACACAAATCGTTGCGAAGGCACTCGTGACATCCCAACTCATCGATCGTTAAATGAACCAAAAAGAACCGAAGTCAATGGACTTCGGTTCCTCTGAATCTAGCTCAGGATTGCTCCATCTCGCGGACGACATACGGATAAATCTTTTTGTAACGGATGAATCCGGCGATGAATGAAGCAACACCGACGATGATTAAAATGGAACAAACGATTTTCCCGACGAGTGTCGTTAATCCGTTTCCAGAAACGAACTGGTTGACGGCAAATAGGATAACGAACAAGCTCAACCAAATGCTCGCTTGCGTATTGAACAAGTATTTTCGGTTCGTGCTTTTCGTATGGAACGCGCGGCGTTTTGCTAACAAATACCCACCAAGCGAGAAAACGATGAGGGCGATGAGGATGAATTGCATGTTAAAAGGACCTCCTTTTTGTCTTCATCTCATATCATATCAAGATTAGAGGAGCTGTGCACAGTGAAAGAGCAAATCAAACAAATGATTGAAGCGGCAGATACGATAATCATTCATCGTCATGAACGTCCAGATCCCGATGCACTCGGTAGTCAATTCGGTTTGCAATTGACGTTACAACATCAATTCCCTAGCAAAACGGTATTAACGGCCGGAGAAATGGCGACATCATTGTCATTCATGGGAGAGCTCGATCAAGTAGACGATGAATTATACAAAGAGGCGTTAGTCGTGATTCTGGATACAGCGAATCAAGCGCGGATTGACGGGAAGGTCGCAATGACAGGAAAAGACGTCATTAAAATCGACCATCATCCGGATGAAGATCCATACGCACCAGTACAACTCGTCGATACGACGATGAGTTCGACATCGGAACTGCTCGTTCATTTGTTGAACGAATGGGGATACGAGATTCCAACATCAGCTGCCATTCAATTCTACGCTGGGATCGTTGGTGATACGGGACGTTTCCAATTCCGTGGCACGACGAAACGAACATTTGAAGTCGCAGCGCAATTGATTGATGCAGGAATCGATACGGACTGGTTGTATCGCAATATGTACGAAACAGAACTTGCGGCGCTTCATTTACAAGGATACGTCCTGCAACATATTCAATTGACGGATCAAGGTGTCGGTTATGTCGTATTGACACAAGATACGTTGAAGCAGTTTGGTGCGACGGTTGAGCAAGCATCGTTGCTCGTCAATAGTTTTGCCGGTTTAAAAGGCATGAAGTGTTGGGCATTGTTCCTTGAGACGGATACGGAGGTTCGCGTCCGGATTCGTTCGAAGGGTCCCGTCATCAATGAAGTAGCAAAAGAATTCAATGGTGGTGGACATCCGATGGCGTCTGGTGCAACGATTGGACAGTTGAGTGAAGTCGAACGTGTCATCCGTCGTCTGGACGAGGTCGCTGCTAACTTCCAGTTTTAAATGGAAAAAGGCTGCTCGGTCTCACTCCTCTCATTGAGGAAGCGAAGCGAACAGCCTTTTTACGCTTATTGCGTTTTTGTTTCGTCTTGCGGAATGAACCAAACGCCACGATCTGTGTGATCTTCAATGACATTCAGTTGAAGTTCAGCGACAAATTTGCGAATCTTCTCAGCGATTTCTTCCGTTTCAGTAAAAGCGGTAACACCGAGCTTTAATTGTTCGACTTTTTCACGTGCGATTTGACTGCGATTCAAAATCATGAGAAACGCTCCTTCCGTACCCGTCATGATATTTCTATACTTATTGTAT
Organism: Exiguobacterium sp. s11; assembly: GCF_018619015.1. Lineage (NCBI taxonomy): Bacteria > Bacillati > Bacillota > Bacilli > Caryophanales > Exiguobacterium > Exiguobacterium sp. s11. Next base: position 877,354 of record NZ_JACSNF010000001.1, on the reverse strand, counting down.
CGAATAATAAATCAGATGGCGAGTACTTGAATCAGTTAGATATGAAGGTTCTGAAAACTTTTAAAAACATCCATCAGAAGAGAAAGGAGAATGGAAGATGCACATAAATGTTCGAACGCAGTTTAGTCCATTGCAGAGTTTAGTTCGAATCGAGCCCTATCTCGATGAACTAGTCCGTCGACACATCGGACGAGCGGTCATCTGTGAAACGACATTGACAGGAGTTCCCGCATTCATCGATGCATGTCAACGTCGAAATATGCAACCGATCGTCGGATGGGAGCAGCGAATCGAAGAAGAAGAATTTTGTATCTTATGGTTTGCTTTTTCTTCTGATGGACTGCGTCAACTGTATCGACTAGCCAGTCAACAAGGGGAGACTGAAGTTTCATCACTGATCGCGGTGCTCGTGCCACTGCGTCAAGCCTCTGAAGATGCGACGCGTCTACGTCGTTCCTTCGTTCAATGGATGGGACATGTTCAAGGAGCGCGTACATATATGGGTGTGACCTCTAGTCGCTCAACGGTCGAACGAGAGAGTCGTGCGCGTTACCGCGAAGTCGCAGCAGCGCTTGGTGTTGAGACCGTCCCAGTCGATCCTGTTCGTTACATCCGTCGAGATGAAGCGTCAGCGTATCAAGCGATACGTGCGATTGGTGAAGCGACGACGTTCCAAGACCAAAAGACAGATCGTCTGATGCATTTAAAGACCCGGGAAGAGTTACTCGAAGACTTTACCGAGCGAGAAATTACGATGGCGGAGCAGTTTGCTACGACATCTGAACGCTTGGAATTACCGTTTCAACAACGTCCACTGCCGCGTGTCGCGGAAGACTCGAATGCGTTATTACGGAAACGTGCTGAGGAAGGGTTACTGGCACATGGTCATGAAAGTAATGAAGCGCGGGAACGTCTCGCTTATGAACTATCAGTCATCCATAAGACAGGATTTGCCGATTATTTTTTAATCGTTGAAGAACTCGTAAGTAGTGCAAAAGCGAAAGGCATCTTCGTTGGACCTGGTCGAGGCTCAGCAGCCGGATCACTTGTCAGCTATGCGCTTGGGATCACGACGGTGGATCCATTGAAGTATGGATTACTATTCGAACGTTTCTTGAACCCCGAGCGGATTTCGATGCCGGATATCGATATCGATATCGAAGATGAACGACGCGAAGAAGTATTAGAGGATCTCGTGATGCGTTATGGAAAAGATCACGTCGCTCAAATCGGTACATTGTCGACGCTCGGTGCCAAAGCCGCTTTGCGAGACGTCGGACGGACGCTAGAGTTTTCGAAGGATGAATTAGATGCTGCGGTCAAACAGCTTGGAAAATCCACGACGTTACAAGGAATCGAACAAAACAAACAGACATATCGCTGGTTCTCTGGAAGCGAAAAGCGCCGGCAACTGTTGCAACTAGCGCAAGCGGTCGAGGGTCTCCCGCGACAACGTTCGGTTCACGCGGCTGGCGTCGTCATTGGATCTGAACAGCTCGTCGAGACGACACCCGTTGAAACGGGACCAAATGAACGCTATGTGACGCAGTTTTTGATGCAGGCATTGGAACGTCAAGGATTGTTGAAAATTGACTTGTTAGGATTACGAAATCTCAGTCGTTTGCGTCGGATGGAAGAATTGATTCGACGAGAACAGCCATCCTTTACGCTCACGCAAATTCCGGAAGAAGACCGCGCGACATTCCAAGTCTTTGCCCGCGCCGAGACGGATGATATTTTCCAATTCGAGTCGACAGGTATGAAACAGACGTTGCGCGAAGTCAAACCGAATCGGTTCGAGGATTTGGTAGCAACGATGTCACTCTATCGTCCGGGACCAATGAAATTCATTGATCTGTACGCGAAACGAAAAGCTGGTCAACCTTATCAGATGTTACATCCCGTATTAGAAGACGTACTTGCACCAACGTATGGCATCATCGTCTATCAGGAACAAGTCATGGAAATCACTCGTCGAGTGGCTGGATTTACACTCGCACAAGCAGATTTATTACGACGTGCGATTTCTAAGAAAAGTACGGATTCGCTCGAACAGGAACGGGTTCGTTTTCTCGAAGGAGCAAAATCGAATGGATTCGATGATGCGATTGCACATTCACTCTATGAACAAATTGAGCGATTTGCTGGGTATGGATTCAACCGAAGCCATGCGGTCGCCTATTCAAAGATTAGTTACGCCCTCGGATATATCAAAGCGCATTTCCCACACATTTTCTTACTCGTCTCGGTCGAACAACCGGAGCGTCTCGTCCGATTGATGCGCGAACGACGTCTTCCTGTCCTATCGCCGGACGTCTGGATTTCCGATTACCGTTCTTCGTTAGAAGGCAAAGGGATTCGTCTCGGAATACATGTGATTAAAGGTATTTCCGAGCGAGAGTTCGAACGTGTAAAGGAAGCATCAAAGCACACGGCGACGATTGCTGATCTATTGACCCACGTCGGATGGGGTAAGAAGGAGCGCGCAAAAATCGAATTGTTACTCTACAGTGGTGCGCTAGATCGAGCGACACACGGCGATCGCGGACTCGCTGAACAAGAAGTACTCGAATATTTCACTGAGTCGTCGAATACATTACTTCCAGACGAGTTGGCAATTCTCGGGAAACGCCGGACACAGAAGTCCTCGAAACGAAGTGATTCCGATTGGGCGCGATTAGAACGGGAAGCGCTTGGGTTCTGGTTGACGTATTCGCCGTTGACGACAGCAATGAAAGCTCCGGTTGAATCTGCTTATTTCCATGACCTTGGCGTCGGTTCGGAAACACATTATTTAGTCTGTTATATTGATCAGATTCGAGAATTCAAGACGAAACGCGGTCAAACGATGGCGGTCATTCAGGCAGTCGACGGATATTCGAATGAAGAGGTTGTCGTCTTCCCGAATCAATATGAACGATTCCGTCGATCACTTTATTTAGGGAACGTCTTGCTGATTGAACTAAAGGTGCAGGATCGCGAAGGGGAGCGTCAGTTCATTTTGGAACGTCTGCGTCCGCTTGGGCAAGATGTGCTATTCGTCAAGTTAACATCAAAAAATGAGCTGGCTGCACTCGAACAGTTGCTTGAAGCAGTACCAGGCGATATTCCAGTCGTCGTTCGCTACGCGGATTCACGCGAGACGAAATCGTTACCGCCGCTCTATGCAGTGCAGCATGATGAGGAATTACTAGCTCGGCTACGTATTCGGTTTGGCGAGGATCATGTCGTCCTGAAAAATGTCCCCCGCTCAAACTAGTACTAGGTAATAAGATTTGTTATAATAAGGGGTAATTGGTCTGACCAATGCCACCGATTGAAGCAACCGACTGAAGGGTCAGAAAGGTGGTGCCGTATCGATATGGAGAAGAAACGAAATGCGTTTGAAGCCAATATCGCGGCGATTAAATTGATGATCGAACAAGATGGATTAGTTCCAGGAGACCGTATTCCATCAGAACGGGAACTGGCAGAACGACTATCCATCAGTCGACCGTCCGTACGAGAAGCATTACGGACGCTCGCTTATTTAGGAATCGTCGAGACACGACATGGAGGCGGAAGTTTTCTATTGAACCGTGACGATCATACCTATATTCAAATCATCGCTCAATTCTTAGTGACTGGCGATTCGAAGTTCGAAGACTTGGCAGGAACGCTCCGCTTGCTTGAGCAAGCAGCGCTCGCGCAGCTGGATGACCTTTCGGTGCTTGCACCAGTCGTATCATCCGATGCAGCGTTTCGTGAGACGTTGATTCAGACGGTCGATAACGATTTGTTTGAACGAATCTGGCGACAAGTCAATGCCTTCCATAAAAGCTTCGGTCAAGGGGAACTCTATACGCAGGCGGAACGGGAACAACTCTTGAACCGCCCATAGGATGACAAGGGGGAACTGAACGTGCAAGCATTTTTTCGAAAACCTAAAAAGTTCGTCACGCTGACTTCGAAGGAGCAGCGTGTCGATGTGCCAGTTGGCCTAATGACGAAATGTCCGAAATGTAAATTAATCCAATATACGAAACAATTGGAGGCGAACTTACGTGTCTGTTCATGTGGGTATCATCACCCGTTGACAGCGCAAGAACGTTTTACGCAATTATTCGATGAAGGTTCGGTGACGTATTTCGACTTACCGGCAGTTCAAGCGGATCCGCTTGGATTCCAGGATTACCCGGAAAAATTAAAGGGCGACCAAGTCAGAACGGGTCTTGAAGAAGCGATCGTCTGTGGCGTCGGGAATGTGAATGGTCACCCACTCGTCGCTTGTGTCATGGATGCACGATTCCGGATGGGCTCGATGGGTGCAGCGGTCGGTGCTGCGATTTCTGAAGCGGTTCGTTACGCAACGAAACATCGTCTACCTGTCACGATTTTCTCCGCTTCAGGTGGAGCACGGATGCAAGAGGGAATGGTTAGTCTCATGCAGATGGCGAAATCGAGTCTCTTCTTAAAACAGCATTCAGATGCTGGATTACTTTATATTTCTTGTATGACGCATCCGACGACCGGCGGGGTATCAGCGAGTTTTGCGATGCTCGGTGACTTTAACATCGCTGAACCGGGGGCGTTGATCGGGTTTGCAGGTCGACGGATCATCGAACAGACGATACGTGAAAAACTACCGGAAGATTTCCAAACAGCAGAATTCTTATTACAAGCAGGTCAACTGGACGATGTCGTATCACGACATGATCTGAAAACGTACTATACGCGAATCTTAAAGCTACATGCGGAGGGAACGAACCATGCAACCATTTGACCAACCAGTCATCGCGTTACGCGAAAAAATTCTTGAGCTCCATGATATGGCGGAAACACAAGGACTAGACTTCAAGGAAGAACTCCAACTTCTTGAAGAACGCCTTCATCGGTTAGAACTCGATATTTACGGGAATATGAAAGCGTGGAATCGCGTTCAATTGGCACGTCATCCAGAACGTCCAACGACACTCGATTACATTGAATTCATTTGTGAAGACTTCATCGAGTTGCACGGCGATCGTCATGGATATGATGATGCGGCAATCGTCGGTGGAATCGGAACACTGAATGGTCGTCCGGTGACGATCATCGGTCATCAACGCGGAAAAGACACAAAAGAAAACATTCGTCGTAATTTCGGGATGCCACATCCGGAGGGGTACCGAAAAGCACTACGTCTCATGCAACAAGCGGAGAAATTCAATCGACCGATCATTACGTTCATCGACACGAAAGGGGCTTACCCAGGACGTGCGGCAGAAGAACGTGGTCAGAGTGAGGCCATCGCGAAAAACTTATTTGAGATGGCTGGTATGACAGTTCCAATCATCTCCATCGTCATCGGTGAAGGTGGATCAGGTGGTGCTTTAGGAATCGGAGTATGTGACCAACTTTTGATGCTCGAGAATTCAACGTATTCGGTCATCTCTCCTGAAGGTGCTGCAGCATTATTATGGAAAGATGCAAGTCTTGCGGAGAAAGCGGCGGAATCGATGAAGATCACAGCACCTGATTTATTACGACTCGGGATCGCGGATGCCATCATTCCAGAAGTCGTCGGAGGGGCGCATCTCGATGTGTCATTACAGGCGGATAAATTAAAAACTGTATTGGTACAGAAACTTGAATCATTGGTTCATCTGACCAAGGAAGAGCTCATCGATCAGCGGACCGAAAAATATCACCAAATTGGCACATAAGCACCATGTAATCGCTATCATGATTGATATTCCTCATTTCCGGAATCGATGATGAAAAAGCTAGTGAAAGTTTATGCAATCTGCCCTGTTGTAAAACAAGAAAACAACGTGCTATTTTAGATTCAGATTAATGGAGAGGTGATTAACGTGAGTTTAAAACGGATTGCTGTCTTAACGAGTGGCGGCGATGCACCAGGTATGAATGCCGCGGTGCGTGCTGTCACGCGTAAAGCGATTTTTCATGGCTTAGAAGTATTTGGTGTCTACAATGGCTATCAAGGATTAATCAACGGGGACATCGTCCAGTTGAACCTTGGATCAGTCGGTGACATCATTCAACGAGGTGGAACGTTCCTACGTTCAGCACGTTGCCCTGAGTTCCGTACAGAAGAAGGACGAGCAAAAGCGGTCGTCAATCTAAAGAAATTTGAAATTGATGCACTCGTCGTCGTAGGCGGAGACGGGTCGTATCGTGGTGCCCAAAAATTGACGGGACTTGGTTTCCCGACAATTGGACTTCCAGGTACGATCGATAACGACATCCCTGGAACGGACTATACGATCGGTTTTGATACAGCGCTCAACACGGCGCTTGAAGCGATCGATAAAATTCGTGATACGGCATCGTCGCATGAGCGAACGTATGTCATTGAAGTCATGGGACGCGATGCGGGTGATATCGCATTATATGCAGGACTTGCTGGTGGAGCAGAATCGATTCTTGTTCCCGAGCGTCCTGAAGATTTAAAAGAAGTCCTCGATCGCATTCAAAGTGGTGTCGACCGCGGTAAGAAGCACTCAATCGTCATCGTCGCTGAAGGAGCCGGTCGTGCTCAGGACGTGGGAGACGCGATCGCAAAAGAAACAGGTCTCGATACACGCGTCACGGTTCTTGGTCACGTTCAACGTGGTGGAGCGCCGACAGCAGCAGACCGTGTACTTGCAAGTCGGATGGGGGCACATGCCGTCGAAATCCTACTTCAAGGAAAACAAGGACGCGTCGTAGGCGTGCGTGGTGGTAAGATGATCGATCTCGATATCGATGAGGCACTCGACGAGAATAAACATGAGCTGGACCTTGAAATCCTCGAGCTTTCAAAACAGCTTTCGATTTAACGAACGTCGATAGGATTGAAATGGGCAAGAGAACTTGGCCAAACACCGTAGGAGGTTTATGGAATATGCGTAGAACTAAAATTGTATGTACGATCGGACCGGCGTCAGAAAAACGTCTTCCAGAAATGATCGAAGCAGGTATGAACGTCGCTCGTTTGAACTTCTCACACGGCGATTATGAAGAACACGGTGCACGTATCACGGATATCCGTCGTGCAGCGAAAGAAGCAAACAAAATCGTTACGATTCTTCTTGATACGAAAGGTCCAGAAATCCGGACACATTCGTTTGAAGAAGGAAAAGCGCTTCTCGCACGTGGTCAAGAAGTCATCATCGTCAGCGGAGACGCAAACGAAATCGTCGGAACGAAAGATAAATTCTCTGTCACGTATGAAGGACTCTATGATGACGTCGAAGTTGGTTCGATGATCATGCTTGATGACGGTCTCATCGGTCTTCGTGTCACTGAAAAACTTCCGAACCGTGAACTTCGTTGTTCAATCGAAAACGAAGGCGTCATCAAGACGAAAAAAGGCGTTAACTTGCCAAACGTGAAGGTTAATCTTCCTGCTTTGACAGAAAAAGATATTGCGGATATCGAGTTCGGTATCAAGAGCGATATCGATTTGATCGCTGCATCTTTCGTACGCCGTGCGTCAGACGTCGTTGCGATTCGTCAATTGCTTGAGAAAAACAACGCGAGCCATATCAAAATCTTCCCGAAAATCGAGAACCAAGAAGGTGTCGATAACATCGAAGAAATCCTTGCGATTTCGGACGGTTTGATGGTAGCGCGTGGTGACCTCGGTATCGAGATCCCAACGGAAGAAGTCACACCAACTCAAAAAGACTTGATCAAGCTTTGTAACGATTTCGGTAAACCAGTCATTACAGCAACACAAATGCTTGACTCGATGCAGCGTTTCCCACGTCCTACACGTGCTGAAGCATCAGACGTCGCGAACGCGATTCTTGATGGTACGGATGCAATCATGCTTTCAGGTGAGACAGCAGCAGGGGACTACCCAATCGAATCTGTCCAAATGATGCACTCGATCGCAAAACGTACAGAAAAAATGCTCGACTATAAGCTCTTGTTGAAAGATCGTCAGACACGTAGTGAGCACACAGTCACAGATGCAATCGCTCAAGCGGTTACGCACACTGCAATCAACTTGGATGCAAAAGCAATCTTGACTCCAACACAATCGGGTTACACGGCTGCACGTATCTCGAAATACCGTCCAGAGCCAAACATCGTCGCGGTTACACCAAGCGCACGTGTCGCACGTCAGTTGAACATCGTATGGGGCGTGTACCCAATCGTCGTTGATCATCTTTCAGACAACACGGATGACATGTTGACACTTGCTGCGGACACAGCAAAAGACGCTGGTTTCGTCACAGATGGTGATCTTGTCGTCATCTCAGCAGGTATCCCTGCTTTGACTGCTGGTACAACGAACATGTTGAAAATCCACATCGTCGGTAAAGAGATCGCAAACGGTCGTGGAATCGGTGAGCGTGGAGTCGTTGGCGAAGTCGTCATCGCAAACAACGCAGAAGAAGCAAACGCGAAAGCGAAGCCAGGCATGATTCTCGTTACGAACTCAACTGATCGTGACATGATGCCTGCAATCGAGATGGCTGCAGCGATGATCACAGTTGATGGCGGATTGACAAGCCATGCTGGAATCGTTGGACCATCACTCGGTAAACCAGTCATCGTTGGTGTCGAAGATGCATTGACAGTCTTCAAAGACGGTCAAATGATCTCAATCGATCCATTGACAGGTAAACTATATAACGCATAATCCATTCATGACGGACGTGACTTAGGTCATGTCCGTCTTTTTTGTATGAGGAGGACGTATGGAAGCTTATCTTTTTTTGATTGCCCTCGTCTTCATCGGGGTCATCGCACAAAACAAATCATTAATCATCGCTGCAGCCTTCCTGCTGATCATCAAGGCAATTGGGCTGGATGGTAGACTGTTTCCTTCCTTGCAGGCAAAAGGGATCACGTGGGGCGTCACATTGATCACGGCAGCGATCCTCGTACCGATTGCAGCAGGGGATATCGGATTTAAGGAGCTGCTCCAAAGTATTCGGGGACATATCGGCATCATCTCATTTTTATCAGGAATTTTTGTTGCAATCGTCGCAGCACACGGTGTTGGACTGATGAAAGAAGATCCACTCGTGACGACAGCCTTGCTAGCTGGAACAATTCTTGCAGTCGGACTTTTCCGAGGGGTACCGGTCGGACCATTGATTGGTGCTGGAATCGCGGCGCTCGTCATCGGAATGTGGGATGTCATCGCAAAAGCGTTCACAGGATGAGCCGAATCAGCAAAGTTACTGAATTAATTTTTTGATAATAGTATGCAAGTTCATTCACTTTTTGGGTATTTTTGTTTATACTAAGAACAGAAACAAGATGGTCTATTCAAGAGTACAGCGCTACAAGCATGGGGAACGGCTCTTGAGTGGACGTCTTTTTTTCAATACGGAAATGAAAGCGTTTTAAATTTCTGGGGAAAAAAAGGGGGATTATTGTCATGACGCAAACTAAAGGTTTAGAAGGAATCGTCGCGACTTCATCGAAAATCAGTTCGATCATCGATGGTCAATTGACGTATGGCGGTTATACGATTGATGATTTGGCGGAGCACGCCTCATTTGAGGAAGTCGTCTTCTTATTGTGGAACGACCGTCTACCAAAAGAAGAGGAATTGAAGCAACTATCGGAAGCACTCATTTCCGAAGCAACGGTTGCGACTGCCGTTCTTGAAACAATGAAGGCAGCACCGAAGTCGGCGAATGCGATGGCAACGATTCGAACAGCGCTCTCGCAACTCGCGCTTTACGATGAGACATCGGAAGATATGTCGACTGAGGCGAATTACGCTAAAGCCATCAAATTACAGGCACAAATCGCAACACTCGTCACAGCTTACGCCCGTATCAAAAAAGGACAAGAGCCGATTGCACCTAAAACAGGTCTTTCATACGCAGGAAACTTCTTGTTCATGTTGACGGGTGAAGAGCCAACGGAAGTTGCAGAAAAAGCCTTCAACCAAGCGCTCGTTCTTCACGCTGACCACGAGTTGAACGCTTCGACGTTCACAGCACGCGTGTGTGTCGCGACACTCTCAGATGTCTATTCAGGTGTGACGGCAGCGATGGGCGCATTAAAAGGACCACTTCACGGTGGCGCGAACGAAGCCGTCATGAAGATGTTGTTAGAAATTGATTCGGTTGAAAAGGTTGACGAGTATGTTCATAATAAACTTGAGAACAAGCAAAAAATCATGGGCTTCGGTCACCGTGTCTACAAGGACGGCGATCCACGTGCGAAGCACCTTCAAGAAATGAGTCGTCAGCTGACTGCTCAAATCGGGGAGCCGAAATGGTATGAGATGTCAGTTAAGATCGACGAAATCGTCCAATCGGAAAAAGGATTGAAACCAAATGTTGATTTCTATTCCGCTTCTACGTACCATGCACTTGGACTTGATACAGAACTATTCACTCCAATCTTTGCAGTAAGTCGGATGTCAGGTTGGTTGGCGCACATTTTAGAGCAGTATAGCGATAACCGTCTGATTCGCCCGCGTGCAGACTACACGGGTGAAACGCACCGGACATACGTGTCCATCCAAGAACGTTAAAAGGACGGGGAGGAGCAATCCTCTCCTGATTTTTGATGTAGATTACAATTACTTAAGGGGGATTTTTAGACATGGCTACACTTCAAGGCGAAAACATCACAGTAACTAACGGTACACTTCAAGTTCCAAACGCTCCAATCATTCCGTTCATCATTGGTGACGGAACAGGACCTGATATCTGGAACGCAGCGGTACGTGTGTTTGATGCAGCAGTTGAAAAAGCATACAACGGTGAAAAGAAAATCGAATGGAAAGAAGTCTACGCTGGTGAAAAAGCATTCAACAAAACAGGCAACTGGTTACCGGAAGAGACACTTGACCTCATTCGCGAGCACATCATCGCAATCAAAGGACCACTTACGACACCAGTCGGCGGCGGAATCCGTTCGTTGAACGTTGCTCTACGTCAAGAACTTGATTTGTACACATGCCTTCGTCCAGTTCGTTACTTCACAGGTGTTCCTTCACCGGTTAAACGCCCAGAAGATACAGACATGGTCATCTTCCGTGAAAATACTGAAGACATCTACGCAGGAATCGAATACGCAGAAGGTAGCGAAGGCGCTGCAAAACTGCTTGAGTTCCTTCAAAACGAAATGGGTGTCAATAAAATCCGCTTCCCTGAGACATCTGGTCTTGGAATCAAACCGATTTCAAAAGAGGGAACAGAACGCCTCGTTCGTGCAGCGATCGAATACGCACTTGAGCACAAGCGCGCTTCGTTGACGCTCGTTCACAAAGGAAACATCATGAAGTTCACTGAGGGAGCTTTCAAAAACTGGGGTTATGAGCTTGCTGAGCGTGAATACGCAGAGCACGTCTTCACTTGGAACCAGTATGATCGTATCAAGGAAGAAGAAGGAACAGATGCTGCGAACAAAGCACAAGCAGACGCAGAAGCTGCTGGTAAGTTGATCGTGAAAGACTCAATCGCTGATATCTTCTTACAACAAATCTTGACTCGTCCAAAAGAGTTCGATGTCGTTGCGACAATGAACTTGAACGGTGACTACATCTCAGATGCACTTGCTGCACAAGTCGGTGGTATCGGAATCGCACCTGGAGCAAACATCAACTACATGACAGGTCATGCGATCTTTGAAGCCACTCACGGTACAGCACCGAAATACGCTGGACTTGATAAAGTAAACCCATCGTCTGTCATCTTGTCAGGCGAAATGATGTTCCGTCACCTCGGCTGGAACGAAGCAGCAGATCTCATCATCAAATCGATGGAAACATCGATTGAATCGAAAGTTGTCACATACGACTTCGCACGTCTCATGGATGGTGCGACTGAAGTGAAGTGTTCTGAATTCGCGGACGAACTCATCAAAAACATGTAATCCGATCAGGAGGAATGAGTCGATGAACAGACGGAAGAAGATCGCAGTCATAGGAAGTGGCTTTACGGGCGCAACGACAGCACTCTATCTTGCTCAGCGAGAGCTAGGAGATGTCGTCCTCGTCGACCGACCCGAGCAAGAGAATCCGACGAAAGGAAAGGCGCTCGATATGCAAGAGGCAGCGCCGATCCTCGGGTTTGATGCTTCAGTAAAAGGGACATCGAACTATGCCGACATCAACGGTGCGGATATCGTCGTCATCACTGCCGGTATCGCTCGGAAGCCAGGGATGAGCCGTGAGGACCTCGTGAGTACGAATGCTGCCGTCATGACGGCTGTGACGAAGGAAATCGTCGCGCATGCACCGGAATCGATCATCATTGTTTTGACGAATCCGGTCGATGCGATGACGTATACAGTCTATCAAGCATCTGGTTTTCCAAAAGAGCGTGTCATCGGTCAATCCGGTGTCCTCGACACGGCACGTTTCCGGACATTCTTAGCAGAGGAACTGAACGTTTCTGTAAAGGATGTATCGGGATTCGTACTCGGAGGACACGGAGATGACATGGTGCCGCTACTGCGCTATTCTCAGGCAGGAGGCATTCCAATCGAGAGACTGATATCCAAGGAGCGGTTAGAGGCGATCGTTGACCGAACACGTAAAGGCGGCGGTGAAATCGTTCAGTTACTCGGAAGCGGTTCCGCTTACTACGCACCGGCAGCAGCAATTGCTGAGATGGTCGAGGCGATCTTGAAGGACCAGCGACGTATTCTACCTGCCATTGCTTATCTCGAAGGCGAATATGGATATGACGATATGTATTTCGGTGTACCGGTCATTCTTGGCGGAAACGGTGTTGAGCATGTCTATGAACTCGAACTGACGACTGAAGAGCAAGAGGCTTTGAATCGCTCTGCCTCTACAGTCCGTTCTGTACTCGACTTATTAAAATCTTGATTCTAAAAAAAGACGAACTTGTCGAAAGTGACAAGTTCGTCTTTTTTGTCTCGTCATAACCGATGAGGAGAAGCATAGTGCGATAACTTGGCATACCAAGGACAAATCAGTATAAGAAGAAACGTCAGCCAAGGAATCAAATATCCGATTCGAAGGAAGTGACCTTGATGTTCCATATGTAGATGTTGTCGGTTTTGACAATGTGGACAGGGGAGTCCGTGAGCAGACCAGATTAAACGATAGATTGTTCGAGCAGACCAGGATTGACGACAAACGGTGCATCGTGCCACGCGAGTGCCTCCTTTCATTCATAGGTTAATTGTGTAAAGTGTGTTTTTCACAACATACGATATATATAGGAGAAAAGTTCCAATTTCAATAAACATGTATAAAAAAAGATTGTATTAGGGTAAGGACAAAGGTACGTCATTCTATTCCACTAAGGGGGATGCCACATGCGCGCCGTAACGTACCAAGGAGCAAAAGATGTTCAAGTCAAACAAGTCCAGGATCCATCGATTGATAAAAACGATGATATCATCGTTAAAATCACTTCGACTGCCATTTGTGGATCAGATTTACACATCTATCAAGGGAATATGCCGGCTCACAAGGATTATGTCATTGGTCATGAACCGATGGGCATCGTTGAAGAAGTTGGACCAGGTGTGACGAAGGTCAAGCGTGGTGATCGCGTCGTGTTACCGTTTAATGTTGCTTGTGGTCACTGTTTCTTTTGTGAACATGATATGGAGAGTCAATGTGATAACTCGAACGGAAATCCCCATGTTGATACAGGTGGGTACTTCGGCTTTACAGAAGAGTTTGGTGGACATCCCGGTGGTCAGGCGGAATATTTAAAAGTTCCGTTCGGGAATTTCATGCCACTCGTGATTCCTGAATCATGTGAATTAGAAGATGAGGCACTATTGTTTTTATCTGACGTTTTACCTACGGCGTATTGGAGTGTTCTGCATGCGGGTGTGAAAAAAGGAGATACAGTCGTTGTACTCGGATCAGGACCAGTTGGACTAATGACACAAAAATTTGCATGGATGCAAGGGGCAAAGCGAGTCATTGCGGTAGATGATCAAGTGTATCGATTAAATCATGCTAAAGTCACGAATAAAGTCGAGACAGTAAATTTCTCAGATCACGCAGAAAGTGGTGCGTATATTAAAGAGCTGACACAAGGTGGGGCAGACGTCGTAATTGATTGCGTCGGTTTTGATGGGAAGATGTCCCCTGTAGAAAAAATTGAACAAAAGATTGGTCTGCAAGGTGGAACGTTGAGTGCCATTGACATTGCAAAGGACGCTGTCCGGAAATTTGGTACTGTGCAGTTGACAGGCGTCTACGCTAAAAAATATAATCAGTTTCCGCTTGGCGATTTCTTTACCCGAAATATTACGCTGAAAATGGGACAAGCACCAGTCATTCATTTGATGCCGGAACTATTCCAGAAAATCATCAATCAAGAATTTGATCCGACGGATATCGTGACACACCGAGTGGCACTTGATGATGCTGCTTCTGCCTATCAGACATTTAATGATCGGACAGATGGATGCATCAAGGTCGTCTTGAAACCATAAGCTATATCATACTCAAACAGCCCATCCGATTATTGGATGGGCTGTTGTACATCATAGGATTAAAAGAAGAAGACGGGCCATAGAAGACCGACGACTAGTCCGAGTAACAGACCGACGAACACCTGAAACTCGGTATGACCGACGAGCTCATTCAGAAGAGGGGTCTCATGACGAATTCCTTTGAAATAATCATTGAGTAATTTTGCCTGAACACCGACTGCTTGTCTGACACCCGTTGCGTCATACATGATGATCGTGGCAAATATAGCAGCTAGTGCGAAGAGTGAGGACGAGAAGCCTTCCTGAAAACCGATGACCACGGCTAAGGCGACGACAGTCGAGCTATGTGAACTAGGCATACCACCAGAAGCAAACATGATTTCCAGGTCGAACTTTCGTGTCCGTACCAAACTCGTGACAAGCTTCGCTGCTTGGGCGATGAACCACGCCGTAATGGCTGCAAAAAGGGGATGGTTCCATTCCATACATTCTACCTCCTACAATTGACGATATGTATTGTTTCCCCGTTTTATTAGCTTTTACACGAATGATCTAGTGAGATTCGGCATCTCCTTTAAAGATTGTGTAAAGAAACAGCAGAAAGATTTGTGATTTTCCTGTGAAAGTCGGTAAGATGAAGACAGACGAAGCGGATTCCACGGAATTCCTCATTCGAAAGAACGAAACTTGAGGGGGATGCAAGGTTTGAAAGATAAAATTATCGTGGTAGATGATGAATTGTCGATTGCAACACTGTTGAAGTTTAATCTAGAGCAGGCTGGTTTCGTCGTCGAAACGGCACATGATGGGATGTCAGGTTTAAAATTAGCGGAAAAACAAGATGCCGCATTGATCGTACTAGATCTCATGTTGCCGGAACTCGATGGTTTGGAGGTATGTAAACGACTACGCCAGCAAAAAATCAATACGCCGATTTTGATGCTGACGGCAAAGGATGATGAGTTCGATAAAGTCCTTGGTCTGGAACTCGGTGCGGACGATTATCTGACGAAACCATTTAGTCCACGTGAAGTCGTCGCCCGTGTGAAAGCGATTTTACGACGGATGAGTCATCAGACAACACCTTCAGAAGAAGTGACGGATGGGACGATTCTGATTGGTGATGTCAAGATCGTTCCAGATAACTACGAAGCTTTCAAAGCAGAAGAGCGTCTTGAACTGACACCTAAGGAATTCGAATTGCTCGTATATCTTGCTAAAAATAAGGGGCGTGTCCTGACACGCGATCAACTCTTATCCGCAATCTGGAACTATGATTTCGTCGGCGACACACGAATCGTGGATGTGCACATTAGCCATGTCCGTGAAAAAATCGAGCCGAATACGAAAAAACCGATTTACATCAAAACGATTCGTGGTCTCGGGTATAAGATGGAGGAGCCGAAACCGGAATGAGTAAGTATCGCAAGCGATTCATCTTTAAAATGTTTTCATTCATCAGTCTCGTGCTGATTGCACTCGGTTTCTTACTTGGACAATCCTTCAAAGAATTTTATGTCCAAAATGAAAAAGAAAAATTGATGGATGAGACTTCTCTTGTCGAGACGATCTTACAAGGGCGCGATGTTTCGGAGATGGCCCAGTACGTGAATCAGTTGTACGCGGAATCAAACTTCGATATGATTTTATTCAATAGTCGGGGTGAAATCATTGCCGGTACACCGGTTGATGTGACGAAACTGAAAGTCGCGACCCTCAATTTTTCAGCGATTCCTGATGAGGGTACGTTTGAATCGAAAACAGATGACAGTGTCGTCCAATTCACGAAGCCTGTTCCGACAGCGGACGGTGGTGAGGTATATGTCAGTTTCATTCGTTATGCAAAAGACTTGAACGTCATTTATTCACGGATTTGGACGGTCATCATTCTGTCCCTACTCGCCTCGTTAGTGATCATATTCTTGACGATCTATCGGTCGACGAAACGATTTCTACGTCCAATCGCAGAAGCAACAGATGTTTTACATGAACTGTCGCACGGGAACTACAAGTCGCGTGTGTATGAATTAGCGGCACCGGATGAATCACGCGATTTAGGGCGCTCTATCAATCTATTAGCGCGAAATCTCGAAAACGCATCGTCTGGTGAAGCAATGCAACGAGCACGTCTCGAATCTTTGATCGAATACATGGGCGCCGGTCTTATGTTGATTGATGAGAAGGGCTACGTCCTGCTCGTCAACCGGACGTATCGGGAAATGTTCAACATTCATGAACCGTCTAGTGGGAAGCTGTACTATCGTGTACTTCCGAACGAAAAAATGAGTCAGGTGATTGAAGATGTCTATCTGACGGAAAAACCGAATCGAAAGCAGTCGAGTGTTCGATTTGGCATCAATAGCCGGACGTTCATGGTCAGTGCCGCTCCGATTTTCGATAAGAACGGTCGCGTGCAGGGAACGACCGTCGTCTTTAACGACATCACGGAAATCAAAAAACTGGAACAAATGCGTAAAGACTTCGTCGCGAATGTCAGCCATGAATTAAAGACACCATTGACGTCCATTAAAGGATTTGCGGAAACGTTACTCGATGGTGCGCAAGAGGTTCCGGAAATCCGAGAGCAGTTCTTACGGATCATCCACGATGAATCGGAACGAATGCAGACATTGGTAGAAGATTTGCTTGAGCTGTCTCGTTTAGAACAAGATAACTATCAGCTCGAGACTGCAATCGTTGACGTGACAAGTCTCGTTCGGGAGACAGCAGCACTCCTGCATCGACGAGCAACAGAAAAAGAGATGACGATTCATATCGAAATGGAAGAGGAAGTCTTCATCCGAGCAGATCTGAATCGTCTGAAACAGGTCGTCGTCAACTTGGTTGCGAATGCGTTGAATTATACGCCGAACGGCGGCAACGTCTGGATTCAGCTCGAGGATGGAGAAGAGTCTGTCCAACTCATCATCAAAGATGACGGAATTGGTATTCATCCGAAAGAAACCCAACGAATCTTCGAACGTTTCTATCGTGTCGATAAGGCACGAAGCCGTAATTCTGGGGGAACGGGTCTTGGACTAGCCATCGTCAAACACATTGTCGACCTCCATCACGGTGAGATCGAAATCGCATCGGAAGAGCACAAAGGCACGACATTTACGATTCGTTTACCAAAACATGGCTGAATTTCACAGTGGATTCACATTTCCTTAATAGATGTATCTTATGATGAAAGTACCTTCTTCATCATCTGTATGGCGACTGGATCAGCTCCCATGTCGTCATGCCCTTGGCGGTTGACTCTCCGTGAGTCAATCGTCTTTTTTTGGTCATTTTTAGCGAACAAATGTGTGTAGAGTGATACAATAGGAACAGAAAATCGATTAAAGGGGCGTAGATGATGGAAAATAAATTGCTATTGATTGATGGGAACTCGTTGACCTATCGGGCGTTTTTCGCCTTACCACCAATGACGGATGCGCAAGGACGAAATACGAACGCAGCTTATGGCTTTACGATGATGTTATTGAAGTTGCTCGAGGAAGAACAACCGACACATATGCTCGTTGCCTTCGATGCTTCGAGTGAAACGTTCCGTCATGATGTCTATCAGGAGTATAAGGGAAGTCGGGAAAAGACACCGTCCGAACTACGTGAGCAATTCCCAATCGTCCGGGATATCTGTGAAGCGCTCGGTATTCAAATGATGGAACTCCATCGCTATGAGGCAGATGATTTGATTGGTACGCTCGCACGAACGATGTCGACGGATCGGACGCGGATCGTCACAGGTGATAAAGATTTACTTCAACTTGTCACAGATAAGGTCGAAGTCTTGATCACGAAGCGTGGGATCACGGACGTCCAGTGCATGACGGAGGAACTGTTCGCTGAGACGTATGGTGGTCTAAAGCCGATTCAAATGATTGACCTGAAGGGGTTAATGGGGGATAAGTCGGATAACATTCCAGGGATTCCTGGGATTGGTGAAAAGACGGCGGTAAAATTGATTTCGGCATACGGTTCTGTCGAAGGACTGTATGAACATGTTGAAGACTTAAAAGGGAAGCAGAAGGAAAAAGTCATCGCGAACGAAGAACTCGCACGACTATCGAAAGAACTTGCGACGATTAAAGTTGATGTCCCGCTCGAGACGACGCTAGAGGATTTGCAAATTCGCGACGTTGATACCCAAGTGCCGTATTCGTTGTTCCAGTCGCTTGGCTTCAAGTCGTTGACGAATCGATTTGCTCCTGTCGTCAAAGAAGAGGATAAAGAGCAGTTGAACGTCGTGACGATCACTTCACTTCCTGAAGACGTCACCGATGCGGTGTTGCTTGCTGAACAGCTACGAGAGGATTACATGGAAGAAGACATCATCGGGTTTGCGATCGCGACGCCTGACACGATCTATGTTGCTGCTCCAACGCTCGTCGAGGATCCGGCATTCCGCCAATGGATCGAGTCGGAACATCGGAAGATTTGTCTCGATGCCAAACAAGTCGCATTCGCGTTGCGTAAGCATGGCTTAACCTTAAACGGTTATGAGGATTTGTTATTAGCGGGTTACTTATTGAATTTAAGTGGCGGCACGACGCTCGCTTCAATTGCTGGTCATTATGCATTGATGGCACCGAACGAAGAAGCGGTCCTCGGTAAGGGAGCGAAACGTCTAGCCCCAGCGGATGACGTATTACACCCTTATCTTGCAGAGAAGGCACGGATGATCGAATTATTGTTCCCGAAAGTCCGGGAAGAGTTGAAGGCGAATCAGCAATATGAGCTGTATGAAACACTAGAGCGTCCATTGTCAGGTGTCCTCGCTGAGATGGAGTGGACCGGGATTCGTGTCGACGTCGCGACCCTCCAATCGATGCAAGCAGATCTTGCCGGACGTTTAACGGAACTTGAGACGTTGGTCTTTGAAGCGGCAGGTGAGTCGTTCAATATCAATTCACCGAAACAACTTGGTGTGATTCTGTTTGAAAAACTCGAACTGCCCGCCTTCAAGAAAACAAAGACCGGCTATTCGACTGCCGCGGACGTCCTTGAAAAACTGCGTCCGTTGCATCCGGTCATCGATCACATCATGTTATACCGGGAGCTCCAAAAATTACAGTCGACGTATGTCGAAGGCTTACAAAAAGTCATCAAGGAAGACGGAAAGATTCATACCCGTTTTGCTCAGACGATTGCCCAGACAGGCCGTTTAAGTTCGGTCAATCCGAACCTTCAGAATATCCCGATTCGGATTGAAGAAGGACGGAAGATTCGAAAAGCCTTCGTTCCAAGTGAAGCAGGCTGGTCACTGTACGCTGCCGATTATTCACAAATCGAATTACGTGTCATGGCCGATATGTCGCAGGATCAGACGCTTGTCGATGCGTTCTTACATGATGAGGACATCCATACCCAAACGGCAAGTAGTGTCTTTGGTGTTGAACCGGAGGATGTCACAGGAAACATGCGTCGTCAGGCGAAAGCCGTCAACTTCGGCATTATTTATGGAATCAGCGATTATGGACTGTCACAAAATTTGAACATCACGCGGAAGGAAGCACAATCGTTCATCGATCGTTATTTCGAGCTGTTCCCGCAAATCAAACAGTTCATGGATACGGCGATCGAGACGGCACGAGCGAATGGATTCGTCGAAACGTTGATGAACCGCCGCCGTAATATTCCGGATATCAATTCGAAAAACTTCAACTTACGCGGTTTTGCGGAACGTACGGCGATCAATACGCCGATTCAAGGTTCGGCTGCGGATATCATTAAAAAAGCGATGCTTGATGTTCATGCTGCCTTACAGGCATCTGATCTGAAAGCGCGTTTGTTATTACAAGTACACGATGAGTTGATTTTTGAAGCACCAGACGAGGAACTCGATGCGCTACAAGCGCTTGTCAAACAAGCGATGGAGCAGACCGTCGAATTATCCGTACCGCTACGCGTCGATGGGGGCGCAGGACATACGTGGTACGAAACGAAGTAAGCAAGGAGGAATAGACGTGCCTGAATTACCTGAAGTCGAGACCGTTCGCCGCAGTTTAGAACGTTCGGTCTCTGGAAAAACAGTCTCTTCCGTCAAAGTCTACCACCCGAAAATGATTCGGGGGATGGAAGTGGCACCATTTGCAGATGCCTTACATCAAGAACGGATCGAACGCGTCGAACGTCGCGGTAAGTTCCTACTCTTTGATTTTGATCGTTTTTATCTCGTCAGCCATTTGCGGATGGAAGGGAAGTACTTCCCGTATCCACAACCGGTCGAGCGGGATAAACATACTCATGTCGTCTTCCGTTTCACGGATGGTTCGGAGCTGCATTACAATGACGTCCGGAAGTTCGGAACGATGGAATTACGTGATAAGGAAACAGCGATGCAAACTGCTCCACTGGCACAGCTGGAGCGTGAACCATTTGATCCAGAGTTCACAGCAGAAGTGTTAGCGGAGAATTTAATTCGTAAAAAAAGAAGTCCAATCAAAACGGCATTGCTCGACCAATCGATCTTCCTTGGTCTCGGTAACATCTATGTCGATGAGACCCTTCATGCGGCACGTGTCCATCCGTTGACGAAGGCTGGTGCCTTGACGCTTGATGATATCTCACGCATCCATCAAGCCGGTGTCGACGTCTTACGACAAGCGGTAGAAGCAGGGGGAAGTACGATCCGAAGTTATGTCTCACCTTCCGGAAAAGGTGAGTTCCAGCTTCAACTCGCGGTATACGGTCAAAAGGGCGAACCATGTCCCCGTTGCGGCACTGCCATTGAAAAAATCAAAGTCGGCGGACGAGGAACGCACTTCTGTCCGACGTGCCAACAGGTCGCCTTATGAGGGTAGGTCTGACGGGTAGTATCGCTACCGGTAAAAGTACGGTCTCTAGCTATCTGAAGCAAAAAGGAATAGCCGTCATCGATGCGGATCTTGTTGCGCGAGAAGTCATTGAACCAGGAGGGCGAGCCTATGATGGGGTCAAGATGGCCTTCCCGGAAGCATTCGAAGAAGGACGTCTCGTTCGTCCAAAACTCGGACAAATCATTTTTCAGGATAGCGAAAAACGACAACAGCTGAATCAGTTGATGCACCCAAGTATTCGACGACAGATGCTTGATGAAGCAGATGCCTATGAACGTTCAGGACATTCGCTCGTCGTATTTGATATTCCGTTATTACTTGAAGGCGATTGGCGGACGCTGTTCGACCGTGTCGTAGTCGTTTATTGTCCGGAAAACATGCAGTTAAGACGATTGATGCAACGTAATGATCTATCGGAAGAAGAAGCATATGCACGTATTCATTCGCAACTTAGCATTGAACAGAAAAAAGAGCTTGCGGATGATGTGTTCTTCAATGATGGGAGTCTTGATTCGTTATATCAACAAATCGATAAATGGTTAGTATCATATGACACCGATAAGCATGAGAGTGGTACATGAAAAGTGTGAAGTGAGAGAAGTTTCCATCTTCTCTCACTTTTTTTAGAGAACATAATGAAATCGCTTACATTTCATGATATAGTTCTATCTGTAAACGGAGCTACATCCGTCACATTGAAGGGGGATCCGCACATGGGAGTCAAGGTGGCAGTCAATGGTTTTGGTCGAATTGGTCGAATGGTCTTTCGACGTCTGATCGCTGAGGGGAAAAGCGAAGTCGTAGCAATCAATGCAAGTTATCCAGTCGAAACACTCGCACATTTAATCAAGTACGACACGGTACATGGAAAATTCAATTATTCGGTCGACATCATCGATGGGGCGTTGATGGTTGACGGAAGACAAATTCAAATCGTCAGTGAACGCAATCCTGAACTATTGCCGTGGGGGGAACTCGGCATCGATATCGTCGTCGAAGCGACAGGAAAGTTCAACTCAGATACGGGTGCTGCGAAGCATTTAGTGGCAGGCGCAAAAAAGGTCGTCATCACGGCACCTGCTAAAGGGGATGTCCGGACGATCGTCATGGGTGTCAATGACGACATGTATGATCATGAAACAGATGCTATCGTCTCGAACGCATCGTGTACGACGAACTGTCTCGCACCTGTCGTGCAAGTCATCGATCGGGCATTCGGAATCGAATCGGGTCTCGTGACGACGGTTCACGCGTTTACGAACGATCAAAATAATATTGATAATCCACATAAGGATTTACGACGCGCCCGTGCATGTGGCTCATCCATCATTCCAACATCGACAGGTGCGGCAAAGGCGATTTCTCTCGTCTTGCCACACTTGGAAGGAAAATTGAATGGACTCGCGCTTCGTGTTCCGACACCGAACGTCTCACTCGTCGATCTCGTCGTCGAAGTCAGTCGCGATACGACGGTTGCCGAAGTGAACGAAGCGTTCACGAAAGCAGCGGACGGTGCGCTTGAAGGCATTCTCGGAATGACGATGGAACCGCTCGTTTCGATCGACTTCAACGGAGAAGAGCGTTCGACGGTCGTCGATGGACTCTCGACGATGGTCATGGGTGGTCGTCAGGTGAAGGTCCTCGCTTGGTACGATAATGAGTGGGGTTACTCCTGCCGCGTCGTCGACCTCGTACACCTTGTTTCGGCGCACTTAGAGGCGATGGGAACGGTTGCAAAAGAACTTGAATTGAATTAATGACAACGGGCAGATCCCAGTAACGACGGGACCTGTCCCGTTTTTTTTCTAGAAATGTATTAATTTTTGAAATTTATCCTTGTGTATCTTTTTGATACTCGCTATAATTCAAATCGTGAACTTCAATCGGTCTGGCAATCGCAGCTTAAAGGGTTAGGACCTCTCTGGACTAACTTTCCCCCGTGGGTGCGAACGACTCAGGCGCAAAGTAAGTGATCAACTACTTTGAAGACCATTGAATGTAGGGGGGATCCACAAATGGATACTATGGGAAGACACATTATTGCAGAACTTTGGGATTGTAATCCTGAAAAATTGAACGACATGGAATTCGTTGAACGACTTTTCGTTGACGCAGCACTTCAAGCAGGTGCAGAAGTACGAGAAGTAGCATTCCACAAGTTTGCACCACACGGCGTCAGTGGCGTCGTCATTATCTCTGAATCGCACTTGACGATTCACAGTTTCCCAGAGCACGGGTATGCATCGGTTGATGTCTTTACTTGTGGGGATCGGATCGATCCAGCCATCGCAGCGAACTACATTGCTGAAAAGCTCGATGCGAAAATCCGTGAAAATGTCGAAATTCCACGTGGTATGGGACCAGTTCAAGTTCCAGCGGCTACTGTCCAGCACGTCAACTGACAACACACACGAATTCGTCAAGCCCTCGTCGTTCAGACGAGGGCTTTTTAATATGTCTGACGTCTGTTATTCTTAATAGTAGAAGAAACAAAGAAAAGAGGATGACCATGGGACTGAAGGAACGCTTGCAAAAACAGCTAGAGACATCCGATACACATAAAAACGAAAATTTACGCACACACTACTATGCGGCAACAGTCGAGATGTTGTTTGCTGGTTTAGAAAATATCTTAAAGCAAGAAGGCGGGACAGTTCGTCGTGTTGACGCGGAACGTGGAGAACTCGCTTTTACATTAAAAGAAGTCGACGGACTCGCGACCGTCATTATGGTGGCGGGCGGACGTACGGCCGTCGATCTATTCTTACATCGTGAAAGTCTTCTCGGACCTGATCTCGAAAAACACATCGAGCGAATCTATGCATCACTTGATGCGGGATATCGATTAAAAATGATTGGAACAAAAGAAATCACGTGAACGGAGGTACGGCATGCGCTGTCCAGCCTGTAATTTTAACGGAACAAAAGTACTGGACTCAAGACCGGTCCAGGATTTCGGTTCGATTCGGAGGAGACGTGAATGTGAGTCTTGCGGCTATCGCTTTACGACTTTCGAAATGGTCGAACAGACCCCTTTAATCATCGTAAAGAAAGACGGAACGCGCGACGAGTTTAATCGTGATAAAATTTTGAGGGGACTAGTGCGTGCCTGTGAAAAACGACCGATTTCGATTGAACAGCTAGAAACAGTCGTCAGTCGGGTCGAAAAGGCATTGCGGGCGACGGCTCAGCATGAGATTCCAAGTGAGCAGGTCGGACGTCTCGTGTTAAATGAATTAGCTTCCGTCGATGAAGTGGCATACGTCCGCTTTGCGAGTGTTTATAAACAATTCAAGGACATCAATGTCTTCTTCCAAGAGCTCTCTGAGCTGATGGAGCGACATCAAGAAAATGACCGTGAAAATTGAACGTGATATAAGAGAGGTCGTCTGTCCGGTCAGCGCACCTCTCTTTTTCTCCCTAAGGAAAGGACGAGTCAGATGGTAGAACGTGAACTTTCCGGTACCGATCTTTGCTTAGTGATGAGCAATGGTGTCGTCGACCGTGAAGCCTATCAATCTTTATATTATTTGTACCAGCCGATCATTGGTGTCAAAGCACTTGGACTCTATCAAACGTTTTGGAGCGAGATGATTCCGGGAAAAACAAAATCCCAATACATCTCCCATGCGGAACTCGGAACGCTACTCGGTTTTTCCGTCGACGAGTTCAAGGAAGAGTTATTCAAGCTAGAAGGCATCGGTTTGATCCGGACGTTCGAAGCGCGCCAAGCCGCGTATCGCTACATCTATCAAATCCGGGTGCCGCTTGCGCCGAACACTTTCTTGAATGACGGGGTGTTATCGAGTCTGCTATTCTACCGCGTCGGTGAAATTCGTTTCCGCTCCCTCCAGCATCGTTTCCGGACGGAACCGCTTCCGAAGAATATCGTTGATCGGACGGTCCGATTTGATCAAGTGTTCGATGTGAAAGCTGGTCTTGCTTCTGCGCATCAGCCGAAGGCCTATGCCAAACAGGAACGAGCAGTATATGAATTCGATTATTCGTTTGATTTAGAAGAGATGAAACGTCAAACCGATCGCTTTTTACCACGGACCTTTTACTCAAAGGCGATCGATCATCTGCTCGTGAAGCTTGCTTACGTCACGCAGTCGAATGAAGCATTGATGGCGGAGCTGTTGAATGCCCGTTTCCGTCACGAAGCATACTTGCCGATGACCGATGCTGAGAAACAAGAACGTTGCAAACAGATGATGTTGTCAGCGAAACAAAAACTCAGCCGAGAGAAAAAAGCGAAGGTCGCCTCACTCGACACGATCGAGGTCGGAGACGTCGAAGCGACGGAGACGATGGAAAGCACCCATCCGAAGCATTATGTCGCGAAGTTGCGGAAGGTCAAAGCGCTGTCAGAGCGAGATGAAGAGTTGATCCAACAATTGATCATCGATTATGAGATGTCGTCTGGGATCGTCAATGCCGCCTACTACTATGCGCTCGTCGTCAAAAAAGACAATCGCTTCAGTAAGAACTTCCTCTTATCGATCGTCGATGATTGGAAACAGAAGGGGTACGTGACAGCATCCGAGGCACTGGCGAAGACGCAGGAGCAAGATGACTTGATCGCGAAGAAGCAGGAGCAAAAACAAGAACGCGCGCGTCAGACCGTTGGTGGACGTCGGGGACGGACAAGCAATACGAACGGCGGTCCGAATCCGAAATGGTTGCAAGAAGAGAAGGCGAAACAGCAACAGTATGAAGCCTCTAAAAAAGCGAGTTTCGAAGCGGATGTTCCAGACGATGAAGAGATGGAACGAATCTTACGAGAACTGAAGGGGAACTAAAGGAGTCGGGACATGGAACATATCCAATCATCTATCGAAAAAATATTAAGTCGACCGGACGTCGCAGAATCGGTTCGAGCGATTCAACAACGGGTGTTGTCTCATCCGGGGGTCGTCATGTTCTTACGGACCCATCCGGAAATCGATCAACGAATGATCGAGCGGGGCATGCTCAAGCTGAATGAATACGCGGAACAGATGGACGGGAATCGACTGATTGAAAGTAAGGCCGTCATTGAAGGTTATCAGCCGATCCTGCATGTCGAAAAAGGACAGATTGTCGTTTCGTATGAGAAGTCACAAGCGCTCAAAGATCGAGAGGATGAACGTGCACTTGAGAAAAAATTCAAGAGCCTATTCCTTCCGGACGAAGTCCGCGATGCGAACTTCAGTGATTTCGACTTGTCGACTACGGACCGGAAGCTTGCCTTGCGCGCGGCTTCGCAGTTCCTCAATCATCTGCGCTCAAAAGAGCATGTAAAGGGATTGTATCTGCACGGTAGCTTTGGTGTCGGGAAAACGTATCTCTTGGCTGCGATCGGGAATGCACTGAAGAAAGAACGGATTGCAACGATTCTCGTCCATGCTCCTGGTTTCGTCGCTGAAGCGAAACGACGAATCCGGTCGGACTCGTTCGATACGTTCCTCGAAGGATTCCAAACGATTCCAGTCTTGCTGATTGACGATATCGGTGCAGAATCGATCAGTCCGTGGGTACGGGATGAATTGTTCGGGATCATTTTGCAATACCGCATGATGCATCGTCTGCCGACATTATTCAGCTCGAACTTATCGTATGACGAACTCGAGCTTCATTTCGGGATTACGAACGATCAAGGTGATAAGTTAAAGGCCGCACGACTAATGGAACGGATCCGGACGACGACACAACCGATCGAGTTCCTCGGTGAAAATCGACGTCGCTACTAATTTTCCTTGTCAAGGAAGCGACCGATTCGTTATACTAATGACACGTCAATAGACGATGCAACGATTGAGGATAAGAAGTATGAAATGAACCAAACTAGCGAGAGAAGAATGGTGGAAGCTTCTCATGGCATCATTCATGTCTTTACTCCCTCATAGCACGAACGGGGCTAATCCGTTTGCGCCTCACGCCCGTTAACGCGTGTTCGAGCCGAACCAGTACATGGTCCGGGAACGAGGGTGGTACCACGAGATTAAGACTCGTCCCTTTTTAGGGATGAGTCTTTTTTATTTTGTTAAAGGGGGAAACAGTCATGTCAAACATCGCACTTACATTTCCAGACGGCGCCGTAAAAGAATTCGCAGCCGGCACGACAGCTGAAGAGGTTGCGGCTTCAATCAGCCCAGGACTTCGTAAAAAAGCATTTGCTGCCAAACTAAACGGGCACGCCATCGATTACCGTCGTCCAATCGAAGAGGACGGCACAATCGAATTGATCATGCCGGATTCAGAAGAAGGGCTCGATTTGATTCGTCACTCTTCAGCTCACTTGATGGCACAAGCCATCAAACGTCTGTATCCGGATGAAACGATTCATCTTGGAATCGGACCGACGATCGAGAATGGTTTCTACTATGACATCGATATGGAACGTCGTCTGACAGAAGAAGACTTACCAGAAATCGAGAAAATGATGAATAAAATCGCCGGTGAGAACTTGCCGATCGAACGGGAAGTCGTCTCGCGTGACGAAGCACTCGCGATTTATAAAGAACTCAATGATCCGTTGAAAGTCGAATTGATCGAATCGATTCCTGCTGATCAGGATTTGACGATTTACCGTCAAGGCGAATTCTTCGATCTCTGCCGTGGACCACACGTTCCAGCAACAGCGAAGTTACAAGTCTTCAAATTGATGAGCATTGCTGGTGCTTACTGGCGGGGCGATTCAAAAAATAAAATGCTTCAACGGATTTACGGTACAGCATGGGCAACAAAAGACCAGTTGAAACAACATCTCCACTTCCTTGCTGAAGCGAAAGAGCGGGATCACCGTAAACTCGGGAAGGAACTTGGATTGTTCTTCACTTCTCAAGAAGTCGGTCAAGGACTTCCGATGTGGCTACCAAAAGGAGCAGCGATCCGTCGGACAGTCGAGCGTTATATCGTCGACAAAGAACTCGAACTTGGATATGAGCACGTCTATACACCGGTCCTCGGTTCAGTCGATCTATACAAGACATCGGGTCACTGGGATCACTATCAAGATGACATGTTCCCGAAAATGGAGATGGACAATGAAGAACTCGTTCTTCGTCCGATGAACTGTCCACACCACATGATGGTCTACAAAAACGAACCACGTTCGTACCGTGACTTACCGCTTCGTGTCGCGGAGCTTGGTGGCATGCACCGGTATGAGATGTCTGGTGCATTAACTGGACTCCAACGCGTTCGTTACATGGTCCTAAACGATGGCCATACGTTCGTCCGTCCTGACCAAATGAAAGATGAGTTCAAAGCCATCGTTCACCTCATTCAAGAAGTCTATGCTGACTTCGGAATCACGGATTACAAATTCCGTCTTTCGTACCGTGACCCAGCGGATAAAGAGAAGTACTTCGATAACGATGCAATTTGGGAAATGGCGCAACGTGAGTTAAAAGAAACAATGGATGAGCTCGAACTGGAATACTTCGAAGCAGAAGGCGAAGCTGCCTTCTACGGACCGAAGCTTGACGTTCAAGTTCGGACAGCACTTGGTAAAGATGAGACGCTTTCGACAGTCCAACTCGACTTCCTCTTACCAGAGCGATTCGAATTGACGTACAAAGGAAATGACGGACAAGATCACCGTCCGGTCGTCTTACACCGAGGTGTCGTTTCGACGATGGAACGATTCGTTGCATACTTGATCGAAGAATACAAAGGCGCGTTCCCAACATGGCTTGCACCGGTTCAGGTGAAATTGATTCCGGTTTCTAAAGTGCATGAAGACTATGCTCGTGAAATCAAAGCGATCTTGCTGAAAAAAGGAATTCGTGTCGAAACAGATTTCCGTGACGAAAAACTCGGATACCGGATTCGTGAAGCACAAGTCAACAAAGTACCAGTCATGCTCGTTTTAGGTGATAAAGAAGTCGAATCACGCGAAGTCAACATTCGTCGCTACGGCTCAAAAGACTCAAGCAATGCATCACTTGAACAATTCGTATCCGATTTAGAAACAGAAATCGCAAACCGTTCAAAATAATGGCGTATTACCGATTGTTCCGTTTTACGGGATGATCGGTTTTTTTGTATATCCTTTAAAACAAATGAAGTAGATCCGATAAACAAGAGAGTTAGTTTTGAAAAAAGAAGATGGAAATATTTATTTTTATTTGGGAAAGTATTAGAATGTAATGGGAAATGGATAAATTTGTTTTATGAGTAGAAAGGACGTATGACATTGAAACGAACACTGACAGTAACGCTTGCTGCTTCCCTCTTGTTCATGGGAACTTCAGCTGAACAGCCAAAAGCAGCGACAACTAAAAAGACGTATTATATTGATCCTGCAACAAAGCCTATTGATCCCTTGATTCGAAAATACACGACGTATAATGCGAAAACCCGGAATCATTATACGATGCGTTCTTATTTAGAAAGACTTGAAAAAGAAGGGGGAGGCACGCTTGTTCTAAAAAAAGGAACGTATCTATCTCCACTGCGTGTCGGAATCCCATCGAACACGACGGTCATTTTAGAAGACGGAGTCATCATCAAAAAGACATCTGAAACGGGGACGTCGAAAATCAGTGCGACGACGAGTGTCTTTGATTTAGTAGCACCGTCTGTGTTACGTCTGAATAAAAAAATGTCGAAATACAACGGTACGAAAAACGCACGGATCATCGGAAAAGGAAACGCACAAATCGACTTAAACGGCTTTTCGCGAGGATCTGCCTTTGCGATTGCACACAACCAAAATTTATATATCGGTGGCATTACAGTGCGTAATCAAAAAGGATCACATGCGATGGAGTTAGACGCGACGAAAAACGCGACGATTGAAAATATGAAGTTCGTAGATGCGACAATGATAGCGAATACAGGACCAAACGAATCGATTAACTTAGATACACCCGATCCAATCACGAAAGGTTTTCCGTGGAAGTGGTCTGCTCAAGATGGTACACCGAATTCGGATATCACGATTCGAAACAACGTCTTTTCTAACATCAACGTTGCTATTGGCACACATCAATATACAGAGAATCGTTTACACACGAATATCCGGATTGAAAATAACTTGATCGATAAGACGAAGGACTATGCCATTTCGATGATGAACTGGAAAAATCCGACCGTTATCAACAATACGATTCGGAATGTACACCGGGCAGATGGAAAAGCGATGACGATTTTAGGACGAGGTATCATCGGTGGGACGATTCGCTATAATACATTCGAAAACGCCGATCGTGCGATTCAAATGCAACCGTTCCAGAGCGATGGATATGCACCAATTTATAACTCGTTTACGGAAACAGAAAAACAGTACATGCAACAAAATACTGCCAAAGATGTTCAATTAAATAGAATCGTCTTATTTACGAAACTAAACGAATATACGTATGCAACAGCTGAACGATATGACTTTGTTCCGTACTAAACCAAGCAAAAGCACCCAAGACTAGCGTCGAGGGTGCTTTTTTTACGTTATGAACGCATTTGTTGCAAGAACGGTTCGATATCGACTTGAAGCGCTTCTGATAGTTTCTGACCGAGTGAAGCATCAGCACGGTAGAAGTTACAGATTGCGAGCAAGACCGTATTCTCATGGCGAACTTGCTCGAGATCATTGACGAGGTTCTTCAGAAGAGCGGCTTGCTCTTCCTCTGTCAGACGACGGTATACTTCGCCGGCTTGACCGAAGTTGTTCGTCTTCTCGATTTCGAGACGGCCGTGTTTATCATCAAGTAGCGGTTGGTTTTCTTCCGTATACTCTGGTGTTTCTTTTGGTTCTTCTTGATAACGGTTTGGTTCGTAGTTTACCGGACTCGTTTGCTGACCGACTGGCATTGCACCATCACGCTGGTAGTTGTTCACTTGTGCGAACGGACAGTTGATCGGAAGTTGTTGGTAGTTCGTTCCGATACGGTAGCGTTGTGTGTCCGAGTAAGAGAACAGACGACCTTGTAACAACTTATCTTCAGATGGCAACATCCCTGGAATCAAGACACCTGGGTTGAATCCGACAGATTCCGTTTCAGCGAAGTAGTTATCGACGTTTTTGTTTAATGTCATCGTACCGACGTGTTGGAATGGAATGACATCTTCAAACCAGTCTTTTGTCGCGTCGAGCGGATCGAAATCGAACTGATCGACGTCAGCCGGATCGAGTACCTGTACGAACAGATCCCATTCCGGATAATCTCCGTCTTCAATCGCTTGGAACGTATCGTTTGAAGCGTGGTTAAAGTCTTTTCCTTGAATCTCTGTCGCTTCTTCTGCTGAGAGATTATGAATACCAGCTTTCGGTATCCAGCGTAGTTTAACGTAAACCGTATTGCCATGAGCGTTTACCCATTTGAATGAATGAACGGAAGAACCACGCATTTTACGGTAACTTGCAGGAATCCCTTCATCCGTAAAGAGATGCATGAGCATGTTCGTCGATTCCGGACGAAGTGTCATGAAGTCCCAGTAACGGTCAGGATCTTGAATGTTCGTGCGTGGATCTGGTTTAAGTGAATGGACCATATCAGGGAACTTCATAGCGTCACGAATGAAGAAGACAGGAAGGTTGTTCCCGACGAAATCCCAGTTTCCTTCTTCTGTATAGAACTTGACAGAGAATCCACGTGGATCGCGGAGTGTCTCTGGAGAATGCGTGCCGTGAATAACAGTCGAGAAACGGGCGAAGACAGGAACTTCTGTCCCTTCTTCTTGTAAAAACGCAGCTTTCGTGTACTTTTTCATTGAGTTTTTGACAGTGAATACACCGTGAGCACCGAATCCACGAGCGTGTACGACACGCTCAGGTACACGTTCCCGGTCGAAATGGGCCATCTTTTCAATTAATTGATAGTCTTCTAATAACGTTGGTCCGCGACGTCCAGCCGTACGTGAATTCTGGTTGTCTCCGATTGGTACACCTTGATTGGTCGTTAATCGTTTTTCAGTCATCTGTTATTCTCCCCCTTATGTAAGATTAAATTGATTATAAAACAATAATCATTCTAAATAAACAATTTTGCTTGCGAATGTTCTGAATCTTTTTTTCCATGTTAAGAGTGTACCCGTGAAAAACAGGTTAGAAACTTCTTGCTTATCCGTCAAAGGATTGCTATTATAATCAAGTATGTGAGCAACGTTCTGTAAGAACATAGAAAGCGGCTTGACATCACGGGAAAACAAGTGCTATGATAGCAAAGTGAAATGACAACAAAGCAGAAGCATCCCGCTTCTCACCATGTATGACGACTCGTACTGGTTCATCATGAAGATACGCAATGTGTAGCGACTGCTATGCTTTGACGTTCCTTATGAGTGTGGGCGGGAAGAACTGCCGACGCTTTTTTTATAGCGTTTTCTATCATTCATTTTTCGTGCAATGCACGATGGAGGTGCTAACCATTAGCAAAGATCTGTTAATCAATGAAAGCATCCGTGCCCGGGAAGTTCGTCTTATCGGAGCGGATGGTGCTCAACTAGGTGTCCAATCACGCAACGAAGCGCTACGTCTCGCAGAGGAAGCGGAACTTGACCTCGTCATGGTCGCTCCACAAGCGACGCCGCCAGTTTGTAAGATCATGGACTACGGTAAATACCGTTTCGAGATGCAAAAGAAGGACAAAGAAACTCGGAAGAATCAGAAAGTGATTCAGATGAAAGAAGTTCGTCTTAGCCCGACGATCGAGGAGAACGACTTCCAAACGAAATTCCGTAATGCGAAGAAATTCTTGGAGAATGGTAACAAAGTGAAAGCGAGCATTCGTTTCCGCGGTCGTGCCATCACTCACTCGGAAATCGGTAAACGCGTTCTCGAACGCCTCGCAACGGATTTAAGTGAGTTCGGTGTTGTGGAACAGAGACCGAAGATGGAAGGACGCAGCATGTTCCTCGTGCTTGCTCCTAAGAAAGAAGACTAATCGAATCGAAGTAGGAGGGAATCTCTCATGCCTAAAATGAAATCGCACCGCGGTGCTTCTAAACGTTTCAAACGTACTGCTTCTGGCAAATTGAAACGTGGTCGTGCTTACACAAGCCACTTGTTCGGTAACAAATCAACAAAAGCGAAACGTAAATTACGTAAAGCTAGCATGGTATCTACGGGTGACTTCAAACGCATCCGTCACATGATCGCGAAGTAATTTATCCAATCGTATACAGATTTAGGAGGGAATTTATATGCCACGCGTAAAAGGCGGATATACGACTCGTCAACGTCGTAAAAAACAACTCAAATTAGCTAAGGGCTACTACGGCTCGAAACATACACTCTTCAAGGTTGCGAAACAGCAAGTCATGAAATCTCTCATGTACGCTTACCGTGACCGTCGTCAAAAGAAACGTGACTTCCGTCGCCTCTGGATCACTCGGATCAATGCGGCAGCACGTATCAACGGTCTTTCTTACAGCCGCATGATGCATGGTCTTAAATTAGCAGGTATCGACGTTAACCGTAAGATGCTCGCTGACCTCGCAGTTACAGATGCAACTGCATTTGCTTCACTTGCTGACACAGCAAAAGCAAAATTGAACGCTTAAGTTCTACAATTCGTCGGGGAATTTAATTCTCCGACGTTTTTTTCGATTTAATGATAAAATAAGAAGGCACGTCGATGAGACGGTCATATGATTTTTTTAGATAGAAGGAGAATTAAAGATGGATTGGTTGACACTTTTTGAGATGCAAGAACAGTTGGATAAACGGATTCAGTCAGAACATCAATTGACAGGCAATCAATTCGACGAGCGTCTGCTCGCCTTATTGGTCGAACTCGGTGAACTTGCGAACGAGACACGTTGCTTTAAGTTCTGGTCGAAGAAGGGACCATCCGCTCAAGTCACAATTCTTGAGGAATACGTCGATGGCGTCCATTTTCTACTCTCACTAGGTTTAGCACTTGATTACAAGAAAAGTCATTTTACAGAAGGTGACTTCTATTTGACAGCAACAGATGCTTTTTTAGACGTCTATAACAAAACGAACGTCTTTGCGATTTCGCGGACGGAACAAAGTTATGATGTTCTAATTGGTGCATACCTTGCATTAGGTGCTACACTAGGCTTTACACAGGATATGATTTTCAAGGCTTACATTTCTAAAAATGAAGCAAACCATGTGCGACAAGACAACGGTTACTAAGGAGGAAATCAGATGAACGAACAATTACATATGCTAAAACGTCTCACGGACGCAACAGGTGTACCGGGAAACGAAAAAGAAGTCCGGAACCTCATGCGTGAATATTTAGAACCTCATGCAGAAGCATTCCACCAGGATGGTCTCGGTAGCCTCTTTGCTGAACATAAAGGCGCAGGCGAAGATGCGCCACGTGTATTGATTGCGGGTCACATGGATGAAGTCGGATTCATGGTCACGAAGATTGATGAAAAAGGATTCCTTCGTTTCCAACCACTCGGCGGTTGGTGGGGTCAGGTCCTCTTGGCACAGCGTATGAATATTGTGACGTCATCTGGTGAAGTCATTCCAGGTGTAATTGGTGCAAAACCACCTCATGTTTTACCACCGGAAGCGCGCAATAAGCCGGTCGACATTAAAGACATGTTCATCGATATCGGTGCTTCATCAAAAGAAGAAGTCGACGGTTGGGGAATTCGTCCGGGTGATACGGTCGTTCCACATTGCGAATTTACTGTGATGAAAAATGAGAACTTCTTGATGGCAAAAGCGTGGGACAACCGGATTGGTTGTGCCATCGCAATCGAAGCAATCAAACGCTTAAAAGCAGACGGACATCCGAACACGATTTTCGCAGGAGCGACTGTTCAGGAAGAAGTCGGATTACGTGGGGCTCAAACCGTCGCACACCTGCTCAAACCATCAATCGCCTTTGCTGTCGATACAGGTATCCCGGGTGACACGCCAGGAATGACCGATCGTGAAGCATTGTCGAAATTAGGTGAAGGCGTTCAAGTCATCATGTTCGATGCAACGATGATCGCACATCGTGGATTGATCGATTTCGTGACGAAAGTCGCAACAGAAGAAAATATCAAGTATCAACTGGACTTAACACCAGGTGGCGGAACGGATGCAGCGAAGTTCCACTTATCGAATACAGGTGTTCCATCACTTGCATTGACTGTACCGATTCGTTACCTGCACACGAATGTCTCAATCATGCATAAAGCCGATTTCGAAGCAGCCGTCGATTTAGTCGTTGCTGTGACAAAACGTCTGGATGCGGAGACTGTCCAAGCGATCTACGAGGGGTAATAAAACAATGAAGCACATCGCATCAGCAAAGAACGAAATCGTTAAACAATGGAAAAAACTCTTAACGAAAAAAGGACGTCTGCAGACGAACCGTTTCTTGATTGAAGGAGAACACTTGATTGAAGAAGCTGTTCGCGCTGGAATCGTCAAGGAATTGATCGTGCGTGAATCGTATCAAGTACCCGGTTCTTGGAAACGAAATGCCGATGTCTTTACGATTGATGATGCCGTCATCAAAGTACTGGCTGAGACGGAAACGTCGCAAGGCATCTTCGCTGTCTGTGAGATGAAACAAGCTTCGGCACAATTAGAGCGAGGACGCTATTTGTTGCTCGATCGTCTGCAAGATCCAGGGAACGTTGGGACGATGATTCGGACAGCTGACGCAGCTGGATTCGATGGGGTCGTCGTCGGACCGGGAACAGTTGACGTCTATAACGGAAAAGTCATCCGTGCGACGCAAGGATCGCTGTTCCACCTACCGGTCATCTCCATGCCACTCGAAGAGGCAGTCAATGCCCTGCACGAACAAGGAATTGCGGTAATCGGCACGGCGTTAGAAGGAGCGACGTCTTATCAAACGATCGCACCGATGGATGCACTCGGTTTAATCATCGGAAACGAAGCACAAGGCGTTGCGCCAGAATTGCTCTCTTACTGTGATGAGCGTGCTTACATCCCGATTCGTGGTAAAGCGGAGTCATTGAATGCGGCAGTAGCGGCTGGCATTTTGCTCTATCATTTTGCAAGCGTGGATTGAAACCGGTAAGCGTTCATGCTAAAGTGAACATCAGGAATACATCATGGACGTTGATGGAACAGAGTACGTTAGGGAACGATTCAATCAGGGAGAAGCGGTCGTAGACTGAAAACTGCTTCATGAATCTGCTAACCGAATTCACTCCGGAGTCGCACGAGAGATCGTGACGGGATGCGCCCGTTATCGCGCAATTGGAGGACTTTTCGATTGAAAAGTCAAACAAGGGTGGTACCACGGTGTTTACATCGTCCCTTCGGCATTTGTCGGAGGGACGTTTTTTTATATCTTCAACTAAAGGAGTGGGAAAGATGCGCGAGCAATTAGAAGCATTACGCGATGAAGCGTTGACATTAGTCGATCAGGCAACAACACAAAAAGATCTCAATGACGTCCGAGTCAAGTATCTCGGGAAAAAGGGACCAATCACAGAAGTATTACGAGGAATGGGAAAGTTATCAGCGGAAGAACGACCAGTTGTCGGTGAGATCGCAAATACGGTTCGTCAAGCGATCCAGGAGCAATTGGAACAACGTCTGACAGCTGTCAAACAACAAGAAATGGATGCGAAACTGGCAGCGGAAGCAATTGACGTCACGTTACCAGGACGTCCGAAAAAGGTCGGTCATGCGCACCTCTTGCAACAGGTGACGGATGAGATCGAAGACATCTTCGTCGGACTCGGTTATACGATTGCGGAAGGTCCAGAAGTCGAGCAAGATCTGTTCAACTTCGAGATGTTGAATTTACCGAAGGATCACCCGGCACGTGATATGCAAGACTCGTTCTACATCACGGAAGAAATTTTGATGCGAACGCATACGTCACCGGTCCAAGCACGGACGATGATCGCTTCTAAAGGTGAACCGATCCGCATTCTCTGCCCAGGTAAAGTCTATCGTCGAGACGAAGATGATGCGACGCATTCGCACCAATTCATGCAAGTCGAAGGACTCGTCGTCGGAGAATCGATTTCGATGGCAGACTTAAAAGGAACGCTTGAAGCCTTCGCGAAGCAGATGTTCGGTGAAGCACGTGAAGTCCGCTTACGCCCAAGTTTCTTCCCGTTCACGGAGCCGTCCGTCGAAGTCGACGTCTCGTGCTTCAAATGTGGCGGTAAAGGATGCAACATCTGTAAACAGACGGGATGGATTGAAATTCTGGGCGCTGGAATGGTTCATCCTCACGTGCTCGAAATGGCCGAATATGATAGCACGAAAATGTCAGGTTTCGCATTCGGGATGGGTATCGAACGGATTGCCATGTTGAAATACGGTGTCGATGATATTCGCCACTTCTATACGAATGACGTTCGCTTCAGCGAACAGTTTTAAGGGGGAACGCAGATGTTAGTCTCAAAACAATGGTTGAACGAATATGTGGATGTCAGTCATACATCAGGACAAGATTTGGCTGATTTGATTACAAAGAGCGGAATCGAAGTCGAAGGCGTAGATGTCCGGGATGAGGCGTTGAACAACATCATCGTCGGACGTGTATTAACGAAAGAAAAACATCCAGAAGCAGATAAATTGAATGTCACGACGGTCGACATCGGGCAAGACGAACCGGTCCAAATCGTGTGTGGTGCACCCAACGTCGAAGCCGGACAAGATGTCATCGTCGCACGCGTCGGAGCTCGCCTGCCAGGTATTAAAATCAAACGTGCTAAATTACGAGGTGTCGTCTCAGAAGGGATGATCTGTTCACTCGAAGAACTCGGATTCGAAAAGAAATATATCCGAGAAGATGAGCAGGACGGGATCCATACGTTCCGTGAACCAGTCACACCAGGACAAGACGTTTTGGAGTTACTCGGTCTACGTGATGAAATCCTCGAACTTGGATTAACGCCGAACCGGTCGGACTGCCTCAGCATGTATGGTGTCGCATACGAAGTGGCGGCGCTTTACGATACGACACCGACTTTCCCGGTCGTTGAAGTCAACGAAGCAGAAACTGCGACGGCAGTCGACGTGACGCTTGATTCAGAGGACTGCCCGTTCTACGCGGCACGAGAGATTCAAGGCGTCACGATTCAAGAATCACCGACTTGGTTAAAAAACCGCTTGATCGCGAACGGGATTCGTCCGATCAACAACGTCGTCGACGTTACGAACTTCGTCTTACTCGAGACAGGTCAACCGCTGCATTCGTTCGATGCTGAGAAACTCGGCAAACGGATCGTCGTGCGTCAAGCGCGCGCAGGGGAATCGTTCACGACGCTCGACGAAGTTGAACGGACGCTCGATTCTTCGATGCTCGTCATCACAGACGGTGAACGCCCGGTCGCGCTTGCTGGTGTCATGGGCGGAGCGAATACTGAAGTCGATGAAAACACGACATCGATCATTTTAGAATCAGCTTACTTCGCACCGATTTCTGTCCGGAAGACGAGCCGTGTTCTTGGGCTTCGTTCGGACTCGAGTGCCCGTTTCGAAAAAGGTGTTGATCCACGTCGTGTCTTGTTAGCACTCGATCGGGCAGCAGCTTTGATTGCTGAACTATCGGGTGGAACGGTTCAGGCTGGTGTCGCTCAAGCAGGAACGCTTGAGCTTGATGATCACTTGATTGAAGCGAGTGTCTCGTACATCAATCACCGTCTTGGTATGGAAATCGAAGGAACGGTCATGCAAACGTTACTCGAACGTCTTGGTCTCGGTGTTGAATTATCGGGTGATGCCTTGACAGTCAGCGTACCGACTCGTCGCCAAGATTTGAAAATTCCAGCTGACTTAGCGGAAGAAGTGGCACGTCTTTATGGATATGATGCCCTGACTTCAAGCTTACCGTCTGAAGCGAGCCGTGGTTTCTTACCAAAACGGAACATCCACCGTCGTCATTTACGCCGGACACTGCAGGGAGCGGGTCTTTCGCAAGCGATCACGTATTCATTGACGAGCGAACAACGCGCGATGCAATTCAATGAACGGGAAGATTTGCATCCGGTTAAACTGGCGATGCCAATCAGTGAAGCACGTTCGACACTTCGGACGTCCCTCATTCCGGGACTCCTTGAAGTCGCGCAGCATAATGTCGCACGACAGCATGCCGATGTCGCGTTTTATGAACTTGGTAGTGTTTATCTACAACGGGATGCGTCACTTGAGACACTTCCGATCGAACAAGAAATGATCGGTGGCGTCGCAGTCGGTGTGTCAGAACAACATCGTGCGCACGGAACACTCGTCAAAACGGATTTCTTCGTCATGAAAGGAATCGTCGAGACACTCGCATCTGCAGTCGGTGTCACGTTGACGTTCGAGGCAGCGAGCATTCCATCGATGCACCCAGGACGGACGGCGCGCGTTCTGCTTGACGGAGAAGCAATTGGATTCGTCGGTCAAGTGCATCCTGGTCTGTCAAAAGAACAGTATGGTCTAAAAGAAGTGTACGTCTTCGAATTAGAGGCAATGGCACTACGTTCGAAAGAAGAGCAGGTCTACTCGGAAATTTCACGTTTCCCATCAATGACACGCGACTTAGCAATCGTCGTCGAGCGATCAGTGACGGCGCAATCCATCGTCGATGTCATGACGGAAGCAGCCGGTCCACTTCTTCAGACGATCGAATTGTTCGATGTCTACACGGGTGAGAACGTCGGAGAGAATGAAAAATCATTCGCGTTCTCCCTCCGTTATCAAAACAAAGAACGGACGTTAGTCGATGAAGAAATCACGACAGCGCAACAGCGAGTCGTAGATGCAGTGAAAGAAACATTCAATGCGGAACTTCGCGCATAATCAGGATAAACAAACAGCCGCTTTCCTTTCAGAGGAAGGCGGCTGTTTTCGTTTGACGACAGATTCAAGAAGCAAGTTCTTCTGTTTCAGATGACGCAGCTTGTCGTTTCGTAAAGGTGAAATACAGTAGACCGCTTACGAGAACGATCAGACTACAGGACAAGAACATATTGGAATAGCCGATACCGTTTGCGACTGTAGCGAGAATCAAGGCACCTATTCCGAAGCCTGTGTCGTAAGCAAGGAAAAAGGTCGAGATGGCTTTCCCTTTCTGTGCAGGAGGTGCGAAATTCAAAAGGACCGTTTGAAGACCTGGGAAGATGGACGCAGAACCGATACCAATGATGACGGCAGCAGTCAATAAACCGGCAAACGAAGGATACATGC
The DNA here is from genome assembly GCF_018619015.1 of Exiguobacterium sp. s11. Lineage (NCBI taxonomy): Bacteria > Bacillati > Bacillota > Bacilli > Caryophanales > Exiguobacterium > Exiguobacterium sp. s11. The sequence goes on along the minus strand of NZ_JACSNF010000001.1, from coordinate 837,082 downwards.
CGAGAATGACAAAGCCCATCATATATAGGGCATACGATGGCAACAGCACGAATGCAGCACCTCGCTGATCAAACAGTTTTCCGGCAATTGGTCGAATCCCGACCATTCCGAGAGAGACTAACGCATAAAAATAAGAAGCATATGCGATATGTCCAATCGAGTCCGTATACAGTGAGATGAACGCTGATGTACTAGAAATCGCAACGCCTGCCAACAGAGTTGCTACTAACAAAAGCGGACGCGATAAGAAGAGGGATTGGCTTAGACGAAACGCAGAAGTACTTGGAACATGTTGACTCGTCAGCGGTAGACGCGTCATTAACAAGAAAGCAATGATTGCTAGGGCAGCAACTGTCACGAAGTACAGAACGAATGCTTTTTCTTGAATAAAGGCAAGACCGATGACAGGACCAAGGACGGATGCCAAGTTCATCGAAAGGACGAAATACCCCATCCCTTCGCCTTGACGTGTTTTTGGAATCAATGTCGTGACGGCGAGGCTGATCGAAGAAGATAACATCCCGAAACTAAATCCGTGGATGATACGGATGATGATTAGATAGAAAAATGATTCCAAAGGTAGGACGAGCATGTAGCAGATACTCATGACTGTAAAGAGACTTGCAGAGATCATCAAGACGTGCTTTAAGTCGTAACGATCTAACCAGTGACCAATCAATGGACGAGAACAGACGGTTGCCAGGATGAAACTCGTCACAATCCACCCGAGTGCTGAAGCGGAGACTGGAAACTGTTTAGCAGCGAGTAAAGGAAGTGAGGCATTGAGTAGATAAAATGTGATGAAGAGCAATAGGTTAATGATCAGCGTCATGATGTAATGACGCGAGAATAACCGAGCGGTCATGAAGATTCCTCCTGTCGATGTAGAGTAAGTAGGTGCGTCATCCATTCACCAAGCTGTTGCTGATCGGTAAGGGAGAAGGAGGCGAGTAAGCGTTGGTGGGTCTCTTGGACCGCAGCATCGATTTGGTCGAACCGTTCATTGGCTAAAGGTGTCAACGAGACAAAGTGTGTTCGTCCTTCTTTTATCCGAGTGATGAAACCAAGCGTCTCAAGACGTGAGACGGTTTTCGTCACAGCTGGTTTTTCAATGATTAGATAATCGGCCAGTTGGACTTGTGAGACAGGTTGTAGTAATGCGACTGCCTTTATTAGTGCCCATTGACCCGTATGTAACGAGTAGGGAAGCAAGGTAGCATCAATTTCTCGTTTAACGAGACGCGAGACTTTTGATAGTTGTCCGAGTACATCTTCTTGTGTGTAGAGCATCCTATTTCTCCTTTTAGTTAACTAGTTAACTTTAAGAGTGTATCAAAGCTGATTAAGAGGTGCAAGGGAAGAAACACTCATTTCGAGCATTGAAGAGAATAATTTTCTAGCATGATAAAAGATTAAGCAAGTCTTAAAGCGGGTATGTTCCGTAAAAGAGTATTTGATTTACTTGAAACAGTGGATACGACTGCTGATGTGATCGGTTGACTAATTCATCTTGACATAGAGAAGAGACAAGAAGGGAAGAGTACATCATGAATCGACTAGCGAAGCTCCTGACTGAACTATTACCATTCACTATAAAGGAAGCAATCAATCCACTCATTACGAATATCGCAACCGATTCGCGACAAATCACACCTGGCGGATTATTCATCTGTATCAACGGCTACACGGTTGATGGTCACGATTATATCAATCAGGCAATCAAAAACGGGGCTGTGGCGATTTTAGTTGAACGCTCGTTTCCGGACTGCCCGGTTCCCGTCATTACCGTGCCGGATACGAAACGACTTGCAGGTCAAGTCGCGAATCGCTTTTACAATCAACCGAGTCAAAAGATGCGTGTCTACGGTGTAACCGGAACGAACGGAAAAACGACGACGACGAAATTGGCGTATGATCTCTTTCGAGCAACAGGTATAAAAGCCGGCATGATCAGCACGGTCGGTGCACGAATTGATGAGGAACTCATTGAGACGCCGAATACAACGCCTGAAGCGATCATCTTACATCGACTGTTGTATGAAATGGTTGAAAAAGGCGTGACGGATTGCATCATTGAAGTGTCTTCTCACGCATTAGCTGAAGGTCGAGTCGAAGGAGTGTCTTTCCACTCGGCAGCATTTACGAACCTGACGCATGATCATCTGGATTACCACCATTCAATGGAGGATTACGCCAAGACGAAAGCGTTGTTGTTTCAACAAGTCGCTGCGTCAAATGGTCGGACTATCGTCTTGAATCGAGAAGATGGTTGGAGTCGCGTCATGCGAGAAGCCGCGCCTTTACAACCTGTCATCTGGTATACGACGCAACCACATCGGACGTCACAGATCGCGGTCGAATGGTTGACAGACACCGTCAATGTGCGGATCGACGAGACGACGACGCGTGTGCCGACAGCTTTACTAGGTGAATTCAATGCAGCGAATTTAGCGGCGGCGATGGGATTATTGCGGGCAGGCGATGCCAATCTCTATAATTTGATTCGTCATATTCCAGAACTGGAATTGCCGAAAGGACGACTTGAACGACTGGACTGGGCACCTTGTGAGATTTATATCGATTATGCCCATACACCGGATGGTCTAGAAAAATGTTTACAGGCACTCACTTCTTCCGGAGAATCGCTATCGGTCGTTTTAAGTGCAGCTGGAGAGCGTGATCGAACGAAACGAGCGGAGATGGGGCGGATTGCAAGCAAATATTGTGAACACATCATCGCAACGGTCCATGATGCGAGGACAGAGAATCCGGATCGAATCATCGAAGAGCTAATTGTCGATATTCCACGTGAACAGTTGGTAGGGTGTCATACATCCCGTCACGAAGCGCTCGTACAAGCAGCGCATTTGGCGCACGAAGGGAAACGCATCGTCATCGTCGGGAAAGGTCATGACGAGGTAGAACGAATCGGTACAAAAACGATTCCTTTTAATGAAAAACACATACTGCTTGCGGAATTAGAACGACTGTCTGAAGGGAAGTCCGTCATTTAAAAAACCGACCATTCCGTTAAGGTCATGGTCGGTTTCGTTTCGCAGCTAGTTGTTGTGCCTTTTTCGTATTCGCAAAATGGGCTTTCGTCCAGTCACGAAGTTTGTCAGCTCCATAACGTAAAATCAGTGAGGCAGCGACTTGATCCACTTTAGCACCAGCACCTTTCGGAATGACGACACCTGTTGTTTCACTCAACTTGTCCATCTCCTTCAAAAAGATGGCGCGAGCAATGATCGAGGAGGCAGCGACGGCGACATGGAGTTGTTCCGCCTTGGTCGAGAAGTAGACATTTTCTCGAACGGGATTGACGACACCAGACAAGTGTTTATAGTAAACGGTCTTTTCAGCGAACTGATCTATCAAGATCGCTTCTGGTTTCGTCTCCAGTTTGTCAAGCAGCCGCTGCAGGACATCATTATGCATCAGGGCAGTCATCTTTCCTTGTGTCATCGTGCGTTGCATTTGATTGTATTCTGGATTGTGTAGGATACGATATGTGTACGGAATGACGGCATGAAGATCACGGGCGATTTTTCGAATCTCCGTGTCATTCAAGTGCTTGGAGTCCCGAACACCGAGTTCCTGAAGAAGTGCAATCTGCTTTCGATCAACGAAGGAAGCGACGACGACGAGTGGACCGAAGAAATCGCCTTTTCCAACTTCGTCACTGCCAGCAACGGACCATTCTGCAAAACCATTTGGTAACGTTGAAACAAGTGGTTCCTTCGATTTAGTCGGTGAAGCCGTGCCGAAGCGTGAAGCGATGGTTTCAGCTTCGGTTCCTTGAAACATCACTTTTCCAGAATTGTAAATCGTGATGACACATCCAGGTACTTTAGCGGCGAAACGAGCATACGGTGGACTCTTCGTCTGTCCTTGTTTAAACTCTTGTATGACGAGGTCTTGCTTTTCTTTAGATAAGCGTAAAACGGTAGTTCCCACGAGATAACCTCCCTTTCCGGGATTAAGCATACCATCCTTAAGACCGATGGGGGACTTCTTTTCCTAAAACGAAAATGATGGTACTATATGAAAGAAGCAAAGTATGAGGAGGACAGAAAAATGGCTGATTCAGAAGGGTTGAACCGGACGACGATTCATATCGCAGGCAATGATTATACGATTGTCGGAACGGAGTCGCCAGAACACGTACGCGAAGTGGGTCTCCTCGTCGATACGAAAATTCGAGAAATCCGAGAACAAGCACCACAACTCGACGTTCGTCAAATCGCCGTCTTAGCGGCGCTTAATATTGGTAGTGATTACGTAAAAATAAAAAAGAATTTGGGTGAACTATAAACTATGATTTCTTTCGTTATCTTATTACTTCTCGCCTTAGGAGTCATGACGGGTGTCCGACGGGGAGTCGTATTGCAGGCCGGGCATTTGCTTAGCCTGATCATTTCCTTCATCGTCGCCTTGTCGTTCTATGAGGAACTGGCGACGAAATTCCGTTTGTGGGTTCCATATCCGTCGACACTGGATGATGCGGGAATCGACTTGACGATGTTCGCAATTCCAAGTTCAGCACGACTCGATGAAGTGTTCTATAAAGCCTTTTGGTTCGTCGTCCTGTTCTTCGGTACAAAAATCATCTTAGCGATCTTATTGTCGATGTTTGATTCGTTGACGAATGTCCCGATCTTAAAACAAGTCAAAGGATTATTAGGTGGCGTCTTCGGCTTCATCGAGATGTATATCTTCATCTTCTTGCTCTTGTTCTTAGCGGCATTCGTTCCGATTCAGTCGATACAGGATGCGATCGCAGACTCGAGTTTGGCAAGCTTCATCATCCAACATACACCGCTCCTTGCGAATTGGCTGATGGACAAAGTTGGATTGATAAAATAAACATGCTCCCGTTAAATGGGAGCTTTTTTTGAGGGGAGAATTGCACATGCGTACGATTCAAGATGCAATGCGTCACTTGGAACGAATCTCAGTCTATCTAGAGGTTAAAGGGGAAAATCCGTTTAAGATCAATGCTTTCCGAAAAGCAGCAAGTATCCTCGAAGCATCCGATGCTGACTTCATGGCAATCGAGGATTTCACGGCGATGAAGGGGATTGGTAAAGGAACGGCCGCTGTTCTTGAGGAGTACCGGGAAACGGGAACGAGTACGGCACTGACGGAACTCGAACAAGAAGTACCAGAAGGACTGATCGCTTTACTAAAGATCCCGGGTCTTGGTGGGAAGAAACTTGCTAAATTGCATGAAGTCGGCGTCATTGATGCGGATTCCTTTGCAGAGAAATTAGCGGATGGTACAGTCGAAACGATGCCTGGATTCGGTAAGAAGACGGTCGAAAAGTACGTCAAAGCGCTCGAAACGTTTGAAACACGACCGGAACGATTACCGTATGGTGTCATGCGGAAGGTCGTTGCGGAATTAAATCAGACCCTTGCGTCGTTCGATGAAATCATTCGCTTCGAAGTTGGTGGGAGCTTCCGCCGAGCAGAAGAGACGTGCAAGGACCTTGATTTCATCCTCTCGACGAACGAACCGGATCGGATCAAGGAGCAACTATTGGAACTGTCGCTCATCGATGAAGTCATTGCTGCCGGCAGTACGAAAGTATCACTCGTCTTAAAACGAGACGTCCATTATATCGCGGTTGATTTCCGAATCGTCGATGACGCGGCGTACGCGTCAACGTTACATCACTTCACGGGTTCGAAGGATCACAATGTCCGGATGCGTCAACTTGCCAAAGAACGGGGAGAGAGCATTTCTGAATATGGCGTTGAGACCGAGCGAGGATTAGTGCAGCCGAAGACGGAAGAAGAATTGTTTGCGCGGTACGACTTACCGTTCATCGCACCTGAATTACGAGCAGGGCGTCAAGAGTTCGAGCAGGATTTGTCACGCCTTTTGACGGAACAGGATATCCAAGCAGATGTACACATGCATACGACATGGTCAGATGGAACATTATCTGTTGAAGAATTAGTCGATGCGTGTGCTGCACGAGGGTATACATGGATGGCGATCACCGACCATAGTAAGTATATGAAGTTCGTCAATGGATTGACGGAAGAACGTCTACGTGCGCAACGTGTCGAAATCGAAGCAGCACGCAAGAAACATCCTGAGATGACGATTTTATGTGGCGTCGAGATGGATATCTTGCCTGATGGGTCGCTCGATTATGAAGATGATTTCTTAAAAGAGATGGATTACGTCATTGCCTCGATTCACTCGAAATTCGATCAGACGGAAGAAGAGATCATGCAACGGCTTGAGAATGCGTGTCGTAATCCTTACGTTTCTCTGATTGCCCATCCGACAGGACGAATCATCGGTAGACGAGAGGGCTATGCCGTTAACGTTGATCGCTTGATCGAACTAGCAGCCGAGACAGGAACAGCGCTTGAGATGAATGCAAACCCGGCACGATTCGATTTGACGGCAAGTTCCCTAGCAAAAGCGAAGGTTGCTGGTGTGAAAATTTTGATCAATACAGATACACACCGACCAGAAATGTTAGAAGATATGAAACTTGGAGTCCTCCATGCACGTAAAGCCTATTTGGAGGCGTCTGATGTCATCAATACGTGGAGTGCCGAAGCAGCACTTGCTTTCTTCGGTCGAAAACGTTTAGGAGTGGATTAAATGAATGCCAACGCATTACGCGTCTTAGAATATGAGAAGTTAAAAGAAAACATGTTATCGTTCACGGCAAGCTCACTTGGAGCACAGTTCGTTCGAGCGATGCGTCCGGCGGAAGAGTTCGAGCAGGTCAAGGAATTATTAGCCGTCACGACGGAAGCAACGACGGTTTACCGGTTGCGTGACCGTTATCCGTTCGGTGGATTGACAGATGTCCGCAGTGAAGTGAAACGAGCAGAAATTGGTTCGGTCCTCTCGACAAGTGAACTTTTATCCGTCGCAGACGTCGTTTATTCAGGACGTCAAGTGAAGGCGTTCCAAGAACGATTGCATGAGGATCACCCGGATCTACGATTACCACGACTCGATAGTCGAATCGAACAGATCACGAAGCTCGTTGAGATCGAACAGGGGATTCGTCATGCCATTGACGACCAAGGAACTGTTCAAGATTCGGCAAGTGATAAATTACGAGCGTTACGTAGTCAGTTGCGTTCGCTCGAAGGACAAGTTCGTTCAAAAATCGATAGTGTCTTACGTAGTAAAGCGAAGATGCTGTCTGACGCCATCGTGACGATGCGAAATGATCGCTACTGTGTCCCGGTCAAACAAGAATATCGTCAAGCGTTCGGTGGGATCGTCCACGACCAGTCAGCTTCTGGGGCGACGTTATTCATCGAACCGCAAGCCGTCGTTTCTGCGAACAACGAGATTCAAGAAGCGCGTTTAAAAGAACGGGCGGAAATCGAACGAATCCTCGCCCAATTATCAGCACTTGTCGGGAGTGTCGGTGACTCGCTGCGCATCAATCTTGATGTATTAGCAGAACTTGATTTCATCATGGCGAAAGCGTTGTATGGTCATCAGATCGGAGCGGTTGAACCACGCTTGAATGAAAATCGCCATATCATTCTGAAGGAAGCACGACATCCCTTCATTCCAAAAGAAGAGGTCGTACCGATCACTGTCTCGCTAGGTGGCGATTTTACATCACTCGTCATCACCGGTCCGAACACCGGTGGTAAGACAGTTACTTTAAAGACGATTGGTCTTTTGCAATTGATGGTGCAATCAGGACTATATGTACCGGCAGCAGATGAGACGGAGCTCAGTGTCTTCGATGCGATTTATGCCGATATCGGGGATGAACAGTCGATTGAACAAAACTTGTCGACGTTCAGCTCGCACATGACGAACATCGTCTCGATGATGGAGAAAATCGATTTCATGAGTTTGGTGCTGTTTGATGAATTAGGGGCGGGAACGGATCCGACAGAAGGGGCTGCCCTAGCGATCGCGATTCTTGATGAAGTGAAACGCCGCGGAGCACGTGTTGCAGCGACGACGCACTATTCGGAGTTAAAAGCGTACGGCTATAACCGAGAAGGAGTCGTCAACGCGTCGATGGAATTCGATGTCGAATCCCTCAGTCCGACGTATCGCTTACTCATTGGTGTACCGGGACGCTCGAACGCGTTCGAGATTTCAAAACGTCTCGGACTCGAAGACCGGATCATCGATGCGGCACGTGGTCAAATCGGTAGCGACGCACAGTCCGTCGAAACGATGATCGAACGACTGGAAGAGGCGAAACAGCGTGCTGAGACGTTAGAGGCTCAGTTGCTAGAAGAGAAGAAACGACTCGTTGCAGAGCGTGAGCAATTCGAGCAAGAACAAGCCGAGATCCAGGAAGAGAAAAATGAGATTCTGGCAAAAGCGGAAGAAAAAGCAGCACGTGCAGTCGAACGTGCCCAAAAAGAAGCGGAAGGCGTCATTAAACGTTTGAAGGAATTACGAGACGCTGGTGCCGTCAAAGAGCATGAATTGATCGAGGCACGTAAAAAACTTGAAGATGCGAAGCCGAGTCTGCAAGAAAAACGAATCGCTAAAGTTAAAGCGAAATACGATCAAACGCCACGTTTTGATAAAGGGGAAGAAGTCAAAGTCACGACCTTCAATCAAAAAGGCTATATCATCAACCAACAGGCGAACGGCGAGTACACCGTTCAAGTCGGCATCATGAAAGTGAACGTCAAACCGGAAGATCTCGCGAAGATCGGCAGTACTCCAAAACGTCCTCAAACAAAAGGGCGTTCTGGTGGTACGAGTGTGACGAAACAATCGGCGCCTTCAGCTGAACTGGATTTACGTGGCGTCCGTGTTGAAGAAGGATTATCGAAGCTCGAACGCTTCATGGACCAAGCTTTGTTATCGAACTACGACCATATTCGTGTTATCCATGGTCTGGGTACGGGAGCGATGCGTCAAGGTGTCCAAGAATTCTTGAAAGGTCATCGTCACGTCAAAGGTCACCGCTTAGGTGGTCAAGGTGAAGGCGGACACGGTGTGACGATCATCGAACTGAAATGAGGAAAGCAGGATGAACATTTTTGAGAACGTCTATGTCTATACGACAGCGCTCTATTCGGTCGCGGGATTACTGATCATTTTAGGACTTGCACTTTTTGAGTTGACAACCCGGTATAAAAACTGGGAACATATCAAGAGTGGCAACATCGCCGTTGCGTTAGCAACAGGTGGAAAAATCATCGGACTCGCCAATATCGTTCATTTCGCTGTTCAAGGGGAAGAACGGGTCGGGTCGATATTTCTTGAAAGTGCTTTTGGCTTCTTACTGTTGATATCGACATACTGGATCTTTGAATTCCTGACACCGAATTTGCCGGTAGACCGTGAAATCGAGAACGGCAACATTGCTGTCGGTATTATTTCATGTGCCTTATCGATCGGCATGTCCTACGTCATCGGATCAGCGTTAGTGGGGTGAATCCGTGTTAGAACGTTTAGCGAAAATCATGTTCGGGGTTTCGATCGCCTTTTTGGTCGTCGGTATCCTTTGGATTGTATTTAATTAAAAGAACCGGTCTTACCGTGTGATCATTCCGTACTGACATCGTTTCAGTACGGAATTTTTATTGGAAGCCACGCCTAATCAAAAAAGGAGGAACGCATATGAACGTACGAAAAACAACAACGGCAGAAACAAGACGCCGTGCTTTTGAAGCAATGCAATTAATTTCTTGGAAGGATATCTTCTGGGTCATCATTGGATCAGCCATTCTTGCCTTTGGCATCAATTACTTTACGATTCCAAACGATTTATCAGAAGGTGGATTGATCGGGATCACGGTCATCTTCTACTACCTCTATGGCTGGGATACGGGACTTGTTTCCCTGATTGCGAACGCTTTGCTGTTCGTCGTCGGTTATCGATTCCTTAGCCGGAAGACGATGCTTTACTCCGTCATCTCGGTCGCCGTCACATCGTTTGTCCTCTCTTCGACAGCAAATCTAGCGACATCATCGGATAGCCGTTTAATTGGTACGGTCTATGCGGGTATTCTGATTGGTGTTGGAATCGGACTTGTTATTCGTGCTGGAGGAACGACGGGTGGGGGTGTGATCATCGCTCGATTGATGAATAAGTATCTCAATCTCAGTATCGCGGTTTCGATGTTCATCATCGACGTCGCAGTCGTCGGCGCATCAGGGTTCCTATTCGGAGAAGAGACGATGCTATACACGTTGATTGCGATTATCATCGGTTCATACTTGATTGATCTCGTCAGCGAAGGATTGAATGTCCGCGAAGCGGTCACGATCATCAGTCATCGCCAAGAGGAAATCGCGACAATCCTGACAGAGACGCTCGGCCGTAGTGCAACGGTCATTCACAGTCACGGTCATTTCACGAAACAAAAAAATGATATGTTGTATATGATCGTCGATAAACGACAACTGGCACCGTTGAAACAGATCGTCGAAGCAGCGGATCCCCGCGCCTTCGTCGTCATTCATAAAGTGCGCGAAGTCATTGGAGAAGGATTCACGTATCCATCCCGGTGATGTCTATTAAAAAGCAGTGCTGCTTCTTTTTCGGAAACGAGAAAGGGAAGTACTGCTTTTTTGTATGATTCTCGATTGAAAGAATCGAAAAAAAAACAAGCAGATTCGATTTCTTTTTTTGGATTTTACTGGCATGTCGAATTGGAATCAACGTATAATAAAAATGAATAGTAATTCATTATCTGGGAGGGAAACGTATGGAATCCGTTTGGTTATCTGATTATCCCGAGCAAGTACCCGCATCGATTGATTATCGAGAATTACCTCTTTATCAGGCACTCGATGAGGCAGCGACCGATTTTCCAGAACAACGTGCCTTGAGTTTCTTAGGAAAACGTATGACGTTTCGTGAAGTACGTGACGAGGCCCGCGCACTTGGGAGTCTGTTACAAGAGCACGGACTAAAAAAAGGGGATCGCGTCGGACTGATGTTACCGAACTGTCCCCAGTATATGATCAGTTATTATGCGGTTCTCTATGCAGGTGGTATCGTCGTCCAAGTGAATCCACTTTATACAGACCGTGAACTTGAACAGATTCTCGTCGATTCGGGAGCACATCTACTCGTGACGCTTGATCTACTTTATCCGAAAGCGTCTCGTGTCAAAGCGGCGACGACACTTAAGACGGTCGTGACGACAAGTATCGCGGATTACCTTCCCTTCCCTAAAAATAAACTGTATCCGATTAAAGCACGGAAAGATAACAACATCATCATTGATACGACAGGTTCGATTCCGTTTTTATCTTTGCGGGGGTATGAGCCGATTACACCAGTCGCGATTCAACCGAAGGAGGACGTCGCGGTTCTCCAATATACGGGTGGAACGACAGGCGCACCCAAAGGTGTCATGTTGACACACTTCAATTTGAGTGCAAACGTCGAACAGATTGACAAGTGGTTCTATAAATATAATCGAGGAGATGGACGGAAGCTGTTAGCAGTCGTCCCTTATTTCCATGTCTATGGCATGACGTGTAACCTCAATTTCGGCATATTTAATGCCTATGAACAAATCATCGTTCCAAAATTCGATATCGAACAGGTACTCAAGACGATTCATAAGGAAAAACCGAATCTGTTCCCAGGTGCTCCGACGATGTATGTCGGTCTATTGAATCATCCGAAGCTGAAGAAGTATGATCTCTCTTCGATTGAAGCCTGTATTTCTGGTTCAGCTCCACTACCTGTCGAAGTGCAGGAAAAATTCGAAGCGCTGACGGGTGGGCGGATCGTTGAAGGATACGGTCTGTCTGAAACGAGTCCGGTGACGCATACGAACTGTATCTGGGATCGTCGGATTCCTGGAACGGTCGGTATTCCGGTGCCCGATACGCAAGCGAAAATCGTCCAAGCAGACGGAGAGACACCAGCTGCTCCAGGTGAGATTGGTGAGATCATCGTCACAGGTCCGCAAGTCATGAAAGGATACTGGAAACGACCAGAAGACACGCAAGCGGTTCTGCGAAACGGTTGGTTGCATACGGGAGACCTTGGATATATCGGTGAGGATCATTACTTCCGAATCGTCGATCGGAAAAAAGATTTAATCATTGCTTCTGGATTCAACATTTATCCACGTGAAGTCGAAGAAATCCTATATGAACACCCAGCCGTCAAAGAAGCGGTCGTCATCGGTGTTCCAGATGTCTACCGCGGAGAGACCGTCAAGGCGTTCATCGTCGTCAAGGATGAGATGACGGTCACGGAAGAAGAACTCGATCAATTCTGTCGTAAACAGTTAGCATCGTTCAAAGTACCGAAGCAGTACGAATTCCGGCAAGAGTTACCGAAGACGTTCGTTGGTAAGATTCTCCGCCGTGTTCTCGTTGAAGAAGAACGTGCCAAACAACTCGAAGAAAGCAGTTGACAGGATAAAATGGCATGATAGAATAAATATGAATGAACCATCATTCATTTTATGCGTTAGGAGATAGTGGAATGAAACGAACAATGTCAAAGAGTGACCGCATCATTGATGCCGCCGTAAAAGTCATCGCTAAGAACGGCTACCATGGAGCGAAAGTGACTGCCATTGCAAAGGAAGCCGGAGTTGCGGATGGAACGATTTATCTGTACTTCAAGAATAAAGAACATCTCTTGATTTCGCTCTTCCAAGCGAAAATGGGAAGTTTCATCGAATATTCCGAAGGACAAATCGCGAGCCATACGTCAGCGACGGAACAATTGGCAGCATTGATCGAGGCGCACCTCGAGCAATTATCCGTCGACTATGATTTAGCGGTCGTCACGCAGATCGAATTGCGTCAATCGAACCAAGACATGCGTCAAAACATCGCTGCCGTCTTGAAACCGTACTTGCATCTGATTGACCGAGTCGTCAAGCACGGGATGACGACAGGTGAGTTTTCAAACGAACTCGATTATCGATTAGCACGTCAGATGATTTTCGGAACGATCGATGAGGTCGTGACGAGCTGGATGGCAAGTGGATTCAAATATGAGTTGCTTGAGACACGTGACGGGATTCATCGGATGTTGATCAAAGGGCTGAGTTAAGCCCTTTTCATGACAACAATCATGTAAGCGGATACAAAGAGTGATGGTGAATAGACGACAAGGGGGAGCATGAGATGGAAATCTATGTACTGTTGAAACGCACGTTTGATACGGAAGAAGCAATCCAACTCGAGAATGGTCAAATCGATGAGGATGGCGCTGAGTTCATCATTAACCCGTACGATGAGTATGCGGTAGAAGAAGCGATTCGTGTCCGTGATGCACAAGGGGGAACGGTGACGGTCGTGACGGTCGGACCGGAAGATGCAGACAAGGAATTACGAACAGCACTCGCAATGGGAGCGGACCAAGCAGTTCGCATCTCGATTGAAGATGATATCGAAGAGGCAGATCATTTCACGATTTCTGAAGTGCTCGCTGGTTATTTGAAGGAACAAACGGTTGATCTCGTCATCGCCGGAAACGTCGCAGTTGATGGCGGAAGTGGTCAAGTAGCACCACGCGTCGCAGAATTACTCGACATCCCTTATGTGACGACGATCACGAAACTAGAGCTCGACGGTACGAAAGCTGTCGTGACACGCGACGCTGAAGGGGATACGGAGACAATCGAAACAACACTTCCGTTACTCGTGACTGCGCAACAAGGGTTGAACGAACCACGTTACCCAAGTCTTCCGGGGATCATGAAAGCGAAGAAAAAGCCGCTAGAAGAACTCGAACTTGATGATCTCGAACTGGATGAAGACGAACTCACACCACGTCTAGAGACGATCGAGCGTTTCTTACCACCGAACAAAGCAGCCGGTAAGATCCTTGAAGGTGAACTAAACGAGCAAGTCGCACAGCTCGCATCATTATTACGCAACGAAGCAAAAGTGGTCTAAGGGGGAGAAACGAATGACAAAAGCATTAGTACTCGCAGAATCACGGGATGGCAGTTTACGGAATGTGTCGTTTGAGGCAATCGCAGCAGCGCGACGTGTCGCTGACGAAGTCATCGCAGTCCTGATTGGACACGATGTTGCAAAGGATGCGGATGCACTAGCATCACGCGGAGCGGACCAGGTGCTCGTCGTCGAGGATGAGCGTCTTCTACACTACACGCCAGACGGTTACGGACAAGTCTTCCTCGAGTTGATGAACCGGACGTCACCCGACGTGCTCGTCTTCGGACATACGTCGCTCGGCAAGGATCTATCACCGAAAATCGCGGCAAAATTGCAAGCCGGTTTGATCAGTGACGTGACGGCGATTGAAGGGGAAGGCGCGGATGCGTCATTCGTTCGCCCGATCTACTCGGGGAAAGCATTTGAAAAAGTCAAAGTCGCTGAAGGCAAGACGCTCTTTACGGTCCGCCCGAACAACATCGATCCACTCGAAGCAGGTAGTTCACAAGGGACGGTCGAGTCGGTCACAGTCGAACTGAAGGATTTACGGACGATCGTCGCAGACATCGTACGCAAAGCAACTGGCGGCGTTGACTTATCAGAGGCAAAAGTCATCGTCGCAGGTGGACGCGGTGTCAAGAGCTCGGACGGCTTCGCACCGTTACAAGAACTAGCAGATGTCCTCGGAGGAGCAGTCGGTGCTTCGCGTGGTGCTTGTGATGCGGATTACTGCGATTATGCCCTTCAAATCGGTCAGACGGGGAAAGTCGTTACGCCGGACCTTTATATCGCGTGCGGGATCTCAGGTGCGATCCAACACTTAGCAGGGATGTCAAATGCCAAAGTGATCGTTGCGATCAACAAGGACCCGGAAGCGAACATCTTCTCTGTCGCGGACTATGGCATCGTCGGAGATTTGTTCGACGTCGTGCCATTATTGACAGCAGAATTCAAAAAAATGCTCGTTCACGGATAAGTTTGAAGGCCGGTACCATTATCATGGTGCCGGTTGTTTTTGCGGATTTTTCGCGTGAGCAGTTTCGTTTGTTGGAAGAGACTGCTATGATATACTCGAATCAATAAAGAGATCACCCATTTTTTTACCGGGTCGATCTACTCATTAGGAGGTTATGATCAATGGCAATCGTACACGCAACTAGCCAATCATTTAAAGAAGAAACACAAGAAGGACTCGTCCTTGTTGATTTTTGGGCAACATGGTGTGGACCATGTCGTATGCTCGCACCTGTTCTTGAAGAACTCGATGCTGACATGCAAGATGTAAAAATCGTCAAAGTCGACGTAGATGCAAACCCAGAAGTAGCTGGAGCATTCCAAGTTCAAAGTATTCCGACACTCGTTCTCTTCAAAGATGGACAACCTGTCAACAAAACAATGGGCTTCATGCCAAAAGACGCACTTAAAGAATTTGTTGAAACATCTAACTAATTCTTTCCTGCATATCAAAACAGACCGTTCTGCACAGGCAGAACGGTCTGTTTTTTAGATTACATTGGCGTACAAAGTTCGATCAGGTGACCATCGGGGTCGAGGACATAGGCGACGACTTGCCCCCATGGTTTTTGAGTAGGAGCGAGGATGGTCTCATATCCTGCCTCCACCACCTTCTGAAAAAGAGTCGGGACGTCATCTGTGATGAAACCAATCTCTAACGTCTGTTGTGTTTTTCCACTTGGTATCGGGTAATCCGGAATCAACTGTTGCACGTCTTCACGCGTATTGAAGGCGAGTGTCGTCTGACCGGTCTCGAACTCGATGTAGCTCCCGTGCTCCGCCTTGACGGGTAGTCCAAGAACGTCTCGATAGAATGCCAGCGTCCATGCCGTGTCTTCAACGTATAAAATTGTATAGCCGTATTGGATCATCCAAAAGCCTCCTGTCAATCCTCGAATAACGAAGCGATGTCTGAAGCAGGTGTCGGGTAAGCGAATCCAGTCTGTTGCATCGAAGTACTTGGAATCCGGTGCTGCATCGCAAACGAGAAATAGTTTGCTAGTTCCGCTGCATTGACACCGATGAAGTGTGCGCCAAGGACTTGATCATCTTCCCCGACGAGCACTTTCGCCCGAGCGAAACTGTCCTTGATCCGTGCGTTCGTTTGCCAAGCGGACGTATCAATCAAGCGACCACGATAAGGAATACCTGCTTTTTTCAAAGCAGCTTCCGTCTCACCAACGAGGGCGAGGTTCGGCGCGGTGAATACGACGCTAGGTACAGGAAGCAGCTCTAGTTTCCGATTGTTCCCTTCGAGCATGTTATCAGCAGCGAGTCGTCCTTCGGTTCCAGCGAACGGTGTCAAGGCAGGATTCCCGCTGACAGCGACGTCTCCTGCAGCATAGATATGTTCGACGGAAGACTGAAGGTACGCATTGACATGGATTCCTTTTTCGTTATGCGCGACGCCAATGGCTTCGAGACCAAGCTGGTCGATACTTGCGACACGTCCAGTCGCATTCAAGACGATATCTGTCTTCAAGACGTCGCCGTTCGATAAATAAAGGGATTCCTCTTCGTAAGCGACGACTTCTGCTTCTTTGATGATCGAGATACCAAGTGCCCGTGTGGCTTCTAATAGCACATCGACCAATTCGCTCTCGAATTGTTTTAAGGCGTTAGAACGTAAGACGATCGTGACGTCTGCGCCAGCAATACGAGCGAGATGGGCGAACTCGAACGAGATATAACCGCCACCGATGCAGACGAGTCGGCGTGGAAGTTCTTTCAGTTCAAGAAACTCATTACTTGTTATGAAACGCTCACTACCGGGTACAGATAATTCGCGAGGTCGTAAACCGGTTGCGATTAAAAACTGTTTCCCTTCGATTTCTTCTTCACCAATTCGAAGACGATGTGAAGACACGAAATGCGGTTCTCCATGGAAATAGTCGATGTCCGTTTCCGCGTACCGTTTTCGAGTTTGCTCCGGGATGGCGCGTGTGTATTCATTCTTTCGCTCCATCAATTGGCGCCAATCAATCGAAATCAGACCCTTTACACCGTATCCGAGCAATCGCTCGACCGCATCTTTCGTCTCACTACCTGTCAGTAAGATTTTTTTTGCGTCACATCCACGCTGTGCGCATGTACCTCCTGGAGTGAAATTCTCAACGATGGCAACACGTAGTCCTTTTTCGATGAATTTATAAGCCGCTTGATTTCCAGCAGAACCTGTTCCAATCACAATGCAATCATATGTACGCATTTTTCATCCTCCGTATGTCATAATCAATGTATGGTATTTACCCGAACGAATAAAACTAAAAACGGTGAAAGGAGACATTTATTTGGGACATCAAGAACATATCAAAGCGAAACTATCCCTTTTGCCGGATGAGCCGGGATGTTATCTACACAAAAACGAATTCGGCGAAGTCATCTATGTCGGAAAAGCAAAAAATCTCAAAAACCGAGTCCGCTCTTATTTCACTGGAGCACATGATATTAAGACGGAACGTCTCGTCGCGGAAGTCCGTGATTTCGAATACATCATCACAGCCAGTGAACTCGAAGCGTTGCTGCTTGAGATGACACTAATTAAGAAACATGATCCGAAATACAATATCATGCTGAAGGATGATAAATCTTACCCGTACTTGAAAATTACGAATGAGACCTATCCACGATTGATTACGACACGTAAGTTAAAAAAGGACGGCGGTCATTACTTCGGTCCGTATCCGAATGCGTATGCAGCGAACGAAACAAAACGTCTGTTAGATCGTTTATATCCGTTACGTAAATGTCAGCCGATGCCGAAGAAACTCTGTCTGTATTATCATATTGGACAATGTCTCGGCCCATGTGAAATCCCGAATCTTGAATCGGAACAAAAAGCACTCGTATCGGAAATCCGACGGTTCTTGTCGGGCGACACGAAGGAACTCGTTGAAAGCTTGAAGCACAAGATGGCGGAAGCAGCCGAGACGATGGAATTCGAACGTGCCGGAGAATTGCGCGACCAAGTGCGAGCGATTGAATCGATCATGAA
Organism: Exiguobacterium sp. s11; assembly: GCF_018619015.1. Lineage (NCBI taxonomy): Bacteria > Bacillati > Bacillota > Bacilli > Caryophanales > Exiguobacterium > Exiguobacterium sp. s11. The sequence goes on along the minus strand of NZ_JACSNF010000001.1, from coordinate 819,209 downwards.
CAAACAGAATATGATTACAGCAGATTTGACGTCGCGTGATGTATTCGGGATTCATGTCGATAAAGGCTGGATGTGTGTCCAAGTGTTCTTCCTCCGTGGAGGAAAGATGATCGAGCGCGATGTCTCGCTCTTCCCGATCTATGGTACGCCGGCAGAAGAGCTCGAGAGCTTCATCGTCCAGTTCTACGAAAAGAACATCAAGCCAAGTGAAGTCTATGTACCGCCACTCGTCAATCAGTTGTTACTCAAAGAGGCGCTATCGATTAAAATTCACGTTCCGGTCCGAGGATCAAAACGGAAATTACTTGATTTAGCGACGAAGAATGCTGAAAATGCGATCTCGGAACGCTTCGAGTTGTTAGCGAAAGACGAGAAACGGACCGTTCAAGCAGTCGAAGAACTCGCCGATGCGATTGACGTTCATCCATTGTCCCGGATCGAGATCATCGATAATGCGAACATTCAAGGAGCAGACGCCGTTTCGGCACTCGTCGTCTTTGAAGACGGTAAGCCACTTAAAAAGGAATACCGAAAATTCAAGATTCGAACAGTCCAAGGACCGGACGACTATGAATCGATGCGAGAAATCGTGCGTCGGCGTTATCGACGATTGTTACTTGAAGGAGCGCGCCTTCCGGACCTCGTCCTGATTGACGGAGGAGTTGGACAGTTGAATGCTGCTTTAGAAGTCATTCAAGATGAACTCGGCTTATCCCTTCCAGTCGGGTCATTAAAAAAGGATGACAAACACCGAACGAGTCAATTGTTGTTTGGAGAAGGAGCACAGTTAATTGAACTAAGTCCGCGTTCGAGTGCGTTTTATTTGCTCCAACGCATGCAAGATGAAGTCCACCGGTTTGCAATCACGTTCCACCGCTCGCTCCGCTCGAAAGGGATGACCCGTTCCTTGCTCGACGAGATTCCAGGAGTTGGACCGAAACGACGCCAGCAGTTGATTCGTCATTTCGGATCGATGCGCAGCTTGCGACGCGCAACGATCGAACAGTTGGCGGAAGCAGGATTACCTGTCAAGTTAGCCGAAACCGTCGCTGAATATTTAAGTCAAGCGAATGAAGAATGAAAAAAGCCGTCCTCTTGAAGAGGGCGGCTTTTTTAGTGATTAGTTGTTGATGTACTTTTCGTAGTATGAACCAAAGTCACGCTGGTTCCACTGATGGTAGTGACCTTGTAGCCACTCGAAGGATTGTTCAGACAACTCCTTGAATGTTTGCGGTACGTTCATATCACCTTGACGAAGTCCGCCGAGAATCGTGACCGAATGATTCAATGAGCTGTTCGCGAACTCGAGCATCTTTTGTCCTTCATACTGTTTTTCAGCGATGGCAAGAAGTGTTTTGTAAAGATCTTTCACATGTTCGAGTTGTTTTTTATCGACGTCGATCGAATAATGTTTGCCACCGATCTCGAATTTGATCTCGACATCAAGATCGACCGTTCCCGCCGTTTCGAACATGACGTGGCGAATCGGATAATGTGCATACGGATAGCGGTAGAGTACACGTTTTGAACTGACGGCACTTTCTCCATCGAGGTGAATCAAAGCCAGATTCGTAAAGCAATACTCGTCAGATTTAGATTTGATCAAGAAGTAGATTTTCTCGCCGTCTTCATGTAAGACATAATCGTCAGCGGCTGCTTTGTCGAAATCATCAGGATGAATGACTTGTCCGATATCACTGAATCCCGTTAAATCTGCTGCTAGTTTTTTGAACATGTGAAGTTCCTCCTCGCGATTTGTGTACGAATGACTTTACGAGCACTTACTGCAAAAAGTTTCATGAATCTACTTCGATGTTGAAAATCAAGATTCCTGTCACGTTTTATGTAAATTTCACTTGAGCGGTTCAAGTGGATCTTTAGGATCGATTTGGACCGTGATTTGAACGAGCTCTTTAGTTAACTCGGCATATCCTTCCGCGACACATCCGTTAAAACGGGAGAACTGTTCAGCGAGGAAACCGGCTTCGAGTTGGAAGTATCCATGTGGTCGTTCATCTCTCGTCGTATCAGGAGGAGACAGCACGAACAAGACGACCGTGCCTTTACGTTTCTTGATTTCGAGCGTTCCCCAACCTGCTTGTTCAAAAAATGAGGCTAATTCAGATTCATCTACGACAGGGAATTGACGCGCTAGACGTTTACCTGCCCAGTAGATGACTTGCCGATAATCCGATCCGAGAAGATCGGTCAGCACATAATCTCGGATCAATTCGATACCGAAAAGTGGTGTTTGTTTTGGTGTAGCATCCATCATGATTCACTCCTATCTGTGAACCATTATACCGAGATGATTCTTGTCGGTCATTGTTTTCCTAAAAAAATTTGCAGTTAAATGCAACGGCTCGGGTTGTCTTCTAAAAAGGACAGGAGTAGAATAAGTGATGAAAAGACGAATTTCCTTATGAAAGCGCTTTTCTACCAAAATGCGCCAACGGTTGATTGGCAAACAAAAGGGGGGATTTGGATGGCGAATCATCGTGATTTCGTGAGTCGTAAAATACACTCACTGCTCGGCGTCATTCCAATCGGGTTATTTTTACTTTCGCACTTAACGACGAACTACTTCATCGTACGTGGTGAGGAAGACTTCAATAAGGCCGCGGAATTCGTGGGGAACGTTCCGTATCGATTGTTCTTAGAGATCTTTGTCATCTTCATTCCAATCATCTTGCATGGTGTCTACGGTGTGTACATCGCATTCACCGGATCTGCGAACACAGGGCGTTATACATACTTCCGGAACTGGATGTATGTACTGCAACGGTTCAGCGGTGTATTCCTTGTCGTGTTCATCACGTGGCACGTTTGGGAAACACGGATTGCCGCTGCGATGGGAACACCAGTCGATGCAAGCATGATGCAGAACATCGTCGATAACGGATTCATGCTCGCGTTCTATATCGTCGGGATCTTGGCGACGACATTCCACCTTGCGAACGGACTTTGGACGTTCTGCATCACATGGGGAATCACGCAGTCACCAGCATCTCAACGGGCGATGTCTTACGTGGCAGCACTCGTATTCATCGGTTTATCGTTTGTAGGCGTACGCTCGATCTTAACGTTTGCAGGCGTGTTGTAAGGAAAGGGGAACTGACAACATGGCGAACAAGAATCTTGTCATCATCGGCGGAGGGCTTGCCGGTCTGATGGCTACGATAAAAGCAGCGGAGCAAGGCGTACCAGTTAAGTTATTCTCACTCGTACCCGTCAAACGCTCACACTCTGTTTGTGCACAAGGTGGCATCAACGGAGCGGTCAATACAAAAGGGGAAGGCGATTCACCATACCAGCATTTCGATGACACGGTATACGGTGGGGACTTCCTCGCAAATCAACCACCTGTTCAAAAAATGGCGGAAGCAGCGCCGAAAATCATTCATATGTTCGACCGGATGGGCGTCATGTTCAACCGGACACCGGAAGGCTTACTCGACTTCCGACGTTTCGGCGGAACGTTGCATCACCGGACGGCATACGCTGGAGCGACGACAGGACAACAACTGTTGTACGCATTAGATGAACAGGTTCGTAAGTTCGAAGCGCAAGGTTTGGTAGAAAAATATGAAGGATGGGAATTCCTTCGTGCCATCATCGATGACAATGGCATCTGTCGTGGAGCAGTTTGTCAAAACCTCCGGACGATGGAAATCGAGGCATTTGCCGCGGATTCTGTCATCCTCGCGACGGGTGGTCCTGGGGTCATCTTCGGAAAATCGACGAACTCGGTCATCAACACAGGACAAGCTGCAGCTGCTGTCTATCGTCAAGGTGCGATCTATGCGAACGGTGAATTCATCCAAATTCACCCGACAGCGATTCCTGGAGACGATAAGTTACGTCTCATGAGTGAATCAGCACGAGGTGAGGGTGGTCGCGTCTGGACGTATAAAGACGGTAAGCCTTGGTATTTCCTCGAAGAGAAATATCCGGCATACGGAAACCTTGTTCCACGGGATATCGCGACACGTGAGATTTTCGACGTCTGTGTCAATCAAAAACTCGGCGTCAACGGGGAGAACATGGTCTATCTGGATCTATCGCATAAAGACGCAAAAGAACTTGACGTCAAACTCGGTGGGATCCTTGAAATCTACGAGAAGTTCGTCGGTGACGATCCACGAAAAGTACCAATGAAGATATTCCCTGCTGTTCACTACTCAATGGGTGGACTATGGGTCGACTACGATCAAATGACGAACATCCCTGGATTGTTCGCAGCTGGTGAATGTGATTATTCGATGCATGGTGGTAACCGTCTCGGAGCGAACTCACTTCTCTCTGCGGTATACGGCGGAATGGTCGCTGGACCATCAGCCATTGCTTATATGAATGAACTCGAGACATCGGTTCATGAGATGAGTGAGGACGTGGTCGAAGCGCATAAAATCGAAGAAATCAACCGCTTCAACGATATCCTATCAATGGAAGGTACGGAAAACGCATATCAAATCCACCGTGAGCTTGGAGAAATCATGACGGATAACGTCACGGTCGTCCGGTACAACGATAAGCTCGAAGAGACACTGACAAAAATCAAGGAACTCCGCGATCGCTTCACACGCATCTCGGCAACGGATACAGCACGTTGGAGTAACCAAGGGGCATCGTTCATCCGTCAGCTCGATCACATGCTCGACCTAGCTGAAGCAATCACGCTCGGTGCTTTAAAACGTGACGAGAGTCGCGGAGCGCACTATAAACCGGACTTCCCGGAACGTAATGATGAACAGTTCTTGAAGACGACGATGGCACGTTACACGAACGGTCATCCGGAAATCTTCTATGAAGACGTCGACACGTCGTTGATTCCACCACGGAAACGCGATTACAGCAAGAAGTCGAAGAAAGAGGTGAAAGCATAATGGCGACACCACTCGAATCATCTACTACGCAAAAATCGGTTCAATTCATCGTTCAACGTCAAGATGGACCTGATGGTAAACCGTATGATGAAGCGTTTGAAATTCCGTACCGTCCGAACATGAACGTCATCTCTGCTTTAATGGAGATTCGCCGGAACCCTGTGAATGCAGCCGGTGAAAAAACGACACCGATCAACTGGGACATGGGTTGTCTAGAAGAAGTCTGTGGCGCTTGTTCGATGGTCATCAACGGTACACCACGTCAGTCGTGTACGGCACTCGTTGATAAACTCGAACAACCGATCCGCCTTCAACCTATGCAGACGTTCCCGATCGTTCGTGACCTTCAAGTCGACCGTCAACGCATGTTCGATGCGCTGAAGAAAGTCAAAGCATGGGTCCCGATCGATGGAACGTACGACTTAGGTCCAGGACCACGGATGCCAGAGAACAAACGTCAATGGGCATATGAGTTATCGAAATGTATGACGTGTGGTGTGTGTCTCGAGGCATGTCCGAACGTCAACGATCGTTCGACATTCATCGGACCAGCATCGATTTCACAAGTTCGTCTATTCAACTCGCATCCGACAGGTGCCTTCCACAAGGAAGAACGCCTTGAAGCGTTAATGGAAGATGGCGGGATCATGCAGTGCGGTAACGCTCAAAACTGTGTTGAGGTTTGTCCGAAAGGGATTCCGCTGACGACTTCAATCGCGGCGATGAACCGTCAGACGACACTTCATTCATTCAAAAAGTTCTTCGGTAGTGACGAAGGACGAACAGGTGAAGCCGTTAGTTCATGATTTATCAAAGAAGGAGCTTGCTCCTTCTTTTTTCATTCAGACAGGAGGAACTCATTGTGCGCGTACCAGCTTATATTCCAGAACTTGAGTCATGGCTTGAACAGATGAAACATGGCACACGACTCGACGTCGCTGTTCGTTTTGCGGAGACGGATGCCTATGGTCATATGAATAACCGAGTACCGTTCGTCTATTTTGAAGACGTTCGGACATTGATGTTAGAGGAAACAGGATATTCGCTTGCAGAAGACGGCATTATCGTCGTCGCCGATGCTCAGTGTAACTATATTCGCCAAGTCTATCCACGAGCGCGTCTCGCTGTCTATGCGTATCCGGTACATGTCGGTAGTGCATCGTGTGACGTCCACTATGCGGCATTTGATGAGCAAGGTGAATTGATGTTCACGGGACGGACATCTATGGTACAAATCGATCGTTCGGGGAAAGCATTCCCATGGAGTGAAGCGTATAAAAATTCCTTGCAGAATCGATTCGAATCCGTTATCATTTGATAATGAGTTCACATATTCGAAAACGACTCACTAGTACGTTATTAGTGAAGGGAGATTTCTTAATCATGGAAAAAACATTCAAAGTCATCGCGGATTCAGGCATTCACGCTCGTCCGGCTACTCAGCTCGTCAACACAGCTTCTAAATTCCAATCAGACATCAACTTGGAATACAACGGGAAGACTGTCAACTTGAAGTCAATCATGGGTGTTCTTTCACTCGGAATCGCGAAAGATTCAGATATCAAAATCGTTGCAAACGGTGACGATGCTTCTGAAGCAATCACGACTCTTTCAGATATGCTGACTAGCGAAGGTCTTGCTCAGTAATCCTGTAATCGTACATTCTCGGACGCCGGTCTTGCACCGTCGTCCTTTTTTGTTACCATAGGAAAGAGAGAAAGAGGTGGAGAAGAGTGAATCGAGCGATTGGAGTACTGGATTCCGGAGTCGGTGGGTTGACGGTCGCACGTGAATTGATGCGACAGTTGCCCCATGAGCGAATCATCTATGTCGGGGATACATTGCGGTGTCCGTATGGTCCTCGTCCAGAAGAAGAGATTCGTGAGTTTACGTGGGAGATGATTGATTATCTCGTGCAACAAGATGTGAAATTGATCGTGATCGCCTGTAACACAGCCACGGCTGTCGTCTTAAAAGAAGCGCGAGAACGTTTAAATATACCTGTCATCGGTGTCATTGATCCGGGAGCCCGCGCGGCAGTTAAGGTGACGCGTACGAAACGAATCGGTGTCATTGGAACGAAGATGACGATTACAAGTAATTCCTACGAGAAGGCGTTACGCCACGTCGAAGGGCAAGTCGTCGTCGAATCGTTAGCGTGCCCGCCATTCGTTCCGCTCGTCGAGTCGATGCAGACAGATGGTGCGTACGTCGAACGTGTCGTTGCCAATACATTACGACCATTGATGAATTACGATATGGATACATTGATCCTCGGGTGCACCCATTACCCGCTTCTAGCAGATGTGATTGGACGGGTCATCGGACCAGGCGTCCAGCTAATCTCTTCAGGAGACGAGACAGCGCTCGAGGTAGCAGCACTACTTGATTACAATACGATTTCAGCAGATGTGACACAAATTCCGGAACATCGTTATTACGCGACAGGCGATATCCGCTCATTTGATCAGATTGCGACGGACTGGCTCGATCAGACCATCCATGCGGAGCGCATCGTGCTTGGAACGGAGGAAGATTAAATGCGGATAGACCAACGAACGGCGGATGATCTCCGTCCTATTCAATTATCGATTGATGTCAATAAACACGCAGAAGGTTCTGTCTTGATTGAACTGGGAGATACGAAAGTCCTCTGTACGGCGACCGTCGAGGAGAAGGTGCCACCGTTCCTTCGCGGTAAACGCCAGGGCTGGATCAATGCGGAATATTCGATGTTGCCGCGTGCGACGGCTCAGCGGACCGCACGAGAAGCCGTCCGCGGCAAACAGACGGGACGGACGATGGAAATCCAACGTCTGATCAGCCGCTCGCTTCGGGCCGTCGTTGATTTAGAGAAGCTCGGGGAACGAACGATCTGGATCGATTGTGACGTTATTCAGGCAGATGGCGGTACACGAACGGCATCGATCACTGGTGGTTTTTTGGCACTCGTCCGAGCAGTCGATCAATTGATTCAAGCGGGAAAACTGACAGATACACCGATCAAAGAGGGCATCGCAGCCATCTCGGTTGGAATCGTCGAGTCGAATGTCTTGCTCGATCTATGCTATGAAGAGGACGCTGCGGCGGAAGTCGACTTCAATCTCGTCATGACCTCATCGGGTAAAATCGTCGAGATGCAAGCAACAGGAGAAGAGTCGACATTTTCCCGTCAAGAGATGCTCGAAATGCTCGAACTTGGGGAAAAAGGTATTAAGGAACTGATTGAGGCTGGCCGTGAGGCACTCGGTGTCTCTTGGTGGTATGTAGGAGAAGAAGTGGGGGAACATAGATGAAGGTCATCGTCGCAACACACAATGCAGGTAAAGTGAAGGAACTTGAAAGCATGCTGGGTCGTCTCGGTTATACGGTCGAGTCGTTACTCGATCACGCCGATGCTCCGGAAACGGATGAAACAGGTGAGACATTCGAGGAGAATGCACTTTTAAAAGCAACAGAGGCAGCAGCCTACTTTGGCCACGCGGTACTTGCTGATGATTCAGGTCTTGAAGTCGATGCTTTAGATGGCGCTCCCGGCGTCTACTCAGCACGCTTCGCGGGACTTGAAAAGTCGGATGCGGCGAACAATGCTCTACTACTTGAAAAGTTAGAAGGTGTTCCGGAGGAAGATCGGACGGCGCGCTTCGTTTGTGTACTCGCGCTAGCGAAACCAACGGGTGAGACATTGACGGTTCGTGGAACGATGGAAGGGCGAATCGGTTTTGAGGCGTCGGGTTCGAACGGTTTCGGTTATGATCCATTGTTCGTCACAGAAAGCGGACAGACGGCTGCTGAATTGACGAAAGAAGAAAAAGCGATGATTAGTCATCGTGGCAATGCATTGCGCAAGCTCGAACAGGACTTAACTACTTTCTTAGGAGTGTGATGAAGATGAGAGCGTTGATCGTTAGTGATAGTCATGGACTAGAACAAGAACTGCTTACGATATTCGAACGTCACCAAGACGTAGATGCGGCATTTCATTGTGGGGACTCCCAATTGACGCGCGACATCGAATCATTATATCCATATCGTGTTGTGCGAGGGAATTGCGATTACGGACACGATTTTCCGGAAGAAGTCGTATCGGAAATGGATGGTCATACCATCCTCTGTGTCCACGGGCATCGGCAGGACGTCAAATACAGTCTAGATGTCTTACAGCATCATGCGAAGGAAAAGCAGGCGGACATCGTCTTATATGGTCATTCCCATGTGGCGAAGGCTGAATATCGGGACGGTGTGTTATTCATCAATCCAGGTTCAATCCGGATGCCACGTCATCGACCAGACAAGACGTATGCGATTCTTGAAGTGGATCAAAACCGTTATTCTGTCGATTTTCTTAATGTGAACGGTGACCCGGTAAATGCCCTTCATCTGGACGGAACATTTTTGTAATATAATAATTGCAATGTTTGTAATGTGATTGACACGAAAGAATTGTTCTAGTATAGTTTATTCGTGTTGACACGTCCCAATAGCTCAGCAGGATAGAGCAACGGCCTTCTAAGCCGTCGGTCGGGGGTTCGAATCCCTCTTGGGACGCTATAATTAAAATAGAGACTGCCCTTACGAGGGTGGTCTCTTTTTTTTATTCCGATTTTCGATTATAATTAAGGTATCATGAACTCGAAAGGGATGAATGCTATGTGGAAGAAAGTTGGAGCAGTCCTTATGCTAAGTACGTTTCTTGCTGGATGTAGTGAGATTTCAAATACAGTCGACGATGCAAAACAACAAGTCAACGATGTAAAAAATAGTGTCGATTACGCTGGAGAACTTCAAGGCATTGCAAAAGATACGGCCCAAGTCACGTCAGATTTGTCGGCTTCCCTGAATGAGGCGGCTACGACAGCGCGTGAATCTGCGAACCCTGAACAGGCACTCGATCAACAAATCGAAAAGTTGAAGGAAAACGGAACGATTGATCAGTTCAATCAAGAACTGGATCAAATCGATCAACGACTAGCGGGACTTGAAAATCCGCCGCAAGAATTGCAAAATTTAAGTGCAAAACTCGAGCAGTACGTGAATCAATCGGAAGATATCGCTCGATTACTTGAAGCTGACGTCTCATTAGATACGTTGAATCGATTAGGAATCGAGCAGGCGGGACAACTTCAAGAAGCGATCACGAACTGGACGTCTTTACTCGATCCATTTACGAAATAAGAAGTTGAATATGAAGGAGTGCCGGAATATGGGGACATCGCGCTGGATGGAACATGAACTAGAAGTAGAACGAGCGCGGATTCTTCGTTTGCCCGCTTCTAAACAAGAACAATTGATTATGGAATTAGAGACTGACCAATTGACAGGAGAAGATGTCTTACACCGGCTCTATGTCATTCAACCACTCTTAATGCATGACCGTGAACGATTTGAAACAGTGGCAGAACGTTTTCTTGAAGTCGAGGGTGTCGAGCAAGTGCTCGCACTCTTTCTTTATGAACTCGGAGAACGTTATCCGATGAAACTCGCTTTGCGCTCGGCGTCACCGTATCTGCCTTATGGGCTCGCGCTTCGATTAGATGAAATCAAACAACAGATGCGTGTTCGCGAACAAAAGCCGGCAGTTCAAAACAACCCTGTTGCGCAGCGTGAGGTAACAGCAGCAACGGAATTGATGCATGTGTTGCGACACGGCAGTTGGGTCGAACAAATGCGCCAATTGACCGGTGTGGAATTCGAACGGACACATGAGCTCATTGCATACATCACACAAAAATACCTTCAGGCGCAAGAGACAGCACATCAAAGTCTACTCGTCATTGATCAGTTATTAGGAAGCGTGCTTCATCACGTGCCATATCCGGTAAGCATTCATGTGCCACACTTAGATGTAGACTGGACGATCTCGTCACGTGAAGAGTTAGAAGAAATCCTGCTAGTACATCAACAGGAGCAACAAGCGTTACTGGCATCGATGCATACGTTAGAGCGAATGGATCCGTTTCGAGCGTTGCTCGTCCTGCGATCGGATCAATTGATCCATCTTGAAGAACGAGAACGAATCGGAGCAGACATGGAGAAGTGGCTCGCAGCATGCGAAGAACTCGCAGGTCTGACATTTGAACGTGAAGAACCGGAACGTATCCTCAGTCCGCTGGCGAAGCGGTTATATCGAGCGGCGCATATCCTTTATCCGGAAGTCATTGCATTCGAGCAAATTTACTTCGATTGAGACATCAGGAAACGATTCGTTCAACAGTGGTAATCGTCAGAACGATTGTGCTATAATGTGACTTGTTGTACACACATGTACGCTAATTGACAATTTTGGAGGGACTCAGCATGACTGCAAAATGGGAAAAACAATCAGGTAGCCTCGGCGTCCTCACGTATGAAGCGCCTGCTGAAGCATTTGATAAAGCGGTAGACCAAGCGTTCAAGAAAGTCGTTAAGACTTTGAACACACCTGGTTTCCGTAAAGGAAAAATGCCACGCGCAATGTTCAACAAAATGTACGGTGAAGAAGCACTGTACCAAGATGCACTCGATATCCTTTACAAGGACACAATCGAAGGTGCAGTCGTCGAATCAGGAATCGAGCCAATCGCGCTTGAGAACATCGACGTTGAAACACTCGAAAAAGGCAAGCCAGTCGAATTCAAAATCACGTTCGTCATCGAGCCAGAAGCTACACTCGGTGAGTACAAAGGTCTTGAGTACACAGCAGTTGAAACGAACGTTACTGACGAAGACGTCGACGCTGAACTCAAAACATTGCAAGAACGCGGTGCAGAACTCGTCGTTAAAGAAGATGGCGTCATCGAGAATGGCGATACAGTCGTATTCGACTTCGCAGGTTTCGATGGGGAAAACCAATTCGACGGCGGAACTGCTGAGAACTACTCACTCGTCATCGGTTCTGGAAACTTCATTCCTGGATTCGAAGAGCAAATGGTCGGTTTAAAAACTGGCGAGCAAAAAGATCTTGAAGTGACATTCCCAGAGGAATACCACGAAGCATCACTCGCTGGAAAACCAGTTACATTCAAAGTAACGATCCACGAAGTTAAAGCACAAGAGCTCCCTGAATTGACAGATGAGTTCGCAAAAGAAATGGATGAAGAAGTTTCTTCACTCGACGAGTTGAAAACAAAAATTCGTACGCGTCTCGAAAACACACGCAAACAAGAAGCTGATGCTTCAATGCGCGATGAGTTAGTCGAAGCGGCTACGAAAAACGCGACAGTTGATCTTCCAGAAGTCATGGTCGAAAACGAAGTCGAGCGTATGGTTCAAGAGTTCACACAACGTATTCAATCACAAGGCATCGACCTCAACATGTACTTCCAGTTGACTGGAACGACAGAAGAGGCAATGCGTTCTGAAATGAAAGAGCAAGCGGAAGAGCGCGTTAAAGCACGTCTCGTCCTCAAGCAAATCGTTGCTGACGAAAAAATCGAAGTAACAGATGAGGAAACTCAAGCTGAACTTCAATCAATGTCAGAACTCTACAACATCCCTGCAGATCAACTTGAAACGATGCTTGCACCACAAGGTGGTCTTGAAACGCTTAAAGGCGATCTTCAATTCCGTAAAGCTATCGATGTTCTCGTCGACAACGCAAAAGCAAAATAAGCCATTTCATGGTTTTCGATCGACTTCAAGCCCAATTTCTGGTCTTGGAGTCGATTTTTTTGTACGATAGGTCAAACAAGGACAAACGATCCTTGGTTCAGAACATCAAACTGTAAATCGTTCGTCCAGGATTTGAAAGACTTTCCTTGTTCATGCTACAATCATAAATAGTAAAACGTGAGACGGGATGCTACAGGCATCCATACAATTTCCACGTTAAAGGGGTGGACCTTTATGTTTAAATTTAACGAAGAAAAAGGTCAGCTAAAATGTTCTTTCTGTGGAAAGACACAAGAACAAGTACGCAAACTTGTTGCTGGACCTGGCGTTTACATTTGCGACGAGTGTATCGAACTCTGCAATGAAATCGTAGAGGAAGAACTCGGCACTGAAGAAGAAGTCGAGCTAAAGAATGTTCCGAAACCGCATGAAATTCGTACGACACTTGACGATTATGTCATCGGTCAAGAAAAAGCGAAGAAGTCGTTGTCTGTAGCGATGTATAATCACTACAAACGAATCAATGCTGGTGGTCGCGCAGATGATGTCGAGCTTTCGAAATCGAACATCGTCATGATTGGACCAACAGGTAGCGGTAAAACACTTCTTGCCCAAACGATGGCACGTATCTTGAACGTACCGTTTGCGATTGCAGATGCAACAAGTTTGACGGAAGCCGGTTATGTCGGTGAAGACGTCGAGAACATCCTGTTGAAACTCATCCAAGCAGCGGACTATGATGTTGAGAAGGCTGAAAAAGGAATCATCTACATTGATGAGATCGATAAGATCGCTCGTAAATCAGAAAATCCGTCGATTACACGTGACGTATCTGGTGAGGGTGTCCAACAAGCCTTGCTGAAGATTTTGGAAGGAACGGTTGCGAGTGTACCGCCACAAGGTGGACGGAAACACCCACATCAAGAATTCATCCAAATCGATACGACGAACATCTTGTTCATCGTTGGTGGCGCATTCGATGGTATCGATCAGTCGATCAAACGTCGTCTTGGTAAAAAAGTCATCGGATTCGGAAACGATTCAGAGAACCGTAACCTTACACAAAAAGAAATTCTGGCAGCTGCATTACCAGAAGATCTTCAAAAGTTCGGTTTGATTCCAGAGTTCATCGGTCGTTTGCCGGTCATGGCGACGCTCGAGCCACTTGATGAAGAGGCACTCGTTCAAATCTTGACGAAACCGAAAAACGCCCTCGTGAAACAATATAAGAAAATGCTTCAACTTGATGATGTCGAACTCGACTTCACGGAAGATGCACTTCTTGAGATTGCAAAACTTGCAATCGAACGTAAAACAGGTGCACGTGGTCTTCGTTCCATCATCGAAGAAACTATGCTTGATATCATGTTCGAAATCCCATCGCGTGAAGACATCGCGAAAGTCATCATTACAGCAGAAACGTTGACTGGTAAACGCGGTCCAACGCTTGAGTTGAAAGATGGTACAATTGAACATGGGAAAGAAAAAGAAACGGCGTAACACCGTGACAAATCGGCTCGGAGGCTACTTGTACGCCTTTCCGAGTCTTTTTGTTTAGGAGGAATTCGAATGAAGAAAAAACAATATCCACTTTTACCGTTACGCGGTGTTGTCGCGTATCCATTGATCGGATTGACGATCGATGTCGGGCGTCCGGTATCCTTGAAAGCCTTACTTGCATCAAAGGAACACGAAATCGATCTCGTCGTCGTCACGCAACGTGATCCAGAAGCAGAGCCGTCTGTCGACGGGCTGCATCAGGTTGGGACGCTCGTTCAAATTGCGAAGATGAGTGAACTCGGGAATGATACGGTCCGTGTCCGCGTCATCGGGAAGGAACGCGTCCGGATTGAAAACGTCGAGGAGACGGACGAGGGTTATCAAGCTGTCATCGAACCAATCGAGAAGATGGACATCAAAGGAGCGAAACAAGAAGCGCTCGTTCGTCTCATCAAAGAACAGTTTGGTCAACTCGTCTCCCGGATTAAAGGAATCGGAACCGATGAACGTCGCCGGTTCGAGACATACGAACGCCTCGATTCATTGACGGACTATATCACGTCGAAGCTACCAATCGATATTTCGAAGAAGCAGGAGTTTCTCGAACAACAGGATCCGGTCGAACGAGGATTGATGTTGCTTGACGTCATGAAACACGAATATGAAGTCGTCGAACTCGAACGTGAGATGCGTGAACGGACGAAGAAGACGATTGAACAATCGCAACGCGAGTATTACTTGCGGGAACAATTGAAGACGATTCAACAAGAACTCGGTGGCGAGTCGGCTTCTGTTGAAAGCGATGCGACGAAATACCGGGAGCAGCTTGCGATGCTTGATTTACCAGAAACGACGGTTGCGAACGTCGAGAAGGAAATCAGTCGTTTAGCGGTCGTACCGGCGACGAGTCCCGAACATGGGGTCATTCGCAACTATCTCGAATGGTTCTTCTCATTGCCGTGGAATGAAGCAACCGATGATTTCTTGAACGTCTCAGCTGCTTCGGAACAGCTTGAAAAGGACCATTACGGTCTAGAGAAGGTCAAAGAACGAATCCTTGAGTATCTTGCCGTTCGTCAATTGACCGACTCATTGCGTGGACCGATTCTTTGTCTTTCTGGTCCTCCAGGAGTCGGGAAAACGTCGCTTGCCCGTTCGATTGCTACAGCACTTGAGCGGAAGTTCGTCCGTGTCTCACTTGGTGGCGTGCGCGACGAAGCGGAAATCCGTGGACATCGCCGGACGTATATCGGTGCGATGCCAGGACGGATCATTCGCGGTTTAAAACAAGCAGGAACGAACAACCCGGTCTTCCTGCTCGATGAGATCGATAAGATGTCAAATGACTTCCGTGGTGATCCGTCGTCCGCGATGCTCGAAGTTCTTGATCCAGAACAAAACAACAGCTTCTCCGATCACTATATCGAAGAACCGTTCGATTTATCGAATGTCCTGTTCATCGCGACAGCGAACGATGTCTCGAACATCCCCGGACCGTTGCTTGACCGGATGGAACTGATTCAAATCGGTGGCTATACGGAACAAGAGAAGACGGAGATCGCTGTTCGTCATCTCTTATCGAAGCAACTGGCTGAACACGGTCTGAAAAAGAGTCAATTGACGGTCAAAGCAGACGCGCTAGAAGAAGTCGTCCGTCGTTATACGCGAGAAGCCGGTGTTCGGAATCTCGAACGTGTCCTCGGCTCACTTTGCCGGAAAGCAGCGAAACAAATCGCGATGGGGGAGAAGAAGCGGGTGACGGTGACGAAGCGTAATCTGGACGATTTCCTAGGCAAACCGATTTACCGCTATGGTCAAGGCGAGCTCGAAGATATGATTGGCGCGGTGACTGGTTTAGCGTATACTGCTTTTGGGGGCGATACGTTGACGATCGAAGTCAGCCTTGCTCCGGGTAAAGGGAAATTGCAGTTAACCGGGAAACTCGGTGATGTCATGCAAGAGTCGGCTCAGACCGCCTACAGCTTCGTCCGAGCGAATGCGACGTCCCTTGGCATCGAACCGAACTTCTACGAAACGCAAGA
This sequence comes from Exiguobacterium sp. s11, assembly GCF_018619015.1. NCBI lineage: Bacteria > Bacillati > Bacillota > Bacilli > Caryophanales > Exiguobacterium > Exiguobacterium sp. s11. The sequence continues at coordinate 803,191 of NZ_JACSNF010000001.1, read as the reverse complement.
CATTCACATCCACGTTCCTGAGGGTGCCGTACCAAAAGATGGTCCATCTGCTGGGATCACACTCGCGACAGCATTGATTTCCGCTTTAACAAAACGTCCGGTTCGCCGAGACGTCGGAATGACGGGTGAAATCACGTTGCGTGGACGTGTCTTACCAATCGGTGGACTAAAGGAGAAGTCACTCGCAGCACACCGTGCGGGCTTGACGACCGTTCTACTACCGCAAGACAATACGCGGGACATCGATGATATCCCGGAAAGCGTCCGCGCAGGAATGGAATTCATTCCGGTCGCGACGATGGAGCAAGTGCTCGAACATGCATTAAAAGGAGAGTAACATGAAAATTTATAAAGCTGATTTTATTACGAGTGGCGTCAATCCGGAACATTATCCGGAGCCATTGTTGCCAGAAGTGGCACTCGCTGGGCGATCGAACGTCGGAAAGTCCTCTTTCATCAATAAACTGGTCCAGCGTAAAGCACTCGCGCGGACATCTTCGAAACCAGGTAAAACGCAAACCTTGAACTTCTTCAACATCAATGATGAAGTCATGTTCGTTGATGTACCGGGTTACGGATATGCGAAAGTCTCAAAGACGGAGCGTGAAGCGTGGGGCAAAATGATGGAGAAGTACTTCACACAACGGGAAATCCTCAAAGGTGTCGTACAGCTCGTCGACATCCGACACGATCCGTCTGCGGACGATGTGACGATGTATGATTTCTTGAAGTATTACGATCTACCGGTCATCGTCGTTGCGACAAAACTCGATAAAATCAAGAAGAGTCAACGTGATAAACATATCGCGGCGATTAAACGTAAGTTGCAATTTGATGGTCAAGATACATTGATTCCTTTCTCATCTGAGACTGGAGAAGGCGTCGATGCAGCGTGGGAAGCCATTTATCGCTTACTATGAATTGATGTTAAGCCTATGAAATCAGTAAGATTTCGTAGGCTTTTTTTATGTATGGTACATAAGATATGTTTTATGAAAAAACTATTATTTCGTAATATAGTGTGTAAGAATAGCTATAATGACTATGTAATAAATGGGAGTGTGAATGGTTTGGATTTGCTTCGAAATAAATGGTTTAAGGCATTAATCTGGGTATTGGTGATTTTTCTCGTTATCTGGGTCGGTACAAAGATCTCATTTTTATTCCAGCCGATTAAAGTCATGCTGGCATTGATCTTCCCACCGCTGATCATTGCGGGGATTTTCTATTATTTCACGCTCGGTATCGTAGATGCATTGCAAAAACGCGTCAAGAAACGTGGTCTTGCCGTGTTGATCGTCTTGCTTGGTTTCATCACGATTCTGACGATTGCTGTCGCTTCGATCGGACCGATCTTAGTCGAGCAGGTGACGGATTTTGCGACAAGCATTCCGACGCTCGTCATCGAATTGCGCGATCAGACGTTAAACTTACGCGATCAATTGATGGACAATCGTTTCATCTCGACATGGGTTCACGAGAATACAGACTTGTTTGACAAGTGGACGAATGAAGCGACGTCGTATATCGGTACAGTCTTTAAGTCTGTCTCGACGTCTGTCGGAACGATTTTCGGTGTCATCTCTTCGACCGTCTTAATCATTGTCTTAGTGCCGTTCATCTTAGTTTATATGTTGCTTGACGGCTATAAGTTTCCGGATTCCGTCGTGAAGCTGTTGCCGAAAAGCTATGAAACAGAAACGCGTAAAATCTTGCACGATATGCACGTGACAGTGAAGCATTATGTCAATGGACAGGTTATCGTCTCAATCTGTGTCGGTCTCATGTCATTGATTGGCTTCTTCATCTCAGATATTCAATATGCGTTACTGCTTGCCTTATTCTGTACGGTCACGAACATCATTCCGTATCTTGGACCTTACATCGGTGCTGTACCGGCGGTCATCGTCGGGTTCATCGATGATCCGATCAAAGCCGTCTATGCGATCATCACGATCGTCGTCGCGCAGCAAATTGAGTCGAACTTGATTTCTCCTTATGTCCAAGGAAAAACACTCAAGGTTCATCCGCTGACGATCATCATCGTCTTGCTCGTTGCTGGGAAAATCGGTGGAATCATTGGTGTCATCCTAGCAGTTCCGACCTATGCGGTCACAAAAGTCGTCATTCAAAATATCGCTCGGATCTATCGTTTACGTCAGCAACGTCTCGACGTACCGGACGTGACGGTATCACCTGAATCCTTGAAGTAAAGTGTAACCCTCTGACCTTTTTAGGAGCAGAGGGTTTGTGATTTTCATGAGAGAGGGATAAGGTAGAAGAAGAGAAAAAATGAAGAAGATTTCACAACTTCGACTCATTTTAGTTTATAAATTGATTGGAATCTTTTTTATAATGGTTATAATGTAGGATAGAGAACGAAAAGATAGATCGGAACGAAATCTTTGGACGTAAGGGGTAGAGCGCATGCATATCGTAGTGGTCGGCTTGAATAACAAAACAGCGCCTGTATCAATACGCGAACAAGTCTCATTTGGGGAGCATGAGATGAAGGGAGCGGTCGTCGCATTGCGCGATGAAAAAAGTATTTTTGAAAGTGTCATCGTCTCGACATGTAATCGGACGGAACTGTACGTCGTGACGGATCAGCCACATACAGGACGATATTATACGAAACGTTTCCTTGCAAACTGGTTCGGTTTGACGATGGAGGAACTCGAGCCGTATCTCTTCATTCATGAAGGGTTTGATGCGATGAAGCATCTGTTCCGCGTGACAAGTGGACTTGATTCGATGATTGTCGGTGAAACGCAGATCCTTGGTCAAGTGAAGACAAGCTTCTTCATGGCGCAGAAGCTTGAAACGACAGGAACGGTCTTCAATAAACTCTTCAAAGAAGCGGTCACGCTCGCCAAACGGGCTCACGCAGAAACTGGAATCGGTGAAAATGCCGTTTCTGTCAGTGCTGCTGCTGTCACGCTTGCCGAACAGTTACTTGGATCGCTTGAAGATAAATCAATCGTCGTCATCGGTGCGGGAGAAACCGGCGAATTGACGACGCTCAACCTATATGAAGCAGGGGCACGCGATATCACGGTCTTTAACCGGACGTTAGCTAAAGCAGAAGAGGTCGCGAATCGGTTCGAAGGATCGGCACATTCGATTAACGAGATGCAGTGCGGTTTGCTTCGGGCAGACATCGTCATCTCTTCAACAGGTGCCAAACGTGCCATCATCAAACGGGAAGACATCGCGGCAGCACAGCTGTTCCGGCACGATCGTCCATTCCTCTTGATCGATATCGCCGTACCAAGGGACATTGAACCGACCGTCGGTGATTTACCGGGTGTTCATTTGTACGATGTCGATGATTTGACATCGATTGTCCAACAAAACATGGCGGAACGGATGAAGGAAGCGGCGAAAATCGAACAACGGATCGAAGCAGCAATCGCTGAGTTCGAAGGTTGGATGACGACACTTGGTGTCGTACCGATCATCACGGAATTACGAGACCAGGCATTGCGGATTCAACAAGAAACGATGCAAAGCTTGGAACGGAAATTACCGGATATGTCAAAACGCGAAAAAACCGTCATTGGCAAACACATGAAATCAATCATCAACCAGTTGTTGCGTGAGCCGTTGTCTTATATTAAAGATGCGGCAGCGAAGCCAGATGCCGATGAGCGGATTGCGCAGTTCATGGATACGTTTGCATTAAACGAAGACTTGTTCGAAGGGCTCGAAGATGATGTCATGACATCAGAAGAGACGACACCTTCTGCAAAAGCTGTGAACCGGTGAACAAAGCACGATTTGTGTTACAATAGAAAATGCATGGGGCGGACTTGTGCCGCCCCTTTATCATTGTACAGGGGGATTTTAGCATGCGAAAAATCATTGTTGGATCGCGAAGCTCGAAGCTAGCGATGACACAGACGAAATGGGTCATTGACCAGTTGAAACAAGCCGGCGCGCCGTATGAGTTCGAAATCAAGAACATCATCACAAAAGGGGACCGCATTTTGGATGTGACGCTCTCGAAAGTCGGCGGTAAAGGATTATTCGTAAAAGAGATCGAGCAACAGATGATTGACGAAGAAATCGATTTTGCCGTTCACAGCATGAAGGATCTACCTTCTGAATTACCGGATGGTCTCATCATCGGTGCCACACCAGCACGTGTCGATGCGCGTGATGCCTTGATCACGAAAACAGGCGAAGGTCTTGCTTCCTTGCCAGAAGGTGCAGTTGTCGGCACGAGTAGCTTACGTCGTGGGTCGCAATTGCTAAAACTCCGCCCTGATTTAAAAATCGAATCGATTCGCGGAAACATCGACACACGACTCGATAAATTAAAGAATGGTCCGTTTGACGGAATTTTGCTCGCAGCAGCTGGTCTACAACGGATGGGTTGGTCTGAAGACGTCGTCTCGGAATATCTCTCGACAGATGACATGATTCCAGCCGTCGGTCAAGGAATCCTCGGTATCGAATGTCGCGAACATGATCAAGAAGTACGTGACCTTCTGCACCTGATCCATGATCAGATGACGGAAAAAGTAGCTTACGCAGAGCGCGCGTTCTTAGCGGCGATCGAAGGTAGCTGTCACGTTCCGGTCGGTGGATTCGCAACGATCAACGAAGACATGTCAACGACACTTGTCGGATTCATTGGATCCGTCGATGGTGAGCAAATCCTACTCGAGCGCGAATCAGGTCTTGACCCGATGCAACTCGGTCAAGATGTTGCAGAACGTCTGCTTGCTTCGGGCGGTCGTGAGATTCTCGCGACACTTCCGGATGACTTGTAAGCAGGTACTCTTCACGGGCAGCCGACCACCGACGACCGAGCAGATGGCGCGACTGCGCGCCGTCGCGATCGAGTCAGTGCACTATCCTGTCATTGAAACGCGACCGGTTTCGTTTACATTGCCGAAGGGAATGGATTGGCTCATCGTGACGAGTCCGAATGGTGTCCACCGGATTGCTGATGCGTTGCCTGAATTAACAGCAACACGTATCGCGGTCGTTGGACGAAAGACGGCAGACGCACTTGCGAAGTACGGTCGAACGGCCGACTTCTGTCCGTCGACCTTTACAGGAGACGCACTCGTCGCAGAACTCGGACCACACTTGTCTGACGGCGATCATATCGTTTTTGCGCGTGGGAATCGGTCGCGTCAAGCACCAGTCGATCAGTTACGGAAACTGAATCGATTCACAATTGAAGATATCATCACCTATGAAACCGTCACCCGTCGACTACCTGAAGCACTTGTCAGAACTGCCACCTATATTGGACTGCAGAGTCCTTCCGCTGTCGAAGCGATTGCGCCGTTAGCCCCACAGACGATATTCATCGTCATCGGGACGGTCACGGAGCAAGCAGCAAAAGCAGCCGGACTTCAACCGATCCATGTCGCCCGTGAATTCACGGTGGACGGCATGATTGATCGTATCATTGAGGAGGAATCAGCATGAACACATTAGAATACGCACGTCACCGTCGTTTACGTCATACCGCATCACTCCGGTCACTCGTCCGCGAGAATCAGTTGCATAAATCAGATTTGATTTATCCGATTTTTGTCGCTGAAGGCGAAGACATTAAACGCGAAGTCAGTTCGATGCCTGGCGTCTTCAACTTATCACTCGATCATCTGACGGCTGAGATTGAAGAAGTCGTCGCACTCGGAATCGAATCTGTCATTTTATTCGGTGTCCCGCACGACCACTTGAAAGACGAGCAAGGATCAGGTGCGTTTCACGATCACGGGATCGTTCAAGAAGCGACACGTCTCGTCAAGAAGGTTGCCCCGCAGCTAACGGTCATCGCCGACACATGCTTATGTGAATATACGTCGACAGGTCATTGTGGAATCGTCGCCGACGGTACGGTCGATAATGATGCGTCATTACCGCTTCACGTCAAGACAGCAATCTCACAAGCCCGAGCAGGTGCCGACGTCATCGCGCCATCATCGATGATGGACGGATTCGTCGCAGCGATTCGTCAAGGATTAGACGAGAACGGCTTCAGTCACATTCCGGTCATGAGCTACGGTGTTAAATATGCGTCTGCTTATTACGGTCCATTCCGTGATGCAGCGAACTCGGCACCGGGAGAAGGCGACCGGAAAGGTTATCAAATGGACCCGGCAAACCGTCGCGAAGCGTTCCGCGAAGCAACAGCGGACGTCGATCAAGGAGCTGACTTCATGATCGTCAAACCTGCACTTGCGTTCATGGATATCATTCGCGATGTGCGCGAGCGAATCGATCTACCAATTGTCGCATATAACGTATCGGGTGAGTATGCAATGGTCAAAGCCGCTGCCTTGAACGGCTGGATCGACGAAGAACGAATCGTCCTTGAGACGATGCTTGGCTTTAAACGAGCAGGCGCTGATTTAATCATCACCTATTTCGCAAAAGACATTTGTCGTTACCTGGAGGGGTCGAAATGAGCTTAATTAACCAGAACTCAAAATCAAAAGAAGCATTCGAGCGGGCACTCCCGCTCATGCCGGGTGGTGTCAACAGTCCGGTCCGTGCTTATAAATCGGTCGGGATGACACCGATTTTCGCAGATCATGCGAAAGGATCGAAGCTCTATGATATCGACGGAAAAGAATATATCGATTATGTCTTGTCATGGGGACCAATGATTCTCGGTCATGCCGATCCAATCGTCACGTCAGCAATTCAAGAACAAGCAACGCGTGGCTGGAGCTACGGGACACCAACGGAAATCGAATCAGCGATGGCGGAAGTCGTCATCAGTCGTGTGCCGTCGGTCGAAGTCGTCCGGATGGTCAACTCAGGGACTGAAGCGACGATGGCTGCCCTTCGTCTCGCACGTGGCTACACAGGTCGGACGAAAATCTTGAAGTTCGAAGGCTGTTACCATGGTCACGGTGACTCGCTCTTGATCAAAGCAGGTTCAGGTGTCGCGACACTCGGATTACCAGATTCACCAGGCGTTCCGGCGCAAATCGCGAGCATGACGCTGACAGTTCCGTACAATGATTTGGACGCTGTCCGGATCGCGTTCGAAAAACATGGCGACGATATCGCCGGTGTCATCGTCGAACCGGCTGCTGGGAACATGGGCTTCGTGCCACCAGAACCAGGATTCCTCGAAGGCTTACGGGAAATCACGTCAGAAAACGGCGCCTTACTGATCTTTGACGAAGTCATGACCGGTTTCCGTGTCGGATTCCACTGTGCCCAAGGACATTTCGGTGTCACACCGGATATCACGTGTCTCGGTAAAGTCATCGGCGGCGGAATGCCAGTTGGTGCTTACGGTGGACGTCGTGACATCATGGAGCAGATCGCACCACAAGGTCCAATCTATCAAGCAGGTACGTTATCCGGGAACCCACTCGCGATGGCAGCAGGTCTAGCGACATTGACACAATTGAAACCAGAACACTATGCAGAGTTCGACCGGAAAGCGAGCCGTTTGTCAGAAGGCTACCTGAACGCTGCGGCGAAGTATAACATTCCGTTGACGACGAACCGTGCAGGCGCGATGTTCGGTGTCTTCTTCACGGATGAGCGCGTCACGAACTTCGAAAAAGCGAAAACATCGAACCTTGAGATGTTCCGTTCGTATTATCAAAAGATGGCGGCGCGTGGTGTCTTCTTACCACCGTCACAATTCGAAGGTCTCTTCCTGTCAATCGCCCACACGGACGAAGACATCGAGCGGACGATCGAAGCCGTCGAATTGACGTTCCAAGAACTCCAAGTTGAATTTGGTCGTTAAGCAGTTCTTGACGATTGCTTGAACTCTCGGCTAAAATAAGTAAAGAAGAAAATGGCAACAGCGATGACGGGAAGAGTAGTCCTGTATTCGTACCGGTGTAGAGAACACATCCTTGGCTGAAAGATGTGACGGGCGAACAGGAGGAAGGTCACCCCACGAGCTGGTATCGTGAGTCTTACGAGCGATATCCGTTCTCCACACGTTACGTGGCTCGAGGGCATCCGATTGTGGATGAACTAAGGTGGTACCGCGGAAAAAAGCAACGGCTTTCTTTCGTCCTTAGCATAGGACGAGAGAAGCCGTTTTTATTATGGACAAAAAGGGAGCGATCAGGATGCAGGAATTATCAATGCCAACGAAGTATGATCCGCAGGCAACGGAAGAAAAATGGTACGACTTTTGGGTGAAAGGTGACTATTTCAAAGCCGATCAGGATCCAGAAAAAGAGCCGTACACGATCGTCATTCCACCACCGAACGTCACAGGTAAATTGCACCTTGGTCACGCGTGGGACACAACGTTACAAGACATGCTGACACGGATGAAGCGGATGCAAGGATTCGACGTTCTTTACCTACCAGGAATGGACCATGCCGGTATCGCGACGCAAGCAAAAGTCGAACAAAAACTGCGGGCAGAAGGACAATCACGTCTTGAAATGGGGCGCGAGAAATTCCTCGAGCAATCATGGGCATGGAAAGAAGAGTACGCGTCAACGATCCGTGCACAATGGGCAAAACTCGGTCTTGGACTCGACTATTCACGGGAGCGTTTCACGCTTGACGAAGGATTGTCAGAAGCGGTTCAAGAAGTCTTCGTGAAACTTTACGAAAAAGGCTTGATCTACCGCGGCGAATACATCGTTAACTGGGACCCAGCGACGAAAACAGCGATCTCGGATATCGAAGTCATCTACAAGGATATAGAAGGTGCGTTCTATCACTTCAGCTATCCACTAACGGACGGTTCAGGTCACGTTGAACTAGCGACGACACGTCCTGAGACGATGCTCGGTGATACAGCGATCGCCGTGAACCCGAAGGATGAGCGTTATGCTCACCTCGTCGGAAAAACAATCACGTTACCAATCGTTGGTCGCGAGATTCCGATTGTTGCCGATGACTATGTCGACATGGAGTTCGGTACAGGTGTCGTTAAGATCACACCAGCGCACGACCCGAACGACTTCGAAGTCGGTAACCGTCACGAGTTACCACGTGTCCTCGTCATGAATGAAGACGGAACGATGAACGAGAACGCAGGGAAATACGAAGGTATGGATCGCTTCGAATGCCGGAAACAAATCGTTGAAGATTTAAAAGCAGAAGGTGTTCTAATCAAAATCGAACCACACTTGCACTCTGTCGGTCACTCGGAGCGTTCAGACGCGATCGTTGAGCCGTATCTTTCACTCCAATGGTTCGTCAAAATGGAACCACTCGCGCAAAAAGCACTCGAGGAACAACAAGGACCAGACAAGGTCAACTTCGTTCCACAACGCTTTGAGAACACGTATGTGCGCTGGATGGAAAACATCCGTGACTGGTGTGTCAGCCGTCAACTCTGGTGGGGACACCGGATTCCGGCTTGGTACCATAAAGAAACATGCGAAGTATACGTTGGCAAGGAAGCACCAGCCGATATCGAGAACTGGGAGCAAGACAACGATGTTCTCGACACGTGGTTCTCGTCAGCGCTTTGGCCGTTCTCAACAATGGGTTGGCCGAACAAAGACGCAGCGGATTATCAAAAATATTTCCCGACGTCGACACTCGTCACAGGTTACGACATCATCGCCTTCTGGGTATCACGGATGATCTTCCAATCGTACGAATTCACAGGACAACGTCCATTCCAAGACGTCTTGATTCACGGATTGATTCGTGATTCGGAAGGACGCAAGATGTCGAAATCACTTGGGAACGGAATCGACCCGATGGATGTCATCGAGAAGTATGGTGCCGATTCTCTTCGTTGGTTCTTAACGACAGGATCAACACCAGGCAACGACCTCCGCTTCTACTGGGAAAAGATCGAAGCAACATGGAACTTCTCGAACAAACTATGGAACGCAAGCCGCTTTGCCTTGATGAACATGGATGGTCTAACGTTTGATCAGATCGATTTGACAGGCGAGAAGTCACTCGCAGATAAATGGATCCTAACACGCCTACAGACGACGATTGACGACGTAACGCGTTTATCTGACAAATACGAGTTTGGTGAAGCGGGACGTATTCTCTATCACTTCATTTGGGAAGACTTCTGTAACTGGTACATCGAGATGGCGAAGTTACCGCTCAACGGGGAAGATGAAGCAGCGAAACAGACGACGCGTTCGGTTCTTGCCTATACGCTCGATCGGATCATGCGTCTGATGCACCCGTTCATGCCGTTCATCACGGAAGAGATCTGGCAACACTTACCGCATGAAGGCGAGACGATCACACGTGCTGCATGGCCAACACGTGAAGCGTCACTCGACTTCCCGGAAGCCGTTCCAGCATTCGAAGCGGTTCAGAACGTCATCCGTTCGGTTCGTAACATCCGCGCGGAAGTGAACGCACCGATGTCGAAACAGATCCAACTGTTCATCTCGACGAATGACGCACGTGTTCAAGACGACCTGTCGTCAAACAGCTCGTACTTGCAAAAGTTCACGAACGCATCTGAACTTCGAATCGAAGAACAGATGCCAGCACCAGAAAAAGCAATGAGTGCGATCGTAACGGGAGCAGAATTGTTCATCCCACTCGCGGACTTGATCAACATCGAGGAAGAAATCGCGCGCTTGAATAAAGAACTCGTCAAGTATACGAAAGAAGTCGAACGGGTCGAGAAAAAACTCAACAACCCTGGCTTCGTTGGCAAAGCACCGGCACATGTTATTGATGAAGAAAAGGCGAAGGCACTTGATTATACGGAAAAACGTCAAGCTGTCGAAGCACGCATCAACGAACTCTCACACTAATTACAGCAGTGGCTCAAGTTTCCTTGAGCCACTTTTTTTAAAGGAGCGAACAACATGAGGACGCGAGAAGATGTATTGGATTGGTTATCGAGCTTACTAGCATTTGGCGTCAAACCAGGTCTTGAACGGATGCAGGCGATGTTACTGGAATTACAGATTGACCCGGACGCGATTCCGACGATTCATGTCGCTGGCACGAACGGGAAAGGATCGACGGTTGCGTTCTTACGTGAGATGGGAATTGCGGAAGGATTACGCATCGGGACGTTCACGTCGCCGTATATCATTCAGTTCGAGGAACGGATTATGTTGAACGGGGTACCGATCGCAGAAGATGATCTCGTCGCCGCTGCGATCGCTGTTCAAGCTGCCATCCAGCATATCGATCCGGCACTCGGTACGGTCACTGAGTTCGAGGCATTAACGGGACTTGCTTTCTATTATTTTAATCAGATTCGTCCCGATTTCGTCATTTATGAAGTCGGACTCGGTGGATTGTATGATTCGACGAACGTCTTCAAGAAGCCGGTCGCAGCGATCATCACGTCGATCGGGCACGATCATCAAGCGATTCTCGGAGATACGCTCCAAGAGATTGCTTTACAGAAGTTCGGGATCATCAAACAAGGGACACCGGTCATCGCCGGAAAACTGCAGGAAGAGCTGACGGTACCGTTAATGGCGTATTGCGGTGACCGAAATGCGACGTTGAAATGGAGTCAGGAAGCGATCATCCGTTACCGTCTGAAAGAGACAGGAACTTGGGCGACATATGATGGGATTCCGGAGACACGCTTAGGTCTCGAAGGTCATCATCAAGTCCATAATGCAGCGAACGCCGTCATTTGTGCGCGACGACTTGGATGGTCGAAAGCGGCGATCCGAAAAGGGCTACGGGAGGCAAAACATCCGGGACGGTTTGAGATCATCTCACGCAAACCACGGATCATTCTCGATGGTGCGCATAATCCGGAAGGGATCACGGCACTTGTTGAACGGTTAAAAGAGGAATCAAAACCGGTGACGTTGCTCTGTTCGATTTTACGTGACAAAGACCGGACAGCGATGCTAGCGCAGTTACGTAGCATTACACCGGATATTTACGAGACGACGTTTGATTTCCCACGAGCTCGGACGCGAGAGGAGTTGCAGCAAGAGGGCGCGAACGTAACGACGGTCAAAGCATTCTTAGGTCACTTAAGCGCAAATCGAACATATGTCGTGACGGGATCACTCTATTTCATCAGTGAAGTGCGTCAAATGTACACAAACTCTTTTACAAAATAGGGAAAATGCGATTTCGCTCGTTATAATGAAATTGGGGAAGTATAGTCCCGGATTTCAAAGACATGATGAGGAGACGATGAGCGATGAGACAGTGGGTCCGTTTGTTAGTAGCAAGCTTACTGATTTTTTCAAGCTTTACGTATATACATGAACCGCATTCAAAAGCGGCGACAGGCGAGAAGTTCAAGATTTTAGAGATTCGTGATGATTGGTCGGCGACGAACCGGATTGATCCGGGAACGACAATCACGTCGTTATCATTGTTAAAAGAGTTGAATACCAGTCAATACGAAATCAAGATGATGACGGTCAAAGAGTTGAATGCGTCTCGTTTCTCACTTGATGGTGCATTTGATGCGATCGTCTTTGATCCATCTATTTTTACAGGAACAGACCGTTATTCGATTACAGTATCTGATTCGAAATCCAAACAGCATAATACCAGTAACATCGAAAATGATATTACGAAGTTAAAAGCGAATGAAATTTTGAAGAATTACATTCAAAAAGGATTACCAGTCTTTTTACACGCTGATGTGTTAACACATGCAACGAGTAATTTCACTTCGATTTTTAAGCCAAGCATGACGTCTGGTGCTGCGATTGCCTATACGGATTCAAAACAGGTCGTCTCCCGATTACAATCCGAAAAAATTGAACGACCTCGTTTAAGCAAAGTAGCGGTTTCGCAGGCTGGTCAATCGTTAACATCGGTGGATAAAGCAGCACCGGCTTCACCAGATAAACCAATTGATTTTAATTTTACGCTTGATCAAACTACGGCTAATACACGCGTTCAATTGTATATTGATTTCAATAGTAATGACCAGTTTGAGGAATCCGAAAAGGTCGATGAAAAACCAGCGACGATTTCTGGCTCCTTGTCCTATCAATTTGATGCACCGAGTTATACAGGACCACGGAACTGGATGATTAAAGTCGTAAGTGAAGATGGACTTTCGGATTATAAGATCGGTAGCTTCTTAATGAAGGATCAGGTAGCCCAAGCGAAGATTTTACAAGTCACGCGTTCGGGATCAACCGGCTCTATTAATGGATTCATGTCGGGTACATTGTTGAAACAAGACGGATTATATGACTTTAATGTCGAAGTATTATCTGCAACAACATTCAACTCGGACTTTCAAAAGAAAAATTTAAATACAAATTATGACATGTTGATTTTCGGGTTTCAAGATTCATATGGTGCTGCTGCACTAAGCGATCCTGCATCGAATGCAATCCTTGATTTTACGAATACTGGTCAAGGATTGATGTTGACACACGACACGATTTTCAGACCAGCTCAAACCGATAAACCTGAATTATTCTGGGAAACGAAATTTGCTGATCTTGCTGGTCAAAAGAACTTTACGAATATGGGATACGGGGCGCAACGACCATCAGGGCAGGCAGTCAAACAAAATGCCGGAGTCATGACTTCTTATCCATTTGCTTTGGCAGATACAGTAGCGATAGCAACGACCCACAATCAATACTTCGGCTTGGATCTTGAGCAACCGGACCTTATTCCGTGGTATAACATCCGTGAAAAAGATCTGAATACCTCGAACCAGGCTGCAGGTCGAACGATTGGGGACGCACGCAACCACTACTATATGTACACAAAAGGGAACGTTACGTATTCTGGAGCAGGACACACAACAAAATTTGATCAACAACAAGAAAAAGAATTGTTCTCGAATACGATGTATCGTGCTTTCATCGGTGCGAACCACAAGCCATTAATCAAGAATATCTTGCCAACGGACAAATCGAGCTATCTTGAGAATGAGCCGTTGACGATCTCGTATCAAGTCAACGACTATGATCTGCAAGACCGTGAGCTAAAGACACGGATCTATATTGATAATGAGAAAGTCTTTGAAAACAATAAGTTGAAGAATAACTCGTTCGTCAGTCAATCCTTCGAATCAAAATTAAAAGGTAAAACAAGTGTTACGATTCGAATCGAAGCAGAGGATCAGCGGGGAGCTAAGGCAATCGAGACACGGACCGTTCAAGTTGTTCGACCTGCTGTTTCTGCTCCTTTCGTATTATCTCGTTCTATTGATCCGGCTACTATTCCTAATGGTGAGACGGCTGAAATTTCATATACCATTAAAACAACACCTATGAAGCAACAAGAAGCTATTGGGGAGAATGGCTATATCAAAGGGAAATTTTCTGTGACGATGGAAAATATACTGTTCAATGAAAAATTACCGAGTAATTTAGAAGTGGTTTCAACTAGTGGGTTAAAGGATGCTATTATTTCTGGACAGTCTATAAAAGGCTACGCACCAAACATTGAATACGATGAAGCACTTGATGGCATTTACCAAGGGCAGTGGGTAGCTAAACAATCAGAAATAACATTTAAAGTAAAAGTAAAAGCTAAAGAATCTGCGGGCATTTACACGCTCGATAAAAAAGATAATGTGCTAACATCAACTAAAAATGTCTATAAAAATGAAACAAATCGTTCAGATAAACTAACGACAGTAAATAATGATCCACAAGCATTTCCGACACTTGGCTACGCATTGACACCGGCATTTGCGACAAGTGCGAAGATTCCATCCGTCAAGATGGATATCACGACACCATCGTATAAAGTCTTGCCAGAAATTAATCCGACAGGTAGCCAATACGGAACGTTGAAATGGTCGATCGTCGATCCGACGATTGCCTCAATCGATGAAGCAGGAGTCATTAAACCGAAAAAAGTCGGTACGACACAAATCAAATTAGTCGTTCCTGTAGGTAATGGAAAAGAACTCACGACGACATCTGATCTCGTGATCAATGATGTATTTGGTGGACTGATTGTAAGAAACGTACCGGATACACTGTACGTTGGTGAAACGAAATCCATGACGGGACTCGCTTCGATGATTTCAGGAAACGAGACACCGATTCAATGGATCATCACGAATGATTCGCATGTCAAAACGAATGGTTTATCGAAAAACACATTAGATTTGACCGGGAAAACACCTGGAACGATCACAGTTAAAGCTGTCGTTCCGGCAGAAGCAGGAAGTTCGACATACCTTGTCCAGTCTACGACCTATACAATTCAAGTGAAGCTACCGGAACTTTCGGTCGCCCCAAGTAATCTTGAACTCTGGGTCGGATCAACACAAGATGTGACGGCAACATTCAAACCGAATTACCCGTTACCATTTACGACGTCTACGTTGAGTAGTGCGATTGAACTGATACCAACAGCGAACGGTTATACGATTACAGGTAAGACCGGTACTCCAAATGGAGCTGTCGAAGCATTACTCACGTTGACGGATTTCCCAGATACGGTAGCAAAGACACTCGTTCGAGTCCGTGAGAACCCGACCAGCGTAACAGCTGATGATTTAATCATGACGATGAAGGATGAAAACAAACGACCACTCTTAGGGTGGTTCCCGGAAACGACGACTGAACGATTTTACCGGATGGAAGTGACGCAAGGGAAAGAGTACGTCAAAATCGATCCGACGGGCCAAGCGTTGCAACCGTTACGTCCTGGTGTGGCTCGCATTAAAGTCACTGTGCTAAAAGAAAATAAAGATGTGTTGGAAGTCTTGAAAAATGATAAGAAAACACCTTTGAGTACAACATTCAAGGTGACGATTGGTTCAGATTCAGGATCAACCGACTTGGATGGAGATGTATATTAAAAAGTGGGGAAGTTGGATATGAAACGAAAACGCATCGTTGTCATCCTTTTGATCGTGATTTTGACTGGAGTCGGAGTTACAAGTTACGTCATTCAATCGAATCGAAAAACTGAACTAGAACAGGCGTTACGTTCAGAAAAGCCTATGGAATTAGCATCCGCGTTAAAAAGTTCAGACATGTCTACATCGGAAAAAAATCGTTATATTGGTCGTTTTCAAGAGACGCTTGCATTTGAAAAGGCTGAATTGCTATTAGATTCTAAGACATCTCAAAATCAAATGAATTGGTTTTATGCGGCGCAGTTTGCTCCTCGGGATACAGTGGCTACTTGGCTAAAAAAGGGAGCAAAAGTGAATCAGTTAAATCAGAAGAAACAATCTGTTCTTCATGTGGCAACAAGTGTGAATCGTTCCAGTGATGCGTATGCTTTACTCGTCAAGCGCGCAACGTCTAAAGATTTAAATCGAATCGATGCGTACGGTCATACCCCTTTGTTTTATGCCACACTTGATCAAAATGAGACAGTCATCGAGTTACTTTTAGGGGCTGGTGCCAATCCGAACTTAGGAAAAGAACGTCCGATCTATGAGACAGTCAAACAAAATCGAAAAGATTTATTTGAATTGTTGAAACAGCACAAGGCAAAGGTAGAAACGAAACAAGTAAAGAAGATTGCAAAAATGTATCGTGCTACGACATTCTAAGCAATAACGAAGAGCCCCTCATCGAGTTGATGAGGGGCTCTTCTGATTACTGTTGAATACGTTTTGGTGTTTCGACATACATTTGGACAGAACGATTTAAAGGTAATAAGGAAGTTGGATTTTTCAAAACGGTTGCATCATAGGCCATGCGTAATCGAGAAGCCTCAGCATCCGCAGATTTATTGGCAATCATGAGTCGTTCTAAATCCCTCACATTGGCAGGGAACTGATTCTCTGCTAAATCGAGTTTTCCACGATAGGCGTTTACTTCTAGTTTCCCTTTCGTAAAGATGCCACCACGTACGTTCATCGTCGACCCGACAGAGTAGATCGTATTGATTTGATCGTCATCGCTGTAAAGGAAAGCATTTAAGTCAGGCGTAGTCGTTCGGGGTGTTGAAAATTTATTCACCCGGTTGATGACGAGTGTTCCTTTACTGAGTAGAATTAACGTGTTTTGTTTCGTTGAGGAAGTGAGACCTTGAATATTCGCATCATCGAGACGACTTGTACCTGTCGTATAAATCGTTGTCGCAAAACCGACATTCCCTCGAACGAGGAGGTTACCTAGGACGACAAGCGGCCGTTTGATTTCTAACGGCTGATCAACGGAATTCAGTGAAGAAATTGTCAGATTCCCATTGATGATCAAAGGCTCGAGCGTCTCTTGTACTAAATCATCCGTCAATGTGATCGTATTATTTGTGTTCGGTGCCGGGCTAATCATCTGTCGTTTCGTATCAAGTGCCGTCAGAAACGGACCTGTTAAGACCGATTTTGGAATAGCCGAGTCCTTTAAGGAGGTAGTAATTTGTGTAATCGGTGTATTCACCGGCAGCTTTAAAAAGTCATTCAAAGCGTAGTTGAAGTCGAATGGAACAAGCGCTTCTTTCGTTGAGACGAGGTCCGTTGATCCTTTTGGATCAAAAATGCTACGGTCACAAGATAAATAATCTTCACATTGCAGCAAAGGTAGATTTTTTTCTTGGAACACCCGAATTTGACCAGCGACATAAGGAAGTGCTTGTGTATTCGTGAACGTCCCATTTTCATTATTGTATTTAAAATAAGGAGTAGCGGTTGCTTTTAAAGGATTTCGCGAGAAGATATTACCTTCGATGAAGGGCGCACCTTTGATAATGACTTGGTTATCCGAACCAAGCGTATAGTACAAGAAGCTTGGAATAGCAGACAGATACACGCGTTGGCGATATGTCTTGCGAATCACAGGCTGATCACCCTTTTGTTTCTCGACTGTTGCGGTTAAATCTAATGCTTTAACTCGGATATTCGAGGCGGTCTCGTTTACTTCGACCGAGACACTCGGGACGATGGATTTTAAAGGTAAGATGATTGAGCTATTCAAATTACTGAATAGTGCTTGTGAAGATGTCGTAGGTGAAGTGCCCGTCGTCTTGACGATGATTTGCTGTAATGCAGCAACGGCTTGATCCAAATCATTTTGAGTGGATGTCTCGACATCTATATCCGTTTCACGGATTTCAGTTAATCGTGTGGACTGTAGACTGATACCAATCGTGGCTATGGCAAGAACGGAAAGTACCGTTAGCGTGACGAGTACGAATAATAAGGTGTAGCCTTGTTCAGATTTACGCATGATTAGTTCCTTTCTGAATTAAAATCCAATCGTACTCGTGAAGGTCTGTACTTCTTCTTGATCAGTTGACTGGATTCGAGTCGTGATGGTCAAAATACCATGGATGACATAACGACCAGGATACGTACTTCCAGTGATCGTTTGATATTCAGGACTAGATAATGTGAAGGTTTGAAAAAGTTCGGATTGCTCATCGATTGATTGTGGCTCTGACGTATAGACGAGTTTATCGCCTTGTTGCTGTTCGGTCAGGAATGTATATGTAACAGGCTTCACGGTAGAGGCGGATGCTGAAGCTTCTTCTGTTGCATTGAACGGTTGAAATCCACTAGCTCGTTCAAGTAATCCCGTCTCATTGTTTAGCGTAGGCAACGTTCTTTTATAAAAAGAGAGTGTTTTAGATTCATCGATGCGAATCGCATCAAAGCCACTGACCTCATTTAAAATGATACCGATCCGACTATCCGCTTCACTACGTAATTCACTAATGATACCAGTTGCTCGAAAACTTTTCGTTCCGGAAATGAATACCGTCAAGATGACAGCACTGAAAATAGAAGCAACGACGATTGAGACAAGTAGTTCGACGAGTGTGAATCCTTCACTTTGTTGTTGGAAAACTTTGGTTGAGCGTCGCATTCGTAATCGATCCTTTCAAAGTCGTAATCGGTTCAGTCGTTCCTTCTACATACACGTATACATAAAGATCGAGTAGATTCGGATTCACTTCACCTTCCATTTTATGAGGTGTCACACTGTACTTCACATCAAATGAAATATTGTTGATTTCAGGATCAGTAAAAATTGACGTACAAATAGCCGATACACCACAAGAAGGAGTGGCGGGTTCTGGAATCACATAATTTCCATTCAGATAAACGGCCTTCAGTGCTTCTTGAGATAATGAAACAAAAGAAAAGGCTTCATTCGTTGTCGCTTCAATCGCTTCTCGCTTTATGTAAGAAGTAGCATTTTTAGCTAAATAGTTCGCAAACGTCAATTCCGTGCTAGTGCGTGATGCTGAAAGAGATTGCGAAAAGATACTGATCAATGAGACAGAGATAATCGACAGAATCGTAATACTGACAAGGACCTCGATTAATGAAAATCCATCTTGTTTGTGTTGCATATGCTCACCTCTTCATTTCTATCGGAAAAAACATCAATTGGATGAAGTTCAAAAACCTACAGACATTCACAGTTAGAGAAAAGAATTGTCAGGATAGACTTATGTTTCATCATGATATTCATTATAATGGAAATACTAGGCACCTGAAATGATTAATTCATACAGAAAGGAAACAGATGATGCTCAATACAAAGCGTTTTGCTGTACATACACTTTTACTCGTCTTACTCGTGGTTTTGATTTATGTGCCATCTTTCGCCTTAATTTCCTTTACCGGAAAGGCGACTGAACAGACGACTTTTTCTGAAACGGCTAAAGTTGGATCTGTTCCTGTAAGCGGGATGAGTCGTAAAGAAGCTGAATCCGCAGTCCAAAAAGCGATTACGGAATGGTCCAAAAAAACACCGTTGACGACGGGTACAGGAGAAGAAACGTTACCGGTACCAACTGAATTGGTGACATTTGATTCTGAGGAATCTGTTAAAAAAGCGTCTCTGAAAACGGGAGGAGACTTAATTCTCTCAATCGATGACGAAATGCTACAAAGTTTTCTATCTACGCAACCTGTCAGCTATTCACAAGAACAAACGGAAGCGTTTAAAACATGGTTAACGAATACAAGCAAGACATTAGCTGAAGGGAATTTTGATCCTTCACAAACATCAGAGTCGTCTGCTGAAGGTGAGGTCGTATCAAGTATCACGTTTTCAACACGTTCAGCAGCAGAAGAACAGATGATTACAGGCATGGCAAACGTCGAAATCAAGCCAGATCAATTAATGAATGTGAAAACGTATGGTATGGATCCAATCGCTGCTTCTTACGTTGGAAGTAAATTATACGAATTGTTCGCAAAAACACCATTTGAAATCGTGGAACGCATGCCACATGCGACACTCCCAGATGATATTACACTAGGTTACGATGTCAAAATTGACGAAAAAACAGATTTTGCTGTTCGAAATACGCAAGCATCGGTGTATCGCCTCGTCGCTACGCAAGAGGGAAGCGACGTAACGATTGAACTGCGCGGAGCCCCAATAAAAGAAGCAGTGACTGTTGTGATGGAAGGAGAAAAGACAATCCCATTTAGAACCATTACTCGTTACTCAGCTACGCTTTCAGCCGGGACGACAAACGATACACAAGCCGGTGAAGAGGGAAAATCGATTGAAGTCTACCGTGTAATGAAAACAGCTAAAGGCGAAAAGAAAAAGCTACTTTCCTTAGATTTTTATGCGGCGGTCCCAGCTGTCATTACAAAGAGTAGTCAAGAAGAACAAGCGCCTATCGTGGTTCCACCAACCGAAGAAACACCATCTGAGGACGGAACGGATTCTGAAACGCCGGATGAATCGAACCCTGAGGATTCGCAAACGGACGGTACGGTCGAAACGCCAGATTCTCCTACTTCACCGGACAGCCCAGATTCACCAACGGTACCAGACGAGGACAATCAAGGGGATCCGGCTTCACCAGTAGACGATGAATCGACAGGTAAAGCGGTCGGTTAAACGAGGAGGGAAGAGTATGAATTGGACGACGATTGCAATTGAGCTTGGAATTATCATCGGACTTGCGACAATCATTTGTGGATTGATGTTTGCGGTGACGATTCCATATGTAACCTCGATTCAGGCGAAGTCAGTATTATCCATCGCAGCGATTATCATGGTGACACTGATCTATTTTAGTGTTCAGTTGGATTGGATTAGTAATCCCTTTGTAGCGATCGGGATGGTATTACTGTGTGTCGTAACGGGAGGCGTTACGAGTCTGATTGATGAAAAGAAACAAAAGCGAACTGTAATGATTGAAGACGAATCATGGCATGCGGAAGGATGACGGACTAAATGGCGATGAAGCGAAAACGACTCGGTGAAATGTTAATCGAAGAGAGCTTAGTGACAGAGAGTCAAATCGATGAAGCACTTTCTGTAAAACGACCAACTGAAAAATTGGGTGACGCGTTACTCCGCCTCGGTCATTTGACGGAACAACAGTTACTAGAAGCGCTCCATCATCAATTAAAGATTCCGATCATTCAACTGTATAATTATCCAGTCGATGTTGCGGTAACGAAATTGATTTCAAAAGAATTAGCACAGCGACATACGTTAGTTCCGGTCTACCGTGAAGGGAATCGTTTATTTATTGCCATGGCGGATCCGATGGACTTGATCGCAATCGATGATTTACGGATGCAGACGGGTCTAGTGATTGACGTAGGTATTGCGACACGGGACGAAATCAGACGAACGATCTTGAAGTATTATGATATCGATTCATCGTTGCGCGATTTGTTGGAGTCAGATGATATGACGGAGATGGAACAGTCGCGCGACGTGGTGACACGTGAAGATGCGCCAATCATTCGTCTCGTTAATCAAATCTTAGAAAATGCGATTGCGCAACGGGCATCCGATATTCATATGGATCCACAGGAAACATCGATGACGATTCGAATTCGAATCGATGGAGAACTTCGAACGGAAAATAATTATCCGAAGCAGATTCAAAGTATTTTAACAACACGAATCAAGGTCATGAGTGAGCTTGATATTACAGAATCTCGTTTACCGCAAGATGGACGAATCAAATATGTCTTTAATGGACTAGCTTACGACTTCCGTGTTTCTACACTACCTACCGTATACGGGGAAAAAGTCGTTATTCGAATTTTGGACAGTTCCAACTCAAATATTTCTATCTCTAAAATTGGTTTCAGCTCACGGAATGAAACACAGTTCCGAGAAATGTTAAAACGACCGAACGGTATCATTTTGATTACCGGGCCAACCGGTTCAGGGAAATCATCGACATTGTATGCAGCCTTAAATGAGTTGAATGACGAGTCACGCAATATCATCACCGTCGAAGATCCAGTTGAGTACCAGGTCGATGGCATCAATCAGGTCCAAGTGAATGCGAAGATCGGTTTGACGTTTGCGAGTGGTCTTCGATCGATTCTCCGTCAGGATCCGAACGTCGTCATGGTCGGTGAGATTCGCGATATTGAAACAGCAGAAAT
Organism: Exiguobacterium sp. s11; assembly: GCF_018619015.1. NCBI lineage: Bacteria > Bacillati > Bacillota > Bacilli > Caryophanales > Exiguobacterium > Exiguobacterium sp. s11. Next base: position 781,026 of record NZ_JACSNF010000001.1, on the reverse strand, counting down.
ATCGATCCGTGCTTCTTTGACAGGACACTTAGTTCTATCCACGCTCCATACGAACTCAGCAGTTAGTTCAATTACACGATTAATCGATATGGGCGTTGAATCGTTTCTCGTTGCAGCTTCGCTTAGTGGGTTGATCGCACAACGACTCGTCCGCCGTGTTTGTCGGGACTGCGGAGAAGTCCATCCACTCTCAACGCGGGAACAGGAGCTGTTTGATCAAGAAGGAATCGAGGCGACGACTGTCATGCGAGGGCGTGGCTGCTCATCTTGTAATATGACCGGATATCGAGGTCGTGTCGCGATTCAGGAAGTCATCATGATTGACGAAGTCTTACGGCGCATGATCATGAACCAGTCGACGGAAAGTGACATCACAGCGTACGTTAAATCGCAAGGACAACGTTTCCTTCTAGCTGATGGTCTATCGAAAGTAGCTGACGGTATCACGACGACAGAAGAAATTTTACGGACGGTGATTTCAGAATGAATCAAACGATGGAACGTGCCCAAATCGAAGATATTCTTCGTTCCTCGAAGGAACGAGGGGCATCCGATGTTCATTTGACTGCCGGATCCCCTCCTGTGTTTCGGATCAATGGAACACTGACACCATATGGATCTGAGAAGATGAAACCAGTCATCATTGACGGGTTCGTTCGTTCGTTGATCACGGAAGACATGTATCAGCAACTGAAGCAGGATCGAGATATTGATTTTTCGTTTGGTGTGACAGGTGTAGCGCGATATCGGGTCAATTGTTTTTACCAGCGAGGTGCATTATCGATGGCCTTTCGAACGATCCCGACAGAAGTGCCTTCGCTTGAACAGTTAGGACTTCCTCCAGTCATCAAACGATTTTTGACGAAGCCACATGGTCTCATCCTTGTCACGGGTCCAACAGGTTCCGGGAAGTCGACGACGCTTGCTGCGATGATCAACGAAATCAATCAGACGATGTATAAACGGATCATCACACTGGAAGACCCGATTGAATACTTACATAGTCATCGAAAGAGCTTAATTGATCAACGGGAGATTGGAATTGATGCGCCACGTTTTTCGACAGGATTGCGCTCAGCGCTTCGCCAAGATCCGGATGTGATTTTACTGGGAGAAATGCGCGACCTTGAGACGATTGCTACCGCGGTAACGGCTGCTGAAACCGGTCATCTTGTCTTTGCGACGGTGCACACGGCAACAGCAGCTTCAACGGTCAGTCGCATCATCGATGTATTTCCGTCGGAGCAACAAGATCAGATTCGGGCACAGCTAGCGAACGTCCTAGCGGGTGTCATCTCACAACGACTCATGCCACGATCGGATGGGACAGGACGTGTCGCTGCCTTAGAAATCATGGTTGATACACCAGCTGTCTCCAACTTGATTCGGACAGGTAAGGAATATCAGATTCAATCCGTCTTACAGACGGGTAAACAATATGGCATGCAAACGATGCAGATGGCCTTACAGGATTTGGTCAGTCGCGGTTTGATCCCGGCATCTGCTGCAACACCATACATATCGGGGTGAAGGGATGGCAGTATTCATTTACGAAGGTCGAACGATGGCCGGAAAACGAAAGAAGGGCAAGATTACTGCGCTGACGAAGCGCGAGGCAGCAGAACGGCTTCGGACGGATCAAATCGCCGTAACATTGCTTGAGAAACAAGAATCAAAAGGGTTAAATACCGAGATTACGTTTTTAAGTGCTAAACCGAAAATCGAGCATCTTGTCATGTACGCGCGTCAGTTTGCGACGCTCGTTCGATCCGGTGTTTCGATTGTTAGGGCAACCGAAATTTTACGTAAACAAACAGAATCAAAACCACTCGAGCGAGCGCTTGTCGAGGTGGAAGATGATTTGCGTAGTGGGATTCAGTTTTCCCAGGCAATCGAAAAGCATCCTCGTGTATTTGATACGTTTTTCGTTAGTATGGCGATGGCGGGGGAAGCGAGTGGTAATCTCGAAGAGGCGTTAGATAACATCGTGACACAGCTGCAAAAACAATATGAGATCAAACGAAAAGTCATCTCCGCTTTAATCTATCCGGCGGTCGTCTCAATTGTCGCGATCGGCGTCGTGGTCTTCCTAATGATGAATGTCGTGCCGACTTTTGCCTCAATTTTTGATCAATTAGGTAGTGAGTTGCCTTTGATTACGAAACTCGTCGTCGCTGTCTCCGACTTTTTTGTCGCCTATTGGTGGGTATTACTATTAATTGCGTTTGGTTTGATCGGACTGTTGTATTTTAACCTCAAGAATGAGCGACAGCGTCTCTTTTTTGACCGTTTCTTGTTAATGATTCCAGTCTTCGGACCGCTGATTCAAAAATCACAAATCGCGCTGATGACACGTGGTCTATCTGTATTGCTCAATGCGTCAGTACCAATTTTAGCTTCACTTGATATTACTGAACGAATCGTTACGAATCGGATCATTCGTAAAGGGATTGCTGGTGCGAACGAAGCGATGTCGCGCGGTATTCCGATGCACGAACCTTTGGAGCGAAATAAATATTTCCCGCCCCTTGTCACACAGATGATTGCTATTGGGGAAGAGTCAGGTCGGCTCGATTCGATGTTGACGGAAGTCGCGAACTTCTACGAAACCGAAGTGGAAACGACGACGGATCGTTTGAAATCGATCATCGAACCATTGTTGATTGTTGTTTTAGCCGCAATCGTTGGTGTCATCGTCATCGCTGTCGTCGTACCGATGTTTAAGATTTACTCCGACATTCAGGCAGGTTGACAATTGTAAAAACATTTACCTGTTGTTAAAAAAAGACATAAACTACAAAAAATGTGGTGCTACTATAATAGTATTCGTTTGGATAGTAAGTCTTACTAACCAAGAACAGTAAAAAAGCACTAGGGAGGCATAATGAAATGATCGAACGGTTAAAAGAAATCTGGTTAGATGCAAAACAAATGCGCGATGAGCGCGGACTGACATTGATCGAGTTACTTGTCGTCGTCGTTATCTTAGGTATCATCGCAGCAATCGCTGTCGTCGCAATCGGTGGATTGATTGAGAACTCACGTAAAGATGCAGTTGTTTCGGATGCGAAGCAATTGGTATCTGCTGCGAAGTTATATACTTCTTCGAATCCGATCAAAGCAGGAGAAACGGTTGTAATGGGAATTGAGAAAGCTGGAAAGAAATTTGCTACAACTGACGGTGTAGTGCTCGATAAATATATCGATAGCATGGAGGACCCATTCGATTCTCCTAAACCATATAAAGATGCATTTGTATCTGTAACAGAAACTGGTGGGAAGTATACTTACTCTGTAACCCTTAAAGGTGAGGAAGATTACTTTGCAAATAAAGGTCCATCTGAACTAAAACGTTGGTAATCGTCCCCCCTCCTCGGGGGTTTTTTTCTGAACTTTTTTGAAAGGGAGGTCGTGTCATGACGATCGTCTTCACGGTATATTTTTTCTTGTTAGGTTTGTTGATCACATCGTTTACGAATGTCGTCGGTTTGCGTGTTCCGGTCGGGGAGTCGATCGTTCATCCACGTTCCCATTGTCCGACCTGTGGACATGTGCTTGGACCGCTCGAACTGACGCCAGTACTCGGATATGTAGTACTCGGTGGGAAATGTCGTTCCTGTGGACAGGCGATTTCAATCAAGTATCCAGCGCTTGAACTACTCGGTGGAATGCTCTATGCGTATGCCTTTTGGCAGTTCGGTTGGTCGATGGAATTTGCGTTGACACTCACTCTAACTAGTCTCTTGTTTATTCTTACGATGTCTGATCTTGCCTATATGCTCATACCGAATAAAATTTTACTGTTCTTTTTACCAATTGCCTTGATTGTGCGCTACCTTTCTCCACTTGAAAACTGGTATAATCCAATTATTGGAGGAATTGTCGGATTCGTTCTATTGTTCGTCATTTTTCTTGCATCACGACGCGGTATGGGAGCGGGAGATGTCAAGCTCTTCGGTTTACTCGGGATTTTCCTTGGACCGCTTCACGTCGTCATCGCGTTGTTTGTTTCAGCATTTGTTGGTTCAGTGATCGGGCTGACGCTACTCGGAACGGGACGCGTCAGACGAAAACAACCGATACCATTCGTTCCCTCCATTGCGATCGGGACATTACTTACATATTATTTTGCGGATGATTGGGTGTCGTGGTACCTCGATTTACTGCTTTAAGAAAGGAAGAACGTACATATGACGCAACGGCGTAAAGGTACATATGTTTATTTTAATTTTACGGACGTCGCTATTTTTGGTGCGGTTGTCAAAAAAGGGGTCTTGAAACGACGTGCTGTCGTATCTCTTCCAGCAGGTACGTTACAGGGTGGATGGCTTCAACCGGAAGCGTCGCTCGATCTGATTTTTGATAGTCTATTGACGAAGTTGAAAGTTCCTCGCGGATCTAAAGCCGTTCTTGCGCTGGATGGTTCACTCGTCCTTGCGCGGAAACTCGATATTCCGGAGACGATTGCGACGAATCAGATCCGGGGTTATCTATTCATGGAGATTGGTCATAGCATTGTCCTTCCTTTTGAAGAACCATACTTCGACTACACTGTCCTTGAAGACGGTGAAAAGCGTGAAATCATGCTGTATGCGGCACCGAACGAAGCACTGAAACAATATACGCAATTGTTTAAACAAAAGCATCTTCGATTAGTGGCAGCGGAACCGCAACCACTGTCTACCTACTTCGGTCTTGAAGCGCATTATCCAGCAGCAGATACCGATACGCTACTGATTTGGAATGCAAACGCAACGAACCATCAATTGATTATCATCGAAGACCGTGTACCACGCCTGATTCGCTCAGTGGATACGTTTTCGGCAGATGCTTGGGATGTAGACGTGATCGAGGATCAATTGCATTATCGCTATCGATCGGATGATCAGACAGTTGAACTCGTCTTGGATGAAATGCTGTTAGAATTTTCGCGTGTGCTAGACTTTTACCGTTTCTCGCTCGCTCGAGAAAGCCGCGAAATCAAGACAGTTGTCCTTGCGGGAGACTTCCCGTTTCGAGATGAATTAGCGACACGATTCCGAACGAACTTTGATCTTCAGTTAGATGAAGTACCGGACATGATGACAATCGATAGTCAATCGGTTCCACGCATTTACTTACCGATCGTTGGTCTAGCCACTGCGCGACCAGATCGTATCAACCTTTTACCGGAAAGTGACGAGGCACCGAAATATCCGCTTGTCGCTTCGCTGATTTTATTATTATTTGGTGGATTGATTGGTGGTTATTTATATTGGCAAACGGATCAGTTCGCTAACCGAGTGGAATCCGTAGACGATCAGATTCAAATCGTCCGACAATTACAATCCGAATCCGATCAGTCGTCTAAACAAGAAGTCGTTCAATTGAAACAGACGGTCGAGTCGCTAGAAGAAGCACCTAAGCCAGCTGTTCCAACACTTGAGCGGATCACACGTTACTTACCGGAACGCGGGTACATTCTTCAGTACGCATATGGAGCGGATGATACCGTTGCTATGACGGCTCAGTTTGAGACACTCGATGAGCTGAATGATTTTTACCGAGAGTTGCTGACCGATAAAGTGTTCTCCGGTACGACGCTGGCAAGCGTGACGACAAAAACGATGAATGAAAAAACGGATGTCGTGACAACGACAACGGTTGATCCGGCGACCGGTCAAGAGATTCCAACGACGGAAATTACTCCGAATGATGACACGAAGACAGAAGAACCGCGATATATCGGTCAGTTTTCTATGAATGTCAATCCTGAGGAGGTTGTTAAGGGAGAGACCAATGAGGCAGACCCGGCAGTACCGAAAGAAGATAAGCCATCTGAGCCAGAAATTGAAGGGGACGGTCAAACACCGGATGATCCTTCAGGAGAAGTCATCTCGACAGAAGTTGAGGAGGTGCCTGAAAATTGAAGCGATATAGTAGCTACCTCCTTCTCTTTTTATCAATCCTCATCGTTTTAGGTGGCATTGGGTATTTTGGATATACGACGTATATGACACATCAAACCTTGCAACAAAAAGAAGCGACACTCAAGCGAGAACAAATGGCGTTAGAGCAAGCAAAAGCAAATGAGCAAAAAGTGGACGTGGCAGAATCGAGTTTCCTACAGCAAAAAGTTCCGGTGACGGCATCGAATGATGATGTCATCGATGCGATCAACGCAGCAAGTCAGATTGCTGGAGTAAAAGTGCAGTCGATTACTTTCGGTCAATCGACAGAGACGACACCACAATCTCCCGTAACGTCAACACCAGCTGTTGATGGAGCGATGGCGACCGAATCGGATCAAGCGACAACGCCTACAGCGACTACTCCCGCAGCAAATGCGACACCGTTACCAGCTTCCTTGACGATTGAAGCGCCGTCATATCTTGAACTGATGGCCTTCTTGAAACAAATTGAGCGAACAGATCGCATTACGATTCTTCGCCAGATTCAGTTGACTGGTCCAGAAGAACAAGGACCTGGCAGTGGCGCAATTCAATTGGAAAACGAAATGCTATCTTTCACAGTCGAAATCGAATCGTATTACCGTCCGGATTTAACGAAGTTGACGCCTGATAAACAGACGCCGCTTAAAGAAAAAACACCAAAGTCAGATCCATTTGTCGATGTGACAGGAAATTAAGATGAGTTTGGCGGTTCCTACTCTGTTAGGGACCGCTTATTTTTTGTTAGACTAAACGATGACTCGAATTATCCGATTCGAAATTAATGGGAAAGAACGTGATACTAATGGTAACGCAACCACACTTGATCCTTGCCTCGGCTTCACCACGCCGGACGGAACTTCTAAAGCAAATTGGAATCCCTCACGAAGTCGTACCTGCGAATGTCGTCGAAGAGGCACCATTTCCGATGTCACCGCATGAGTACGTCCGTTATCTATCGCAAAAGAAAGCGCGAGCGATTACGGTAGACGGCGTCATTTTGGCTGCGGATACGGTCGTTGCGATTGACGACATGATTCTTGAGAAGCCAGCAAATAGTTCTGAGGCACGGGCGATGCTTGCGCGTCTGTCAGGACGTGCTCATGAAGTCGTGACAGGCGTGACGATTCGCTTTGGTGAAAAGGAGGAGACGTTCGACGTGACGACACACGTTCGTTTTGGTGCATTGTTAAACGAGTGGATCGAAGGGTATATCGCGACGAACGAGCCTTACGATAAAGCGGGTGGCTATGGTATCCAAGCGATGGGAGGGCTATTCGTCGAGGCGATTGAGGGCGATTATTATAATGTCGTTGGATTGCCCATACACGAGATCACGAAACGTCTCGCGTCGTTTAAAATCAAGCCGATGTTTGCGTAATTCTGAAACAGAGAGGTCGGATGCTGTGATTGAATGGCCGAAGGATATGGTTCAGTTGAAAGGCTTGGCACAAGCGACGACAGTCGAACTGCTCGCGTGTCTTGTCCGAAGTGGGACACGGGACCGGACACCGCTTGAAATCGCGGAAGAATTACTGCATATCTATCCTTCGCTGATCGAACTCGAGGCGGCGGGAGTCGGAGGACTCGAAAAAGCACCAGGGGTCGGAAAGGCGAAGGCATTACAAATCATGGCGGGACTAGAACTGGGTCGTCGTCTCGTCACCGAACCGAAGTGGGTGCGACCAACGATTCGTTCACCGGAAGACGCAGCGGAGCTGTTGTTAGAAGAGATGCGTCTTTATCAACAAGAACACTTCATCTGTCTGTATTTGAATACGAAAAATGAGGTCGTTTCGAAAAAGACGTTATTCATTGGAGGATTGAACACGTCGATCGTCCACCCGCGTGACGTCTTCCGGGAAGCGATTCGCTGCTCGGCTGCGAATTTCATCGCTGTGCATAATCATCCGTCGGGTGATCCGACACCGAGTCGAGAGGATATCGAGGTATCCGAGCGGCTCGTTGAGGCAGGACGGCTCATTGGAATCAGTTGTCTTGACCACATCATCATCGGGCACGGACAATATATTAGTATGAAACAGCGCGGATTTATGTAAGAATAACGTCTGAAGGGAAAGTTTCGTTTCTTTCCATCAGACGTTTTTTTGTGTGTTTTCTAAGGCGAACTGTAAACAAGCTGTAACGTTTTAACGCTTTCCAATGAAGGCTTTTCCGTTATAATTAGTGAAGTGTATTCTCAGAGAGGGGTTTTTTGAATAATGTTTGGATCATTCAGCCGTGAAATCGGCATTGACTTAGGTACGGCTAACACGCTCGTGTATGTAAAGGGGCAAGGAATCGTCGTCCGCGAACCGTCCGTCGTCGCTTTCCGTACGGATACAGGAAAAATTGAAGCGGTCGGTAACGCAGCGAAAAACATGATCGGTCGTACGCCGGGTAACGTGACAGCACGACGCCCGATGAAAGACGGGGTTATCGCGGATTATGAAACAACCGCTACGATGATCAAATACTTCATGGATCAAGCTTCGAAGAAAAAAGGTTTGTTCTCTTCAAAAACAAACGTCATGATCTGTGTACCAAGTGGGATCACATCGGTCGAAAAACGTGCGGTTGAAGATGCAGCGAAACTTGCCGGAGCGCGTGAAGCGTACACGATTGAAGAACCATTTGCAGCAGCAATCGGTGCAGGTCTTCCGGTTTCAGAACCAACAGGATCGATGGTTGTTGATATCGGCGGTGGTACGACGGAAGTTGCTGTTATCTCACTCGGTGGTATCGTCACGAGTCAATCGATTCGTGTCGGTGGAGACGAGATGGATGAATCCATCATTCGTTACATCAAGTCGAAATACAACCTGATGATCGGGGAGCGGACAGCTGAGACGTTGAAAATGACAATCGGTTACGCACGCATCGATGAAGAATCAGAAAATGAAACGATGGAGATCCGTGGACGCGATCTCGTGACAGGTCTTCCAAAACAGATTGAAGTCACAAGTGCCGAAATTTGTGATGCACTTTCAGATACGGTCGATGCGATTCTTGCGGGTGTCAAGCACACGCTTGAGCAGACACCTCCTGAATTATCAGCAGACGTCATGGACCGCGGTATCGTTCTGACTGGCGGTGGGGCTCTCTTAAAGAACCTCGATGCTGTCATCGAAGACGAAACACGTATTTTGACACTCGTTGCAGAAAATGCACTCGATTGTGTCGCAATCGGTACAGGAAAATCACTCGAGATGATGAATGTTCTTCGTTCGAAATCAGGCATCTCGCAAAAAAGATAAGGACGGGATGAGCGATGAAGCGATTTTTAAACAATCGAAAACTGCTCATCACACTCCTTAGTTTTCTCCTTTTGGTGATTTTGATCGGCATTTCGCTGCAAGGGCGTAACCAATCCCACTGGTATCAAAGCTTCGTGCGTGATACCGCGGGCGTCGGTCAACGCCTTTTCGCGACACCGATTGGCTGGATTGATGATACGGTCACTTCGATTAGAGAAGTGCGTGACGTGTACAAAGAGAACGAACACTTGAAATCACGATTGAATGACTATGCTGGTAATGCGGTCAAAGTCCGTGATCTTGAGCGTGAGAATAAAGAATTGAAGGATATGCTCGACCTGAACGGATCGATCCGTGACTACAAGTTGTTACCGGCAGAGATGATTGGTCGGACGGCATCTGAATGGCAACGGTTCGTGACGATCAACATCGGTGAACAAAAGGGTGTTAAGGCGAATATGGCCGTTGTAACAGCAGACGGACTAATTGGTCGCGTCATCCAAGCGAGCGCCTATACGTCTCTCGTACAGTTGATGTCGGATACGAGTCGCACGAATAACGTCTCGGCAACGGCTGATGATACGAAGGGAAAAGGTGTTTTCGGTACGATCGAGGGGTTTGATGAAGAAACGAAATTACTCAAGTTCACGAAAATTCCGAACGACGCGAAACTGAAAAAAGGGCAGACCGTCACGACGTCAGGTCTTGGTGGAAAGTATCCGAGTGGAATCGTCATCGGAAAAATCACGGAAGTGAAATCCGATCAGTATGGGGCTTCAAAAATCGCATACGTCAAACCGGCAGCAGACTTCGAACAGTTCGGTCATGTCTTCGTGATTGAACGCGAAGCGAAGGAACCTTTCGCTGAGACCGATAAGGGAGGGGACACTCGTGAATAACGTTAAGTTGTTTTTCGCCGTGTTCCTTCTTTTCATCTTGGAAGGAACGCTGTTCGCAGGACCTCTTGGAGATGGATCGCCATATGTCATTCATGCGACATTGATCGGATTGATGTTCCTTGGTCGATATGGAAAACTCGAACAGGCACTCGGATTCGGACTCGTCTTCGGATTGTTGTATGATTTCGTCTATTCGGATATCATCGGCATTTACTTATTTGCGTTATCCGCCATTCCGCTTTTTAGTAGCTTCGTGCTAAAATATGTAAAGGAGAACGTATTAACGATTCTTGTCACGTTCACGTTCAGTGCCATTTTGTATGAACTCGATATATATTTCTTCACGGCTTCGGTCGTGGGTGTCGGAGTCTCCTTCCAGGAACTCGCGACACAGATCATTCCAAGGAGTCTGGTTGCGCAGTTGATCGGGATCATCATCCTGTATTATCCGATGACCCGACTCGTGCAGTCGACCCTTGACGAGAAAAGAGGATGAGTCATGATTGAGCGTAAACGTTATGTAACGATGAAAGGTCATCGTGGTGGCCTCGCCGTCTATGTGAATGAAAGGTGCAGTGTGGATGAATTTCTTGACGATTTAGAGTTGACGCTTGCGGACAAATCCGTCGAGAACGGACGCGCCGTACCGATCACCTTCTTCTTCGGTCGACGTTATGTCGATGAAGGGGTGTTGACGGCCGTCGAATCTATCGTCGCGCGACATGATTCCTTCTCTTTCAAAGGTTATGACAGTGAGTGCATCACGAAGGACGAGGCAAAAGCCTTGTACGGAGAGCGAACGTTCCACTATTTCGGTGGCACGGCACGCAGTGGGCACGTATTAGACGTCGAAGGCTCGATCGTCATCATCGGAGATATCAATCCGGGAGCGGTCGTCCATGCGACAGGAAGTATCTATTGTCTCGGTGCGTTACGGGGGACCGTTCATGCCGGGAAAGGTGGCAATACGGAAGCCGTCATCGCGGCGAGCGTGTTGCAACCGAAGTGGATTGCGGTCGCTGGCACCGTCCATGAGGAACCGGAGGACGCACCGATTCCTGCTCTCGATATGGGTTGTGCATTTTTAGGTGAAGACGGGGTCGAATTCTCCCGCCTTCAAACCGTTCCGCTCGCGCGGATGGATCAGTTTGCGATTGATAGTGAAAGAGGGTGACGGATATGGAACAAGTGAAAGAACAGGTACATATGGAGGCGAAGACGAACATGGGACGCGCCATCGTCGTCACATCCGGTAAAGGTGGTGTCGGTAAGACAACGACGACTGCGAACATCGGAACAGCACTTGCATTGATGGGACATTCCGTTTGTCTCGTCGATACGGATATCGGGTTACGCAATCTGGATATCGTGCTTGGTCTCGATAACCGGAGTATCTATAACATCGTTGACGTCGTGACGGGGCAATGTAAGTTGCACCAAGCGCTCGTCCGCGATAAACGTTTTGAAGAGATGTATCTGTTGCCTGCTGCTCAATCAAAGGATAAGTCCTCCGTCACACCCGAACAGGTGAAGGCAATCATCGATACACTGAAACTTGAATACGACTTCGTTTTGATCGACTGCCCTGCCGGAATCGAACAAGGCTTCATGAATGCAATCGCAGGAGCCGATGAAGCCGTCGTCGTGACGACACCGGAAAAAGCAGCCGTTCAGGATGCGGACCGGATCATCGGGATGCTCGAGCGCTCAGAACGTAACATCGTTCCGAAACTCGTCATTAATCGGGTGCGGTCACACATGATGGCATCAGGTGATATGCTCGACATCGATGAGATCATGCGTATTCTTTCGATTGATCTACTTGGTCTGATCATCGATGATGAAGAAGTCATCGCCGCTTCCCACCGTGGTGTGCCTGTGACGATGAATCCAGATAACCGGGCTGGACTCGGATACCGAAACATCGCCCGCCGGATTCTTGGAGAATCCGTGCCACTGCTTGATTTAAACGAACAACCGCAAAAAGGCTTCTTCGTCAAATTGAAGAAGATGCTTGGGATGAAATAAGAATGGGAAATTAGACTAGGACGACAGCGTCGTGCCTAGTCTAATTTTTTTGGAGGGATCAGTATGCGATGGATTAGTGAACAGACCGCTTCGCTTGAACGATTAGCATTGGTCGAAGGCGGTCGATTGATTGAATATCATGAACGGATGCGTGACGAGATCCGGGTCGGCACATTCGTCTATGCCAAGGTCGATCGGTTGCATCCGACGCTCGGGGCAGCCTTTTTGATCGCGACTGACGGTACACCGCTTTATTTACCGCTAAATGAGACGGTGGAAGCACTTCGCCGCTATCCGGACGTACCAACGATTGGACAAGCCGTCCAGGTCGGACAGACGTTACTTGTCCAGGTCGTCAAGGAAGGGGTCGCACCAAAACAACATAAGGTGACGCAGAATATCACCTATGGTGGACGTTATCTTGTCTATTTTCCATACGGTCGCCGCATCCGTTTCAGTCGGAAGCTGGATCTCGTCGTTCAGCGTCAACTGGCGGAGCAATTGACGACGACAGAAGAAGAAGGAATTCTTTACCGGACGGAAGCAGCGAAAGCATCAATCGATGAATTGAAACAAGAGCTACAGTCATTACGGACACGTCACAAAGAACTTTTACAGGTGCCGCGTCTTGAACAAGATGAGGCACTTATCGTCCAAGAAGCGAAACGACTTCCACACGTCACCGATGCACTCGTCATGACACGTCAGGAAAAGGAACGCCTGGAATTGCTCGGTCTGTCCGTCGAACGCTCGCTACGAAAAGGACGCTTACCCGAGATGGAAGCGATCGACGGGGCAATCGAAAAAGCGATGCAACGGGTCGTCTGGCTCGACGGAGGAGCGTATCTCTTGATTGAAGAGGTTGAGACGATGACTGTCATCGACGTCAACAGTGGGAAGACGATCTCCGTCAAGGAACAAAAGCGGACGTTTGATCAAATCAATGAAGCGGCTGCTGTCGAAGTCATGCGGCAATTACGGTTGCGCAACATCAGTGGCATGATTGCAATCGATTTCCTCCGTGGCTCTAGTAAAGGTCAGACACGTGTGACCCAACTCCTCAAAGAACGGGCGGCGCTCGAGACGAAACAAATCGAAGTCTATGGATTTACGAAGATGGGTTTATGCGAGCTGACACGACAACGTCACGGGAAATCGCTACAGGAACGTTCACAGGAATCCGGTCAGTGGACACGTTTAAGCGTCTATCGCTTGATTGAACCGAAGTTGCTTGAGATCGCGACCTATGCGGAAGCAGTCGTGATTCGTGCACCACGGCATCTGTTGCAAGACGAATTCATCTCCCGTCAACCACTCGAAGTCCATGTGCTCGAAGGGGATCCAGCTGTTCTGTTCACGGGGTCGTCACAGGACTGTCTCGATTTCATTAAACGATCGGAATAATCCTTCAGAACAGCATTGACAAGGTGGAAGAACGTTTGGTATTCTGAATAACGTTAGTTCGTTTGGAAGCACCCAAATGACTACAACCGCACAGACCGGGTTTTAAAGCATCCGCTGCCCGTGATGGCGAGTCTGAGTTCCTAAGAGGAGGTGCACGTAATGTACGCAATTATCAAAACTGGTGGTAAACAAGTCAAAGTCGAAGCTGGCCAAGAAATCTACGTTGAGAAATTAAACGCAGACGTCGACAGCACAGTTGAATTTGGTGAAGTATTGATCCTTGGTGGTGACGATGTTAAAGTCGGCGCTCCACTCGTAGAAGGTGCGAAGGTCGTAGCAACGGTCATCAAACACGCTCGCGCGAAAAAGATCACTGTCTTCAAAATGAAAGCGAAAAAGAACTACCGTCGTAAGCAAGGTCACCGTCAACCTTACACGAAGGTCCGCATCGAGAAAATCGAAGCGTAAGCCATGATACGTGTCAAGATTCGACGAGATGAAGCGGAACTCGTCCGCTCCATCGAAGTGACAGGACATGCCGAGTTCGCAGAACCAGGTCTCGACCTTGTCTGTGCCGGCGTCTCGTCGGTGATCTTCGGGGCATACAATGCCATAGAAGCATTACTCGGGCAGGTCCTGCTCCTTGAAATGGCAGAACAACAAGAGGGTGGCTACTTTTATGTAGAACCGTACGCTGACTTAGCACCGGATGTCAGTGAACGCACTCAATTGTTATTGGAAGCGACTTTGGTCCAACTTGGTACCATCGCTGAAAGTTACGGTGAGTTTATCCAACTTGAACAAGTATAGGAGGTGGATTCCACATGTTGAAACTTAATCTTCAGTTCTTCGCATCGAAAAAAGGGGTAGGTTCGACAAAGAACGGTCGTGACTCGCAATCGAAACGCCTTGGGGCGAAACGTGCAGACGGTCAAACTGTTTCTGCTGGTTCAATCCTCTACCGTCAACGCGGTACGAAGATTCACCCAGGTATGAACGTCGGACGTGGTGGCGATGATACACTTTTCGCAACTGCAACTGGTGTCGTTCGTTTCGAACGTCTCGGACGCGACAAGAAACAAGTCAGCGTTTACCCAGCATAAGGATCGACGAAGCAGACTCTAGCCACTTTCGAGGGTTAGGGTCTGTTTTTTTAGGAGGGAACGACCGATGGAGGAACAGCAGGTACTTGATCTTTTGAAGACTCTTCGTCACGAGTGGTTGAACCGGATACAACTCGTCCGTTCGTATGGCGCGATCGGAGACGAACAAGCAGTCGAGTCGATCTGTTCGGCGTACCGGGAGCAAGCATCTCGGGAAGGACGTCTAGCGCGAATCGGATTGCCGAAAACCGCACTGGCGTTACTGCAAGCTGAATGGTCAGGCAAAACTGTGACGTATGATGTCATCGGAGCACCCCACATGGAAGATGAGCGGTTGAAGCAACTCGTCGAAGCAGCCATCGCCATGATTGATGTAGGAGTAGGAGAAGTATCCGTGACCTTCCACGAGGGCGTGACCATCGAGATCTATCGGGATCTACTAGATATGTCGCGCCTTGAGGATCTAGTGACGCCGATGGAAATCGAGTCGCAGACGGAAAATGAGTGTGTGATTGAGATTGAAAGTCTTCCGTTTGAGGAAGAGAAGTAAGAGGAGGGATCCGACATGTTTGTCGATCAGGTAAATATTTATGTAAAAGCAGGTGACGGAGGACGTGGGCAAGTAGCGTTCCGTCGTGAGAAATACGTTCCGGACGGCGGTCCTGCCGGCGGTGACGGTGGTCACGGGGCTCACGTCGTCCTAGAAGTCGACGAAGGGCTTCGGACATTGATGGACTTCCGTTACAAACGTCACTTTAAAGCGGTTCAAGGTGAAAACGGCATGTCAAAAGGGATGCACGGTCGTAAAGCCGAGCATCTAATCGTCAAGGTTCCACCGGGCACGGTCGTCTACGATGACGATACGAATGCGGTCATCGCTGACCTCGTCCATCACGGACAACAAGCAATCGTCGCAAAAGGCGGACGTGGCGGACGTGGGAATACACGTTTTGCGACACCAGCTAACCCAGCACCTGAGCACGCTGAAAACGGTGAGCCAGGGGAAGAGAAATACTTGAAACTTGAGCTGAAGATGCTAGCAGACGTCGGTCTCGTCGGTTTCCCGAGTGTCGGAAAATCAACGATGTTATCGGTCGTTTCAGCAGCACGCCCGAAAATCGGCGCGTATCACTTCACGACGATCACACCGAACATCGGTGTCGTCGAAACGGAAGATAGCCGTAGCTTCGTCATGGCTGACTTGCCAGGATTGATCGAAGGTGCAAGTGAAGGCGTCGGACTCGGTCACCAGTTCCTGCGTCACGTCGAGCGGACGAAAGTCATCGTCCACGTCATCGACATGAGTGGGATGGAAGGTCGCGATCCAATCGAAGACTACAACATCATCAATAAAGAGCTCGCGGACTATAATCTGCGCTTAACAGAGCGTCCGCAAGTCGTCGTCGCGAACAAGATGGACATGCCGGATGCGGCAGAACATCTTGAAGCTTTCAAGGAAGCTTTCCCAGAGCTTGAAGTATTCGAGATTTCAGCAGCAACACGTCAAGGGTTACGCGATCTGTTATTCCGAATCGCTGACCTCGTCGATGCAACACCAGAATTCGGTCTTGAGGAACTCGAAGAGAAAACTGCGACACCACGTGTCGTCTACGGTTACGAAGCACCAGAAGCTGGCTTTACGATTACGAAAGATGAAGACGATTGTTTCGTCATCAAAGGACCACGCATCGAAAAACTCTTCACGATGACGAACTTCATGCGTGAAGAATCGATTAAACGTTTCGCTCGGACACTGCGTCAAATGGGTGTCGACGAAGAGTTGCGTCGTCTTGGTGCGATTGACGGCGATGTCGTTCGTATCCGTGATTTCGAGTTCGAATTCGTCGAGTCATCATTCTAAGCGGTTCATTCCATTAGGAAACGGAGTGTGAAAGCATCGTGGACCCATTGCCCATGATTTCAGTCGTTTGGTTAATTCCGATTCTCATGTTATCCGCATTCTTTTCCTCAGCCGAGACGGCACTCGCGAGTGTCAACCGGTTGCGGTTGTTGCATCAATCGGAAGCAGGGGACGCGCGTGCGTCCCGTGTATTCCGCTTACTTCAACGCTACGAAGAGACACTGACGTCGATTTTGATTGGGAATACGATTGTCAACGTCGCCTTTATCTTATTTGGTGGCTGGTGGATCATCCAGTTCGTCGAGACGATCGCAACACAAACCGTTGCCTTTCTTGCGCTATTTTTCCTGTTGCTGTTGTTCGGAGAATTGATACCGAAGTCGTATGCTCGTGAACATACGGAACGTTACGTGTTATTGATCGGACGTCCACTGCGTTTCTTCTTACTGTGCTTTCGACCGCTCGTTTTCCTGTTACTCCGCTTACGCCAATTGGCGCTACGGTTGATTGGAGCGGATCCGAAAGGACCGCTCGTGACCGAACAGGAACTCAAGGCACTCGTTGATATCAGTCAGGAAGAGGGCATCATGGGGCTTGCAGAGGCTGAACTCGTTCATCAAGCAGTTGATTTTCAACATGCGACAGTCGAGGATGCGTTGACGCCACGGATGGATATTCAAGCGATTGATATCGATGCACGGCTCGAAGACATCCTTGCAGAAGTCCAAAAGGGCGGCTATTCTCGTCTACCGGTCTATAAGGATTCGATTGATCACGTCATCGGTGTCTTATCGGAGCGGGACTTTCTGCGTGCATACGTGAAGAACGGCTCCCTTGATATCCGAGAATGGATTCGACCGGTATCGTTTGTCGTGCCACAGACACGATTGATGGATTTATTGCCGGAACTTAAAGTCAAGCAGTCCCATATGGCAGTCGTCCTTGATGAGTTCGGAGGGACGGCAGGTTTGATCACCCTTGAGGATATTTTAGAAGAAATCGTTGGGGAGATTTGGGATGAACACGATGAATCGTTGGAATACACGAAACGGATTGGTCCAGAGCAATACGAATGTCTAGCGGAGTATGACATTGAAGACTTCTGTCAGCAATTTCAATTGACGATGCCGGACACGGACGCCCAGTCTCTTGGGGGATGGATCATGGAGGAGAGCGGACAATTGCCGGACGTCGGAACGGCGATGCGTTATGAACGTGTCACGTTGACCGTCTTGCATATCGAAAACCGACGCGTCCGCAAAGTCTTAGCAACGTTCGATCCGCCATCTACGATGCCGGAGACACGACTTGAACCGATTGAACGATAAAAAAACCGCTTATTCCTTAGGAATAGGCGGTTTTTTTATGTTCAGACATCGAGCTCCGAAACGAGAATTCCGAGACGATCGAGTTTAGCAATAGCGGCTTCCAGTGCGTCTTCATGATCCGCCTCAAGCGTATGAATATGGACGCCGTCCGTCAGGCTCGAGAGTGGAGTAGCTTGCGTCTCATGTAACTGCTCTAGCAGTACACGGACGTCTCGGCGGCTTTTTAGCATCAATTCTCCAGTGATGAAGCCGTAGACGGGATGTTCGATAATGACATCGCGGATGACGACCCCTTCGTCAACAATGGCGTCACACTCATCCTTTAATTGATCGATGCCGTGACGACAAACGATCTTGCGACGTAATTTTGAACCGTCGACTTCCGGATCGTTGATCAAATAGCCACGAGCTGTCGCGATGACAGGATATCCTTTTGCCTTTAACAAGGATAAATCCTGCACGATCACTTGGCGACTGACACCTGCTTGTTTCGCCAGTGCCGTTCCTGTAACAGGTTGCTCACTTTCCTCAATCATACGAAGTAATGATTTCCGGCGTTCTTCTCCGGAGATGCGTTTCCCCATCATGTCTCCTACCTTTCTTCAGTGTCATGAGATCGTGTTCAACACATCAATGCACTGTTCGATTTCTTCGTTCGTCGTCTGTCTTCCAAAACTGAGTCGTATCAACCCATGAGCCGCTGATTCGTCAAAGCCGATGGCACGTAATGTCGCATTCGGACCGTTTTCTCCAGCACGACAAGCACTACCAGCGGAAACCGCGATTCCAGCACGATTCAAGGCGAGCAATGCGTATTGACCATCGCGTTGCTTCGTATGAATGGCGCAGATGGAAGCGAGTTGCGTCGGCGACTCGATGATCGTGTAACGAGACGAAGACAATGTTTTTTTTAGCATACCACGAAATCGACGGCTTGAAGCTTGGATTCCTGGATTTTCGAAGCGAGACGCCTCACAGGCAGCGATGAACGCAGCAATTCCTGGAACGTCGACTGTGCCTGGACGGATTCCGAATTCGTGATGTCCCTCGTAATATGGGCTGAAGAGCGGACGCCGTAAATACAAAGCACCCAATCCTTTTGGTCCATACACTTTATGACTACTCATCGTGTAGGCATCAAAAGTGTCGATGTTGATTGCATCCTTTAAAAATCCTTGGACACCATCGCAATGAAACAGAATCTCGCGCGATTGACAGTATGCTGCAATCCGTTCGACCGGAAAGCGAAAACCCGTATCCGAATTGACATGTTGAATCGAGACAACACCGATTTCATCCGTACAAGCTGCGACGAATTGTTCCCAATCGAACGTTCCGTCCGGTAATAAAGAAAGGTGTCGTGTTTCTTGTGCCCAGCGCGCAAGCGGAAGCAAGACCGAGTCGTGTTCACATCGAAGTGTCAAGACAACTGATTTGTTACTCTGTCGCATCAGATGGGTCAAAGCGATATAGTTTGCTTCTGAACCGCTCCCTGTAAAGATGACGGTTCCTTCTTGTTGAGCCAATTGTTGCATCAGATACTGACGGGCTCGTTCGAGTAAACGTTCAGCGTTGCCACCGATGTCATGAAGAGAAGAACTGTTGCCGTAGAACGACTGAGCGGCTTGTTGATAATGATCGAGTGCTTGTGGATGCAGCGGAGTCGTCGCTGCGTAATCGAGATAAATCATGAAAAAATCCTGTCCTTTCGTCTTGTCACTCAGCTAAAAGTATGCCAAACTTATTGTCAAGTCAATAGTAAACATTTAGATATAGAGGTGTAAAACATATGTCTTTACATAAAAGACTTGAGACGGATGTGTTGATCATTGGAACAGGGCTCGCCGCAATATCGGTCGCTCTGCATCTTCCATCCGGAACGGAAGCGTTGCTTGTCACAAAAGGTACGCGGTTTGAGACAAATTCCGTTCGAGCACAAGGTGGGATTGCTTCCGCTTATGCAGAAGACAATCATCGTGGTCACTTTGAAGATACGTGCCAAGCAGCAAAAGGGCGTTTCAATCCGTCCGTCGTCGATTACGTCACTCGATCGGGAACCGAGGCGATGGAATTCTTGTTACGACAAGGCGTTCCATTCGATCAATCCGAGGGAGAGTTTTTGCTCGGTCGTGAAGGAGCGCATCGTTTGTCGCGGATTTATCACTGTGACGGGGACGAGACTGGTAAACGGATCATGGAGACGTTGATGCCGCGAGTACCATTTCCGATTCTTGAGCAGACGTGTATCACGGAGTTGATTCAAGTCAACGGGCAGGTAGTAGGTGCAGTCGGATATAGCGAGGGAGAGCCAATCGAGATTGTGGCGCGCGCGACGATTCTTGCGACCGGTGGAGTGGGTGGATTATTCGCGGCGTCGACGAATGATCCTTTGATTCAAGGAGACGGGATTGCGCTCGCCTTTGAAGCGGGGGCGACGATTCGTGATCTCGGTTATATCCAGCATCATCCGACGGTACTCGTTCATGCTGGTCGTTCGGAAGGTTTGATCACGGAAGCACTACGAGGTGCAGGAGCGACGCTTGTAACGAAAAATGGTGACCGGATCATGGCGGATCATCCGATGCAAGATTTAGCAGCGCGAGATGAAGTCGCAAAACGAATCCATGAGGTGCGAAAATGTGAACCAGTCTATCTCGATACGTCAAACGTCGTCGACCGGACGAAACGGTTTCCAACGTTTGTTGAAAAATGTGAAAAACTGAACATAAATCCGGATCTCGTTGAAATTGCACCAGGCATTCATTTCTTGATGGGCGGGATCGAAACGGATCTGACGGGGCAGACACATGTCGAAGGACTTTACGCGGTCGGTGAGACGGCATCGATTGGACTACACGGTCGAAATCGTCTGGCGTCGAACTCGCTCCTTGAATGTGTTGTCATGGGGAAAGCAGTAGCAGAACAGCTCGAGTTGTTACCGGAACTTTTAGTAAAACAAGTGAAACGACGCCCGGGAACACTTCGTTCCGTAACAGACCGTCTATCAAAGGTCATTGGTGTCGAAATGGATATTAAGCAAATAGAAGATAGTTTAGAAGAGTTAAAAAGCTGGACATTAGACGAATCTGGACAGGAAGCGGAAGAGAATCGATTACGTCATGTAACGGCATGTCTGTTGCTTGAAGGGGCGCGAAGTCGGTTGACAGGAGAGGATGAGAACGTTGAACAAGTGGCAGTTACGGCAACAACTGGAGGCATTTTTAATCGAGGACATCGGACAGTGGGATATCACGAGTGAAGGATGTCTGACGGGACAAGAACGCGGGACCGGTCGTTTTTTAGCAAAGGAAGACGGTGTCTTTTGCGGAGTAGACATCATTCAGGAGATGGCGCATCTCTTACAAGTCGACGTGACGATTCATGTAGCGGAAGGGACGATCGTCACGAGAGGAACACTCCTTGCCGAGTGGTCTGGCTCGTTACAGGATATTTTAAGCGGAGAACGGGTCGCCTTAAACCTAGTGCAACGCTTATCCGGGATCGCGACGAAGACACGTCAAGCGGTCGAGGTAGCAGCAGGACGAATCCGAATCACGGATACACGCAAGACGACCCCTGGATTACGAATGCTAGAAAAACATGCCGTTCGCGTCGGTGGTGGCTATAGTCATCGCGGACGACTCGATGACGCGGTCATGATCAAGGACAACCACATCACGGTCGCGGGATCGATTACGGAAGCGGTGATGCGAGCAAAACGTGTCGCGGGACATACGACACCAATCGAAGTTGAAGTCGAGACGGAAGCGGAAGTGCTTGAGGCAGTGGCTGCAGAAGTCGATATCATCATGCTCGATAATCGGACGCCAGCAGAAATTAAACAGCTCCGGCAATTGATTCCACCGCATATCACAATCGAACTATCCGGTGGGATCACGGTAGACACATTATCGGACTTCGCGGATAGCGGAGCAGACGTCATCTCACTTGGAGCACTTACTCATTCAGCAACAGCACTCGATATCAGCATGAAAATCGAAGGAGGAAAAAAAGATGTCATTTGATCTATTACGTCACGAGGGAATTCCGGCGTCATACTTACAGCAATCAGAAGCAGACTTGATCGCGATTATCGAAGGGGTCAAAGAACGGATGGGCAGTCGCTTATTCTTACCTGCCCACCACTACCAAAAGGATGAAGTTGTCCAGTTCGCGGATGCGACGGGAGATTCGCTCCAGCTCGCGCAAGTCGCGAAGCAGATGACAGAAGCGGAATATACAGTCTTTTGTGGCGTCCACTTCATGGCAGAGACGGCAGATATGCTAACCGATGCGTCGCATACGGTCGTTTTGCCTGACATGCGTGCTGGCTGTTCGATGGCAGATATGGCGAATGATACGCAAACGGAGCGTGCTTTTACGATCTTGACGGAACGATTTGGGGAGTCGATTTTACCGTTGACGTATGTCAATTCGACGGCAGCGATCAAAGCATTCGTCGGTCGTCACGGTGGGGCGACGGTGACGTCATCGAACGCTGTCCAGATGGTCGAGTGGGCGCTTGCTGAACGCGACATCTTATTCTTCCTGCCGGATCAACACCTCGGTCGAAATACGGCGCACGCACTCGGAATTCCGTTAGAACAGATGGCGATTTGGGATCCGATCAAGGACGAACTCGTTTTTGATGGGGAGGACCAGGACGTCCGCGTCATCTTATGGAAAGGACACTGTTCGGTGCATGAGAAATTCACGGTCGGTCAGATTGAACAGTTCCGCAAGACGGATCCGGAACGAAAGATTCTCGTCCACCCGGAATGCTCGCATGAAGTCGTGACGGCGTCAGATCTCAACGGATCAACGGCGTACATCATTCAACAAATCGAACAGGCTGCTCCCGGAACGAAGTGGGCGATCGGAACAGAGATGAACCTCGTCAATCGACTCGCGTCGACGCATCCGGAACTCGATATCGTATCGCTCAATCCATTCATGTGTCCGTGTTTGACGATGAACCGGATCGACTTACCGCACTTGGCGTGGGCGCTCGAACAAGTCGAAGCAGGTGACCCGGTCAACATCATCACGGTCGATGCAGAGACGACGCGGCATGCCGTGTTGGCACTCGAACGGATGCTTGCGCGTTCATAAAATAAAGGGGGAGAGCGTGGTCGTGCAACGATCACGCTTTTTTGTCTTCGGATTGAGAGAGCGAACATATGTATTGATTTTTGCTGAAGAACGCTTTGAAGCCAAACGAAGATGTATGCTACAATAACACGAGAGTTTGTTTAAGGATGGGAGCGTTCCACATTGATAGAATTCGTACGCGGCGAAGTCGCTTATGTCTGTGCGGAATTCGTGACGGTAGAAGTTGGCGGGATTGGCTACAAGATCGTAGCACCGAACCCGTTTTTTTATCGGACCGGAGACGAACAGATCATCGTATATACGTATCATTATGTCCGTGAGGACCAAGAAGTCTTATTTGGATTCCGTTCCCGTCGTGAGCGTGCCTTGTTCACGAAGTTGCTCGGTGTCACAGGAATCGGACCAAAAGGAGCGCTCGCGATCGTCGCGTCAGGGAATGTCGATGCGCTCGTTGAAGCGATTGAACAAGAGAAGGAAAGTTATCTCGTCAAGTTCCCGGGGGTCGGCAAGAAAACAGCGAAGCAAATGACGCTCGACCTAAAAGGAAAGTTAGCCGAGCTCGCACCGGATTACGTACCGAGCGAAGGCTTGTTCGCACAAGGCAATGCTGAGCTGAATGAAGCTTGTGAAGCCTTGACGGCGCTTGGTTACAGTGACCGAGAAGTCGAGAAAGTCAAAAAAGCGTTGCAGGCAGAAGTCCTGTCGACGGATCAATATGTCAAACGGGCACTCCAGTTGTTATTGAATGTGAGGTGAGGACATGGAAGAGCGCATTTTGTCAGAATCCGCCCATGCGGAAGATCAAGAAGAGTGGAGTCTGCGTCCTCAGACGCTCGAGCAATATATCGGGCAGGAGAAAGCAAAAGGAAATTTAAGTGTCTTCATCGAGGCGGCAAAAATTCGTCAGGAAACACTCGATCACGTTCTTCTCTATGGTCCTCCGGGTCTCGGGAAGACGACGCTTGCGACAATCATCGCAAACGAGATGGGAGTCGGCATCAAGACGACAGCCGGTCCTGCGATTGAACGACCGGGTGATTTAGCTGCTATTCTCTCATCACTGGAACCGGGTGATGTCCTGTTCATCGACGAGATTCATCGATTGAGTCGATCAATCGAAGAGATTCTGTATCCGGCGATGGAGGATTATTGTCTCGATATCGTCATCGGTCAAGGGGAACTCGCACGCAGTGTTCGAATTGATTTACCACCGTTTACGCTCGTCGGAGCGACGACACGTGCGGGGATGCTATCGGCACCGCTCCGCGATCGTTTTGGCGTGACGCTGAAGCTTGAATATTATACGATGTCAGAGTTGTCTGCTATCGTGACCCGGACGTCACGATTGTTCGGATTCGAAGCAGATCGTCTTGCAGCAGAAGCCATCGCGCTTCGTTCACGTGGAACACCACGTGTCGCGAACCGGTTGTTACGGCGTGTCCGTGATTTTGCTCAAGTCGCCCATCAAACCGAGATCGATGCCGTGCTCGCGACAAGTGCGCTTGATCGCTTACATGTCGATGCGCTTGGACTCGACGATGTCGACCATCGTTTACTTCGATCGCTTGCAGAACGGTTTGCCGGTGGTCCGGTAGGTCTTGAGACAATCGCTGCAACGATTGGTGAAGATGCGCAGACGATCGAGGATGTATATGAACCATATCTACTGCAACAAGGATTTTTACAACGTACTCCGCGCGGACGCATCTTAACACCGTTCGCTCGCCAACATTTAGGACTGAAAGAAGGAAATTGAACCAATGGATGTAAACTTATTTGATTTTCATTTACCAGAAGAACAAATTGCTCAAGTGCCATTGCTCGACCGGACGAGTTCGAAATTGATGGTTCTCGATCGGGAGACAGGTGCGATTCAGCATCAGCACTTCCATGATATCGTCGACCACTTCCGGGAGGGCGATACACTCGTCATCAATGATACAAAAGTCTTACCGGCACGTCTCTTTGGTGTGAAGGAAGAGACGGGTGGGAAGATCGAATTGTTACTCTTGAAGCAAACGAGTGACGATGTTTGGGAAACACTTGCGAAACCGGCAAAACGCGTCAAACCAGGAACGATTTTGTCATTTGGTGACGGATTACTCCGTGCTGAGTGTGTCGAAGCACTTGAAGACGGGGGACGAATCTTGAAGTTTTTCTATGACGGCATTTTCTATGAAGTGCTCGACCAACTCGGAACGATGCCACTGCCACCATACATTCATGAACAACTCGAGGATCAAGATCGTTATCAGACGGTCTACGCTCGCGAACGCGGAAGTGCTGCAGCACCAACAGCCGGGCTTCATTTCACGCCGGAATTGCTTGAAGCATTAAAAGCGAAGGGTGTCCGGATCGCACCGTTGACGTTACATGTCGGACTTGGCACATTCCGACCTGTCTCGGTCGACGACGTCGATAGTCACAAGATGCACAGTGAGTACTACGAACTGCCGGAAAGTTCAGCAGCTCTGCTACGCGAAACACGGAAACAAGGCGGACGGATCATCGCGGTCGGGACGACGTCGACACGGACGCTTGAAACGGTCATTCGCGACCATGACGACTTCGTCGAAGCAACGGGCTGGACGGACATTTTCATCTTCCCAGGTCAGGAAGTCAAAGGGATCGATGGATTGATCACGAACTTCCACTTACCGAAATCAACATTGATCATGCTCGTGTCCGCGTTATCGACACGGGAACACATTCTGCATGCCTACGAAGAAGCAGTCGCAAACGGCTATCGCTTCTTTAGCTTCGGTGATGCGATGTTCTTAACGAGAGAGGAACGAAACTAATGACAAAACACGCGGTAACATACGAACATATCAAAACATGTAAACAATCCGGAGCGCGGTTAGGAATCGTCCACACGCCGCACGGTAGTTTCGAGACACCGGTCTTCATGCCGGTCGGAACGCAAGCGACGGTCAAGACGATGGCACCGGAACAAATCAAGGACATGAACGCGAACATCATCCTCGCGAACACGTATCACCTCTGGGTGCGTCCAGGGCATGATGTCATCAAGGAAGCGGGCGGTCTGCATAAATTCATGAACTGGGATGGCGCGATTCTGACGGACTCAGGTGGTTTCCAAGTCTTCTCACTCGCTGATCTCCGAAACATCTCTGAGGAGGGCGTTCATTTCCGTAACCACTTGAACGGGGACAAATTGTTCTTGTCACCGGAAAAAGCGATGGAAATCCAGAATGCACTCGGTTCGGATATCATGATGGCGTTTGACGAGTGCCCACCGTACCCAGCTTCTCACGAGTACATGAAAGCATCCGTCGAACGGACAAGCCGATGGGCGGAACGTTGTCTTGCTGCGCATGAACGTCCACACGATCAAGCGCTGTTCGGTATCATCCAAGGTGGAGAATACGAAGACTTACGTCGTCAAAGTGCAAAAGATCTCGTTGCCCTTGATTTCCCGGGTTATGCGGTCGGTGGTCTATCGGTCGGAGAGCCAAAAGACGTCATGTACCGTGCGCTCGAATTCACGACACCACTCATGCCGGAAGACAAACCACGTTATTTGATGGGCGTCGGTTCACCGGACGCATTGATTGAAGGCGCAATCCGCGGAATCGATATGTTCGACTGTGTCTTACCGACACGGATCGCACGAAACGGTACGTTGATGACATCACAAGGACGGCTCGTCGTCCGGAATGCGAAGTATGCACGTGATTTCCGTCCGCTCGACGAGAAATGTGATTGCTACGCGTGTAAGAACTACTCGCGTTCGTACATCCATCACTTGATTCGTGCGCAAGAAACGTTCGGTCTGCATCTTTGTTCGACACACAATCTTCACTTCCTCGTCAAGTTGATGGAAGGCGTTCGCCAAGCGATTCGTGAGGACCGTCTACTTGATTTCAAGGAAGAATTCTTTGAAGAATACGGTTACAATTTACCGAACGCAAAGAATTTCTAACAAATCGTCTGACAAATCAATTCTTTCACGGTATAATGAACGTGATTTGAATGATAAAAGGAGCTGAATCAGATGGAAGGCTTAATCACATTCCTCCCGATGATCTTGATCTTCGTGGTGTTCTATTTCTTGTTGATCCGTCCACAGAACAAACGCCAGAAGCAAGTGCGTCAGATGCAAAATGAACTCTCACGCGGCGACTCGATCGTTACGATCGGTGGTCTTCACGGGGTTGTCCAAAAAGTTGACGACATGACGGTGACATTGAAGTCAGGTAATGCACAATTGACATTCAACCGGAGTGCTGTCGCAGAAGTGACGAAAAAATCAACGACTGTCATGGACGACGAAACTGTCGAATAAGGCATCGAAAAGGCGCTTTCCGGATTCCGGAGCGTCTTTTCTGTTTATATATGAGAAAAACGTTTGCTAAGATTACCATTTCTTTTGTAAGCTAGGATAGGAGAACAAAGTTGTCTGAAAATATACTGGGAACTAGAGAAAGGACAATGTAGCATGATCAAGAAAGGGAAACTTGCCACATTCTTCATCGTCGTCATCGCGTTGCTCGTACTGATCGGTACGACATCGTCATGGTTGTTGAAGGATACGAAGCTCGGCCTTGACCTTAAGGGTGGCTTCGAAGTCTTGTATGAAGTACAACCGCTGAAAGAAGGAGACGTCATCGATCAAAATGCGATGAGTGCGACGCTGACGGCAATCGAGAACCGTGTCAACGTCCTCGGTGTCTCTGAACCGGACATCCGGATCGAAGGCGATAACCGGATTCGTGTCCAGCTTGCTGGCGTCAAGGATCAGACGGAAGCGCGTCAAATCTTATCTTCGACAGCACAATTGTCATTCCGTGACATCAACGATAAGTTGTTGCTGGATGGATCAGACTTAAAAGCCAAAGGGGCAAAAGTCGGGTATGATCCAAACACGAATGAACCACTCGTCGAGTTGACGATGAAATCAAAAGAGAAATTCTATGAAGTGACACAACAAGTCTCACAAATGCAACCACCTGCGAATCGTCTCGTCATCTGGCTCGATTACGAGAAAGGCGATTCGTATGAAAAAGAAATTCAAAAAGCGAATTCAAAGATCGTATCAGATGCATCGGTCACACAACCGATCAATTCGGATAAAGCGATCATTTCCGGTGGCGATATCGATGCCGAGTACGGGAAACAATTGTCGTCGATCTTGAACGCCGGTGCATTACCGGTCAAACTCGAGGAAATCTACTCGACGTCGGTCTCTGCTGCTTTTGGACAGGACGCACTCGATCAGACGCTCTTCGCGTCAGCAATTGGTGTAGCTGCTGTCTTCTTGTTCATGCTAGTGTTCTACCGGATCTCTGGATTAGTTTCGATTATTACCTTGTTGTTCTACATCTATCTCGTCATGATTTTCTTTAACGGGATTAATGCCGTCCTTACATTACCGGGGATTGCGGCACTCGTTCTTGGTGTCGGTATGGCGGTTGATGCGAACATCATCACTGCAGAGCGGATCAAGGACGAATTACGAAGCGGCAAATCCGTCTTATCCGCATTTAAAGCCGGAAACCGTCGTTCGTTCGGTACGATTCTTGATGCCAACTTGACGACGTTGATCTCTGCTGGCGTGTTGTACTACTTTGGTACAAGTACGGTCAAAGGATTCGCCATCATGTTGATGGTCTCAATCGCCGTCACTTTCGTCACGAATGTCTTTGTCTCACGTTACCTGATGCAACTCCTTGTCAGTAGCCGATGGTTCGATAAGAAGAAATCATGGTTCGGTGTAAAGGAGAGTGAAATCCGTGAGCTTTAATCCTACGAAATTCGATTACGTCAAACATCGCAAAATCTATTTCGCGATCACGATTGCCCTCGTCATCGTTTCGGTACTTTTGCTGTCGTTCCGCGGTCTTAACCTTGGGATCGACTTCTCGCAAGGTACACGCGTCGAGATTTCTTCTGAGAATCAAATCAAGGAAGCCGATGTCCGCTCTGTCATTGAAGAGTCAGGCATTGATGCTGCGGAAATCGATGGCATCCAATTTGCTCAAGGTGGAAAACTAGCGAACGTCACGTTCGTTGGGGAATTTAGCCAAGATCAAATCACTAAAATGAAACAAACGATTGAAACGGAATATAAGAAAGAACCGAGTATCTCGACGGTTTCGGCGCAAGTTGGTCAAGAAATCGCGCGTAACGCGATTTATGCGGTCTTACTCGCGTCACTTGGGATCGTCATCTATGTCTCGTTCCGATTCCAACCGTTATACGGGATTGCGACAGTGCTTGCACTATTGCATGATGCGTTAATGATCGTCGCATTCTTCTCGCTGTTCCAGATCGAGGTCAACTTGTACTTCATCGCAGCAATCCTGACGATCATCGGGTATTCTGTCAACGATACGATCGTCACGTTCGACAGGGTTCGAGAAAATCTCGGACTTGCCGAAAAAGGGGGACGAAAAGTTTCGTTCGATGAGTTGGCACATATCGTCAATGAATCGATTCAACAAACAATCGTCCGTTCGATCAACACCGTCGTGACGGTCATCATGACGGCAGCAGCGCTCTACATCTTCGGTAGCGAAGCGATCCGTGGATTCAGTCTTGCGTTGCTCGTCGGGTTGATCATGGGGATGTTCTCTTCGATCTTCATCGCTGCTCAGCTCTGGCTCGTCATGAAGGGTCGGACACTTGGTCGGACAAAACGTGCTTCCTAAAAGAGTATCCGCATCAGCTATCGCTGGTGCGGATTTTCTATTATAATGGGGAAGTTGATTGGAGGGTTTGAGATGTACCATGCTAAAAAAACATGGCTTGATAAAGTCATCGATCCAGAACAAATCGAACAATTGACGGCGGATGGCTCGATCTCTCCGCACGTCGCACAACTACTTGTCCAACGGGGGTTCACGACACGTGAAGCAGCCCGTGAATTTCTAGAAACCGATCAAATGGCATTCCACGATCCATTTGCTTTTAAAGACATGCCGAAAGTCGTTGAACGGATTCAACGCGCCGTCAACGAAGGTGAGATGATTTTAATTTACGGTGATTATGACGTCGATGGTGTGAGTTCCGCGGCGATTCTCTGGCACGCCTTGATTGAAATCGGAGGGATGGCAGAGTGTTATATCCCAAACCGATTCACGGAAGGCTATGGACCGAATGAATCAGCATTTCGCTGGGCAGCGGAAGAAGGGTTTAGTCTCGTCATCACCGTCGACTGTGGGATTTCCGGTATCCACGAAGCAGATGTCCTGAAAGAACTCGGGGTCGATTTAATCATCACTGATCATCACGAAGCAAAAGAAACGTTACCCGATGCCTTTGCCTTGATCCATCCAGGTGTCGATTCGGCGTATCCGTTCTCGAAACTCGCAGGCGCAGGAGTTGCCTTTAAAGTCGCGCATGCTCTCCTTGATCGTGAACCAGTCGAATTACTCGATCTTGCCGTGCTCGGAACGATTGCCGATCTTGTGCCGCTCGTCGGCGAAAACCGCTTACTTGCGATTCGTGGCATCGAAGCACTGAACGCAAGTGAACGTCCGGGTATCCTAGCGTTACGGGACGTTTGTAGTTTGACGGAAGACGAACTGACGGAAGAATCAGTCGGATTTGCATTCGGTCCGCGGATCAATGCGGCAGGTCGTCTTGATTCAGCGATGCCAGCGCTCGAGATGTTACTAGCGGAAAGTAAGGATGAGGCACTTCATCTCGCGAAACAACTCGACCAACAAAATAAACAACGTCAAGATATCGTCAAACAGATTGCAGAGGAAGCAACGGCACTTGTCGAAGAACGTTTTAAAGATGACCGCGTGCTCGTCGTCGATGCGGCAGACTGGAATCCAGGTGTCGTCGGGATTGTCGCCTCGCGACTCGTTGAAAAATATCACCGTCCCGTCATCATGCTGTGTCATGATGCTGAAAAAGGAACTGCGAAGGGTTCTGGACGATCGATTCCAGCCTTTGATCTCTTCGCTGAACTCACGAAATGTGAAGACATCTTGCCGCATTTCGGTGGACATCCCGCTGCTGCCGGTATGACGCTCTCTTCCGATGACGTCGAGACGTTACGTCAACGTTTGAATGAACAAGCAAGTACATTGTCAGACGATGCCTTCATCGCGACAATTGATATCGATCTACGTCTACAGGTCAGTGATGTCTCAATCCAGTTGATTGAAGATATTCAGCGACTCGCGCCGTTCGGGATGGGAAATCCTGCGCCACGAATCGTCATCGAGCAGGCGAAGATCCGTGACATGAAACGGATCGGTCGCGATTTGACGCATGTCAAAGCACTACTATCAGGCGATGGGAAGGAACTCGATGCGATCGGTTTTGGCTTCGGCGACCTTGTCGATGAAGTCTCGACCTTATCCGAGATTCACTTGATGGGCAGTCTGAACATCAACGAGTGGAATGGCTTCCGTAAACCACAATTGATGATTCAAGACGTCGCTGTCGAAGATGTTCAAGTATTCGATTACCGTGGCGGTAAGCGACCGCTGAGCGAACTATTCGCCTTACCGCATGAGACGACGACATTCGTTGCCTTTACTGATGAGGTGAAGGAGAAGTACGCGGAACGTCCGTTGAACGGACCGATTCGTCAAAACATCGTCTTCCTCGATCTACCGGAAGAAGAAGTTGCGTTTCATCCATACGTCCAACAGGCAGAGCGGATTTATTGTGCCTTTAAGGACGAGGGCTATTATTTTGAGACGATTCCATCGCGCGAGGACTTCAAGCATTACTTCCAGTATTTCGCGAAATGTCCACGCGACGAGCTCCGAATTGGTCTCGTACGTTTGTCGAAATCGCGAAAATGGACGAAACGATCGATTAACTTTATGCATTCGGTATTCTCGGAACTTGATTTTCTTGTTACAATGGAGGACGGGCTGCCGGGTGTAAACCCAAATGCTGCAAAACGAGATCTGACGGAAGCTCCGACGTACCAGCGTCATGAAGCGCGTCAAGAGCTCGAGCAACAATACATTTATTCGTCACTCGCTCAGTTGAAAGAGCGTTTTGATACTTTGGTAGAAGCGGCGAAGCAGGAGGAAAAGACATGGAGTTCAAACAGCATATAAAAGAGGTCGAAAACTGGCCGAAAGAAGGAATCAGTTTCAAAGACATCACATCACTCATGCAGAACGGACCAGTATACAAACAATCGGTTGATGCACTTGTCGAATATGCACGCAGTAAAGGTGCTGATGTCATCGCGGGTCCGGAAGCACGTGGATTCGTAGTTGGTTGCCCAGCCGCTTACGCGATGGAAATCGGATTCGTACCTGTCCGTAAAGAAGGAAAATTACCACGTGAGACAGTCCGTGTCGAGTATGGTCTTGAGTACGGAAAAGACGTCTTGACGATGCATGAAGATGCGATTCAACCAGGACAACGCGTCGTCATCCTTGACGACTTGCTTGCGACAGGTGGTACGATCGAAGCGACGATCCAAATGATTGAAAAATTAGGCGGAACGGTTGCCGGAATCGGATTCTTGATTGAACTCGATGGTCTTGGTGGACGTGAGAAACTCGAAGGATACGACGTTCTTTCATTGATTCGTTACGAAGACTAAAGCATATATACTCTCTTGGTACATGGTGACCAAGGGGGTATTTCTTTTTATTTTGACATCTTCTCAAGATTTCACGATAATAAGAACTATATATTAGGGATTCCGTTGCAGACGATCCCGGGGACTGGGTGAGGAAAAGGGATGACAAACAAACAAATCGTAAATGTAGAAGACCTTCTCGCTCGATGTGCGGAATACATGACGCAAGCTGAAGTCAAAGACATCGAACGGGCTTACCAATTCGCGAAAGACGAACATGATGGGCAATTCCGCCGTTCTGGGGAACCCTACATCATTCATCCGGTACAAGTTGCCGGTATCTTAGTCGATATTGGTTTGGATGCAACGACGATCGTCGCTGCGCTTCTTCATGATGTCGTCGAAGATACGGACATTACACTCGAAGAATTAACGGAACGATTCGGACCCGACGTCGCGATGCTCGTTGACGGCGTCACGAAACTCGGGAAAATCAAATATAAATCGAAACGCGAAGAATTGGCTGAGAACCACCGGAAGATGTTCATCGCGATGGCAGAAGACATTCGCGTCATCTTGATCAAACTGGCTGACCGTCTGCATAACATGCGAACGTTGCAACATATGGTCAAGGAAAAGCAGGTGCAAAAGGCAGAAGAGACGCTCGAAATCTTTGCACCGCTTGCGCATCGTCTCGGGATCTCAACGATCAAGTGGGAACTCGAAGACATCAGTTTGCGTTATATCAATCCACAACAGTACTACCGGATTGTCTCAATGATGAAACAAAAACGGACGGAACGCGAAGCGCTAGTCAGTTCGGTCATTGAAGAGGTCAACGAAGTACTCGATGATGTACAAATCGCAGCGGAAGTCGATGGACGTCCGAAGCATATCTATTCCATTTATAACAAGATGCAAAACTCGAAAAAAGAGTTCAGCGAAATTTATGACTTGATGGCTGTGCGCATCATCGTCGATTCAATCAAGGACTGTTACGCTGTTCTCGGAATCATTCATACGCAATATAAACCGATGCCGGGACGTTTCAAGGATTATATCGCGATGCCGAAACCGAACATGTATCAATCGCTGCATACGACGGTCATCGGACCGAAAGGCGAGCCGCTCGAGGTCCAAATTCGGACACGGGACATGCACTTTATTGCCGAGTACGGGATTGCCGCTCACTGGGCGTATAAAGAAGGCAAGGAACAGGAAGCGAAATCAGGCTTTGAGGATAAGATTGCCCATTTCCGTGAAATTCTTGAGTTACAGAAGGATACGGCGGATGCTGAAGAATTCATGGAATCGGTCAAAGTCGATTTCTTTAGTGACATGTTGTACGTCTTTACACCAAAAGGCGACGTCATCGAATTGCCAAAAGGCTCTGTTCCGATTGATTATGCCTACCGGATTCATACAGAGATCGGTCACCGAACGATCGGAGCGAAAGTCAACGGACGGATGGTACCGATTGATTATAAGCTGAAGACAGGCGACATCATTGAAATCGTCACATCAAAACACAGTTATGGTCCAAGTAAGGACTGGCTCAAGATTTGTGTGTCGAGTCAGGCGAAGAACAAGATCCGTCAATGGTTCAAACGTCAGCAACGCGAAGAGAACGTCTCTAAAGGACGGGAACTGATCGAAGCGGAAGTCAAGAAACTCGGATTCGAGCCGAAGGAAGTCATCAATGAGAAGACGCTCGAAGACGTGACGCGAAAGTTCAACTTCGCGCAAGAAGAAGACATGTATGCTGCTGTTGGGTATCATGGTCTGACCGCTGCCCAAGTCGCGCATAAATTGACGGAAAAGTTACGCAAAGACAAAGAGTCCAAAAATCTTGAACTGAACGAAGCCATCAGTGAGATGAAGACGTTTGATCGTCCGAAGAAGGAAAATCCAGAAGGCGTTCGTGTCAAAGGAATCGATAACATGCTCGTTCGCATGAGTCGTTGTTGTAATCCAGTACCAGGGGACGATATCGTCGGGTATATCACACGTGGACGGGGTGTCTCGATTCACCGGACGGATTGTTTGAATGTCATTCATGAACAAAATCCAGAACGCTTGCTCGAAGTCGAGTGGGAACACGAAGGCAAAGCCGTTAAGAGTTATAACGTCGAAATCGAAATTTCTGGATTCGACCGGGCTGGATTATTGAACGATGTCCTGCAGTCGGTATCTGCGACGAATACGAACATCGTTGCCGTCAGCGGGAAAGGCGACGACAGTAAACAAGCCAAAATCACGATGACGATCGCGATCAACAACGTCAACCATTTACAAAAAGTCGTCGATCGGATCAAACAAATCTCTGACGTGTATGCTGTGCATCGCGTCATGATGACGTAAGGAGCGGATGAGTCATGCGAGTCGTATTACAACGAGTCAAAGAAGCAAGTGTCACAGTCGATCAGGAGGTCATCGGTCAAATCAAGCAAGGTTTTCTCTTGCTTGTCGGTGTCACGCACGAAGACACGATCGATCAGGTGAACTGGTTAGCTGATAAAATCGCAGGACTCCGCGTGTTTGAAGATGAAGAGGAACGGATGAACCGCTCGTTGCAAGATGTCGACGGTCAGATTCTATCCGTCTCGCAGTTCACGTTGTATGGTGATGTCAAAAAAGGACGTCGCCCAGCGTTTACGGAAGCAGCGAAACCGGATGTTGCTAACGAATTGTATGAAGCGTTCAATGAACGTCTTCGCGCGCAAGGACTGACAGTCGAGACAGGTCAGTTCGGTGCGATGATGGATATCGCGCTCGTCAATGATGGACCGGTGACATTGATTCTTGAAAAAGAAGCAAACGCTTGACAGGAATCGAGAGACGAGGCAATATTAGACGTAACCAAATGATTCATACGACCGAAGACGAAGAGGAGTAATCAAGACCTCGTCTGCTTAGAGAGTCGCCCCTTGGCTGGAAGGGCGAACAGACGAACTCGATGAAAGACCCTTCCGAGGTATCTTCCTGAACCGATAGTAGGGAAGGTCGTACGCAGGCGTTAACTGCACCGAGTGGTCAAATGTAATTTGACAACCAGGGTGGTACCACGGGATCTTCAAGTTCTCGTCCCTTTGCGGACGAGGACTTTTTTGTATTCAAAAAAGGAGGAATTTGAGATGAAATTACCACGCGGTACGTTTGATGTCCTTCCAGGAACAGTCGAACGCTGGCAGTACATCGAGCAACAATTACGTGACATTAGTAAGCGTTACAACTATAAGGAAATCCGGACGCCGATTTTTGAGGAGACAGAACTCTTTAAACGTGGCGTCGGTGAGACGACGGATATCGTTCAAAAAGAGATGTTCATGCTTGAGAAACGCGGAAAAGACCAGTTGACGTTACGTCCAGAAGGAACGGCTGCTGTTGTTCGTTCATTCGTAACGAACAAGCTGTTCGGTTCACCAAACCAACCGACGAAATTGTTCTACATTGGACCGATGTTCCGTTATGAACGTCCGCAAGCAGGTCGTTTCCGTCAGCTCCACCAATACGGAGTCGAAGCACTTGGCAGTGAACAACCAGCGATCGATGCGGAAGTCATCAGTCTCGCGATGAGCATCTACCGTTCATTTGGATTGAAGCACCTTAAGCTCGTCATCAATACACTCGGGGATAACGAAAGTCGCGCCGCACACCGGGCAGCACTCGTCGATCACTTCAAACCGGTCGTTCACGAGTTATGTCAGGACTGTCAGAACCGTCTCGAAACGAATCCACTTCGTGTCCTTGACTGTAAGGTCGACCGCGATCACCCGAGCATGGCAACAGCACCATCAATTCTCGATTACTTAAACCCGGCATCAAAAGCTTACTTCGACGAAGTATTGCTTCACTTAGATGCACTCGGCATCGAGTATGTCGTTGATCCAACGCTCGTTCGCGGAATCGATTATTACAATCACACGGCGTTCGAAATCATGTCAGAAGCAGAAGGCTTCGGAGCAATCACGACACTATGTGGTGGTGGACGATACAACGGTCTCGTCGAACAAATCGGTGGACCGGCAACACCGGGAATCGGATTCGGAATCGGCATCGAGCGTTTATTGATGGCGCTTGAGAATGAGAACGTCTTACCGGCAGTCGATGATCAAATCGATGTCTTCATCGTCGCGCAAGGCAGTGACGAAGTCGAAAAGACAGCAACACGTCTCTTACAATTGATGCGTCTCGAAGGACTTGTCGCCGATCGGGATTATCTCGGTCGGAAGTTCAAAGGACAATTCAAAGCAGCCGATCGCTTGAAAGCACGCTACACGGTCATCCTCGGGGATGAAGAAGTCGAGCGTGGTGCAGCGGCGCTGAAGAACATGGCTACAGGGGAACAGACGGACGTTCCGTTATCAGCAGTCGCTGATACGATCGTCGCGAAATTAAAGGAGGAAGCACAATGATCGGACGCACGCATATGAACGGTCAGGTGACGGAAGAAGTCATCGGACAACACGTTCAACTTAAAGGATGGGTTCAAAAACGACGTGACTTAGGAGGATTGATCTTCCTTGATCTCCGCGACCGAAGTGGTATCGTCCAAATCGTCTTCCAACCGGAAAACGAGCAGGCACACCGCCTTGCAGAATCAATTCGTTCAGAGTATGTCCTCGATATCAAAGGACACGTCATCGCACGTGAGAATCCGAACCCGAACATTCCGACTGGGCAAGTCGAGGTCGTCGCGGATGAAGTCGTCATCTTGAATGCAGCGAAGATGACACCATTCCCGATCAGTGAAGAAGCAGAGCAGACGTCAGAAGATTTACGTCTTAAATATCGTTATCTTGACTTGCGTCGTCCGTCGCTTCAAGAGACATTCCGTCTTCGTTCGAAAGCATCGAACATTATGCGGAACTTCCTCGATGAGCAAGACTTTTTGGAAGTCGAGACACCAATCTTAACGAAATCAACACCAGAAGGCGCACGTGACTATCTCGTTCCGAGTCGTGTTCACCCAGGTGAGTTCTATGCCTTGCCACAATCACCGCAATTGTTCAAACAATTGCTGATGGTGTCTGGTTTTGAACGGTACTTCCAAATTGCACGTTGTTTCCGTGACGAAGACTTACGGGCAGACCGTCAACCTGAATTCACGCAAGTCGACATCGAGACGAGCTTCATGGACATCGAAGACTTGTATGCGATGATGGAATCGATGATGACGCGTGTCATGAAGGAAACGCTTGGTAAAGATATCGTGACACCCTTCCCACGGATGCCATACGCAGAAGCGATGAGCCGGTATGGTTCGGATAAACCGGATACACGCTTCGGTCTCGAATTGATCGATGTCGCGGAAGCCGTCAAAGGGGCAGGATTCAAAGTATTCGATATGGCACTAGAAGCTGGTGGCGAAGTTAAAGCCTTGAACGTCAAAGGTGCAGCAGAGCGCTTCTCGCGGAAAGATATCGATAAGTTACAAGAATTCACGGCGATTTACGGTGCAAAAGGTCTCGCGTGGGTCAAAGTGACAGGGGACGGACTGAACGGTCCGATCGCGAAGTTCTTCGACGAAGAAGCAGCTGCTCGCCTGACAGCGGCGACAGGTGCGGAAGCAGGCGACTTATTGTTGTTCGTCGCAGCAAAAGCATCGATCGTAGCAGACAGCTTAGGTGCGCTCCGTCAGAAATTAGCGAAGGAACTGGACTTGATCGATGAGTCGGTCTTCAACTTCCTTTGGGTGACGGACTTCCCACTCGTCACGTATGAAGAAGAAGAAGGTCGTTTCTACGCGAACCACCACCCGTTCACGATGCCACGTCGTGAAGATCTCGAATTGCTCGAGACGGATCCTGGAAAAGTCCTCGCCGTCGCGTATGACCTCGTCTTGAACGGATACGAGCTCGGCGGTGGATCACAACGGATCTATGAACGGGATATCCAAGAGCGGATGTTTAAGTTGCTTGGCTTCACAGAAGAAGAAGCAAACGAGCAGTTCGGTTTCTTGATGGAAGCATTCGAATACGGAACACCACCACATGCGGGGATCGCACTTGGTCTAGACCGTCTCGTTATGTTACTCGCAGGACGTTCAAACTTGCGTGATACGATTGCCTTCCCGAAAACAGCATCAGCAAGTGATCTGTTGACGGCAGCACCAAGCCCAGTCTCGGATGCACAATTAAACGATCTCTCGATTCGAACAGCGGTCAAACAATCTTAAGATACGACAAGCGAATCTTCCGGTATGGGAGATTCGCTTGTTTCATGAAGGAGGATGAACGGATGGAACGACACTTTTTTGAACGGTCTCCGGTTGAAGTCGGTCCAGACTTCTTAGGAACACAGATCACAGTCGATGAGGTGACGATGCGGATCGTCGAGGTCGAAGCCTATCTCGGTCCTCACGATCAAGCAGCGCATTCGTTTTCCGGAAAACCAACGAAACGGACGGCACCGATGTTCGGTCCACCGGGGCATCTCTATGTGTATTTCACATATGGGATGCATCACTGCATGAATATCGTTTGTGGACATGAAGGGGAAGGATACGGATTATTGCTACGAGGTGCGGAAATCGTTAGTGGGCACGATTTCGTCGCGGAACGTCGTTTTGGTTGTTCCTACGCAGAGTTGACAGCGGCGCAACGACGCAATCTCGTCAATGGACCGGCGAAACTGTGCCAAGGATTCGGTCTAACGACAGCTGATTCGGGACAGGATCTTTATCAAGACCGTTTCCGACTTGTTGCTGACTCGGTCGACGCGGTCGTCCAGACGACACGGATCGGTATTCCGAATGCAGGAGAAGCGACAGCCTATCCATGGCGGTTTTATGTAGAGGCGAGTGAAGGGGTAAGTAAACGTTAAAAAATGGACGCTCCGATAAGGAGACGTCCATTTTTTATTTAGGGTTGTTGATTGATTTTTTCGACTGTTGCTTTTTATAGAATTTATAGACGATTGGACCAACCGTCGTTACGAGCGTCATTAATGTTCTGAGTTTACCGCGTTTTGCTGCCATTGATTCATTCACTCCTCTGATTTGTTGTACTAATCATATTCCACGAAAACAACGTCTTAAAACCTCATCGGCACATCAAGTGGTTTTCTATCTACCTTGGTCGGGTCATAGTATAAGGAGAAGGGAGTCGATCAATATGGGAGCAGTCGTTTGGTATCGTCATGATTTACGTGTCGATGATCATGAGGCACTTCGGAGTGCGTGTGAAGAACAGGACGTCATTCGTGCCGTATACGTCAAAGACCAAAAGAAACGCGATTTTAAAAGAGGTACACAACAAGCACGGTTCGAACAAGAGACACTTGATAACTTAGCGGGCCATCTGTCTCAAATCGGGATTACGTTAGATATAGTAGAAGGGGAGACAAGTGAGGCACTCGATTCTTATCTGCAAGCGGATGATACCGTCTATTTCCATAAGATGACCGGAACAGAAGAAGCGACAAGTGAGCAGTATATCGAAGACAGATATACCGTCCGCTCTTTTGAAACACAGACGTTACATCGACGGGAAGATATCGGAAGTGATGAATTAAAGCGCGTCTTTACGGCATTTCGAAAACGGGTCGAGGCGAAAGGGACCTTCTACGATCCACTCGATCCACCAACCGGTATTCAGCTAATAAAAGAGGAATCAGTTGAAGCGGCCCCAGAGACCGCGTTCCCATTTCGGGGAGGCGAATCAGCGGGAAGGGCACGCCTTCAGGAATATCTCGCCGAGCCCGTATTCACCTATAAAGAAACACGGAATGGGTTCTTACGAAATGATTCTTCGAAGTTGTCTGCCTGGCTAGCGAACGGTTCACTCTCACCGCGCCGCGTCATGGCTGAATTACAAGAAGCCGAGCGAAAACAGGGAGCGAATGAATCGACGTACTGGTTGTATTTCGAATTGTTATGGCGTGACTTCTTCCATTTGACGATGCGTGAGACAGGAAGCCGTCTGTTTCGATCGAATGGATTAAAGGAAGGACAATACACGTGGAAGGCGGACCAGCTGGCTGTCGAACGCTGGATAGAAGGAAAAACTGGTGTGCCATTCGTCGACGCCTTCATGAACGAGATTCGCGAGACGGGATGGATGTCGAACCGCGGCAGGCAGATCGTTGCCAGTTATCTAATTCATGAATTAAAGCAGGACTGGCGCATCGGAGCGCGATATTTCGAACAGCAATTGATCGACTATGATGTCGCTTCGAATTATGGGAACTGGGCGTTCATCGCGGGTGTTGGGAATGCAACACGCACACCACGATTTGATCCTGCATTCCAACAACAACGATATGATCCGAATCAACACTTCACGAAACGTTGGACCTGAAAAAAGCATCTTTTTCTGGAGTGGGAAGTAGTTGCATTTCAGAGGGGAGGATGCTATATTAAATGCATCAGATGGGGTTCCTGAATTGTACGAGAGCCGCCTTTTATCTTTGAGCCACTCTTTTTTGATAGGGAGTTTGACGTTCCAACTAGTAGTACATGCCTCGTAACACAGCAGGAGGACGTACGAATAGGAATCGGATAAGACACCCACCTGCACAGCAGGTTCAAAAATAAGGTATCGACACGGCACTTCGGGTCCCATCGTCTTATTATTTTATTGTTTGACACGTCGCATGACGTTTTTTTTTATGATATAATTCCGAGTAAAACAGTATGAGTATTGTGAGGTTATGAGATGTTACATCAATTTTCGCGTAATGAATTAGCAATCGGTAAAACTGGACTTGACGCATTGGCATCCAAGTCCGTCGCTATTCTGGGTATCGGTGGTGTTGGATCGTTCTCAGCAGAAGCACTTGCCCGCAGTGGTGTAGGTCGTTTGATTCTTGTCGATAAGGACGATATCGACATCACGAACGTCAACCGACAAATCCATGCTTTGCTTCCGACGGTTGGTCAACCGAAGGTCGATGCGATGGCAGAACGTCTTGCGTTAATCAATCCGGATCTTGAAATCGTTCGCTTGAAGATGTTCTACAATGAAGAAACATTCGAGTCGTTCTTCGAACAGCAGCCGGATTATGTCATCGATGCATCGGACACGGTCTCGTTCAAGATTCACTTGATTCAGGAATGTAAGAAACGTAACATTCCAATCATCTCAAGCATGGGGATGGCGAACAAGATGGATCCGACACGCATCAAGATCGTTGACATCAAAGATACAAGTTATGATCCACTAGCGAAGGTCATTCGGACGAAACTCCGGAAAGCCGGCATCCATAAAGGTGTTCCTGTCGTCTTCTCTGATGAACCGCCCGTTAAGATCATCGAAGAAGTCCGTCAAGTCGTCGGAAACGATGCGGCTGCAATTCGTAAGGCAAAGATGCCGCCAAGTTCGAATGCGTTCGTTCCATCAGTTGGTGGATTGATCGCAGCGAGCTACGTCATCAATGAGATCGTCCGTGAAGCCGGCGTAACGATCGAACGCGTTCGTTAAAAAAAGCGACCTTATGGTCGCTTTTTCTGATGTGTGGCTGTTTGTTTGTTCCAAAAATCAAGTCGAGCTTGCAGTTGTTTCTCAAAACCGCGTGGGCTTGGACGATAAAAGACCGGTTTTGTCCGGGCGAGGTTCTCGGGCCAGTAATTCTGTGGCACATAGGCATGTTCGAAGTCGTGCGGATACTGATAGGTGACGCCGTTTCCAAGTGCCGCTGCCCCCGGATGATGGGCATCGCGCAAATGCGGCGGTACCGGACCGCCGTCTGAACGGCGAACGAGTGTCAATGCTTGATCGATCGCTGAGATGACAGCATTCGATTTCGGTGCCGTCGCGAGATATAAGACGGTTTCAGCGAGCGGAATCCTTGCTTCAGGGAAACCGACGTACTCGCACGCGCGTGCGCAGGCATCGACCATCAATAACGCTTGCGGATCAGACAGACCGATGTCTTCTGCCGCATGGACATAGAGACGCCGTACGATGAAGCGCGGACTTTCGCCAGCTTCAATCATGACAGCGAGCCAGTAGAGAGCGGCGTCGGGATCGGAACCCCGAATCGATTTGATGAAAGCGGAGATGACATCATAATGCCGATCGCCGTCCTTATCGTACTTCAATGCTTTTTGCTGAATCGATTCCTCGGCGACAGCAAGGTCGATCGTGATCTGACCATCGATTTCCGGTGTCGTCAAAACCGCGAGTTCAAGCGCATTCAATAATGCCCGATAATCGCCATCCGACAACTTGACGTAATGATCGATCGCGTCATCCGTGATCGTGATCGGATATTTGCCAAGACCACGCTCTTCGTCCTTCAGGGTGCGGGCGAGGACGATTCGTAAATCGTCTGCTGTCGGGGGCTCGAAACGAAAAACCGTTGCCCGCGACAAGAGAGCGGCATTGACCTCAAAACTCGGATTTTCAGTCGTCGCCCCGATCAACGTGATCGTACCCGCTTCAAGCGCCGGGAGTAAGGCGTCTTGTTGCATCTTATTGAATCGATGGATTTCATCGAGAAAGAGGATCGTTTTTTGATCCTCGAACTGAAGACGGGCTTCGGCTGCTTTTAGAATTTCCCGTAATTGTTCCAGTTTCGCCGTAACCGCGTTCAATTGCTCGAACGCTGATTTCGTATAACTAGAGATGACACGCGCGAGCGTCGTCTTACCGGTACCCGGTGGACCGTAAAAAATGACGGTTCCGAGACGGTCAGCTAAGATGGCACGCCGCAGGAGTGTCGTCTCTCCGATCAGATGGCGTTGTCCGACGATTTCATCCAGATTCTGAGGACGCATTCGATTCGCGAGCGGTCCGGCAGGTGACTGGGATTCAAATAAATGTGCCATACACATACGCTCCTTCCACTTTTAGCTACTACTATACTAGAAAGGATGATCCTTCGCATGATGAAAATCTCGACGAAAGGGCGATATGGTCTGACGATCATGATCGCACTCGCGAAAGAAGCTGAATCTAAACCATTATCCCTAAAAAAAATCGCGCAGATGTATGACCTATCTGAGCATTATCTTGAACAGTTGATTGCACCCCTTCGTAATGGAGGTCTCGTCAAAAGTGTACGCGGTGCTTACGGCGGGTATAAGCTCGGTCGTGAAGCGCAAAACATCACAGCGGGTGAAATCATCCGCCTGCTTGAAGGACCACTCGTCGTCGTCGAAGGCGATGCTTGTGACGAGGTCACGAAACGAAAACTGTGGGATAAAATCCAGCAAGCAGTCGATCAAGTACTCGATTCAACGACGCTACAAGACTTAGCGGAAGAAGAAGATACAGGATACATGTTCTATATTTGAGAGGTGAAAACAAATGAATTACTTTGACCATTCGGCGACGACGCCTATGCGTCCGGAAGTCCTTGAGGCGATGACGCCTTATTTGCTCGAACAGTATGGCAACCCATCGAGTGTCCACGCGGCTGGTCGATCTGCTCGGGCAGCAATTGACAAAGCACGCCGGCAGATCGCACAAGAATTGAACGCGAAACCAACCGAACTGATTTTCACGAGCGGTGGAACGGAGTCGGATAATTATGCAATCTTTGGTGCAGCTGAGGCGGCGCGTGAAAAAGGGCGTCATCTCATTACGACACGGTTTGAGCACCATGCTGTATTACATGCGTTCGAAGAGCTCGAAAAACAAGGCTATGACGTCACGTATCTCGATGTTCCAGATACAGGAGTCGTCTCATTGGCTGCCTTACAAGAAGCAGTTCGGGAAGATACGACACTCGTCTCGATCATGTTCGGCAACAATGAAGTCGGAACGATTCAACCGATTGCGGCATTCGGTCAATTTTTGCGAGAACGCGGTATTTTGTTCCATACGGACGCGGTGCAAGTGTTCGGAAAACGAGCAATTGATGTCGAAGCGTTACAGGTCGATCTCTTATCCGCGTCTGGTCATAAAATCAATGGTCCAAAAGGAATCGGATTGTTGTATGTGCGGACTGGTGTGAAGTTAGCCCCTCAAACGTTCGGAGGAGAACAGGAACGCAAGCGTCGCGCTGGTACAGAGAACGTACCGGGAATCGTCGGTTTAGCGAAAGCGCTTGAACTGATGATCGCAGAGCGTGATCAACAACAGGACCACATCAAACAGCTGCGCAGCGTTTTACTAAC
Organism: Exiguobacterium sp. s11; assembly: GCF_018619015.1. NCBI lineage: Bacteria > Bacillati > Bacillota > Bacilli > Caryophanales > Exiguobacterium > Exiguobacterium sp. s11. The sequence continues at coordinate 736,508 of NZ_JACSNF010000001.1, read as the reverse complement.
GCGATTGGATGAAAGTGGCATCACTTACGAAGTCAACGGTGTTGAAGGATTACCGAATGTCCTCAATCTTTACTTCCCGCAGATTGAGATCGAACCGTTCTTGATCATGCTCGATATGCGCCAGATGGCCGTATCGAGCGGGAGTGCATGTACGGCAGGATCCGTTGAACCTTCGCATGTCTTATCGGCGATGTATGGCGAAGAAGAACGGACACGAGCATCGGTCCGTATCAGTTTTGGTCACGGAAATGAGGTCGCGCAAGTCGAACTACTCGCACAAGCCTTGCAAGATGTCGTAAAATCGTTTCAGAATTAACTAAGAGGTGAAGTAAATGAATACACGAGCGAAAGCCCCGAGTGAAACGACGGTCGTCGTTGGGATGTCGGGCGGTGTCGATTCTTCTGTGACCGCTCATTTATTAAAAGAGCAAGGCTATAACGTCATCGGAATCTTCATGAAAAACTGGGATGACACGGATGAGAACGGCTTTTGTACGGCGACGGAAGATTATGAAGACGTCATCGCCGTAGCCAATCAAATCGGCATTCCGTACTATGCAGTCAATTTCGAGAAAGAGTACTGGGATAAGGTCTTCACGTACTTCCTTGATGAATATAAACTCGGTCGGACACCGAATCCGGACGTCATGTGTAACAAGGAAATCAAGTTCAAAGCCTTCCTCGATCACGCGATGCGTCTTGGTGCCGATTTCGTCGCGACAGGGCACTATGCGCGTGCCGTCTATGAGGATGGAGAACATAAATTGCTTCGAGGCGTTGATGCAAACAAGGATCAAACATATTTCTTAAATCAATTGTCGCAAGAGCAAATCGCGAAGGCGATGTTCCCGATCGGGCACATGGAAAAATCAGAAGTGCGCCGGATCGCAGAAGAAGCGAACCTCGCAACGGCGAAGAAAAAAGACTCGACAGGCATTTGCTTCATTGGAGAGCGGAACTTCAAACAGTTCCTCGGTCAATATCTGCCTGCGCAACCCGGTGAGATGCGGACACTTGACGGCAACGTCATGGGACGTCACGATGGATTGATGTACTATACGATGGGGCAACGTCATGGACTCGGTATCGGTGGCGACGGAGAGCCTTGGTTCGTCGTCGGGAAAAACTTAGAGGAGAACATTCTCTATGTCGATCAAGGGTTCCACAACGAATTGCTGTATTCGGAAGGATTACTTGCTTCAGATGTCAGCTGGACATCTGAGCGTCCGGTCGGTGAGACATTCCGTTGTACGGCGAAATTCCGTTACCGTCAACAAGATACAGCGGTCACGGTTCGTGTCCTCGAAGAGGGACTCGATGTCTCGTTTGACGAGCGTCAACGGGCAATCACACCAGGACAAGCGGTCGTGTTCTATGATGGAGACATCTGTCTCGGTGGTGCGACGATCGATGCAGCCTATAAAGCAGGCGAACGCCTCGCTTATCTAGCGTAAGGAGCAAAAGAAGATGAACTATAATGAAGTAGGATTCCGGCATCTAGAAGCTGGAAATTATGAATTAGCAGCGCAAGCGTTTAACGACGCGATCGAAGAAAATCCAAAAGATCCGACGGCGTACGTCAATCTTGGAACATTACTGCAATCGATGAACGACGCCGATCGTGCGCTTCGTTTTTATGACCGGGCACTGCTGATCGATAATACGTTTGCGAGTGCCTATTATGCGAAAGGTGCCTTGTTCTTTGCTGCCGACAAACTCGTCGAAGCAGAGGAATCATTGCGGGCAGCGTTATTATATGGACTTGACGACGCGGATCTCCATTTCATGCTCGGGATGACGTATCAAAAACTCGGTGATCCAGTCCGCGGGTTGCCTCGTTTACAGCGTGCGTCAGAACTAAACGGTGTCGATATCGAGATCGCATTCCAATACGGACTTGCCTTAGCGCAAAACGAGAAGTTGGAAGAAGCGGTCGAGATGTTCGAGCACGTCTTGATGCTTGACGAAACGCATACAGATGCACGATACAATTATGCGATTGCCCTTGCTTTCCTTGGTCAACAGGAAGCCTGTTATGCAGAACTCGAAGCCGTTCTTGCCTACCAGCCGGAACACGCCCTTGCGCGGGACGCGAAAGCGAAGATGGATGCGTTATTAAAACAAGCAGACTGATATAAAAAAGACGATTCCGCCTGGAGTCGTCTTTTTTTATGCTATTTAATTCCCAACTTCACGGATGACACGAAGTGGTGGACCGGAAAAGTCTTCATAGGCTTCATCCATGTTTTTCGTGTACAGTTCGATGACGTTATTTTCCGTATCCTTGAAATAAGCAGAATGCTCTTTTTGATTCGATGTCTCCTGTTCGTCCCATTCTCTGAGCTTCACGGTGATCGATGCTTCCCGCAATTGATTCAAGGCTTGCTGGAACTCGTCCTTCTCAACGTAGAAAGCACAGTGGACATGGACACCACCTTCATCGTACAACGTGTCCCATTCGGATACTGGTAAGTGTTTGACGGTCCGTTCTTCCATCGTGAAGTCTCGCTTCAGCCACAGGCCGAGTCGAGTATTACCGCCAATGTAAAGCCACGTGGCCCAGACCCCGTCTTGTTTAGATTGTTCTTTACTTGGTTCCGCATCTTCAGGAGCCCATTGCTCGACGACTGGAATGCCTAGTGTCCCATTCCAAAAGCCAACCGCACGGTCCATATCCTCGACTTCAAGTACTAATTCACACAATCCTGCAATCGGTAAACGTGCCATCCTTAAACTCCTCCTCTTAACGAAATGTTTCAGGGTATCTTTCCCTGATTTAAAATCCGGTAAACGAATGCTATGATGAAAGCAGCGAATGAAAAAGAGAGAAAGAAGGTGGAGTGATGGAGCACCCCCATCAAGTCGTCGGGCGCGTCAAACGTGTGCTCTTTTCTTCTGAAGAAGAAGCACACTCCATTGTATTGGTCGCCGTCAAAGAAAAGAACTTTGAACTGAAAGAAACCGAGCTCGTCATCACGGGTACTGGGGTTGGGATCGAACTCGGAGGAACGTATCAAGCATTCGGTCGTCTCGTCGATCATCCTCGATTCGGAAAACAACTGAAGGCGGAACTGATTCGGCGATCGGTTCCGATGACAAAACATGCGACGATCCGCTTCTTGACGAATGGTTCGTTCACCGGCATTGGTCCGAAGACAGCGAAAAATATCGTCGATGCTCTCGGAGAAGAGGCAGTGGATCTCATTTTGAAAGATGAACGGGTACTGAATCAGGTGCCTGGGTTAAAACAAAAACAAGCTGACATCATCTTGAGTCGACTCGCCACGTTATACGGTGTCGATCAGTTGATGCTGTTCTTAGCACCATTTGATGTTACGCCGAAGCTAGCGGCAAAGATTTATGCTGCTTACGAAGGGGACGCCATGGCGCGAATACGAGAGAATCCATATTCCTTGATGTATGAAGTGAATGGGATTGGTTTTAAGACAGCCGATCATATCGCATCACATCTTGGACTCGTCGGATTACACCCGGAGCGCGTCGCTGCTTCGATCATGCACATATTGGAACAAGAAGCAGGAGAGGGACATGCCTTTGCGACGGTCGACTCACTATTGCAGCGAGCACCCCGTTTGCTTGGTGAGGACCCGGGGGAACGGCTAGAACAAGCGATTGAACTATTGCTTGCTGAAGATAAGGTCAAGCTCGAAGAAGGCTGTCTGTATTTACCGACAATCTTTTATGCTGAAGTCCGAGCGGCGAAGGAACTCGCGCGGGTCATGGCGAACGGTGCCGAACAGGAAGTCGATGTCGCGACGATCCTTGAAGCAATCGGGCACCTCGAAGAACAGTTTGGCATGGAATATGCGGCGCAACAGCGAGAAGCGATCGAGTTAGCGGTCAAAGCGCCGCTGATGGTTCTGACCGGTGGACCCGGTACCGGTAAGACGACCGTCATCAAGGGAATTTTACATGCCCTGCAAGAAATTCATGATTGGCCGCTTGAGAAAAGTCGTGTCAAGACGGGAGATGTTTATCCGTACGTCCTTGTTGCACCGACCGGACGCGCCGCTAAACGTTTGTCGGAAGCGACGGACGTCCCAGCGATGACGATTCATCGTCTGTTGAAGTATGACGGAACGAATTTCCAATTAAATGAAGATCAGCCGATTACAGGGAAAGTACTGATCATCGATGAGTCGTCGATGATTGATATCTACTTGTTATCGAGTCTGCTCCGTGCTGTGCCGAACGGTATGAAAATCTTGTTCGTCGGTGACCGGGATCAGTTACCATCCGTTGGTCCTGGGCAAGTGCTGGCAGACTTGATGGATACGCAAGGGATTCCCGTCGTTCGTTTGAACGTCGTCCATCGCCAAGCGGAAGATTCTTCGATTTTACGACTCGCGCACGATTTGAAGAACCGGACGACGTCAGCTGATTTGTTATCACCACTTGCGGATCGTCGCTTTTACACCGCGTCTCCGCAAGAGACGTTACGTGGCATCTCAGCCTTCGCGGAAAAAGCACTTGCAAAAGGGTATTCGAAATTCGATGTTCAGGTTCTGGCACCGACTTACCGTGGTCAGGTCGGAATCGACGAACTGAATGTCGCCTTGCAACGCGTCTACAATCCGGAGGAACCGAAAAAACGCGAAGTCAAACAAGGCACTCGGATTTACCGGACCGGGGATAAGATTCTTCAGCTCGTCAATAATGCGGAAGAGAACGTCTATAACGGAGATATCGGCGAAATCGTCAATATCTTCTTCGCCAAAGAGAACGTCGACAAGGTGGATAAGATCATCGCCCGCTTCGACCAGACGGAAGTCGAGTACAACCGGAGTGACTGGGATCAATTCACGCATGCCTACGCGATTACGATCCACAAGGCACAAGGGTCCGAGTTTCCGATCGTCTTGATGCCGGTCTATTTCACGGGGGCATTCAAGCATTCCCGAAACTTGATTTATACGGCGGTCACCCGTGCGAAGTCGAGTTTATTATTGTTCGGCGACCCACGAGCGTTTCATAAAGCGTCGCAAGAAGAGGAGCCGCGGCGCCGAACACGATTGATTGAACGACTCGGTGGGGTGACAAAGACTTGACGGATGCTGTGTGATAGGTAATAATCACGATAGATGAATGGACGTAACACGTTGATGGAAGATAAGTAAAAGGAAAACTCGAGTCCAGAGAGAAGTGAGTCTGCTGCAATCACTTTCTCGAGTCCCTTTGAAGCTCCTTCCGGAGTCGGGTGTAAACACCTGCGGGTCATCCCCGTTATCAGATGTTCGAGGTAGGCAATGGATTGCTTACGAACGAGGGTGGTACCACGGAAGCGATGCTTTCGTCCCTTTTCAGGGATGAAGGCATCGCTTTTTTTGCGTCCAAATAAAACCAATGGGGGTAACTGTTCATGAAAGCTCTAAAACCATTAACGGGTGCACAAATCCGTCAGATGTATCTTGATTTCTTCCAAAGCAAAGGGCATGCGATCGAACCGAGTGCTTCACTCGTACCGGTCGAGGATCCATCGCTCTTGTGGATCAACTCAGGGGTTGCGACACTCAAGAAATATTTCGATGGTCGTGTCATTCCTGATAATCCACGTATCGTCAACGCACAAAAATCAATCCGGACGAATGATATCGAAAACGTCGGGAAAACAGCACGTCACCATACGTTCTTCGAGATGCTCGGAAACTTCTCTGTCGGTGATTACTTCCGTGAAGATGCAATCAAATGGGGCTGGGAACTCTTGACGAGTGATGACTGGTACGGTCTTGACCCGGAACGTCTCTCGGTCACGATTCACCCGGAAGATGACGCAGCGCGTCAAATCTGGCTTGAACTCGGTGTACCGGCTGAGCGGATCATTCCACTTGAAGATAACTTCTGGGAAATCGGTGAAGGTCCATCTGGTCCGAACACGGAAATCTTCTTCGACCGTGGACCTGCTTTTGGAGACGATCCGAACGATTCAGAACTCTACCCAGGTGGCGAAAACGAACGCTATCTCGAGATCTGGAATATCGTTTTCAGTCAGTATAACCACGATGGACACGGCAACTACACGGAACTTCCGCGTAAAAACATCGATACAGGAATGGGACTCGAACGGATGGCATGTGTCATGCAGGACGTGCCGACGAACTTCGATACGGATCTGTTCATGCCGATCATTCACAAAACAGAAGAGATCAGCGGTAAAATCTACCGTGATGATTCGAAACTCGATGTAGCATTCAAAGTCATCGCAGACCACATCCGTACCGTATCATTCGCAATTGGTGATGGTGCGCTTCCTTCGAATGAAGGACGCGGATATGTCCTTCGTCGTTTACTGCGCCGTGCGGTGCGTTATGCGAAGATGCTTGGAATCGAGCGTCCGTTCATGTATGAACTCGTCGATACGGTCGGGAATGTCATGGTTGACTTCTACCCACAAGTTCCAGAAAAAGCAGACTTCATCAAACGTGTCATCAAAAACGAAGAAGAACGTTTCCATGAGACACTTCATGACGGTCTTGCAATCTTGAACACAGTCGCTCAGACGTCTAAGGCGAACGGTGAGCATGTTATCAGTGGCGAAGATGCGTTCCGTCTGTATGACACGTATGGTTTCCCACTCGAATTGACAGTCGAGTATGCGGAAGATCATCAGATGTCTGTTGATGAAGAAGGCTTCAAACTAGCGATGGATGCACAACGTCAGCGTGCACGTGCAGCGCGTGAAGAGAGTGGTTCGATGCAACAGCAATCGGAAGTCCTCTCGACGCTAAAAGATAAAAGTACGTTCGTCGGCTATACCGACCTTAAGGCGGATGCGAAAATCATCGCATTGTTGCATGATGGAGAACGAGTCACAGAAGTCGCTGCTGGTGAAGAAGCACAAGTCATTCTTGACATCACACCGTTCTACGCTGAAAGTGGTGGTGAAGTCGCGGATACAGGAACAATCGAAGGCAAAGACTTCGTTCTTGATGTCAAAGATGTTCAAAAAGCACCAAACGGTCAAAACTTGCATACGGTCATCGTTCGTACAGGGATCGCAACGGAAGCTGCAGACGTCGTTGCAACAGTCGAAGCAGCAGAGCGTAAAGCCGTCACGAAAAACCATACGGCAACACACTTGCTTCATAAAGCATTGAAAGATACGCTCGGAACACACGTCAACCAAGCAGGATCACTCGTTTCTCCAGATCGTCTTCGTTTCGACTTCTCACACTTCGGTGCAGTGACACAAGAAGAGTTGACGAAGATTGAACAAGACGTCAACCAAGCAATCTGGGCATCACTACCGGTTGATATCGAAGAGATGAACATCGCTGATGCAAAAGCAAAAGGCGCGATGGCATTGTTCGGTGAGAAATACGGTGAAACGGTCCGTGTCGTCTCAGCAGGCACGTACTCGATCGAGTTGTGTGGCGGTATCCACGTCGGGAACACAGCAGAAATCGGCTTGTTCAAGATCGTTTCAGAGTCCGGGATCGGTGCAGGTACACGCCGAATCGAGGCGGTAACGGGTGCAGGCGCGTATCGTGTCATGAATCAGCACTTGGAAACACTCGAACAAGCAGCAGCTGTCTTGAAGACGAAGACGACAGAAGTTCCTGTTCGCATCGAAGCACTGCAACAACAGCTCCGTGAGACGGAACGGGCGAATGAATCGTTGCAAGCAAAACTTGCGAACATCGAAGCTGCTTCATTGAAGGACGATGTTGAGGAAATCAACGGTGTGCGTGTGCTTGCGAAACGCGTCGACGTCTCAGATATGGATGCTCTTCGCGGTATGATGGACGAGTTGAAGAGCTCGCTCGGATCAGCAATCATCGTTCTCGGAAGTGCGCAAGGTGAGAAAGTCAATCTCGTCGCAAGCGTCTCAAAAGATTTAATCGACCAAGGCTATCATGCTGGTAAATTGATCAAGGAAGTCGCAACACGCTGCGGTGGTGGCGGTGGCGGTCGCCCTGACATGGCTCAAGCTGGTGGAAAAGATGCGTCGAAATTAGAAGAAGCACTCGCGTACGCTTCACAATACGTGCAATCACTGGCATAATAGAAACGTAGTGTATATGAAAGAGGTGATGAACGTGAGTCAGATGGATCAAACGATGAAATTCAACTTTCCGGAAGACGATAACAAAGCAGCGACACGTGATGTGTTGTTGACTGTCTATCATGCTTTAGAAGAAAAAGGATATCATCCGATCAACCAAATCGTCGGCTATCTCCTTTCAGGAGATCCTGCTTACATTCCTCGTCATAATGACGCACGTAACTTAATTCGTAAGATTGAACGCGACGAATTGCTCGAAGAACTCGTGAAATCTTATTTGGCGGAGAGTGGAAATTCAAAATGAAACGTGCAATGGGACTAGATGTCGGTTCGAAGACGATCGGGGTAGCGGTCAGTGACTTGATGGGCTGGACGGCGCAAGGCGTCGAGACGGTCAAGTGGACGGAACCGGATTACCCAGAAGCCTTCAAACGGCTCGATGTCATCATGAAGACATACAATGTCGAAATCCTAGTCATTGGTCTTCCGAAAAACATGAACGGTTCCATCGGTCCCCGCGCAGAAGCAAGTGAAGCTTTTGCGAAGGAAATCGAACAGCATACCGGGCTTGAAGTCGTCTTCATGGATGAACGGTTGACGACGATGCAAGCAGAACGGATGCTGATCGATGCCGATGTCAGCCGTAAAAAGCGTAAACAAGTCATCGATAAGATGGCTGCCGTCATGATCCTGCAATCGTACTTGGATCGGACGAACCGATGAAGGGGGAGAAACCGATGGCTGAAGAAAAACGTCAGTATCTCTTTCCAGATGAAGAGGGCGGCGAACATCTTTTCGAAGAATGGTACCGTTACTCGAGTGAACGTACAGGAAAAACCTATCTGTTTCTTGAAATGATCGGTAACCCTGAGGAAGGAGCAGATGATCTGATCATCTGTGAGATCGATGAATATGGAGAAGGCGAAGATGATTTCGAATTGAGCCTGATCGATGAAAATGATGAGCAAACTTGGGATGAACTCGAGCTTGCGTTAAAGGAGCGGATCACTGATGCAACAGAATGAACCAACACGTTACGTAATTCCGGACGGCGAAGGAAATGATTTCGAATTCGTAGAACGTCTGCGTTACGAAAGCCCACGTTCGAGTAAGACATACATCTTCCTTGAGCCAATCGGAGCAGACTATGACGAAGCAGAAGAAGTCGATATCTTCGTTTACGAACTTGACGAATACGGTGATGGAGACAACGACTTCAACCTCGTACCGATCGATGAAGATGATACAGCGACTTGGGATGAAATCGAAGAAGTCTTTAACACGCTCGAAGATCAGTTAGACTAACCCGACTCATGACAGGTGACGTCGTAAGAGACTTTCTCTTACGATGTCACCTTGTTTTAAGAGAAGAAGGAGGAACCGATGGAGAACGAATGGAAGCAAAATGCCGAAATCGAAAAAAGGCGACGCCGGACATCACGGCGGATTACGCTAATCATCCTTTCTGTATTGTTGACGATTTTTCTAGTTGCCAGTGCGGTCGTCTATGTCTTTTTGAAAAATGCGCTTGAACCAGTCGATGAAGCAGCGACGAAATCCGTCAAAGTCGAAGTTCCTTTAGGAGCAGGGACGAGTACGATTGCTTCCTTACTAAAGGAAAAAGACTTGATTGCGAACGAGACGATTTTCCGTTATTACGTCCGTTATAAGAATGAATCGTCATTCCAGGCGGGTACGTATACACTGTCACAAGCCATGTCCCCGGATGAAATCATCAATGAATTAAAGACGGGAACGGTCATGAAGGCAGCGGATGTGAAAATCACGTTACCTGAAGGCATCACGATGGATCGTCAAATCGCTTTGATCGCGAAAGCAACGAACTTCAAGGAAGAGACGGTCCGTAAAGAATTGACGGATGCGACATTCATCGACAGCATGATTGAAAAATATCCGATGTTGACGGATGAAGTGAAAAAAGATGGTGTCCTGTATGCACTTGAAGGGTACCTCTTCCCAGCAACGTATGAGTTTGATAAAGGAAAAAGCATTGATCAAATCGTCGAGACGATGCTCGATGAAACAGAAAAAGTCTACGATGAGAATGAGGATGCCATTCAAAAGTCTGGCATGACCTTCCATGAAGTACTCAGTCTCGGTTCCATGGTCGAGCGTGAAGCGGCGACAGCAGATGATCGTCGTGAAATCGCTGGTGTCTTTAAAAATCGATTGGATGACGGTATGAAGTTACAGTCGGATCCAACGGTTTGGTATGGCACAGGTGAAAATACGGCTTTAACGACGCTGAAGGATCTCGAGAACAATTCGAAGTACAATACGTACAAGTACGAAGGGATTCCGATCGGTCCGATTTCAACGGTCAGTAAGGATTCGGTACTTGCCGTGTTAAATCCGAATAAAACGAAATATGTCTATTTCTTCGCCCGTCCACCAAGTGATAAACATCCACGAGGACAGATTCTATACGAAGAGACATATGAAGAACATCAACGAAACGTCGTTAAGTATAAGCCGGAATGGGTGGAATACGAAGCGAGTAAAGAGCAATGAGCAACGGGTTGGGTTGAAGCAGGAAGTTCGCTTCAAGTCAACCTGTTTATGCGGAAGAGGGAGTGAATGGCGTGAATGATTTCACGACCTATGTCGAATCAATGATTCATCCTCGAGATGCTCTGTTAGAAGAAATGGAGCGTTATGCGGAAGAACATCATATACCAATCATCGAACTGACAGGTTCCGAAGTCTTGTTATCGCTCCTGCGATTACAACAACCGAAGCGCATTTTAGAAGTCGGAACCGCAATCGGATATAGTGCGATTCGGATGGCCCGTGCGCTACCGGATGCGCGCATTACGACGATTGAACGGAATGCAAAGCGGTATGAAGAAGCAAAAACCTTCATCGCCCGGTCAGATGTGGCGGACCGGATTGACATCATTTTTGGTGATGCAGTAGAATTAGCCGAAACGCTTGAAGACCAGTTCGATGCGGTCTTCATTGATGCAGCTAAAGGACAGTATAAAAAATTCTTTGCAGGATATGGGCGACTCATTCCTGAGGGCGGCGTACTCTATACGGATAATCTCTTCTTACACGGAGATGTTCTCGAGTCTGATCCGAAGACATTCGATCGAAGAAGACGTCGACTCGTGCGTCTCGTCAAGGAATTCACGGTCTGGATGATGGAACAAGAACAATACGATACGACGATTTTTCCGCTCGGTGACGGTGTATCCGTCAGTCGGAAAAAGTCGAAATGATGGAGGAACGAATGACATGCAAAAACCGGTAGTAATTGGCGTAGCGGGCGGAACGGGTTCAGGGAAGACGACGGTGGCACGTTCACTCGTCGATGCGTTTCCAAGTGAATCAATCGTCATGATTGAGCAGGACGCGTATTATAAAGATCAAAGCGATTTATCAATGGAGGAGCGGTATCAGACAAACTATGATCACCCGTTCGCTTTTGATAATGGTCTGTTGATCGAGCACATTCAGTCGCTCCGTGAAAACATTGCCGTTGAAAAACCGGTATATGACTATGTCGCCCACACGCGGGCACAAGAAACGATTCGTCTCGAACCACGCGATGTCATCATCGTAGAAGGAATTTTAGCGCTTGAAGACGAGCGGTTACGGGAACTAATGGATATCAAGGTGTTCGTCGATACGGATGCGGACGTTCGCATTTTGCGTCGGATGCAACGTGATATCAACGAACGTGGACGTTCGATCGACTCAGTCGTTGAGCAGTACACGAACGTCGTTCGTCCGATGCATCTGCAGTTCTGTGAACCAACAAAACGGTATGCGGACATCATCGTACCGGAAGGCGGCGAGAATCATGTCGCGATCGATTTACTCGTGACGAAGATTCGAGCGATTCTTGATTATCGTTCAGCACTCGATCAAAGAGGATATTGATTCCAAAAAAGATGTGAATATACTATACTAGTGGAATAAAAAGGAGCGTGACAAAAATGGCAGAAAAGCAATACTACATGACGCTTGAAGGTAAAGCGAACATTGAAAATGAATTGAATGAATTGAAGTCAGTCCGCCGGAAAGAAGTCGTCGAGAACATCAAGATCGCCCGTTCGTTCGGTGACCTTTCAGAGAACGCTGAGTACGATTCAGCAAAAGAAGAGCAAGCGATGGTCGAAGGCCGGATCGCTCAACTTGAAGAGATGCTTCGTAATGTTGCCATCATCTCAGAAGAAGAGAAGGATATCTCGGTCGTCGGTATCGGAACGACGGTCACTTTCTTAAGTGTCGAAGATAACGAAGAAGATACGTATACGATCGTCGGTAGTGCCGAAGCAGATCCGTTCACGGGTAAAATCTCGAACGAATCACCAATCGCGAAAAGTTTAATGGGGCACCAAGTCGGAGATCAAGTCTCTGTACCAGCACCAGGCGGCGAATACGCAGTAAAAATTACATCGATCAAATAAAGAACACAGGAGCCGGAGCAATCCGGCTTTCTGTTTGATGGAGGAATGAATTATGCCAATCGCAATCATCGGCGCAATGGAAGAGGAAGTCAACTTATTGCGTAATGAGTTATCAGAACGTAAAGATACAGTCATCGCAAACTATCATTTTTATGAAGGGCTTTTAAATAGCGTTCCTGTCGTCATCTTGAAGTCAGGAATCGGGAAAGTGAACGCTGCGATCGGGACGACATTATTGCTAGACCACTACAAACCAAGTGCTGTCATCAATACGGGCTCAGCAGGTGGATTCAAGGAAGGCTTAACGGTCGGGGATGTCGTCGTCTCAACAGAAGTACGTCACCACGACGTCGACGTGACGGCATTTGGATACGAATATGGTCAAGTACCTGGAATGCCAGCTGCCTATCAAGCAGATCCGAAGCTTGTTGCAACAGCAGAAGCCGTCATCGAGCGGATGGATGCGATTCGCGTCGTTCATGGATTGATTGCGACAGGCGATTCATTCATCCACGATTCAGAGCGCTCTGCTCAAATCAAGGCGCACTTCCCAGAAGTCGCAGCCGTCGAGATGGAAGCAGCACCAATCGCACAGGTCTGTCATCAGTTCGGTGTTCCGTTCGTCGTAACGCGTTCGATTTCAGATAGCGCCAATGAAGAAGCGTCACTCTCGTTTGATGAGTTCCTCGAGATTGCGTCAATCAATTCCGCTAAAATGGTCATGGAAGTCGTACGGACGTTAGCAGAATGAGGTATGGGGAAGGGCACGGGAGACCATGCTCTTCCTTTTTTCTTTGACAAAAGCATATTAACGCTTTATATTAGTACCAGATACTAATAACAAAAGGGGATGCCTTATGAAGATCGGGATTGTAGGATTAGGAACGTCTTTGCCGTCACGCCGCGTGACGAACGATGAATTAGCAACGACGCTCGATACGAGCGATGAATGGATTCGGACACGGACAGGAATCGGGGCACGACGGATTGCAGCCGATGATGTGGATGTCACTGACTTAGCGACAGAAGCTGCTCAGAAAGCGCTTGATGATGCTGGATTGACAGTAGAGGACATCGGGTTGATCGTCGTCGGAACGGCAACAGGACGAGCATTTCCGTCTACTGCCTGTATCGTTCAAGAGCGTCTTGGAGCACGCGGAGCGACTGCATTCGATATTAGTGCGGCATGTAGTGGTTTCATCTTTGCATTACAAACAGCTGCTAGCATGTTAGCAACAGTCGAAGGAAAACATGCGCTCGTCATCGGTGCTGAAAAAATGTCGAGTATCGTCGACTGGTCAGACCGGTCAACTGCCATCTTATTTGGAGACGGTGCAGGGGCAGTCGTCATCGGATCAACTGAGCAAGAGGGTCTTAATGCCTTTGAGCTTGGAACAGATGGACGCGGAGCACATTTGTTATTTAAGGACATCGATGGACCAATCGAGATGAATGGTCGTGAAGTCTTTAAGTTCGCTGTTCGCAAATTACCGGAAATCGTTGAAAAAGTCATTCAAAAAGCGGATAGCACACTCGAAGACATCGATATCTTGATTCCGCATCAGGCAAACCTACGAATTATCGATGCAGCGTGCGAACGACTGCATATACCGCAAGAGAAAGTCATCGTCACCATCGATGAGCATGCGAATACATCGGCTGCTTCAATCCCACTCGCGCTCGAAGAAGCACGTCAACAAGGACGCTTGACACCTGGTACAAAGCTCGTACTTGCTGGATTCGGTGCCGGATTGACTTGGGGAGCAGCATACATTACTTGGACTAAAGGAGAGAACACATAAGATGATGAGAAAACGCGTTGTAGTCACAGGAATCGGAGCACTGACACCAATCGGGAACGATGCTAATACATTCTGGGAAGCATTAAAAGAAGGAACGAACGGGATTCGACCGATGGAGCGTCTCGATATCGATGAATATCCAACAAAGGTCACTGGCGAATTGCAGAACTTCGACGTGACAGAATTCATCGAGGCGAAAGAAGCACGCAAGATGGACCGCTTCGTTCATTACTCACTTGTCGCAAGCATGGAAGCTGTAAAAGATGCTGGAATTGATATCAAGTCGATTGCTGAACGTGCAGGTGTCTGGATTGGATCAGGGATTGGTGGCGTGGAGACAATCGAGAAACAAGCAAAAATTTACTTCGAGCGCGGACACCGTCGTGTCAGCCCGTTCTTCATTCCGATGATGATTCCGAACATGGCAAGCGGTCAGGTATCGATCTATACCGGAGCCAAGGGGCCGAATAACTGTTCTGTCACAGCATGTGCTTCAGGAACGAATGCGATCGGGGAAGCACTTCGTGTCATCGAACGGGGCGATGCAGATGTCATGATCGCTGGTGGAGCGGAAGCACCAATCACGAACTTAGCGTTTGCTGGTTTTTGTTCCAACAAAGCGATGTCAACGAATCACGATCCTGAGACAGCAAGCCGTCCGTTTGACGAAGGACGTGATGGATTCGTCATGGGAGAAGGGGCAGGCATCTTGATTCTTGAAGAGTACGAGCATGCGGTAGCACGTGGCGCAAAAATCTATGCTGAAGTCAGTGGGTATGGATTAACAGCTGACGCCTACCACATCACAGCTCCAGATCCAGATGGAGACGGTGGAGCGCGTGCGATGGCAATGGCAATCCAAGATGCAGGTATCGCACCAGAAGCAGTCGGATACATCAATGCACACGGAACGAGCACACCAATGAACGACATTCTTGAAACAAAAGCGATCCACAGTGTTTTCGGTGAACAGGCAAAACAACTCGTCGTCAACTCGACGAAATCGATGATTGGTCACTTGCTTGGTGGCGCTGGTGGCGTCGAGGCGATTGCGACGATCAAATCGTTACAAGAACAAACCGTTCACCCGACAATTCATCTCAAACAGCCGAGTGAAGGCTGCGATCTTGATTACGTGACGGAAGGTGCACGGAGCGTCGAATTGAATTACGCCCTGAGCAACTCGCTCGGGTTCGGTGGACACAACGCATCACTCGTATTCAAACGTTACGAAGCTTAAGCTTAAGCGATTCCCTTGGAAAAACGAGGGGGTCGCTTTTTTGCTGATTTTCTGATTCAATAGAGAAATGCGTGTTTGACGCAGAAAGGAGTCGTTTATGACTAACATCACAAGAAAAACATCAATCCTGATATTGATCTTATTTTTATTGATTGGTCTCAGTGGTACGCTCATATATCGTCTATCATCATCTCAAAAAACGAAAACAGATCAGGAGACCCAAGCAGAGAAGGTTGAATTAATTGAATCATCACTCCCGAAGACATCCGATATTGCGTTAGCGACAGATAGTCGTTCTCAGACACTGTTAGCACAACTGTATGAAGGATTATATGTCTTTACTTCTGGGACATCCGTCCGTCGAGGATTAGCACAGGATATGTCAGTCTCAAAGGATCGTCTGACGTATACGATTCAACTCAAACAAACGAAAAATGCGCAGGGTCAGCCGATCACGGCACAAGACTTTGTCGATAGTTTCCGACGTGTCGCAGCTAATCAAACGAATTCTCCTTATGGTTTTTTATTTGAAGTGTTTGAAAATGGACGTGCCGTCAATGACGGAAAAATGAAGCCAGAGCGTTTAGGTGTAAAGGCGAAAGGACGCAATCAACTTATTATCACGTTGAATCAGCCGGTTTCGAATCTAAAGGAATTACTTGCGATGTCCGTCTTCTATCCACAACCGGAATCAAAGAAGTGGGAAGAACTTGTTGGAAATGGTGCATTTACACTAGAAAAAATGTCGAAAAGCGGATATACGCTTAAGAAAAATGATCAGTATCATCAGCAAAACGTTGTTACAGTAGCGAAAATAGAAAGCCGTATCATTCCCGATCATCAGACGCAATGGAGTTCGTATGAGAAAAGCAAGGCGGCTATCCTTCCATTACAAGAAAGTGTCGAAACACAAGGTGATCAGGTTTCACGACCGACCTATCAAAAAAAGCGGAGTGGTGTCTTTTATATCGCCTTTAATCAAAAAAATGACACGTTCCGCGATACGACACTCAGAAAGCGGATTGCTCACGCCTTGATGGAAAAAGAATCGGTTCAACTTCCTTTAGGGTATGCAGGTATTCCGACGAATCGATTCGTCGTCACTGATACGAACGTATTGATGTCAGAATCCGTTCAAGAGAAACCTGAAAAATCACAAGAACACAGTAAACAACAAATTGAGATGCTTAATTTTGATGATCCACAAGCAAAACGGATTGGGGAACAACTCGAAACCTATCTTGAGAAACAAATACCTGAGATTGATATCATTCTTAAGCCAGTCGCGATTGAAGAGAAAATCGACAAAGAACAATCATCACGATATGCGATGACTTTGACTGGATGGATGCCAGATTATCCAGGACCGCTAGCCTATTTAAATCAATTCGTCTCAGACAATCCTTTAAATTCGGTGAATTATCAATCCAAGGTATACGACCAGACAGTTGAAAAAGCACGAAAAGAAAAAGAGATAAAACGAAAACAAGCACTCTATCATCAAGCCGAAAAACGGTTAATCCATCAGGATGCTGTCGTCGTTCCTTTGTATCAGACGACTGAGAAATTATATGTTTCTGATACGATTCAAGGAATTGAAGTACCGATTTATGGACCGGAATACCTACTCCGCTCGATGAAAATTTTAAAATAATCACTTAACTGGGACAATTATTTCTTAAGGTCCCAGTCTTTTTTTGAAAAAATATTTAGAAAAATCGGATAAAAGGTTTGCAAAATTATCAGAACATTGTAAACTATTTGTAACGAAGGGTTTGATTCGAATATAGTAATTCTTTTTTTTTCGGTCAAAAACCTGACAGTATCATTTTTTTAGAAACCTAGGGGGGTCATCGTAACATGAAGAAGAAAAGCTTTGCTTTAGCTACATCGGTAGCACTCGTATCAAGTGCGTTCCTCGCAGCTTGTTCGACAACGGATTCAGGCGACAAATCGGGCGACACAGGTTCAAGCAAAAAATCCAATGATCAAACACTTAATTTGATCGAAGGTTCGGATATTCCGACACTCAACCCGACGACTTCAACAGACTCAGTTTCATTTAACGTATTGAACAACACGATGGAGGGTCTTTACCGTCTTGATGACAAGCAGCAGCCGACTCCAGGTATCGCTGAAAGCCACACGGTTTCAGATGACAAATTAACATACACGTTCAAATTACGTGATGCAAAATGGTCTGATGGTACACCACTTACGGCAAAAGATTTCGAATATGCATGGAAAGAAGTTCTAAATCCTGAAAACGCTTCACAGTATGCATACGTCTTCTACAATATCGAAGGTGCAGAAGAGTACAATACGAAAAAAGGCGATCGTGATGCTGTCGGTGTTAAAGCAGTCGATGACAAAACGCTCGAAGTTAAGTTAAAAGCACCTGCAGATTACTTCCTCGGACTCACTGGATTCGGACCATTCATGCCGAAATCAGAAGAACTCTCGAAGAAAATCGGGAAAGACTTCGGTTCGACTGCAGACAAGGCGCTCTACAACGGACCATTCAAGTTAACAGAATGGACACGTGAACAAGGCTGGAAAATGGTTAAAAACGATAACTACTGGGATAAAGATGCCGTCAAACTTAAAACGATCAACGTTAAGGTCGTTAAAGAGACAGCGACAGGTGTTAACCTTTACGAAAAAGGTGACATCGACCGTACAGGTCTAACTTCTGAGTTCGTTGCTCAGTACAAAGACAATAAAGAATTTAAAACAAAAGGTGAATCAACGATCTTCTACCTTAACCTCAACACAAAGGTAAAAGCGCTTGATAATGAAAAAATCCGTCGCGCCATCGATATGGGTTACAACAAAAAAGGAATCACGGATGTCATCCTTGCAAACGGATCACTTCCAGCAAACTACCTCGTACCAAAAGATTTCGCAAAAGATGCTGACGGAAAAGATTTCCGCGACAAGTATCCGGCATTCAACGAATACAATGCCGATGAAGCGAAAAAACTCTGGGAAGAGGGTCTCAAAGAAATCGGTCAAAAATCGGTTGATCTTGAGCTCTTGAACTACGATAGCGACGATGCTAAGAAAATCGGTGAGTTCTTGAAAGGGGAACTTGAGAAAAACCTTCCAGGTATGAAGGTTACGATCAAACAACAACCATTCAAAAACAAACTTGATCTTGAAAACAAAGGTGATTTCGAGTTCTCATTCGCTGGCTGGGGTCCTGACTACCAAGATCCAATGACGTTCCTCGATCTCTTCGTCACGGGCGGACCATACAACCGTGGTAAATGGTCGGACAAAGAGTACGATAAACTCATCAAAGATGCACAAACTCAAACAGATGCAACAAAACGTTGGTCTGAACTACAAGAAGCTGAGAAAATCCTTCTTGATTCAGCAGCGATCTCACCTGTTTATCAGCGTGGACGTGCATTCCTCGTTAAACCATACGTCAAAGGAGTCGTCGAGCATAACTTCGGCGCAGACTTCTCTTACAAATGGGCTTCAATCGAAGGAAAATAAGCAAAATAAAAACTACTTCCGATTTGATTCGGAAGTAGTTTTTTGTTTGGAAATATCAAAAAAGACCGGAGCATTCCGATCTCTTTTGGAGAAAATCTTATTTTTTTACTTTGGCACGCTTCCGCTGTAAGCCCATTGCCTTTTCGATTTTCGCGAGTTTTTTGGCAGCGACTGCTTCTGCGCGATCACGTCCAGCGTCGAGAATTTGATCGAGTTCTTCAGAGTCAATCAATTCATAATAGCGCTGTTGAATCGGTTCGAGTTCCGCAATGATCGCTTCTGCGACATCTGTTTTGAATGTTCCATAATTCGAGCCCTCGTATTTTGCTTCAAGAGCTGGAATCGAGATACCAGCGAGTAGGGAATAGATCTCAAGTAAATTCGACACACCTGGTTTGTTTTCACGATCGAATTTGACGATGCCTTCTGAGTCCGTGACAGCTGATTTCACTTTTTTACGAATGACATCTGGTGCGTCAAGCATCGAGATGAAGCCTTTCGGATTTTGATCAGATTTTGACATCTTTTTATCTGGCGTCGTCAAACTCATGATCCGGGCACCTGATTCAGCAATGATCGGTTCTGGTAATGTGAACGTCTCATAATAGCGGCTATTAAATCGTTGGGCTAAATCGCGCGTTAACTCAATGTGTTGTTTTTGATCGTCACCGACCGGAACGAGTTCCGCGTCGTAGAGAAGGATATCAGCTGCCATGAGCGTCGGGTAGACGAACAACCCTGCACCAATCCGCTCTTTTCCTTGTGATTTATCTTTATATTGCGTCATACGTTCTAGTTCACCCATACCGGAAAGACATGTCAACATCCAGCCGAGTTGCGCGTGCGCTTTGACTTCTGATTGAACGAAAATCGTTGATTTTTCTGGGTTCAGACCACTTGCGATATAAAGAGCAGCAAGGGCGCGTGTATTGTTCATCAGTTCGACACGATCGATATCGACCGTGATGGAGTGCAGATCGACGACGCAGTAATATGCATCATGACCGTCCTGTAAGTTCACGAAGTGTTTCATGGCACCTAAGTAATTTCCGAGTGTGACCGTTCCGGTTGGTTTGATACCTGAGAAAATCGTTTTCATAATGAAATCCCTCCAAATAATAAGATCAAAATAAAAAACGCCCCTTGAAAATCAAGGGACGAGTCATCGCGTTGCCACCCAAGTTGCTATTTACATAGCCGCTCAATTTGCTGTAATGGGCAAACCCATCTGACTCTACTTGTTTTCGAATCAGCCACTCGAAAGTCCATTCACTTAGGCATCACCTGTCCATTTTCAGCACCATGGACTCTCTGAGAGGAGTGGATCTAAGTTACTACTCTTTGTCGTCGTGTTTTCTTGTTTGATTAGCTTGAGTTTACCATACCTTAGGTAGAGCGTCACGTTGATTTCGTTTAAAAATAGGAGATGATCAGTGAGACGACGATGAAGATGATACCGCTTGAGACATAGGGTTTCGTCCGTGCTGAAGCACGGCGTTGCTTTTTACGAAGCACTTCTTCCTCTTCGTCCTCGTCTTCGTAATAATCTCCGTCAATCTCTCGCAACTTTGCTTCCCGCTGCTTTTTGAATCCAGCTGTCATGCCGCGGAAGAAGCCGTTAGCAGACATGTTCGAGAAGAATCCTACTGCAATTAACAAGAATCCTGCTATGAATAAACCACCAGACAGATGATACAGGATACCGTGTGTCGAATCCGTCATAGTTGCCCAAATCGTATAAAGTAGAACAAGAATGACCGCAATGATGACCGGTCGGAAATACGTCGATCGCATGAAAATCCCCCTTTACGTACATAGATATTCTTAGTATACGAAACTTTTAATGCTGTTACGAATCGGTAACAAACGAATGATGCAAAATAGCAAATAGTGTGACTATTCACTTGACGTTAATGCTATTCTCACATAAAATCAATTTATCACTTCGTTTAAGTTTTTGAAACTAGGTCAATGCATTTTGGGGAATACATTGCAGTTTCGACGGGACGTTATTGATGTCATAGGCATTATGGCAACTTGGAAATTGAAAAGGAGATGACTTACCGATGAACAAAAAAACAGTCGGTCTCGCTTTATCAGTCATGCTTGCAGGAAGCGCAGTGCTTGCTGGATGTTCGACAGGTGGCGGAGACAAAGATTCAGGTTCAACAGACGGCAAGAAAAATCTACGTTTGACGGACACTTCGGACATCACGACAGTGGACCCTGCGAAAGCTACGGATTCCGTCGCTTTCAACATGATCGGAAACACGATGGAAGGTCTTTATCGTTTAGACAAGGACGGAAAAGCGATTCCAGCACTTGCAGAAAAAACGGATATTTCAAGCGACAATTTGACGTATACGTTCACACTTCGTGATTCGAAATGGTCAGACGGTTCACCTGTCAAAGCACAAGATTTTGAATTCGCTTGGAAACGTGCTGCTGATCCAAAAACAGGTTCTAGTTACTCATACATCTTTGACACGTTAAAAAACGGCGCTGATGTTACACAAGGTAAAAAGCCTGTTGATGAACTCGGTGTTAAAGCAATCGATGATAAAACGTTAGAAGTAAAACTCGAGCGTCCAGCTCCGTATTTCCTCTCACTGACATCGTTCGGTACGTATACACCAATCAGTGAAGACTTCTACAAGAAGAATGAAAAAGACTTCTCGCTTAAACCAGATAAATTGCTTTACAACGGTCCTTTCGTTTGGGAATCTTGGAAAACGGATTCAAAACGTGTTCTGAAGAAAAACGACAACTACTGGGATAAAGATGCTGTCAAACTCGACGAAGTCACGATCAGTGTCGTTAAAGATACGTCAACAGTCGCAAACTTGTATGATTCAAACGAAATCGATTACGCAGGTCTAACTTCAGAGCAAGTTGAAGCTTACAAATCGAAACCTGAATTCAAGACAGCGCTTCGCTCTTCGATCGCTTACTTGAAATTCAACAACGAAGATAAAACGATGAAAAATGTCGATGCGCGTAAAGCAATCGCTCGTGCGATCGATCCAAAAGGGATCACGGATACGCTTCTTGCGAACGGTTCGATTCCAACAACAAGCTTCATTCCAAAAGACTTCGTCAAAGATGCATCAGGCAAAGACTACACGAGCGACATCAACTGGTTCGACCGTGACGCGAAAGAAGCAGCAGATCTTTGGAAAAAAGCAAATGGCGATAAGAAAACGACGATTGAATTGCTTTCGTTCGATAGTGAAGATGCGAAGAAAATCGGTGAGTACATGAAAGGTCAAATCGAGAAGAATCTTCCGAACGTCACGGTTTCGATCAAACAACAGCCGTTCAAGAACAAACTCGATCTTGAAACAAAAGGAGATTATCAAATCTCTTACTCACTTTGGGGTCCAGATTATCAAGATCCAATGTCTAACCTGTCCATCTTCGAATCAACGAACAGCCAAAACGACGTGAAGTACAAATCAGCTGCGTATGATAAATTATTAAACGCGGCAAACGATGAGTCAGACTTGACGAAGCGTTTAGATTTGTTCAAACAAGCTGAGGCGCAATTGATTGAAAAAGATCAAGCCATCGCACCAATCTATCAAGCGGGTTCTGCATACTTGAGCCGTCCGACGGTCAAAGATTTCAACCGTCAATTGTTCGGAGCAGATTTCCAATACAAATATGTTGATGTGAAGTAATCGAGAACGGGAGCGTCCCTAAGTCAGTTCGGGTGCGCTCCTGTTTTATACTACTTTGAATGAACGGAAACTCATTTTTAGCGGAAATGTGAAATTTTCGTAAAAAAGTGGTTCTAATTACTTTGTTAGCAAAGTATAATGGAATCAAACGAAAAATTCTGACTATTGGACGACATTAAAAAAAGCGTCTGATCGAACATCGAATCAAAGCACAATTAAAAAGAATTTTAAATTTTTATAACAAAATTCTTGAATGTTCCGACAATTGTGGGTCATACTGATTTTATTGATGTTTCGAAAAAAACAGAAAATCTTTATAGGGGGTGCCATCTTATGGGCCGTTATTTAGCTCAACGCCTGGTTTACGGCGTATTGACGTTTTTACTCATCGCTTCGTTCACTTTCTTCCTGATGGATCTGCTACCAGGTTCACCATTCCAGAACCAGGAGAAACTTTCTCCTGAACAGTTGAATATCCTTCGGGATAAGTACAATTTGAATGATCCACTACCACAACGCTATGCAGCGTACATGGTTAACTTATTCCAAGGAGACCTTGGTGTATCGTTCAAATATGACAGCCGTCCAGTTACAGATTTAATTTCTGAACGAATTGGACCATCGGCTCAACTTGGAGTTCAAGCACTCGTACTTGGTGTACTCTTAGGTCTCGTACTTGGTGTAGTTGCTGCACTTCGTCACAACACAGTTGTCGACTACGGAGCAATGTTCATCTCGGTTCTCGGGATTTCAGTACCATCTTTCGTATTCGCCTCACTCCTTCAGTATTATGTCGGCGTGAAATGGGGCGCTTTGCCAGTAGCGTTCTGGGAAAGTCCGGCGCATACGATTCTACCAACGATTTCGTTGTCTCTTGGGGTCACCGCCTCGATTGCCCGATTCGTAAGGACGGAAATGCTTGAGGTTACAGGTCAGGATTACGTCACGTTAGCTAAAGCAAAAGGCCTAGATGGTCAATCGATCACTTGGAAACACATGGTTCGGAATGCATTGATTCCAGCTATTACGATTCTTGGACCTATGACTGCTGCATTGATTACAGGTACATTTGTCATCGAAAAAATCTTTGCTGTACCTGGGCTTGGTGAGTTGTTCGTATCGTCAATCACACAAAATGACTATACAGTTATCATGGGTACGACGCTGTTCTTCTCGGCAATCTTCATTCTCATGATTTTAATCGTCGACTTGCTATACGGTGTCGTTGATCCACGGATTCGTTTGGGGGGTAGTAAATAATGGCTGAACAAAATTCAAATGCAAAAGCGGAACAGTTCGATTCATCATTGTTTCAACAAGTTGAGTTCAATGAACAAGCCGGTGAACGAATTGCCGGTAAAAGCTTAAACTTTTGGCAGGATGCTTGGATGCGCTTGCGTAAAAACAAAGCAGCGATCATTTCTCTTGTCTTGATCATCGTGATTGCCATCATGTCATTAGCGGGTCCTGCAATCTCTGGTAAAGATGCTTATACCCAAACAATCACTCAAGCTAAACTTCCACCTAAAGTAACAGGATTAGAGTGGGCTGGTTTTGATGGTATGGCAACACTTGGTGAGACACCAATCGATTTTTATAAACAAAAACAAGTAAAAGAAAATTATTGGTTTGGTACGGACCACCTTGGTCGTGATCTTTGGTCACGTGTCTGGGAAGGGACGAAAATTTCACTCTTCATCGGTTTGATGGCAGCGCTTATTGACGTTCTCGTCGGTGTCACATACGGTGGTATTTCAGCTTATTACGGCGGTCGCGTCGATAATATCATGCAACGGATCGCGGAAATCCTGACAGGGGTACCGAACTTAATCCTGATCATCCTCTTCATCTTGATTCTTGAACCAGGAATCACGACGATCATCCTCGCGATGACGATTACTGGTTGGATCGGGATGAGTCGACTCGTTCGTGGTCAGATCCTGAAACTAAAGAACCAAGAATTCGTTCTCGCAGCACGTACACTTGGTGCTTCTAGCGCACGTTTAGTCTTCAAACATTTGATTCCAAATACCTTGGGTACAATCATCATCTCGCTCATGTTCACGATTCCTGGGGCAATCTTCTTCGAAGCTTTCCTAAGCTTCATCGGTCTTGGGCTTGCACCACCGCAACCGTCGCTTGGTACACTGATCAATGAAGGGTACAAAGAACTTAAGACGTTTCCTTTCTTGCTCGTCGTTCCATCGACAGTGCTCGTACTCCTCATGATCAGCTTCAACATGTTGGCAGATGGATTACGTGATGCGTTCGATCCACGTCTACGTCGCTAACAAATATTAGATTAGAGAGGAGCTCATCCAAAATGGAAACAATCTTGTCAGTCCGCGACCTGAATGTCGCTTTCCATACGTACGCCGGGACGGTTCAAGCTGTCCGCGGAGTATCGTTCGATTTAAAAAAAGGTGAAACGCTCGCAATCGTTGGTGAGTCCGGTTCTGGTAAATCGGTTACTTCAAAAGCCATCATGCGTCTGATTCCAAATCCGCCAGGTGAAATCACAAAAGGTGAGATCTTATTCGAAGGTCGCGATTTGGTTAAGCTTTCCGATAAAGAAATGCAAAAAGTACGCGGTCGTGATATCGCAATGATCTTCCAAGATCCAATGACATCACTTAACCCGACAATGACGATCTACAAACAGATTGCCGAAGGTTTAAAACGTCACCAAGGATTGACAGGTGATGCTGCTAAAAAACGTACGCTTGAATTACTGACGCTTGTAGGGATTCCAAACCCAGAAGCACGTCTGAAACAATATCCACACCAATTGTCTGGTGGGATGCGTCAACGGATCGTCATCGCAATCGCACTTGCTTGTAATCCGAAAGTCTTGATTGCCGATGAGCCGACGACAGCACTCGATGTTACGATTCAAGCGCAAATCCTTGAGTTATTGAAAGACATTCAACAAAAAACGGGTACAGCGATCATCTTCATCACGCACGATTTAGGCGTCGTAGCGAATATGGCCGATCGTGTAGCGGTCATGTATGCAGGTAAATTAATTGAGAAGGGTACAGTCGATGAGATTTTCTACGAGCCACGTCATCCATATACTTGGGGACTCCTTGGTTCAATGCCACGTCCATCGGATGACCGTTCACAAGATTTACCGGCGATTCCAGGAACACCACCTAACTTACTTCATCCACCAGTCGGTGACGCGTTTGCACCACGAAATAAATATGCAATGAAGATTGATTTTGAAAAAGAACCTCCTTTCTTCAAAATTACAGATACTCACGAAGCGGCGACATGGTTGCTCCACCCACAAGCACCGTATGTTGAGCCACCACTTGCAATTCGGGATCTGGCGTTGAAATACCGCCCAGATAGCGTATTCGCGAAATCGCTTCTGAAAGGCGGTCTGAAATAATGGAAAACCGTAATAAATTACTTGAAGTAAAAAACTTGAAGCAACACTTCAACATTGGACGCGGACGTGTCGTTAAAGCGGTTGATGGTTTATCATTCGATATCTATGAAGGCGAAGTACTTGGTCTTGTAGGTGAATCGGGTTGTGGTAAATCAACGACTGGTCGCTCAATCATCGGATTGTATGAGGCGACAGACGGCGAAGTCATGTTCAAAGGTGAAAACGTTCATGGTAAAAAGTCGCGTAAAGATAAACTGAAGTTCAACCGTGCGATGCAAATGATTTTCCAAGACCCTTATGCGTCACTTAACCCACGGATGACAGTCGGTGATATCATCGCTGAGGGAATTGATATTCATGGTCTAGCAAAGTCGAAAGACGAGCGGAATAACCGTGTGTACGATTTACTCGAAACAGTTGGTTTGACGAAAGAACATGCGAGCCGTTACCCACACGAGTTCTCGGGTGGTCAGCGTCAACGGATTGGAATCGCGCGTGCGCTTGCTGTAGAACCGGACTTCATCATCGCGGATGAGCCAATCTCGGCACTTGACGTATCGATTCAAGCGCAGGTCGTCAACTTGATGAAAAAACTGCAACGTGATCGTAGTTTGACTTACTTGTTCATCGCCCACGACTTATCGATGGTCAAGTATATCTCAGACCGGATCGGTGTTATGTACCAAGGTCACCTCGTTGAACTATGTAGTGCGGATCGCTTATATGAGAATCCGGTCCATGCTTATACGAAATCGCTCTTGTCTGCGATTCCTCTTCCGGATCCAGAGCACGAGCGTACGCGTAAGCGGATCGTTTATGATCGTCCGACGAGTGGACCTGTTGGTAAATCAGATGAAGATTCAAGCATTCCACCACTTCGTGAAATCGAACCAGGTCATTTTGTTTCGATGACGGATGCAGAACTGGAAGCATATCAAGCGCAACTCGTATAATTGTTTAAAACAAAAGGCATTTCCACGTTGATCGTGGAAATGCCTTTTAATTTTCTGATGCAATTCGTGGAAGATGCGCGAAGCGATGAACGACAGAATCAATCGCATCAAGACGGCGCATGGCTTCATCAAAATCGATTTTTTCATAGTGATGTAGTCCGCCTGGTTGTTCTTCCAGCGTATCTGCATCGTGCACAAGTTGTTGAAGTGGTGTCCGGTTGATTGCACCAGGTGGAAGATACGAATCCGTATGCAAGAGAACGGCAAGTGCGATTTCTTTGGCACGAGCTGGTTCTTCACCAAGGCGAATCAAAAGTTTATGAGCGCGTTCAGCCCCTTTAATGGCATGAATATCATTTTGACGATAGAGATCATAGTTCCAAGTGCCATCGGTATACCATTCGTAATGCCCGATGTCATGGAGGAGTGCAGCTTTCGTAGCTGTATCCGCATCTAAACCTCGCTTCGTAGCAAGCGTCAGTGCGCGTTCAGCTACTGAAATCGCATGATTCAAGCCAGAACGGGATAAATATTTTTGAGCGATCGGATGATCGAGAATCGTAACGAGTGTTAATGACATGAATGAAAAACTCCTTCCTGAGCGTTGATATTTCTATACACTCTACAGAAAATTGAAAGAAATTGCAACTATTTTTCATTACTCAATCGACAATCTCACATATTTAATTGCTTAAAGTAGGAATAGATTTTTGATATACGTGGTATAATTACTAATGTAGAAGATGATTATTTTGCTTTCGTAGGTTGTTAGTTCTGTTTCGGACCGATTGGGGTGTCGGAATATGAAAGAACGTGACAAAAAGAAAAAGCTGAAGAAGCGCCTTTTGCGGGATATTTTAGAGAAAAAACTAAAAGAAATGAAACTTCCTAAAACAAAAGAAACGATTTCTCAGCCATTTGATCACACGCCAGCTTGTTAAAGCCACGTGGTGGCTTTAACAAGCTTTTTTACGAAAAGTTCTTTCATCTTTATAAAAAAGCTAGGTTTTCTGCTTTATTAGATGTAAACTGTCAAGTAATAGAACCATCATCGATATCTATGTATTCACTTAGGTGTTGAATGATGTTAAATCAGGGGGAGGATGTTTTTCAATGGTAACACTCTATACTTCACCAAGTTGTACTTCTTGTCGGAAAGCACGCGCGTGGCTTGAAGAACATGAAATCCCGTTCGTAGAACGTAATATTTTTTCAGAACCATTATCGCTCGATGAAATCAAACAGATTCTTCGAATGACGGAAGATGGAACGGACGAGATTATCTCAACGCGTTCAAAAGTCTTCTCGAAACTCGATGTTTCCGTTGAAAACTTATCGTTGCAGCACCTATACGATTTAATTCAAGAATATCCTGGATTATTGCGTCGTCCGATTTTGATTGACGAAAAACGTCTTCAAGTAGGATACAACGAGGATGAAATCCGTCGATTCTTACCACGCAAGGTGCGTACATTCCAACTTTTGGAAGCACAGCGTCTTGTAAACGAGTAATTTTAAAAAGCACGCTGCTTCGTGAGCAGTGTGCTTTTTGTTACCGATAAAAAAGGTTAAAATAAAGATAACAAAGGAATAGAAATATATCCTTCGGATTCGAAAGTGTGAATCCAAGTCATGTCCTCGTTCGTATTCTAGATAAGGAACGAGAAGAAAGGAGTGGACAGATTGAAAATCGAACGCGTCAATGACAATACGGTCAAGTTCTTCATCACTTATACTGACATCGAACGCCGTGGTTTTGCCCGAGATGAGATTTGGTATAATCGGGAACGGGGAGAACAGTTATTCTGGCAGATGATGGACGAAGCGAATGAAAAAGAGTCCATCTCCTTCGAAGGTCCACTATGGATTCAAGTGCAAGCTTTTGAAAAAGGTCTTGAAGTCACTGTAACGATCGCAAAAAATGCAGTCGATGGTGAGCAAGTCGATGAAGACGAACTCGATTCACTTTTACGATCAGCGATGTCTGAGACAGAAGATAAAGATACAGAATTAAGCCAGGATGTCTTATTCGAAACTCATGATTTCGAGCATATCATTGCGCTTAGTCAATATGCGAATGCTCCTGTCTTCGCAGAACTTGAAACAGCGCTTTACCAAAAGGATGGACTCTATCTACTACATGTTCATTTCGAAGATGATGTGAATGTAGAAGCACAAGAAAATGTCATGAGTTTAATTGCCGAATATCTTCATTTCAGCGAACAAACGATTCATCCTGTCGCTGAATATGGAAAACAAATCATTGCTTCAGACGTCTTTGCCTTTATTCGGAAATACTTTCCGAATTAAAGGAACTAAAAGTGCGAGTAAAAGGAGGATCACGAATCGTGATACCTCCTTTTATTCTGACATTAAGTGAGGGTATAACCACCGTCTACGATAAGGGCTTGCCCATTGATGTAACTCGCTTTATTCGAGAGTAAGAAACAAACGACTTCTGCGATTTCAGAAGGTTGTGCAGGTTCGCCACGAAGATGATGCTTCATCGCAAGATCAAACTTATCTTTCCCGCCATATAACGCATAACTGAGCGCTGTATCGACTGGTCCCGGGCAAATCGCATTAAATCGGTACTTACCATGGAAGCGGGCGGCGTATGTCTTTGTTAGCGTCAGTAAAGCACTTTTAGACGAAGCGTAAGGCAGTAGCATTGCTGGAAACTTAACATGACCTACGATGGCGCTATTATTGACGATGGAAGCACCTTTTGAAAAGCGTTTCGTCGCGAGCTGGATGATTCGTTCGGGTGCGTGATAGTTCACTTGGAATACTTCTTTTTGTTGATCGGAGACACGTTCAGGTGCAACGGGTTTACCGAAAGTACCTGCATTGTTGAAAATACCATCGATTTCTGGGAAATCTTCTTGTGTTTCTTCAAAGAACGCATCGATTGCAGAGGAATCAGTTAAGTCGACAGGGAAGAAATATAAACGTCCTTCTCCATTTGATTCAAGCGAGGATCCTTTATCTTCATTACGACCAATCGCAAGGACAGTATGTCCCTCCCGGATGAGTTGAAGCGCAGTTGCCTCACCAATTCCACTTGTTGCACCAGTAATGATATACGTACCCATTTAAACGCTTCCTTTCTGTCATCAGTTTAAATACGATTTGTACTACTTACATAAAAGGAGGGGGATTCATGCTACGACGTGTACAACTTCTCATGACCCTCATCTTGACCATCGGCTTGATTGCCTTTTTATCCTACTATTGGAGTGTCTACATGGTAGGTTGGCTGTCCATCGTCATCATTTTGGTCGTCATGAGCGTGTTCGTCATCATTCTACTCGAAAATCGGAACCCAGAACGAACGCTCGTCTGGGCACTCGTCATGATGGCATTGCCTGTCGTTGGCGTATTCGTGTATTTCACATTTGGTCAGAACTACCGCCGAAAACGAATGTTTCGACTGAAGGCAATGCTTGATGAGGAGTCTTACATTAAATATCGTACCCAGTTTAAGGCAGGGGTACACCAATCAGTGTTCCAAGAAGGGCGTTATGGAAAAGTTGTGACACTTATCGATTCAATCAGTCGTCTTCCGATTTCGTATAATACACATACAAGAATCTTGACTAATGGTCAGGAAAAGTTTCCGATTCTTTTAGAAGAGATTCGTCAAGCACAGCATCATATTCATTTGGAGTACTATATCGTACGGGATGATCAACTTGCGCTTCAGTTACAGGAAGCGTTGATTGAAAAGGCCGAGCAAGGAATCGAGGTCCGTTTTCTTTATGATGCAGTCGGATGTTTTTCGACGGATAAGCATTATTTCAAGAAGATGCAGGCGGCTGGCGTTGAGGTTCGCGCGTTTTTCCCTGTCGTCTTACCGTTTATTTCGAGTAAATCGAACTACCGGAATCATCGGAAAATTGTCGTCATCGATGGAACGGTTGCATTTACAGGCGGAATCAACATTGGGGATGAGTATATCGGTCGCGATCAACATTTTGGTTTTTGGCGTGATACCCATCTTCTCGTAAGGGGAGAGGCTGTCTCTGAACTCCAACTGATTTTTCTCCAAGACTGGTATTACATGACAGGTGAACGGCTGTTTACACCGTTTTACATGGAGCCACTTGAGTACGTTGAAGAAGCAACAGGGGGTGTTCAAATCATTGCGAGCGGTCCTGATGAGCCACATGAGGCAATGAAATCACTTTACTTCGGGCTCATCACGGAAGCGCGTGAATCAGTCTATATTGCTTCTCCGTATTTGATACCGGATGAAGACCTGATGACAGCACTGAAGACAGCTGCTATGGCAGGGATTGATGTCCGTATTTTGCTACCGAGCTTTCCAGACCATAAAATCGTATTTTTTGCGAGCCGTTCTTATTTTGATGACTTGCTACGAGCTGGTGTGAAAATTTACGAGTACAATAAAGGATTCATGCACTCGAAAGTCATCGTTGTGGACGACGCCATCGCAACGATTGGGACAGCGAACATGGATTTACGTAGTTTTCATTTGAATTTCGAAGTGAATGCTTTCTTATATGGAACGAACTCTGTCCATGAACTAACACGTGATTTTTATGAAGATTTTAGCCATTCGACACAAGTTGATGCTGATATGTTCCATCGGCGTCCATTACGCCGTCGATTGATTGAATCGATTTCACGTTTATTCTCACCGTTACTCTAGAAAAAGGGGACGATTCAGATGTTTGAAGCCATTGATGCTTCTGGTAAACGCATCATGATTCACAGATTTCCCATCCATGAATTAAAAGCGATGTCCTTACGTTGTCCGTATTGCCTGAAGCCCTTGCGCGTCAGGCAAGGACGACGACCACATTTTGCACATATCTCAGCTTGTTCAGGAGAAAGTAGTGTGCATATGTCCTGGAAAAAGCGCATTGCCGATTCTTTAATAAATGCAGGTATCCAAGTCGAAATTGAATGGGTGACTGGAGAGAGACGTTTTGACCTGTGGATACCAGAACAGAAACTTGGAATTGAGATTCAACGTTCTCCGATGTCGGCAGAGGAATGGATTAGACGAGCCTTACTTGATGCGAAACAAGAACAAACGGTTCGGTGGATCGGATTTCATCCTTCACATGGTGTCACGTTGCGATTGCAGGGTTGGATGCGACAAGCATTTTTACAAAATGATTATTTGGATCTGATCGTCGAGAATCAAATCCGGAGATTTCGACATCCAGTTCCTTTTGCAAAACACCATGTCTATTGCACGGTTCAATCGCTCTCGTTATCTGATTTTCTCTTGACAGAGCCTTCATCATTTCCTCGGAAATTTTCAATCGCTCGATGGCAAGGGATCGTTCATCGCTATCGGAGACGTCCTTTTTATCCTTCATTACCTCCACGCATTCTCAAGACCCCACTGTATCAAGCAGGTCTCCATCTACAAAACCTTCCCTCTTTTGTGTTTCTTCCGATCACACGTCTATTATTTCTCCCTGTCCATCCCTTTGAATTTCAAATCGCAGTCTTTTTAAAGCTAAAAGGGAGATATACTTCAATCCATCTAGAACATGCCATAAATCAACTGCTTTACCAATTGAATCTATCGATTGAAAGAGATTTGATTGATGCTCTCGTCAGAGAATGGATGGAACGGATCGAGGAGGCGAATAAGCTGTTTTAGCAGGAGCACTTCGATTGTTTGTCGAAAAGAAAACAGGTATAACTGAATTAAAGGAGTGAGGGAAATGGCAGAAGTATTAACACGTCAAGATGTTGACGTTACAGAAACATGGAATCTAGAGTCGATTTACGCAACGAACGAAGCGTGGGAAGAAGAATTCGAATCGGTGAAAGCGATGCTTCCATTACTCGTCGAGTATAAGGGTCGTCTTGGACAGAGTGCAGAAACACTCTATGAAGGGTTACAGTTACGCGACGAAGTCTCAAGACGCCTTTATAAGCTTTATACATACGCGCACATGCGTTATGACGAAAATACAGCAGACAGTTTCTACCAAGCTATGAATGACCGTGCTCGGACGCTCGCGTCGCAAATCGGAGCAACACTTGCTTTCATGACACCAGAATTGTTAGCTGTACCTGAGTCAACGATTGAGACGTATCTTAATGAGAATCCAGATCTTGCGATGTATCGTCATGCATTTGATGAATTGAATCAAGAGCGTGAACACGTCCTGACGGAAGCGGAAGAAGCGATTCTTGCAAAGGCAGGAGAAGTACTCGGTCAATCCGGTACGACGTTCGGTATGTTGAACAATGCAGATCTGACATTCCCGAAAATCAAAGGGGAAGACGGAGAAGAGACAGAGTTGACACATGGTCGCTTCATCACATTCCTCGAGTCATCTGATCGTTCGGTCCGTGAAGCTGCATTTAAAGCGATGTATGGAACATATGCAAAATACACGAATACGCTCGCTTCGACACTTGCTGGGTCAGTTAAGAAAGACAACTTCTATGCGGATGTCCGGAAGTTCCCATCGGCACGCGCAGCTGCTTTACATGGTAATGCGATTCCTGAGTCCGTCTATGATGGATTAGTTGAAGCGGTACATGAGCATTTACCATTACTCCATCGTTACGTCGCTTTACGTAAGCGAGTACTTGGACTTGATGAACTACACGTGTATGATATGTACACACCGCTCGTTTCTGAGGTGGAGATGAAAGTCTCTTACGAGGAAGCGAAACAATTGATGGTTGAAGGACTTGCACCGCTTGGAACAGAGTATAAGCACATCCTCGAAGAAGGATTGTCTGAACGTTGGGTTGATGTCCGAGAGACGCGTGGTAAACGGAGTGGAGCCTACTCTTCTGGTGCTTATGATACACAGCCGTTCATTTTGATGAACTGGCAAGACAACATCAACAACCTCTTTACACTCGCACATGAATTCGGACATTCTGTCCATAGTTATTACACGCGGAAGTCTCAACCATATCCATATGGTGATTATTCAATCTTCGTCGCAGAAGTTGCCTCAACGACGAATGAAGCATTGTTGAACGACTATCTATTGAAGAAAGTAACGGATCGTAAAGAAAAACTCTATCTATTAAACAATCAACTCGAAACATTCCGTGGAACATTGTTCCGACAAACGATGTTCGCCGAGTTCGAACATGCAATTCATGATGCGGCTCGTCTTGGCCAATCGCTGACACCGGAATTCCTAACGTCAACGTATTATGCGTTGAATCAAAAATACTTCGGAGAAGAAATTGTATTGGATGAAGAAATCGGTCTAGAATGGGCTCGGATTCCACACTTCTATTACAATTATTATGTCTATCAGTATGCAACGGGCATTTCTGCTGCCGCTGCTTTGACGGATCAGATTCTAGAAGAAGGACAACCTGCTGTAGAGCGATACATCAACAATTTCTTAAAAGCGGGATCAAGTGATTATCCAATCGAAGTATTAAAAGCTGCGGGTGTCGATATGACAACAAAAGCGCCAGTTGAAGCAGCATTGCGTCAATTTGAACGTGTCCTAGATGAATTTGAAGCTTTGTTAGCAGAGTGACATCTTTGTGACAAAGTGAACAAAGAGTGGAAAAGAGGCGAAGTCCACGATATACTTATATTGTGAAGAGGGTCACATTCCCCAGTCGATTCTCTTTTTCCCCCATCCAGTGGTCAAAAGAAAAGTCCTTCTCGTCATGAAGGACTTTTTCTTATTCTATGAGTAAATACTAAAAAGGGACAGTGAAGCATGCTTCACTGTCCTTTTTATTGTTTTTATCATGCGTGTGCCGAATCTTTTAAATGACGCCATACTTTTCCATCACAGTACGATAGAGAAGCACATTTTTGTTGCAAGACCAGTTTTTTTAATTCGTGTTCAATCTGGGATTCAGGAGCATCATAAATAAAGGCGATTTCAGCCGTTGTTGCTGTTTCATACCGTCTCAAGAATTGTTCGAGTGGTGGCTTCGGTTGTTTCTCGATCGTATGATCTAGCAATTCACTTAAGATCGAGACATACACCAAATACTCATAAGGTCCTTCTGCTTTGATCGCTTCTTCGTCTCCGACAAAAGCGAGTGTCGGAAGAATCCGAACATCCCAATCGGTGACTAGTTCGGTTTCTTTCTCGAGCATTTGCTGAATCGTATCCGACGAGACATCACGATGAAACTCCTCTAAATCCAAACCATACTCCGTTAATGCCTCTGCTAGCCGCATCAATGATGGGCGACTATAAGCACTCTCTCCTTCGACGTTATGAAGCATTCGAAGGCGTCGCATGAATCGCATACCAAACGTCTTTCCTTGAAGCTCAATTGCTTTTAGAATGACGAGTGGTGACATATCGCATGCAGATCGTGATGGAGCACATGGAATCGTTGCAATCGTCCGAAGACGGAACAGATGACCATATTCTAGCTCTAGCTTCTTGAGGACGGGTATCAACCGTAAACCATCCGTTTGTGTCACATCTAGAAAATGATAGATTTCCAGAGGTTTCGTCGGTTGTTGAATCGATGGTTCGTCCAATGAACAATAAGATCCGTTACATTGTGAGTGTTCCATCCGTTCACCCCTTCCTGTTGTTATCGTTACCCTATTTTAGCAACGAAAAAAAAGAAAGAGCAAAGGTTTTGCTTGTTCATTCTTACACGAAAAATCAAGAAAGCGCTTTACGCTCCATGAAGCGAACGATTTTGTTTTTTGTTTTGCGCTGGGGAATGTCATGTTCTGAAAGAAGTCGCTCGAAATCCTTTTGCCCTTGTTCGAAGTTACTGACCTCAAACTCTAACTCATAATCGGTGTGTCCGAGATAGCGACTTTTATCAAGGACAAGCAATCCTTCCGGGAGCACGGTTTCGATTCGTTCTGTCTCTAATCGACCTAAATGCTCCAAAGATCCCTGTAAATCAAATGACTTTAGCTGTTCGTTCATCTCTTCGGAATGAATTAGACCGTATTTGAACAGATCTTCTGCTTCAGTTGATGATAACGTGACATGCGTTTCAAGCAACCCTTCCTCATGGGGTTGTTTTAAAGTCAGGACGAGCCCTTGTTTTTTCTCACGAATCCGTAACGCAGCACCTTTTTTTCGAAGTTCAAAATCTGGCGTATCAAAATAATCATTTGCTTGCCAAATGGGTTGTTTAGCTGACGCATAATGGGTAAATAACGATAGATATTCTTGTTCAGACAATAAGTTCTTAAATTCGATTTCCAATTCTTGTCTAATCGGAATCACGCCTTTCTAGTTGAATGTCTGAAAATATGATAACATGAATGAGGTAGGAACAGGCAGTGAACCAATACTATTCGATTAAAAGTGGTGACAAATCAGATGACAAAAGAAAATTGGGATTTATTTCTTGCACCGTATCAGATCGCGGTCGATGAGTTGAAAGTTAAGCTAAAAGCGATTCGTAAACAATTTC
The DNA here is from genome assembly GCF_018619015.1 of Exiguobacterium sp. s11. Lineage (NCBI taxonomy): Bacteria > Bacillati > Bacillota > Bacilli > Caryophanales > Exiguobacterium > Exiguobacterium sp. s11. Next base: position 700,086 of record NZ_JACSNF010000001.1, on the reverse strand, counting down.
AGCAACGGGGAGAACATTCACCGATTGAATTTGTCACAGGACGGGTCAAACCTGTAAAGAGCATTCTTCAAAAAGCGGAACGAAAAGCAATTGCGCGTGAGTCATTAGAACAAGACATGCAGGATATCGCCGGATTACGTATCATGTGTCAATTCGTCGATGATATCATTCATGTCCTTGAGCTGTTGCGCTCGCGCGGAGATTTTAAAATCGTCGAAGAACGGAACTACATTACGCAAAAAAAGGATAGTGGCTATCGATCGTATCACGTCATCATTGCCTATCCGGTACAGACGATCGAAGGTGAAGTTCCGACGTTAGTCGAGATCCAAATTCGAACGCTTGCGATGAACTTCTGGGCAACGATTGAACACTCGTTGAATTATAAGTACCAAGGAAATATTCCGGAAGAGACGCGTGAGCGTCTGCGTCGTGCAGCAGAGGCAGCATTTTTGCTTGATGCGGAGATGAGCCAGCTGAAAGTAGAAATCCAAGACGCACAACTCGTCTTTCAACGCGACGCTAAGGCGTCTGAACGATTAAAAGAGTAGGGGGATGACCATGCGTTTTGCAATCACGGCTCGTGATGATGAGCGATCTCATGCGCTGAAACAGCAACTCGAGCAGGCATTGACGGATCGGGGATGTATTCTTGATGTCAGCCAGCCGGAAATCGTCGTCTCGATTGGTGGAGACGGAACGATGCTACAGGCGTTTCATTCGTATCTCGATCAAGTAGAGACGATCACGCTTGTTGGGATTCATACGGGGCATCTTGGTTTTTATGCGGATTGGCGCCCTGAAGAAATGGATGAACTGATTGATCATATCGCGAAGCAGGATTTAGCGACGGTTCAATACCCGTTGCTTGAACTCTCGATTGATTATGCGGACGGTTCACACAACCAACTGCTTGCCTTGAATGAATGTACGATTAAAAGTTTTAATCAGACGCTCGTTTGCGATTTATCGATTCGAGGCGACTACTTTGAGACATTCCGAGGTGATGGACTGTGTGTATCGACACCGTCTGGTTCGACAGCGTACAATAAGGCACTCGGCGGAGCGATCGTTCACCCGGCGCTCGAAGCAATTCAAATTACAGAGATGGCTTCCATCAACAATCGTGTCTACCGGACGATCGGCTCACCGATGTTGCTACCCAAACATCATGATGTCGAAATTCGTCCCGTTAATCCGATTGATTTTCAGATGACCTATGACCACTATGCTTCGATCATTCATCAAAACGTGACATCGATTCGGTGCCGGGTCTCTGATAAAAAAGTGAAATTTGCTCGTTTTCGTTCTTTCCCGTTCTGGCAACGGGTGCGGGAATCTTTCCTGGCAGACGAAAGACGTTAAAGTAAAGGAAATGGAAACATGAATGGATTTCAGCTACAACAGATCGTGACTGACATTGAGGATGGCTGGCGTGTCAGTCATTTTTGTACGACCCGCTTAGGGATTTCGCGGAAAATGTTAGTATCGATTAAAAATCATGGGGATATCACGCGTAATGGTCAGCATGTTAACGTCCACGACGTCTTACACGCGGGTGATCGTGTCCATGTCTTCTTCCCGGAAGAGACACCAGCACCGGATATGGTGGCGACAGAAGGGGAACTTGATATTTTGTTTGAAGATGATTGGTTGCTCGTCGTCAATAAACCGCCGGGAATGGCATCGATCCCGTCACGACTGCATCCGGAACGCTCATTATCGAACTATGTGCTTGGTTATTACCGAAAACAAGGAATTCCGTATGCAATCCATATCGTTAATCGGCTCGATCGTGATACGAGTGGTCTTGTCTTGTTCGCGAAACACGGGCTTGCCCATCACCGGATGAGTCTCATGCAACGATCTAATGAATTAGAACGACATTATTTAGCGTATGCACCCGGAAACGTACCGGTACAAACGATTGATCAACCGATTGGTCAAACCGATCATTCCTTTATGGAACGGATGGTACGACCAGATGGTCAACGTGCCATCACTCATATCTTAAATAGCCGTCTAGTTCGAGCCTTTGACCAAGAAATTTCATTACTCGATATCCGACTAGAGACAGGTCGGACACACCAAATTCGTGTCCATCTTTCTTTTCTTGGGCATCCCTTGATTGGCGATACGATGTATCAAGGGAACCCGTTACTCCCGCGTCAGGCGCTCCATAGTGCGTCAGCAACGTTCCTTCATCCTGCGACGGGAGAACGGGTTCGTTTTGAAGCACCACTTCCTGAGGATCTTCGATTGGAAGGATAAAGTACACAAATAAAAGGCAATGGACTCGGTCCACTGCCTTTTATTTGTGTTTAGTCTTCATCGAACATGGAAATCCGAGATTGAGAGGCGATTGCCATGATCAATCCTAGACCGACGAGGTTTACGATCATCGTTGATCCCCCATAACTGATGAACGGTAAGGGAAGACCTGTGATTGGTAAGACACCAATCGTCATCCCGATGTTTTGGAAGATTTGGAACGTGAACATCGCGACATATCCTGTCACGATATAGGTACCAAATGGATCCGCTGTCTCGAGAGCAATCTGAATCAAGCGATAGACGAACAGGAACAAGACGATCAAGACGATGGCAGCCCCGATGAAACCGTAGTGTGAGGCAATCGTCGTAAAGATGAAGTCTGTATGCAATTCTGGAACGAACACTTGCAGTTTCCCGTATCCAACGCCGAACATTTGCCCTGAACCTGTTGCGTTGATTGCTTGGACGAGTTGGTACGACAGATCATCCGCATATTCGAACGGTTGCAACCAAGCCATGATCCGGTTCATCGCGTGACCTGGGAAAAAGGTTGCGAGTAAATCGTTTTGGAAAAAGAACAGGTAAAAGAAGATGATGACGGCTCCTGCGAACAGACCGAACATCGTCAAAAGCCATTTCCAGTTTAGTCCGGATAACAACATCGCACATGCTAAGATGACGCATAGAATCAAACCGATCCCTAGATCGGGCTGAATGATGATAAGACCGAGCGGTAAGGCTGTAACCGCGACCAACTTGATAAGTAACAAGAGATCTCTTTCATGTTGAACATAACGCGCATTGTGCTCGGTAATGACGGCAGCGAGCGTAACGATCAAAAAGAACTTCATGAACTCAGCCGGTTGAACCGTACCGATAACGGGGAATTGATACCAACCGTATGCCCCTTTGATTTCAGTGACGATTGGTGTGTTTCGAAGAACGACAAGACCGATCAATGACACGATACCTGCTCCATATAAAAACCAGTGGAATCGCTTCAACTGTTCATAATCGATGAAAATGACGACGGATAACGCCATGAAGCCGATGACATACCATTGAATTTGTTTGGCAGAGAAGTTAATGGCACTGATCGCACCTTTAAGCGAAGGTTGTGCTGTATAGATGGCGATGATACTGATGACCATCAGACAGGCGAGTAAAAAAAGCAACGTATGATCATAACGTTGTGTAAATGATTTGAATCGATTCATTTCATCCCTACTTTCTATCTCTTTCTATATTACCGTAATTTATCAAATCCGCAATATCAAGAGCGATGGTTGACAGAAGCGTTACGTTTTTGTAACCTGAAGATAGGTTTTATTACCAGGTACTAATTCAAGGGGGACTTTATCATGAATATTTATCCTTCACTCGAAGGCAAGACGTACGTCGTCATGGGCGTCATTAACCAACGTTCGATTGCATGGGGTATCGCACGTGCGCTCGACGCTGCTGGAGCAAGCCTGGCATTTACATATGTCGGAGAACGTTTCAAGGCACCACTTGAAAAATTAGGACAAGAATTATCACGACCGGCTTCTTATTATACGTGTGATGTCACGAGTGACGAAGAGATTGAACAGGTCTTCCAAATGATTCATGCGGACCACGGTAAGATTTCAGGGATCGCTCACTCGATCGCATTCGCGGATAAAGAAGCGCTTCGCGGTGAGTTTTCTGGGGTAACGCGTGAACAGTTTGCGCAAGCACTTGATATCTCAGCCTACAGCTTAACAGCAGTCGTCAAGGCCGCGAAGGATTTCTTCACGGAAGATGCATCCGTCATCACGTTGACATACCTCGGTGGTGAGAAAATGGTTCCGAACTACAACGTCATGGGTGTTGCGAAAGCCGCATTAGATGCAAGCGTTCGTTATCTCGCTGCTGAATACGGTCAGCAAGGCGTTCGTGTCAATGCGATTTCAGCTGGTCCAATTCGGACAGTATCCGCAAAAGGTGTCGGCGACTTCAATTCCATTCTTGATAGCATCGAAGAACGAGCGCCACTTCATCGTAACGTGACGACGGAACAAATTGGTCAAAGTGGATTGTTCTTGCTTTCGCAAATGTCGAGTGGGGTGACAGGAGAAATTCTTCACGTCGATAGCGGATTCCACATTCTTTAATAAACGATCGATTAAGCCAGGCTTTCCCATGCGGGAGGCTTGGTTTTTTTTGTGCTCGATCGGGGAACTACCAAATATAAGTGTCACTAGAAGGAGAGAGGAAGTGCAGAGGATGAACGCAATCGATTTTACAGTCGTACAATATGTCAATCGTCAAGTACGTGTCGATCCACAGCTAAAGACTGAACCAGTCGCTCGAGTTCAACCGATACGCCCAACTGACCCTTACCGCGAACACGAAGCGGACGACTTTTTAGAAGAACAGGCAAATGCATACGGTGTATTACCAGAACTAAAACTTCCCGGTCGAAGCTTCGACCGGGAAGTTTAATCATTCATTGACCTGTGAAGCGGAATGTCTCATAGACACTCCAAGCACCGTTCTCCAGTTCATACAATAAAGCCATTTTCGTGACGTCCTCTTGGAAACGGATATCTTCCATCTTGAGACGTTCTAGTACATCGAACAGTTCGACATCCGACAGTTCTTGACCGATTGTGATGTGTGGCAAGAAATCGTATTTCGGCTTATGTTCGAGTGGTCCCGTATGCAAAGCGCGATGTAATTGTTCTAACTCATCCGTCGGCATTACTTTAAGGAACAAGACATTGTTCGTCGGATGGAAGGAACGAGCTCCTTGGATGTGCAAATTGACAGGCTTCGTTTCGGACGCGATTCGATTCAACTCCGTCACGATGTGGTCTAATTCTGTCTCATCAACTTCCATCCGCTCCCGTAGCGTGATATGAGGTGTGATCAGTGCATACTTCGAGTCATATCTCTTTCGGTATGAATTTGCAAAATCTTGAACGCGTTTCGATGGAAACAATACAACCCCGATGTTCATCGAAAATCCCCTACTTTCCCCTGAAATGATAACGCTTTACAAAATAATCATGACGGATTCTGGCGTCGATGTCAAAGAAGTTTGAGAGGAGGTTCAGAATCCGTGTATACTAATGAAGTACTTTGTTGGAGAGGTGGATATAGTCATGAAGAAAACACATTCAAAAGAGGTCAAACAGGCAGCTATCGATAAGTTACATGAACGAGGGGTGACGATTCATGCAATCGCTGAGATCGTTTACCAAATGCAGGCCCCCTACACGGTGGATCTGACAATTGAAACATGTGTCAGTTCAGTAGAACGTGTTCTTGAAAAACGTGAATTACAACATGCGATTCTCGTCGGAGCAGAACTAGACATCTTGGCGGAAAAAGGGTTATTATCAGAACCCCTCCTGTCCATCATCCAAAGCGATGAAGGGCTATTTGGCGTAGATGAGACGATTGCGATTGGTGCCGTCAACACGTATGGTTCGATTGCGGTTACGACGTTCGGCTATTTGGATAAAGCAAAGGTCGGTATCATCAAAGAACTCGATACGAAGCTTGGGGACGGAAAAGTCAATACGTTCATGGATGATATCGTCGCAGCCATCGCAGCAAATGCATCCGGACGACTAGCGCATCGTTTGCGAGATAAGGAAGACTATTCAGCAGAAGAATTAGAAGAACGTAAGGGGACATACTGATGCGAGGTGCGAGAGGGGCATGGATTGGTGCATCCATCGCTGTCGTCTTATTCGTGATCATCGCTGTCTCCATTCGGACGACAGGCTATTTTTTATTTGATGCTCAATTATCGTCATATATGTCGCAACACGTCCCAGGGGATTACGTTTCTTGGTTCACTCAACTCGGATCAGGTCCAGGGGCGATGACGATGACGGTGTTACTTGGAATACTGAGTTATGTTTTGTGGCGGGATCGCATTGCAAGTATCTGGTATGTAATCATGGCAATATCAGTAGGTGTATTGAATCAAGTCGTTAAATTTGCCTTTGTCCGAGAGCGCCCCTCATTAAATGAATTGGTTGGTGGCGTAGGATACAGTTTTCCGAGTGGTCACTCAGCGATGGCTTTTGCCGTCTATACCGGATTTCTCGTCGTTGCGTTTCGTCATTTGAAAACAGGTGGGAAGGTACTTGTATCGATCGTGACGATTGGATTATTCCTCGCCATGGGAGCTTCTCGAATCATTTTAAACGTTCACTATTTCTCAGATGTCATCGGTGGATATTGTTTTGCCGCGATTCTTTTATGTAGCTCCTATGCATTCATCGTCTCCCGTAGAAAAAAAGGAGTGGCTTGATGTTACTGTTAGATGTTGATCATAGTTTATTATTTGATGAAGAGACGATGCGCTCCATCGACAAGCCGACGTTGCTTGTCGAGCGAGTCGCTGGGCGACCTCGTTTCATGACGATGCGAGCGCATCTTAGATTAAAACGGTTAGTATCGATTAACGGTGTTGTTCCGGTGACGAAACGAACGATGGAAGAGTACCAGCAGTTGGAACTCTTTCAAATCGATGCGCCACCGAAGTGGGCGATCATTGACGGTGGAAAGATTTTGCTTAAAGAAGGAAAAGTGGATCGTCGATATGAAAATTGGCTTCGTCAGTTCAATAAGGAGACATCACTTGATTCCATCCTTGAGTATCTCATCGAAATGGAACAAGTTTCGATTGATGTATATCCTTCTGAGACGTTATCCAGTGTAATCACGCTTCCGCATGAGCCGATTCAACGGACGACGGACGAAGCCGTATTATTAGAAGAACTATTTCGTAAGTATGAAACGACATGAAAAAACCGGACGGTCTCAAGCAGACCGTCCGGTTTTCATCGTTTCGTGCAAGATATCAAGTTGTTGGTAAAGGAATCTCATCGAACCAGTACACACCGACCGTCTCAGCGCCAGCATGTGCCAAGATGGAAGGACCAAATTGGGTAATGCGTACTTGAAGCTCCGGATGTTCTGTAGAAATCAAGCGCCGTAATTCTTCAGCAGCGGCATGAGCGAGCGTATGACTGACATAAAGCGTCCGATCATATACACCATGAGCACTGACTTTTGATGAAATTTCACTGACCATTTCTTTAAAAGCTTTTTTGATGGAACGGACTTTTTTAAATGGGACAAGTCGTCCTTCCTCATTAAATTGAGCGATTGGTTTAATATTGAGCATGTTTGCTAGTAAAAATTGACTTCCTGAGACACGTCCGCTCCGTCGCATCGTCTCCATATTTCCGATGATCAGATAAAAATGCGATTTGTGTTTGAATGTCTCAAGCGTAGACATGACTTCATCTGGACCTTTACCAGCAGCAACGAGTCGTTGTGCGATCCGGACAAGTTCTTGCTGATTCGCAGCACCTGTATACGAATCAATCGCGTATAAGGGGAAACCGACAGCTTCAGCTGCAGCGACGGAACTCGAATATGTGCCGCTCAGTCCACTCGTGATATGAATCGCATACCCATAATCATAGCCATCTTCAAGCAATTGTTCATACAAGGTTACGAAGTCACCGAATGATGGTTGAGAAGTCGTCGGTGAAACGTGAGAATCTTCTCGCATTTTTTGATCAAGCTGTTCAATCGAGATATCGACATACTCCCGGTAAGACTCTCCGTTTAAGATGAGTAAAGTCGGTATCACATGGACTCCGATTTTTTCAGCCTCTCCTGGCTCAAAAAAAGCCATGCTGTCGGTAATCCAAGCAATCTTATCCATGTATATGACGCCTCCATTAATAGAACCATTTTGTTCATCATACCATAGCGATGAAAGCGGAATCACTAGCTAGCGCGTTTTTGTGTGATAGAAGCACTGGAAACGTGTCCAAACCATGAACTGATACCGAAGGCGATGAGTGTTGGGAATAACCATTCTAAACTTTGATCCACTAAAGGTAAGGATTGATAGAACGTCTTAAGATTTCCCGGGAAAAGCGAAAGTTGATTCAACGCACTACATAATGAGAAGAAAATTGTTACACCAAGAGTTGATTGATAAACAACCGACTTACGACGGAACAGATGACGCATGAATGTCAATGCGATCAAGACGATGACGATTGGATAAAGGAACATCAATACCGGAACAGCAATGGATAACAATGTTTGCAATCCGACGATCGATACCGTAAGACCAAGAGCAGTCGTGAAGATACTTGCCGCTTTTAAAGATACACGGTTGAAAATCGTCATCATATATTCTGCAAATGCGGTGACGAGACCAACTGATGTCGTCAAACATGCAAGCAGAATTGCAAGACCAAGTACAGCTAAACCAATTGAGCCGAAGGCAGTATTTGCATAATGCTGAAGAAGTGCTGGACCATCAACTTTTCCGATGGCGGCAAATGTGTTACGTCCGATCATTCCAAGTCCGACATAGACGAGAGTCAAAGCAGTGGCAGCGATAATTCCGGCACGAGTGACGACTTTAAATTGTGCTTTTCGTTCATGAACGCCTCGGCTTTTCAATGTATGCAGTACGACGACACCAAATACCAAGGCGCCGAGTGCATCAAGCGTTAAGTATCCTTGAAGGAAACCTTGAATGAATGCCTGTCCAGTCGTCTCATACGCTTCGTTTGGTGAAGCGACACCCGAAAGTGGCGAAATGATGCTACTGATGCTTAATGCAGCAAGAGCAATCAGTAATAATGGTGTGATGAAACGCCCGATGATCTCAAGTAATTTTCCTGGTCGTAGTACAAGATAAAGTGTGGCAAGGAAAAAGAGACTCGATGAGATGATCAACGTCATTTGTGAGGGAGCACCAAGAAATGGTACGACTCCGAGCTCATACGTGACAACCGATGTGCGCGGAATTCCGAAAAAGGGACCGATCGCAACATAGAGTGCGAACGTCAAGGCAGCACCTACAAAACGAGGGAGTGGTGCAGCAAGTGTTTTGATGCCACCCCCGATAGAGGCAACTGCAAGTAAGCCGAGCAAAGGAAGACCGACACCCGTTACGATAAAACCAAGGATGGCAGGAAGGAACTGTGAACCCGCAAGCGCACCGAGTTCCGGTGGGAAGATCAGGTTACCGGCACCGAAAAATAAAGCAAAAATCATAAATCCTAAAGCAAATGTATCTTTTGTCTTAAACATGTGTTGTCCTCCATTCATCCTAATTTCATAAAAAAAGCCTCATCCACTAAGTTTGTGGATAGGCGTCGTTTGCTCAGACGCCTTGTCGAAATGACGAAAAGGGCCTGGATCTTCATTTTCTCAAACGAGAAATGAATCTTCAGTCCCTACTCTTAATCACAATCAGTCGTTCTTGGATGAGCGTTGCGTGTGTCATGTTTAAAACCTCCTGCTTGAATTTTTCTAAGGATAACATGAAGAATTTAATAAAACAATATTTTCTGAAAATTCATCACCGAATTTTTGAAAATAAATAACGCCTCTAGTAGAGATGAGGTTCTCTACTAGAGGCGTTTCGGATTACATATCAGCTCGTTGCAATCGAGCGCGTTTTTTTGTGGCGTTTCAATTTATGGAGGAGCCAAGCGTGAACGACCTCACAGGATTGACGTGGTAACGTCAGTTCAACAAGCGATTCCTGCTGTTGCCCTCTAATGATGAAAAGTCCATTTTCTTCATCGACAGGGGCGATGGTCATTGAACTCGCTTCATTCAGCGACAATTTCACTTCACCGAGTGTCGCATCCTTTAATTTCAGGATGTTCCCATTTGTCGCAAATTTCGTGAATGAGCCAATTCCGTTCACTTTTAACTGATCCATATTGAATTCCTCCTTCTGCTGATTCCAGTACTATCCCTATAAAAAACAGGGTCTAACTTCTATCTTGAAAAGGTTATCCTCATTATAGCGAAGTCTTCACAAGATGCTAGTCTTATTTTGTGTGAAAATTCGAAAAATTTTTTAACAATATTGTCATATGGATAGGAATACCTGTTAAGAGGCAATCGTGATATGAAATTCAAATAGAACAAAAGCATCCTTTTCCAAAAGAAAAAGATGCTAAAGGTCAATCTAACTCAAAACTCCATTTCTTTTTGCGACAAACAAGCGATCCACGTCGAAGGATCGATTCTTTCTCTGCTTCAAAATCTTCATGTAATACGTTCATGTCTTCGTACCGTCCTGCTACATAGACGGGAATCGTGATATTTCTTGAGAAAACAGACCGTTTTGCACTTTCGAAATCAATCAATACTCCTTCTTTGAGAAGATGACGGATATGAATCATGATTTCAGCTGTTAAAGCGATCGAGGCGACGGATCGTGCGTGCTGACGAAATTTCCGTTGTACGAGATCAGAGATAAGTTGTTCTACCCGTGACCAATCCTTCAAGTAAACAGAAGCATGAAGACCATCGTGTTCGCTAAAATAGACCAGTTCATTCTCGATCGAGTCAAGGAAAGGAAGCGGTGTCCCTCGTTTCATATGCATTAAAAATAATAACTCCGCGATTTCGACATCCGTCAATACATCAAGCGAATGAGAGGAGCGAATATCAATAGCAGTCAAAGGATGACGCTGGACATCCGTTGATTGTGAAAACTGTTCGATCTCATGCGCTTCGATGTAATGAAGCATCGTTCGAAACGATTGTTTCGTCTGTTTGAAATCACTTCCTGAAATGAGTAAAGGACGTTTCAAATCGACGGCTGCAGCGAAATCAGAGAAATGTACTCCTGACATCGTTAATCGTTGATTTTCCTCGTCCTCATATAAGTAAAGTAACGCACTCGACATACCACTTCGCTTCCTTTCCATGACTAACTCCTTCATAATTTAATAGTAGCAAAACTTCGAATTGCCTGAAAGGATATTTACTTCTGAAAACGGGCATACTACATAGAGAAGCATAAAGAGAGGTGATGGAGCATGTGGGGCTTGCGAAAGCCTTTCCCGGAATTGCGGACCGAGCGCTTCATATTACGTGAGCTCGAAAACCGTGACGCACGCGAATTGTTTAAAATCCTATCGGACGATAAAGTCATGTATTATTACGGATCAGATCCGCTCGTGACGGTCTATGAAGCTAAAAATGTCATCAGTTACTTTAAAGAACAGTTCACGCAAGGTAAAGCGATTCGCTGGGCAATTGCTGATGCACAAACGAATCAATTGATCGGTACGATCGGTTTTCATAACTGGCTGTCTCAATACCATCGGGCTGAAATTGGTTTTGAAGTTAGTCAAGATTATTGGCAACGTGGTGTCGCTTCGGAAGCGGCAAGAGCTGTTCTGACATATGGCTTTGAAGAATTTGCTCTCCATCGAATCAGCGCCCTCGTCGCACCTGAAAACCTCGCTTCTAACGCATTGGTTCAAAAATTAGGATTCAAAGCAGAAGGATTACTAGAAGATTATGCATACAGTCATGGTCGTTTCATGGATTTGACGATGTACCGTATGCTCGCATCTGAATGGAAGGGATGAGGTAGTCAATGGAAAAACAAACACTTGTACTCCTGCATGGATTTACAGGAGGAACAGATTATTTTAATCGGGTAGAGGCAAATTTACGACATTCCTTTGATGTCTTACCACTAAGTTTACCGGGGCATGAGGGACTTGATGTTGGTCCGGATACGATTGAAGGCTTTGCCGAATGGGTCATGCATGAACTTGATCGACGTGGTATCAAAAAGCCAATCATCATCGGACATTCCTTTGGTGGATACATCACAGCTGCAATCGTTGAAGGGTATGCGGATCAAATCAGTGGATACGGTCTTGTGTATTCGACAGCTAAAGCAGATGATGAACAAGCGAAACAAAAACGAAATCAAAACATCACACGCGTTGAAGAAGTCGGTGTCAGAGAATTCGTCAATGGTCTTGTTCCATCCTTATTCGCTGAAGGGGCAGATGAGTTCGCTGTCGCTGAAGCACTTGAAATCGGGTACATGATGACGGTCGAAGGAGCGATTCGTGCGCTCTCTGCGATGCGAGATCGGCGAGATATGACGAAGGTCTTGACGAGGTCAAACGTGAAGGGTGTCATCATTCACGGCACGAAAGATCAACTGATTTCAGAGGAAAGTGCATTTGCACCAAAGAATGATCATCTCATACATCGGTCAACAGACAGTGGACACATGGGGATGCTTGAGACACCGGATGCTTTCGTTGCAATCATCGAAGAGGCATTCAAGTAAGTTTTTGCCCTACAGTCACGTCTGTAGGGCATTTGCTTTGCATTTCAGATTAGATATCTGAAATGATAGAAATGGAGGGGATACACATGAAAATCGTAGCGATTGAACCAACACCAAGTCCAAATAACATGAAAGTCATCGTTGATGAGGTCTTTTCGGAAAAGGGGCAGACATTCGAGCATGCCTTTGGCGCACCGGAACACATTCAGCGATTACTTGAAATACCTGGCGTTAAGTTCGTTTATCAGGTCAGTGACTTTTTATCGATCGAGCGTTATCCGAAATATGATTGGCGCTCGCTTGTCATCGATATACGACGTGCGTTCGGTGAAACGTTGAATGATGTTGAACAGCACGAGACAGATGCTGAGTATGAGCCTGTCCATCTATTCGTGCAGTTCATTTTAGGCGTACCGATGCAAATCAAAGGTGTGAAAGGATTAGAAGAAAAACGAGAAGGACTGTCGGAACGTTTCCGAGAAGCAGCGCTATTCGTCCAACCATTCGTTCAGAATGTCATTAGCGATCGACGCTGGGTGGAACAAGCACCTCGATACGGAGATCTTGACGAAAGTTTGCGTGAAGTAGCGAATGAGATTGAGATTGCCTATCCAGTCGAACGTCTCGAACGTCTCAAGTCGCTCGCAGCAGGAGAAGATATTACGTTTAGCGGTCAAGCGATTCAATCATCCGATTGGAAAGAACGATTCGCGGCGCTCGATGAATTACCTGTTGAGATGGAATGGGTTCCAGCTTATGCTCGCCTGTTACAGGATGAGAAGATGCAAATTCGGCGTCAAGCGATTGTAAAGCTTGGGATGTTCGAAGATCACCGAGAAGAACTGTTAGAGTATTTGACGAGTGCACTGCATGATCCGTCAGGGATCGTTCGTCGGACAGCAGGCGATACGATTTCAGATTGGGCGATGCCAGAAGCTGAACCAATGATGATGGAAGCGTTAGCGGATAAAAATAAATTAGTACGCTGGCGAGCTGCACGCTTCCTGTTTGATGTCGGAACGGAACAGTCAATCCCAAGACTGCGTGAAGCAAGCCAAGACCGGGAATATGAAGTAGCTCTACAAGCCGAACTCGCATTAACGCGGATCGAGAGTGGGGAAGAAGCACTAGGAACGGTTTGGCAGCAAATGAATCGAATGATAGATGAAAGTTCATGAGAACTTAAAAAATAATTGAGTGAGAGAATCATTCGACAAAATGAGTCACTAATTGTCTAGGTATATATTCCCTGTTTCCTAAAAATACTGGTAAAATAATCAAAATCATGTTGTCATCTTTTTGAAATCGAAATGAAATGTGTTGGAAATGCTTATTAAAACGCTTGCATCTAACAACTAAATGGATTATTCCAAAATATCCCTGATGAAATTGAAATATTGTTTTGAAATGAAATGTCGAATGACAATTTTCTTCTTTTTTCTGCCCTTTGGTACAGTTAACCTACAATAACGAATTCGGAACATGTAGGTCATCTCTTGGCTGGGCATTATGAATGAGAAAAGGGGAGAATCGGGGATATGTTACTTTTCGCTGAAACTGATTTAGCAGTAGGATATAAGGAACGGACAAAAACAGGGGTATATGTAACGATCGAAACAATCGACAGTCGTACGATTACATTAGTCGCACCAGCAAACGCGGCAGAGGATATTTGTGACGAACTGTTTGCGACAGGACTAGAGCAATTGTTTTCATTCAAGATGAATCCATCGACTTTACCTGTGGCATAAGTGAATAACCGTGCGAGAGAGGAGAATCCTCTCTCGCTTTTTTTGTGATAAAATTATTAGAGATAAAAGGAGGGATGAGATGAAACGTCTCGTTTTCATTCTGCTACTGCTTTCTGTTTGTTTAGCAGGTTGCCAAGAAAAGAAACAACAGGCAACAACAACTACGAACGAACCGATTCGGATCGCAGTCAAAACGACAAAGCAGGACGACATGATGCAATTAGACATTTCTTTAACGAATCCAAATGATCACAGTGTGAACGTGACGTATCCTTCCTCACAACGTTTTCAGGCTCAATTGATTGATGCGAAACAACACGTAACGTATGATTTTGAGAAAGAGCAAGTATTCACGCAAGCGATTGAAAAAGATACGTTCACGAAACATGAAACGAAACAGTATACGGTTGAATTACCAATCTCCTCTTTAGGTGATAGCACGGAAGTTCGCGTATCGACAATCCGTCAATTCAAGGGAGCAAGTGCAAAACAAACGACGGATCAACAAATGATTGATTCAAAATGACGATCAACACAATGTGAAGGAGTGAAGCGATTCATGCAAAAAGAAATCATCCAAGTAACAGGAGTAAAGCCTGTCATTGACCCAGCACAAGAAGTAAACGAGCGGGTAGCCTTCTTGAAAGCGTATCTCAACCATACAGGAGCAAAAGGATTCGTATTGGGCATCTCAGGGGGACAAGATTCTTCGCTCGCAGGTCGTCTGTGCCAACTGGCAGTTGAAGAGTTGCGAAAAGAAGAGGGGAAAGATGTCGCATTTTATGCGGTCCGCTTGCCTTACGGGGAACAACAAGATGAAGCAGACGCACAGACAGCCTTGACGTTCATTCAACCGGATCATTCGCTTCGTGTGAACATTAAACCAGCAGTCGAAGCATCGATGCAGGCGTTCAAAGAAGCGACAGGTGCAGAACTTTCCGACTTTAGTAAAGGAAATACGAAAGCGCGGGAGCGAATGAAAAGCCAATATGATTTAGCTGCTCATTATGGCTGTTTAGTCGTTGGAACGGATCATGCAGCTGAATTCGTGACGGGATTCTACACGAAACACGGTGATGGTGCATGTGATTTGACGCCATTGACAGGACTGAATAAACGGCAAGGGAAACAACTGTTACGTTACTTGAACGCACCAGAAGTCTTGATTGAAAAAGTTCCGACAGCAGACCTTGAGGAAAATCGTCCGGCACTACCAGACGAAGTGGCACTTGGTATGACATATGAAGAAATCGATGACTACTTGGAAGGAAAGACGATTTCAGAAGCAAGTCAAGAAAAGTTAGAGACGCAGTATAAACGTGTTGGACACAAGCATCATATGCCGGTC
The DNA here is from genome assembly GCF_018619015.1 of Exiguobacterium sp. s11. Lineage (NCBI taxonomy): Bacteria > Bacillati > Bacillota > Bacilli > Caryophanales > Exiguobacterium > Exiguobacterium sp. s11. Next base: position 684,572 of record NZ_JACSNF010000001.1, on the reverse strand, counting down.
TCACCACTCGATGAATGGTGGAAAGCATAATCCAAAATAAGGAGGCGTGATTTCAAGATTGAAATCGCGCCTTTTTTCATGTTCTTCGATTCTTCTTCAATCGTTATGGGAAAAGAAAAGAAATGACGATTGAGGAGGCGGAAGTATGACGATTGGTATCATAGGTGGAGGGTTATCCGGCTTGACGGCAGCGGCATTATTCGCAAAACAAGGAACGCCGGTCACGCTCTGGGATGCGGGATTACTTGGAGGACGTGCCACCTCTCAAACCGTAAAAGGATTTACGTTTAATTACGGTGCTCATGCGATTTATGGACGCGATCAATCGATTCTTCGCAAATTAACGAAACAGCTTGGTATCGAAGTGACGTGGCTGGATTTCTCAGCAAGTCGTGCGAAATATGAGTTTTCAGGTCATTTGACGGCAATTCCTGCGAATGCCTGGGGATTATTGAAAACAGAAGTCATCGAAGGAACGAACAAAGTACGTTTCACATGGGAAATCATTAAAACGATTTTACGAGTCGAACGAGGGGATCCGCAACAATCAATCGGGCAATGGTTAAAAACAGAACGAGTCGATGAACAAGTGGCACAGTTGATGCTTGATTTGGCATCAACGAACTTTTTTACGGCAGAACCCGAAAAAATTCCGTCAGACGTCTATTTCGAGTATTATCAAAAACTTTTTCGGACGCGCAAGCCTGTCTCATACATCGAAGGTGGATGGCAAGGGTTAGTTCAGGAGTTGGAACGGATCATCCTAGAAAACCGTGGAGAGATCCTGAAAAAAACAAAAATAACAGCAGTCGAATCGACTACGACAGGATTCTTAGTACGTGATCGAAAGAAACAAGAATGGAACGTCGAACGGATCATCTTTGCCGTACCACCGCGTGAAATCTTGAAAATGGCGACCCCCACTGCCATTCAGCGATTTGTTACACCGTACGCGAGCCATGAACCGGTAGAAGTATTCGTGTATGATCTTGGACTTCATCCGTATATCCAAACACCGTATTCATACATCTACGACCGTTCGCATCGAGCGTTCATCACTGATTTATCGCATTATGATGCAAGTCTTGCACCGAAGGATGGTCAAGTCCTTCAAGCAATCGCCTACCTTGAACACGATCGACTTGAGGATCCTGATTATATTGGACATGTCCGAACAGGAATCGAACAGATGCTTGACGTTTATTTTGCAGATTGGCGACAACGTATCGTCGCAGAACGAACGATCAAACGAGCAGTCGTACAATAAATCAAATGGAAAATGGGGCAAGCGCCGCTTGCGACTCATATTCCGGATCATGCAGGTGTCGCTTTCGTCGGGGACTGGTGTGAAGGTACGGGACAGCTCTCAGAGCTTGCGTTCTCAAGCGCCGTCAGCGTCTTCAATCGATGGGCGTGATATCAAACGACAAAAAAGAGAAGTCGAATCGACTTCTCTTTTTTGTATCTTATGCTTCATTGTTCGAACGTGCTGGATAGAACGCTAGAATCAAGAGTAATGTAAAGGCAATGAGACTCATCATCGGAATCGTCAAGAAACCAAAATAGTTGACCCACTTGATGAGACAGCCGCTTGTACATAACGCTTCGCCATCGGGTAAGCGCTCAAGAATGACGTGGTACAAGGCGACACCAAAGCCAGCAAGCACATACAGGCGGACGAAGAGTGTATCAATCGTTTTTGACCGGAATAGCGAGATGAGCAAATAAAAGGCAGTCGTATACATGAATAGTCGTTGCCACCAACAGAGAGGGCAGGGGATGAATCCACGAATTTCACTGAAATAGAGACTGCCAAGCGTTGCAATCGTTGAGATGATGAACATAAAATGATAGCGTGTCATATGTATCGTCCTTTCTAACGTGTTAAACTAATGCCATCTTATATCATGAGGAGTCGAATCTCACATTGCAAGTGTCGGAAATGGAAATGTTGATCACCTTATCGGAAGAATTGAATATGAGGCGCGCTGCTGAACGATTATTCGTCTCGCAACCTGCACTTAGTCAACGTCTCGTTGCGATTGAAAGACGCTGGGGAACAAAGTTATTCATTCGTTCATCGCGTGGGTTAAGCATCACACCACAAGGAGAAAAAGTAATCGGTCTCGCAAAAGAGATGAATCGGAAGGAACTTGAGTTAAAAAGTGAATTGACGGCAGAAGAGGGTGCTGTTTATGGAACGCTTCGAATTGCCGTCGCTTCCATCATGGGGCAATACTGGCTCCCGCGTGTCTTGAAACGATTCGTTGAGCGTTATCCGCATGTCCGTGTTCAGCTCGTCACGGGATGGTCCAGTGAGATGATGCGTCATATGTTAGAGGAACATTTTCATATCGGGATCATTCGTGGAAACCCGGACTGGAAAGGTGTTAAAGAACGTCTTTTCTCGGATCCGCTCTATTTAGTCGATAGTGAGTTGACGTCAATCGAACAGTTACGCGTGACGGATCGACCATTCATCCAGTTCAAGAGTGATTCAACGTACTATCAAGAAATTTTAGAATGGTGGCAAGATCGGTTCGCAAGTCCACCATCTCGGACGCTGGTCGTCGATCAAATCGAGACATGTAAGCAGATGGCTCTACATGGAATTGGATTTGCGATTTTACCCGAGTCGACGATCCAACAATCAAATGAAGTCATGCAGCTTCCGTTAAAAACATCGTCCGGAAAGATATTAAAGCGAGATACATGGATTTTGTCTACGGAATCGATGCTTGAACTAAAACAAGTTCAAGCATTTTGGGACATCGTAAAAGAAGAAGGAGGAAGTCAGTCAGATGGAATACGCCATTGAAATGCGGCGCGCGCTTCATAAAATACCAGAACCAGGGTTCAAGGAATTTAAGACGCAAGCTTTTATATTGGAACAAATTCGTGCTTATCCACCAGATCGTGTCACGTATGATACGTTTGAAACGGGAGTTTTCGTTCGAGTGAAAGGATTGACTGGAAATCGGACGATTGGATACCGGGCAGACATTGATGGGTTACCGATCGAAGAAGCGACAGGTCTTCCATTTTGCTCGGAACATCCAGGCTTCATGCATGCCTGTGGTCACGATATGCACACGTCGATTGCGTTAGGGTTGATGAAACGAATCATTGAATTGCCGGTCATGGATGATGTCGTCTTTTTATTCCAACCAGCGGAAGAAGGTCCGGGCGGGGCAGAACCGATGATTAAAAGTCCGTTGTTTGAAAAATATCGTCCAAGTGAGATGTATGGTCTTCACGTCGCACCGGAGTATCCAGTCGGTACGATTGCAAGCCGTCCCGGCGTCTTGTTCGCGAGTGCTCGAGAAGTCCATATCACGATCTATGGTCAAAGTGGTCACGCGGCCTTTCCTCATTTGACGATTGATACGGTCGTCGCGCAAGCAGCCTTAATCATGCAATTGCAAACAATCGTCAGCCGATCCATCAATCCGATGAACTGTAGCGTCATCACGATCGGAAAGGTCGATGCCGGGATTCGAGAAAACGTCATCGCCGGTAGAGCAGTTCTTGACGGTACGATGCGCGCACTCAATGGGGAAGACATGGAAAAACTGGAACGACGCGTTCGTGACATCATTCGAGGAATCGAAGCTTCCTTTGGCGTCAAGATTGATCTGCAATTCGGAAATCGTTATTACGAGGTCGTCAATGACCGACACATCGTTGATAAATTTTCATCATTCGTCAAGATGAATGCGAACTACATTGAATGTGATGCAGCAATGACAGGAGAAGACTTCGGATTCATGTTGAAGGAAATTCCAGGGATGATGTTTTGGCTTGGAGTCGACAATCCGACATCTGGACTTCATCAACCAACCTTGAATCCGGATGAATCCGCGATTCCATTTGTGATTGATTTACTCGATCATTATTTCCGAGAATATGTTTAAAAAAGTTTTATGAAATAATGAAGGACATTAAGCTTTCCCTTTCGAAATCAAGAATGGGAAAGCTTTTTATATATGTAAGAATAGGAGTTTTCGAACATTTTGTGAAAAAAATCACGTGCACATGTGAACAATTTGTTACATCAAACATTATAAAAAGACATAAAGGGTTATGTTCTCTATGATACGGTTATAGACCATATAGAGAAGTATGTTTTAGGAAGAGGGGGCTATATACATGTTCAATGATCCCGTATTGCTCAGTCGATTGTTGACAGGGCTCACATTAGCGTTTCATATTATATTCGCGACGATTGGCGTCGGGGTACCACTCATGGTACTCGCAGCTGAATTCATCGGTCTGAAACGCAAAGATCCGGATTATATTTTATTAGCAAGACGGTGGACGCGTGGATACGTCGTTACCGTCGCAGTCGGTGTCGTGACAGGGACGGCCATCGGATTGCAATTATCACTACTTTGGCCGTCACTCATGCAAGTGGCTGGTCAAACGATCGCACTACCGCTATTTATGGAAACATTCGCATTCTTCTTTGAAGCGATTTTCCTCGGTATTTATCTGTACACGTGGGATCGGTTCAAAAACCCATGGTTACACTGGTTGATCGGGATTCCGGTCGTCATTGGTGCGACAGCATCAGCATTCTTCATTACGACGGTCAACTCCTTCATGAACTCACCAGAAGGATTTAAGATCGTCAACGGAACGCTAACGCAAATTGAACCATTGAAAGCAATGTTCAATACAGCAACACCTACAAAAGCAACACACGTCATCGTATCGGCTTATTTAACAGTCGCATTCATCTTGGCGGCAATCGCGGCGTTCCACTTACTCCGCAAAAAAACACTCTCGGCAGCGGAAACAGCGTATCACAAAAAAGCATTTCGCTTAACGGTCATGGCTGGATTGATTTTTGCCTTCTCGACGGCACTTGTCGGGGACTTCTCAGGGAAATACTTGGCGAAATACCAGCCAGAGAAACTCGCAGCTGCTGAATGGCATTTTGAAACGACAAGTGAAGCCGAGTTGATCTTCGGTGGGATACTTGATCAGCAAGAAGACGGCAGTTATGAAATCAAGGGTGCCGTCAAAATCCCATATGCACTCTCAATTCTTGCGGGTGGAGCTCCAGATACAGAAGTCATTGGTCTAAATGAGTTCGCAAAAGAAGATCAAGCACCGCTGATCGTTCACTATTTCTTCGATATCATGGTTTCGATTGGTATGTATTTGGCTGCCATCTCTGCCTTGTTCATCTTGGCATTCCGTTTGAAAAAATTAAATCCTTATAACAAATGGATTTTAAGAGGTGTCTTCATCGGTGGACCTCTGGCGATGATTTCAATTGAAGCAGGTTGGATGTATGCTGAAATTGGTCGTCAACCTTGGACACTGTACGGCATCATGCGGACAGCAGATGCGGCGACGACATCAACTGCTGTTGGTCCGATGTTGATTCTATTCAGTGCCTTGTACTTGATGCTCGGTACGATTTGTACAGTCGTATTATTACGGATGTTCAAGAAAAACCCGGTTGGAAAAGAACTTCAAGAACTTGCTGAAAACCACCACGCGCGTGGGGAAGCTATGTTCGTGGATGATAACAAGTAAGGAGGGAACGATTTGGACGTTCAAACACTAGGAATTACGGTCCTTTGGACTTTCCTGTACGGATATCTCATCGTTGCCTCAATTGACTTCGGTGCTGGATTTTACGCCTTTTATTCAAAATATACGAAGCGGGATCATTTAACGAATCGATTGATTCTTCGTTATCTCTCACCAGTGTGGGAGGTAACGAATGTCTTCTTCGTATTCTTCTTCGTCGGACTAGTCGGGTTCTTCCCGGATACCGCTTATTATTTCGGTACGGCACTGCTCGTGCCAGCCTCAATCGTTCTCGTATTAATTGCGATTCGTGGTAGCTTCTATGCATTTGCCAATTATGGATCAAACGACAGCATGTTCTATACGTTCTTATATGGAGCAACTGGTCTATTGATTCCGGCGGCGATGTCAACGACTTTGACGATCAGTCAAGGTGGATTCATTCGTAAAACGAATGAAACAGTCGAGTTTTTAGGAACAAAATTATTTACGAACTTTTACTCTTGGTCGGTCGTAGCACTCGCTATCGTATCCGTCCTCTATATCAGTGCGATGTTCCTCTTGTTCTACGCAGATAAAGCGAAGGATGAAGGGGCTACTCCGCTAATTCGTAAATGGGCACTCTTCTGGAGTGGTCCAACGATTCTAGTCTGTGCACTCGTTTTCTTTGGATTGAAAAATCAAGCGGCATGGCACTATGAGAACATCTTAAACGGGAACTGGTGGTGGTTCGCTGCTAGTTTCATCTTCTTCCTCGTTGCGGTGACACTCGTCTACATGAAGAAGAATTACGGAATTGCTTTCGTCGCGGTCATGCTACAGTATGGAGTGGCATGGTTCGGTTACGGTTATACGCACTTACCATATATCTTGTATCCATATATCGATATCAACAAAGCGGTCGTTAACGAAACAATGGCTTCCGCACTCGTCGTTGTCTTCATCTTCGGACTCTTACTCTTGATTCCGGCGTTGTACTTGATTTTACGACTCTTCTTGTTCGATAACGATTATGTACGTGGGAAATCCTCAAAATAATGGATGAATAAACGCCTCTGCGAATCGCAGGGGCGTTTATAGTAATTTTAAATTGAATCGGGTACACTACTAAGGAAGAGCGATTGTGAAGGAGAGTTGTGAAAATGAATGGAGAGTTTGCAGTAATTGGACTAGGACGCTTTGGTGGCTCGATTGTCCGTGAATTATCGAAAAATGGCTATGATGTCTTAGCGATTGACTCCGACGAGGAGCGCGTCAATGAATTCATGGGAATTGCGACGCATTCCGTCATCGCGGATACGACGGATGAGAACGTCTTAAAGAGTCTAGGAATCCGAAACTTCGATCATGTCATCGTTGCGATCGGGGAAAATATTCAAGCATCCATCTTGACGACATTGATCTTAAAAGAGCTTGGGGTACAATCGATCACCGTTAAAGCGACGAACGATTACCACGAAAAAGTATTACGAAAAATCGGAGCAGATTTTATCGTTCACCCCGAACGGGATATGGGAGTCCGGATTGCAAATGGTTTAATGAGTTCCAATATTCTTGACTATCTCGATTTATCTCAAGAATTTTCGATCGTTGAAATTAAAGTCAGTGATCGGATGGCAAAACAAACATTGATTGACCTGGATCTACGGAGCAAATACGGAGCGAACGTTGTCGCCATTAAACGTGGAGAAAACGTTCTGATTTCTCTACAAGCTGACGAAATGATTGAAAAAGGGGACTACCTCGTCGTCATTGGTGAAAATGAGGACCTCGACCGTCTAGAGCGTGCGATTCATAAAGTGAAGAACTAAAAAAAGCTGAGGCGCGCCTCAGCTTTACATTTACTTAATTAAATGAGTTGGAATTCTTTTAATCCGTGTGCGATACCGTCCTCAAGGATGGGTTTCGTGACATAGTCAGCGGCAGCTTTCGTTTCTGGAAGTCCGTTGCCCATTGCAATACCCGTTCCGACGTAGCGAAGCATCTCTAGATCGTTTAAAGCATCACCAAATGCAAAGGTATCTTCGCGGCGAATATTCGTCAATTTCAGGAATTGTTTGATCCCTTCTGCTTTCGAAGAACCGACATTGATGACATCCATTGCATGTGGGTGCCAACGAATGAAATCAAATGCGTCATAGCGTTTAACATAATCGCTCTCTTCTTCAGCCGTACAGTAGACGAGCGTTTGGAAAACATCATGCGATAAGAATGCTTCTTCATCGTGAATCGGCAACGGCATATCAAGCTCCCCGAGTGAATCGACGACATGAACGTCATTCGATTTCGTCGTGAAGCCTTTTGTTTCGCCAAGATAAACGAGTGTATGCCCGTTTTCTTTCGCTTGTTGCGTTAAATGCGTTAAATCCGTCTTCGGTTGTGGACGTTTGTAGATGATTTCATTTTGATGAACGACGATTTGCCCGTTATAGCCGATAATCGTATCGATGTTGAGTAGTTCACGGATTCCAGACAACATCGCAGGTCCGCGTCCGGTTGCAAGGGCTACATAGACACCATTTTCTTGAAGCTTACGAATTGCCTGTTTTGTTGATTCCGGAACAAAATGACCATCATGCAATAAGGTTCCGTCGATATCGAAAAAGACGACTTTCTGATTTGCCATGGTTTCACCTTCTCTTTTTAATTGGTCGAAATGACCTGTTCATGTGAAAGTATAGCATAACCAAAAGCGTGTTGCCGGAAGGGAACATGCCGAATAAGGATGAAAAATAGTCCATGTATCGTGTATACTGTACTAAGGACAAAAAACAATGTACTGATAAGGAGTTGCTAGGCATGATTTTTAAAGTATTTTACCAACCGCTTCGTTCGGAAGCACCTGTTCGTGAACGGACAGAAACAATGTATGTAGAAGGGGAAAGCATTCGTGACGTGCGATCAACGATTGACCACCTCAAAGATATCAACATCGAGTTCATCCGCGAAGTCAGCGGAGAATTTTTGACATACGAACAACAACATCCTGATTTCAAGGTTGCGACGTTCGAATGAAGTTCGTCAAAAACCATCAGGCCGCCGTTTTCGCACTCGGTGGACTCGGGGAAATCGGGAAGAACACGTATGTCGTTCAATTCCAAGATGAGATCATCGTCATTGACGCGGGTGTCATGTTCCCAGAAGATGAATTACTTGGAATCGACTATGTCATTCCAGATTACACGTACTTGATCAAGAACAAGGATAAGGTCAAAGGCGTCTTCATCACACACGGTCATGAAGATCACATTGGTGGTCTGCCTTTCTTGCTTAAACAAGTGAACTTACCGATTTACGCTGGGAAGATTGCGATGGGTCTCATCAAGGTGAAGTTAGAAGAGCATGGTTTGCTTCGCGACGCGGAACTGCATGAGATCGATGAAGATTCGGTCATCAAGTTCCGGAAGACAAGCATCTCGTTCTTCCGTACGACACACTCGATTCCGAACTCGTTCGGTGTCGTCGTCAAAACACCACAAGGGAACATCGTGCATACAGGGGACTTCAAGTTCGATTTCACGCCAGTCGGAGAGCCGGCTGATTTAGCGAAAATGGCTGAACTCGGTAAAGAAGGCGTATTGTGTCTTCTATCGGACTCAACGAATGCAGAAGTGGAAGGGTTTACGATGAGTGAACGTGTCGTTGGGGAAACGATCTCAGACATCTTCCGTAAAGCGGAAGGACGGATCATCTTCGCGACGTTTGCGTCGAACATCTATCGTCTGCAACAAGTCGTCAATGCTTCTGTAGAAGCAGGACGGAAAATCGTCGTCTTCGGACGTAGCATGGACAAGGTCATGATGATTGGTCAAGAACTTGATTTCATCAAAGCGCCGAAGGGTACGATCATCGAGCCGAACGAGATGAAACGTTATAAATCAAATGAGTTGACGATCCTTTGTACGGGTTCACAAGGAGAACCGATGGCTGCACTTAGCCGTATCGCAAACGGAACACATCGTCAAATCTCGATCATTCCGGATGATCTCGTCATCTTCTCTTCGTCCCCAATCCCAGGAAACGTCGTTTCTGTCGGAAAGACGATCAATCAGCTATATAAAGCTGGCGCAGATGTCATGTACGGTAAACTGAATGATATCCATACATCAGGTCACGGTAGTCAACAAGAGCAGTTGCTCATGTTACGTCTATTGAATCCGAAATACTTCATGCCGATTCACGGGGAATACCGGATGCTGAAGAAGCATATGTCGCTTGCGATGGATGCTGGTGTACCGGAAGAGAACTGCTTCGTCATGGATAACGGTGAAGTACTGGCATTAGATGCGAATGCAGCCGCTATCACTGGGAAGATTCAAGCGAATGCCGTTTATGTCGATGGAAAAGGAATCGGAGACATCGGAAACATCGTTTTACGCGATCGCCGTATTCTCTCAGAAGAGGGACTCGTCGTCGTCGTCGTGACGCTTGACTCGAAGACGAATCGTCTCGTCTCTGGACCGGACATCATCTCGCGTGGTTTCGTCTACATGCGTGAGTCGGGTAATTTGATTAAAGATGCTGAACGTCTACTCAAGCGTTCGCTTGATCAATCGCTTGCGAACCGTAATACGAAATGGACGGACATCAAACAAGTCATCAATGATACGCTCACACCGTATTTAACAGAAAAAACACAACGTCATCCAATGGTCATGCCGATCATCATGGAAGTCTGATTCAAAAAAATCCTCGTCTCCGAAACGGAAACGAGGATTTTTGCATTACGTGGCAGGACCGTATTTCTTGAAGGGTTCTTTTTTATCAATCCGATCATAGAACATGACGCCATCTAGATGGTCATATTCATGCTGGCAGACGATTGCTTTCATCCCTTTTAAACGTAATTTTACAGGATTTCCGTTATGATCGATGCCAGTTAGGGTAATACGCATATAGCGCGGTACATGTCCTTCGACTTCACGATCGACGGACAGACATCCTTCGCCGCCCGTTAAATAGGTCTGCTCGACGGAATGACTGATGATTTTTGGATTATAGATACCAAATTCCAATAAATCATCTCCATCCGGTAAGCGGATCGCGAACATGCGCTTGTTGACACCGATTTGTGGTGCTGCAAGTCCAATGCCGCTTCGTAAATCGTATTTCTTCGCAATTTCATCATCTTGACTGTTGGCGAGGAACTCGCGCATGAGTCGCATCGTTTCCTTATCCTCATCGCTGAGAGGGAAGGTCACTTCTACTGACCGTTCGTGAAGAGCAGGAACGTCTTCGCGTACGATTTCATTCATGGTGATCATGAACAACACTCCTTTCGTCTACAAAAAGTATAGCATAGGAAAGTGGGGAATGATGACAACTAACACAGTAGGAAAATATCGAATGATACAGAAGATGGAATATTCTAGTTTTGTGATTGAATTCACAATGTGAAACGCGAAAAAAATAAAACATTTCCTTTGATTTTAAGGTGTTACAGATTTATACTTGTAACGTAATGAACAAGACACTATAACGTGTCGATTCATGATAATACAGTTTACTCAACTGAATAGGTACACAGACACATGTTCAAAGGATAGTCACACGGGACTTCGTTTTTTGGACACTATTGTCATGTGGGCAAATCAGTCAGAGGAATATTTCGCTGAACGCAGTGAAAGGATGAGGTGAAAAGATGAACGTAAACATGTTTAAAAACGTGGAAGAAAACTTTGAAACGTTCCGCATTCTTGACGAGAAAGGTGAAGTCGTCAATAAAGACGCTATGCCAGACCTCTCGGATGAAGAGCTTACGGAATTAATGCGCCGTCTCGTATACACACGTATCTGGGACCAACGTGCAATCTCACTTAACCGTCAGGGACGCCTTGGTTTCTACGCTCCAGTAGCTGGACAAGAAGCGTCAATGATTGGTACGCAATTCGCTTTGGATAAAGATGACTGGATTCTTCCTGGATACCGTGATATTCCACAAATGGTCTTCCATGGCTTCCCACTTTACAAAGCATTCTTGTTCTCACGCGGTCACATCACAGGTGGTAAGATTCCTGAAGGTGTTAACGTCTTAATGCCACAAATCATCATCGGTGCGCAGATCGTTCAAGCGGCTGGTGTTGCTCTCGGTCTTAAGAAAAGCGGTAAAGAACAAGTCGCAATCACTTACACAGGTGATGGTGGTTCTTCACAAGGGGACTTCTATGAAGGTATGAACTTCGCTGGAGCTTTCAAAGCACCTGCAATCTTCGTCGTTCAAAACAACCGTTTCGCAATCTCGACACCTGTCGAAAAACAATCTATGGCGAAAACAATCGCTCAAAAAGCTGTCGCTGCTGGGATCAATGGTATCCAAGTCGACGGTATGGACGTTCTTGCTGTATACGCAGCTACGAAACAAGCGCGTGTTGAAGCACTCAACGGTGTTCCGACATTGATCGAAACATTGACTTACCGTTACGGACCACACACACTCGCTGGTGATGATCCAACACGTTACCGTACAAAAGACATGGATGATGAGTATCAAGCACAAGATCCACTCGTCCGTTTCCGTGCTTTCATGGAAGCAAAAGGTCTTTGGAACGAAGATAAAGAGAACGAAGTCATCGAGCAAGCTAAAGCTGACGTTAAGGAAGCACTTGCACAAGCTGACAAAGAACCAAAACAAAAAGTTACAGATTTCATCAACGTGATGGCTGAGAAGCTTCCACAAAACCTGCAAGAGCAGCTTGATGAGTATACAGCAAAGGAGTCGAAATAACCCATGGCACAAATGACGATGATCCAAGCGATCACTGACGCAATGCGCGTCGAGATGAAACGCGACGAACAAGTTCTCTTGTTCGGTGAAGACGTCGGTAAAAACGGTGGGGTATTCCGTGCGACAGAAGGTCTTCAAGATGAGCTCGGCGAAGACCGCGTCTTCGATACACCACTTGCAGAATCAGGTATTGGTGGTCTTGCTGTCGGATTCAGTCTGACAGGATTCCGTCCAATCATGGAAATCCAATTCTTCGGATTCGTATTCGAAGTATTCGATTCAGTCGCAGCACAACTTGCGCGTCTCCGTTACCGTTCAGGCGGCACATACAGTGCACCTGTTACAATCCGTTCACCATTCGGTGGCGGTGTTAAAACACCGGAACTTCACGCAGATAACCTCGAAGGACTCATGGCTCAGTCACCAGGACTTAAAGTTGTCATTCCTTCAACACCTTACGATGCAAAAGGTCTTTTGATCGCGTCAATCCGCGACAACGACCCAGTCGTATTCCTCGAGCACATGAAACTCTACCGTTCATTCCGCGGTGAAGTGCCAGAGGGCGATTACACGATCGAACTCGGAAAAGCTGATGTAAAACGTGAAGGTACAGATGTAACAATCGTCACTTACGGTGCGATGGTACACGCTTCACTTAAAGCAGCGGAAGAGCTCGAAAAAGAAAACATCAGCGTCGAAATCATCGACTTGATGACAATCAGCCCAATCGATATCGATACGATTCTTGCTTCTGTCAAGAAAACAAACCGTGTCGTCGTCGTTCAAGAAGCACAAAAACAAGCGGGTATCGCTGCAATGGTTGCAACTGAAATCCAAGAACGTGCAATCCTTGACCTCGAAGCGCCAATTCTTCGTGTTGCTGCTCCAGATACAATCTTCCCATTTGCACAAGGTGAAGACGTCTGGATCCCAGATCACAAAGATATCGTTGAGAAAGTCAAAACTGTCTACAATTTCTAAGAGCATTTCGGAAAATAAGGAGAGGGGTCCATTCTCTCCTTGCTTCCGTTTTTACAGATAACAATCGACTAGAAGAGTGAACTAAAAGGAGGCATATTCAAATGGGTTTATTTGAATTCAAATTGCCGGATATCGGTGAGGGTATTCATGAAGGTGAAATCGTAAAGTGGTTCGTAAAAGCGGGCGACACTGTCAAGGAAGACGACGTTCTTCTTGAAGTACAAAACGATAAAGCAGTCGTTGAAATCCCATCACCAGTTGATGGTACTGTTAAAGAAGTTAAAGTTGACGAAGGTGTCGTAGCTGTCGTTGGCGACGTCCTCATCACTTTCGAAGTCGAAGGCGAGGGTTCTGCTCCTTCTGAAGAAGCAGAGCAACCAAAAGCTGAAGACAACGCGAAAGACGTTCAAGATACGGATCAAAAAGTGGAAGACAAACCAAACGAGGTTCAAATCCATAAATCAGAACGCGTCATCGCGATGCCATCTGTCCGTAAATATGCACGTGAAAAAGGTGTCGACATCCGTGAAGTCCAAGGTTCTGGAGACAACGGTCGTGTCGTCAAAGAAGACATCGATGCATTCGCAAACGGTGGTCAAACTTCTGAAGCACCAGCAACAGAAGAAAAAGCACCAGCTGCAGCTGCTTCTGCACCAAAAACAGAAGTTAAGCCATACGTTGCTGCTCAACCTGAACTTGAAACACGCGAGAAAATCAAAGGAATCCGTAAAGCGATTTCGAAAGCAATGGTTAACTCGAAACATACAGCTCCACACGTAACACTCATGGACGAAGTCGATGTTACGAACCTCGTAGCACTCCGTAAAAACTTCAAAGAAGTTGCGGCTGCTCAAGGTACGAAATTGACTTACCTTCCGTTCGTCGTAAAAGCATTGACTGCTGCTGCTAAAAAATACCCAGCAATCAACGCATCAATCGACGATGTAAACGAAGAAATCGTCTACAAAAACTACTTCAACATCGGTATCGCTGCAGATACAGACAACGGTCTTGTCGTACCAGTCGTTAAAGATGCAGATCGTAAATCGATCTTCTCACTCGCTGACGACATCAACGACCTTGCTGGTAAAGCACGCGAAGGTAAACTTTCTGGCGAAGAGATGAAAGGCGGATCAATCACGATCACTAACATCGGTTCTGCTGGCGGTCAGTGGTTCACACCAGTCATCAACCACCCAGAAGTTGCAATCCTCGGTATCGGCCGTATCGCTGAAAAAGCAGTCGTTAAAAACGGCGAAATCGTTGCTGCACCAGTTCTTGCACTTTCATTCAGCTTCGACCACCGTCTCATCGATGGTGCAACTGCACAAAACGCGCTTAACTTAGTTAAACGCCTATTGAACGACCCACAACTTCTCATCATGGAGGGATAAGCAATGGTAGTAGGTGAATTCGCACAAGAAACAGATTTACTCGTAATCGGGGCTGGCCCTGGTGGTTACGTTGCTGCAATCCGCGGCGCGCAACTCGGTATGAAAGTAACAATCGTTGAACGTGAAAACGTCGGTGGTGTTTGCTTAAACGTTGGATGTATCCCATCAAAAGCCTTGATCACTGCAGGTCATAACTTCCAGCATGCTAAAGGTGCAAGCGATATGGGGATCACTTCTGAGAATGCAACTGTCGATTTCTCGAAAGTTCAATCTTGGAAACAATCTGTCGTCAACAAATTGACTGGCGGCGTTAGTGGTCTTCTTAAAGGGAACAAAGTCGAGACTGTCGTTGGGGAAGCTTACTTCCAATCAGAAGATACAGTCCGTATCATCAACGAAGATTCTTCGACTCCTTACAAATTCAAGAAATGTATCATCGCGACAGGTTCGACTCCAATCGAACTTCCAGCTTTCAAATGGTCAAAACGCGTTCTTTCTTCAACAGGCGCATTGAACCTTCCTGAAATCCCGAAAAAACTCATCGTCATCGGTGGTGGATATATCGGGATGGAGCTTGGTACAGCGTATGCGAACTTCGATACAGAAGTCGTCATTCTTGAAGGAACAAAAGACATCCTTTCTGGTTTCGAGCCTGCTATGACGCAAGTCGTTAAGAAAAAGCTCAAACAAAAAGGTAACATCACAATCCACAACGAAGCACTTGCTCAAAGTGTGGAAGAGTCGGAAGATGGCGTTAAAGTAACATTCGAAGTCAACGGTGAAGCACAAACAGTTGAAGCGGACTACGTCCTCGTCACTGTCGGTCGCCGTCCGAACACTGGTGATCTTGGTCTTGAAATGGCAGAAGTCAAAGTCAGCGACCGTGGTCTTGTCGAAATCGACGATCAGTGCCGTACTTCAAACGAAAACATCTACGCAATCGGTGATATCGTTCCAGGACCACCACTTGCACACAAAGCTTCATTCGAAGCTAAAATTGCTGCTGAAGCAGCTGCAGGACACCCTGCATACCTCGACTACAGCGCGATTCCAGCGGTCGTCTTCACAGACCCAGAACTCGCTACTGTCGGTTACACGGAAGCACAAGCGAAAGAAGAAGGACTCGACTACATCGCGTCTAAATTCCCTTACGCTGCGAATGGTCGTGCACTTGCACTCAACGAGCCAGACGGCTTCTTGAAAATGATCACTCGTAAATCAGATGGTCTCTTGATCGGCGCGCAAATCGCTGGTACAGGCGCATCTGATATGATCGCTGAAATGGGACTCGCAATCGAGTCTGGTATGACAGCTGAAGATATCGCACTCACAATCCATGCGCACCCATCACTCGGTGAAATCGCAATGGAAACTGCTGAAGTTGCAATCGGTAGCCCAATCCACATCATTAAATAATATCGAAACACCTCATACACGGGGAGCCGACCGTGTATGAGGTGTTTTTTGTTTGGTCTTGATTCAAAAAAGGAAAAGAAAAAGTAAAAATCGGAAAGGGTGGACGCACATGGAATCCGTGACTACCTTAGAGGAGCTGTATTACGTATCGGAGATGGATAAGGTTCGTTTTGTCGGCTGGACGACTGCACTCGCCCGCTATGATTTTGCTGTCGTCTGTACAGGACAATTCTTCGGGAAAGTACTCGTCGTCAGTTTAACAGGTGGTCAGTCAGCGTTACTCGATCAACAGGATGTATTGAATGGAGAGGTCTTAGTTCGTACATTTGCGATTGAACGAGAGGATGTCGAAGTAATCGGTGAAGCACTCGCAGCATTCATTCCTTGTTCACCAAACGATGAATACGCCGAATGAAAGGTTCAAAAAAGCAGCCATCCTTATTACTCAGGATGGCTGCTTTTGCATTTTTAACGAATCGCATTCGATTGTTGAATGACTTTGATCGTCTCAAGCGAATGGTCCTCAAGACCTTGAACCGGAAGACCGGCTTCGATGTTTTCTTTGATATAGGCAAGGTTGTCTGCCGTGATCATTTCGCCTGGGATGAAGATAGGAATACCAGGTGGATATACCATCATGAATTCAGCTGAAATCCGCCCGACCGCATCGACCAACGGAATCGTCTCTGTCTCTTCATAGAATGCATCACGAGGACTGAGAGCGAGCGCTGGGATGTCTGGAAGAACAATCGAATGATCAGTTGTTTCGGCACCATTATTTTGATAACGTGCGACAAGTAATGACATCGCATGTAAGAAGGCGTCAATCGTCTCTTCCGAGTCACCAGACGTGATGATGACAAGAATATTGTTCAAATCAGAAAGTTCAACTTCGATCCGATGTTCTTCGCGTAAGAACTCTTCGACGAGGTGACCAGAAATACCAAGTCCTTTGACCGAAACAAGCACTTTCGTTGGATCAAAAGCGAATGTCGCACTTGAATGGAGATCGGATTCGCCGAAAACGGCAAGGTAAGGAAGCTTCGCTAATCCAAAACGCATCCGTGTCGCGAGTTCGAGTGCCCGACGATTCATCGCTTCACCGTTGATCGCAAGATGGCGCCGTGCGCAGTCAAGAGAAGCGAGCAACAGGTAGGATGTCGAAGTCGTCGTCAACATCGAGAGCACTGCTTGGACCTTATCCGGAGAGACAAGACCGCGACGAACGTTCAGGACAGAGCTTCCAGTAAGTGACCCACCGAGTTTATGCACGCTGGTTGCGGCAAGATCAGCTCCTGCTTGCATCGCAGACAACGGCATATCTTCGTGGAAGGCGATATGGACGCCGTGTGCTTCGTCGACGAGTACCGGAATACCTTTACTATGGGAAAGCTTGACGATGCTCTCTAAGTCACCAGCAACGCCGAAATAGGTCGGGTTGATGACGAGTACTGCTTTTGTATCGGGATGAAGTGCAAGGGCACGTTCTACCGCGCTTGGTGTGATGCCGTGCGCGATTCCGAATGTCTCATCGAATTCAGGGTGAATGAAAATCGGATGCGCACCAGAAAGAACGATAGCTGACATCACCGATTTATGCACGTTCCGAGGAACGAGAATTTTATCATCAGGTCCGACGACACTCATGATCATCGCCATGATGGCCGTTGAAGTTCCTTGTACGGAAAAGAACGTTTCGTCGGCGTGGAAGGCTTGAGCTGCCAATTGATGAGCTTCCTTAATGATTGCCTTTGGATGATGGAGATCATCAAGGGGAGCGATATTGATTAAATCGATATCGAGCGCATTCTGACCGATGAACGATCGAAAGGCTGGATCCATTCCCTGACCATTTTTATGACCGGGAATATGAAATTGAATTGGTTGACGTTTCGCATGCGCGAGTAGCGCATCGAATAAAGGTGTATCGAGCTGTGTTAAGCTTTTTGTTTGCACCAGATTTCCCCCCTTAAAACCGAATAAAAATACAATCAAACAAGCTAACTATAACAAGTTTTCGGACGGTTGCAACTGTTTTATGCTTCTTTTCCGTGTAAAATAGAAAAGTGCAGAAAGGAAGTGGGAATGATGGCATTGAATTATCCGCTCAATTCCGATTGGTCGACTGAAGAAATCGTGAAAGTCATCGACTTCTTTAATTTAGTCGAGCAAGCGTATGAGACAGGTGTTGAACGACAACGGTTGCTCGAAGCGTATCGTGAATTCAAGCAAATCGTCACCTCGAAATCCGAGGAAAAACAGTGGGATCAGTTTTATATGGAAGAGACCGGTTGCTCGAGTTATCGGACGATGCAACAAGCAAAACGTAAGGAAGAACCGATTGTTCGTATGAAGAAATAATTGGATCATGAAGATAAGACTCCTATGCGATCGCGTAGGAGTCTTATCTTTTAATCCGACTGGAAATGTGCGGGAAATGATCAACATTTGTTTAAAGTGGAAAGGAAGCGGCTATATACTACATACAAGACGTTGGCCTTACAAATATGTGAAACTGTATTTTTTAAAATTAGATGCTTTACATCTAAGTTGAATCGTACTATTATAGATTCAATCCACTAATAAGTCGCAATTGTCTGACAAATTAAACCTCTGTTTATCCCGCGAAGGAGTGTGGTTACTGTGAAACAAGTGATAGAAGCATACAAGAGAAAAGATGCAGAAAAACGCATTCCTGTATTGCGTCTCGAAATCGATTATGAGCTTGCTACATTACACGATGCGATGGTGGCAAGTGACGCAGAAGCTGTTGGCGCAAGTAAAGAGCGCCTCGAAAAATATCGTCAAGAGATGGTACGTCTTGAAGCTTGATTTCAACGTTCCAATCTCTACCTTATAATAAAATATCAACTCTTCAACCAGCGAACTGTTCGCTGGTTTTCTTTTTTTGTTACTATAGAAGAAGCTGGAAACAACGATGAAGGAGTGAACTCAAATGCAGATTGAGTTGGATGCGATAGATTTGATCAAACGAGCGGGAAAGTACATTCGCGAAAAAATTGATGGTTCGTATCACGTCGAACAAAAAACCGGAAAAAGCGATTTAGTGACAGAGATTGATCAAGCCGTCGAGGATTTATTGATTCAAGGTATTTTAGATCGCTATCCGAATCATCATATTTATGGGGAAGAAGGGCGAATCGCTCGACCTGATACACTCGAAGGCACGATCTGGTTCGTTGATCCGATTGATGGAACGATGAACTTTATCCGTCAAAAACGAATGTTTGCCATCTCGATCGCGATTATGGTGGATGGTGAGTTACGCTATGGATTCGTCTACGATGTCATGGCGGACGAGTTGTTCCATGTCATCAAAGGGCATGGTGCTTATCAAAACGGCATACGATTACCACAAATCAAGGAGCGGAGTGTTAAAGAAGCAATCATCTGTATGAACGCGACCTGGGTGACACCAAATCGTCGAATCAATACGGATCGTCTTGCACCACTCGTACGACACGCGGTAGGTGTACGAGCAATCGGTGCAGCATCACTCGAACTCGCATGGACAGCTGCAGGGCGTGTTGACGGGTATATCACAATGCGTAATATGCCTTGGGATTACGCAGCCGGTCAGTTGTTGATTGAAGAGGTCGGTGGGCGTGTCGGAACGATCACAGGTGAATCGATGTCATTTCTCGAACAAACGAGTGTGCTAGCAGGGAGCCAGACGTTCGTTGAAGATGTGTTGACATTCGTACAAACACAAGAGGATTGAAAAAAGGTTTCTTTCGTCTTGAACGAAAGGAACCTTTTTGCTCATGCTTGTTTTCGTAAACGTGCTTTTAAGACGAACCCAGCACCCATCGTAACAATCATCAAGATGACAGAGGCGATCGTCATCGGGACGTTTTGTTCCGCGATGAAGATGCCGATGGCTGCCATGGATCCTACGGCAAGCATGGCGAGTAATAAAAATAGCAGGCGCATGTTCTTTTCCCCCTCTACCCGTGAGTACGTTAACAGTGTAGCGTGAATGAAGGATAATGAAAAGGCTTTCGGACTGATGTCGAATCTTAGTCATTGCCAATTAGGACTCTACCTGTGCTATACTCTTAAAGTTGACCGAAAGTATGATAAGATTTATTTAAATGAATAGAAAGAGGTACACACCTATGACAACATTAGTACGAAATGATTTACGCAACGTTGCGATCATCGCCCACGTTGACCATGGTAAAACAACATTAGTCGATGAGCTTTTAAAACAGTCTGGTACGTTCCGTACGAACGAACAAGTCGAAGAACGCGCAATGGACTCAAATGACATCGAGCGGGAACGTGGAATCACGATTCTTGCGAAAAACACTGCAATTGATTACAAGAACACACGCATCAACATCGTTGATACGCCAGGACACGCCGATTTCGGTGGAGAAGTTGAGCGGATCATGCGTATGGTTGATGGCGTTATCCTCGTTGTCGATGCACGTGAAGGCTGTATGCCACAAACACGTTTCGTTTTGAAAAAAGCACTCGAGCAAGGACTTCAACCAATCGTCGTCGTCAACAAAATTGACAAACCGATGGTCCGTCCTCTTGAAGTCGTCGACGAAGTCGTTGATCTCTTGATCGACCTCGGAGCTGACGAAGATCAACTCGAATTCCCAGTCGTTTATGCATCGGCAGTCAACGGCTCAAGTTCATTTGAACCTGAATTAGAGAAACAAGAAGATACAATCACAAACGTTCTTGATTTAATTCTTGAGCACACACCAGCGCCTGTCGATAACACAATGGAGCCGCTTCAGTTCCAAGTGACGATGCTTGACTATGATAACTACCTCGGACGGATCGGTGTCGGTCGTGTCTTCCGTGGAGAAATCAAAGTTGGTGATAGCGTTTCGCTTTCAAAACTTGATGGTTCAACGAAGAACTTCCGTGTTACGAAGTTGTTCGGTTACTTCGGCCTAAAACGTGTCGAAATCGAAACAGCAAAAGCTGGAGATTTGATTGCGATCGCTGGTATGGAAGATATCAACGTCGGTGAGACGGTTTGCCCGACTTCACACGTTGATCCACTCCCATTATTACGTATCGATGAGCCAACGCTTCAAATGACATTCATCGTCAACAACTCGCCATTCGCTGGTCGTGAAGGGGATCTCGTTACTTCACGTAAAATCGAAGAGCGTCTTGAAAAAGAACTCGAAACAGACGTTTCACTTCGCATCGAAAACACAGACTCACCGGACCGCTGGATCGTTTCTGGTCGTGGGGAACTTCACCTCGGGATCTTGATCGAAAACATGCGCCGTGAAGGATACGAAATTCAAGTATCGAAACCGCAAGTAATCATCAAAGAAGAAGAAGGCGTCAAAGTCGAGCCATTCGAACGCGTCGTCATCGATACACCAGAAGAGTACACAGGTTCTGTCATGGAATCGATCGGTCTCCGCAAAGGTGAATTGACGAACATGCAAACAATGGACAACGGTCAAACAAAAATGGAATTCATCGTTCCTTCACGTGGTTTGATCGGTTACCGTAACGAATTCCTTTCTGCTACACGCGGATACGGAATCATGAACCACACATTCGAAGAATACCGTCCGTTCATCCAAGCGGATATTGGTGGACGTCGTAGTGGAGTTATGGTCTCGATCGAAACAGGTAAAGCAACTGCTTACGCGATCTCAGCTCTTGAAGACCGCGGAACGATCTTCATCGAGCCTGGTATTGAAGTATACGAAGGTATGATCATCGGCGAATGTAACCGTGATGTCGATCTCGCTGTCAACGTCGTTAAAGCAAAACAATTAACGAACATGCGTGCATCTGCAAAAGATTCAACGAACGTTCTTAAACGTCCACGTGTCTTCTCACTTGAAGAGTCGTTGACATTCTTGAACGAAGATGAGTACTGTGAAATCACACCACAATCGGTTCGTCTCCGTAAACAAGTCTTGAATAAGAACGAACGTGAAAAGCAAGAAAAACGTCGTCGTCTAGGTAAAGATTAAGTCTTGAACGAATAGGGGGACTGGCAATGAATGCACAAGCTGCCGTTGCTTCTGATTTCTCGAAATACGATATTCCGTTCATCGCGAAACTTCTCGGTATCGGAAGTGATCCGAATAACATCGAAGCGGGATTTTATCCTTTAATGATCACTGTCGTCATCTTGACACTTGTCGTCTTTAAGTTAGGATTTGCTAAGGAACTAGCATGGTGGAAATCACTGATCGTCTATCTCTTGCTCGCCGTCTTCTCGGCAGCATTGACGCTTGTCTTCTGGACATGGCCGATTCCTGAAGTACTCTTAGCGATGGTCTTCGTACTTGGTATTTATCGCTTCCGGATGTGGATGGTCAAGCGTGAACGTGAACGGACAGCTTCTTGACGGAAGCATGTCATGAATCAAAAGAACGAATCTCTTCGGAGGTTCGTTCTTTTTTTGAGCCAATTCAGATGCATGATTTAAAGCGTAGCGGGAACTAGAATACTAAAAGGGGGAGAAAACATTGAAGATCAAGTATGTCATATCGCCCCTCCTGTTAGCGGGTATTCTGATGGGTTGTACACAAACGTCAGAAGAATCGTCAACAGAGGAAACGAATCAGACGACACAAGAAAACAATCAACAGGATTCAGGTGATCAAGAAGCGACGCAATCATCTCAAGCACAAGAAGGTGTCGTATTTAAAGAACTAAACGCTCCGTGGAATATTGTCCGAGAAGGAGAGGTATTTTACATCACGGAACGAGAAGGAACGATTGTCAAAGGAGAAAAAGATGATTATGAACGGATGCGCCTTCAGCTGAAAGAGGATGTCCTCGCTGAAGGAGAAGGTGGATTGCTTGGGATGGTACTTGATCCTGATTTTAAGGACAATCAGACAGCATACGTCTACCATACGTACGCCAAACAAGGACAAGCGACGAATCGCGTCATTGCGATAAAAGAAGAGGGTGATCAGTGGACGGAAGAACGTGTCTTACTCGATGATATTCCCGGAGCGACGATTCATAACGGGGGACGACTGGAGTGGGGACCTGAGGGCGCACTCTACGTCACAGCAGGAGACGCAGCGAATCCCGAACTAGCGCAAGACATTGATTCATTGGCAGGAAAGATTTTACGCATCACATCTGAAGGGAAACCGTTCGAGGGGAATCAAAAAGGATATGTCTACAGTCTCGGTCATCGGAATCCACAAGGACTTGTTTTCGTCGATGATCAACTGTATGCAAGTGAACATGGGCAAAGTGGGCATGATGAAATCAACCGAATCGAGCAAAAGAATTATGGATGGCCGACGATTGAAGGGAAAGAACAAGCAGATGGACTGGTGACGCCGTGGTACGAAGTAGGAGAACAATCTGTAGCACCAAGTGGAGTTGCAACGGCAGAGAATATACTTTATTTTGCAACACTTGTCGGACAACGATTACAAACCATCGATCTAGAAACGAAGCAAGTCAAGACAATCGTCGAAAATCAAGGTCGGATTCGAGATGTCTGGATTGACGAGACATCGATTTACTATATTACAAATAATACGGACGGAAGAGGGAATCCATCGGCAGATGATGATCGACTCGTTCGTATCAATCGATGAACAATAAAAGGTCTGTCAGGGAACTTCCCCGCAGACCTTTTGTTTACCAGTGTTTTCGTTTCGTTTCCCAAGTCGGGTATAGATGGAATTGCCCAGAAGCGTGGCGTTCAAGTGTCCGTTCTTCTATGCGTGATCGACATTCATCACAAATGTGGACACGAACAGGTTTATTGCGTAATCGCTTCGCCGTGAAGGACCAATCATCAATCGTTTCACGCTTATCGCAAATCGTACATTTCACTCGCATGCCAGGTCCTCCCTTTTTTTCTTAGTATATCATATTAGAAGATTATTCAGATGTAAAAAAGGGAAACGAGAAGTATATCTCGAAATATCATCACTAAGTCGTAGAGGGGGTGATGTCATGGCAAATAAAGTTGAACAACAGCTCAACTCAGAACAACTAAAAGCACTATCGCAATTACCACTTGTTTTTTTGATTACGCATGATCAATCCAAACATTGGCCCATCACACACGCAATCAGTTGGGTACATGCGACGGATTCGCAAACGGTTCGTTTTACAATCGAAGCAGATTCTCATCTCGTTAAAACATTACGAGAACATCCGGTCTTCACATTGATCTTTTTTGCAGATCAATCGACGTACAGCTTAACGTGTACGGACGTCAAGGCGTTTACGCCGCAAGAAGACCTTCCGTTGCCACTCGCTTTTTATGAGGGACGCGTTGAGGAGGTACGTGACATCTTGTTTTACGGAGCAGCGGTCACACAACGACCAACTATCGAAAAAACATACGATGAACAGGCAGCTGAACGGTTGGATCAACTCGTTCATCGCATCCTAAAAGCGTAACATTCATCACAAACTCGACTCTAAAGGGGCGAACGATGGAATGAAAAAAATATACGTACTTGATACTAATGTCATGCTTCACGATCCACTTTCTCTTTTCCAATTCCAGGAGCACGACGTCGTCATACCAGCGATCGTATTAGAAGAACTAGATGGAAAAAAACGCAACATGGATGAGGTTGGACGTAATGCACGAGAAACAGCTCGCATTTTAGACCAATTACGAGAAACGGGTCAGCTTCATGCTGGAGTGCCACTCGGAAATGGCGGTATTCTTCGCGTCGATATTGGGGACTCCATTCATGAAGGTTCGCCGTTTACGCATGAATCGAACGATAATAAGATCATTGAACTGGCGTGGTCGATTCATCAGGAACAACAAACCGAAGCGACCCCACGAGATGTCATTCTCGTCTCAAAAGATATCTTAGTCCGCGTCAAAGCGGATGCGTATGGATTAGTCGCTGAAGATTATATGACAGATCATATCGCTGATTTGACCGGTCTTTATACAGGATTCATCGAAGTGACCGTCGATCAGGAATATATTGATGCCTTCTATCAGGACAAACGGCTTTCGGTGGATGTCTTGCCAGAAAAAGTGCAACCGAATGAGTTCGTCATCTTAAAAAGTAACATGTCGAAAGCTTCAGCCATCGCCGTCGTTGATCAGAACCTGCCAATCATTCGGGCACTTTCGATCGATGTCGATCAAGTCTGGGGCGTCATTCCACGAAACGTCCAACAACGGATGGCATTTGAGTTATTATTACGTGACGATGTACCACTTGTGACACTCGTTGGTAAGGCAGGTACCGGAAAAACGTTACTTGCACTCGCTGCGGGTCTCCTGCAAGTGGAAGACGAGCATAAATATAAAAAACTGGTCGTTGCTCGTCCGGTCGTACCGATGGGAAACGATATCGGCTACTTGCCAGGTGAAATGGAAGAGAAGCTTCGTCCGTGGATGCAACCCATCTACGATAACCTTGAACACCTTTTCAATACGGGATCGGGAGACGAACTAGGTAACATTCTCGCCGGAATGAAGACGATTCAACTGGAAGCTTTAACGTATATCCGGGGACGCAGTATGCCGGGACAATTCATCATCATCGATGAAGCGCAGAATTTGACGAAACATGAAGTCAAGACGATTTTGACACGTGTCGGTGAAAACTCGAAAATCGTGTTAGTCGGGGATCCACAACAGATTGATCATCCGTATCTAGATGAGTATTCCAATGGTTTATCCTACGCCGTAGAACGACTTAAAAATGAGAAGATGACGGGACACGTCAAACTCGTCAAAGGGGAGCGCTCGAACTTGGCGCGCCTCGCAGCCGATTTACTATGAAAAAACGTGGTGCGTCTATTCAGGCGCACCACGTTTTCCTTATATGACGGTAACCGTATGAACGGATTTGACGATCCGTTGTCCGTGTAACAGATGAACGGGTCCATCTGCTAATACTTTGCCGTCTTGTGAGAACTGCAGATACACTTCGTCGAGTTGCTCAAGTGGAAGTTCAACCGTTTCTTCGCCTTCAAAACGAATGGCAATCGCATCTGGTAAAAGTTCGGCATTCCGGATGAACGGTGCAAGCGCCATGGCGAATGACCCTTGAAGCGCGGCTTCTTTTTCAGCACGTGTCATCGGACGATTGTGATCCGTACGACTGCCTTCCATGATGCCTTTATCCCACGCAGCCCCCATTTTCGCGTAGTACGCTTCTTGTTCACTTGTGTCGGCTGGTTGACCGATTTTCTCGATTTCCACCTTTCGTTCATCAAAGATCCAGACTGTCGGATCAATCGTCAACTGATGCCGTACTTTACCGTTAATCGGAAAAATCATTTGTTCTACCCCCTAAATGTGTAAGTCCAACAAATCCATTATACCGAAACGTTGAATTGTTGGCGAAAGTAAGGTAAAGTTTAGCTATAACAGGAACGCGTCATTTGATGAGGAGGGATTGGATTGTCAACTGAAATCGAGACAGTTCATCGCCAGCGCGCTCTTGAGCTACTAGAAGCGGATGCACAAAAAATCCGCCGGTTGATCGAGGTCCAGCTTGCGAATTTAACGATGCCACAATGTCCTCTTTACGAGGAAGTATTGGATACACAAATGTTCGGATTATCCCGTCAGATTGATTTTGCGGTACGTCTTGAACTGATTGATGCGGGTGAGGGGAAACAATTACTCGAATCACTTGAACAGCAATTATCTGATTTACATGATGCGGAGACGTGCTGATTTTCTACTCAAACGTGAAATGCGGCGTTTGGGTATTTTTTTTTTAGAAAATGAAAAAAGGACGTGTACATATGTTAGCGAAGTTTAAAGAAAAACGAGCATTTTTTGACTATGGTCTCTTCTTTACGATGCTCATCCTCATGGCGATCAGTACGGTCATGGTCTATAGTGCGAGCGTGTGGAACGGTGGGGATTATGCGAATACGTCCTTCTTTGAGAAGCAGTTGATGTTTGATGCGATGGCGATCGCCTTGTTCCTTTTCGTTTCGCAAGTAAATCATGAGGTGTTCCGTGGACCGGTTATTCGCTTACTCTTGTACGCGATTACATGGTTGATGTTAATGGCAACGTTGTTTTCGGCTCCACTCAATGGTGCTCGTGCATGGCTGAACTTCGGTATCTTCTTGATTCAACCGATCGAGCTCTGTAAATTCGTCCTCGTCGTCGGACTTGCAAGTTATTTTGATCAAAAGCACAAAGGGAAGATGGACGGCGTGATTGGGATCGTCCACCACTTCATCCATCGTCAAATCAAAGCGACGTCTCCAGGCCGAAGAATTTTACTTAGTTTCTCGGACTGGATTTTGATTCCGATGGTTGTGTTACTGGCACCATACGCAATCATCATTCGCATGCAACCGGATGACGGCGGATTGTTCATTCTGTTGCTCATCACGGCGATGATTTTATTCGCAGTTGGATTACCGAGTGGTTACATCATGTTATGTGTCGTCACCGTACCAATCATCTTCATGTATGCCTGGAACAACTTTTCGGATAATCAGATGCAACGGATTCAGGCAAGTTTGAATCCCTTCCTTGACGCAGAAGGTAAGGGATATCAGCTCATCAACTCCGTCATATCGATTGCACACGGGGGATTATTCGGAGTAGGTCTCGGGAATAGCTTTCAGAAGTATGGTTATTTGCCTGAACCTGAAACTGACTACATCATGTCGATCATCTCGGAGGAACTTGGATTCGTCGGTGTCCTCGTCGTGCTTGGTCTACTGTTCTACTTGATGATTCAAGGGGCGATTATCGCTAACCGGTGTGTTTCTATTTATTCGAGTATGCTTGCGCTTGGGATTTCAGGTATTATCTTCATTCAGACATGTATCAATATCGCGGCGATGTCTGGTCTCTTTCCAGGAACCGGCGTCACCTTGCCATTCATCAGTTACGGTGGGTCATCGTTACTCGTCATGAGTACGATGCTTGGTGTAATGGCGAACATTTCCATGCAAAACAAATATCGAGTGGCTTATCAGAAAGAAGTGCGGACTGCACGTTCGATGAGTGCCACAAGCTCATTAACTAAAGGGGGAGCATCAGTTGACTAAAATCCAGAAGATTCTCGTAGCAAACCGCGGGGAGATCGCGATTCGCGTTTTCCGTGCAGCGACAGAACTCGGTATTCGTACCGTTGCCATTTATTCGCGAGAGGATATGGGTTCTCTTCATCGCTATAAAGCCGATGAAGCGTACCGGATCGGAGAAGGGAAAAAACCAATCGAAGCCTATCTCGATATTGAAGATATCATTGCAACAGCGAAAAAAGCCGAATGTGATGCAATCCATCCTGGTTATGGATTCCTCTCTGAGAATATTGAGCTAGCCAAACGTTGTCGTGAAGAAGGAATCATCTTCATCGGACCGCAAGAAGAGCATCTGTATAAGTTCGGGGATAAAGTACGGGCACGAACGACAGCGATTGAGGCCGGTCTTCCTGTCATTCCAGGAACGGATGGTCCGATCTCATCCATTGATGAAGCATATGCGTTCGCAAAAGAAGCAGGCTATCCACTCATGGTCAAAGCATCGCTTGGCGGTGGTGGACGCGGTATGCGTGTCGTCCGGACAGAAGAAGAGCTCCCAGACATGATCGAACGTGCGAAATCTGAAGCCTTAAAAGCGTTTGGTTCGGATGAGATTTACGTCGAAAAATTAATTGAACGACCAAAACATATCGAAGTTCAAATCATCGGTGACGCCCATGGGAACATCATTCATTTGTTTGAACGTGATTGTTCCGTACAGCGTCGTCACCAAAAAGTCGTCGAAGTGGCGCCGTGTGTGACGCTATCAGACGAAGGTCGACAAAAGATTTGTGACGCAGCCGTCACGTTGATGAAACATGTCGGATACGAAAATGCGGGTACGGTCGAATTTCTCGTGACACAAGATGAATCGTTCTACTTCATCGAGGTCAACCCACGTGTCCAAGTCGAGCACACGATTACGGAGATGATCACAGGCGTTGATATCGTCCAGACACAAATCCGTGTTGCTGAAGGCGAATCGTTACATAGCGACCTCGTTGGTATTCCGCAACAAGAAGACATTAAGATGCTTGGTTTTGCGATCCAAAGCCGAATCACGTCAGAAGATCCGGAAAACGGCTTCTTGCCGGATACAGGGAAAATTAAAGCCTATCGTTCACCAGGTGGTTTTGGTGTACGTCTCGATGGTGGAAATGCTTATGTTGGAGCGGAAATCTCACCATATTATGACTCGTTGCTTGTTAAAATCTCGACGCATGGTTTGACATACGACCAAGCCGTCGCGAAGATGCGTCGAAATTTAAGTGAATTCCGAATCCGTGGAATCAAGACAAATATTCCATTCTTGAGCAACGTCTTGAAGCACCATGCGTTCGTCAGCGGGGATTACAACACATCATTCATTGATGATACACAAGAATTATTCATTTTCCCGAAACGTCAAGACCGTGGAACGAAACTTTTGACGTACATCGGAGAGGTTTCCGTCAATGGATTCCCGGGAATCGGAAAATTGGACAAGCCGCTTGCACGCGACGTCCGGATTCCGAAAAATCTCCCGACACACTATATACCAGGTGCAAAAGCGATTCTCGATGCGGAAGGTCCAGAAGCCGTCGCAAAATGGTTAGCAGCTCAGGAGAACGTTTTGTTGACAGATACGACATTCCGTGATGCCCATCAGTCGCTCCTTGCGACGCGGATGCGGACGAAGGATCTCGTTGCGATTGCAGAGGCGGAAGCGAAACTGCTACCTGAACTGTTCTCTGTCGAAGCATGGGGAGGCGCGACATTTGATGTCGCCTACCGATTCTTATCGGAGGATCCATGGGTTCGTCTGATGAAATTACGTGAAAAGATGCCGAACGTCCTCATTCAAATGTTGCTTCGTGGTGCGAACGGCGTTGGTTACAAAAACTATCCGGACAATGTCATTCACACGTTCGTTAAGGAAGCGGCGCAGGCAGGAGTCGACGTTTTCCGAATCTTCGATAGCTTGAACAACCCGGAGTCAATCCAACTTGCGATCGATGCGGTCTTGCCGACAGGTAAAATCGCGGAAGCAGCTGTCTGTTACACAGGGGATCTATTCGATGCGAATCGACCGAAATATCACCTGCCGTATTACGTCAATCTGGCGAAACAACTGGAAGAAAGCGGCGCTCATATCATTGCCATCAAGGATATGGCGGGTCTCTTGAAACCGGAAGCAGCCTATGCGCTCGTATCAGCACTTAAAGATGTGGTATCGCTACCGATCCATCTCCACACACACGATGCGAGTGGGAACGGGATTTATACGTATGCGCGTGCGATCGATGCAGGTGTCGACGTCGTAGACGTCGCCGCATCAAGCATGTCGGGACTGACGAGTCAGCCAGCGGGTGGTAGCTTGATTCATGCCTTAAGTGGTCATCCACGTCAACCGCTCGTATCAGCACAGAAGTTTGAACAGATTTCGGATTATTGGCAGGACGTGCGTCATCTGTATCAAGCATTCGAACTCGATATGATCGCACCGAATCCAACGGTCTACGACCATGAGATGCCGGGTGGACAGTATTCGAACTTACAGCAACAAGCAAAAGCGGTTGGACTTGCGGATCGTTGGTCTGAAGTCAAAGAGATGTATGCGCGTGTCAATATGCTGTTTGGCGATATCGTCAAAGTCACACCATCGTCAAAAGTCGTTGGAGACATGGCACTCTTCATGGTTCAACATCATCTGACAGAAGAGGATGTCTTGCACCGTGCAAGTGGACTTGATTTCCCGGATTCAGTCGTCGAACTGATGAAAGGGGAGCTCGGAACACCACCAGATGGTTTCCCGCAAGACGTTCAACAGGCTATTCTCAAGGGAGCTGCTCCGCTGACAGAACGTCCAGGTAAGTTGATGGAACCACTCAATTTTGATGCGATCAAACATGAGTTGTTCGAAAAACTTGAACGTCCCGTTACAGAATTTGATGCACTCGCTTACGCGCTCTATCCAAAAGTCTTCATGGACTACAGTTCGTATGTCGCGCGATATGGCGATATCTCTGTTCTTGATACGAATACGTTCTTCCATGGAATGCGTCTAGGGGAGACGATCGAGGTTGAAATCGAACGAGGCAAGACACTCTACCTTAAGTTGATTCAAATCGGTCAGCCAGACGATCATGGTATGCGGACGATCTATTATGAGATGAACGGTGTTCCTCGTGAAGTCGAAGTCAAAGACATCAGTATTAAGGAAAGTTCATCAAGTCGTCCAAAAGCAGATCGAAGCAATGCGAAACAAATCGGTGCATCAATGCCGGGGAGTGTGCTGAAGGTGCTCGTCGAGACGGGTACACGTGTCCGTAAAGGAGAGCAACTCCTCGTCACGGAAGCGATGAAGATGGAAACGACGATCCAAGCACCGGAAGACGGTGAAATCAAAGCCGTCCACGTCAAGGAAGGCGAAGCCATCGCGAGTCAAGACTTACTGATTGAATTCGTATAAGGTCACAACGAAAAACAGGCGCACGCTCGGCGGGCTGCCTGTTTTTCATTCAATACGTAGTGGGAGAGGATACGATTGAACATTATTTGTTGGGTACGAAGTGATTTTCGATTACAAGATAACCACATGTTGGCACGTGCTGTTGAATTACTAAATGAAAATCCGAAGGCGACGGTCGAGTTCGTCTTTTGGCTCAATCCGGATTACATCGGAGAATATGAAGCACGGCAACAATATTTCTTCCAAGCGCTCGAGATGTTTTCTGATGCCTGCAAAGAGAAAGAGATGCCAATCCGTTTCATCGAAGGCGATGAACAGGCTTTCTTAGACGCAACTGGTGATGCGGACGTTTTGTTATTTAATGCGGAATATGTCGAACCATTCAAGACGCGAGATGAAAAAATCATTAAAAAGCGTAAAGATCGTCAGACGGAGCGACTACTAGACCGGCATCTTCTTCATCCACATGACATTAAAAAGCAAGATGGAAAGTTCTATAAAGTATTCACGCCATATAAGAATGCATTCATGAAAAAAGATATTCCTGTACCATATGAAGTGAAATGGCAAACGCTGCGGGATCATTATCAAAAGCGTCAACACGATAATAGTTTCATCAACGCTTATTTTAAAAAGGCAGAGTCGGAAACCGTCTTCCATCCTGGTGAAAAGCAGGCGAAACAACGCTTGAAGAAATTCATCGAACAATCGCTTGAAGATTACGAAGAGAACCGTGATTTTCCTGCTGTCGACGGTACGAGTTTACTTTCTCGCTATTTACGGACTGGAGAAGTCGGCATCCGGACCGTCTATGCGGCTGTTCAGGAGGCAAAAGAATCAAAAGGGAAACAGACCTTCATCACCGAACTCATCTGGCGTGAATTCTATTACATGATTTTAATGCATTTCCCGGAATCAAAACGACAAGCCGTCAATACGCAATATCGGGAAATCGAATGGGAAGAAGATGAAGAGGGCTTCAAGGCGTGGTGTGAAGGCAAGACGGGCTATCCGATCGTTGATGCAGCGATGCGGCAATTGAATCAAACGGGGTGGATGCATAATCGTCTACGGATGATCGTCGCTTCTTTCCTGACAAAAGACTTGTTGGTCGATTGGCAGAAAGGCGAACGATATTTCCAGCAGAAACTCGTTGATTATGAAGCGGCATCAAACATCGGGGGTTGGCAATGGGCAGCATCAGTCGGAACGGATGCCGTCCCGTACTTCCGCGTCTTCAATCCGACGACTCAATCGAAGAAGTTCGATAAGGATGGAGCGTTCATTCGAAAGTATGTCACGGAAATCAAGGATTTATCAAAGCAGTATATTCATGAACCGACTGCTGAACAACGCAAGGATTATGGCTATCCAGAACCAATCGTCGCACATGACGAAGCGCGAAAGCGTGCGATTGCTCGATTCAAATAATGAAAAAAGGATGTCCCTCAAGTGAGGAACATCCTTTTTTTACGACCTTATTGAAGACGACTATTTGCCTTACGCGTTCGGAATGCATGGTACGTCAAGTAAGATAAGACCCCGAAGTAACATGTGATCAAGAAGGCGTGGAGTAACGGCACATACGTTGCATGTCCACCAAGAACGATCCAAGCCCCAGTGGCGACTTGGCACGAGATGAAGAACGTCGCGAACGCCATACCAATCGTTGTCGTCCGATGCTTTAAGCGAATCGCAACGACATGGACGAATAAGGTGAACAGGAACAGTAATCCTGCCATGATTCGGTGAATCATCTGCACCCACGCTTCGAACGTCATGGAAGGTTGAGAACAGACAGGCCAACCAACGCAAGCATATGTAGCCCCGACGTGGCGTACGTAAGCACCCGTATAAACGACGATCAGCGTATAGATGAGTAGACCGTACAAGAGCTTCCGTAAGAATGCTGGGACAGATTCCCTGAATTCCTGACCCGGACGCTCCATGATCAACAGTGTCAAAATCAATAGCGAAGCAAAGGAAATCAAAGAGATTCCGAAATGTAACGCCATGACGAGGTCTGATTGTTGCCAAACGACTGCTCCAGCACCGACGATCGATTGAATCAACATGAAGATGAAAGCAAGAAACGCAAAGATCTTCGTATCTAATCGATCCTTGAAGGCAACGAGCGTCCAGAGACATAAGGCGATGATTAAGAGTCCAACGACTCCAGTCACAGCGCGGTGACTATATTCAATCATCGTTTCAACACTTGGGTTCGTCGGAATGAGTTCCCCGTGACAGAGTGGCCAATCCGTTCCGCAACCATCTCCCGAATCCGTTTTTGTTACTGTCCCACCCATCAGTAAGACGATCATCATCGTAAACGTGACGAAGGCTGAAAACATCGAAAGTTTTCGATTCAAGATTTGGACACCACCTTTCTAAAAAAATACGAAATACATGGATTTCCATAGGTCTAGTATCGCATAAAAAGTACTGAAAGGGTTGCAATCTTTTAGAACAACGCTATTCTAGTATTAGGTAAATATGGTGAACTGTGATGAAAATCACATAGATTTCACATTTTGTTCATTATGTCGAAAGTATTTTCATACGTCACGGTCCTCGATATGTGGTATCTTTTATAGAGAAAAGGGTGTTTCGTGGCATGTCTGTGTTATTTCTGTGAAGAAATTACGTGAAGCCTAGGTGCTAAACGGAAGCAGACGGTGAAAAGGAGGGAACAGCATGGCGAAAGTTACTGGAGAGGCACTGGATATGGCGATCGAGCAAGCAGATCAGCCGACATTCAAGGACTATATTACCCTAGCAAAAATGGGGATTGTCCGTGCCAATCTGATTACGGTCTTCGCGGGGTATGTCGTAGCAGCATCGTACATAACGGATGATGTCCTGTTGTATTTATGGCAAACCAAGTGGATGTTACTGTGGACGCTTCTTGGGAGTGGGTTGGTCATTGCCGGAAGTTGCTACCTCAATAACTACATTGACCGGGACATCGATTACAAGATGGAACGGACGATGGGAAGACCAAGCGTTACTGGGAAGATGGATGGACAGCGGATACTCGCACTAGGACTCGGTATTCTTGCGACCGGTACGGTATTGTTGTTGATCGTCA
Organism: Exiguobacterium sp. s11; assembly: GCF_018619015.1. Lineage (NCBI taxonomy): Bacteria > Bacillati > Bacillota > Bacilli > Caryophanales > Exiguobacterium > Exiguobacterium sp. s11. The sequence goes on along the minus strand of NZ_JACSNF010000001.1, from coordinate 649,989 downwards.
ACCATGTGGCGGCAGTGTTCGGATTGATCGGATCATTCGTTTACGTCGTGATTTATACGATGTGGTTAAAGCGGACGCACACGATCAATACAGTCGTAGGTGGTATATCAGGAGCTGTGCCACCAATCATTGGATTTGCGGCAGTCACTCCGACGCTTCACATTGATGCGTGGATTTTATTCCTCATCATGTTCGTGTGGCAACCACCACATTTCCTTGCACTCGCGATGCGACGGACAGAGGAGTATCGGGCAGCAGGTATCCCGATGTTACCTGTCGTAAACGGATTCGCGATCACGAAACGACAAATTGTATGGTGGATTGCAGTACTCATTCCATCATCACTCCTCTTAGCACACTATGGCATCATCTACATGATCGTCATGGCATTGCTCGGTGGATATTGGCTCTATATGGGACTGAAAGGTCTGAAGATCCAAGATGAACAAGCCGAAATCAAATGGGCGTCGAAGATGTTCTTCTTCTCACTGTTTTATTTCACGGCTTGGATCGTGACGGTCGTACTCGTTTCTCTCTAAAACGATTTGACATAATTCACGTACACCATTACGAAAGACAAAATTGGGGACAAAGAAAGTGGGGATGGTTGTGAAAAAATCAGTAAAAATGCTCTTCCGGCTTCTTCCAATCGGCTTGATGGCACTTATGTTATCAGGTTGTGGAATTCCGGAATTGTCTGCGCTACAGCCTCGCGGAGAAGGCGCTGAGATGCAACTTGAGATCATCAAGCTTAGCTTGTGGGTCATGTTGTTCGTCCTTGCGATCGTAGCCGTCATTTATATTTACGTACTTATGAAATTCCGTCGTAAATCAGGTGATAACACGGTTCCGAAGCAAGTCGAAGGGAACCATACGCTTGAAATCATCTGGACAGTCATTCCGATTCTTCTTTTGATCGTTCTTGCAATTCCGACGATCAAAACAACGGTTGAACTCGCAGATGCAAAAGAAGCGAAGAAAAACGAACAAATCAACGTTACAGCAAACCTCTACTGGTGGGAGTTCGAATACCCAGACAAAGGTGTTTCGACAGGACAAGAACTTGTCATTCCAGTCGGTAAACGTGTTGCTGTTAACTTGACGTCTAAAGACGTCATTCACTCATTCTGGGTACCAGCTCTTTCTGGTAAAACAGATACGAACCCAGGTCTTGAGAACGAAATGTGGTTACAAGCAAAAGAAGCAGGCACTTATTACGGTAAATGTGCCGAGTTGTGTGGTCCTTCTCACGCATTGATGGACTTCAAAGTCGTTGCACTTGAACAAGACGACTACGATAACTGGTTGAAAGATATGAAAGCTGCGAAAGAAGCAGAGACGAAGCAGTTTGATAAAAAGAATGAAAAGAACTGGACGACTGGTGAGAAAGTCTATGCCCAGAACTGTCTCAGCTGTCATGGTGGCGGAAAAGTCGCACCTAGCTTGACGAACTTCGGTGATCGTCAACGTATCGCGGGTTATCTCGACCATGATAAAGAAAACCTCGAAAAATGGATTCGCGATCCTCAAAAAGAGAAACAAGGTACGAAAATGCCTGGATTCTCTGAAGATCAGATCAGCGATGAAGAATTGAGCGAATTGGCAGATTATCTATTGGACAAAAAGCTCCAATAATTTTTTAAGGGGGAATCATAGTGGGGACACATACTATGGGTATGCCGCAGAAAAAAAGCGGCATCATGGACTGGCTAACGACAGTCGACCATAAGAAAATCGGGATTCTCTACATCATGTCTGGATTGTTCTTCCTTCTAGTCGGTGGCGTAGAAGCCCTAATGATTCGTTTTCAATTGATTAAACCGATGAACGATTTCGTCAGCGGTGAACTCTTTAACCAATTGATCACGATGCACGGTACGACGATGATCTTCTTGGCAGCGATGCCGATGTTGATTGGATACATGAACGCAGCAGTACCGCTTCAAATCGGGGCACGTGACGTTGCGTTCCCATTCTTGAATGCACTTGGTTTCTGGTTGTTCTTCTTCGGTGGAGTCTTGTTGAACCTTTCTTGGTTCTTCGGCGCTGCACCGAACGCAGGGTGGACTGCATACGCACCACTCTCGACAGTACCTGAGTCTCTCGGTGTAGACTTCTACGCATTGGGTCTTCAGATTTCTGGTTTCGGTACACTTATGGGGGGGATTAACTTCCTCGTTACGATTTTGAACATGCGTGCACCAGGTATGAAACTGATGCGGATGCCGCTCTTCACATGGACAGCATTCGTTGCTTCTGCCTTGATCGTTTTCGCATTCCCACCACTTACGGTTGGATTGTTCCTCTTGACGTTCGAGCGACTCTTCGGAGCGCATTTCTTTGACCCGGCAGCGGGCGGGAACATCGTCATCTGGGAACACCTCTTCTGGATCTTCGGTCACCCGGAAGTTTATATCTTGATCTTACCGGCATTCGGTATTTTCTCTGAAATCATTCCTACATTTGCTCGTAAGCGTCTCTTCGGTTACACGACGATGGTCTTTGCGACGATGTTGATCGGTTTCCTCGGATTCATGGTATGGGTCCACCACATGTTCACAGTTGGTCTCGGTCCGGTCGCAAACGCGATCTTCGCCGTAGCAACGATGGCGATTGCTGTACCGACAGGGGTCAAAATCTTCAACTGGCTCTTTACGCTATGGGGTGGTAAGTTGACGTTCCCAGTCGCAATGCTTTACTCGGTCGCGTTCATTCCATCATTCCTTGTTGGTGGTATGACAGGGGTTATGCTTTCTGTTGCACCTGCCGATTACCAGTACCATGACAGTTACTTCGTAGTAGCTCACTTCCACTACGTTATCGTTGGTGGGGTTGTCTTCGGTCTCTTCGCAGGTCTTTACTACTGGTTCCCACTCATGTTCGGGAAACAGCTCAACGAATTCTGGGGAAAAATTCAATTCTGGTTGTTCTTCATCGGCTTCCACTTGACGTTCTTCCCGCAACATATTCTTGGTCTTACAGGTATGCCACGTCGTGTCTTCACGTACTTGCCAAACCAAGGCTGGGAAACAATGAACTTACTTTCATCAATTGGGGCAGCCTTCATGGGTGTGTCGACGATCGTTCTCGTCATTTCGATTGCAGCAGCATTGATGTCAAAAGAATATGTAAAACGCGACGTCTGGGGAGATGGACGTACACTTGAGTGGACACTTCCAGTTCCAACTCCAGAGTATAACTTCGCTCAAATCCCACTCGTCAAAGGTTTGGATACGTATTGGCTCGAAAAAATGGCAGGAAACAAAACAGTTTCTGTATCGGAAGAAGTCGGCGATATCCACATGCCGAATAACACGATCTTGCCATTCGTCATGTCAGTCGGTCTATTCCTTGCAGGTCTCGGATTTATTCTTCGCCTAGACTATGGAACTGTTGGTCTCGTCGTTGCCTTGATTGGTCTTGCGATGACATTGATCGCGATGTTCTTCCGTTCTTGGATTGACGATGAAGGATACTACATCCCGAAATCAGTCGTCGAAGAAGATCTACGCCTTGAAGCAGAAAAGGAGGCGAAGTAAGATGGGTCATCATTCAGTACCGAATAACCCGATCACGGGTATTCCGGATCATGTTGAAAAAGCGACACTTGAGGGTAAGAATAAATATGTAGCCTTCTGGTTCTTCCTTGGAGGAGAGACGACTTTGTTCGCCTCTCTCTTCGGGACATACATCGGTCTCCATAACTCCGGTGCAAAAGAAGGATTACGCAGTTATGACATCTTTGAAATGGGTCTCGTCTTCATCATGACGATGCTTCTCTTGACGAGTTCATTAACAAGCGTTCTTGCAATGATGGCAATGAAACGTAATGATGTGAAAAAGATGAAGCTTTGGCTCATCATCACATTGCTTCTCGGTCTTGGATTCTTAAGTGGTGAGATTTATGAGTTTAATCACTACTACCACATCGGTCATACGTTCACGTCGAGTGCATTTGGTTCTGCCTTCTACACTCTCGTCGGATTCCACGGTGCGCACGTCTTGTTCGGTCTTCTCTGGATCTCGACATTGCTCATCCGGAACTGGAACCGTGGCATCACGGTCGTGAATGCGCCGAAGTACTATGTTTCAAGTCTTTACTGGCACTTCATTGACGTCGTCTGGGTCTTTATCTTCTCAGTCGTCTACCTCATGGGGATGGTGAAATAAGATGGAAAAACACGAACCGCAACTTACGCGCAATCAAATCGAGCTTGAGATGAAAGCAGAACGTGGTCGTGAGACACAACTGCAACTCATCAGTTTCGCACTCATGATTTTCTTGACGCTCATCGCTTTCGGTGCTGTCATGGCTGATCTCATGCCGCACTGGGCAGCTGGTGGTTTCTTGATCATCATGGCAATCGTTCAGGTTTACCTGCAGCTTTACATGTTCATGCATATGAACAACAAAGGCAACACATGGATCAAAGTCATGATGGGTCTCGGTGTATTCGTCGCCTTGACGATCGTTGCGACGCTTCGTCTGTTGATCTGGTAAGAAATGTGACCATTCTGCTAACGTTTAGCAGGATGGTCTTTTATTTTGGAATCGTTTTATGAGAAACCTTTACAATGAAATAGGGGAACGGTAATCTTAGTTTGTAAGAGAAAGGAACGGGGTGAAAAAATATGTTAGGCAATTTAAGGGGAGCACTTTCGCAATTCGAATGGACTGTCTTATGGAGTCCGTATTATGCGTTGATACTCGTTGGATTGTATATCCTATATGCTGTCGTGACAGAAAAGTTGCGTCGTCCGGATGAGCCGGAAACAACGCTTGGGCAAAAGTTTTCGATGCTCGCGGCATTGATCGTTTTTTACATCGGTTTTGGAAGTCCGTTAGACCTGCTAGCACATATCACGTTCTCAGCACATATGCTGCAGATGGTATTCGTCTATATGGTCGCACCGCCGCTCTTGTTGATTGCGATACCAGAGTGGCTTTATAAGCGCTTGTTCGATACACCGTATCTTGGAAGAATTCTTCGCTTCTTCATCAAGCCGTTGATTGCACTTGTCGTCTTTAATGCCTTGTTTACGTTCTATCACATGCCATTTATTTTTGATTATGTCTTGACGAACTATACCGTTCACCGTCTGTTCCACGGAACATTGATTTTCTTGAGTATGACGATGTGGTATCCGATCATCGCACCGGTCAATGAGGCGGACAGCCTTTCTGACCTGAAGAAGATGGTCTACATCGTAGCGAATGGTGTGTTGTTGACACCAGCCTGTGCCTTCATGATCTTCAGTCAAAGTTTTCAGTATCAAGCGTATCAGGATCCAGCTACGTTCGCGAAAGTACTCGCTTACTGTATGCCGAACAATGATTTAAGCGGATTGAACCTGGAACGATTGCTCGGAACGACAGATGACTTATTAGAGGACCAACGCTTTGGTGGTGTCCTCATGAAGCTCGGTCAAGAACTCGTGTATGGTCTATTCTTCGGACTGACCTTCTTTACATGGGTGCGCCGTTCAAAAAGTACTGCCGTGGATGAAGGCATGTCCTTCACACCAAAAGCGGATTAAATTGGAGGAAGTTGGAACATGAGTTATTTGCCGTTGATTTGTGTGTCGCTGATTGTCATCAGTGCGATTTTCGTAGCGATTGGCTGGTTTTTGATCGCCCAAACGCGTCGTAACATGAAAGCTCACCAAACCGTGATGACGATTGCAGCTGCACTCGCTTTATTATTCTTCATCATGTATGCCTTGCGGACGATTCTGCTCGGTAACACAGCCTTTGGCGGTCCAGAGTCCGTCAAAGCTTACTACACAGGATTCTTGATCTTCCACATTCTTCTTGCGACATCTGGTGGGGTGCTCGGTTTGATGGCACTCTATCACGCGTATAAGAAGAACTTTGCACGTCACCGTAAAATCGGACCGGTTGCCTCAATCGTTTGGTTTTTGACAGCCATTACTGGTGTGATCGTGTATTGCTTACTATATGTCGTCTACGATCCGGGTGAGACGACGAACGTATTCCGGGCAATCTGGAGTCATTAAGGGGGAGCCAACTTGAAAAAGAATAGTTACTTGACGGTCGCTGCCGTCGTCCTTATCTTAGTTGCGGCAGCCGGGGGATATTATTATTTCTTCATGAAAGAAAAGTTACCTGTCATCGCTGAACCGACACCATTTGAATTAACGAATGCCGTAGACGGAAAATCATTCAATTCGGAAGACGGAAAAGTCAAAGTGTTGACGTTCTTCTACTCGAACTGTCCTGATATTTGTCCGTTGACGTTGAATGATTACCGAAAGCTTGAGAAGAAGCTTCGGAGTGAAGAGTTATACGGAAATGACGTCGAACTTGTCGCTGTGACAGTTGATCCAAAAGTGGATACACCGAAAGTCTTGAAAAAGTATGCTTCGAACTTTGAAGCGGATGCTAAGGGATGGAAAGTATTGACGGGAGATCCAGTCGTCATCGATCGTCTGACACGTCAGTTGAATTTCTATTACTCGAAGGCTGAGAGTGGCTTGGTGACACACGGAACACAAATGTTCATTTTGGACCGTGAGAATAAAGTACGGGCGATTTCGTCTATGGCGAAGACACCGGATGAACCGGTCGACTTAGAAGAGGTCATGTCTTCGGTCACACAATTAGCAAAGGAGTGAAGGTAGATGACTTATGAAGAGTACATGCAAGGAGATGTTACCGTCTCTATTCAAGCCATCGAGGAATTACTTGCTTGTGCGATCGAGGATTATGGAATCCATCACTCCCGGATCAAACGGATGGACCGGGAAGAGATTGCATTTAGTGTAAAGGTCAATGCACCGGCAACGTCACTTCACGCGCTTTATCTTCATGTACGCGAGCAGCTTGGGATTCAGCTCGGAGACGATGTCGTATCTTATGTACAATTCGTCGCGCGTTAAAAGCGATTTCGCGTGTATTAAAGAATAACAATCAGGTGGACAGAACAGCTAATGATTTCGTGGATGATGCGAGGTCGTTAGCTTTTTTGTTTGGAATGAAGAACAAAAAATAGAGGCTCCTCATTGGAACCTCTGCGTGTGGATCTTATTTTTCGAGTGTTTCGAGCAATGCTGCTAAACGACGTTCGCAGTCTTTGACGATTTCCGGAGGGAACGTCTCATCATACTCGACACCGTGTGGATAGTAGTGTTTACCGAGAAGTGGTGTCATCATACGAACGACAGCATGGCGGTCTTCAATCTCGCCTTGGATCGCATAGACAGGAACACGCAGGTAGAATACTTCACCTGTTGATTGTTTTTCATATTTCATGTCGTACATCGCGCGTTCGTAATCCCACTGTCCTTCACGAACGAAGCGGTGATGTTCCATGATTGTTTCGAGAAGACCGAACTTCAGTTCCTTGCCTTCGATGCCATATTGTTCAAACTTCATGTTTGAATCCCCCTATACCCCAGTTTGCTAGTAGATACTAGTCTTTCCAAACTATCATACCATAATGAATGAAACGATGACGTAAAAGATGTGAAGTCATTTTGAAGAATTCATGAACTTCCATATTTTCGTTCGACATATTCAAGAATCGTATCCGGTGCGTGGATACCAAGGTGATTGAGACCTTCCCCACCGAAGAAGACATTGAACTCAAGAACGTACCACTGTCCGTCACGGATGATGAGGTCAAAACCGGCGTGATCGATATCGAGCTGTTTCGCGAGCGCGAGCACGAAGTCGATTGCCCCTTGTGGCACATCATCAAAATCAAGGACACCACCTTGAGCGACGTTATTTAAGAACTGAGCACCACCGACGCGCCAGTACGCAGCAAGGACTTGATCACCGACGACGACGACACGTAAGTCCTTCTCATTCGGAATGTACTCCTGAATGTAGAACGTCTCGTGTGTATCCGTGTATTTCTTCCAGTCTGTTTCATTTTTGATGAGATGGACACCTTGTCCCATGGAGCTACGGACTGTCTTCGCAACGAACGGAAACGAGAATTCACGTAAGACACGTTCGACGGTGAATTCATTTTTTCCATAGATGCGGGTCCGAGGGATGTTATCCGGAATGACGGTTTGAAAAATCCGCGTCATCTCGATCTTATCATGACCTAAGTGGAACGTAGCAGCCGACGGGAAGATCGGTTTTTTCATCCCGTAGATGATTGAGTGGATTTGCCAGTATTCCGGGAACAGGACGACATCCGCCTGTTCGATTTTTTTTAAGGAATCAAAGTGATAATCTGATTTGGCATGTTCCGTCTTGATTCCAATCGTCCGGAACATATTAAAAGAGAGCAGTTGCATAAAGTTCATTCCTTCCTTCTGAACAAATTATACACAATTCAACAGGCTAGGAGGGAGAGAAATGTTATGATAAGATGGTAAAGTTAAGGAGGAGATTCGTTGTGATATATACCGATAAGACGATTGACCTCATCAACGCAGCGGAAGACCTCATTCGATCTCTCGCTCAAAGTGAAACGGGGCAAGCATATAGATGTGCGAAACAAGCACAGCAAGAGTCAACAGAGGCACAGGCTGTCATTCGCGATTTTCATCAAGTCAAGGAGGACTACGAACTCGTACAGCGATTCGGACGGTATCATCCTGACTATCAGACGATCACGAAAAGGGTCCATGAAGTCAAACGGCGACTTGATTTACAAGAGGAAGTCGCGCAGTTTAAAAAGGCGGAAAAACAACTCGAGACGTTACTCGGACAAATCAGTCTGAAGCTCGCTGGAGAAGTATCGCCGCAAATTAAAGTACCGACGGGAAATCCTTTCTTCGATCAAGGATGCGCTGGAGGTTGTTCGACCGGTGGCAGCTGTAGCTGTAGCGGATAACGAAGGTGAAGGGGGTAGGCTGGCGTGATCAAGGAACGAGTGGGACTCATCGTCTATGTCAATGCGATGAAAGCATCCCGTCAATTACGCCGTTACGGGAACGTCTACTTTACGTCTAAACGTGAACGATACGTTCATCTGTATGTCGATTTAGATCAGCATGAACAGGTGATGGAAGTCATTTCGACTCTCCCGTTCGTCGAATCTATTAAACGTTCAGAACGACCGTTCATCACGGAGACGTTCGCGAACAAAAAAGGTAAAATGCCAGAAGAAGCATAATCCATGGAGCGATGAGGACATCCTCGTCGCTTCTTTGTTGAAAGGAATGAAGGAAATGCGAGTCATTTCAGGGGAACGGAAAGGTACACGATTAAAAGCAGTGCCAGGGGATCAAACACGACCGACGACTGATAAGGTAAAAGAATCCTTATTCAACGTCATCGGTCCTTATTTCAACGGAGGACGAGCACTGGATCTGTTTGCGGGGAGCGGTGGTCTTGGGATTGAATCTCTTTCAAGAGGATGCGATGAGGCGGTGTTCGTCGACCAACACCATAAAGCGATCCAAACGATCCAAGATAATTTACGAACGACGCGCTATACGGACCAAGCACGTGTTTTAAAAAAAGATGTAGCGATCGCTTTAACGGAACTCGCATCTGAAGAGCCGTTTAAGTTGATTTATCTAGACCCTCCCTATGCAAAAGAGCGATTGACGGAACATGTCACGTACATAGAGCAACACAATATGTTGACGGACAATGGTGTCATCGTCTGTGAACATGACTCAGCGGTTGAATTACCGGACCAGATCGGACGACTAGAAGTCGTGCGTCGACTTCGTTATTCCGCTGTCATCTCGATTACATTGTACGAATTCATGGAAGCGGAGGAAGACCACGAATGAAACGAATCGCCATTTGCCCAGGTAGCTTTGATCCGATCACGAACGGACATTTAGACATCATCGAGCGTGCCGTTCCGATTTTTGATGAGATCATCGTTGCCGTACTGAATAATTCTTCGAAGCAACCACTCTTTTCTGTCCAGGAACGGATGGAGTTAATTGCCGATGTGACATCGCACCTACCTCAAATCAAGGTGGATTCCTTTAATGGTCTACTGGTCGATTATGCGGCGGAAGTCGGAGCAACCGCGATCGTACGCGGTCTACGAGCAGTTTCGGACTTTGAATACGAAATGCAAGTCGCTTCTATCAACAAGAAGATGAACGATCAAATCGAGACACTATTCATGATGACGAATAATCAGTATTCCTTCTTGAGTTCTTCAATCGTCAAGGAAGCTGCCAAATATGGTGCTTCCGTTGCCGATCTCGTACCGCCTTCCGTCGAAGAGGCGCTACGTCAGAAATATGCGAAAGGAGAACTGTGATGAAAGCTTGGAAACCTGCCTTAGCAGCGATCATCGCTGCCTTGATCATATTTTTCTTACCACTTCCTTATTTCATCTCCTATCCGGGTGACGCGACGTCGACGGAAGATTTGATTGAAGTATCTGGAGGCGACAAGGAACCGGGAGATTTGATGATGCTGACGATCGCACAACGCCGGGCAACGCCTTACTTTCTCATTGAAAGCTTATTTCTACCGTTCTCCGAAACATCGAGTGTAAGTGATTATCTGTACGACGGCGAGTCGGACGCGCAGTATGAAACGCGTCAGAAGCTGTATATGGAAGAAGCGCAACATAACGCAACGATCGAAGCGTATGAATTGGCGGATCAAAAGGTCGATGTCGATTTCGAAGGAGTCTACGTCTCCGGCGTCATTCCCGGTGGTCCAGCCGAGGGGAAACTGAAGGCAGGGGATCGGATTACAAGTGTTGACGGAAAACCGATTACGTCATTTGAAGGTTTCATGAAGACGATTCAAGCGAAAAAAGCCAAAACAGCTGTTCCGATTCAGTTCACGCGTAAATCGGAAGACAAGAAGACGACGATTCGAGTGGATCAGTTATCTAAAGAGGTCAAGCGAGTCGGACTAGGTATTTACGAACCGCTTCCGATCTCGAACGTGACGACGGATCCTGAGATTGCGTTTCAGGTCGAAGACGTCGGGGGACCTTCTGCAGGAATGATGTTCACTCTTGAAATCTATGATCAATTGACGCCGGGAGATTTGGCGAAAGGGCATAAAATCGCCGGCACAGGAACCATTGAAGAAGGTGGCAAGGTGGGACCAATCGGTGGAGCGTGGCAAAAGGTGGTCGCTGCAGACGAGGCAGAAGCAGAAATCATGTTCGTACCAGCAGGAGAGAACTACAAAGAAGCAAAACCATCCATCAAAAAACTCGGAACGAACATGAAGCTCGTTCCGATCAAGACAGTCGAAGATGCGATTGATTATTTAGAAGAACTTCCAGCGAAATAAGGAAAGCGACGGTGTTCAAGCAACGCGTCGTAGCGAGCCAAGGGCAGTGCATATGCAGCTGTCACTTGGCTTTCTTTCGTTAGCCAAGGATGACTCGTGAAGGTACTGAAGACGGTAGTCCGCGTTTTGATGGTTTTGAGTGCCTGTCGTCCTCGTTCTGAAAAGGCGAGGGGACGAACGAAATCAACATGGTCGTAATCAATCCGTGCGACCTCCTCTGCCGTCGTTGAGGTCAATAGATAGATCAAGGCACGTTGCAGGCTCGTCCGCGTATAACGGCGTGTTTTGACGTGATTCAGAAAGGTGTCGAACGTCGTTGCTTGTTTAGCCCCTTCGATGAGTCGTGGTGCTAACGAAGCGTCGATCCCAGCGATTCGCATCAACTCGGGTACTGGAGTCGTTAGTAGACGTTGTCGAATCCACGGATAATAGTGCGAAAAGTTGGCGAAAGAGGCGTTTGCTAAGACGTCTTCCGTCTGTTCAGGAAGTGCGAGCAGCTGACCGTGCGTCTGATGATGGGCGCGTATCGCGGTGGCGCTCATGATGTCTCCGGTTGATAAGTCGTGGTAGCCACTTCCAATCCGTTTCGTCGTGTGAAGCGATAGGGTATTTGCGGCGCGAGCGTAATAATAGCCAAGCGTATTGTTCGGTTGTGTCAAATCAAGAGTTCCTGAGACGCTCTTGAATGCTAGACTAGCGGCGTGAGCAGAAGAGAGACCAGATGCCAAACCATCGTGTAACGCTTGCTTGTATGCAGGTGTCTCTTCGATCTGTTCCGCTGCTGCATGCAGAAAAGGTTCGATATCTCCGCACTCGCTTCCAAACGAAAGCGACTGACAGCCGATTGTCTCGGCAATCGTCACACCACCGAGTGCAAAGCGATCAGCACGCTGGACAGCAAAATAGAAGGGAAGTTCAAGAACGAGATCGATGGCACCGCTCGCGACGGCTGCCTGAGCACGTGTCCACTTATCCGTAAAGGCGGGCTCACCACGCTGCATGAACGTCCCGCTCATGATGGCGACGATGACGTCGGCATCCGTTTCTCGTCGTGCTGTCGTCGCTTGATAATAGTGTCCGTTATGAAACGGATTGTACTCTGAAATGATAGCTGTCATCCTCATGAAAACTTTCTCCTTTGCAAACCGAATTAAGTGCGGTAATATGGATAAAGACGTCCAAAAGTGTTCGTTCTCTAGCGATTTCAGTGTAAAGAAAAAACATTGACAAAACAAGATGTCCTCTCTATAATTCATATTGTTGCAATTGAGGTGATTCGGATGAAATGGTCCCTGATGCAATTGAATAAATTGCGCAATCTGGGTCAACTTCAGGTTAACGAGACGATCGAGCTCAATGAGCTAGTCGCCCTCCATCCGGATATCCGGGCGGTGCAACCTGTGCACGTTCGTGCAAATGCATCGTTTACATCGAATCAATTAATATTCAATCTTCGGATTACCGGCGAAATGACGCTTCCGGATGCCCGGACGCTAAATGACGTCGCTTATCCATTCGAGATTGAATCCATCGAGCCATTCCTGCTCGAGGTCGATGCTGTTTCGAACGAAGCAGATGACATCAACGTGCCGATCGGGAATACGGTCGATCTTCGACCGCTCGTGCAAGAATTGATTTTACTTCATGTGCCAGTGCAAGTGCATGGGGATGATGAAGAGAATCAGTTGGTTGAGGGGGAAGGCTGGACGATTCTTTCTGAAGAAGATCCAGAGGAAACCGAACCAAAAATCGATCCGCGACTCGCGGGTCTCGCTCAGTTCTTTAAAAAAGATCAGGATTCCTGATTTCTGAAGTAAAGGCGAGTGTATTTTTTCAAGGAGGTGGACAACGATGGCAGTACCATTCCGCAGAACGTCGAAAACACGCAAACGTCTTCGCCGTACTCATTTCAAACTCCGTGTACCAGGTATGGTCGAGTGCCCAAACTGTGGTGAAATGAAACTTTCACACCGCGTTTGTAAAGCATGTGGCTCGTACAAAGGTAAAGAAATCGTCAGCAAATAAGCTGATTGATCGGTATAAAAGCGACCTTCAAATCGAGAAATCGGTTTTAAGGTCGCTTTTTTCATGAAAGGGGATAGGAATAGATGAATGTTGGAATCATTGGCGCGGGTGCCATCGGGTTATTGCTTGCCTCTTATTTATCGGAAGATCATGCAGTCACGCTTTATGTGCGACAAGAACAAGATGAGGAACGACCAATCATTCGCGATGTACAAGCGAGTCGCCTCGTACGGATCCGGAAGATTGATCGGCTCGAGTCAGAAGACTTGGTGTTTGTCGCGACAAAGTCGTATGATATAAAAAGTGTGATTCCATTCCTTAAACGGCTGACGTGTCCCGTCATGTTCCTGCAAAATGGAATGGATCATTTGAAATGGAAAGAGCAATTGCCGCATGTCTTATTTGGTGTCGTCGAACATGGTGCCATGCGTACTGCACCGTTTGAAGTCCAGCATACTGGAAAAGGACGCATCCGCTACGGAAATCAAGAGGTAGCGAACTTGTCGTCAAAGCAGCTGTGCTTTGAACTTGAGTCAGATATGGAAGCCGTTTTATTGACGAAGCTGTTCATCAACGTCGTCATCAATCCAGTGACGGCTTATTACGGTGTTGAGAATGGATCCTTATTAGAGATGCCTTATCGAGAAGAAGCCCGTCAATTATTTGACGAAATGCGGACGATTTTCCCGCACCATGACATTACTTATTCCGAAATCGAGCGGATCATGAAGAATACGAGCAAAAATCGTTCTTCCATGTTACGAGATCTTGAGTATGGACGACGAACGGAAGTAGAACCGATACTTGGATACGCATTACGTCAGGCGACGACTGCGACGCCACGTTTATCTTTTTATTATGAACAGATCAAACAGAGGGAGGGTCCGCAGTGACAGTCTTCATCATTTTTCCTTTATTCAGCCTGATTGCGTTGTATCTCGTCTTTCTACTTCTATTTCGGAAACATGGGAAGGCCGTTCGATTTGCACTCGACTTTGGAACATTCATCGTTCTGTATGCGATTCATGTTGCATTGATTGCCTTGACCGGAACAAATTACTTAGGGTGGATCGTCATCGTCGTATTGTTGGTGTTTGCGTTGAATGCACTCTGGCAACGAATTCGTCAACTTGATGTTGATTTGAGACAAATGATTCGCCACAGTTGGCGGATCATCATCTTGCTGGCATTACCCGTCCATTTCATACTGTTCGTACTCGGTATTCGTCAACTGTTCATCAGCTGACCAGTTAGGTAAGAAAGAAGGGATTTTGTTTGAAGGTACAACCATTTGAAGCCTTATACGATGATAACTCGTTGATGCATCGTGCTTCACGAGAAGAATTCTTAACATATGTCGACCACCTTGGAGAGAGTGGTTTAGCGTCGAGGAGCCGTTTGCTTGAAGAACGTCACTATCCGCATCTTGCGGCACTGACAGACGAACTAGAACGTCGAAATCCGAATATGACGGAGCGTTTGCGGGAACGTGTCGCGAAGCTTCGTACGGGTGAAGCTCAAGTTGTCATTACAGGGCAACAAACGGGTATCTTCGGCGGACCATTATATGCCATCTATAAATTGTTGACCTGTCTGAAGGTCGCACAGCAGGCGGAAACGACACTTGGGCGGCCTGTCGTTCCGATTTTTTGGCTCGCGACCGAAGATCACGATTTTGATGAGATTAACCATGTTTACGTTCCGACAGCGGATTATCAAACGCGTAAAATCGCTGTCACACCTTCAGAATCGATTGCCCGCTCGGTCAGTCGGCTCTCTTTTGATCAAGCAGCACTTCTTGAAATCATCGAAGAGACATTCCGAGCAATGCCAGAAACGGTTCATACGAAACAATTAGTTGCGCGCCTGAAGCAACTCGTTGAAGCGTGTACATCGTATGGGATGTTTTTCTCACAATTGATCGGTGAATTGATCGATTTTGATATCGTCTTCTTTGATGCGGATACACATTCTGTCCGTGAACTCGAGATTCCGTTCTTTGAACGGTTGATTCAAGAAAATGCGGAATTTAGACGAGCATTGACGGATGGTATTTCACAGACGCAAGAGTTACCGGATACATTCTTGAACGAGGAAGCGGCGCATCTTTTCGTCGATGATCATGGTCGTCAGTTACTGTATCCGACAGCAGACGGATTCGAGACAAAACAAGGAAAGCAATATACGGAGCTTGAATTGATCGCGTTGCTGTACGCCAGTCCGGAACGTTTCTCCAACAGTGTCGTCACACGTCCATTGATGCAGGATTACCTGTTCCCGACGCTTGCCTATATCGGGGGTCCGGGGGAGTTAGCATACTGGACACGCTTACGACCGCTCTTTCATCACCTGAATTGGACGATGCCGTTATTGATTCCCCGCATGGGTGGGTTACTCGTGCGCCGTAGCGATGAAAAGCGTCTTGCTAAACTTGAGGTGTCGCTCGAAGAAATCGTCCGATCAGGCGTACCGATTCCGCTCTATTCAGAAGAGAAGATGACAGGACGTATGCAGACGGCAGCGATGCTAAAAGACAGTTTCGTCTCGGAATTCCTCTCGCTCGAACAGAATCTACTGCGGACATCGAGTAAGAGTGAGAAGGTCAAGAAACAGCTCGATCAAGCAATTGCTAGTCTACTGGCAGAAGATCGACGTCAGTTTGACCGACAGACACGGCAATATAAAGAGACGGCTTATCATCTTCTTCCTGATGGAGCGCCACAAGAGCGGATTCATTCTGTCCTCCCGTGGTTGAATCACCATGGTCTTGATTTTGTTCGGGACTTAAGAACAGCCTATGAAGCGAATACGAGTGATCAACTGAAGATTTTCCTCTAAACCTGCTGAAACTAGCAGGTTTTTTCTCTTTTTTAGCGAAAATTACACAAAAGTTAAATAAATCAAGGAAACTGTCTCATTTTCGTAACGTTTTCACGAGAGAATGTGATACATTGAAAAAGAGTAACGTCCTTCAAGGACAGTGAAAGGTGAGGCAGGACATGTTTGAGCATGAAACAGTATTGAAATGGGAATCGATAGAAGGACTCGCGATTAAACCCGACGGTATTTACGTCGATTGTACATTAGGTGGAGCAGGACACAGTGAAGAGATCGTCAAGCAATTGACGACAGGTCATCTGTACGCATTTGATCAAGATGATGTCGCCCTCGCTCATGCAGCAGAACGTCTCGCGGCGTATGAAGGTCGCTTTACTTTAATAAAGAGTAATTTTGCTTATCTGAAAGAGCAATTAGCAGCACATGGCGTCGAGAAAGTGGACGGCATCTTATTCGATCTCGGTGTCTCTTCACCACAATTAGACGAAGGGGAACGGGGATTTAGTTACAATCACGACGCACGTCTCGACATGCGCATGGATCAATCTTCTCCACTTTCTGCTTACGAAGTCGTCAATGAGTGGTCGTACAATGATCTCGTACGTATCTTCTTTACATACGGGGAAGAGAAATTCTCGAAACAGATTGCGCGTAAAATCGAAAAAGCGCGGGAAGAGCGACCGATCGAGACGACATTTGAACTCGTCGAATTGATCAAGGATGCGATTCCGGCACCAGCACGACGTAAAGGTGGTCACCCTGCGAAACGGACTTTCCAAGCAATCCGGATCGCTGTCAATGATGAACTGAACGTCTTTGATCGTGCGGTACACCAAGCCATTGATTTATTACGGGTCGGTGGACGTCTATGTGTCATTACGTTCCATTCACTTGAAGATCGCATGTGTAAACAAGCAATCAAAGAAAAATCATCACTACCCGAGCTTCCACCGGGGTTACCGATGATTCCCGTCGAAATGGAGCCGGAACTCCGACTCGTCACACGCAAGCCGATTACGGCGGGTGTTGAAGAGCTCGATGATAACCGTCGCGCCCGATCGGCAAAATTACGAGTTGCTGAAAAAATGAAAGAAACTTGAGAGGAGCATTCCAATGGCAGAACCACTTCGTAAATCGGTCCAAACGGTTCAACCCGTTCGTCAACAACCTGTTCAGGAACCACGAAAGACGGAAGATATCGCGCGTCGCGTCGCCGTCCGTCCGAAGTATCGCTTGTATCCCTTTGAAAAATTCTTATACAGCGCGATGATTGGTGGTCTTGTGTTATTTGGGAGTTTGACGATCAGTACGCATAACGAAGCGTATAATGTGAGCCGTGATTTAGCGAAAGAGAACCAAGTCACACAATCACTCAAAAAAGAAAACGAACGTTTACAACTAGAGGTCACGAACTTAAGCTCTCCGGAACGGATTTATAAGATTGCAAAAGAACAGGGTCTTGATATGCGTAAAGGGAACATCAAGGTGATTCCTAAATGAATCCACTGAAAAAATCCCGTTGGAGAGTAGCCTTTATCATGGTGATATTTGCTACTCTCTTTTTTGTGTTCATTGGTCGATTTTTATACTTGGCGACAACAAAACAATTCCATGGGGAAGACATGATCGCCTATGCTGAGAAAAAGCGATGGGAGTCTCAGGAGACGCTCGGGGCAGAACGCGGTGAAATTTTCGACCGACTCGGTTCACCGATCGCGATCAATGTTCCATCCTATCATTTGATTGGTATTTACCGACTAGGTGGCGTCAAAGATCCGGACGAGACGATCGTCGATTTTAAAAAGACGGCTGAAGGTCTTGCACCGATTCTTGGGATGACGACGAAGGAACTGGAGACCTATTTGATTGAGAACAAAGATCGTTCGCAAATCGAATTCGGAAAAAAAGGAAATGATTTGACGCTCGATCAAAAAGAGAAGATTGATAAGTTGAAACTTCCTGGAATCCGGATGATTGAAGAGCCGAAACGATATTACCCGAATGGTATCTTCTTGTCCGATACACTTGGATTCGTCCAAAAAATCACCGAGGAGAATGGTCGTGTCGCGTTACAGGGACAAATGGGGATCGAAAAACAGTATGACGATGCCTTAAGCGAATCTTACGGGGCACGTGTCTTCGAGAAAGATCGGAGCGGTAATCCGTTGATCCAAGGCTCGTCGCGTGTCTCGAATGAACCGAAGGACGGGTCAAACCTGTACTTGACGATCGATCACCGCATTCAACAGTCGCTAGAGAAACAAATGCAAAAAATGTACAACACGTACAAACCGAAAAATGCGACAGGGATCGTCATGGATGCGAAAACCGGTGAAATCCTTGCCATGGCGGATCGTCCATCGTTCAACCCGAACTTACGTGACATGAAAGATTTCACGAATTTTGCCGTCTCGTCACGGTTCGAACCCGGTTCGACGATGAAAATCTTTACGCTCGCAGCGGCGATTGATGCGGGAGTGTTCCGTCCGAATGAGATGTATAAATCGGGTAGTTATAACTACAAAGGAACGGTCATCAAGGATTATAACGATGTCGGTTGGGGAACTATTCCGATGATTGAAGGAGTCTATCACTCCTCGAACGTCATGTTCTCGAAGTTGACAGCAGAAAAACTTGGGATTGAGCGTTATAAAGAATACTTTAAGAAGTTTCATTTTGACCAACGAACGGGTATAGACATCTCGGGAGAAGTAAACAGTCAATCTGACTTGTCGAAACCGTTGAATGCGCTCATTACGTCATGGGGACAATCGACTGCGGTCACACCAATGCAACTGCTTCAAGGGGCAACGGCAATTGCTGGTGACGGCGAGATGGTCAAACCGCATATCATCCAAAAAGCGGATCATACGGATAAAGCACCGTACCGGGCGAAAACAGAGGTCGTCGGTAAGCCGATTTCGGCAGAGGCGGCAAAAGCGACGCGGGATGCACTTGATGGTGTCGTCAATAGTAAAATCGGAACCGGGCAAATGTATAAGTTGAAAGACTACCGTGTCATCGGGAAGACCGGTACAGCTCAAATTTCTGAGAATGGGAAATACATTCAAGGACAATTCATTCACTCGTTCATCGGTATGGCGCCAAAAGATGATCCGGAATTGATCATGTACATCGCAGTCGATCGTCCTTCGAAAAGTGAATCGTCTGTTTCAGGACCCCTCATCATGAGTCCGGTGTTCAAGAGTGTCATGAACACAGCATTGCAATACCGGAGCATTCAACCGGAAACGCAAAAGGACTCGGTGGATGTCAAAGCGAAAATTACGCCAAGCTACATCAAGAAGAGTGCCCGACAAGCGACGGATTTAGCAAAAGAACAAGAGGCTGTTCCAATCATCCTAGGCGATGGTGCTGAAGTCGTTTCGCAGATTCCGTCTCGTGGTCAAGAATTCGTCAGCGGAGAGCGTGTCTTGCTGAAGACAGCAAATACGTTCAAAATGCCGGATTTGACGGGGTGGTCGCAGCGAGACGTCAAAAAACTCGTCAGCTTGTATGACTTGAAGCTTGATGTCATTGGTAAAGGTTTTGTAACCAAACAATCAGCTCGAACTGGTACACTAGTGAGGGAAAATGGAAAGTTAACGGTCGAACTAGCTGAACCTAAAGAATAACGGTGGGGCAAATTTCCTGATTTCTACAGGAAGACGAGGACGAACAGGAGTCATTCGTTGACTTTTGCATTCGTCCTCTTTTGCTGTCATCAAATGGAGGTATATATCATGTTAACAATTACGCAACTCGCTGAATGGTTGCATCTCGATGTGAAAGATGATCGTATCGTTCGTCATTTTGCAACGGATTCACGCGCACAACTTGAAGACGGTCTCTATGTTCCGATTCAAGGAGCACGCGTTGATGGTCATCGATTCCTTGAAGGTGCAAAAAACCAAGGAGCGATCGTCACCTTATGGAAGAAAGGCATTGATCGACCAGACATCGATATCGTCTTTTTAGAAGTCGATGAACCATTGGTTGCCCTGCAACACATCGCAAAACGATACTTAATGCAGATTGCGCCAAAAATCGTCGCCATCACTGGATCAAATGGGAAGACATCGACGAAGGACATGGTCGAGAGCGTACTCAAGACGACGTTTAAGACACATAAGACACAAGGAAACTTCAATTCGGATATCGGAATGCCGTTAACGATTCTCATGATGCCAGCTGATACGGAAGTCGCTGTGCTTGAGATGGGAATGAACGGGTTTGGCGATATTGAATTCCTATCGAATCTAGCTGAGCCAGATATCGCACTCGTCACGAACATCGGCGAATCGCATGCGGAGCAAGTCGGTGGACGCAGTGGCATCGCCAAAGCGAAGCTTGAGATTCAATCCGGACTCAAACCAGGTGGTCATTTATTCGTTGATGGTGACGAACCACTTCTCGCAGAAGTCGAAGCGGAGAAGATCGGCTATCAAATCGGAAATACGTACCGGATCGAAACGAAGGAAGCAACGTTCTTTGGAACGGCCTTTACTTACGATGGCACCGCTTTTCACCTACCAGTGCTAGGGAAACACCAAGTCCGAAATGCAGCATACGCGATTGCGACAGCACGTGCACTTGGCGTGACGGACGCCCGGATTCAAGAAGGGTTCGATGCGGTTGAATTGACACCGATGCGGATGGAACGATTACTCTTTGAAGAGACTGCGGTCATCAATGATGCGTATAACGCGAGTCCGACATCAATGAATGCAGCGATTGAGACGGTCACTGCGCTGGAAGGGTATACGACACGCGTTCTCGTCCTCGGCGATATGTATGAATTAGGGGACCAAGAACGCTTATTACATGCCTCGGTCGGAAAGCGGATTGCGTTACCTGTCTCGCATGCTATCCTAGTAGGGGAGAAAGGCGCGTGGATTGCTGAAGGAATCAGCGACCCGTCTGTTCAAATCCAATTCGCGACAACCGTCGAGGATGCTGCAAAACGATTGCGCCCATTGCTCGGAGAACGAACAATCGTCTTATTGAAAGCGTCACGTGGGATGGCGCTTGAACGGATATTAACCTATCTGAACGAAAACTAATTTTTGAAAAAGGGTGTCTGCTATGATCACATTATTCATCAGTCTTATTCTTGCATTTCTTGTTGTATTACTCGTCATGCCAAAAGCGATTCCGTTTCTACACCAATTGAAGTTCGGTCAGGAAATTCGGGAAGAAGGACCGCAATGGCATCAGGTCAAATCCGGAACACCGACGATGGGTGGAATCGTCATTCTTGTCGCGATGATCGTCAGCGTTCTCGGTGCAGTCGTCATGGGCGATCTATCGACGACACAATTATCGTTACTGTTTTTAACACTTGCGTATGGCGTTATCGGCTTCATTGATGATTACATCAAAGTCGTCAAGAAACGTAACCTTGGTCTGAATTCAAAACAAAAATTACTTGGACAAATCGTCGTCGGATTGTTATTTGTCTGGTTGAGTGGTGGATTTACAAGTGACGCGACGTATCTATCGATTCCATTTACCGATTTTGAGCTTGATTTCGGTATCGTCTATCCGTTTGTTGCCTTGTTCTGGTTAGTTGGTTTCTCAAATGCAGTCAACTTGACGGATGGATTGGACGGTCTCGTATCATTTACAGCGATTCCAACATTCTTGTTCTTCGGATTATACAGTTGGTTTATCGCAGATGAAGTAGGCGCTGCTTGTTTTGCTTTCTCAGCGGTCGGTGCCTTGATCGGATTCCTATTATTCAATGCGCACCCAGCGAAGATCTTCATGGGAGATACAGGGTCACTTGCACTTGGAGCTGCATTAGCAGGTCTATCGATTGTCTTAAAACTGGAATTACTACTCGTCTTAATTGGTATCGTTTTCGTTGTCGAGACATTATCAGTCATTCTACAAGTCATCTCCTTTAAGACGACAGGAAAACGAATTTTCAAAATGAGCCCAATTCACCACCACTTCGAAATGGTCGGTTGGAGCGAATGGCGGATCGTCGGTACATTCGCAGGAATCAGCTGTTTGATGGCATTCATCGCCTATCTATTCGTGTAATAAAAAAGAAGAGAGAAAGTGAGCGATTCAACAATGGAACAACGACAATGGAATGATCAAAAAGTGCTCGTTCTCGGAACGGCGAAAAGTGGAATCGCAGCAGCTCGGTATTTAGCGAGTGTTGGTGCAGAAGTAACGGTCAATGACGGGAAAACGCCGTCCGAGAGTGATCAAGCGACGCTTGCATCACTCGATGTTAAGACGGTCTACGGTGAGCACCCGCTCACACTACTCGATGACATCGATTTGATCGTCAAGAATCCAGGAATTCCGTATCACATCGATCTGCTACAAGAAGCCTTACGACGCGACATTCCGGTTTGGACAGAAGTAGAACTAGCGTATCAAGCAACCGATGCGACGTGGATTGCCATCACAGGATCGAACGGGAAAACGACGACGACGACGCTGGTCCATGAGTTGTTGAAAACCGGTACGCGGCGTGTACATTTGGCAGGAAACATTGGATTCCCGGCAATTGAAATCGCATGTCAGGCGAAACAGGACGATATCATCGTCATTGAATTATCAAGTTTTCAATTGATGGGGATCGAGCAGTTCCGACCATATACGGCAGCATTTTTGAATTTATCACCAGCACATCTGGATTATCATGGTGATTTTGAATCGTATGGCGAAGCGAAAGCCCGGATCTTTAAGAACATGAAAGAAACGGATCGTCTTGTCTTGAATGCCGATGATGCGTCCGTCAATGCACTCGGAAAGACAGCTGAAGTAACGCCACTCTTGTTCTCTCGTCGTCAATCGGCGTATGCAGAAATCATGAACGATACGTTGACAATCAATGGGACGAGTATCTTACCTGTTAGTGAACTAGCTCTCGGTGGTGGGCATAATGTCGAGAACGTTCTCGCAGCCTTAACACTCGTCGAACCGTTTAACTTAGCATTATCTGACGTTCAACATGTTCTACGGACGTTTGGTGGTGTAGAGCACCGGACACAGTTCGTCGGTGAAATTGCTGGTCGAAAAGTTTACAACGACTCAAAAGCGACGAATAATGTGGCAACAGAAGCGGCGTTGTCTGGATTTACGGCACCCATCATCTGGTTATGTGGCGGACTCGAGCGTGGAGCGGATTTGACACCGTTACTCGATTCAATGAAGCATGTCAAACATGTCATCGGACTGGGGGAGACGGGTCATCGATTCGGAACGCTTGCGTCAGAAAATGGATATGCGTCGACCGTCGTTGAGGCGATGGATGAAGCCGTGAAAGTAGCGTTTGAAGTGTCACGACCCGGCGACATCATTCTTCTGTCACCAGCATCTGCAAGTTGGGATCAATACAAGACATATGAAGAGCGCGGCGATCATTTCGTTCGTGCCGTACATGAAGTAGGAGGAACAACAGTATGAAAATCGTCGTCTCTGGAGGCGGTACAGGAGGTCACATCTATCCGGCACTCGCTATGATCCGGGAGCTCGAACAACGCATGCCGTGTGAGGTCCTCTATATCGGAACAGAAAATGGTCTCGAGGCGGATATCGTCCGTCGTGCGGGAATTCCATTTGAATCGATTGAGATTTCTGGCATCCGTCGTTCCTTGTCGTTCGAAAACGTCAAGACTGGTATCCGGTTCGTCAAGAGCGTCCGGCGTGTTCGTCGACTACTGCGTCAGTTCCAACCGGATATCGTCGTCGGTACAGGTGGGTTCGTTTGTGGACCGGTATTGTATACGGCTGCAAAAATGGGTTTCAAGACACTCGTTCATGAACAAAACAGTCTACCTGGTATCACGAATAAATTTTTAGCTCGGTATGTGGATCGTGTTGCACTCTCTTTTAAAGGGTCTGGACATCACTTCGGTAAGAATGAAGCGAAGACGGTTTTAATCGGAAATCCGCGTGCTTCTGAAGTGGCAGAGCTCAACATCAATCCGCTTGAAGAGCGACAACGTTTCGGTTTTGAGGAAGGACGTCCTCTCGTCGTCATCTATGGCGGTAGTCGTGGCGCACCTGCAATCAACGAAGCAGTCGTCGATATGATGCCAAAGGTCGAGCAAGCAGGCTGGTCGCTCCTCTTCGTTACTGGTCAAATTCATTACGATACGATTATGTCACGCGTTGGTTCCTTACCAGAACGCATTCAACTTCGCCCATTCGTATATGATTTACCGAACATCTTAAAAGCAAGTCAACTCGTCATTTCACGTTCGGGAGCAAGCACATTGGCAGAACTGACGACACTCGGCTTACCCAGTGTGCTCATCCCGAGTCCTTACGTGACGGAAAATCACCAAGAGGTCAATGCCTCATCACTCGTCGAGACAGGTGCGAGTCTATTGATTCGTGAACAAGAGCTAACGGGTGATCGGTTGTTTGAGGCATGCGAAAAAGCGTTAGCACAACAACAAATGATGTCTGAAGCGGCGCTTGCGCTCGGTATGCCGAACGCTTCACGGGACTTAGTCGATGAATTGTTACGACTGACAGGACAAAAAAACTAAACTATTGCAGGAAAAGACCGATAGGGAAATGAATTGTTACGTTATAGAGGGGGAATGAGACGTGAGGGAACGGAGTGCGGTTGGACGACCACAAGAGGACGAGAACGTCCGCAGCCTCGAGGATAAGATACCTTATATCCGTGAACAACGTCGCAAAAAAGCCAACCGGAGGCTCATCTATGTCCTGATTCTGATTGGTCTATTGGTCGGTGTCGTTTTTTATCTACAGTCGAGTTATTCTCGGGTCGCTCGATTTGATATTGATGGTAATCTTAATGTCAAAACATCAGATATCTTGAAGGCATCAGGAGTTAAGGTGAATGAGACACACGCCTTTAATCTATCAGAGGAAGACATTCTTGAACGAATCGAGAGGGTTCCAGGCATTCAGGAAGCAACGATGCAAAAACAGTTTTTGCATCAATATCGCGTGACGGTGACGGAAGAGAAAGAGATCGCTTACGCAAAGGATAAACCAGGAGACCGGATCGTACTGGCGGACGGAACGATCATTCCCGGAAAGTCGAAGGAAGAATTGTTCGATGCACCAATTCTGACTGGATTTACGGATCAATCATTAAATCGGTTGACGAAGGAACTCGTTAAGATCGAGCCGAAAGTACGTAGTCGGATCTCTGAAATCGTCGCAAACGATAAGACGGACAAGGGTGGTCTGAAATTATTCATGACGGATGGGAATACGGTGTTACTCAGTACATCATCCTTTTCAAATTCCTTGAATGAATACGTAAAGGTCATTTCTGCCTTACCAAAAGGAAAGACGGGAACGATTACAATTGATGGCGGTATCTATTTCAAGCCATATAAAGGAAAAAAATAGAAGATTCGTAAAGAGCTGACGAATAAAAAAACAAACGTGTGTTTTCATTCGTCGACCTTTGTTCGAATCGTCATCAAATCGTAATCTATTCGAACGCTAAGACGGGCAATAACTTCTTTTCGTAAGTATTTATATAGTGTAGACTTAAACGAGAAGAAGCCTGACTCATTCCTAGAATATAATTAGGAATAAAAAGGATTAGTATTATGAAAGTGGAGGTGTCACTCCCATGGAAACGAAAGGTACGATTGCCGCGCTCGACATTGGGACATCGGAGGTGAAACTCATCGTCGGTGAACTACTTGGTGGAACGCTGAACGTTCTTGCTGAAGGTTCTGCACCATCCGCGGGTGTTAAACGAGGTGTCATCGTTGACATCGATCAAACGGTACAAGCCATTAAACAAGCGGTTACGGAAGTGGAACGTACACTTGGTGAACCAATTGGTGAAGTATATGTCGCTATTTCCGGTGAACACATTCAAGTGAAGGATTGCCAAGGGATGACATCGATCAAAGGTGAGGACAATGAAATCACGGATGATGACGTGAAAGACGTTCTGCATTCTGCGATGGTCATGCGAATTCCGAACGAACTCAGTGTCGTCGATGTCTTGCCGAAGACCTTTACGGTCGATCAGCAAACAGAAATCACTGATCCGAGAGGAATGATCGGTTATCGTCTCGAAGTAACAGGGAAGCTCATCATCGGAGCGAAGACGATCCTACATAGCATTAAACGTTCCATTGAACGGGCTGGTTTAGAGCTTGCTGGATATGTGCTGGAGAGTTTAGCGGTATCTAGAATCGCAGCATCGATTGATGAACTCGAACTCGGTGTCGGAATCATCGATATCGGTCATGAGACGACGACACTTTCCATCTACGAAAAGAATGATCTCGTCTACTCGACGACGTTGCCATACGGTGGTGATCATCTGACACGTGATTTGACGTACAAGATGAATTGTAAATATCAAGACGCGAAACTTGCTAAAGAAGAATATGGTATTGCGCTTGAAGCACTCGGGGATCCGGAAGAGAAAGTTTCCTACGTCACGATCAACGGCGAACATCGTTTCGAACCACAATCAGAGATTGGATTCGTTTTAGAAGCACGACTTGAGGAAATCTTCGAGATGATTCAAAAACGAATGACGCAAGCAGGATACGCTCACATGAATAGTGGCTTAATCTTATGTGGGGGAAGTTCTTCATTACCGGGAATCGATCAGCTCGGAAAACGAATCTTCAAGCAGAGCGTCAATGTCTATCAACCTGCTAGTCTTGGTATTCGTCATCCGAAGTATGCCGTCGCAGCCGGTATGTTACGTTATGTGCTCTCAAGAAGCGCCGTATCGAAATCAGGTTTCGACCGGGCGGAAGAGAAGGAAGCCGTAGCGCACGGACATGAACAGGATGCACTGCTCATGAACGAACAGACGTCACCTACGCGAAACGAACGGCCAACACGTGAACAGCCTCCGAAAGAGAAAAAGTCATTCAGTAGTTTCTTTGAGAAATTCTTTGGTTAATGCCTACAAAAAATCCAATGAGTAAAAAATATTAGGGGGCCCTTTTTATGTTGCATTTTGATGAAATGATGGACCAAGTAGCAAAAATCAAGGTCATCGGTGTAGGTGGTGGCGGTTCGAACGCCGTCAACCGAATGATTGAACACGGTGTCCAAGGCGTAGAATTCATCGCAGTAAACACGGACGCGCAGGCATTGAACATGTCACAAGCTGACGTAAAACTACAACTCGGTGCTAAATTGACACGTGGTCTCGGTGCGGGTGCCAATCCGGAAATCGGTAAAAAAGCGGCGGAAGAGAGCCGTGAGCAATTAACAGAAATCCTTTCAGGCGCTGACATGGTCTTCGTCACAGCTGGGATGGGTGGCGGAACTGGTACAGGAGCTGCTCCTGTCATCGCGGAGATTTCAAAAGAAATCGGTGCATTGACAGTCGGCGTCGTCACAAAACCATTTATGTTCGAAGGACGTAAACGGATGCAACATGCTGTTTCAGGTGTCCAGAACTTCAAAGAAAAAGTCGATACGTTGATCGTCATTCCGAACGATAAGTTACTTGAAATCGTTGATCGGAACACACCAATGCTTGAAGCGTTCAAAGAAGCAGATAACGTCTTGCGTCAAGGTGTACAAGGTATCACTGACTTGATCGCCGTACCTGGTCTGATCAACCTCGACTTCGCCGATGTGAAGACGATCATGACGGAAAAAGGTTCTGCTTTAATGGGTGTCGGTGTCGCGACAGGCGAACACCGCGCGACGGAAGCAGCGAAAAAAGCGATTTCGAGTCCGTTGCTTGAGACCTCGATCGAAGGCGCGAAAGGTGTTCTGATGAACATCACAGGTAGTGCGAACCTTAGCTTGTACGAAGTGACGGAAGCCGCACAAATCGTTCAGAGTGCAGCTGATGAGGAAGTCAACTTGATCTTTGGTTCTGTCATCAACGATAACCTAGAAGATGAAATCATCGTTACAGTCATCGCGACGGAATTCGAAAACGAACCACTCGATTTCGAAATTCCATCCGCTCAAGAAATGATGAAGAATTTATTGAAGAAAAAACAAGCGACTCCACCACCAACAGAGGAGTCAAAACCACAAGTCGAAGAGACACCTGTCAGCTCGAATCCCGAACCGGCTAAAGAGCCAGATGTCGAAGAAACGATGGACATCCCATCTTTCCTTCGCCGGAATAATCGTTGATCGATGTTCCAGTGACACGACTGCTAAACGATGAGGTGTCGCGAAAGCGGCGCCTCTTTTTTTAAAATCAAAGGAGGCATGAACATGTTTGGACAATGGATCAAATGGGATACACCGACAGGTACAGTACGTGCCGCCTTTACGACGAAGTTCGCTGCCCCTCATGAAAACGGAAATTTAGGGTTACATGTCAACGATGATCGCGACGGTGTCATCCAGAATCGACAAGTCATCGCACGTCAGCTTGATCTCTCCCTCGAGAACTCGATTTGGGCACAGCAAGTTCACGGAAATCACGTCGAACAGGTGACGACACTTGACTCCGGGCGCGGTGCTTTGGATTACGAAACAGCGATTCCGGGTACAGATGGATTGGTGACGACCGATTCGAATGTCTTATTGATGATGCTCTTCGCTGACTGTGTGCCGCTTGTCTTCTGTGATCCGACGACAGGAATCATCGCGAATACGCATGCCGGCTGGCGCGGAACCGTTGGCAATATCGTCGAGGAAACAGTCAAGCAAATGGAACGTGCGGGTGCGAGTCGTTCATCGATTCAAATGGTCATTGGTCCATCGATCCGTGATTGTTGTTACGAAGTCGATCAACCGGTCATCGATGCAATCGATGCGCTTGAACTCGATGAGTCTCCTTACATACGCAAGGAAGATGGAAAAGCGATGTTATCGCTACAAAAAACGAATGCTGCGCTAGCTGAGCGTTGTGGAGTCGGTGATGTCCTTGACTCAGGTCTATGTACACACTGTCAGGCGGAAGATTACTTCTCTTATCGCCACGGTGACCACGGTGGGCGCTTTGCAAGTTTGATCGTAAAGGAGTCATTGGATGTCAATTCTTGATAATGTACAAGAAGTTACAAAACGAATGGAACAAGCGAGTGAAAAGAGTTCTTCTGAAAAGCAGGTACAGTTGATTGGTGTGACGAAATCAGTCTCAAGTCAAGTTGCTTCTGAATTATTAGCAGCTGGCGTGACCCATCTCGGAGAAAATCGTCCGGACGGATTGCTTGAAAAACAGGCAGAGCTCGGACGAACTGCTTGTACGTGGCACTTCATTGGTACACTACAAACGCGTAAAGTTCGTCAAATCATCGATGCCATTGACGTGTTGCATTCCCTTGACCGTCTTCATTTGGCGGAAGAGATCAATAAACGAACAGACCGAATCATTGATTGTTTCATCCAAGTCAACGTTTCTGGGGAAGAATCGAAGCAAGGCATCGCGCCTGAGGATGTACCATCGTTCTTACACGAAATCGGTCAATATCCCGCGATTCGTGTCATCGGACTGATGACGATGGCACCGTTGACGGAAGATACGGCGCGTATCCGTGAGGTATTCCGGTCATTAAAAACATTGCAAGAAGAGGTCAAGGCGAAAAAATTGTCGTATGCTCCATGTACGGAGTTATCTATGGGAATGTCATCGGATTTTGAAATCGCCATCGAAGAAGGGGCGACGTTCGTCCGAATCGGGACGACGCTCGTTCACACCTAAACGAGAAGAAGGGAGAATGGATATGGGTTTTAAATCAAAAATGCAAAATCTATTTCTCGGCAACAGCGACGATTTAGATGAACTTGAATATGAAAATGATGCTACAATAAATAAAGGTAGAGGTGCTTCACAACAAGAGTATGAAGAGTATTACGAGGAATCTACCCCAAGTGTTACTCAAAAGGAGGACAGCGTGAGACAATCGAATATCGTGCCGCTTCATGCGACGAAAAAAACGAAATCGCAAGTCATCTTGAGTGAACCACGTGTCTTCAACGAAGCCCAGGAAATCGGGGAACATCTTCGTCAGAACCGTGCTGTCATCGTCAATATGCAGCGTATGTCAAAAGATCAATCACGACAGATGATTAATTTCTTATCTGGTGTCGTCTTCGCTCTCGATGGAACGATTACGACGATCAGTCAGAATACCCTCCTCTGTGTTCCGAACAATGTCGAGTTAGCTGGTAGCATCTCGAATCTTCTTGGAGAAGATGATATTAATCATAAGGGGTGGTAAGTATGGATTCTCAAGTGATGTACGCGATTGGTCGTACATTAAGTACGTTATTACAGTATTACAGTTACGTCATGATCGTTTATATCCTGCTTTCGTGGTTCCCGAATGCCCGTGATTCTAAATTCGGACAAGTGCTCGCGATGTTAGTCGAGCCATTCCTAGCGCCCTTCCGTCGTATCATCCCGCCTATCGGGGGCATGCTGGATATCTCGCCGATTGTAGCCTTCCTCGTCTTGAACTTGGCTCAATCGGGTATCCGAGCAATCTTTTTAGTATGAGCGTATACGATCATTATCGTGGAAGCGAGCGGGAATTCGTCGATTCAGTCTTGAACTGGATCGATCATGTGGAAGCGACCTATACGTTCAAATTAACGGATTTCCTAGATCCACGTGAACAACAAATCACACAAGAACTCGTCGGTTCGAAATGCGCCCTCTTTTTTGAGGGCGGTTTCGAAGGCGCTGAACGTAAACGGGCAATCCTCGCACCAGATTATTATGAATACAACGCGGATGACTTTGACATTTCCATCTATCGCATTCATTATCCTACTAAATTCGTTGAACTTTCTCATCGTCAAGTCACCGGTACATTATTGAACGTCGGATTGAAACGAGCTAAATTCGGCGACGTCATCATTCAGGATCAAGTACAGTTTGCCGTCGCGGACGAAGTCGCGACCTATATCGAAGCAAACGTCGAACGAGCAGGGAAGACGAAGATTCGTCTTTCGCGTGTTGAGGCGGAAGACCGTTTGAAAGTGAAGGATCAAGAGTGGGAAGAGACACTTGGGTTCGTCAGTTCACTTCGGTTCGATACGGTCGTGAGTGAAATTCTCGGCTTCTCGCGTCAAAAAGCACAGACGCTCATTAAACAAGGTGAAAGTAAGGTCAATTATAAAGTAGTGGATGATTCGAGCTTCATGCTAGAAGAAGGCGACTTGCTTTCCTTGCGTGGAACAGGACGCGTCAAGTTGATTGCAATCCTCGGATCAACGAAACGTGACCGGATCAAGCTACAATACGGTATTTTAAAAGGATAAGATAAATGCGGAGGAGGAATTCATCATGCCATTAACGCCACTCGATATTCATAATAAGGAGTTCACACGAAAGTTTCGCGGCTATGACGAAGATGAAGTGAACGAATTCCTAGATCAAGTCATCAAGGATTTTGAATTGTTGTTACGTGAGAATCGTCAACAACAGGAAGTCATCCAAAACATGCAAGCGCGTGTCGACTACTTCAGTTCGATGGAAGAAACGTTGAATAAATCGATCATCGTTGCACAGGAAGCGGCTGAAGAAGTCAAAGCCAATGCTTCAAAAGAAGCGAGCTTGATCCTAAAGCAAGCAGAACGTGAAGCAGAGCAGTTGCAAGATGCGGCGCAACGCCGGGCACAACGGACAGACTTCGAAGTCGAGCAAATGCGCAAAAAAATCGAACTCTATCGTAATCGATTCAAAGTATTGATCGATGCGCAGATGGAATTATTGACGAGCCATGACTGGGATGCGTTTGATTTCTCTTCTCGTGGAGCGCTTGACGATGTTCCAGCAGTTGCGTATAATGACGACGATGTCGTATAAATAAAATCAATGACAAGGACACGTCGTATCTTGGACGGTTGACAGCGAATCGGGGGAATGGTGGAAGCCCGAGCAACGAAAAAGATGGGGTATCCCCTTGGAGTGCATGACTGAACGTTCGCTGAACAGTAAGTCATGCCGGCTCACTCCCGTTATCGAGTTCTTAAGCGGTCCTGCGTCGTCAAACTGGCGAGCGGGATTAGTAGGGTGGTACCGCGAGTTCAGCCAAGCTCGTCCCTATCTCAGGGATGAGCTTGGCTTTTTTTGTACTTTTAAAGCGAAAGGTGAGAGATGGTCAGATGGATTACAAAGAAACCTTATTGATGATGAAAACGGAGTTTTTAATGCGAGGCAACTTGCCAAAACGTGAACCAGATATGCAAGCACGATGGGAAGAGATGAATCTCTACGCTGCGGTCCAGGAAAAGAACGCTGGAAAGCCGACGTTCATCCTCCACGATGGTCCTCCATATGCGAATGGTGACATCCACATGGGTCACGGATTAAACAAAGTCTTAAAAGACATCATCGTCCGCTACAAATCGATGAACGGCTTCCAGTCTCCGTACGTGCCTGGTTGGGACACACACGGATTACCGATTGAAACAGCACTTCAAAAAGCCGGTGTTGATCGTAAATCGATGACGGTCGCAGAATTCCGTGAATTATGTGCGAAATATGCGCTCGAACAAGTCGATCACCAACGCGAACAATTCAAACGCCTCGGCGTTCTCGGTGACTATGACAACCCATACATCACCCTGCAACCAGAATTTGAAGCAGCTCAAATTCGTTTATTCGGGGATATGGCGAACAAAGGCTATATCTACAAAGGGAAGAAACCGGTCTATTGGTCACCGTCTTCTGAATCAGCACTCGCTGAAGCAGAAATCGAATATCAAGATAAACGGTCAGCTGCCATCTATGTCGCGTTCCAAGTCATGGACGGGAAAAACATCTTAGAGCCGACGGATCATTTCGTCATCTGGACGACGACACCATGGACGATTCCAGCGAACCTCGGAATCTCTGTCAGTGCGGAACTGACATATGCGCGGATCGAGTATCAAGGAAAAGGCTATATCGTAGCGGAAACACTCGTTCCTGAAGTCATCGAAGCACTCGGATGGGAAGACGCAACAGTCGGACGTATCTTTAATGGTGCGGACTTCGAATACATGAAAGCAAAACATCCATTGTACGACCGTGAATCACTCGTCATGCTTGGCGATCACGTTACAGCGGAAGCGACAGGTGTCGTGCATACGGCTCCAGGTCACGGGGAAGATGACTTCCGTATCGGTCAAGCGTACGGTCTTGACGTTCTTTGCCCAGTCGACGATAAAGGGGTCATGACAGCAGAAGCGCCTGGATTCGAAGGCATGTTCTATGAGGATGCGAACAAAGAAATCGGTCTTGCACTCGAAGAAGCAGGCGCTCTCTTAAAACTGTCGTTCATCAAACACTCGTATCCACACGACTGGCGGACGAAAAAACCGGTCATCTTCCGGGCAACGCCACAGTGGTTCGCTTCAATCAAAGACTTCCGTGCGGAAATCCTTGATGAGATCAAAGGTGTCCAGTGGGTACCAGAGTGGGGCGAAACACGTCTCCACAACATGTTCAAAGACCGCGGCGACTGGGTCATCTCACGTCAACGTGCTTGGGGCGTTCCGCTTCCAATCTTCTATGCTGAAGATGGAACGGAAATCGTCACACCAGAAACGATTGATCATATCGCGAATTTATTTGCAGCTCACGGATCAAATGTCTGGTATGAGCGCGAAGCAGTCGACTTGCTTCCTGAAGGATTCACACATCCAGCAAGCCCGAACGGTATCTTCAAAAAGGAAACTGACATCATGGATGTCTGGTTCGATTCTGGTTCATCACATGCCGGTGTCCTTGCGACACGTCCTGAATTGACACGTCCAGCGGATCTCTATCTTGAAGGATCTGACCAATATCGTGGTTGGTTCAACTCGTCGCTATCGACAGCCGTCGCAACGACAGGAAAAGCACCATACAAAGCGGTCGTCAGTCACGGATTCGTTCTGGATGGTCAAGGACGCAAGATGTCGAAATCAATCGGTAACACGATTGCTCCGATTCAAGTCATGCAGCAATTCGGAGCAGAGATCCTTCGCTTGTGGGTCGCATCTGTCGATTATCAAGCTGATGTCCGGGCATCGATGGATAACTTCAAACAAGTCTCAGAATCCTATCGTAAAATCCGCAACACGGTTCGTTTCCTCCTCGGAAACTTGGATCAATTCGATCCTGCGACGCACCGCGTCGCATTTGAAGACTTACCAGAGTCAGACCGTTTCATGCGGACGAAACTGGATCAACTTGTTGGAAAAGTAAAAGCGGCTTATGATGCGTACGACTTCATGTCGGTCTATCAATTGCTCCACAACTTCTGTGTCCTTGATTTGTCGTCGTTCTACCTCGATTACACGAAAGATATCCTGTATATCGAAAAAGCAGACGCGACATCGCGTCGTGCGGTTCAGACGGTCATGTATGATACAGTCGTTGCTTTGTTGCAATTGATGGCACCGGTCTTGCCACACACAGCAGACGAAGCATGGGAATTCGTACCAGCTGTTGAGACGAAGAGTATCTTCTTGACAGACCTTCCGGAAACGGTCGAAGTCTCAGAAGAAGGACTTGCCCTCATCGAGAAATGGAACGCGTTCCTGACGTTCCGCGATGATGTCTTAAAAGCACTCGAGGAAGCGCGCGTTGAGAAACTCGTCGGTAAGACACTCGAAGCGAAACTCTTACTTGCACCGAAGGAAGAGACGAAAGCCTTGCTCGGAACAATCGATCATCTTGAGCAATTACTCCAAGTCTCACAACTCGAATTCGTGGAAACAGCGGATAAGATGTATGAGACGACTGGCATCACGGTTCAAAAAGCTGACGGTGAAAAATGTGAACGTTGTTGGACATATTCGACGGAACTCGGACAAGATCCGGCTCATCCGACGCTTTGCCCACGTTGTACTGAAGTCGTCAATTCTTTATAATGATACAAAGGGAGGGGCGACTGCGACTTCGCAGGACGTCCCTCATTATTTTTGGATGCGGAGGACAATAGGATGTGGCTTTACTTAGGGATTGCTGCTTTACTCGTTGGAATCGACCAGTTGACGAAATGGATCGTCGTTCAAAACATGACGATTGGTCAAGCGATCACGGTCATTCCGGATTTCTTTTATCTCAACTCGTATCGGAATCGTGGCGCCGCGTGGGGAATGCTCGAAGGTAAATTCGGCTTTTTCTTCATCGTTACGGTCGTCGTCGTCATTGGATTGATTTACTTCCTCTACAAGGAAGGCACGAAAAATAAGGTATTTGCTTGGAGCATCGCGTTATTGCTCAGTGGTGCGATCGGAAATTTCATTGATCGAATGGCACGAGGAGAAGTCGTTGATTTCTTCCACTTCTTCCCGTTCGGCTATAATTTTCCGATCTTTAATGTCGCAGACGTCTGTTTGACGTTTGGTGTCATCACGATGTTGATCAGCGTCATGTTCGAAGAACGGTTGACTAAGAAAGGAACGATGGATAAATGAATGAAGTAGAAACATGGTCCGTACAAGCGGATGGAGCGACAGGGCGCATTGATAAATGGCTCGCAGAACAAAACGATTGGTCGCGTTCGCAAGTACAGGAATGGTTGAAAGCGGGACGTGTCGAAGTCGATGGTCGTGTCGTCAAACCGAACTATAAATTATCGGGAACGGAATCGATTGTCGTTCATATCCCGGAAGCGGTGGAGCTCGAGATCTTACCGGAAGACATCCCACTTGAAGTCGTGTATGAGGACTCGGACGTCATCGTCGTCAACAAACCAAAAGGGATGGTCGTCCACCCGGCGGCAGGTCATGTCTCAGGAACGCTCGTCAACGCCTTATTACACCACTGTCAAGATCTCTCAGGCATCAATGGCGTCAAACGTCCAGGAATCGTTCACCGGATCGATAAGGATACGTCAGGTCTGTTGATGGTCGCTAAGAACGACTTAGCGCATGAGTCACTGGCGCATCAATTGAAAGAGAAGACGACGGAACGTCTCTACATCGCGCTCGTGCACGGTGAAATCCCGCACGAACTCGGAACGATCGAAGCCCCAATCGGACGCGATAAGAACGACCGTCAACGGATGACGGTAACGGATAAGAATTCAAAGTCTGCCGTGACCCATTTCCGTGTTCTCGATCGGTACGAAGGCTTTACGGTCGTTGAATGTAAACTTGAAACAGGACGGACGCACCAAATCCGTGTCCATATGCGTTATATCGGTTTCCCGCTTGCGGGTGACCCGAAATATGGTCCACGTAAGACGATGAAAATGAACGGTCAAGCCTTACATGCTGCGGTTCTCGGTTTCGAACATCCACGCACAGGTGAGTGGATGCGCTTTGAAGCACCGCTCCCAGAAGAGATGACATTTGAAATCGGTCAATTGAAAAAACTTGAATTAGAGTCTTGACGTTTTTCTAATAAAACGGTAGAGTATCACCTAGAGAGCGATGCGAGACATCCTCTACTGACACTTCGGTCGTCCGAGTGACGATCCTACCTAACTAGTATCACCTTTAATCGAGTCCGGAGAGGCTGCGAAAGGGAGAACCTACCACGATCGTGCGTAGGCATGCATACAACACGTATGCCATGATTCTGTCTTCGATGACCTTCTGCGGATTTCCGCAGAAGGTCTTTTGTATGAAAGGAGAAACCATGAAACCAGCCGTCATCTTAGATGAAGCCGCGATCGGACGTGCACTGACACGGATCGCCCATGAAATCATCGAACGTAACAAAGGAATTCATGATTTGATGATCGTCGGAATCAAGACGCGAGGCGAGACACTCGCTCGCCGACTTGCGAAGCGCATCGAACAAATCGAAGGAAAACCGGTTTTACTCGGTGTCGTCGACATCTCGATGTACCGGGATGACTTGTCGAAACGAAGTTTAGAACCAGAAATCAAAGGTTCTGATCTACCGGAAGACATCACCGGGAAAATCGTCGTCCTCGTTGACGACGTCCTCTACACAGGACGCACCGTTCGCGCCGCGATGGATGCGCTCGTCGATCACGGAAGACCGAGTATGATTCAACTTGCTGTCCTCGTCGACCGCGGACATCGGGAGTTACCGATTCGACCAGATTTCATCGGTAAGAACGTCCCGACATCCCGCGAGGAACAAGTCGTCGTCGCGCTCGCCGAAGTCGATGAAGCCGATCAAGTATTCATTAAACGCTAAAATTCAAAACCTTTAAGGTGGTCCAGAGAGACCAGAAAGGGAGTCATCCATATGGCAAAACATGCCGCAGTACTTGATGTACAAGAAGTACCTACTCACCCTCTAAACTGGCTGATGCTCAGCTTACAACACGTCTTCGCGATGTTTGGTGCGACCGTGCTCGTCCCGCTCTTAACGGGACTCAACACATCGGTCGCGCTCGTCGCAAGCGGAGTCGGCACACTGATTTTCCTCGCCGTCACCCGCTTCAAAGTACCCACATATCTTGGTTCGAGTTTTGCCTACATCGCCCCAATCATCGCCGTCAGTGAGCGGTGGGGTGTCGAGGATGCCTTAATCGGCGGAATGGTCGCTGGACTCGTCTACGGACTCGTCTCACTCCTCATCCGCTACACGGGAGCTGCTTGGTTGCTTCGCTTACTCCCGCCGGTCGTCATCGGACCGGTCATCATGGTCATCGGTTTATCGCTCGCCCCGACCGCTGTCAACATGGCGATGAACGGAGCGGATGGTAAGTACAACGGACTGTACTTCCTCGTTGCGATGGTCACACTCGGCGTCACACTCCTTGCGATGACGTACTTAAAAGGAATGTGGAGTACGATTCCGATTTTGTTCGGGATCACAGTTGGTTATCTCGTTGCGGCATCGGTCGGAATCATTGACTTCACACCACTCCAACAAGCCACGTTCTTCCACGTGCCGGACTTCACGATTCCGTTCTTGAATTACACACCATCGTGGAATACAGCCGCCTTGCTTCTGATTGTTCCCGTGACGCTCGTCACACTGACGGAGCACATCGGCGAACAAAAAGTGACATCACGGATCATCGGGCGCGAGACGCTCCTCGATCCAGGGATGCATCGGACCGTACTGGGTGACGGGATCGCGAAGACAGTCGCGTCGATGCTTGGCGGACCACCGGTTACGACGTATGGTGAGAACAACGGTGTCATGTCGATCACACGTGTCTACAGTGTCTATGTCCTCGGTGGCGCGGCGGTTCTTGCGATCAGCTTCGGATTCCTCGGATATGTCGAAGGGTTCATCAAGACGATTCCGACACCGGTCATGG
Source organism: Exiguobacterium sp. s11 (assembly GCF_018619015.1). NCBI lineage: Bacteria > Bacillati > Bacillota > Bacilli > Caryophanales > Exiguobacterium > Exiguobacterium sp. s11. Next base: position 611,826 of record NZ_JACSNF010000001.1, on the reverse strand, counting down.
GTGGAATCAGTATCCTCTTGTTCGGAGTCATCGCGTCGAATGGTCTCCGGACGCTGACGGAAAGTAAGATCGATCTTGCCGATAAACGAAATCTGACGATTACAGCCGTCATTCTCGTCACAGGTATCGGAGGCGCGGCGCTTAAAATCGGCAACTTCTCTCTCGAAGGAATGGCACTAGCGACGATTCTTGGAATCATCCTGAATCTAGTTCTTCCGAAAACGACAGAGCAGGTCGAAGAAACAACGGAAACCTCTACAACTCAATCGGTAGCTAACAACTTTTAAGACGTTCCGAGAGAACGATAAAGTGAAGGCCATGAAAAGATGCAGGGAATCACTCTGCCTTCTTTCGGCGCACCTTCACTTAGAAGGTGCGCCTTTTTCATGACCTGAAGAGGAGTGAATGATATGAAGACGATCCTAAAAAACCGGCATTTCGTCAACCTAGAAAGTTTATCCACGACAGAAATCAATTCTTTGATTGAACGCGGTCTCGCTTTTAAACGAGGCGAGACAGCGCCAGATTATTCCGATAAGACGCTTGTCAATCTGTTCTTTGAAAACTCGACTCGGACACGCTCTTCCTTTGAGATGGCAGAGCATCGTCTGAACATGCATCTACTGCCGTTCGAAACGGCGACTTCCTCCATGCAAAAAGGAGAAACGTTACGCGATACATGCAAGACACTCGAAGCAATCGGCGCAGATGCTTTGGTCATTCGCCACGGAGCAACCGGATATTACGAAGAACTGATGCAGACACTCGATATTCCGATCATCAATGCGGGAGACGGGAGCGGTCAACATCCGTCCCAGTCCTTACTCGATTTGATGACGATGGTCGAAACGTACGGAACGGTCGAAGGAAAAGTCGTCGTCATCTGTGGGGACTTACAACATAGTCGCGTCGCCCGATCAAACGCGGACATCTTAAAGCGACTCGGTGCCATCGTCTATGGATCAGGACCTATTGAGTGGTACGACCCTGCGATGGGCATACCGTATCTTCCGATGGATGAAGCAGTCGAGCGGTGCGACATCTTGATGTTACTGCGTGTCCAGCACGAACGGCATGACGGGACGACACGATTTGATCCAGCAGTCTACCACACAACGCACGGATTGACACATGAGCGGATGAACCGTCTGAAGCATTCCGCGATCGTGCTTCATCCGGCACCGGTCAATCGGGGAGTCGAGATTGCTGACGAACTGGTCGAACATCCGCAATCGCGGATCTTTGAACAGATGAAAAATGGTGTCTTTGCACGGATGGCGATTCTGGAATGGTGCTTTTCAACGAAATCAATCAAAGGAGACGATGCAGATGACAACACGAATTGAGAATGCGAGATGGTACGAGGCGGGACAAGTTCGAACTGGAGATATTCGGATTGAAGCCGGGAAAATCACGGATTTAGCAGCAACACCGCAAGCGAATGAAACGGTCATTGATGCGTCCGGCTTATTCGTCGCACCAGGATTCGTCGACATCCATGTCCACCTGCGGGAACCGGGTGGCGAACATAAGGAGACGATTGCGACCGGCACGGCAGCGGCGGCAGCGGGTGGATTCACGACGATTTGTCCGATGCCGAACACGCGCCCCGTACCAGACGATCGTCAAACACTTGATGCGTTGTTCCAAAAGATTGAAGAGACAGCGTCCGTTCGGGTTTTGCCTTACGCGGCGATTTCAAAAAATCAACTCGGACAAGAACTCGTCGCGTTCGACCAATTAACAGATGCTGTCGCCTTTACGGATGATGGTGTCGGCGTCCAGACGGCAGCAGTCATGCGGACAGCGATGCAACAGGCGGCACGCCTCGGGAAAACGATCGTTGCCCACTGTGAAGATGATTCGCTAAAAGCAGGATGTGTGCACGAGGGGAACTACAGTCGACGAGAAGGACTACAAGGTATTCCGTCGCTTGCTGAGAGCATCCACATCGCACGTGATGTCCTGATTGCAGAAGAGACCGGCTGTCATTATCACGTCTGTCATGTCTCGACGAAGGAATCGGTCCGTGTCATCCGTGACGCGAAACGAGCAGGGATCCGGGTGACGGCAGAAGTCACACCGCACCATCTGGTATTGATCGATGAAGACATACCGAATCAGGATCCGAACTTTAAAATGAATCCTCCCTTACGAAGTGAAGCAGATCGCCAAGCATTGCTCGAGGGGCTAGCGGACGGAACGATTGATTGCATCGCGACCGATCACGCTCCCCATGCGGCAGAAGAGAAGGCACTCGGTATCGAACGTGCCCCGTTCGGCATCACAGGGTTCGAGACGGCCTTCCCACTCCTCTATACGAAGCTTGTTGCTGAAGGAGAAATGACACTTGAGACACTGATCCGGAATTTGACGGACAAGGCAGCAGCCATCTTTGAACTTCCTTACGGGAGACTCGAAGTGGGGGCGGAAGCAGATCTGGTTTTGCTTGATCTAGAAACGGAGCGTATCGTATCACCGGAACGATTCCGCTCAAAAGGTAAGAACACACCGTTCGCAGGAGAACGGTTAAAAGGATTCCCGGTCATGACGCTCGTCAAGGGAGAAATCGTATTCAAGGAGGACACAGCACATGCGTAAACGGACACTGATACTAGAAGATGGGATGACGTTTGAAGGAACGGCATTTGGCTCAGATACGACAACAACAGGAGAGGTCGTCTTCCAGACCGGAATGACAGGGTATCAAGAAATGTTATCGGATCCATCTTACTGCGATCAGATGATCGTGTTGACGAACCCGTTAATCGGAAACTACGGGATTAACCGAGAAGATTATGAGACGACGCGTCCGCTCGCTAAAGCACTGATCGTCCGTGAACATTGTCAGACGCCGTCGAATTTCCGGAGTGAGATGTCGCTCGATGCAGCACTTCAAGATCTTGATATTCCAGGATTAAGTGGAATCGATACACGTCAATTGACACGGCATATCCGTTCGAAAGGTGTCATGCGTGGACGACTCGTTGACGGTGAGTTCGATTTAGCAGCAGAACTGGTTCACCTTCAAAACGCACCTATCGAGACGGATCAAGTCAAGCGGGCCTCAACGGAACGAGCGTACATCATTCCAGGTGCTGGACCGCGCATCGTTCTCGTCGATTTCGGTGCGAAGCTCGGAATCGTCCGCGAACTCGTCAAACGCGGCTGTGAAGTCGTCGTCGTGCCCTACGACGTCAGTGCAACGGAAGTCTTACGCTATCGTCCGGACGGTGTAATGCTATCGAACGGACCAGGGAATCCAAAGGATGTCCCAACGGCGATTCCGATGATTCAAGAATTGACGGGAAAAGTCGTCATCTTCGGCATCTGTCTCGGTCATCAGTTGATTGCACTAGCGCACGGGGCGGATACGTTCAAGCTCCCATTCGGTCACCGAGGTGCGAATCATCCAGTCCAAGATATCCGGACAGGTCGCGTCGATATCACGTCGCAAAACCACGGGTATGCCGTCGACGAACAGTCATTACGCGATACCGTGCTTGAAGTGACGCATCTTGCGATCAATGACGGAACGGTCGAAGGCATCCGTCATACGACAGCAGCGGTCTTCTCCGTCCAGTACCATCCGGAAGCATCACCTGGTCCGATGGATGCGAACGGTCTATTCCAACAGTTTTTAGAAGAAATCACGAAACAACAGGAGGTCTCTCATGCCTAAACGTCAAGATATCCAGAAAATTCTCGTTATCGGGTCCGGTCCTATCGTGATCGGACAAGCAGCTGAATTCGACTACGCTGGAACACAAGCGTGTCAAGCCTTGAAGGAAGAAGGATATGAAGTCATCCTCGTCAACTCGAACCCAGCAACGATCATGACGGATCCAACGGTCGCTGATCGTGTCTACATCGAGCCCCTCCAAGCAGAGTTCGTCTCACGGATCATCCGCAAGGAACGTCCGGATGCCTTGCTTGCGACACTCGGAGGTCAAACGGGTCTGAACTTGGCTGTCGAACTGGATCGTCTCGGTGTCCTTGCTGAGTATGGTGTCGAGTTACTCGGTACGAAATTGTCAGCAATCGAAGAGGCAGAAGATCGTGATTTGTTCCGTCAACTGATGTTTAAACGCGGGCATGGTGTGCCGGACAGTGAAATCGTGCATACGCTTGAAGAGGCACAACAATTCCGGCAACAGATCGGTTTACCAATCATCATCCGTCCGGCGTATACGCTTGGAGGAACGGGCGGTGGAATCGCCAACACACCAGAAGAGTTCACGCGAATCGTCGAAGGGGGACTCAAGGCAAGTCCGGCAACACAGGTACTTCTTGAAAAATCAATTGCCGGGATGAAGGAAGTCGAGTTCGAAGTCATGCGCGATGCGACGAATCAGGCGATCATCGTCTGTGCGATGGAAAACTTCGATCCCGTCGGTGTTCATACCGGAGACTCGATCGTCTTCGCACCGACACAAACGCTATCGGATCGCGATTATCAATTGTTGCGAAACGTCTCGCTCGATATCATTCGTGCACTTGGAATCGAGGGCGGATGTAACATCCAGTTCGCACTGGATCCGACGAGCTTCGACTACTATGTCATCGAAGTCAACCCACGTGTCTCACGCTCGTCTGCACTCGCGTCAAAAGCAACGGGTTACCCAATCGCAAAACTGGCTGCGAAAATTGCCGTCGGGTATGCCTTGTCCGAATTAAAGAACCCGATCACCGAGACAAGTTTTGCTTCGTTCGAACCGGCACTCGATTATGTCGTCGCCAAGATTCCGCGCTGGCCGTTCGATAAATTCGAAACGGCGGACCGGACACTCGGCACACAGATGAAAGCAACCGGTGAGGTCATGGCAATGGGACGGACGATGGAAGAGGCATTACTGAAAGCGGTCCGTTCGCTTGAAATCGGTACAGCGGATCTGTATATGCCACGCTTCATCGAAATGGCAGATGATGCGTTACAACAAGCGATTCGCCAAGCGACGGACGATCGACTCTTCGCCTTGTACGCGGGCTTCGTCCGCGGTTACAGCGTCGAACAGATTCATGACTGGACAGCGATTGATCGCCTGTTCCTTGAAAAGTTGCACCATATTTGGCAGCTCGAGCAATCAGTCGCAACTGGTTTGACACCTGAACTACTCCTGCATGTGAAGCGGTATGGATTCAGTGACCCGATGCTCGCCCGAATCACAGGACAAACGGAAACGGAAATTCGCCGGATGCGTGAAGCACAAGCGATTCATCCGGTCTATAAGATGGTCGATACGTGTGCGGCAGAGTTCGCGTCCGATACGCCGTACTACTACGGAACATACGAACGTGAAAATGAAGCCATCGCGACGAACCGTTCTTCGATTCTCGTCTTAGGATCAGGTCCGATCCGGATTGGTCAAGGAGTCGAGTTCGATTATGCGACAGTCCATTCGATTCAAGCGATTCGACAAGCCGGATACGAAGCAATCATCGTCAACAACAATCCGGAAACCGTGTCGACCGACTTCTCGATTTCCGATCGGCTCTACTTTGAACCACTGACGACGGAGGATGTCCTTGAAGTCATCCGAAATGAACGTCCGCTCGGTGTCATCGTCCAGTTCGGTGGACAGACGGCGATCAACTTAGCCGAGTCATTAGCAGCAGAAGGTGTGAAAATCCTCGGGACATCGCTTGAGGATCTCGACCGGGCTGAGGACCGGAAACAGTTCGAAGCAGCGTTGACGGCGCTCGACATTCCACAGCCACCAGGTAAAACGGCCGTGACGGTCGAAGAAGCGGTCACGGCAGCAGCGTCACTCGGTTACCCGGTCCTCGTTCGTCCATCGTACGTCCTCGGCGGTCGGGCGATGGAAATCGTTTATGCTCAAGAAGAACTGGAACATTACATGAAACACGCGGTCATCGCCTCACCGGAACGACCAGTCCTCGTAGACCGCTACCTGACAGGAATCGAACTCGAAGTCGACGCGATCTGCGACGGAACGGATGTCGTCATTCCAGGAATCATGGAGCATATCGAACGTGCCGGTGTTCACTCGGGTGACTCGATTGGTGTCTATCCGCCACAACGGGTCTCCCAAGACATCAAGGACCGGATCGTCGACTACACGACACGGATTGCGAAAGCATTCGGCATCAAAGGATTACTCAACATCCAGTTCGTCTACGCGGACGGCGCCCTCTATGTCCTTGAAGTCAATCCGCGTGCTAGCCGGACGGTGCCATTCATCTCGAAAGTGACGGGACTTCCGGTCGCACGGCTCGCAACGGACATCATTCTCGGTGAGACACTTGCTTCTTATGGGTTAACAAGTGGTGTTCTACCGGAAGAACCACTCGTCTCGGTCAAAGTACCAGTCTTCTCATTTGCGAAGCTTAAAGAAGTTGATCCGACACTCGGACCGGAAATGAAATCAACCGGTGAAGTCATTGGAACGGACCGGACGCTCGAAAAAGCGCTCTATAAAGGGTTGCTCGCATCAGGGATGGCGATTCCAGAGCACGGTCGTGTCCTCTTGACAGTCGCAGATCCAGATAAAGCAGAAATGACGGATCTCGCACGACGCTTTGCCTCACTTGGATTCACGTTACTTGCAACGGAAGGAACGGCAGCCTACTTGACGGAGCAAGGATTACCGGTCCAGACGGTCGGCAAAATCGACTCGTCTTCCGAATCGATGCTCGACGTGATTGAAAAAGGGGAGATTGAATACGTCATCAATACGATGAGTCGGGACTCGCAAGTCACGAAAGATGGCTTCATCATTCGTCGGGCAGCAGCCGAGAATCAAGTCGTCTGTCTGACATCACTCGATACGGCGGAAGCAATTCTTCGTGTCATCGAAAGTCGCTCGTTTGAAGCCAGTGCGATCCAAGCCTTCACACATGAAAAGAAAGTGGTGATCCAATGAAGCAACTCTTGACGGTCGTCTCTCGACGAACGGTAGCTCAAGGTGCGACAGAACTCGTCTGTCGCCTTGAGCAACCTCAGGTCATCGCGCCAGGGCGATTCATGCATCTTCGCGTCGGGCCACTCTTACGCCGACCGATCTCGATTGCCCAGGTCGACCATGATTTGATCACGTTTCTCTTTAAAGAAATCGGACAAGGAACAGCAGAACTGGCTTCTTTGCGTCCGGATGATACGATCGATGCCCTCGGACCGCTTGGAAACGGGTTTCCGATTGCTGCTATCCATCCAACTCAACGCGTCGTCCTCGTTGGTGGGGGGATCGGTGTACCACCGCTGTATGAGACGATGCGCCAACTTGTCGCCCGGGGTGTGACATGTGAAGCGATTCTAGGATTCGATACGGCAACAAGTGTTTTTTACGAAGCGGAATTCCAAACGCTCGGTAAGACGACGGTCACGACCGTCGATGGGACGCATGGTATAGCAGGATTCGTCACGGCTGCCTTACATCCGGAAAGCTACGATGTCCTACTCGCCTGCGGACCGGAACCGATGCTGAAGTCACTACAGCAACAACCGATTGAACATAAGTATCTGTCGATCGAAAACCGAATGGGGTGCGGAATCGGAGCATGCTTTGCCTGTGTCTGTCAAACACCGACGGGCGGGTACGTCAAGACGTGTTCCGATGGTCCAGTCTTTCGGGCAGAGGAGGTCGTACTATGACGGAACGATTGCGTGTCGAGTTGCCGGGACTCTCTTTAAAAAATCCGATCATGCCGGCATCCGGATGTTTTGGGTTCGGTGAGGAATATGCGAAGTTGTATGATTTATCAGAGCTTGGGGCGATCATGATTAAAGCAGCGACGGGTGAAGAACGCTACGGAAACCCGACGCCGCGTGTCGCAGAGAGTGGGATGGGGATGTTGAATGCAATCGGTCTCCAAAACCCGGGTGTCGATGGCATCCTAACGAATAAGATGCCTTTCCTCGAGACGTTCGATACGGCGATCATCGCCAATGTCGCGGGTTCGACACCGGAAGAATATGAGCTCGTTGCAGAGAAAATGAGTCAGCATCCAGGCATTCATGCACTGGAATTAAATATTTCTTGTCCGAACGTCAAATCGGGTGGAATTCAATTCGGAACGGATCCGTCGCTTGCTGCTGAATTGACACGACGTGTCAAACGGGTCTCGACTAAACCAGTCTACGTCAAACTATCACCGAATGTCACCTCGATCGTTGAGATGGCACGTGCCGTCGAAGCAGCTGGTGCAGATGGTCTGACGATGATCAATACACTCGTTGGGATGCGAATCGATGTCCGGACGGGGCAGCCAATCCTTGCCAATCGGATTGGTGGATTATCCGGTCCATCGATCAAACCGGTTGCGATTCGGATGATTCATGATGTCGCGCAAGCCGTTTCGATCCCGATCATCGGCATGGGTGGCGTGATGGAGGTCGATGATGTCCTCGAAATGATTTACGCTGGAGCTTCGGCTGTTGCCGTCGGTACCGCAAACTTCGTCAATCCATACATCTGTCAAGAATTGATTCAGCAGTTACCGGAACGCATGGACGAACTTGGTATTGATCATATTTTAGACATCAGGGGGAAAGCATATGAATCAACTTTACATCGCGCTTGATTTTCCGACCGAAGCAGAAGTCTTTTCGTTTCTCGAACGGTTCGAAGCGACAAGACCAGCTGTGAAAGTCGGGATGGAATTGTTTTATGCAGCAGGCGGAACCTTCGTCCGAAAACTCGTCGAGCGCGGACATGCGGTGTTCCTCGATGTCAAAATCCACGACATTCCAGAAACGGCACGTCGGACGATGCGTATCATCGGACAATTAGACGTCGAACTGACGAACGTCCATGTTGCTGGTGGGAAAGAGATGATGATCGCAGCCCGAGAAGGACTGCGTGAGACGAACGCTGAGACACAACTGATTGGCGTGACTCAGTTGACATCGACGGATGAAGCGATGTTACGCGATTTAAAGATTGAAGGAGTGATGCCGGCAGTCGTTCGTGAATATGCGCAACTCGCAGAAGCAGCAGGACTAGATGGTATCGTCTGTTCAGCACTCGATCTTCCGGAACTAGTTTCAGCTTGTCGGACAGATTTTCGATTCGTCACACCCGGCATTCGTCCGACGAACAGTCAAGCGGATGATCAAAAGCGGGTCGCGACCGTTCTTGACGCTCGTCAAAATGGAGCGACGGATTTAGTGATCGGTCGTCCGATTACGCGTGCAGAACATCCAGAACAGGTCTATCTGATGTTACTTGAACAATGGAAGGGGCAATTCTCATGGTAAATCCAATCGCTAGTGCGTTACTCCGTATTGAAGCCGTCACCTTATCACCAAACGATCCATACACATGGGCAAGTGGACTTCGTTCACCGATTTATTGTGATAATCGTTTGACGCTCTCGTACCCAGAAGTTCGTTCCTTGATTGCAGATGCACTCGCTGAGAAAGTGAAGGGACTTGCAGTCGATGTGATTGCTGGAACTGCGACGGCAGGTATTCCACACGCAGCATTCGTCGCGGAACGACTAGGATTACCGATGGTCTACGTACGTAGTGGCAACAAGAAACACGGTAAAGGGAATCAAATCGAAGGTGTCATTCAACCTGGACAACGTGTCGTCGTCATCGAAGACTTATTATCGACGGGGATGTCTGCAATCGAAGCGGCGCAAGCTCTGCAAGCGAAGGGAGCAAATGTCATTCGCATTCAAGCGATCTTCTCGTACGGGATGGAGCGCTTGTCAAACAATCTCCGCGACGCAAAGATCGAAGCGGATGCATTACTGACGTTCGAAGCGTTACTCGAAACCGCACAACAACAAGGTGATATTACTATAGAAGAGCAAAAACAGTTGGCGGATTGGTCGAAAGATCCAGTCGCTTGGAGCGAACGTTTTACAGCGAACGTCTAAAATCGATAGATTCCGTCAGACGACCTACGATTTCTAGTGAATGTTTTGGTACACTAGAAAAATAAAGGAGGTCGTCGACTATGGTGACGCATTATCGTGATTATGAACAGTTCAAAAAGGTCGTCCTCCCGTTTTTGCTTGAACGTCCGGATACCCATCAGTTGATTCTTGGCATATTAGAACGTGGGGATGAACCGCTCTTGATGGCAACGGCACAAGAAGACGATCATCGTCTCGTCATATTGCAAACGATACCGGAGCAAGCCATCGTCGCAGGTGATGTGTTCTCGCAAGAAGGAATCCGAAAGCTCGCGCGAATTCTGGATAGTCCAGGATTCGTCGGAGAACAGGCCATCTTAGCGCCGCTTTTACTCCCACATTCCATGTATGAGGTACATATGGAACAAGGGATGTATGCACTGACAGAGGTCGAGATGCCGCTTGTTCCGGAAAACGTCGTCTTCCGACCGATTTCGGACGTTGAAAGACAACAAGCCTTAGCATCTGCGTCCGGATTTTTACATGAAGTTGAAACGCGACCTTCTGAGCGACAGCTTACGCAACTCCATCAGTCGATGACGCGCCACATCCAGCAAGGAAGCTTGTTCGGACTGTTTCGTGGAGATATGCTTGTCGCGATGGCGGCAGCAACGCGTCCGACGCAAACTGGGATTACGATTTCTTACGTCTATACGCCGAAAGAACTGCGTGGAAATGGGTATGCCTCTTATCTCGTCGCCAAACTATCTGAACATCTACTAAAGTCTTATCCGGTCGTGACACTCTACACCGATTGGTCGAACCAGACAGCGAATAAGATCTATCAGCATGTCGGTTTCGAGTTAGTCGGGCGATCCTTACATATCAAGAAACAAGAGCGCTATCGATGAATATCGAGCCACTTGTTTCTTGGACATGTCTAGACATTGATATGTACAACAACAGCCGATCATCCTGTTATCTAAGGACGATCGGCTGTTTCATGTCAAACTGAGAAATCAATTGAATGTAGCGATGATTTTACCACGGACATGGCGTTCAGATAGACGTTGCAATCCTTTGACGATGTCCGCTGCTGGAATCTCTTCTGTGACGAGTGGATCTAGTTCTTTTGCTGCGACGAGTTTTAATAACTCGCTTGCCATATGACCGAGGTTTCGGATGGCACGGTCATCTTCGCTTGCATAAGCAGCCGCGAGTGCCACTTCATGGATCGAAGGGGAGAGCGTGAACGGCTTGACGACCGACTGATCGGGACCACCGGCGATGAATGCAAGTTGCCCCGAGAAGGCAAGACGTCCGATATCCGCTGTTGCTTCATCTCGACCGACCGTATTAAAAATCAAGTCAGCGCCGCGACCGTTCGTCCAATCGCGGATGACATCCGTTACATTTTCTTTTTTGTAGTCGATGGCAAGATCGGCACCGAGTCGCTTGACCCACTCATGATTTTCCGTCGAAGCAGTCGTCGCGACCTTAAGACCCAGGCGTTTTGCGAGTTGAATGCCGATGCCACCAACACCACCTGCACCAGCATGGATAAGGATCGTTTCTTTCCCTGTCGTGTTCATCTTCTGAACGATGGCTTCATAGGCAGTCATTCCTGCGCAAAGAATCGCAGTGGCTTCAGCGAATGAGACGTCTTCCGGAATCAGGGCGAGGGCACGTGTATCGACGAGTGCATATTCAGCAAAAGCGCCATCGCGTTGCAGGTTCGTATGAATCGCTACACGATCGCCGATTTTCACTTCTGCGCCGGGGCCGATTTGTTCGACGACACCAGCTAGATCGACGCCTGGAATATGTGGAAACGTCCAAGCTGGATTGTTAGTCGCCTTATAGTCGACGGGATTCAGCGCGACGGTCTTGACGCGAATCAAGGCTTGACCTTCTCCTGGCGTCGGCGTCTCGACCTCTTCGAATGTCCATTGATCAATGGCTGTACCTGAGTGGTTTAACCATGCTTTCATGTTTAATACGCTCCTTCCGAATACGTGAGTTCATACGAGTGAGAGTAGATTTCGACGAGGTTACCGAATGGATCCTCACAGTAGACCATTCGATACGGCTTGTCTCCCGGATAGTATTCGCGGATTGGCATCCGTTGTTTGCCACCATGGGCAACGATTTTTTCGACGAGTCCTTCGACGTCTGGATCTTGAATCGCATAATGGAAGATGCCTGTTTTCCAGAATTCGAAGTTGTTTTCGGGTTGTTCATTGTTCGGGAACTCGAACAACTCGATTCCGATGCGGTCACCTGTCGCCATGTGAGCAATCCGGAACTTGTTCCACCCTGCACCAAAGACATCCGTACACATGACACCGATGGCAGAATCATCTTCGAGGACATCAGATGGTTCCATGATGATATACCAGCCCATCACCTCTTGATAAAAACGGACGGCTTCGTCGAGATTCGGCACGGAAAGACCGATGTGCGAAAAATTACGTGGATACGTCATGCTTAACACTCCTTTTGCAAAATGATTTACGCATACTCTAACTTACGCTACACTCGATTGCATAGTACGCACTTTGAAGTAACTACTCTGGAGGAGAGAACAACATGTCGACAGAACAATTTCCGGTCAATCGGGCGCTCGCCATCATCGGCGGAAAATGGCGTCCACAATTATATTGCACGTTAGAGAACGGTCCGAAACGTTTTTTAGAGTTACAACGTGCCATTCCCGGGATTTCTCGGAAAGTCTTGACCGATCAGTTAAAAGAACTTGAACGACTCGGAATGATCGAGCGGATTGAGTATGATGAAGCCGTCTTACACGTCGAATACAAATTGACAGAGGCGGCATTTACACTGCAACCGGCCATGAAAGGTTTATGCGCGTGGGGGGAAGGGAATCAATTATCCGAATCCTAAACGAGAGGCAGTGACACTCATGAAATTGACTTATCACGGACAATCGACAGTAACAATCGAGACGAACGGGCATCATCTCGTCATCGATCCATTCTTTAGCGGTAACGAAAAAGCGACGACGAATCCCGATGACGTCAAAGCGGATTTCATCCTTTTGACGCATGCGCATGCCGATCATATGCTTGATGCTGAACATATCGCAAAAGCCACTGGGGCGACAATCATTGCTACTCATGAACTGGCGACGTATCTGAGTTTCAAAGGGCTCAACGTTCATCCGATGAATCTCGGCGGACAGTTTGAATTCCCATTTGGTAAAGTGAAGATGACACAGGCATTCCATTCATCAAGTATCATCGATGAGGAAAAACAGACGATTACGTATATGGGGATGCCGGCTGGATTCTTGCTGACGATCGAAGGAAAGGAAATCTATCATGCAGGTGATACGGCACTGTTCGGAGATTTAGCCCTTTATGGCGCCCATCACGAAATCGATTTAGCCTTCTTACCGATTGGTGATAACTTCACGATGGGTCCGGATGATGCGTTGATCGCTGCAGATATGTTGCAAGCGAAAGCCGTCGTACCGATCCACTACGATACATTTGATTTAATCAAACAAGATGCGAACGCCTTCTGTGAAAAGATTGAAGCACAAGGTCAAACGGGCCATCCACTCGCGATTGGCGAGTCACTCGAATTATAATCCGTTCTTAAGTAAAGGAGAGGAAAACGTCATGGTTCCTCTCCTTTTTGTTGCCGTTTTTCTGACCTCCTTCCTTCTTCCGCCCGATGGCGAAACGGTGAACTTCTTCTATGATAAGAAAGGGGCTGTTGACAGCCGATTCGGATATTCGGAATAATGGAAGACATGAGATGGAGGGGCTGACATGGAAGAACATAATAGTAGGAGTGTGCGAAAACGAAAACAATCGTCGTTCACACGCTTAAAAAATAAACAAAAACAAAAGATGGATGCACGATTGAACCGGATTGGAGAAAAAGGACCAGTGAAACGGCCAATCTACTTATACGGTGGTGTCATTCTCGGACTTGTCGTCATCTATTCGATCACATTGCTCGTCTCAACGGAATTGTTATCGCGCGGCGAGTCATTTAAGACGACGAATCGCTATAAATCTCTCGCCATCGAGGCGCCGCACGCAACGGTACAATTCGTTCGAAGCACAGACGGAAACGTCCAAATCAAACTCGTCGATAGTGCGTCGAGTGGGAAGCGACTGAAAATCAGTACATCGACGAATACGGTGACGGTGACAGGACGAGATGGTTGGCTGTCTCGACTTGGCAATCGTCCGAGCGAGAAAACAGCAGACTATACGATTCAAGTAGGATTACCAAGTTATATGAACCGTGTTGATGTCGATGCCGGTACACTGAAAGGGATGGGCATCTACGCAAAAACGATCGAGATGGATGGAGAAGCGATGAGTCTCGATAAAGTAAAAGGTGATGAGATTACACTGAATGCAACACGTGCGATTTCCGTCAAGGAAATGGACGCCGTACATGCGCAGGTGACAGGCGAGAGTGTCTCGCTGGCAGACTATATGGCGAAGTTGAGTCTTGACGTCACGACGATTGACGGCGCGACGAAATTGAAGCCAGATAAATCAGCCGGTACGATTACGATCGACACGGGAGGCGATATTAAAGCCTCTGATCGATATACGAAACAAAAGAATAAGGATGAGACGATTTATGAACTGTCGAAACAAGAAAAACCGGAAGTGACAGTCAATAGTGAAGTCGGGCAGGTGACGCTCGAGTGAAATTAAAGTTTCGGATTGGACTTCGAACGATTAAGACTGGCATCGCGGTAGCTCTTGCACTCAGCATCTCTTGGTATGTATTTGATATTTATTCAGGAATGGGGGCTGTCGCAGCCATCGTTGCGATGCAACCGACAATCCATCGTTCATTTAAAATCGTCTTCAATCGAATTTTCGGAACGGTACTCGGACTAATGTGTGGACTCGCCATCGTTGCGACACTTGGTGCCAATCCGCTGACGATCGGACTCGCCGTCGTCGTCTCACTCGTCCTCAATTCGATGATTGGACGAACGGATATGTCGACGTTCGCTGCCTTTGCGATCGTCTTGATGTTCGAGAGCCCGACCGCCGACTATGTCCACTATGCCTTATCACGATCGTTGCTGACTGTCGTCGGTGTGTTATCTGCCGTTCTCGTCAACTACATCGTCTTCCCACCACATTATGAAGACCGCTTGCTATTACTCGTCAAAAAAACGACGCAACAGTTGATGGAAGATTGGCGAACCCTTGTGCAAGATGATGGACGCTTGCTTGCCGTCCGTAAACAAATCCTCAAACATGAGGAAATGATGCTGATGCTTCAAGAGGATCAAAAATATCCATTGGTGGCAAGCGGTCAAAGTGAAGCGTTCATTCGACTGAAGGAGCTTGTCGATCTTGAAGACAAGTTGCTCGTCTTGCTTGAAAGCATTGCTAGTCACCGGGATATCCCGATGACAGAAGAACAGGAAAAGACGCTCGGTCAGGAAATTGATTTCTTACTCAGCCATCATTACGATGTCATCTTCTCCCACGAACGAAAACAGGCGATGTTCTCATTCGATCAAGAATTAAGCGAAGCGAAGGATATCATCCATGGGCATTTGCTTGATTACCGGGAACAGTTAGAAAAAATGAAGTGAAGATGAAAAAGCGCTGTTTCTCCTAAGTAACATTTAGGAAAAACAGCGCTTTTTTGTGTAGCGTCATTGACGTAAGGATTGGACGACATCTGGATCAGGTGTGACGTAAAGAGTTGTTTGATCCGTGTAGATGACGAATCCGGGCTTTGCACCACTCGGTTTTTTGACATAACGTAGTTCCGTGAAGTCGACCGGGACTTGGCTCGACTCACGTGCTTTCGAGAAATAAGCTGCGACGATCGCTGCTTCCTTCAACGTCGTCTCGTCCGGTGCATCACTTTGAATGATGACGTGCGATCCCGGGATATCCTTCGTGTGTAACCACGTATCGGACCTGCGTCCGAACTTGAACGTCGCGTAATCATTTTGTTTATTGTTCTTTCCTACGAAGAATGGAAGACCAGTCGAAGAACGGTATGCTTCGAGTTGTGGGAGCTGCGGTTTCTTTTTCTTCTTTTGTCGTTCGCGCAGATAACCTTCTTCGACGAGTTCCTCGCGCATTTCCCGGATGTCTTCTGGGGATGCGACATCGAGTTGCGCAAGTAAGCCTTCGAAGTACGCAATCTCAGCTTGGTTCTTCTCGAGCTGACGCGCGACTTCGACTTTGGCGGTTTTTAATTTGTTGTACCGTTTGTAGTAGCGCTGCGCGTTCTCATTCGGTGAAAAGCGAGGATCGAGCGAAATCGTTATCTCAGCGCCATCTGGGTCATAGTAATCGACGACTGTCGCTTCCTTCATCCCGCGTTCGAGCTGATACAGATAGGTCGTCAGTAATTCCCCTTTATGTTTCCACTCATCCATCCGTAACGTCGCTTCTAAATCTTTTTCGAGTTTCGAGCGTTTTAGAATATTTTTATCATATTCACTTTTGATGAACCGTTCGAGATCGGCTGCTTGTTGTTTGACGCGATCGCGGTTCGCCTTTTGATGGAAGAAGGCGTCGAGGACTTGACCACTCGTCTCGAACGTCTTCTCATCGATGATGGATCCTTCCGTCAAGCGGATAGGGGCGAAACGTTCCTTCCCGCCATCCATCCGTTGCAACACATAAGGACCATCGAGTTCCTTCAGGACTTCTTGAAAGGCAGACGCGAGAGTCGTCCGGTTGGCTAGACCTGCTCGCGAGACGATCTCTTTTGCGATTTGCGGGGACAGACCACTGAAGAGACCAAGTAACTGACGATCGAGCTTCCCAGCGTTCCAGTCAATCCGGTGAAGCGCCTTTTCGATATCTCCTGTGAGCGGATCCACTTTATCCTGTGCCGGCGGAAGCTGGTATGTCATCCCTGGCATGATCGTCCGGAAGGTATTTTGACTGAGTGGTAAGTGTTTGATCGCATCGAGGATCTTATCTTGTCCATCGGTCAAAATGATGTTCGAGTGACGTCCCATCAATTCGATATAGATTTTTTTCGCTTCCTCATCGCCAAGTTCGTTCCGGGAGCGGACGCGCAAGACGATGATCCGGTCGCGTTCGAGTTGTTCGATTGACTCGATGAACCCGCCTTCGACATGTTTACGGAGCATCATACAGAAGAGTGGGGGTTCACTCGGGTTGCTGACCGCTTCCGACGTAATGTGCATTCGTGCATACATGGCATTCGCAGAGGCGAGCAATAATACGTTTTTTCGCTCGGCCCGGACCTGGAATACTAAATCCAATGTGTAAGGTTGGTATACCTTATTGATCCGTCCTCCGACGAGCGGTTGGAGTTCTTCGACGACGCGTGTCGTCATCAATCCGTCAAAAGCCATACGATTACCTTCTTTCTTGATTTCGTTCTCACTTTCTAAAGGTAACAGAAATGGCATCGTTATGGTATGATAAAGCAGTCGAGCTAAAAAAGATGACTTGCGAACTTCCCGTCTCTACTGCTAATATGAAACAATGTGAAGTTTGTGAGATGGAGGGGTTTTGAAGTGATTTTCAAAGAGCGTGGCTTATTACTCGTATTATCTGGTCCAAGTGGTGTCGGAAAGGGAACGGTCTGTCGTGCCTTGCGCGAAGATCAGGATAATGATCTGCATTACTCGGTATCCTGTACGACGCGCCAACCGCGCGAAGGAGAAGTAGATGGTGTTCACTATTTCTTTAAATCGCGTGAAGAATTCGAAGAGATGATTGCGAACAATCAACTCTTGGAATATGCTGAATTCGTAGGGAATTATTATGGAACACCTGTCGAATGGGTGAACCAGATCCTAGATGAAGGAAAAGACGTCATTCTCGAAATCGAAGTTCAAGGGGCCATGCAGGTCAAAGAACATTTTCCAGAAGCTGTCTTCTTATTCCTTGCACCTCCAAGCCTCCAAGAATTACGGAACCGCCTCGTAGGGCGTGGAACGGAATCAGAGGAAGTCATCAAGCAACGTCTTCTCGTCGCTAAAGAAGAGATCGAGATGATGGATGCGTATGACTATGTCGTGACGAACGACGAAATTCATAAAGCCTGTGATCGAATTCAAGCAATCGTCACAGCGGAACATTGCAGTCGGGAACGTGTCGCGTCCCTATATAAAAAAGCCATGGAGGTTAAGTGATATGTTATATCCATCAGTTGATAAGCTTCAAAAGAAAGTGCCATCGAAATATACGATCGTTACAGTTGCCGCTAAGCGTGCGCGTCAAATCCAAGACGGGAAACGCGTGAGAGTCACGAACCCAAAATCGCATAAACCGGTCGGGAAAGCTTTAGAAGAGCTTTATTTCGAAGAAGTATCCGTCACGAACCAACCGCAAGACTAATTTTGAAGCAGCCACTTGTCATCGTGGCTGTTTTTTTCAATAAGGAGGACACCTACATGTTAACCAACCGAAACATTCTACTGTGTGTCGGCGGTGGAATCGCTTCCTATAAATCAGCAGCACTCGCTTCCAAACTCGTTCAAGCAGGCGCACACGTTCAAGTCGCGATGACGCGTAATGCGCAACAATTCGTCGGTAAGACGACGTTTGAAGCACTGACGCGAAAAGCGGTCTATGACAATGTCTTCATCGAGCATGATCCGTCAAAAATCGCTCATATCGATTTAGCGGATGAAGCGGACTTAATCGTCATCGCACCAGCGACCGCGAACTTGATTGCAAAACTCGCGCACGGGATCGCAGATGACTTCATTACGACGACAATTCTCGCAGCGACATGTCCCGTCATCGTCGCACCGGCGATGAACGTCAATATGCTCGAACATCCGGCGACTGTCCGCAATATTGAACAACTCAAGCAGGATGGTGTCCAGGTGATTGCACCGGGAGTCGGAAATCTCGCATGTGGTTGGGTCGGAAAAGGTCGTTTACCGGAACCAGAAGATTTGGTCGCAACACTCTCAACGTTCTTTGAAGAAAAATATCTAGCCGAACGAAAAGTCTTGATCAGTGCAGGACCCACAGTAGAACGGATTGATCCGGTTCGTTATTTGACGAATGATTCTTCCGGGAAAACTGGAATTGCGCTCGCAGAGGCGGCACGAGATGCAGGAGCCGATGTCACACTCGTCCATGGTCCCCTTCGGATTGGATTACCGACCGGGATAGCGACGATTGCCGTCGAGTCGGGAGAAGAAATGCTTGAAGCCATGTTACGTGACTATGAGACGCAAGACATCGTCATCATGTCCGCTGCCGTAGCTGACTATCGACCGTCTGTCCAGTACGATCAGAAGCAGAAGAAAATTCACGGACCATTGCGGATTGAACTCGAGGAGACGACGGATATTCTGAAGACGCTCGGTGAGCAGAAACAACATCAGGTATTAGTTGGATTTGCAGCGGAGACGACGGACGTCGAGACGTTCGCGAAACAGAAACTCGTCCGAAAGAAGGCGGATTTCATCGTCGCGAATGATGTCTCTCGTTCTGACATCGGATTTGTCAGCGACGAAAATGAGGTCGTCGTTTTTGGGAAGAATGATTCCGTCACGCGATACGATCAACAATTGAAATCGACGCTCGCCAAATCGCTCATGCGCCAATTTGCGGAGGCATTGGCATGATAGCTGAAGTCATCGTCGATGTCGCAGCGGCCACCGTCGATCGTCCTTTTGATTATGCCGTGCCGGAACTCTGGCAGGAGCTGATTGTTCCCGGAATGCGCGTAGAGGTTCCGTTCGGTCCACGTGCGTTGCTTGGGATCGTCGTCGGAACGAAAGCAACCTCTGATTTGACGAACGTCAAATCGATCGTTCGTGTCTTAGATGAGACGCCGACCTATACGCAAGAATTACTCGAGCTGTCGGCTTATCTATCAGAAACGACATTGTGTTTTCAGGCGACGGCACTGCTTGCGATGCTGCCGGCTGCGTTGAAGGTGAGTTATGATAAACTGGTCATAGTCGAGTCGGGCCCACTTCGGGCATATCATGGTAAGAAAATGAGTCAATTACCAACGGAAGTCCAACAAATCATCTTAACAGCGGCGAAACAAGCTGACGTGACGCTTCAACCGGTCATTCGCGAGAAAAAGACGTCTAAGACGGATAAACGTATTCGTCTCCTCGAGGAACAGGCAACTTTTACGAAACAAGCGAGCCAACAAGCGGCACTTTACTCGTATATCCAAGAATTTCCGAATGCGCTTTGGAGTGAAATCAAGCAGGCGACGGGCGCAACGAGCGCGACGTTGAACGCCCTCGGGAAAAAAAGCATCATTGAAGTCGAGACGATTGATGTACGGCGAAATCCTTACGAACATCTCGTCCAAGACATCTTTGTGCCGTCCTCTTTGACGGAAAAGCAACAGGAAGCCGTCTCGGCGATTACGGCTGAAGCGGAGACCGGAACGTTTTTGTTACATGGCGTAACAGGAAGCGGTAAGACGGAAGTTTATCTTGAATCGATTCATGCACAACTCGAACGCGGTAGACAAGCGATCTTGCTCGTCCCTGAAATCAGTCTGACACCGATGATGGTCAAACGGTTCAAACGTCGTTTCGGAGAACGGGTCGCTGTCCTGCATAGCGGTCTATCGCTCGGAGAAAAGTATGATGAGTGGCGCAAAATCGCTCAAGGTGAGGTCGATGTCGTCGTCGGTGCACGGTCCGCCGTGTTTGCGCCGCTGACGAATATCGGAATCATCATTCTCGATGAAGAACATGAAACAACCTATAAACAAGAAGAGAATCCGCGCTATCATACGCGTGATGTTGCAAAATGGCGAGCGGCCTATCATCGTTGTCCCGTCGTGCTCGGAAGTGCAACTCCATTACTTGAGACGTATGCGCGGGCACAAAAAGGGGTCTATCGTTACTTACCGCTTCGCGAACGATTCGGTGGGGAACTGCCTCCGGTCGACATCGTTGATATGCGTAAAGAACTTGAACGGGGCAATCGTACTCCGTTCAGCCTCGCGCTAGTCGAAGGCATCAAAGAACGAATCGAGCGTGGGGAACAGACGGTATTACTTTTGAACCGTCGTGGGTACACGACATTCGTCTTATGTCGGGATTGCGGGGAGACGCTTCAATGTCCGCATTGTGCCGTCAATTTAACGTATCATCAACATGAAAATCGCTTAAAGTGCCACTATTGTGGATTTGAGGCAGCGATGCCGAAAACTTGTCCGTCCTGTGAATCGACGAAGATTCGTCAGTTCGGAACGGGGACACAAAAGATCGAGGAAGAGTTGGCGCATTTGATTCCGGAAGCGCGCATTATCCGGATGGATCAAGATACGACGTCTCGTAAAGGCGCACACGAGAAGTTACTCGATGCCTTCGAGCGTAAGGAAGGAAACATTCTTCTCGGGACACAGATGATCGCAAAAGGTCTCGACTTTCCAAATGTCACGCTCGTTGGGGTGCTCGCTGCCGATGCGACGCTCGGTATTCCGGATTTTCGGGCAAGTGAGCGAACATTTCAGTTGATCACGCAAGTGTCGGGTCGTGCCGGGCGAGGGCAACTCGCCGGACAGTCGATCATCCAGACCTATAATCCGGAACACTACGTCATTCAGACGGCAAAACAGCATGATTTCGAAACGTTCTATAAGCGGGAGATGCAGTTGCGCAAACTCGGGGGACACCCTCCATTCTGGTTCCTTGGTCTGATCACGGTCTCGGCGACACATCCACTTGAAGCACAAGCAGAAGCTCAACAAATCGCCTCCGAGCTGCGGGCTTTCGAATCGGAGGATTTAGTCGTCAATGGACCGTTCGATGCGCCACTTGCTCGACTGAAGAATATGTACCGACAACAGGTCTTAATTAAACATAAAGGGCAGGAAGATGTCCGGACACATCTTCGTGATATCTTAGCCCGTCGTCAAAAGTCAAAAACACAAGTCGCGATCGACTTGAATCCATTTGTATTCATGTGAGGTGTCTGTATGTATAAAGTAGTAGAAGTACCCAACGATGTATTACGACAGGTGTGTGAACCTGTCACGAAGTTCGATAAAAAACTTGGTAAGATGATCGACCGGATGTTCGATACGATGTATGAATATGATGGTGTCGGCTTAGCGGCACCGCAAATCAATCAACCGATCCGTGTTGCGGTCGTCCATACGGATGATGAGACCGGACCGATCGAGCTGATCAATCCGGAAATCATCGAAGCCGACGGTTCACAAATCGATGACGAAGGATGCCTCAGCATGCCCGGCATCTTTGGTCCTGTCGAACGGTTCGACCGCATCGTCGTCAAGTCGCAGGATCGACTCGGACGAACGGTCAAAATCAAAGCAAACGGCTTTTTTGCACGTGCCATCCAGCATGAGATGGATCATTTAGACGGTGTCCTGTTCACGGATAAACTCGTCGATCAAGAAAAACCGCGCGTCGTCTTCATGGGGACGCCTGAGTTTGCGGCAGGAACACTGCGTGAAGTGATCGATGCCGGATATGACGTCGTCGGTGTCGTCTCACAACCCGATAAGCCGGTCGGACGAAAACGGGAAGTCAAACCGACACCAGTGAAACTCGTCGCGATGGAGCACGATATTCCTGTGTTGCAACCGAAACGGATTCGCGAGGATTATCAAGATGTTCTCGATTTAAAACCAGATCTCATCATCACGGCAGCTTACGGTCAGATCGTACCGACGGTGATTTTGGAAGCACCACGTTTTGGGGCGATCAATGTCCATGCGTCACTCTTACCGAAATATCGTGGCGGTGCACCGATTCATCAAGCAATCATCGATGGTGAAAAAGAGACAGGCGTGACAATCATGTACATGGTCGATCGATTGGATGCCGGTGATATGTTGTCAAAAATCATCGTTCCGATTGAAGAGAACGATACAGTTGGAACTATGTTTGAAAAATTAGCGGACGCAGGAGCGCGTCTGTTGCTTGAGACGTTACCGCGTTTGTTCGCAGGTGAATTGACACCGGAAGCACAAGTCGAGGCAGAAGCGACGTTTGCACCGAATATCTCACGTGAACGTGAACGGCTTGATTTTACGTTACCGGGTGAGACACTCTATGATCAAATCCGAGGAATGAATCCTTTCCCAAGTACGTACACGATGCTTGGTGATGATCGATTGAAAGTCTTTTTCGCGACGAAAGTCAAAGGAACGGGACGACCAGGTGAAATCATTGCTTTAGAAGCGGATGGTCCCGTCATCGCGACAGGTTCGGAAACAGCGTTGAAGCTGATCGACTTACAGCCGTCCGGAAAAAAACGGATGGATGGTGCCACGTTCATGCGCGGGATCGGTCAATCGCTTGAACTCGGACAACAAGTAGGTGAGAACGCATGAACGTACGTGACGCAGCAGTAGCGACACTAATGAAAATTGGTCAAGGTGGTGCCTTCTCGACAATCACAGTTCACCAGATGCTTGAAAAGCGTGCTATCTCAGCAACGGATGTCGGCTTGTTCACAGAACTCGTCTACGGGACGCTCAGTCGTGAATTGACACTGGATTATATTTTGGAGCCGTATCTAGCGAAACAGAAAAAACTTGATCCGTTCATGCGTCCATTATTACGGATGAGTGTGTATCAATTGTTTTATCTTGATCGTGTACCGGATCATGCCGTCATCCATGAAGCTGTCGAGATTGCTAAAAAACGTGGGAAAATCCACGTCTCGAAAGTCGTCAACGGAGTGCTCCGGAATGTATTACGGGCGGGAATGCCCCATTTCGCTGAGATTGAGCCTGTTGCAAAACGAATCAGCATCGAAACGAGTCATCCGCAGTGGCTCGTCGAACGCTGGATTGAACTGTTTGGTCCGGAAGAAACGCTTCAAATCTGTCAATTGAATAACACACCTGCACCGGTCACGGTTCGCATCAATCGGACGAAGACGACGCGAGAGGAAGCGATCGAGCTTCTACTCGACCAAGGTGTGACGGCAAAACCATCTACGGTCGCGCCAGATGGTCTCGAAATCGAACGAGGAAGCGTTCAAAAAACGGATCTGATTGACCGTGGGTATCTTTCTCTGCAGGATGAGAGCTCAATGCTCGTCGCCCGTGCACTTGGTGCAGAAGCATCTGATCATGTTCTCGACAGCTGTGCCGCACCTGGTGGGAAAGCGATGCACATTGCTGAAGGTTTGACGACGGGAACACTACAGGCACTTGATCTTCATCCACATAAGATTAAATTGATTGAACAGCAAGCGACACGATTAGGTCTTACGACTGTTCAAGCAGAAGCGTTAGATGCTCGTAAAGCAGGAGACCGCTTTGAAGTAGAATCGTTTGATCGGATTCTTGTCGACGCACCTTGTTCAGGACTCGGTGTCATTCGAAGAAAACCAGATATCAAATGGACGAAACGCCCGGAACAACTCGAGCAACTCCCGAAAATTCAACGAGATATTCTGACATCTGTCTTACCACTCGTTAAAAAGGGTGGAACCTTCGTCTATTCGACTTGTACGATTGATCCGACCGAGAACGAGGATCAGACAGCGTTCATTCTCGATCAAGGATTTGAATTTGATACATCCTTTGCGGCACGGATGCCGGAATCCGTGCGACATCTGATTGGGGATCGAGCAGAACTCAAGTTGTTACCGACGACAGTCGGAACGGACGGCTTCTATATTGCCGCGTTTAAAAAACGAGAAGATTGACACGAACGGAGGACTGTCATGGAGTTAGCTCACCTTTCGACTACTGGGAAAGTCAGGACTAAAAATGAGGATACGGTATTACTCGTCGGGAACGCTGAACGTGGTCTTGCCGTCGTTGCGGACGGTATGGGAGGTCATGCTGCTGGCGATATCGCAAGTGCAATTGTTCGCGAGGTATTTGAAGCATCCTTTTCACTTATGCCAAATCGTCCGATGGAATTGTCTGAATGGATAGAACAACGTGTAGCCGAGGCAAATGCCCGGATTCTTCAGTTTTCAAAAGACGAGCAACTTGCCATCGTCGGAACGACCATTGCCTGCGTATGCTGGGTCGAGGAGTTGCTCGTCATCGGTCATGTTGGGGATAGCAGAGTCTATGCCCTTGAAGGTAAGGCGTTAAAACAATTGACGGATGATCATTCTTACGTCAACATGTTACGACAAATGGGGGAACTTTCGGATGAGGAAGTCGAAAATCATCCACGTAAGAATGTCATCACACGGTCGGTCGGCTCGAACGAAACAGTCGAAGTCGACATTCAAGTCAGAGATGCTCCAGACTATGACCTCGTCCTCGTCTGTAGTGACGGGTTGACCGATGAAGTGCCAGATGATGTCATCGAACAGATCATCTTACAGGATGAGCCGCTTGATGAGATCGTTGGACGATTGGTGAAAGAAGCGAATGCTCGAGGAGGCGCGGATAACATTACGATTGCCGCCATCCGGTTCAAAGAAAGAAAGAGGGTCTGAATATGCGATACGGAGATCAATTAAATGACCGCTACCGCATAGAACGGCTAGTTGGAAGTGGCGGGATGGCGAATGTCTATCAAGCCTATGATGAGATTTTAAAGCGTCATGTTGCCATTAAGATTTTACGGACTGAATTTTCGCATGACGAACAGTTCATTCGTCGATTCGAACGTGAAGCGCATGCTGCTACCAGCTTGAATCATCCAAACATCGTTGCCGTCTATGATGTAGGCGAAGAAGATGCCATCTATTACATCGTCATGGAGTATATCGATGGTATGACATTAAAAACATTTTGTGAAAATCAAGCATTACCTGTGCCGCAGGCCGTCGATATCATCGCTCAAATTTGTGATGCGATTGATCACGCCCATGCACACCGGATCATCCATCGCGATATCAAACCGCAAAACATGTTGATTCGAGAAGATGGTACCGTCAAAGTAACGGATTTCGGAATCGCTGTGGCGATGTCGAATGCGACGCTGACGCATACGATGTCCGTTCTTGGGTCCGTCCATTACTTTTCACCGGAACAAGCAAAAGGTAAATTTGCGGATGAGAAGTCGGATATCTATTCGCTTGGTGCTGTCTTATACGAACTCGTCACAGGACAAGTCCCGTTCGAAGGTGATTCACCGGTTGCGATCGCTTTAAAGCATCTGCAAGATACACCGCGTCGCCCATCCGTCTTGAATCCGAAAGTGCCGCAAGCACTCGAGAACTGTATCATGCAGGCGCTTGCAAAAGCACCGCATGACCGTCAACAGTCCGTCGCAGCGTTTAAGGCAGATATGGTGACGGCGTTGTCTGACGAACGGGCAAATGAAAGCATCCGTGGCGCAGAAGAGGATGAGATGGAAAAGACAATGGTTTTATCACCTGTCCAAGTGCCAGAAGAATCAAAAGCGGAACTAGAATCACCCGCCGTCGCAACTGTTCAACCGAAAACACCGGAAAAGAAAAAGAAAAAACGCTGGTGGATCATCCTCTTGTTACTCCTTTTACTGGGTGGGGCGGCTACGACGTTCGCGATGTGGCCGGATCCAACGGTCACCGTACCATCTGTCGTCAAGACGGATGGAGACGATGCGGAAACGAAGCTTGAGAAACTTGGATTTGTCGTCGAGACAACGGAACGGAGTAGCGATACGGTCGAAGAAGGCGATGTCATCAGTCAAACGCCTCGTGAAAAAGCACAGGTCAAGAAGGGCTCGACAGTCAATTTGGTCGTTTCTACTGGTAGTGCTCCGGTTGAGGTACCGGATGTGACGGATGAAGCTGAAAAAGAAGCAATTGCAACGCTAAAAGAAGCAGGATTCGCAAAAGTCGGAGTCGAGCGAGAGAAGTCGGATGAGATCGATCGAGGAAATGTGATTCGACAGTCAATTTCTGCTGGAACGGAGGTCATTGCGAAAGAACAAACGATTACGATTACTGTATCTGAGGGGACGTCTTCTTTCGAGTTGAAGGATTTGACGAATTTATCGAGTGATGAAGCAAAAGCTTATCTCGATAAAGTAGGATTAGACGGAACGTTCGAACAAGAATTTTCTAGCGATGTCAAACTCGATCAAGTCATCCGTCAGTTCCCGCAAGCTGGCGCACAAGTCGAGCCGAACGACTCCGTGACGGTCTTCATCTCTAAAGGTGAGGAAGAAAAAACAGTGACGGCGACGTTCCCTGAAAAGGTCGTCTATGATGCTGTTAGTGAAGATGAAGAAGAGGCTCCGCCGAAACAAGTCATCCGAATCGAGACGGAAGACGCGAAAGGGAAGCGGACCGTCATCGAGGAATCAATTGATCAAGATGAGACATTCGACGTGCCATTAACGATTGATCCGGGTGAAGAAGGCAAAATTACGATCTATAAAGACGATACGGTGTATCGTTCAAAAACCATCACGTACAATCAAGCAAAAGACGCACAATGAATGTGATAAAAAAGGAGTGCATAGGATGACGGAACAACGCATCGAAGAGAATCGAGAAGGAACGATCATACGCCTGCAGGGCGGCTTTTATGATGTCATGACACCAGAAGGAGAAGTTCGTTCACGAGCAAGAGGAAATTTCCGAAAACGCGGCATCAGTCCAGTCGTCGGAGATGAAGTCGTGCTTCATATCGAAAGTGAGACGGGATATATTCTCGAAGTGAAGGAGCGGGACAACTTTTTAGTACGCCCGCCTGTCGCGAATATCGATCAAGCGTTGCTTGTCGTCTCGGCGGCAGAACCTGATTTTTCAGCGCATCTACTCGACCGATTTCTCGTCTTGATCGAAGCGAAGGAAATCCAACCCGTCATCCTGTTAACGAAGATGGATTTACTTGACGAAGTCAAAGGACCGGCTGTCCGAGAGGCGATTGCCGCTTACCGGAAGATTGGGTATACGGTCATCGAGACATCAAGTGAGACGTTGACGGGTGTTGAGCAAGTCCGTCCGTTACTTGCTGGAAAAACGAGCGTTCTCGCCGGACAATCCGGTGTCGGGAAAAGTTCATTGCTCAATGCACTGGAGCCCTCTCTTGATTTAGAAACAAGTGCGATCTCGAAATCACTCGGACGCGGACGTCATACGACGCGCCATGTCACATTAATGCCGCTTGCCGAAGGATTGATTGCCGATACGCCAGGTTTCTCGAACCTCGATTTTCCGTATGATATGGAAATCGAGGATGTACGGTGGAGTTTTCCTGAGTTCGTCGCTGTACAAGATGATTGTAAATACCGAGGTTGCTTGCATTTGAATGAACCCGGTTGTGCCGTCAAGGAAGCCGTCGAAGCCCAAGAAATCATGTCCTCTCGTTATGAGAACTATGGTATGTTTATAGACGAAATCAAGAATCGAGCCCGGAGGTATTGAAGATGATTAAAATTGCACCATCGATCTTATCAGCAGATTTTGCGAATCTTGAGCGTGATGTCAAAGCAGTCGAAGCAGCAGGCGCGGACTATATCCATTTTGATGTCATGGACGGTCAGTTCGTACCGAACATCTCATTTGGATTACCTGTGCTTAGCAGCTTACGTCAAAAGACGGATATGATTCTCGATGTCCATTTGATGATTGACCAGCCAGAACGTTTCGTTGAAGATTTCGTCAAGGCAGGAGCTGACATCGTGACGTTCCACGTCGAAGCGACGAATCATGTCCATCGTGTCTTGCAACAAATCAAAGCAGCGGGCGCAAAGGCAGGAGTCGTCTTGAATCCCCATACGCCATTATCAACGATTGAACACGTCCTTGAGGATGTCGATATGGTTTTATTGATGACGGTCAATCCGGGCTTCGGTGGACAAGCCTTCATCGAGCGTGTCATGCCGAAACTCGCAGCACTTGCGCAAATGAAAGCAGATCGTGGTCTGACATTTGAAATCGAGATTGACGGTGGCGTCAATCCGGAAACGGCAAAGCTTTGCATCGATAACGGTGCGAACGTTCTCGTCGCAGGATCAGCAATCTACAATGCACCAGATTATGCGGAAGCGATCACTAGCATTCGTCAAGGGGCTGCCGTATAATAAGAACGAGAAAACGAAATATGATGACCGCAAGGGGTGTCGCTTGAAAAGCGGCTGAGAGGAGTCTTTTAGACTTTAACCCTTCGAACCTGTTCCGTTCAAACGGACGTAGGGATGTGGCGCACGCAGGCAGTACGGCGTTCGTCGTACTGCCTTTTTGCGTCCTCTCGTACAATGAAGGAGGAAAAATAGCATGAAACGGTTACAAATGATGATGGAAATCGCCATCTTCGCCAGTCTCGGAGTCGTCTTTGATTTACTGATTCCATTCAAAATGCCACAAGGAGGCTCAATCAGCTTAGCGATGTTACCGATCTTCGTCATGGCATTTCGCCACGGTGTCGTTGGAGGGGTTGTTACGGGAGCGCTTGTCGGTACGATTCAATTGATGTTCGCTCCACAAGTCTTGACGATCGTTCAACCGATGCTTGACTATACGATTGCGTATGGTGTCGTCGGATTAAGTGGTCTGTTCGCGCGTCAAGTCAGACTAGCCGCGCGCAATGGACAAAAGAAAAGCTTGATGGCGTTCGTTCTCCTGGCGACGTTATTAGGCGCAGGACTCCGTTATATCTGTCATGTCATCAGTGGAATCGTCTTTTTTGCCGAGTATGCCGAAGGTCCAGTCGTACCGTATTCATTGATTTATAACGCGACATACATGGTACCGTCTTACGTTCTTTGTGGTGTCGTTGCGGGTCTTTTATTCACGACTGCGCCACGCTTACTCCGTTATTCGGCACGAGGCGTCTGAGATGCGGGCGATTCTCGTCTGTGCCGGTCCGCGAGAAGAAGCGCCGGATTTACGGACGTTTTGTCAGCCAGGTGATTTTATCGTCGGTGTCGACGGTGGTGTTCAGACGATTGAATCGTTTGGGCTGACATGCGACCTGACGATTGGTGATTTTGATTCGCTTGGTTATGTACCAGAAGGGGCAATCGTTCATCCGGCCGAGAAAGATGAAACGGATCTCGAACTGGCACTTCGTACAGTCTCAGAGAAGAAACAGTTTGAGGATACCTTCATTATCGGGGCGACAGGTGGGCGGCTCGACATGACCGTCCAAAATGTATATTTATTGAAGCGATACCCAGAGGCACGACTCGTGACGAAACGAGAAGAGGTACGATACTTGGCTGAGGGAACGTATGCAGTCGAAGCAGGGAGCTATCATTATCTTTCGTTCATTCCACTCGTACCATCGACTTTAAGCTTATCCGGAGTCAAATATCCACTTGATGCACATCCAGTACCGGTCGGAGGTTCCTTGACCGTCAGTAATGAATGGTGTGCGTCAGAAGCGAAGGTAGAGCTCCATCAAGGAGAACTATTGATGATGCGGACGCTTAAGGAATAGCACAATCATAGGAAAGAGGCCGTGGATGATTCCGCGGCCTCTTTCTTATGAGATCATTCTTCGAGTTGAGAGGGAGCGACACGGATGTCGCTTTGTGCTGCTAGATGTTTTCCTTTGACGAAGAGATGATAGCTTCCCCACATAACGAGGAAGAATGGAACACCGATGTATAGGGCAATCCGTTGGTCCGCTTGAAACGCAAGACTAACGAGGACGACGACGTTTAACGTCAACGAAATCAGTGGTAACACCGGATAAAGCGGTGTCTTGAATTTCAATTCGGATAGATCATGTCCGTTTCGCAAGAACTGCCGACGAAATGCGAGTTGAGAAGCAGAGATCGAAATCCAACCGACTTGAGCACCGAGCCCGGCTAAGGACAAGAGCCAGATAAAGACGGTATCCTCTGCGAAAAAGGCTGTTAGAAGCGATAACATCGCAAACATCATCGTAAAGAGTAAGGCACGCATCGGCACACCTCTTGCATTGACGTACGATAATTTCTTTGAAATCATGCCTTCTTGCGACATCGCCCATAACATTCGCGTTGCAGCGTAAAGTCCCGAGTTTCCGACAGATAATAGTGCTGTCAAGACGACGATATTCATCAAATCAGCAGCATACGGGATGCCGATCGCATCAAAGACCATGATAAATGGACTGCTGACCCCTTCAGCCGTCTCATACGGAATTAATGCCCCAACGATCGTAATTGATAAGACAAAGAAGATGAACGTGCGCCAGACTGTATTCCGAATCGCTTTTGGAATCGATTTTTCAGGCGTGTCGGACTCCCCAGCCGCGACACCGATCAATTCCGTTCCCTGAAAAGCGAAGTTGACGGCAATCATCGTCGTCAAGACACCAAGAATCCCGTTTGGAAACCAACCATTTGCTGTGAAGTTCGCAAATAACGAGGTTGGGCGATCTGCTTCCATTGGTAACCAGCCGAACCAAGCAGCACCACCTAGAATGATGAAGAAAAGGATCGCGAGGACCTTCAAACTTGAGAACCAGAATTCGGCTTCACCGAATGCTTTGGCTGAGACGGCATTCAGACCGAACAGTAAGACCGTAAAGACGGTACACCAAACGACGACGGGTACGTTCGGGAACCAACGATCCATCAAACTACCAGCTGCCGTAATTTCGAGTGCCACCGTCACGGCCCAGCCGAGCCAATAAATCCAACCGACGGCAAAGCCGATTCCTGGTCCAATGAAGCGGGTCGTATAGGTCTGAAATGACCCCGAGACCGGCAGATAGACCGCTAATTCCCCTAGACATAACATCGTCAGATACATGATGGTCCCACCCACGATGTAACTGAGGACGGCCCCGAAAGGTCCTGCTTGTGAAATCGTTAACCCTGACCCTAGAAATAAGCCTGTTCCGA
Organism: Exiguobacterium sp. s11; assembly: GCF_018619015.1. Classification (NCBI taxonomy): domain Bacteria; kingdom Bacillati; phylum Bacillota; class Bacilli; order Caryophanales; genus Exiguobacterium; species Exiguobacterium sp. s11. Next base: position 580,325 of record NZ_JACSNF010000001.1, on the reverse strand, counting down.
TGATCCCGCCGAGTGAGATCATGAACAGGTGTCGACTCGTCATCTCTCGTTTGAGTTGCATGATGACTTCCCCCAATTCTTACAAAATAAAGTACGTTCCTATTGTAAGCGTTTTCAATAAAGGCGACAATTAGTTTATGAGAAAAATAAATGAGGGTATAAAAAAACCGGAAGGGAAGATTCCCATCCGGTGGTTGCGCCTTATACGCGTTCGACTTTACCTGATTTAAGAGCTCGAGCTGAAACCCAAACCTTTTTCGGCTTACCGTCGACGAGGATACGTACTTTTTGTACGTTGACTCCCCAAGTACGTTTTGTTTTGTTCAATGCGTGTGAACGGTTGTTACCCGACTTTGGCGATTTCCCAGTAACGTAGCATTTACGTGCCATGCGTTCCGCCTCCTTTTATGTTGTTTTGCGTTCGTCCTAATAGACACTTTGCTATCTTAGCATGGTGTCAGGGCGGTTGCAACATAAAAAAAGTAGCTGACAAGAAAAAAACTTGACAGACAACCTCGAAATTTAAAATAATGGATGAGGATGATGGTAAAAGTTCATTTGACCGCTACTATTTTTCACTTATTCATTGTATAGTCAGTACGGCGACTTTTCAATAGTAGGTCCTTATAGTAGAATTATGAGAAGAATACAATATTCAAAGGGGGCTACTCAGGTGGCGATCGAGATGAAAACGACCTATGGAAAGATTGATGTAGATAATGATGTCGTCGCGCAACTTGCGGGCGGCGCAGCAATGGAATGTTTTGGTGTCGTTGGTATGGCATCCCAGTCTCAAATCAAGGATGGTCTTGCAGAACTCTTAAAACGCGAGAACTTTGCACGCGGTGTCATCGTTCGACAGGCTTCAGAGCAGGTCCATATCGATATGCATATCATCGTAAGTTATGGAACGAAAATCTCAGAGGTGGCGAATAACGTACAGAGTCGCGTGAAATACACGCTCAGTCAGGCACTAGGTCTTGACGTGACATCTGTGAACATCTTTGTCCAAGGAGTCCGCTTGACGAATGTCTAAGGCGGGAATAGAGGAGGAAACTTTAGTGAGTGTAGATCGTTTAACAGGAGCGCAGTTAGTCAAGATGATTCAAAATGGCGCGGCGAATCTCTATCAAAACGCAGATTTCGTCGATTCATTGAACGTCTTCCCTGTGCCAGATGGTGATACGGGAACGAACATGAATTTGACGATGACTTCAGGTGCAAAAGAAGCAGGTAAATCAACTTCGGATTCTGTATCGGAAGTCGCGAACGTCTTCGCACGTGGATTATTGATGGGAGCACGCGGAAACTCTGGCGTCATCTTAAGCCAACTGTTCCGTGGATTCTCGAAATCAATCGAAGGTAAGACAACGATTGATACGAAGGAATTCGCAGATGCGTTGCAAAAAGGTGTCGATACAGCATACAAAGCAGTCATGAAACCGGTTGAAGGAACAATTTTGACGGTTGCCCGTGAAACAGCGGTCGCTGCTATCGCACAATCTGAGACGACGACGGATTTCTTAGAGTTGATGCGTCAACTCGTCGAAGCTTCGAAAGTATCGCTCGACGGAACACCAGAACTTCTTCCGGTATTAAAAGAAGTCGGCGTCGTTGACTCTGGTGGTCAAGGTCTCGTTTGTATCTATGAAGGATTCCTCGCAACACTCGAAGGAAAAGAACTCGACAAACCGCATGCGCCTGTCATGGAAGCACTCGTCGAAGCAGAGCATCATAAAACGGCTCAAAGCTTCATGTCGACAGAAGAAATCCATTACGGTTACTGTACGGAAATCATGGTTCGTTTCCAAGATGACAAGCTTGCGAATGCACCGTTCAGCGAAGAAGACTTCCGGAACGAATTAGCGGAATTCGGTGATTCGTTGCTCGTCGTCGCGGATGAAGAACTGTTGAAAGTTCACGTCCACGTTGAAACACCAGGAGAAGTCATCACAAAAGGACAACGTTTCGGTGAACTCGTCGCTGTTAAGATTGAAAACATGCGTCAACAACACTCGACGATCCTTGAAGAAGAAGGAGCGAACCAAGTTACTCCAGTCGCTGCACCGAAGGCAAAAGCGAAAGCAGCCCTCGTGACAGTCGCAATGGGTGAAGGAATCAGCGAACTCTTTAAATCACTCGGTGTCAGTGTCGTCATCGAAGGCGGACAAACGATGAACCCGTCGACGGAAGATATCGTTAAGGCGATCGAGGATGCACACGCTGAACACGTTTATGTCTATCCAAACAACTCAAACATCATCATGGCCGCTGAACAAGCAGCATCTGTTGCGAATTGTGGTGTGACGGTCGTGAAATCAAAAACAGTCCCACAAGGTTTAGCAGCAACAATCGTCTATAATCCAGAAGCGACTGTCGAAGAGAACGAAGCGCATATGGCAGATGCGATTGCAGCCGTTAAGTCGGGACAAGTCACATATGCCGTACGTGATACGAACATCGATGGTGTAGAAATCAAGAAAGACGACCATATGGCGATTGCTGAAAAACAAATCGTCGCTACGGACGCTTCAAGTCTTGGTGCAGTCAAGAAACTCGTCGATACACTCGTCACGGAGGACGACGAAATCATCACGGTTCTTTATGGTGAAGGCGTTTCGACAGAAGAAGTCGACGACCTCGTTGCGTACATCGAATCGGTTAATCCGGATGCTGAAGTGGAAGTCCACGACGGCAAACAACCACTTTATTCGTACATTTTAAGCGTCGAATAAAACCATCATACTGAAAAAGGGCGACTAGCCTTTTCACGAATCCCACCATCTGCGATAATAGAGGTGGGATTTCGTTTGTTTCATAGAGAGGGGAAAAGAGATGAAATATCGTAGCGTCTTTGACATCATCGGACCAGTCATGGTTGGTCCATCGAGCTCGCATACAGCGGGAGCTGCACGGATCGGATTGATGGCGGGTAAATTATTCGGGGAAACACCTACTGTCATTCACATCACGTTTTACGGTTCATTCGCGGATACGTATCGTGGACATGGAACGGACGTCGCCATCATCGGCGGTGTTCTCGGATACGATACGTTTGACGACCGAATTCCGCAATCGATCGATATCGCGAAGTCAAAAGGGATTGAGATTCATTTCGAGACGAGTGAGGCGTTGACGGATCATCCGAATACGGCTCGTGTCCATTTGACGAATGGAGTAGAAGAGTTTGAATTGGTCGGTATTTCAATTGGTGGGGGAACGATTGAAATCACGGAATTAAATGGTGTACCGCTTCGTTTGTCCGGTGGGGGACCGGCACTCGTCGTCTTGCACCATGACCGCTTTGGTGCGATTGCAGCCGTGACGAGCATTTTGGCTGATTACGAAATCAACATCGGGCATATGGAAGTGTCACGTCATGAAAAAGGAAAACAAGCACTCATGGCAATTGAGATTGATGACCGGATAACGGCAGAAGTATTGGAAGAAATCGATCGGTTACCTCAAGTCGAGCGTGCCGTCATGATGGGAGAGTGAAGACATGTTTAAATCCGTAAAAGAACTCGTCGCCATCGCGACGGAACGAAATATTCCGATTTCGGAAGTCATGATCGAGCAAGAGATGACGGTTCGTCATTTAGAGCGAGATGAAGTCTATGCGATGATGGAACGAAACCTACAAGTGATGGAAGAAGCAGTCGCTCGTTCGCTTGATGGTGACGGTGTCCAGTCGGTGACAGGACTAACCGGTGGAGATGCTGTTTTGCTTCAACGGTACCGTGCTTCAGGTAAAGGTTTATCCGGTGATTTATTACTGGACGCCGTTAGTAAAGCAATCGGAACGAATGAAGTCAATGCCGCGATGGGGAAAATTTGTGCGACACCAACAGCAGGGAGTGCCGGCGTCGTGCCAGGTACGTTATTTGCGGTCAAAGATCGGTTAAACCCAACACGTGAGCAGATGTTACGCTTCTTGTTCACATCCGGTGCGTTCGGCTTCGTCGTCGCGAACAATGCGTCGATTTCCGGAGCGGCTGGTGGCTGTCAGGCAGAAGTCGGTTCAGCAACAGCGATGGCAGCTGCTGCGATCGTTGAGATGGCGGGCGGAACACCGGATCAGTCAGCACATGCTTTTGCGATCGCGCTGAAGAACATGCTCGGACTCGTCTGTGATCCTGTCGCAGGACTTGTCGAAGTACCATGCGTGAAACGCAATGCGATGGGCGGGGCGAATGCTGTTGTCGCTGCCGACATGGCACTCGCAGGAATCACGTCACGGATTCCGTGTGATGAAGTCATCTCAGCCATGCATGAGATTGGTCAGATGATGCCGTCTGCGCTTCGCGAGACAGCAAAAGGTGGACTCGCGAATACGCCGACGGGTCGCTGGCTCGAAGCGAAAATCTTCGGAGAGTTATCGAATGAATCCATCACGTGACGTCAAGACATTAAAAGGTGTCGGACGGGATTTAGCGAAAAAACTAGAAGAGATGAATATTCTCACCGTTGCGGACGTGCTCGAGCACGTCCCGTTTCGTTATGACGACTTCGTGACGGGAAGTCTAACGGAAGCAATCCATGAGGATAAAGTCAAGTTCACGGGTCAAGTCCAGTCTGAACCACTTGTGCGCTATTACGGTAAAGGAAAAAATCGTTTAACGTTCCGTCTGCTCGTTGAAGAACGGTATAGTGTGACCGTAACGATGTTCAACCGGGCATTCTACAAAGACCAATTGCAACTCGGGGCAGAAGTGACGGTCAGTGGCAAGTGGGATTTACACCGGATGACGATCTCTGCGACGGAATTGCAATTCGGGGCGATTGAAGGCGAATTGACACCCGTGTACTCGCTCCGGGGTGACATGCGGATGAAGACATTCCGACGCGTCGTCGACTTGGCGTTCAAGGAGACTGAGGCATTAGCTGAACGAATCCCGGATAGCATCCGGAAGACGTATCGGTTGCAAGACCGGATGACGATGTTGAAGTCGCTTCATTTCCCAACGAATCGACAAGAGTTAACGGCTGCTCGTCGCAGTTATGTCTATGAGGAGTGCCTCTATTTCCAACTGAAATTACAGGCGTTACGTCTTGGACGACGGAAAGGTCAAGGGATTGCCTTGCCTTTACATGAAACGGATATTGCCAATTTCATCAAGAGCCTGCCGTTTCCGCTGACAGGTGCACAGCAACGTGTGACAAAAGAGATCCTAGACGACATCGGTCGCGGCGAACGAATGAATCGGTTGTTGCAAGGAGATGTCGGAAGCGGAAAGACCGTCATCGCAGCCATCGCCTTGTTCGCGACGGTTCGTGCCGGAAAACAAGGCGCCTTGATGGTGCCGACCGAAATTTTAGCGGAACAGCATGCAGCGTCGCTCGCCCCATTGCTTGAACCACTTGGGATCCGAGTCGGTTTACTAACGAGTTCCGTTAAAGGGAAAGCGCGTGCACACTTGCTCGAAGCTCTTGTAACAGGAGAGATCGACGTCTTGGTCGGAACACATGCGCTGATTCAAGACACCGTCCAGTTCAAGGCATTACACCTCGTCATCACCGATGAACAACATCGCTTCGGTGTCGAACAACGAAAACGATTGCGTGCGAAAGCTGAACAGGCAGATGTATTATATATGACAGCGACACCGATTCCGCGTACGCTTGCGATATCGGTCTTTGGAGATATGGATGTTTCGATCATCGATGAGATGCCGGCGGGACGAAAGGAAATCGAGACCTACTGGGCGAAACCGCAACAGATGGAACGCGTTTTCGGGTTCGTCGAGAAAGAATTGTCGCAAGGTCGACAAGCCTACGTCATCACGCCATTGATCGAGGAATCCGAATCACTCGAAGTTCAAAATGCGATCGAATTACATGCGACATTGACTGAGCGGTTCAAGCCCTATCATGTCGGTTTGATGCATGGGCGCTTGACTTCTTCAGAAAAAGACGAGGTCATGCAAGCATTCAAGGAGAATACCGTTCAAATCCTTGTTTCGACGACGGTCGTCGAGGTCGGTGTGAACGTTCCGAATGCGTCGATCATCGTCATTCATGATGCAGAACGCTTTGGTCTTGCGCAATTACACCAATTAAGAGGACGCGTCGGTCGAGGCGATGCCCAGTCTTACTGTATTCTAATCGCCGATCCCTCTTCCGATACGGGAAAAGAACGGATCAAGACAATGACGGAGACGAACGATGGCTTCAAGCTAGCGGAAAAGGATTTAAAACTGCGCGGAGCCGGAAATTTCTTCGGTACCGAACAAAGTGGATTACCGCGCTTCGTCTTGACTGATCCGGCGCTCGATATACAAGTCATGGAAACTGCGCGACAAGATGCAGTCCGATTACTGCGATCGGACGCCTTTTGGCAAGCGCCGGAATACGATGTCTTGCGTGACTATATCGAACGACAAGGGCTACTTGAAGGAGAAAGAATCGAATAATACTTGAAAGTGAACAACAAGGGATATATACTACTGTTAGTACCAGGTAATAATAGTGGTCATCCTTCTTGTGGGAGGAACATACATGCGGGTACCTAAAAAAGAGAGACAACAAGAATTATTACAGACGATCGAGCAAAATCCGTTCATCACGGATGAAGCGCTGGCGACACGATTCCGTGTCAGTATCCAGACGATTCGTCTCGACCGGATGGAATTAAAGATTCCGGAATTACGGGAGCGAATTAAACACGTCGCGACCGAACGGCTGGATGATTTGCGTACGTTGACTGAAAATGAAGTCATTGGTGATATGATTGACCTGAAACTCGATACATCTGCGATCTCGATCCTTGAGATTTTGCCGGAACATGCGTTTAGTCGGAATGCAATCGCCCGCGGACATATTTTGTTCGCGCAGGCAAACTCGCTTGCGATTGCGCTCATCGACGATGAACTCGCGTTGACGACACGTGCGAACGTTCAGTTCACACGCTCCGTTCATGTCGGGGAACGCGTCGTTGCGAAGGCATTCGTCAGTTCCCATCGTCAAGATGGGCGTTCTGACATCACGGTGGAGAGTTATGTCGGTGAAGAATGTGTCTTTATCGGTGAGTTCACAGTGTATCGAAGTAGTAAGGAGGAATCGAAATGATTTTAGCAGTTGACGCTATGGGGGGCGATCACGCACCCCGTGCCATCGTAGAAGGGGTCGTTGCCTATTTGGCAGAACGTCCAAACGAAGACATCGATATCCGACTAGTCGGAGATGAGTTGAAATTACGCTCATACACAATCGAGGATCCGCGCGTGACGATCGTCCACGCGGCATCCGTCATCACCGGAGAAGACGAACCGGTACGTGCGATTCGCCGCAAGAAAGATAGCTCACTCGTTGTGGCTGCAAACCTGGTGAAATCAGGAGAGGCAGATGCCTTGATTTCAGCAGGCAACACGGGAGCGCTCATGACTGCCGGATTGTTCGTCATCGGTCGAATCGAAGGAGTTGACCGTCCTGCACTGGCCCCGACTTTCCCGACACGTAATGGGAAAGGTGTCGTCATCTTAGATGTTGGCGCCAACCCGGATGCGAAGGCAGAGCATTTGCTCGATTATGCCATCATGGGGTCTGTCTACGCAGAACAAGTTCGCGGCATCACACGTCCAAAAGTCGGACTCTTGAATATCGGATCAGAAGCCGGTAAAGGGAATGCACTGACGAAGGAAACGTATCCGCTACTTGAGACAGCACCGATTCATTTCGTTGGGAACGTCGAGGCGAGAGAAGCGATGAGCGGTGACGTCGATGTCATCGTCACGGAAGGTTTTGCCGGCAATACGTTACTTAAAAGTACTGAAGGGGCAGCCAGTATGATCATGGGTGTCATGAAGGAACAATTCATGAGCTCGTGGACATCAAAGCTCGCCGCTCTCGTACTGAAACCGAAGTTGAAAAAAATGAAGCAGTTGCTCGCCTATGAAGAATATGGCGGTGCTGGACTATTCGGGATTGCGGCTCCGGTCATCAAGGCGCATGGTTCAAGTAATGCCTACGCATTCAGCCGAGCGCTCGTTCAAGCGGAAAAGATGGTCGAACAAGAAGTCGTTGCCAAAATCGTTCAAGCGAAGGCAACAAAAGCACGTTAAGAAGGAGTGAGACGAGATGGGGAAAACAGTTTGGATGTTTCCGGGACAAGGGTCACAAACGCCTGGAATGGGACAGACGCTCATCACGCAAGACGAGACACGCCAAGCACTCGCTGACCTCGGAACGCGAATTGGTCTGGATCTGACGACGCTGATGACGACAGGGACGAAGGATGAATTGAAAGCGACGGACATCGCTCAACCAGCCATCGTCGCACACAGTGCATTACTCGCACAGCAGTACGCAGCACAAGGACATACACCTGATTTCGTACTCGGACACAGTGTTGGAGAATATAGTGCGCTCGTCGCAGCTTCTGTCATCACACCGTCTGAAGCCGTCTATCTCGTCCGAGAACGCGGAAAACTCATGAATCAAGTCACGGGTGGAACGATGGCGGCGGTCATCGGCATGAATGATGTCGAGGCAGCCCATCACGCGGTCGAATCGATTGCGGCAACGGGAGAGATCGTACAGATCGCCAATTACAACTGTCCTGGGCAATTCGTCATCTCTGGACAAATCGCAGCGGTCGAATCCGCTACAGCGAAGTTAAAAGAGCTCGGAGCAAAACGTGTCTTACCGCTTGATGTATCAGGTGCGTTCCATTCGTCGCTCATGACACCATTCGCACCACGATTCGAAGATATTCTCGTCTCGTCACCGTTTGAAGCGGCGAAGACGAAATTCATCTCGAACGTCGACAGTGCGTTCCACGATCAACCAGACGAATTGATTCGTTTGCTCGTTCAGCAGCTTTACTCACCGGTTCGATTCGAATCATGCGTCGAGCGTCTGATCGAAGAAGGTGCGGATACATTCATCGAGTTTGGTCCATCGTCTCCACTTAGCGGTCTCGTGAAACGAATCAAAAAAGATGCGAAGATCATCAGCATCACGACACTTGAGCAATTGGAAGCGGAGGGAATTCGTTGAGTAAAGTAGCACTCGTCACTGGCGCGTCACGCGGCATCGGAGCTGCCATCGCGAAGCGATTGGCAACAGATGGTTTCCGTGTCGTCGTCAACTATGCAGGAAGCACGGACAAGGCGGAAGCAGTCGTCCGTGAAATCAAGGAAGCAGGCGGAGAGGCACTCGCGATTCAAGCGAATGTCGCTGAAGCAGATGCTGTCAAACAGATGATCAAACAGACGATCGACACGTTCGGTCAACTGGATTGTGTCGTCAATAATGCTGGCATCACGCGTGATGGTTTGCTGATGCGCATGAAGGAAGCGGATTTTGATGCTGTCATCGATACGAACCTCAAAGGTGCGTTTCTCGTCACGCAAGCTGCGACACGTCCATTGTTAAAAACAAGCGGTCGTATCATCAACATCGCATCAGTCGTCGGTATTTCCGGAAATCCAGGGCAAGCGAACTATGTCGCAGCGAAAGCGGGTCTGATCGGGCTGACGAAATCCGTCGCACGTGAACTCGCGAGTAAAGGTGTCACAGTCAATGCCATCTGTCCAGGCTTCATCGAGACGGACATGACGGATGAATTGACGGAAGAACAGCGGAACCTGTCACTCGGGCAAATTCCGTTGAAACGCTTCGGTCAAACGGACGATATCGCTTCACTCGTCAGTTTCATCGCTTCAGATGAAGCGCGATACATCACAGGACAAACTCTTGCCGTTGATGGCGGCATGACGATGTAACACAACTAACGGTAGTACTTTGCCAAATCGGCAATCATCTTATATACTCAACTCATGGAGGGATTTTAAAATGACAAAAGAACAAATCTTAGTAGACGTACAAGAAGCAATCGCAGAAAAATTAGGAAAAGAACAAAGTGAAATCACACTTGATAAATCGTTCAAAGACGACCTCGGTGCTGACTCTCTCGAAGTCATGGAACTCGTCATGGACTTAGAAGACAAGTTCGAAATTACGATCGAAGATGAGCAAGCAGAAAACTTGAAGACTGTCGGCGATGTCGTCAACTACATCGAAACACAAGTCTGATCATTGAAGCTGACCCACCGCAATTTGCGGTGGGCTTTAGCTGTTTAGGAGGAACTATGACGAATCAAAAAGGACGTCGTGTCCGAAAAGGACCCTATGTAAAACGACGCAAGGATGCTCGGACGCTCGCTCAAATCGAGCAGAAATTCGAAGCGTTACAAGAGCGACTGAATATTACGTTTTCTAATGTCGAGCTATTAAAACAAGCCTTCACGCACTCTTCGTTCGTCAATGAACAACGCGAGTCTGAAGGGGATAACGAACGCCTAGAATTTTTAGGGGACGCGGTCTTAGAGTTGACAGTGTCACGCTATCTATTCGAACACTACCCGGAACGTTCCGAGGGGGAATTAACGAAATTGCGAGCGGCAATCGTCTGTGAACCGTCACTCGTCCAATTTGCGAATCACTATCAGTTTTCCGATATGATTCTGTTAGGTAAGGGGGAAGAACTGACCGGTGGTCGGAATCGTCCAGCCTTACTTGCGGATGTCTTCGAATCCTTCATTGGCGCCTTGTATCTTGACCAAGGCATCGAAGCAGCCGAACGATTCCTCGCCGAAGCGGTTTTTCCGAAAGTGGCGACAGGCTTTTTTGAAGAACAGACAGATTTCAAGAGTCAATTACAGGAAGCGATTCAACGTGTCGGTTTAGGTGTCATCGAGTATGAAATCATCGAGGAGCGCGGTCCGGCGCATAGTCGGGAATTTATCTCGCGTGTCCAAGTCGCGGATGAGCTGGAAGGGATCGGGACAGGCCGATCGAAAAAAGAGGCAGAACAACAGGCGGCAAAACAAGCCTTACTTGAATTAAAGAAACAGTTTTAAGCAACAAAGGCCGACCATCTCTCGAATACGTGAGAGATGATCGGCCTTTATCGTGTGAAGTTCGCTTGATTAGACAGTCTTGAGGGATTTCAGTTCGTCGACGATCGCATCGACCTCTGCCAGTGATAACGAGTCGCGCATCATGACGAACTCATAAATCTCTTTTAAGTCCTCGTTTTTTGAGCCATCGAACTGTTCTGCTTTAATGACCCCTTTGTTGATGATGTTCAATTTATCTAAGATTGCTTCAATCATTTGTTCAATCGTCATCGTGTTATTCGCTCCTCTTCTTCTTGTTTCGCGTGATACTACCTTAAAACCTATCATGTTGCTAGCGTTTCGGCTATGGTAAACTGAAAGAAATTCAAAAGAAATTTAAACATACGGGTGATCAAGATGTACTTAAAACGAATTGAAATCAATGGCTTCAAATCATTTGCCAGTCGAACTGAATTAGAATTCCTTCCGGGTGTCACGGCAGTCGTCGGACCGAACGGAAGTGGGAAATCAAATATATCGGACGCTGTCCGTTGGGTGCTCGGAGAACAATCTGCGAAGTCACTGCGCGGGGCGAAGATGGAAGACGTCATTTTTGCAGGCAGTCTGTCTGAACACCGGAAACAATTTGCCGAGGTGACGCTCGTCTTAGACAACGAGTCGGGAACGGTTGCGTTGCCGTATCAGGAAATCAGTGTCACGCGGCGTGTCAGCCGCAACGGAGACAGCGATTATTTTTTAAATAAAAAACCATGTCGCCTGAAGGATGTCCTTGATCTGTTCATGGATACAGGCTTGTCGCGTGATGCGTTTGCGATCATCGGACAGGGGCGAGTTGAACAAGTCATCTCCGGTAAACCGGAAGAACGTCGTGCTGTTATCGAGGAAGCAGCAGGCGTCTTGAAGTATCGTCATCGCAAGAAGCAAGCCGAGCGGAAATTAAGTGATACGGAAGCGAATCTATCGCGTGTCGATGATATTTTATATGAACTTGGCGGACGAATCGAGCCGTTACGTGAACAAGCGGCGCTCGCGAAGGAGTATCTCGTCGCTCGAGAACGGCATGATGTCCTCGAGCGTGGTATCTTGGCGCATGAAATCACGACGTATCAGACGGAGCTCGAAACACTAGCGCGTGACATCGCACAATGTGAAGAACGCCTTGCGTCTCAAAAGACGACTTACGAAGAGACCGTCGTGTCCCGAGAGAATCAAGAATCGACGCTCGAAGAAGAACGACAACAAGAAAACGCGTTGCAGGAGCAACTTCGACATGTCTCGACGCGACTGGTTGAAATCCAAGGTGCCCTTAACCTAGCGAAAGAGCGTGAAAAACACGGGACCGAGACGAAAGAGCGACTCGAACAAGAGGTTGCCGTCGTCGAAGAACGCGTCAAGGAACTGGAACTCGAACTGACCGCTTTACAGGAACGCCAAGCAGAAGTCGATCAGGAAGCAAAACGGATCACGGCTGAACGGGAAAGAGCCGATCAAGCGCTGACACAAACCGATCGTGATTTTGATAAGGAAGCCGAAGTATTACGTTCGGAAGCCTTTGAAGTGGCGAGTCGATTAGCTGCGACGAATAATGCCTATAACCGGGCGAAGCAAGATCTCATGCAGGCAGAAGAACAACAACGTTCATTTACGGCGGACAGCGGTACGAAACAATCGACGCGTCGTCAACTCGAGGAAGACGTCGCTCGACTAGAAGCGGATGTCGCTTCAATCCGGACGAAGTTGGACCAAGCAACGGAAGAAGAGACGACGGCACTTGCGGCACGAAATGAACAACAACATGCGTTACGCCAAGTCGAACAGTCCGTTGCGGATTTAGAGCGACGTCGGCATAAGACGGAAGACCGAATTGAATTCCTTGAATCCGTCAAAGCCGACTATAGCGGTTATTTCGGTGCTGTGAAGACGATTTTAAAACAACGAGATCAGCACCCAGGTATCCACGGAGCGGTCGCGGAGTTGATTTCGGTTCCGGCGCGCTTTGAAGCGGCAATCGAGACAGCGCTTGGTGGTGCGATGCAAAACATCGTCGTTGATACCGATGCAACAGGACGTCGTCTGATCCAGGAGCTTCGACGATTAAATGCCGGTCGAGCGACGTTCATGCCGCTCGCCTCACTGCAAGCACGCGAAGTCAATCGTTCAGTACGAGAACAAGTCGGTGGAATGTCTGGGTTCGTCGGGATCGCAAGTGAACTCGTGACGACAGACGAGACGTTGACGAAATTAAAGATGAACTTGCTCGGTACGACACTCGTCGTCGAGTCACTTGAACAGGCGAACCAAATCGCCCGTTCGACAGGACATCGCTATCGTCTCGTCACGCTCGAAGGAGATGTCGTCAACGTCGGCGGTACGATGACCGGCGGAAGTCGGAAAAAAGGTACACCACTGTTCAGTCAATCGCGTGAACTTGACGAGTTAAAAGAGGGACTGACGCGCGGGCAAGCGGTCATTCGGGAGCAGATGCGCCGCTTGGAAGATCTGAGAGCGGCGATCCAGACTCTTGATGCTACGGCTCGGACACGGACAGAAACGATTCAAGCATTACAAGGGCAACTCGAACAATCGCGCGATACGTTAGCAGATGCGAACCGTCATCTCGCTGTCATGACGTCTGAATTGTCGGTTGAAGATCGACAGATGGCACGTGTACTCGAACAAGAACAGGAAGCACGTCGGATCATCGAGACGTCGGAAGTCGAGATCGCAAAATGGACGGAGCGTCAAACAGAGCTCAGACAAGCCTTAGATCGTCTCAAGGATGCACAAGCCCGTGGTGCCGTCACGATGGACGAACTGAAGAAGGAACAAGCAGAAGCAGTTCTCGAAGAGCGGACGATTCAAATGAAACAAGCGCAGCTTTCGCAAGAGATCGAACGCCTGACGGAACAGGTCAGTCACGCGAAGCTTGAACGTGGTCATAAACGCCGTGACTTGCGTCATGTCCTTGAAGGATTCGACGAAGCGAAGATTGATGCCTTGCACGCGGAACAGCGCGAACAGGAACAGGAACAACAACGGGTCGAGACCGAACTCGCTGCGATCGGACAACGGATTCAAGTACAAGCAGAATCCCTGCGCTTGATCCGGATCCGCGAAGCGAAGACGAAGGACGATCAACAAACGACGAAACAGGCACTCGAGCAACTACGACTCTCGCAAGGGAAAACGAGCACGCGTCTTGAGACAAGACAAGAAATGCTGGAAGAGATGGGATTACTGCTCGAACTGATTGCACCACTTGATCTATCGTATGAAGAGGCAAAAGAGGAAATTCATCTGCTCAAACGCCAACTCGAAGAAATCGGCATCGTCAACATCGGTGCGATTGAGGAATTCGCAGAGGTCGATGAACGGTTTACGTTCCTATCCGCGCAACGGGATGATCTCGTCGCTGCTAAAACGGATCTCTATGGCGTCATCGAAGAGATGGACCGAGAAGTCATTCGGTTGTTCCGTCAAACGTATGATGCTGTCCGAGAACACTTCCGGGAAACATTCCGCGAGTTATTCGGGGGCGGTGAAGCCGATCTAGTCCTCGTTGACCCGAGTGATCTGTTGACGAGTGGAATTGATATCGTTGCGAAACCGCCTGGTAAGAAGCTGCAGAATTTATCGCTCTTGTCTGGTGGAGAGCGTGCCTTGACAGCAATCGCCTTATTATTTGCGATTCTAAAGACACGTCCTGTCCCGTTCTGTGTCCTCGATGAGGTCGAGGCGGCGCTTGACGAAGCGAACGTCGCGCGATTCGGCGAGTTCGTCCATCAGCTAGCACGCGAGACACAGTTCGTCATCATCACCCATCGGAAAGGAACGATGGAGGCGGCAGATGTCCTTTACGGCGTCACGATGCAGCAAAACGGGATATCTGAAGTGTTATCCGTTAAACTAGAAGAGGCACGACGTACATTAAGTGAAGAACCAAAGGAGATTAAACGATGAGTTTCTTTAAAAAACTGAAAGACCGCTTGACGACTTCGACACAAGAAGTCACGACTAAATTTACGGAAGGCTTGACGAAGACACGCGACGGATTAGCGAGTGCCGTCAATGATCTCGTCTACCGCTTCCGTGAAGTCGATGAAGACTTTTTCGAAGAGTTAGAAGAAGTGTTGATCCAAGCCGACGTCGGTGTGACGACGACGATGGATTTGGTCGAAGAATTAAAGACAGAAGTCAAACGACGTAACGTCAAGGATCCAAAACAAGTCCGGGATGTCCTCGTTGAAGTCGTCGCGAACATGTTAGTCGAAGAAGAAGAGACGGCCCTTGATCTTGATCATGAGCTGAATGTCATCCTCTTCGTTGGTGTCAACGGGGTCGGTAAGACGACAACGATCGGGAAACTTGCGAACCGATTAAAACAAGAAGGTAAGAGCGTCATGTTAGCAGCGGGAGATACGTTCCGGGCTGGTGCGATCGATCAACTGCAAGTCTGGGGCGAACGCTCCGGTGTACCGGTCATTCGTCAAGGCGAAGGCTCCGATCCGGCTGCTGTCGTTTATGACGCCGTCCAAGCAGCGAAAGCACGTAAGGTCGACGTCCTGATTTGTGATACGGCAGGACGCCTACAAAACAAGGTCAATTTGATGAACGAGCTCGAAAAGGTCAAACGCGTCATTGAACGTGAGATTCCAGGCGCACCCCATGAAGTGTTACTAGCACTTGACGCAACAACAGGGCAAAACGCGATGGTGCAGGCAAAAGCCTTCAAACAAGCGACGAACGTTAGCGGAATCGTTTTAACGAAACTTGACGGCACAGCAAAAGGTGGGATTGTTCTTGCGATCAAGAACGAGCTGAATCTACCGGTGAAGTTCGTGGGTCTCGGTGAAAAAATCGATGATTTACAACCATTTGACGCAGAACAATTCGTATATGGACTGTTCGGCGATGTCTTTGAAGAAAAAGAAAACGTCGACACGGAAGAAAGCGCAGAATAAGCGACGTTTCATGTAAAGAAAAAAACTTGACAACACACTGTGAGGGCTGTACTATACTATCTGTAAAGGAATTTCACTTAACATTGCGGAGGTGCTCGGATGACACTTGATAAAACGAACCGGATGAACTATCTGATTGACTTTTATCAGGAGCTTTTGACGCCAAAACAACGGAATTACATGTCACTCTATTACTTAGATGACTTTTCCTTAGGTGAGATCGCCGATGAGTTTGAAGTCAGCCGACAAGCAGTCTACGACAACATAAAACGCACGGAAGCCATGCTCGAGCAGTATGAAGAACGACTATCCCTGTTCAAGAAACACGAACGGCGAAAGCAGTTACTCGATCAGCTGAAGCAATGCGACCTTCCGGGTGAAGCCCTAGTGATCATTGAGACATTGGAGCAATTAGAGTAGGAGGCATTCTTAATGGCATTCGAAGGATTATCGGAACGGCTTCAAGCCAGTCTCGCTAAAATGCGAGGTAAAGGTAAGATTTCTGAAGCAGACGTCAAAGAGATGATGCGCGAAGTTCGCTTAGCGCTACTCGAAGCCGACGTCAACTTCAAGGTCGTCAAACAATTCGTAAATGATGTAAAGGAACGTGCCGTCGGACAGGATGTCATGACGTCTTTGACGCCAGGACAACAAGTCGTCAAAATCGTCCACGATGAATTGACGAATCTGATGGGTGCAGAAGTGTCACCGTTGACGCTTGCGAACCGTCCTCCGACCGTCATCATGATGACCGGTCTGCAAGGGGCAGGTAAAACAACGACAACGGGTAAACTTGCCAATCATTTACGTAAAAAACATAATCGTAGTCCTTTGCTTGTTGCGGCGGATATTTATCGTCCGGCAGCAATCAAACAATTAGAGACACTCGGAAAACAATTGGAGTTACCGGTCTTCTCGATGGGAGATCAGGTTAGTCCACAAGAAATCGTTACCGGTGCACTCGATTATGCAAAAGAGCATCATCACGATATCGTGTTGATCGATACGGCAGGTCGCTTACACGTCGATGAGGAACTGATGCAGGAACTCGTTGATGTTAAGGAGATCGCCAAACCGCATGAAATCTTCCTTGTCGTCGATTCGATGACGGGTCAGGATGCCGTCAACGTCGCAGAGAGCTTCAACGAGAAGCTTGGCGTAACGGGAGTCGTTCTGACGAAGCTCGACGGAGATACGCGAGGTGGTGCAGCACTCTCCATCAAGGCAGTCACCGGAGCACCGATTAAGTTCGTCGGTCTTGGAGAGAAGCTCGATGCCATCGAACCATTCTATCCCGAGCGGATGGCGTCTCGGATTCTAGGCATGGGAGACATGCTGACACTGATTGAAAAAGCAGAGTCACAAATGGACGCTACGCGTGCCAAAGAGTTAGAAAGCAAAATGCGCGATGCATCGTTTACATTCGATGATTTCATCGAGCAGTTGCAGCAAGTGAAACAGATGGGTCCACTCGACGAACTGTTGGGAATGATCCCTGGGGCAGGTAAAGGGAAGATGAAGGGGTTGAAAAACGCCCAAATCGATGAGAAGCAACTCGTGTATGTCGAAGCGATCATCCAATCGATGACGAAACGAGAGCGGACTGAACCTGAAATCTTGAATGCGAGCCGTCGGAAGCGGATTGCCCGTGGTAGCGGACGCAGTATCCAAGAAGTCAACCGTCTCATTAAACAGTTCGAAGACATGCGGAAAATGATGAAACAATTTTCCGGACAGATGGGCAAAGGGAAAAAGAAAGGCTTTGGCCTTCCATTCTTTTAAAAGTCTTTTCTCTTTTGCTGTAACGTTGTATACTAATGAAGTTGTCAATTTGACTAAACGAAAAAATCATTTATTATTTGGAGGGACTTACGAATGGCAGTTAAAATTCGTCTTAAGCGCATGGGCGCAAAAAAATCACCTTTCTACCGTGTGGTAGTAGCAGACTCACGTGCACCACGTGATGGTCGTTTCATTGAGCAAATCGGATACTACAATCCAGTTGCTAAACCAGAAGCAGAAGTTAAAATCAACGAAGAGCTAGCTCTTAAATGGCTCTCTGAAGGTGCTAAACCTTCGGACACAGTTCGTAACCTCTTCTCACAAGCTGGTATCATGGAGAAATTCCACAACGCGAAACTCGCGAAGTAAGACGTTAGGAGGTGAGCGAAAGCTTACCTCCTTTTTTTAATTCAAGAAAGGAAGTGAAACGAATGGAATGGTTGGAAATTGCGAAAATCGCCAACACGCACGGTCTAAAAGGGGAATTGAAGTTACTCGCAAGCACGGATTTTCCGGAAGAACGCTTTAAGGTCGGAAAAGAAGTCTTTCTCGGCTCTGAAGGCACGTATACACCGGTAACGATCAGTGGCTACCGGAAGCATAAACAATTCATCATGGTGACGTTCAAAGGGATGCATCATATCAATGACGTCGAGAAGTACAAAGGATTGAAACTCTATGTCCATGCAGAAGACTTACAGGACTTAGACGAGCATGAATTTTACTATCATGAGATCATCGGTTGTACGGTTTATGACGGTGAGACGAAAATAGGAGTCGTATCCGACATTCTCGAAACGGGCGCAAATGACGTCTGGACGATCAAACGCGACGGAAAAAAAGATGTCCTGATTCCGTATATCGAGCAAGTCGTCGCTTCCGTCGACGTCGAACAGAAACGCATTCAGATCACGCCGCTTCCGGGACTGATCGAGGAATGAACATCCGTGTATTGACGCTGTTTCCTGAGATGTTTTCAGCGCTTGATCATTCGATCGTCAAGCGAGCGCAAGACGATCAACACGTCATACTCGAAACAATCAATTTTCGAGACTTTTCAACGAATCGACATGGTAAGGTCGATGATTATCCGTATGGCGGAGGAGCGGGCATGCTGTTGACACCGCAACCCGTCTTCGATGCGATGGCAAGTCTACCGGAACGAAAACGACGAATCATCGTCATGACACCGACCGGTAAACGGTTTTCGCAACGAATGGCGGAAGAATGGGCAAACGAAGAAGAACTGGTCTTCTTATGTGGTCACTATGAGGGGTTTGATCAGCGAATCCATGATCAGTTGGTGACGGATGAGGTCTCGCTCGGAGACTTCGTCTTGACGGGAGGAGAACTCGCTGCGATGACGATGATTGACGCAGTCGTCCGCCTCTTACCGGACGTCCTCGGTGCGTCTGCGAGTCACGAAGATGATTCCTTCTCAACGGGACTTCTCGAATACCCGCACTATACACGTCCGGCAGAATATAAAGGGTACCGAGTACCCGATGTTTTGTTATCAGGCAACCATGCCCGGATTGAAAAATGGCGACGGGAACAGTCGCTGAAGCGGACATATGAGCGGCGCCCTGATCTTCTCGTGGATGCATCGTTGACGGATGAAGATCAGCGTTATTTAGACTCGATTTCAGGATTGTCAAACGACTGAATCTATGATAAGTTAAAACATGTGGCAAAAGCCACCCATTAACGATGTTCCGCTGTCGGATGCTTGAAGCAAATGAAGATAAGAACATTGGTGAAAAAAGGAGAAATCATTCATGAACACACAACAATTGTTCCGTGAACTTACACAAGAACAAATCAAGTCAGACGTCCCTGCGTTCCGTCCTGGGGATACAGTCCGTGTACACGTTAAAGTCGTCGAGGGTACGCGTGAGCGTATTCAGCTCTTCGAAGGCGTAGTCATCAAACGTCACGGTGGCGGCATCAGTGAAACATTCACAGTCCGTAAAATTTCTTACGGAGTTGGCGTTGAGCGTGCTTTCCCGCTCCACTCACCACGTGTTGCACAAATCGAAGTCGTTCGCTACGGTAAAGTCCGTCGTGCGAAACTTTACTACCTCCGTAACCTTCGTGGTAAAGCGGCGCGTATTAAAGAAATTCGTCGTTAATCATGTGAAAAAGTGGCTTGTCTCCGGACAAGCTTCTTTTTTTTGCAGTTTATGCGTATACTAGTCCTTAGGAAGAAATTGCGTTAATCAAGGGAGTGGAATTCGTGAAGGAGTTATTCAGTTGGGTAAAGGCGCTCGTCGTAGCGCTCGTCATCGCGTTCATCATTCGAACGTTCCTGTTCGTACCCGTCATCGTTGATGGGGAATCGATGATGCCGACCTTACACAATGCGGATCGAATGATCGTCAATAAGGTCCCGTACTATTTTAATGAACCAGAAAGAGGCGATATCGTCGTCTTCCATGCAACGGAAACGCGAGACTATATCAAACGGGTCATCGCTGTTCCGGGAGATACGATGTATTACAAAGATGATACATTGTATGTCAACGATAAGAAAGTCGCTGAACCGTATTTGAAAGAATACAAAGCCCAGATGAGTGGTGTGCCATTGACGGAAGACTTCACGCTTGAAGAGCGAACAGGAGAGACGACTGTTCCAAAAGGAAAAGTATTCGTCATGGGAGATAATCGTCAAAATTCAAAAGATAGTCGTGATATCGGTTTTGTTGATGAAGATCAAATCGTCGGAACGACGAACTTCGTCTTCTATCCATTCAATGATGTACGCTCTGTCGATTAAAACGAACGAAGATGAGACGCTTGCCGTTAAAAGTAAGCAGCTCATCTTCTTTTCTTGTCTGAAGTTGCGTATACTAGGGAGTGGATGTTTTTTCATGTATCGTATGATCAGCAAGAAGTCCAGGAATATATGAACGAGGTGAAGGATATGACGATTCAATGGTTCCCCGGTCACATGGCCAAAGCACGTCGGGAAGTCACAGAAAAACTAAAGTTGATCGATGTGGTGATCGAACTCGTCGATGCCCGTCTTCCGATGTCGAGCCGTAACCCGATGGTCGAACAGATCACGGCAGGTAAGCCGCGACTGATTGTCCTCAACAAGGCGGATATGGCGGATAAACGAGTGACGGAGCAATGGATGCAGGCATTACGAGCAGATGGTGTTGATGTCGTTGCGGTTGACGCGAAGCACAATAAAGGATTGAATCAAATCCATGAGGGTGCTTTACGACTAATGAAAGAAAAACACGCACGGATGCGGGAGAAAGGGCGGAACCCAAGTGCAATCCGTGCCTTGATCATCGGCATTCCGAACGTCGGGAAATCGACGCTCATCAATCGACTTGCTGGCCGAAATATCGCTATCACGGGTGACCGTCCAGGTGTGACGAAACGCCAGCAGTGGATCAAGATGAAGACAGGTGAGATGGAATTACTTGATACACCAGGTATCCTCTGGCCGAAGTTCGACGATCAAGTCGTCGGATATCGGTTAGCAGCGACAGGAGCGATCAAGGATGACATCTTAAACATCGACGATATCGCGCTATTTGCCCTTCGTGAGCTAAAGACACGGTATCCGGAGCAGTTGCGTGAGCGCTATCGACTCGACGAAGTATCGGGAGAAGCGGTTGATGTACTTGAAGCAATCGGTAAAAAACGTGGTTTCGTCTCAGGTGGCTATGTCGATTTCGAGCGGACGAGCGAAATGCTCTTGCATGAACTACGAACGGAAAAGCTCGGTCGAGTGACGCTTGAAACGGTTGAAGAATGGGAAACGCATGCATAACGGACTTGGACATCTTTTGATGTCCAAGTTTTTTTCAAAGGAGCAGGATGTATGAAGATAGCAGAATTAAAAGAACGATTACAAAAAGCAACACTAGAAGAATTTATTCAGTTAAAGCAGGAACTGGCGTCAGATACGCGAAAAGGGGTGCATACACTGTTTCGTCAGACAGAACGACGATTTGCGCACGAAGAGCAGCAACGGATCGATTTCAAGGAACGACTCGCGTTTGAAGACGAGTATCGTCAGCAAGGATACGTTCGAATTGCAGGAGTGGACGAAGTCGGGCGAGGTCCACTAGCTGGTCCAGTCGTCGCAGCAGCGGTCATCTTACCAGACGGATTCTATCATCCAGGACTAACGGATTCAAAACAGATGAGTAAAGTACAGCGGCAAGCGGCACTGAAGCATTTGCAAGAAGTTGCTGAGATTGCGATCGGCATCATCGAACCGGCTGAAATCGACGAAATCAATATCTATCAGGCGTCGAAACGGGCGATGCAAGACGCAGTATACCAATTACGACCGGATGCCTTACTTGTCGATGCGATGACACTCGACGACGATACACCACAACTCTCTCTTATCAAAGGAGATGCGCGAAGTGTCTCCATTGCTGCTGCAAGTGTCGTTGCGAAAGAGACACGAGATGCGATGATGGAACAATATGCGATCAAATATCCGGGGTACGGATTTGAAACACACGCAGGTTACGGAACACCCATACATTTACAAGCGCTCGATACACTGGGCGTCACACCGATTCATCGAAAAACATTCCGCCCTGTCAAAGAACGCCTCTAGGAGGAAACGATCATGCAAATCGAACATCGTGCCTTATTACCATTTAAAATCATCGATCATGCGAACCTACCGTTACGGGAAGGCGCAAACATCGTCGGTAAAGTTTTAAAGCTGTTACCCGACGGATTAATGGAACTCCAAGTCGGTCAACGCGTCTTGACGGCAGGGACGACAGCTGAACTAAAAGAAGGGAACATGTATCGCTTTCAAGTCGTTTCAGCAGAGGGACAACCAGTTTTAAAAATCATCTCGACCGAGTCTGTTCCGCAAAAGTCGGCTCTCCCCCAGTTACTCGACTCCTTTTTACAACGCCAGACGGTACCGACTGCCGAAACACGGGAACTCCTAAGGCAAATTGGTCAACCGGTAACAGAAGGAGAAGCGAAGCAGTTAAAACACGCCCTTACCGAACTCGTTCAACTGGCAAAGGGTGACGAGACAGGTCGAACGCTTGATCGAAAGACGAGTGATCAGATTTTAGCGCAACAACTCGTCCAAGCAACGAACGAAGCAGGGAAAGGAGTCTATTTATTTCAATTACCTCAATTTGGACCATTCGAAAATGTTGATCTCATGATGGAAGCACCGTTCGAACGGACGTTTGATCCAAATCATGCCCGTGTCGTCTTGTATCTTCAATTACCGACGCTCGGTGAGGTCGCTGTCGACGTCTTGATCGCAGACCGGAATGTTTCGATTTCCGTCTTTCATCCAAATGCGCACGTCAATACGTTCATGCAAGCCTACACATCGCAAATTCAGACTCGTCTTGAGGAACAAGGCTATGCATTGACACGATTCGATTGGGTCGAACAGACGAAAGAGCGCGTACCGCATGATATCTCAACGCGTAACGGAAGGGTGGATCTTCATATATGAAAAAAGCAATAGCTCTATCATACGAAGAACAGATGCATGCCCCAAAAGTCGTTGCTAAGGGATCGGAACACATCGCAGAACGGATTTTAGAAGAGGCATTAAAACATGATATTCCGATCCGGCAGGACGAAACGTTGATGACGTTACTAGATGCTGTTCAAGTGTCAGAACAGATTCCGGAAGAATTATACGGTGTCATTGCCGAGTTATTTGCCTTTTTATATCGTCTCGATCAAGATGAAATTCTGAAAAAATAAAGCTTTCGGTCGATAACG
This sequence comes from Exiguobacterium sp. s11, assembly GCF_018619015.1. Lineage (NCBI taxonomy): Bacteria > Bacillati > Bacillota > Bacilli > Caryophanales > Exiguobacterium > Exiguobacterium sp. s11. The sequence continues at coordinate 556,975 of NZ_JACSNF010000001.1, read as the reverse complement.
ATAGACAGCGCTTCCAATTTTAACTACAATGAAAGAGCCGAAACTAAAGGGGTTAAGGGGGATTTTTTCATGAATGTACATGAGTATCAGGCAAAAGAATTACTTCGTTCGTACGGTGTACCCGTACCGAACGGAATCGCAGCCTTCACCGTCGAAGAGGCGGTCGATGCATCAGAACAATTGTCAGGCCCGATTAAAGTCGTCAAAGCTCAAATTCACGCGGGGGGACGCGGTAAAGCAGGTGGCGTCAAGCTTGCGAAATCGCAAGAAGAAGTGAAAGAATATGCGACGGAGTTACTCGGCAAAACGCTCGTCACGCACCAAACAGGTCCAGAAGGAAAAGTCGTTCAACGTCTTCTCGTCGAAGAAGGTTGTGCGATTGACAAAGAATACTATCTTGGAATCGTACTTGATCGTGTGACAGGACGTGTCGTCATCATGGGATCAAGCGAAGGTGGTATGGACATCGAAGAGGTAGCGGAAGCGACACCAGAAAAAATCATCAAAGAAGTCGTCGATCCTGCAGTTGGTCTTCAAGGATTCCAAGCGCGTAAACTTGCGTTCGCAATGGGTGTTCCTGTGAAGCTCGTCAACAAGTTCGTCGGCATGGTCACGAAACTCTACAACTTCTTCGTCGACAAGGATTGTTCGATCGCAGAAATCAACCCACTCGTTACGACGAAGGATGGCGAAGTCCTCGCACTGGATGCGAAGTTGAACTTCGACTCAAATGCATTGTATCGTCATGCGGACATCGTGGCGTTACGTGATGAAACAGAAGAAGATCCACGCGAAGTCGAAGCATCAAAGAGTGATTTGAACTACATCGCACTCGATGGAAACATCGGTTGTCTCGTCAATGGTGCTGGTCTTGCCATGGCAACGATGGATATCATCAAACACTTCAGTGGTGATCCTGCGAACTTCCTCGATGTCGGTGGTGGTGCGACGAAGGAAAAAGTAACAGAAGCCTTCAAACTGATCTTATCGGATGAGAACGTCAAAGGGATTTTCGTCAACATCTTCGGTGGAATCATGAAATGTGACGTCATCGCAGAAGGTATCGTTGCGGCGACAAAAGAAGTCGGTCTCGAATTGCCACTCGTCGTTCGTCTTGAAGGTACGAACGTTGATGCAGGGAAACAAATTCTCAAAGATTCAGGTCTAGCGATTACAGCAGCTACATCAATGGCAGACGGCGCAGAAAAAATCGCTGCGCTCGTGAAGTAAGGGGGAGCTAAAGATGAGTATTTGGGTGAACGAATCGACGAAAGTCATTATTCAAGGGATTACTGGTAACCAAGGGATGTTCCACGGTGAACAGATGATCGACTACGGCACAAAACTCGTAGGCGGTGTCACACCAGGAAAAGGCGGTACGGAAGTACTCGGTGGTGTTCCTGTCTTTGATACGGTCGCACAAGCGGTCGAAAAAACGGGTGCGAACGCATCGATCATCTACGTACCACCAGCATTCGCAGCGGATGCAATCATGGAAGCAGCAGATGCGAACATCGCGTTGATCATCTGTATCACGGAAGGTATTCCAGTTCTTGATATGGTCAAAGTAAAACGTTACCTCGAAGGCAAACCAGTTCGTCTCATCGGACCGAACTGCCCGGGCGTTATCACTCCAGGTGTCGCGAAACTTGGTATCATGCCAGGATACATCCATACACCAGGTCATGTCGGTATCGTCTCACGTTCTGGGACTTTGACGTATGAAGCTGTCCATCAATTGACGACTGCTGGTATCGGTCAATCGACAGCTGTTGGTATCGGGGGCGACCCGGTCAATGGAACGGACTTCATCGATACGCTCAAAGCATTCAACGAAGATCCAGAAACAAAAGCCGTCATCATGTTAGGGGAAATCGGTGGAACAGCTGAAGAAGAAGCGGCTGAGTGGGTCAAAGCGAACATGACGAAACCAGTCATTGGTTTCATCGGTGGTCAAACAGCTCCTGCCGGCAAACGGATGGGTCACGCAGGTGCGATCATCTCTGGCGGTAAAGGAACAGCTGCTGAAAAAATCAAGACACTCCGTGCAAACGGAATCGAAGTGGCAGAAACACCAGCTGTCATTGGTGAGACGTTAATCCGTGTCATCAAAGAAGCAGGGATCTATGACGAGTGCGTGACGAACAGCACAGTCAAATAAATCAAAAAAAGAAGCTGTCCTGAACAAATCAGGACGGCTTTCTTCTATATAAATAAGAAGCTTAAATAAGGAGCGCTGATCTCATGAAACGTGAACTGTATGTCCGCTTCGCCATGTGTCAGGTACCGTACACGATCGTCCGATTGATTGAGCAATTCGGAATCGTTCCCAGTCATGAATTACCCGTTTCGACGCGTCTTCGAAAACGGTATGAACAAGCATTACAGCTTGATTGGATCGAAGAGTCGATTCTAGTCAAAGGAGATCCACTGTTTCCGACTGTGTTACTGACGATCCCTCAACCGGTCTATGCCCTCTTTTACCGCGGTGATCCGTCCCGCCTAACACTTCCACGCGTCAGTATCATCGGTAGTCGAACCCCCTCACCGCACCATCTTTCCCGTATGCGTTTCTTGCAACCCTTCTTTCATCCAGATCTCGCCACCGTTTCCGGAGGTGCCTATGGTATCGATGCCCTCGTCCATCGCTTGTCCTTAAAACATCAGCAGACAACGATCGCGGTTCTCGCAGGAGGACTTGATCGTCTATATCCTACTTCCCATGCTACTCTTTTTGAACGTATCTTCTCACACGGTCTTCTTCTCTCTGAATATCCACTCGGAACTCCTATTCAAAAATTTCAATTTCTAGAACGGAATCGAATCATTGCTGGATTGTCTTCATCATTGATCATCGTCGAAGCGGCGAAACGAAGCGGTACGATGAATACTGCCAGTCACGCGCTTGACCAAGGAAAAGATGTCTATTGTTTGCCGGGTTGTCCAACTGAATCGTTCTTTTCCGGAACGAATCAATTGATCGCAGAAGGAGCGATTCCACTCCTTGATCCGGAAGAAGTTTCAAAAAGTATTCGGCTGAACGTTGACAAATGGGAATCGAGACTACTATGATAAGTGAGATTAAAATACGAGTACGCCTCTAATAGGGAGCGATTGCAATGGCAAAATATCTAGTAATCGTCGAGTCACCCGCTAAGGCAAAAACCATTAAACGTTATCTCGGATCCAACTATACCGTGAAAGCGTCGATGGGGCACGTCATTGACTTGCCGAAAAGCCAAATGGGAGTCGACGTCGAACATGACTATGAACCGAAATATATCACGATCCGTGGTAAAGGTCCGGTCTTAAAAGAACTCAAGACAGCTGCGAAAAAAGCACAAAAAATCTATCTCGCAGCCGACCCCGACCGTGAAGGGGAAGCGATCGCATGGCATTTAGCTAAAGCATTAGGCGTTGATGAATCAACGGAGTGCCGCGTCGTCTTCAATGAAATCACGAAAGATGCCATCAAGGATTCGTTCAAGCGACCACGCAAGCTCAACTATGATCTTGTCGATGCGCAGCAAGCCCGTCGTATCTTGGACCGCCTTGTCGGTTACAGCATGAGTCCGTTATTATGGAAGAAGATTAAAAAAGGGTTATCTGCGGGACGCGTTCAATCCGTTGCCGTCAAGATGATCATCGATCGTGAACAAGAAATCAATGCGTTCATGCCTGAAGAATACTGGACGATCAAACTCGAACTCGATGCAAACGGTGAAAAGCTCGAAGCGAACTTCTACGGAGTCGATGGCAAGAAGCGTGAACTTCATTCGCAAGAAGAAGTCGATCAAATCTTGAATCAACTCTCAGAAGACTTCACAGTTGATTCCGTCACGAAAAAAGAGCGGAAACGGAATCCGGCGTTACCGTTTACGACGAGTTCTTTGCAACAGGAAGCAGCACGTAAGCTGAACTTCCGAGCGAAGAAGACGATGATGATTGCACAACAGCTATACGAAGGAATCGAAATTGGAAAAGAAGGTACAGTCGGTTTAATCACGTATATGCGTACCGATTCGACACGGACGTCAGATTCGGCGAACCTCGAAGCACACGGGTTCATTGAGCAGGCGTACGGAAAAGAATACATCGCAAGCGAGAAACGTAAAGAAAAGAAATCAGCGAACTCACAAGATGCACACGAAGCGGTTCGTCCGACTTCAACGATGCGCGAGCCGCAACTCGTCAAATCGTATTTATCGCGTGATCAGTTCCGCTTATACAAACTAATTTGGGAACGATTCGTCGCAAGCCAGATGGCACCGGCGATTCTCGATACCGTCAAGATTGATCTCGTATCAAATGATGTCACATTCCGTGCGAACGGGTCGACCGTTAAATTCCCGGGCTTCATGAAGGTCTACATCGAAGATACGGACGATGAGGCGGTTTCAGACGTCAAGGAAGGACTACTTCCTCCACTCGATGAAGGGGAAGAGTTGAAACAATCAGCAATCGAACCGAAACAACACTTCACACAACCACCACCACGGTATACGGAAGCACGTCTTGTCCGGGCGATGGAAGAGCTCGGTATCGGTCGTCCGTCGACGTATGCGCCGACGCTCGATACGATTCAAAAACGGGGTTACGTGACGCTTGAAGAGAAGAAATTCTTACCAACGGAACTCGGTGAACTCGTCATCGATATGATCAGCGACTATTTCCAAGAGTTCATCACTGTCCAGTTCACGGCAGACATGGAAGCTTTACTCGATGCGATCGAAAAAGGTGACATGCAGTGGACGGAAGTCGTCGATCCAATCTATAAGTCCTTTGCAAAGCGTCTGACACGAGCAGAAGCAGAAATCGAGAAGATTGAAATCAAAGATGAACCGGCTGGAGAAGATTGTGAAGTCTGTGGTCACCCGATGGTCATCAAGATGGGACGTTATGGCAAGTTCATGGCGTGCTCGAACTTCCCAGAGTGTCGTAATACGAAACCGATCCAAGTCGAGATCGGTGTGAAGTGTCCGACATGTGGAACGGGCGACATCGTCGAACGTCGTAGTAAAAAAGGACGTTTGTTCTACGGTTGTTCGAACTATCCGGAGTGTGAGTTCGTCTCATGGGATAAACCGGTCGAAGAACCATGTCCGGTATGTAGTAGTATGATGGTACAAAAGAAAATCAAGAACGGTGTGAAAGTAGAATGTACATCTTGTGGACATCATGAAACACGCATCGATCAGGAGCAAGAGGAGGAATGACCGTTGAAACGTGTAACGGTAATCGGCGCGGGACTTGCAGGTTCTGAAGCAGCATGGCAACTTGCAAAACGCGGCGTTCAAGTAGATTTATATGAAATGCGGCCTGTCAAACAGACACCCGCGCACCATACAGACCAATTCGCTGAACTCGTCTGTTCGAACTCACTTCGAGCGAACCAGTTAACGAACGCAGTTGGTGTCTTAAAGGAAGAGATGCGTCAGCTCGATTCCTTGATCATGAAAGCAGCAGACTTAGCGAGCGTTCCAGCAGGTGGAGCACTTGCTGTCGATCGGCACGACTTCGCAGGATATGTGACGGAAACGTTGAAAAACCACCCGAACGTTACCGTCCATCATGAAGAAATCGAAGCGATTCCAGATGGTCCGACGATCGTCGCGACGGGTCCGTTGACGAGTGCGGCATTATCGGAATCACTTAAACAATTCACAGGTGAAGATTACCTATACTTCTTCGATGCAGCGGCACCGATTCTCGATGGAGACACGATCGATCGTGAGAAGGTTTACCTGAAATCACGATATGATAAAGGCGAAGCTGCCTACTTGAATTGTCCAATGACGGAAGAAGAATTCCAGCTCTTCTATGATGAGCTGATCAATGCGGAAGTCGTTCCATTGAAGGAATTTGAAAAAGAGATTTACTTCGAGGGCTGTATGCCATTTGAAGTTCTCGCTTCACGCGGACCGAAAACACTCTTGTTTGGACCGATGAAGCCAGTTGGACTTGAAGATCCGAAGACAGGCAAACGACCATATGCTGTCGTTCAATTGCGTCAGGATAACTCAGCTGGAACATTGTTCAACCTTGTCGGCTTCCAGACACATTTGAAATGGGGCGAACAAAAGCGGATCATTCGCTTGATTCCTGGTCTTGAGAATGCAGAAATCGTCCGTTATGGTGTCATGCACCGTAACACGTTCGTCAACTCACCGAATTTATTGAAACCAACGTATCAGACACGTACACGTGACGACTTGTTCTTTGCTGGTCAAATGACAGGTGTCGAAGGGTACGTCGAGTCAGCAGCGTCCGGTTTGACGGCAGGAATCAATGCGGCACGTCTCGTCAATGAGGCGGAACCGGTTACGTTCCCGCAGGAAACGATGATGGGTGCGATGTCGCATTATATCACGACGACGGAAGGGAAGAACTTCCAGCCAATGAATGCCAACTTCGGATTGGTACCAGCACTCGTCGGTCATCCGGTTCGGATGAAAAAACCTGAGAAGTATGCGCTCTACGCAGAGCGAGCACTTGAAGCAATCAAAGATTTCACGGATATGTGATTTTTGATGGGGAGAAAGGCGTGATTTAGCGCTCTTTCTCCCCATTTCTTAATTTGTCATAAAAGCGTGATAATTTCGTTAATTTTTCGGTTTTTGGTCTATTGTCAGACTACTTGGTCTGTGCTATGCTAAGGGCGATTCGAGAATGAAATGGTCAGAAGGGGGCGCATTCATGGGGATAGACACTGCTTTTGAGCGACTGCTAGAAGATTTCATGCGGTATGTTCATATTGAACGTCAATTATCTCCGAATACAGGTCGCTCTTATGATCAAACACTTCGACAATACGCCGCTTTTTGCCGCGATCATCAGTTACGATCGATTGAATTGGCAAGTGCACGGCGTTATTTGTATGCTCTTTACGATCAGGAGCTGGCGCGGGCGACGATTGCACAAAAAGTTTCCTGCCTCAAACAATTTGGTCGTTTTTTGACACGTGACACCGATGAGCCTAATCCCTTCGATGGATTAAAAGCACCAAAACGACAACAAGGACTTCCGACATTCCTCGTCCCAACGGAATATGAACGTTTCCTCGATGTCTTTCGATCGAGTGATACGCTTGGCAACCGGAATGTGGCGTTAGTAGAACTTTTATATGCGACGGGTATGCGGGTCAGCGAGGTCGTTCAACTGGATCTTCGTGATCTCGCGACTGATCACTCCTACGTCCATGTGTATGGAAAAGGTGGGAAGGAACGCATCGCACCGATCGGAACCTTTGCTAAAGATGCATTAGAACTGTACTTACCATCACGAGATCCAGTCGCAGGTCATGAGCAAGCGTTGTTCTTGTCTCATTCAGGGCGTCGATTGACGACGGATGCGATTCGGAAAATCATGAAAAAAGGGGAACAACTCGTTGGGAAACATGTGACACCACATGCGCTTCGTCATAGTTTCGCGACAGATTTACTGGAAAGAGGCGCCGATTTGCGAGCGGTCCAGGAGTTACTTGGACACGCATCGCTGTCGACGACCGGTCAGTATACACACGTAACGACGGAACGATTACGACATGTTTATCAACAAGCACATCCTCGTGCCTAAGGGAGGAAACATTGATGTTTCATGCAACGACGATTTTTGCGATTCAACATAACGGACAATCCGCGATGAGCGGAGACGGACAGGTGACTTTCGGAAACCAAGTCATCATGAAGAAAAGTGCGAAAAAAGTACGGCGCCTCTATGGTGGCAAAGTCATTGCCGGATTTGCTGGAAGTGTCGCGGACGCGTTCACACTCTTTGAAAAATTCGAAGCGAAGCTTGAAATGTATAACGGGAACTTACAACGGGCAGCAGTTGAGCTGGCGAAGGAATGGCGAGGCGATAAGATGTTGCGTCAACTTGAAGCACTCTTACTTGTCATGGATGGAACACATCTCTTACTTGTATCCGGAAACGGGGAAGTCATCGAACCGGATGACGGCATTCTCGCAATCGGTTCAGGTGGTAATTATGCGCTTGCAGCAGGTCGCGCGTTAGCTCGACATGCAAGTCATCTCACAGCAGAGGAGATCGCCCGCGCAGCGCTTGAGACGGCTGGTGAACTCTGTGTCTTTACGAACGATCAAATCATCCTAGAAACGATCGGAGGCAATGACCATGCATGAATTGACGCCAAGACAAATCGTCGAGAAGTTAAATGAACATGTCATCGGACAAGCGGATGCTAAACGTGCGGTGGCGATTGCTTTACGTAATCGGTACCGTCGACAATTACTCGATGCATCGATGCGGGATGAAGTCACACCGAAGAATATCCTGATGATCGGACCGACCGGAGTCGGAAAGACTGAAATTGCGCGACGCCTCGCGAAACTCGTCCGTGCGCCGTTCGTCAAAATCGAAGCGACGAAGTTCACGGAAGTAGGGTACGTCGGTCGTGATGTGGAGTCAATGGTGCGGGATCTTGTGGAAGCGTCTCTACGTCTTGTCAAAGATGAGAAAAAAGAAGCGCTCAAAGATCGAGCGGAAGCAGTGGCGAACGAACGAATCGTCGATGCGTTATCTGGTAAAAAAGCGTCATCTGGTCTCGGTGGTGGAACGAATCCGTTTGAGATGTTGTTTGGAGGGAACCAGAAGCAACAAGAGCCGGATACATCGGAAGCGACAGCCGACCGTTCGTTACTTCGTCAGCAATTACTGACAGGGCAACTTGAGGATCGCATGATTGAGGTCGATGTTGAAGAACGCCAAGTGGATTTATTCTCTGGGCAACAAGGCATGGAGGGGCTCGCGAATCTTCAGGATATGCTCGGACAAGTCATGCCGAAGAAAACGAAGAAGCGTCAGCTCACAGTCAAGGAAGCACGACCAATCCTGACGGCGGAAGAAGCGGAGCGGTTGCTCGACTTGAACGAAGTCCATGACGAAGCGGTTCGTCGCGCAGAACAGATGGGGATCATCTTCGTCGATGAGATCGATAAGATCGCGACAAAAGGACATGATTCAGCTGGTGTTTCACGAGAGGGTGTTCAACGAGACATCTTACCGATCGTTGAAGGATCGACGATCGTTACGAAATATGGTCCAGTCAAGACGGATCACATCTTGTTCATCGCTGCGGGTGCATTCCATATGGCAAAACCATCTGATCTGATTCCTGAACTCCAAGGTCGTTTCCCAATTCGTGTCGAACTCGATAGTTTGACAGAAGATGACTTTGTTAAGATTTTAACTGAACCGAATCAAGCATTACTCAAACAATATAAAGCATTATTAGGGGCAGAGCACGTTCATGTCACCTTTACAGAAGAAGCCATTCGTGAAATCGCGCGGATTGCTGCACAGGTAAACGATGAGACGGATAATATTGGAGCACGACGCTTGTATACGATCATGGAGCGCGTCCTTGAAGAATTATCCTTCGAAGCAGCAGACATGCCGGAGACGGATGTGACGATCACGCCACAATACGTGACGGAACGAGTTGGAAAAGTAGCAGATGATCGAGACTTAAGTCAGTTCATCTTATAAAGTGGAGGAAGAAAAAATGAATTTATTGGCGAAAACGCGGAAGCTGAATACGATGTTACAACAAGAAGCGAGCACACATGTTGATTTCAAGGTCATGGCTGATCGACTCAGCGAAGTCATGGAATCGAACACATTCATCGTAAGTCGGCGCGGTAAGTTACTAGGTATCGCAATCAAGCAACAAATCGAAAATGACCGGGTCCGTGGTTTCTTAGAAGAACGTCAATTCCCGGAAGATTACACGAAAAAGTTATTTAACGTCACGGAAACGACAGCAAACATTGCCATCGATAGTGAACATACGGCATTCCCAGTCGACAACCGTGATACGTTCGAAACGTCGAAAACGACGATCGTACCGATCATCGGTGGTGGCGAACGCCTTGGTACGCTGGTTCTCGGTCGTATGGTGGAAGACTTCAACGAAGAAGACCTCGTGCTTGCAGAGTATGGTGCGACAGTCGTCGGGATGGAAATCCTTCGTGAGAAGGCACATGAGGCGGAAGATAAAGCACGGAAGAAAGCGGTCGTTCAGATGGCGATCAATTCGTTGTCTTATTCAGAACTTGAAGCGATTGAACATATCTTCGAGGAGCTGGAAGGAAATGAAGGACTACTCGTCGCTTCCAAGATTGCCGATCGCGTCGGTATCACGCGTTCTGTCATTGTCAACGCACTGCGTAAACTCGAAAGTGCAGGCGTCATCGAGTCGCGTTCACTTGGAATGAAAGGAACTTACATTAAAATTTTGAACGACAATTTCCTTTATGAGTTAGAGCGTATTAAATCGAACTAAAAAAATAATGAGATACAGCGTATTTTTCGTTAATCGTTTTTAACGTCTGTATTAGATAAGCGATTCTTCTTCAATGTGAGAAGAATCGCTTTTTTTTGTTAAAGACGATTTCTTACAAACATCCATCAGGTGATAGAAGAAGCAATGCAGATCCATTCTTCTTTAAATGGTTATCGTAGAGTATCAATGAAAAATACCAAGAAAAGGGGTGGATAAAAAAGTTAAAAGAGAAGGAACTATTTTTATATTTATTCAAAGAAATTACAATTTGGTGTTTTTTTCATTCTGTATTAGATGTATAATCAATTCTGTTGCTCATGAATGAAATATTTTAAATCTTAGTTTAGACATTTTCTGTAAATCATAAATTAGTCCATTTTTATTAATTAAACTTTTTTCTATTCGTAGATGCATAGGTAATATTTATCATTTTTGAACAAAATGTTAATTAAAGGTGAAAAATGAACATCTCATTACCCTTTTTTTAAAATTTATCCTTTTCAAACATTGACCTATTTGTTTCAATTATTTCAGATATGTTACTAATGACTTACTAGTTTTAATATTCTTCAATTCCAAACTATTCATACATGGAGGGCGGATAAATGGATTGGTTAGGTTCCGATTATTCTTTACTCACTAAAGCAGTCAATCGTACTGTAGATTCTCAAAAAGTAATATCTAAAAATATTGCGAATGTTGATACACCTGGATACAAAGCACAACGTTTAGTGTTTTCGGATGTACTAGACTCTCAAATGAAAATGAGTCTAAAGCGTCATGCTCAAATTGATGCGCAAGGTTCGATCGTTGAGCAATCGACTTCTATGCGTAACGATGGAAATGGTGTCGATATTGATTTTGAGATGTCTGAATTATCACGCAATCAAATCGAGTATGAGGCATTAGTAGAACAGCTGAATCGGAAATTTTCAGGAATCCAATCAGTAATTAGAGGAGGCAGATAAAAGTGAGTATGTTCGGTGGATTTCATACTTCTGCATCAGGGTTAACTGCACAACGTCTCCGGCTTGATACGGTTTCAGCAAATATTGCAAATGCTCAAACGACACGGGGAGAACTTGTAGATGGTCAATGGCAACCCTACGCTCGTAAATTAGCAGTGCTTAAGGAAACGGCTAACGGTGTAACGGTTAGCGAACTTCGAAAAGATGAAGAGCCTTTTAAATTAGAATACAACCCAAGTCATCCGGATGCAGACGAGCTTGGATACGTCAAAATGCCGAATGTCGACATTTTAAAAGAAATGGTCGATATGATGGGCGCGACACGATCTTATGAAGCAAACGTGACAGCTCTTAACGCGACGAAAGCAATGCTTGTTAAAGCGATGGAGATCGGTAAGTAAGAATGAAGGGATGATGAATGACCATGGCAATTCAAGCAATTCAGGGATTACAACCCATTCTTCAAAATCAAATGACTCCTAAAACAACACCAAGTGACTTTAGCGAAGTGTTAAGTCAAGCAATGAATGGATTAAATGCGACACAAAGCGCTTCATCTCAAGCACGAGTAGATTTGGCGACGGGAAAGTCAACAGATTTACATAATATTATGATTAAAACAGAAGAAGCATCTCTCTCTATGCAACTCGCCATTGAGGTCCGTAATAAGGGCATCGAAGCATACCAAGAAATGATGCGTATGCAACTGTGAATGTTAAGGAAAGCGTGGGAGATGTTGAATGAACGAAGGATTAAAAGCAAGATGGAACACCATTAATACAACGTGGAAATCATGGTCACTCGCTAAAAAGGCGATGATTCTTGGAAGTATTATCGTCGTTTTAGCAGCGTTGATCGTCGCTATTCTCTGGTTATCTAAACCAACGATGACACCCCTTTATTCAAAATTATCACCACAAGAAGCCGGACAAGTGACGGAAAAACTAAACGAGGACGGTATTCAGTCTGAAGTTGTTAGTGAAGCTAATGGCGTGACCATTCTTGTTCCAGAGGCGAATGTTGAGAATTTGAAAGTCGAATTAGCAACAGCTGGTATTCCAAAGTCTGGTCAAATTGATTATTCCTTCTTTAGTGAAAACGCGGGTTTCGGAACGACGGATAAAGAAATGAACATCTTGGAACGCGACACGATGCAGACGGAACTCGAAAACTTGATTACACAAGTCAATGGAATCGAGTCAGCTAAAGTCATGATTACGCTCCCAGAAAAGAGTGTCTTTTTATCGGATGAGAAAGAATCTTCAACAGTATCGGTCGTATTGACCTCTAGCGCAGGTAGTAACTTGAATAATCAAACGGTTCAAGGTCTGTATCATTTGATTGCTAAAAGTATTCCAAATCTTAAAGAAGAAAACATTACGATCATGGATCAGTACTTCACGTACTATGAACCGGGCAATGCGACGCAAACAGCAGGTGGAACAGATCCGATGGCACTTAAAAAAGCAACAGAGAACGATTTACGGAAACAGATTCAACAAATGCTTTCTGTTGTTCTTGGACCGCAAAAAGCACTCGTATCGGTCACAGCGGACGTAGATGTTACGAAACGTCAGGAAGAACAAAAATTAGTAGAGCCAGTAGATCCAGATAAAATCGAAGGAATCGTCACATCTGCTGAAAAAGTAGCTGAAGCATACACTGGTGCAGCGAATCAAGGAACTGCTGGGACTGGCGAAAATGAAACAATCAATTTCCCGACAGGAAATGGTGAAGCTGGAGATACGAGTGAAAAAACACACGATATTATTAACTATGAAGTAAATCGAATCACGAAACAGATTTCTGGGGCACCATATGAAATTCGTGACTTAGGTATTCAAATCATAGTAGAACCACCAAAGGGTCAGACACAAATTGATCCGCAGTTACAAACGGACTTACAGACGATGATGTATTCTATCATTCGTACGTCCATTACAAAACAAGATGCTAAAACGACGTTAACAGATGCGGAACTGACAAATAAAGTAGTTGTCATGTCTCGACCATTTGCTAACACGACAACTAAACAGACCGCTACTTCAGAAACAATTCCGATGTGGGTTTGGTTTGCATTAGGTGCAGCAGCTTTAGTCATCATAGGCATGATTTTCTTCATGGTTCGTAAACGTAAAAAAGAAGAAGAGGAAAGCTTAGAGGAATGGACACCGATCGAAACAGAAATCCCTGAGTTATCGACTGAAGATAATAGCAATGAAGCACAAAAACGAAAACAACTAGAAAAATTAGCAGCGTCAAATCCAGACGAATTTGCAAAACTGCTTAGAACTTGGTTAGCGGAGGATTGATCCTATGAAGAAATTAGAGATGAATAGTCGTGAAAAGGCTGCCGTCCTAATGATTTCATTAGGTCCAGAAGTCGCGGCGAACGTATATAAGCATCTAAGTGAAGAAGAGATGGAATGGTTGACGTTACAAATCTCAAGCATGAAACGAATTGACCCTGAAGATAAAGCAGGTGTTCTGGATGAATTTCATGATTTAGCAATGGCACAGAACTATATCACGCAAGGTGGTATCGGTTTTGCGAAATCCGTATTAGAAAAAGCTGTTGGTGAAGAAAAGGCGATGGAATTGATTCATCGCCTCACATCAACACTTCAAGTACGTCCTTTCGAGTTTGCACGAAAAGCAGATTCAAAACAATTATTGAATTTTATTCAAAATGAACATCCGCAAACGATTGCTCTAGTCCTTGCTCATTTGGATCCAGCGAAGTCAGGACAAATCCTTTCTGAACTTCCGGCAGAGGCACAGTCGGATGTAGCGAGACGAATTGCTACGATGGATCGAATGAATCCGGAAATCATTAGTGAAGTTGAGTTGATTTTAGAACGTAACCTGTCTCAAGCAGGAATGCAAGACTATGCTCAGTCAGGCGGGATTGAAGCAGTGGTTCAAGTGTTGAATGGAGTTGACCGAACGACAGAACGAACGATTTTGGATACGCTTGAAATTCAAGATCCTGAACTCGCTGAGGAAATTAAAAAGCGGATGTTCGTATTTGAGGATATTGTCACATTGGATGCACGTGCAATTCAACGTATCATTCGTGAAGTTTCAAATGAGGATCTTCTTTTAGCATTGAAAGTATCATCTGATGATGTCAAAGACATGGTGTATCGAAATATGTCTCAGCGGATGGTCGAGTCGTTCAAAGAAGATATGGAGTTCATGGGTCCTGTTCGATTACGCGATGTCGAAGAAGCACAAAGTCGAATTGTCGGTATCATTCGTCGTTTAGAAGATATGGGTGAGATCGTCGTCGCACGCGGTGGAGGAGATGATATCGTTGTCTAACGTCATTAAGCGGCAGAGTGTCTTGTCTAAATCGCAGCGTTTGATTCATCAGCCAGTAGCATCGTCTGAAAACGTTGATCATGACAGTAATCTCGTTACGATTTCCTATGAAGAAGAATGGTTAGAACGTCAGAATCAATTGACACTTTTAGAAAAGCGTTTGATGGAAGAACACGAATCAAGACTAGCGCAATTGGAAGAAGAAAAATTAAGAACGCTCGAGGCGGCAACGCTGCAAGGGTATGAAGCAGGGTTTGTTGAAGGACAATCAAGCGGCTTCGCAACATATGATAAGGCAATGTCTGACTTAAATGCGTTAAGTGAGAAATTAGAGCAACGTTTTCAAGAGAAACTTATGATGATGGAACATGATCTATGTGTAGCTGCTCTTCAAACGACACATTTATTTCTAGAAAATCTATTAGATTCCGATGAAGAGACATTGTATAAGATGATTCATAAACTATTGATTCAGTTTAGAGATCGCGAGAAATTATTTGTCTATGCATCACCTCAAGATTTTGAACGCTTAGTCATGATGGAAGATAAGATCCAATCTATTCTCGGAGCGACAGTCAGTGTCCAACTCCGGTTAGATCCAGAATTGTCACCACGTGATTTTAGAATCGATTCTGAAAATGGAGCGATTACGGGTGGGTTACACTCCAGTTTTAAACATCTTGAGAAAAAGATTTTTGAGGTGTTGACGGATGTATAAAGTTCAACATTTGCAAGAAGCGATTCAAGACATTAAATTTGATGATCTGCTGCGACATTCAGGTAAAGTGGTCCAAGTTATTGGTTTGATGATCGAATCGAGAGGACCTACTGCTGTATCAATAGGAGAACGCTGTTTTATTCAA
This sequence comes from Exiguobacterium sp. s11, assembly GCF_018619015.1. Classification (NCBI taxonomy): domain Bacteria; kingdom Bacillati; phylum Bacillota; class Bacilli; order Caryophanales; genus Exiguobacterium; species Exiguobacterium sp. s11. Next base: position 541,517 of record NZ_JACSNF010000001.1, on the reverse strand, counting down.
TTGAACGCACACCATGAAATTGAAGCAGAGGTCGTTGGCTTTAAAGAGGGGCATGTTCTACTTATGCCTTATGGTGAAACGACAGCAATCGCTCCAGGGTCCATCGTTGTTGCTTCAGGTAAACCGTTACACGTTCCTGTAGGCGAAGAGTTGATAGGTCAAGTGTTAGATGGACTAGGCAGACCATTAGACGGTGAAAACCTAGAGCATTTAAAAACAACATCCATTGTTAGAAAGCCACCAAGTCCGCTTAGTCGCCCACGTATTAGCGAAGTACTCTCAACTGGGATACGAGCAATTGATACGTTATTAACAGTAGGTGAAGGACAGCGTGTTGGGTTATTTGCAGGATCAGGCGTCGGAAAGTCCACACTTTTAGGAATGATTGCGAAACGGTCAACAGCGGATATCAACGTGATTGCTTTAATTGGAGAGCGTGGACGTGAAGTCAAAGAGTTTATCGAAGCGGAGTTAGGTGAGGAAGGGATGAGTCGGTCGATCATCGTTGTAGCAACGAGTGATCAATCGCCCCTTGTACGACTTAAAGGTGCTTACACTGCAACAGCGATTGCTGAGTACTTTCGGGATCAAGGGAAAAATGTCGTCCTGATGATGGACTCCGTTACACGATTTGCAATGGCACAACGTGAAATCGGACTAGCGACAGGTGAACCTCCCGCTTCAAAAGGATATACACCAAGTGTCTTTGCGCTACTCCCACAACTTTTGGAGCGAAGCGGTAAGACTGAAAAAGGCTCGATCACAGCATTCTATACCGTCTTGGTTGATGGGGATGATATGAATGAACCGATTGCAGATGCTGTACGCGGAATTTTGGATGGTCACTTTGTACTGGATCGGAATTTAGCGAACAAAGGACAATATCCTGCGATTCATGTATTACGCTCCATCAGTCGTGTCATGAATCAAATCACTTCAGAAGAGCATAAACAAAAGGCCATCGTTTTTCGTCAGCTTCTCTCTACTTATTTAGATGCGGAAGATTTGATTAACATTGGAGCGTATAAAAGCGGAACAAATCCAGAAATCGATCGGGCCATTCAAATCTATCCACAACTCATCGAATTTCTAAAACAGTCTGTCCATGAAGTGAGTGACTTAGATGCCGCAATTGAAAGACTATTTCAGATTATTCCATAAGGGGAGCGGACATGCGAACGATATATGAACGAATCATTCCGCTCGCTGAAGCGGAAAAGGATCGAGTCTCAAAAGAAACAGCTGAAAAAAAGATGCGTTATGAAGAGGAAATGCAGAAGCTGTATCAACTGTTGGTCCGGTACGAAACGTTTTTGAAAGAACAGGATCAAATCGGACGGATTGAGTTGGTTGATTCACAATATCGTGAAAGAGCCAGGGATGTAGTGAAGCAACAAATCGAGAGACAACAGTTGTTCGTCACGCAAGCTAAGAACGTTTATGAAAAAGCGCAATTGGCATTAAAAGAAGCCATGATCGAAGAAAAAAAATTCACCAAACTACAAGAAAATCATTTTATTGAAGTACGACGAGAACTTGCAATAGTAGAACAAAATCAACTAGATGAGCTATCTCTTCTACATTTTAAAAGAGGTCAAACGATATGAGTGAACAAAAGACGTCAAAGCAGTGGATATTACCATTAGTGATCATCCCGTTTATCATCATCTTGCTGACAGCATACTTCGTGTTGAATTATGCGAACGGAAGACCATTATTATCTTTACCGTTCGATACAGAAAAAACAGCAAAATCTACTGCTACCTCTAATGACCAAGAGTTGGTCAAACGTTTAAAAGTAGCAAACAACGAAATTAAGAAATTACGCAATGAAAAAGAAGAACAAAAGCAAACGTTGCAAGTGAAAGAACAAGAAATCACGAAACTAATCTCAGAACGGGATCAGTTAAAAAAAGCATCAGCTCCTGCTGCTTCAACTACTTCTACGAGTGAGAAGAAAACTAAGAAAACACCAGTATCTGATGTATATGCAGAAATGTCACCTAAAGAAGCAGCATTAATCTTTAATGAGCTCAGCCCAACTGAAGTGGTTTCGATCATTGAAAACATCGATGCAGAACAGCAAGCTGCAATCATTGCCAAAATGGATGCCAAAAAAGCAGCAGCATTAACTCAATTATTAGCTTCGGAATAGAGGTGAGATCATGAATATTTCAGATCTTCAAATGAATCCGGTACAAGGAACAGCGATAGGTACCGATGAGATGGGGAACGCAACAGATGCAACAGGTAAGTTTGCGACACTTTTACAATTTCTAACGAACAATGAGTTGACTGTAAATCAAGGAATACCGGATGTATCACTAAAAGATTCGGAACGTGTAGATGTAGATGGAAAATCTGAAAAGGCTGTATTGCTTCAAAATATCCAGTCGCTTATGGATCATCCAGAAATGATTTTAGAAGTGCTGGAGCAACCTGAGGTCAGTAGCCTTCCAATTCATTCGGTGAAGCATCGAGAGATTGTTCAGATTTTAAAGGCGATTCAAGAAGGAAATATCGAATCTGCTGTTCAGCTACTCGATCAATCATCCATCACTCCCGCTCAAATTAATACGTTGATCGGAAATGTATTACAGAAACAGAATCAGCAATTGAAGTCAGAAGTAAATTCCGTGCAAAGTATTGGAACGGCTCCAGTAGAAGAAAACATGGAGAAGTTGATTTTACCCGTCAAAAATGAACTGACGCCGTCAAAAGAAAAGTTCATGGAAACGGGTCAGAATAAAATAGTGAATGTTATTCAGAAACAAAGTCAAGAGCCCTCCTCAGCACTGGAACAAGATATTAAAGCGAATACAGCAGCACCGGCAGTAAGTGTAAATCGAATGAATCATGCGCTCCTTTTCAATAGCGTGAATCGCACAGTTCCATTTTTACCGGTCGATGAGCAAATTATGAATCGAATCGAAGCGGCTTTAAAGCAAGCACCTTTTATAAACGGTAAAGATGGTTCTTCAAAAATCTCTATTCGTTTATATCCTGAACAATTAGGTGAACTAGTCGTTCAAGTAGATCGAAAAGGAAATGAACTTACGATTAAGCTTTTCATGGCGAATGAGCAAACGAAGCAATTGATCGAACAACAACTCGGAAAACTACATACGACACTACATCAACAGAGTCCGGTTGTGAAAATCGAAACAGGTATCATTGCGACTGCTGCAAGAGAATTTGAACAAGGATTCTCTTCAGAACGACATGAACAGGAAAAACAGGAATCTTCTTCACATCAGCAAGAAGAAGAGCGAGAGGAGGAAGAAGATGACGGAAGGGATTAAAAATGACGGTTCTTCGTTTCAGTTACCTGAAAAAAAGCAAACCGTATCCAACAATTCGATGGATAAAGATATGTTCATGAAGATTTTAATCGCCCAGTTATCGAACCAAGATCCAACAGCTCCGATGGAAGATAAGGAGTTCATTGCCCAAATGGCTCAGTTTTCTTCGTTAGAACAGATGCAATCGATTGGAAAAGGAATGGAAACGATGATCCTAAATCAGCATGCGGGTGCGTTGATGACGTACAGTAACCTGATTGGGAAAGATGTCAGTTATACACCGTCTGCTAACGCTGAGGATGAAACGTCTTCAACGGAAGAGACAGCAACTGTACTAAGTGTCAAACGAGATGGTGTGGATGTCATCGCTGAATTATCGAACGGTAAACGGGTCAGTGTGTATGACCTGACGCAAATCAAATCTAAGGAGGAAAAATAATGTTACGTTCAATGTATTCAGGAATCAGTGGATTGAAAAACTTCCAAACGAAATTGGATGTCGTCGGTAACAACATCGCAAACGTCAATACATTCGGTTACAAAAAAGGGCGTGTTACGTTCAAGGATTTAGTTAACCAATCTGTCGGATCTGCTTCTGGTGCGGGTGGCGGAGTCGGGGGAACAAACCCGAAACAAGTCGGTCTTGGGGCATCGATGTCAACAGTCGATAACGTCTACAACCAAGGAGCACTTCAAAATACCGGTCGGACGCTTGACGTCGGGATTTCAGGAGAAGGATTCTATCAAGTCATGACAGCGGAAGGTGTTCGCTATTCTCGTTCAGGAAACTTTTATACGGATTTAGACGGTAACATCGTTACTGGTGATGGAAACTACGTTGTTGGTACTGGAACAGCTGCTGTTCCAACAGGTCCTGTTCCTAATAACTTACCGAATGGTTCTGTTCCACCTGCAGCGCCGACTCCAGGTTATCAAAAATTAAAAATCCCTACTGATGCACGAAACTTATCGATTGGGAAAGATGGATTAGTCACTTATGTAAATAATACGGGTGCGCTAACTACGGTAGGGTATATTACATTAGCAAACTTCCCTAACCCAGGTGGTCTTGAAAAGTCTGGTGTAAATTTATTTGCTTCTTCTCAAAACTCTGGTGCAGCAGCAACCGGAACCCCTAGTACAAACGGTCTCGGTCAATTGACATCTGGAACACTCGAGATGTCAAACGTCGATTTGTCAGAAGAATTTACAGAAATGATCATTGCACAGCGCGGTTTCCAGGCAAACACACGAATCATTACAACGAGTGACCAAGTGTTAGAAGAACTCGTCAATCTGAAACGATGATTCAGTTAACGACGTTACGAAAAACACCATTAGTCATTAATGCCAGCTTGATTGAATCCATTCGTTCGACTCCTGATACGACGATTCACCTCATTGGTGGACAAACGTATGTCGTACAAGAATCGATGGAGGAAGTGACGGAGGCAGCAATTCAATTTTATCGTCAAATCGGATTGACCGGTTTGACGAGTGTAAGGAGGATCGATGATGGCGGAAGAAGAGAAAAAGAAAAGTAAGCTTAAATTACCATTGATCATGGTCATCGTTGCTCTCATGATGGTTGGAGCTGGGTACATGGTAATGAAATATTTGATTGCTCCAGATGAAACGAAAGCAAAAGTAGAACAGCCGACTGGTGAAGAGCTTGATGCACGTAGTCTTCAGACTGATGATTTGACGACGAACATCTCAGACGAACGTTTCTTGAATGTACAATTTACAATCGTAACCGATGACCAAAAAACACGGGATGATTTAGAATTACGTAAATTCCAAATTAACAATATCATTCTTGGGGATTTATCTACCATGAAAAAATCGGATTTGGATTCGAAAGCCGACATGGAGAAACTGGAAGAAAAATTACGTGTCCAGTTCAAAAAACTCATCCAAGAGGGTGATGTCCAACGTGTCTACACTACGAAAAAAATCATCCAGTGAGGTGGCAGCATGAGCGAAGTATTATCACAACATGAAATTGACGCCTTGCTATCAGCTATTTCAAGTGGAGATATGGAAGTTGAGGAAATCAGGAGTCAAGAAGAAGAGCGGCGCGTTAAGGTATATGATTTCAAACGTGCCCTTCGTTTCTCTAAAGACCAATTACGAAACTTAACGCGCATTCATGAGCAATTTGCTCGAGTGCTAACGACTCATTTTTCAGCTCAGTTAAGAACATATGTCCAGTTCACAGTGAATACAGTGGAACAACTGCCTTATGATGAATTCATTCATTCTATTCCAAATATGACATTAATCAATTTGGTCAACCTTCAACCATTAGACGGGAAAGTCATTTTTGAAGTGAACCCAAATATTGCGTATGCAATGTTAGATCGTCTGCTTGGTGGACCGGGCGAAGGAATGAACAAAATTGAGAACTTAACTGAAATTGAAACACGTATTTTGACGCAGCTGTTTAAACGAGCATTTGTGCAATATGGAGCGGCTTGGGAATCGATTACAGAATTAGAAGCTGAATATGATGATCTTGAGATCAATCCACAATTTCTCCAGCTCGTCTCTCCAAATGAAACGGTTATTCTTGTGTCCATTTATGTAACGGTCGGTGAAGTGAGTGGCACATTAAATGTATGTTTACCTTTCGTCACATTAGAACCGATTTTACCTAAACTATCCAGTCATTTTTGGATGCAACAAGATAAGCGTAAGTCAATCAATGATCAAGCGTCTGAACATATGCAGACTCAATTAATGAGTTCTGTCGTCGATTTGAAAGCAGTGCTTGGCCAGACGGATCTGTCGTTTGGTGAGTTGTTACACCTCGAAGTTGGCGACTGTCTATCCCTTAAGACACGTACATCTGATCCGGTTGAACTGTTCGTCGATGATCGTAAAATGTTCAAGGCGCGACCAGGTCTAAATGGGAAGCATCTCGCTTTACAAGTCATACAACGAATTGAGGAGGAATAACATGAGCGATATGCTTTCGCAAGATGAGATCGATGCTTTATTAAGAGGAACACCATCTGATTCTGATGATGCAAGCGATACCCAATCGGATGAAGAAGTTTTAGATGAGATGGAAATCGATGCGCTTGGAGAAGTAGGGAATATTTCATTAGGAAATTCAGCTACCGCTTTATCCGCATTGTTGAATCAAAAAGTAGAAATTACGACGCCACATGTTCGAATGATTACGATGGATGAATTAAGAAGTCGTTATCCCATTCCGCATGTTGCCTTACGCGTTGGATATACAGAAGGTTTTAAAGGTGAAAATGTCCTCATCTTAACACAACGGGATGCCTCCGTTATTGCGAACTTAATGATGGGCGGAGATGGTGTCATTGATGAAACTGCTGAGATGGAGCCGATTGCGCTTTCAGCTGTACAAGAAGCAATGAACCAAATGATGGGAGCTGCCGCTACATCGATGTCCACGGTATTCTCCATGAGAATTGATATCTCACCTCCAGCTGTTGAAATTTTTGATTTTTCGCAAGAGAAAAGTATCGTAGATAGTTTCTCTCTTTGGGACAGTATGGTCATCATTGAGTTCGATTTGAAAATCGGGACATTGATTGATTCGAAAATCGTACAGTTGGCACCGCTCGAGTTTTCTAAACAACTCATTCAAAAGTTGTTCTTAGCGAGTACTGAAGTATCAAATGAGCCTTCACCGGCTCAACCTGCAGCACAAACTCAACTTAAACCGTCACCAGCCGTTGAAACTTCTCCACCACCAGCAAAACCTGCTCCAGTTCAGGAGCAAGTAGTGAAAGAAAGTGTTGCCGTCAGTCCTGTCCAATTCGGTCAATTAAGTGATGCACAAGTAGACGGTACGCCGGCTAATATTGGGATGTTGTATGACGTACCGTTGAACGTCACGGTTGAACTAGGACGTACGCGACGATCGGTTAGAGATATCCTAGAACTGACGCAAGGTTCCATCATTGAACTTGATAAATTAGCAGGTGAACCAGTAGATGTATTTGTAAACAACACGTTGATTGCAACCGGAGAAGTTGTAGTCATTGAAGAAAACTTCGGAGTACGCATTACAGAAATCGTAAATACAAAAGAACGTCTTCGGATGTTCTAAGGAGGAACTATAAAATGAGTGCAAAAGTATTAATCGTAGATGACGCTGCTTTCATGCGAATGATGATCAAGGAAATTTTATCGAAGAATGGCTACGATGTCGTTGGCGAAGCGGAGAATGGATTAGAGGCTGTTTCAAAGTATAAGGAATTAACACCAGATCTCGTCACACTCGATATCACGATGCCAGAAATGGACGGAATCTCTGCTTTAAAGGAAATTAAAGCAATTAATCCGGCTGCCAAAGTCATCATGTGTTCAGCAATGGGACAACAGTCAATGGTTATCGATGCCATTCAAGCAGGTGCTAAAGATTTCATCGTTAAACCGTTCCAAGCAGATCGTGTACTTGAAGCAGTTTCGAAAACTGTCTCGTCATGAAAAAAGTGACTTTGCTGATTTGTCTGCTGTTTTTGCTTTCGGTTCCCGTAAGTGCAGAAACAGTCGAAGAAAAATTAAATCCAACTCAGAACGATGCACCGGCGACTCAGCAAGTCGATGAGAGTCCTTCCATGGCGTTGACTATTTTTAAAGGAGTCGTCGTTCTTATCGTCTTGATCGGCGGATTCATCCTTGTGACACGATTCATTCACGAACGAACGCGAGGTGTCAGACATTCCGGACGATTGACCCATTTAGGTGGAGTACCACTCGGGAAAGATCGATCGGTTCAGTTAGTCAAGATACAAGATAAGATTTACGTCGTCGGTGTCGGTGAAAATGTACAATTATTAGATACATTGGATGATCTGGAAGGATATGAACCAACGGATTTTGAAGAGTCTTCCCCGAAATCCTCACCTTCGCCGTTTCTTGAGACGTTTAAACAACAACTCGAACAACTGCAAAAGAATCGAGGTCGCTCATGAATACGATTGAGAATCTGATATCACTTGATACTCCGTCAGGAACAGCGACATCGATTAAGCTACTTGTGTTACTGACGTTGTTATCACTTGCGCCGTCACTGCTCATTTTGATGACCTGCTTTACGCGTGTTGTCGTTGTGTTGTCTTTTGTCCGTTCTGCTCTTGGAACACAACAGACGCCACCAAACCAGCTCCTCGTTGGACTCGCTTTGTTCATTACATTATTCGTTATGTCGCCTGTCTTATCTGAATTAAACACGACGGCCTTAAAACCATATATGGCAGATAAAATCAGTCAAGATGAAGCGTTTGATAAAGCGGGAGATACGATGAAACGGTTCATGTCGAAACACACGCGAACAAACGATTTAGAGTTGTTTTTAAAGTACGGTAATTATGAAAAACCAGAAAAAATTGAAGATATTCCACTTGTCGCACTTGTTCCAGCTTATGCGATCAGTGAATTAAAAACGGCCTTTCAAATCGGGTTCATGATCTTCATACCTTTTCTTGTCATCGATATGGTCGTCTCAAGTGTCCTGATGTCGATGGGAATGATGATGTTGCCGCCGGTCATGATTGCGTTACCGTTTAAATTATTGTTATTTATTTTAGTTGACGGCTGGCACCTGATCGTTGAATCGTTGCTCGTCAGTATGCGTTAGGGAGGGATCCGAATGACTCAAGAAATGATCATACAGCTTGCAAGTTCTGCCGTCTGGACATTACTCAAGGTATCGGCTCCCTTGCTACTCGTCTCGCTCGTCGTAGGTCTGCTCGTTAGTATTTTGCAGGCGACGACGCAAATTCAGGAACAGACGTTATCGTTCGTTCCAAAGATCGTTGCCGTATTTTTAGCACTCGTCTTTTTTGGTCCTTGGATCATGCAGGAGCTACAGACATTTACGATTGATCTATTCAAACAAATCGCTGAGGTTTCCCGCAAATGACGTTACTTTCTTTCTTGAGTGTTTTTTTACTCATCTTTGGTCGGATCATCGGATTTCTCGTTGCAGCTCCGTTGTTTTCTTCAAAGCAACTACCAGCACAACATAAATTAGCATTGGCGGCAGGCCTAGCTTACTTTGCAAGTTATGCCGTCAAAACAGATGTCCGCGTAGAAGATTTCGATTTTTTCTTTCGAATGGGAACGGAAGTTTTAGTCGGTATAGCACTTGGTTTACTTGCCAGTTTTTTATTGTATGCGCCACAAATTGCCGGTTCCATCATTGATTTGCAAATGGGGCTTGCAATGGCTTCCGCTTATGACCCGATGTTTGGTGGACAGTCTCCCATCGTTGGTCGTTTTTATTACATGCTGACATTACTCGTCTTGCTCGCTTCTGATATGCACCTGATTTTACTTGACGGCATTTACACGAGTTTCCAAATCTTTCCACCAGGTAGCCTGATTGCGGTATCGGGCGACGCAGGAATGAGCCTTGTCATCCGTGTCGTTGGGCTTGCGATGTTGACTGCCTTACAAATGGCGATGCCACTTGTCGTCTCACTCTTTTTAGTGGATCTCGCGCTCGGTTTCCTAGCGAAAACGGCTCCCCAATTCAACATTTTTGCGATTGGTTTTTCCGTCAAACTATTGATGGGATACGCGATTCTGTTTTTATTAGCAGGAGCGACGATCACAGGAATCGGTCGATTCGTTCCATTACTACAAGATGTACTTGCAGATGCCATTCGATTACTAGGAGGTTGAGGACATGCATTCATATCGATTACGCCTTGACCTTCAGTACTTCGCTGGTGAGAAGACGGAGAAGGCGACACCTCGAAAGCGGGATGATTCCCGCAAGAAGGGACAAGTCGCAAAATCAGCGGATCTGACAAGTAGTTTTATGTTATTCGCGATGTTCCTCGTCCTCTATTTTTTTGGTCCATTTCTAGGACGACGATTCGTCCTCGTTCTACAAGATGGTCTAAGTGCAAGTCAAGTGTTGCAGGCTGTTGAGGAGGGACGAATTGAACAGATATTAGTCGAGATGCTGATTCAAATGGGAATTCTCGTCGCACCGTTCTTTTTAACAGCGGTCGTCATCGGTGTTCTCGGGAATTTTGTTCAAATTGGTGTACTTTTGAGTGGCGAGGCGATCCAACCGAAACTAGATCGGATTAATCCACTACAAGGCGTCAAACGAATTGTTAGTGTCAAAGCGCTCGTCGAATTTTTAAAATCGGTCTTTAAACTGCTTGTCATCGGTGTGACGAGCGGCACGGTCTTATGGAATAACAAGGTCGAAATTTCACGGTTGACTTCGGAACCAATCGGTGATGCATTAGCTATCATTGGTCATTTAACATTTTTACTCGGTTTATCTGTTAGTATCGCTTTGATTGCATTAGCCATTTTGGACTTCGCTTATCAAAAATTTGATTTCGAGAAGTCGATCCGAATGAGTAAACAGGATTTAAAAGATGAGCATAAAAACACAGAGGGTGACCCTCAAATCAAAGGGAAAATCAAACAACAACAACGGGAGATGGCGATGCGACGGATGATGCAAGAAATACCAAATGCCGACGTCGTCATCACGAACCCAACCCATTATGCGGTAGCGATTCAATACGATGACGGAAAACATATGGCACCGATTGTCGTTGCTAAAGGCGTAGATGCTGTCGCGTTCCGGATTCGGGAGAAGGCGACAGCAGCTGATGTCCCGATTGTTGAAAATCGTCCGCTGGCGCGGGCGTTGTTCGCTCAATCAGAAATTGGTATGGCAGTGGATGAAACGTTCTATCAGGCGCTCGCTGAAACACTCGCCTTTGTCTATCAACTGAAACAAGCAAAATGAAAGGATGAAGCATCATGAGTATATCAACACGAGATTTAACGGTTCTGCTAGGCGTCATCATGATCGTCTTCATGCTCGTCATTCCACTGCCCGCTATCATGCTCGATTTTTTAATCATCATCAATATTTTAATTGCCTTGATGGTGCTACTCGTTGCGATGAATGCCAAAGAGGCACTTGAGTTTTCTGTATTTCCGACATTGTTACTGATCGTTACGCTGTTTCGTCTTGCGCTCAATGTCTCAACGACACGGGCGATTTTATCAAACGGAAACGGTGGCGAAGTCATCGAGGCTTTCGGTAGTTTTGTTGTCGGAGGTAACGCGCTTGTCGGCTTCGTCGTCTTCTTGATTCTCGTCTTAATCCAGTTTCTTGTCATCACAAAGGGTTCAGAACGAGTCTCGGAAGTCTCGGCACGTTTTACGCTCGATGCGATGCCAGGGAAACAAATGGCGATCGATGCTGATTTGAACTCCGGCATGATTGACGAATTGCAAGCCCGGACTCGTCGCCAAAAAATTCAGTCGGAAGCGGATTTTTATGGTGCGATGGATGGGGCGTCGAAGTTCGTTAAAGGAGATGCAATCGCAGGCATCATCATCGTCATCATCAACTTGATTTTTGGGATGATCATCGGTGTTGTCCAGCAGGGTTTACCGATGATGGAATCCGTCAATTTGTATACGTTGCTAACAGTTGGTGACGGTCTTGTCAGTCAGATTCCAGCCCTTTTGATATCGGTTGCGACCGGTATTATCGTCACACGTTCAACGTCTGATGGAAATCTTGGAGAGGATGTCATCGGTCAATTGACACGGACACCACTCCTCGTTGGAATTGCAGCAGGAGCGATCTTCTTACTTGGACTGTTCACGGCGATTCCGGATTACGTCACGATGCCGATCGCTGCACTGTTTGGATTCTTTGCTTGGCGAATGAAGCAGGCGACGAAGACGATGCAAGAAGAAGTTGCTGTCGAAGAAGCACCAAGCGAAAATTTACGATCAAGCGAATCAGTTATTTCCTTACTAAATGTTGATACGATTGAATTCGAGTTCGGTTATGGTTTGATTCCGCTTGCTGATGAAGCGCAAGGTGGCGATTTACTCGATCGTGTCGTCATGATTCGTAGGCAACTAGCTCTTGAACTCGGATTCGTTCTTCCGACCGTTCGAATTCGGGATCACTTACAGTTATCACCGAATCAGTACCGGATTAAGATTCGCGGAAGTGAGATGGCAACCGGCGAACTGTTACTTGATCATTACTTAGCGATGAGCCCGGGTGTCGACGATCCAGAAATCCGTGGTATCGAGACTGTAGAACCGGCTTTTGGTATGCCGGCACTCTGGATTGATGAACAGACACGGAGCCGAGCAGAAATGTCAGGATATACGGTCGTTGATCCACCATCTGTCGTTGCTACGCACTTAACAGAACTCTTAAAGAAACATGCTGCTGAATTACTTGGTCGAGAAGAAACGAAACAATTGGTCGATCATTTAAAAGAATCTCATCCGATTTTAGTGGAAGAAGTTACGCCGCAACTACTTTCGATTGGGGATTTGCAAAAAGTGTTCGTTCAATTACTAAAAGAGAAAATATCGATTCGAAATTTACCTTTAATTTTTGAAACGCTTGCTGATTATGCCGCAGTAACCAAGGATAGTGAATTACTAGCAGAGTATGTTCGCCAATCCTTATCACGTCAAATCACTGAACAAGTCATGCAAGGAGAGGTGTTACACGTCGTAACAGTCTCAAGTGAGATGGAACTCGATATCCAGTCGGCGATCCAGAAGACAGAGTTTGGTAATTATTTAGCGCTTGATCCCGAAAAAGCGAGTCGCTTCATCGAAACGCTGCAAGAACGGACGATGGAGTTTGAACGCTATGGCGCACATCCAATCATTCTGACTTCTCCAAGTATTCGAATGTTCGTTCGTCAGTTGACGGAACGATACTTCCCGGATATTCCGGTCTTATCGTATAACGAATTGATGCCGACGATCGAAGTGAAGAGTATTGGGGTGATATAAGCAATGATAGTGAAAAAAATCGTAGCAGATACGGTGGCTGAAGCAATGGAGCGAGTTAAACAGGAGTTAGGCGAAGAAGCTATCATCTTGAATACACGGCATATAAAAGTCGGTGGTATTTTCGGGGTTTTTGCAAAACGAAAAGTAGAATTGGTCGGTTCGGTGGATGAACATGTAGAGGATAAAAGGACTGTTAAAGTAGAACAGCCGAATAGAGTGAACCCTCATGTAAACCAAATAGAACAGCGATCAATCGTAGAACGCCCTACAATTATTACGACAGGGGAAAGACCATTACCAAGAGAACTAAGACAGTACGCTAAGTTACTTGCGGAGCCAGCGTTGAATCAGTTGGCAGAACACCTACACGAGAAACTTGTGTCAACTTATTATCAAACGCAGCAAGCTGAATTGAACACGGTATTACTCGAAGAGGTTCAAGCGAAGATTCGGACGAAAACGACGCATTCGAAATTCATTATGTTAACAGGTCCTACAGGTGTCGGAAAGACGACTACGATTGCAAAACTAGCAGCACATTTTACGTTAACAGAAAAAAAACGAGTCGGTCTTATTACGACGGATACATATCGGATATCTGCCATTGAACAATTAAACACATATGCAGATATACTAGGTATCCCGATTCATGTTGCATACGATCTGAATGACTTTGAACAAGCGAAAGAAGCATTACAATCATGCGATATCGTTCTGATTGACACAGCGGGTAGGAATTTCCTTGATGTCGGGTATGTTGAACAATTAAAAAGTCGGCATACTTTTGAAGAGACGGATGTATTTCTCGTACTCAGTCTGACTGCGAAATATCAAGATCTACTTCGTATGTATGATCGCTTTCAATCCGTACCTGTATCTGGAATTATTTTCTCAAAAGCGGACGAGACAAGTGAATTATGGTCAATCGTTGGTCTCGCGGAAGAAAGTGATGTACCCATCTATTGTATAACCACTGGTCAAGAAGTACCTGAAGATATCTTGTTTAGTTCTGTAGAAGAGATATCCCAGATGATCGTCGAGAGAGGAATGGGATGATGCAAGAAGATCAAGCTCGAGTCCTACGCTCTAAGTTATCCGTAAATGAAACTAAAACGATTGCTATTGTTAGTGGTAAAGGTGGCGTTGGGAAAACGAACGTCGCTGTCAACTTAGGTGTTGCTCTATCTCTTCAAAACAAGAAGGTACTTATTATCGATTTAGATATCGGTATGGCTAACATTGGTATTTTACTCGGTAAATCTTCTAAGTTATCACTGATGGAATGTGTGAAGAAAAGAGAATCACTACAACAGTCAATTGTAGAATATTCACCAACCCTTCAGTTCATTCATGGGGGAAGTGGATTTGCTGAATTGACGAATTTCACGAGTGATGACATTACCTTTTTATTACGTGAATTTCGATTCTTCTATGAATATGATTATGTATTACTTGATCTAGGTGCCGGTGCTAATCATCAAACGTTTGATTTCATTGGTAGTGCAGATGAAGCATGGCTAGTTGTTACACCAGAACCTACTTCCATCATGGATGGGTACGCGTTTGTAAAATTAGCCCATCATCATGCGAATGAATTGCCTGTTTCCGTGATTGTTAATCGAGCTACGAATGGTGAAGAAGCTCTTGAAACATTTGATCGGCTCGAATTAGTCAGCTCTCAATTTTTAAGAAAATCACTACGTTTCATTGGTTTTCTACCTGAAGATCAAACAGTAGTGAAAGCGGTCAAAGCCCAAATGCCATTTTATATCATGGATCGAAAAAGTCATGTCAGTTGGCGAATGGATCACATTACTACTTCATTGACGGGTGTTCGCGTAAAAGAACGAAAGTTTTTAGATCGATTATTAAGTCGGCTAAAGCATGGGAAAGATCATGTCCATTAAGTTGGAAATAAAGGAGGAAATCATTCATGGACTTAAATGAATATGTAGGATTGTTCCTTGATGAATCAATGGAGCACCTTCAAGCAATCAATACAAGCTTATTGGATTTCGAACAACGTATGGATGACGAAGCTGTCATTGATCAAATTTTCCGGTCAGCTCACACACTCAAAGGAATGGCAGGAACGATGGGGTATGATGCTATCGCTGACTTAACGCATGAAATGGAGAGTGCTCTCGATTTAGTTCGCTCTAAAAAACAACCAGCTACTTCCGAACTGATTGATGTATTATTCGTCGCGGCAGAACAACTTGAAACGATGGTTGAAGATATTAGTCGAGGCGGAAAAGGAAAGTTAGATGTAACGGAGACGGTTAATCGATTGAAGCGATTCATTCAACCGAATGATGTACAAGTTGAAACGAATGTTCTACCTACTACGCAACAGAATTTTGAATGTGATGTCTATTCAAAAGCGGTTGTCCAACAATCGATTGCAGCAGGCTATCAAGCATACGTGTTATCAGTCGAACTATCAGCTGATGTCATCTTAAAAGCTGCTCGCGTTTATATGGTGTTTGATCGTCTTCAATCACTGGGGGACGTCATTTTATCAAATCCGACTTCAGATGACTTAGAGCAAGAACATTTTGATACATCATTTGAGATTTTATTCGTAACACAAAGTGAAAAAGAGACGATTCGAGAAGCAGTTGAAGCCGTATCAGAAGTGGCGAATGTTTCCATCGTCCCTTTTGAGACGACGTCAGAAGCAGAAGTTGCCACTTCTACGTTGCAACAAGAACCTGTTACTGAAGAGATTCAAAAAGAGGCGACTTCTACGACGAGTGAACCAATGGATGTCACTGCACCAGTCGCTTCAAAAACGATCCGTGTCAATCTTGAACGGATTGACCGCCTCATGAACTTATTTGAGGAGTTCATCATCGATCGAGGTCGCTTAGAACGAATTGCGGCAGAAGTAGGTTCTCCTGAATTGACGGATACTGTTGAGCGAATTAAGCGTGGGACGAACGAATTACAGTCTCTCGTATTGACTTTACGTATGATGCCAATTGAACAAGTATTTAATCGTTTCCCACGAATGGTACGTTCTGTATCGAAAGATGTCGGAAAACACATAAAACTTCATATCACTGGTGCTGAGACAGAGTTGGATCGAACAGTCATCGATGAGATCGGAGATCCATTAGTTCACTTGATTCGTAATGCAATCGATCATGGAATCGAAAACAAAGCGGACCGAATTCTTGCTGGAAAACCTGTTGAAGGGAATTTATCATTACGCGCCTATCATTCGGGAAATCGAGTCTTCATTGAAATCGAAGATGATGGTGCTGGAATTAACCACGAGCGCGTCACACGAATCGCGATTGAAAAGGGGCTAATTACGGAAGAAGAGGCGGCACTATTAACAATTGAAGAAGCATCGATGTTATTATTCGCTCCAGGTTTTTCGACAGCAGAAACGGTGACAGATTTGTCCGGGCGAGGTGTAGGACTCGATGTTGTGAAATCCAAGATTGAATCTCTTGGTGGGGAAGTATTTGTAGAAACACGTCGTGGTGAAGGTACTATTTTCCGAATTAGTCTACCACTTACGTTATCTATCATTTCAGCAATGTTGGTTGAACTTGGTAAAGAAACGTATGCTATTCCGTTGACGGCAATCATCGAGACAACATCATTAAGAAGCTCTTCGATCTTACAGGCGCATCGCGAGAAAGTATTCGATTTCCGTGGACAATTGGTTCCATTGATTTCGTTAAATGAAGTCTATGGATTGCCGCAACATGAGGCGGAGGCTTACTCCGTTGTTGTTGTTCGTAGTGGTGAAAAGCTGGCAGGTTTAATCGTTTCTGAATTGATTGGACAACAAGAAATTGTCATGAAGCCGCTAGGTAGTTATCTCGAAGGTATTCGGGCTATTTCCGGAGCAACTATACTTGGCGATGGGCAAGTGGCATTAATCATTGACAGTAACGCTCTATTACGAAAGTGAGGGAATTGAAGATGGAACAAAAGTGGGTTGTTTTTCAACTAGAAGAGAATTCATATGGGATTGACGTACAATCTGTTCGTTCAATTGAACGTCTCATTCCCATCACACGAATTCCAAATGCTGCTTCTTACGTTAAAGGTGTAATTAATTTGCGTGGAGTCGTAACACCTGTGATTGATTTACGTTCACGTTTAGGTTTTGACGTAATCGAAGAAACAGAAGAAACACGGATCATCATTGCAACACTTGAGCACGGAGACGCTGGATTCATCGTTGATCGAGCGAATGAAGTCGTAGAATCTTCTGAAGTTAGAATCGAGCCTTTGGGCGAACAAAAACAGGAAGATGCATCTTACCTAACGGCAGTCGCAAAAGGAGAAGACCAACTGTTTTCTTTAATCGAACCAAATCGATTATTTGAGGATATCGTTCATGCTTAATTCAGATCAAAAAGATATTTTCAGAGAAATTGGAAATATCGGAGCAGGTCATGCTGCTACAGCATTGTCTACACTTTTAGGGAAACCAATTGAAATCGAAGTGCCTTCTGCCGAATTAGAATCGTTTACAACGATCATAGATCGTGTGGGCGGTGCAGAAGCTTACACGGCTGGCGCATTGTTACGGTTCTCAGGTGATGTTCGAGCGACCTTGCTTTTTTTGATGCCACTCCATGATGCAGAAAAATTAATTGGACAGCTAATGAAATCTGAATTCCAATTCTTCTCTGATTCTCATGAAATGGGGGTTTCTGCCTGGGAGGAAATCGGGAATATACTAATTGGGGCATATGCACGAT
Organism: Exiguobacterium sp. s11; assembly: GCF_018619015.1. Lineage (NCBI taxonomy): Bacteria > Bacillati > Bacillota > Bacilli > Caryophanales > Exiguobacterium > Exiguobacterium sp. s11. The sequence continues at coordinate 523,675 of NZ_JACSNF010000001.1, read as the reverse complement.
CGATTTCAGATTGGTTGGATTTGTCCCTCCAAGTCAGTGTTCCTGCTTCTGCATTTGATATGGTTGGCGCACTTCTCGAGGTGGCATTGCTTGAATCTTCAACACCGGGAAATATGGCTTTGTATATCGACACTCATCTTTCTAGTGCCGGGAATGAATTGACTGGACACTTGCTTCTCCTTCCAGAAGCAAATGCGTTTCAGACAGTTTTTCAGCGATTGGGTGTGGACATTGATGGATGAACTCATACGTATTGGAATTGCAGAATACGCAATCAGCAAACAGCCTGTCATTCTTCGCACTGCTGGTCTTGGTTCTTGCGTTGGGGTCGTCATCTATGATCAAGAGCGAGGGTTATCAAGCATGGCACATGTGATGTTGCCAGATTCGGCCATTAGTCGTAATCGCGAGGCAGAAATCGGTAAGTTTGCAGATACTGCTATTTTAGAAATCGTAAAACGCTTACGAGCAAATGGTGCATTACGCTTACGTGCTAAGATTGCTGGTGGTGCACAGATGTTCCAATTCAAATACGAACATGAATCGATGCGGATTGGAGAACGAAACATTGCGTCCGTCAAAGATATGTTACAAAAGACAGGAATCCCACTCGTTGCAGAAGATGTAGGTGGCACGAATGGGCGGACGATCGAGTTCCACTCAAAGTCAGGACGTCTCGTTATCCGGACAGTAAATGTCGGGACGTTGGAAATATAGAGGAGGAATGGTCATGCGTGAGGAATTACAACAACTTTGGGATCGATGGCTATCGACACGTGATATCACGGTAGCAGATGAATTACTTTTGAATTACGAGCCTCTCGTTCAGTATCATGTTCAACGACTAAGTGCAACATTACCTAAAAGTGTCGATCGGGATGAATTGAAAAGTTTAGGGATGATGGGATTGTACGATGCTCTTCAAAAATTCGATCAAAATCATAATAATAAATTCGACACGTATGCCGCCTTTCGGATTCGAGGAGCAATTTTAGATGGATTGCGAAAAATCGATTGGTTACCACGTTCTTTACGAGAAAAAGCAAAGCGGGTCGAAGCAGCTGTTGAAATACTAGAGCAATCTCTTCAAAGAACTCCGACGATTGAAGAAGTATCTTCGATTGTAGAAATGTCTACAGATGAAGTGAAGAGTGCGTTAGCTGAAAGTTATTTTGCAAATGTATTATCGATTGACGAAGCCGTCACTTTACAAGATGAAGGGAAAGCAATGACCGTTTCCTATCTAGACCCTGATACTGCGACTCCGGAAGACATGTTATTAATGCGTGAGTTGATTGCTAAATTAGCAGAGGAAGTGAAAGAGCTGTCAGAAAAAGAACAACTCGTCGTTTCCTTGTTCTACTATGAAGAATTAACATTGACTGAGATTGGCGAAATCCTTGAATTGTCAACATCTCGAATTTCTCAAATCCACTCTAAGGCTCTCCGTAAATTAAAAAATGCATTGGGAAGTGCCTACTTAGCAGATCGTGTCGCAATGTGAAAGGAAATCAATCATGACAGTCGTGTATATACTCTTAGCAGCTCTTATATGCTACGCACTACTTGTGCTGTTTCGTCAGCAAGCGGATTTAAAAGATCGTATATCCCGTTTAGAGCTTGAAAAAAGCGAAACAGAGCAAGTTTTATTAAGCTTTATGGAGCAAGTAAATGAAATGACCGAGCAGAACGTAAAATCTGAGGTATCATCTAATCCTATAAATGAAACATATCAGAATCCATCAATAGAATCAGTTTTACCTGAGGAAAATGTTGTACAAAATGAACGAGCTGAATCATATATTGAAACACCAGTTCCTTCTGAAGTACAGAACGAAGAACAGGTCTTAACAGATGTGGAGCAGGCTTTACGCGAAGGAACAGATCTTGAGACACTCGCTCGTTCTTTGAACCGGGGAACGGGTGAGGTCGCTTTAATTGCTAAACTTTCTCGTCAAACGAAGGTTGCTCCTCGTTAATCTTTATGCTATATTAGTCTACGGTGTTAATTACGCACGCATGTATCGCCAGCTGCGGTGCCTTTAATAGGTTAGCTGGACAGACGATCATCGCGGAGGACATCCAAAACCCAAAAGGAGGAATTCATCATGGCAGTAATCTCGATGAAACAATTGTTAGAAGCTGGTGTACACTTCGGTCACCAAACACGCCGTTGGAACCCAAAAATGGCGAAATACATCTTCACAGAACGGAACGGAATCTACATCATCGACCTTCAAAAAACGGTCAAAAAAGTAGACGAAGCATACAACTTCATCCGTGAAGTAGCGTCTGAAGGCGGAAACGTTCTTTTCGTTGGTACGAAAAAACAAGCTCAAGACACTGTGAAAGAAGAAGCGATCCGTGCAGGTCAATACTTCATCAACGAACGTTGGTTGGGTGGAACTCTCACGAACTTCTCTACAATCAAAAAACGTATCAACCGTTTGAAACAACTCGAAAAAATGGAAGAGAACGGTACATTCGAAGTTCTTCCTAAAAAAGAAGTCATCATTCTTAAAAAAGAAATGACTCGTCTTGAGAAATTCCTCGGCGGTATCAAAGATATGCCAGGCGTTCCGGATGCACTCTTCATCGTTGACCCACGCAAAGAGCGTATCGCGATTGCAGAAGCACACAAACTCAACATCCCAATCGTTGCGATTGTTGATACGAACTGTGATCCAGACGAAATCGACTACGTCATCCCAGCGAACGACGATGCGATCCGTGCAGTCAAATTGCTCACTGGTAAAATGGCTGACGCAATCCTCGAAGTTAAACAAGGCGAAGATAACGTAGCACCTGAAACTACTGAAGAAGTAGTAGCAGACGCTGAGTAATTCGTGATGCCAGGTGATAAAGGGAATCGACCTTTTATCACCTTTTTTTTGAAACTAAGGATGTTATAAGGAGGAATATCGAATGGCTATTACAGCAGCAATGGTTAAAGAACTTCGTGAAAAAACAGGTGCAGGTATGCTCGACTGCAAAAAAGCACTCGTTGAAACTGACGGTGACATGAACGCAGCAGTAGATTTCTTGCGTGAAAAAGGGATCGCTAAAGCAGCAGCAAAAGGCGATCGTATCGCAGCTGAAGGGTTGACTGCAGTTGCAGTTGACGGCAACAAAGCGGCACTCGTTGAAATCAACTCAGAAACAGACTTCGTTGCGAAAAACGAACGTTTCCAAACACTCGTTCAAAACATCGCAGACGCTGTTCTCCGTAACGGTTCTGAGACAGCAGAAGCTGCTCTTGCTTCTGAATACGAAGCAGGCAAAACAATCGACACATACATCTCAGAAGAAGCTTCAACAATCGGAGAGAAAATCTCACTCCGTCGCGTAGCGCTCTTCACAAAAGCAGATGATGCAGTCTTCGGTTCTTACCTCCACATGGGTGGCCGCATCGGTTCAGTCGTCGTTATCGAAGGTACAACAGACGAAACAGTTGCAAAAGACGTTGCAATGCACATCGCAGCAGCACGTCCACTTTACGTTGACCGTACTTCTGTCACAGAAGAAGAAAAAGCACGTGAAGAAAAAGTCCTCACTGAGCAAGCATTGAACGAAGGAAAACCAGCTAACATCGTTGAAAAAATGATCGTTGGTCGTATGAACAAGTTCTTCGAGGAAATCTGCCTCGTCGATCAAACGTTCGTTAAGGATCCAGACTTCAAAGTTGGTAAATATGTAGAATCTAAAGGCGGTAAAGTCGTGTCATTCGTACGCTTCGAAGTTGGAGAAGGTATGGAAAAACGCGAAGAGAACTTCGCTGAAGAAGTTATGAACCAACTTAAAAAATAAGAATCGGGATCATCCTGATGACAAGAGAAGGAACACGTATGCTTCAATCCACTTTCGTGTGGAAGTGGTTCGTGTTCCTTTTTTACGGAATTTAGCAAGGGGGACATAGTCATGCAACCGAAATATAACCGGATTGTGTTAAAATTGAGCGGAGAAGCGCTCGCAGGAGATCAAGGGTTTGGGATTAATCCTGTCATCGTCAAATCCATCTCGGAACAGATTCGCGAATTGATTGAATTAAATGTTGAAGTAGCGGTCGTTGTCGGAGCTGGAAATATTTGGCGTGGTAAAACAGGTGCAGAACTTGGGATGGACCGGGCCAATGCCGATTATATGGGGATGCTAGCGACAGTCATGAACTCGCTTGCGCTTCAAGACAGTTTAGAAGATGTAGGTGTTGAAACACGTGTTCAAACATCGATCGAGATGCGCCAAGTAGCAGAACCATATATTCGTCGCCGTGCAATGCGTCATCTTGAAAAAGGACGAGTTGTTATTTTTGCAGCAGGTACCGGAAATCCTTATTTCTCAACTGACACAACGGCTGCTCTTCGTGCAGCAGAAATCGAAGCAGAAGTCATCTTGATGGCGAAAAACAATGTCGATGGTGTGTACTCAGCGGATCCGAACGTTGATCCAGAAGCGAAAAAATTCGAGACGCTCTCTTACTTGGATGTCTTAAAAGATGGACTCCAAGTCATGGATTCTACAGCTACATCACTTTGTATGGACAATGACATCCCGCTCATCGTCTTCTCGTTGATGGAAGAAGGTAACATCAAACGTGTCGTCATCGGTGACGAAATCGGGACAATCGTAAGGGGGAACTAATATGTCAAAAGAAATCTTAAAACAAGCCGAAGAACGGATGGAAAAAGCACATCTTTCACTTAAGAAGGAACTTGCGACACTCCGTGCAGGTCGTGCGAACGTTGCGATTTTGGATCCCGTTCAAGTCGAATACTATGGTTCACCAACACCGCTGAATCAAGTAGCGAATGTCAACACACCAGAGGCACGCCTAATCTTGATCACTCCTTGGGATAAGTCAATGGTGAGTGAGATTGAAAAAGCGATTCAACGTGCTGATCTTGGTCTTGCACCATCATCTGATGGTACGGTCATCCGTCTTGCGATTCCACCATTAACGGAAGAGCGTCGGAAGGAACTGGTTAAACTCGTCAAGAAGTATACGGAAGAAGGCAAGGTTGCCCTCCGTAACATTCGTCGTGACACGAACGAACAGTTGAAGAAACAAGAAAAAGATGGTGCATTGACAGAAGATGATCTACGTGGTTATACAGAAGATGTTCAGACGTTGACAGACAAGTTCGTCAAACAACTTGATCAAACGGCAACGGAAAAAGAACAAGAAATCATGGAAGTATGACGCGACGGATCGTCATGTGGGGGACTCTTTGTCACACGAAGAGTCCCTTTCTTCATAATTGAGAGAGGAGGAAGTGCGAATGTTTCAATGGTTGAATCAGACGAAAGAAACCGAAACCTATGAACGGGTGCCAGAACATGTTGCGATCATCATGGATGGAAATGGACGATGGGCAAAAAAACGTGGGCTTCCGCGAATTATGGGACATCGTGAAGGGATGAAATCGATTCGAGAAGTCGTTCGAGTTGCAAATGAGCTTGGTATCAGAAGCTTGACACTATATGCCTTTTCAACTGAAAACTGGACGCGTCCAGAAGAAGAAGTTAATTTTTTGATGAAGCTCCCAGCTCAGTTTTTAGAATCAGATTTGAAAGAACTCGATGCCCAAAATGTTAAGGTCGAGGTAGCAGGTGAAGTATCTCGCCTCCCTCATTTCACGCGTGAGGCGGTCGAACAAGCGAAACTGGATACGCAACACAATACAGGACTTCGTCTGATTTTCGCTCTGAATTATGGAGGACGCGATGAACTCGTGCAAGTCATGCAAAAACTGGGCGCACAGGTTCAGGCAGGAACATTGTCACCGGATGCGATTACACCGGAGACGATCGAGCGCGAGCTAATGACAGGATCCGTAACCGATGTCGATTTCGTGATTCGAACGAGTGGCGAACAACGGTTATCGAACTTCTTACTTTGGCAAGCGGCGTACGCAGAGTTTTATTTTACAGATGTCTTGTGGCCAGAGTTTCGTCGGGATGCTTTCTTGGCAGCAATTGAAGATTACAATCAACGGACACGCCGATTTGGCGGCGTCTGATTAAATGAGGAACTAGCTTATGAAAACTCGGATTATCACAGGGATATGGGCAGGCGCCATCTTTTTGGCGCTTTTGTACATCGGTGGACTTCCCTTTTTAGCGTTTATGGCAGTACTAACGATTCTCGGTTATACCGAGCTCGTCCGGATGCGACAATGGAGCGGCTCGCGCATTCCACGGATTTTATTCGGGATCGGTACGTTATTACCATTCGTCGGTATCTATGAAGAGGCAGTCGAACGGACACTCCCAATCGGACTTTCACCAATCGCTTGGGCAATGATCATTTTATTGATCGGTCTCTTTTGGAACGTGTTTTCGAAAAATGTCTTTACGTTCGATGATGTCGCCTTTTTACTGCTGACTGCGGTTTATGTTGGTGTCGGTTTTGCATCGTTCGCCTACATCCGCTTACTCGAACATGGATTAACGTGGTCGCTCTTGATCATTCTCTTAATCTGGTTTACGGATTCAGGGGCGTACTTCGTCGGGAAACGATTTGGTAAGAATAAACTGTGGCCGTCAATCAGCCCGAACAAAACGATTGAAGGGGCAGTCGGTGGCGTGCTACTTGCCATCTTACTCGGTGTCGTGTTTGAAAGTATCGAACCGACAGTCGGTTTTGGGAAAGTCATTGTCCTTGCCATCATCGTTGCCGTCGTTGGGCAACTTGGTGACTTGGTCCAGTCCGCTTACAAACGCCATTATGGTGTGAAGGATTCTGGAACGTTACTACCGGGCCATGGTGGTATTCTAGATCGGTTCGACAGCATGATGATCGTCTTTACGGTCCTCGTCGTACTCGATATCTTTGCTTGAGGAGGCGCTTCATTATGAAGAAAATCAGTATCATCGGTGGAACGGGATCGATTGGTACGCAGACGCTTGATGTCATTGCGGCTAATCCAGATCTTTTTGAATTGACGAGTTTTGCATTTGGTCGCAACACGACGGTCGCCGTACCGTGGTTGAATCGTTTGCAACCGATGCTTGTCGGAGTTCAAGATGAGACAACACGTCAAGAACTCGAGCAGCAGTTGAGTTATCAGCCGACGATCGTCATCGGTGAAGAAGGATTGCTTGATGTCGTGACGAATCCTGAAGTCGATACAGTCATTACAGCGGTCGTAGGAGCTGTCGGCTTACGTCCGACGCTTGCCGCGATCGAGGCGGGTAAAACGATTGGTCTTGCGAACAAAGAAACACTCGTCACGGCAGGGCACCTTGTCATGAAGCTCGCGCGCGAAAAAAACGTGACGATTTTACCCGTTGATAGTGAACATGCGGCGATTTTCCAATGCTTGAACGGGGAGCGGCGAGAGGATGTGCGTCAAATCATCTTAACGGCATCAGGCGGAAGCTTCCGTGATCAATCACGGGAAGAACTGGCAGACGTGACGGTCGAACAAGCACTGGCGCATCCGAACTGGTCGATGGGAGCAAAAATCACGATTGATTCGGCGACGATGATGAACAAAGGGTTCGAAGTTATTGAAGCGCACTGGTTATTTGATGTCGACTATGCGGATATCGATGTCGTCATTCATCGTGAATCGATCATCCACTCGATGGTTGAGTTCAACGATGGTGCCGTCATGGCGCAGCTTGGTATGCCCGACATGCGGGAGCCGATTCAGTACGCTCTTACATATCCGTCCCGCCTTGAAATCCAAGGGGGAGAACGGTTAAACTTAAAGGAAATCGGACGCTTACACTTTGCTGATGCATCATTTGATCGTTATCCGTTGTTACGACTTGCTTTTGAAGCGGGTCAAGCCGGTGGATCGATGCCATCAGTACTCAATGCTGCGAACGAACAAGCAGTGGACCGTTTTTTAAAAGGGGACATTCGCTTTTTAGAAATCGAAGCGAGCGTTGAGGCGGCGCTTCAAGCTCACACCCTTATCGACGAGCCTTCCTTGGATCAAATCCTTGAAGCCGATCGATGGGCGCGTGAGTTCGTATCGTCTCTTACATTCGCTAACTAAGGATGGGATAAGTAATGACGACCTTTATTTCAATCGTACTGATGTTCGGTGTACTCGTCGCCGTCCATGAATGGGGTCATCTCGTAATGGCGAAGAGGGCAGGTATTCTCTGTCGGGAATTCGCGATTGGATTTGGACCGAAGATCTTTTCAGTGTTTAAAAATGAGACGTTGTATACGGTGCGCCTGTTGCCGATTGGCGGTTATGTCAAGATGGCGGGTGAAGAACCTGAACTCGTTGAGATCAAATCAGGTCAAACCGTCGGATTACAGTTAAAAGACGGTGTCATCGAGACGATTTATTTCGATGCAGATCAGCCACAAGTCGACCAAGTCGTTACTGTCGAGCGGATTGACTTGTTGCGTCAACTCGAACTCGTTGGGTTACAGGATGAGACCTCGGTCCGATACCCTGTCTCCCCGACAGCATTTCTTGTCGAAGGTCAGACACGGACACAAATTGCGCCGTATGATCGCACATTTGGTTCGAAATCCGTTTGGAAACGCGTCCTTGCGATTGCTGCAGGACCGTTCATGAACTTTGTCCTCGCGTTCGTCATTTTATTCGGTCTTGCCTTATATAATGGTTCTCCGACAGGGGAAAGCGTCATCGGAACAGTACAAAAAGGTTCACCTGCCGATCAAGCAGGACTTGTTGAAGGTGACCGGATTATCTCAGTCAACGGACAGGATACAGCCAAATGGACGGATTTACGTGCTGGATTCCAAGATCGTGCTGGTAAAGCGACAGAAGTAAAATATGAGCGTGATGGGAAAGAGACGACAACTGAGATCACGCCAAAAGTGCAACAGCAAGGAGAACAGAAGGTCGGCATCATCGGTGTTACGAATGAGACAGAAAAATCATTCGGAACAGCACTACAAACGGGCGTTTCAGAAACATGGCGCATGTCGACGCTCATCGTCGGAGCGGTTGGAGATCTCGTGACCGGTGTCGTTGGCGTCGATCAGTTATCAGGACCAGTCGGGATCGTCAAGATGACGGATCAGGTCGCAGATAGTGGGTTCTCGATGCTCTTGACATGGACGGCATTGTTGTCCGTTAACTTAGCCGTCTTCAACTTATTGCCACTTCCAGCACTTGACGGAGGACGCTTGTTATTCCTCTTCCTTGAAGCCTTACGCGGAAAACCAGTTGATCCTCAAAAAGAAGGATTGGTTCACTTCGTCGGTTTTGCGCTTTTGATGCTACTCATGCTCGTCGTTACTTGGAACGACATTCAAAAATTCTTTTAATTAATCACTCAGTCAAAGGAGTTCGTGACTCATTATGAAACAATCAAAACTATTCATGCCAACGTTGCGTGAAGTACCATCTGATGCAGAAGCCATCAGTCACCAACTCTTGCTTCGTGCAGGATTCATGCGTCAAAATGCCGCTGGGATCTATTCGTATCTCCCACTCGCAAAACGGGTTCTCGCAAACATCGAGACAATCATTCGCGAGGAATTAGAGGCAGCGGGTGCGCAAGAATTACTGATGCCAGCAATTCAACCAGCTGAACTATGGGAAGAAACAGGACGCTGGGATATCTATGGACCTGAATTAATGCGCTTGACGGATCGTCATGATCGCCGATTCGCGCTCGGAGCGACGCACGAGGAACTGATCACTTCAATCGTTCGTGATGAATTGAACTCGTACAAAAAGTTACCGGTCAATCTCTTCCAGATTCAAATGAAGTACCGTGACGAACGTCGTCCACGTTTCGGTTTATTACGTGGTCGTGAGTTCATCATGAAGGACGCTTATTCGTTCCATTCTTCACAAGAGAGCTTAGACGAAGAGTATCAAAACATGTTTGATACGTATTCGCGGATCTTCACACGTGTGGGTCTTGAGTTCCGTCCAGTCGTCGCTGACTCCGGTGCGATCGGTGGTAGTGGAACACATGAGTTCCATGCGTTAGCAGCAATCGGTGAAGATACGATCGTCTACTCGGACCAATCGGATTATGCAGCGAACTTAGAAATGGCAGAGTCGATCGATGCCTATCCGAAGCAAGACAAAGCACCAGAAGCACTGGAAGAAGTGCATACGGCAGATGCGAAGACAATCGAAGCGGTCAGCGCACATTTGAATTTACCAGCAAACGAATCGATCAAAACTGTCATCTTCAAAACGGAACAAGGACTTGTCATGGCTCTCGTCCGGGGCGATCACGAAGTCAACGATATCAAATTGAAAAACTATCTGGGAGCACTCGACATCACGATGGCGAGCGACGAAGAGATTGAAGCAGCGCTTCATTCAACGCCTGGAACACTCGGACCGATCGGGGCAGACATGAAGATCGTCGCCGATTACGCGGTACGTGCCTTGACGAACGCTATCTGTGGTGCAAACAAAGCAGAAACGCACTACATCCATGTTGACCCAAGCCGTGATTTCGAAGCGGAATACACGGATTTACGTTTCGTCGAAGAAGGTGACGCGTCACCAGACGGCAACGGAAACGTTAAATTCGCACGTGGCATCGAAGTCGGTCAAGTCTTTAAACTCGGAACACGTTACTCTGAAGGAATGGGAGCGACGTTCCTCGATGAAGGCGGTAAAGCACAACCACTCATCATGGGATGTTACGGCATCGGTGTCTCGCGGACATTGTCGGCAGTCGTCGAACAACATTATGATGAGCGCGGAATCATTTGGCCAAAAGCGATCGCACCATACGATGTCCATTTGATCGTCGTCAATGGTAAAAATGCAGAACAACTCGAACTCGGAGAAACACTATACCGGGAGTTGACAGCTGCAGGTTTCAGTGTCTTGCTTGACGACCGAAAAGAACGAGCAGGCGTCAAATTCGCCGATGCGGATTTGATCGGTCTACCGGTTCGTTTGAACGTCGGCAAAAAAGCGACAGAAGGAATCGTCGAATTAAAAGCCCGTCGTGGTGGCGATGCAGAAGAAATTGGACAAGAACAAGTCGTTGAGGCTGTTCGTTCACTCTATGAAGGTTTAGAATAAAGAATGGAGACGGTCACTTTTCATAAAGTGACTGTTTTCTTGTCTCACACCCATTCGCCCCTTGGGCAATCCGCAAGAGGAGGAGGAGCTGCTGTCACGGTGTGAAGCGATCAGACAGCACAATTGCGAGTGGATACACAACAACGCATGTCACTGTTGCTGAGTGACTTGGAACTACCGAACGGTATCATTGAAGAATACTTTAACGAAGCAGTTCTTGAGAAGCTTCGCGTCAATAAAGCAAAAGCAACCTGGACATTTGAAATCCGATTGCCACACGTTTTGCCCCAAAACGTCTATCAACTCTTTACGAGTCGTTTGATAAGTCGGTACCAGCAATTCGCCGAAGTCAAAGTCATCCTATATGCGGATGGTCGACCAGACGAACGCCTGTATCATGATTACTGGCCATATGTCGTGCAAGATCTCGCAGACGTCTCATCGGCGATGCGGACACAACTGGGACGTGTCTTACCGGAGTTCAAAGAACAGAAATTATTCATTCCGGTCCGGAGTGAACCGGAAGCAGGATTCTTAAAAAGTAGCTTATGTGGGGAATTGCAGTTACTCTACAGTGCTTACGGATTCCCGAAATTCAACTGTGAGCCGATTGTTCAAATCAACGAATCGAAACAAGAAGCGTTGCGCAATCAGGTGAAACAGGAAGACATGGAAGAAGCAAAGCGGATGCTCGAGTTGCAATTCAAACGGGAACAATCGCGGGATGACGATGAAGGACCAGTCGAGATCCGAATCGGGAAACCGATTCAAGATGAGATTGTCCCAATCAAGACGATCCAAGATGAGGAACGACGGATTGCGATCCGAGGTCTCGTCTTCTCAGCTGAAAGTCGTGAATTACGAAGCGGAAAGACAATCTTTACGTTCAAGATGACGGATTATACGGACTCCCTTGTCGTCAAGATGTTTGCGCGTGACGAAACAGACGTCAAGATTCTCTCTGCCATCAAAAAAGGGATGTGGATTCAAGCGGCAGGTCGCGTTGAGTTCGATACGTTCCTGCGCGATCTTTGTATGATGATTGCCCAACTGTCAGAAGTGAAGATGGAAGCACCGGCTGACCCTTGGGCAGGCGAGAAACGTGTTGAGCTACATGCGCACTCGCAAATGAGCCAGATGGACGCTGTCATGAACGTGACGAAATACGTTGAACGGGCGGCAAAATGGGGACATCCTGCTGTTGCGATCACGGATCACGCAGGTGCCCAAAGTTTCCCGGATGCCTACTATGCCGGAAAGAAAAACGATATAAAAGTACTCTACGGAATCGAAGCGAACGTCGTCGATGACGGGGTACAAGTCGCCTATCATCCGGTGGAGCGTAACTTAGATGACGCGACATTCGTTGTCTTTGACGTCGAGACGACTGGTTTATCCGCGATGTACAATAAAATCATCGAACTTGCAGCCGTCAAGATCCACGACGGTGATATCATCGATAAGTTCGAAGCATTCGCGGATCCGAAGCATCTGTTGTCGGCGACGACGATTGATTTGACAGGGATCACCGATGATATGGTCCGCGGAAAACCAGACCCGGAACAAGTCGTCAAGGAATTCATGGACTGGGTCGGCGACTCGATTCTCGTTGCCCATAATGCCTCATTCGATATCGGATTCTTGAATGCGACACTCCGTTCCGGTGGACACGATGAATCGGTCTTGCCGGTCATTGATACGCTTGAGCTAGCCCGTGTTTTGATGCCGACGCTAAAAAACCACCGATTGAACACACTCGCGAAACGATTTGACATCGAATTGACGCAGCATCACCGCGCCATCTATGACGCGGAAGCGACAGGCTACTTGATGGTCAAATTGCTGCAAATGGCGGATGAGATGTTCGACATGAAGACACACGCCTCGCTCAACCGGGAGATGGGGAAAGATATCTCGCGGGCACGACCATACCATGCGACGGTCTATGCGAAGAACCGGACGGGCCTGAAGAACCTATATCAATTGATTTCGATTGCTCATACGAAACACGTGCACCGTGTCGTCCGCACACCACGCTCGCAACTCGTCGCGCATCGGGATGGATTGATCATCGGATCAGCATGTGATAATGGCGAAGTGTTTGATGCTGCCTTGAACAAGTCGGACGAAGATTTAGCAAAAGTGATGCAGTTCTATGATTTCATCGAAATTCAGCCACCCGCGATGTATGGTCATTTGATCGAACGGGAAATCGTTCAGAATGAACTCGAACTGCGCGAACTGATTAAAAAGATCATCCGTGTCGCGGAAGAACATGATATCTTACCAGTCGCGACAGGGAATGTGCATTACCTCGATCAACATGACGCCACGTACCGAGAAATTTTGATTCGGACGCAAGGTGGAGCGAACATGCTGAACATGCGAAAGCAACTGCCACCGGCACACTTCCGGACGACGAAGGAAATGATGGACGACTTCAAGTTTCTCGGACCGGATGTGTCGGAACGTCTCGTCATCACGAACAGTCAAGCCGTCGCGGAACAATTCGAGAACATCGATATCATTCCAAAAGATCTCTATACACCGAAGATCGAAGGAGCGGATGAAGAAGTTCGGAACTTGTCGTACGATATGGCGCACCGGATTTATGGCGACACGTTACCGGAAATCGTCGAAGCCCGACTCGAAAAAGAGTTGAAGTCGATCATTGGTCACGGATTCGCCGTCATCTATCTGATTTCCCATAAACTCGTTAAAAAGTCGCTTGACGACGGCTATTTGGTCGGTTCACGAGGATCGGTCGGATCAAGTCTCGTTGCGACGATGACCGAAATCACGGAAGTCAATCCATTGCCACCGCATTACGTCTGTCCGAATTGTAAGGAATCGGAGTTCTTCGATGACGGGTCTGTCGGTTCGGGATTCGATTTACCGGATAAGTCTTGTTCGAAATGTGATGTCCCATTGTTTAAGGATGGTCATGATATTCCGTTCGAGACGTTCCTCGGATTTAAAGGGGATAAAGTACCGGATATCGATTTGAACTTCAGTGGAGAATACCAGCCACAAGCACACGCCTATACGAAAGTCCTGTTCGGTGACGATTACGTCTACCGTGCCGGAACGATTGGTACGATCGCTGAGAAGACAGCGTATGGCTACGTCAAAGGGTATCAGTCGGAGAATGAGTTGACGTATCGGAATGCGGAAGTCGATCGTCTCGTCAGTGGTGTCACCGGTGTCAAACGGACGACCGGACAACACCCGGGTGGGATCATCGTCGTACCGGACTATATGGATATTTACGATATTAGTCCGATTCAGTATCCGGCAGACGATATGGGTTCTGAATGGAAGACGACACACTTCGACTTCCACTCGATTCACGATAACTTACTCAAACTCGATATCCTCGGTCACGATGATCCGACGATGATCCGGATGCTACAGGATTTATCAGGACGAGATCCAAAGACGATTCCTGTCGATGACCCAGAAGTCATGAAAATCTTCAGTTCGACGGAATCGATCGGTGTGACGCCGGAACAGATTGATTCGAAAACAGGAACGCTCGGTATTCCGGAGTTTGGAACGAAGTTCGTCCGCCAAATGTTAGAAGAGACGAAACCGACGACGTTCTCGGAACTCGTCCAGATTTCAGGACTCTCGCACGGAACGGATGTCTGGCTCGGAAACGCCAGCGAATTGATTTACAACGGAACATGTGAACTAAAAGACGTCATCGGTTGTCGAGATGACATCATGGTCTACTTGATCTACGCCGGTCTTGAACCGTCGCTTGCCTTTAAAATCATGGAGTCGGTCCGAAAAGGGAAAGGACTCTCGATTGACATGGAAGAGGCGATGATCGAGAACGATGTACCGCTTTGGTATATCGATTCTTGTAAAAAAATCAAGTACATGTTCCCAAAAGCCCATGCTGCTGCCTACGTCTTGATGGCTGTTCGGATTGCCTATTATAAAGTCCATCATCCGATGTATTACTACGCTTCGTACTTTACGGTACGTGCGGGTGACTTTGATATCGGCGCGATGAATAAGGGATCTGCTGCCGTTCGGAAAGTCTTGCAAGACATCAAGGACAAAGGTTTCGAAGCGACAGCGAAGGATAAGGGATTGTACACGGTTCTTGAAATCGCGCTTGAGATGATCGAACGCGGCTTTACGTTCCAAAAAGTCGATCTCTATCGCTCAAGTGCAACGGAATTCCTCATTGATGGGGATACGTTGTTACCACCGTTTAATGCCGTGACAGGTCTCGGGACGAATGCTGCGAAGCAAATCGTCGAAGCACGTAAAGGCGGCGAATTCCTCTCGAAGGAAGACCTCCAAAAACGCGCCAAATTGTCGAAATCGATCATCGAGACGCTCGATAACCTAGGCTGTCTCGAAGGGTTACCAGACGAGAATCAGCTCTCCTTGTTCGACTTGTAAGCCCTTAGGAACACTTGCTTTGAGCGCTTTCCTATGCTATATTGAGTGAGGAAATGTTTTTTATACTACGACTTGGAAGGAGTAGGGGGACCTGCTCCTTTCTTGTTTGTTTTTTGAAGGAGGATGAAGATGACGAACGTAACGGAAAAGGTCGAAGCGCTCGCAAAACCAATCGTCGAACGAGAGGGGATGGAGCTAGTCGACGTTGAATTCGTCAAAGAAGGGGCGGATTGGTTCCTACGTGTCTCCATCGACAAAGAGGGTGGCGTGGATCTTGAAGACTGCGTCAAAATCAATGAACAGCTATCGGAAGCATTGAATGACAATGATCCGATTGACGAGCCGTATTACCTCGACGTCGCTAGTCCAGGAGCGGAACGTCCACTGAAGAAAGACGAGGATTTCGAAAAGGCGATTGGGAAACATGTGTACATTAAAACGCACGATCCAGTAAAGAATGCAGTTGAATTCGAAGGAACGTTGCTCGCGTACACACCTGAGATGCTTGAAATCGAAGTGCGTGTCAAAACAAGAAAATTGAAAATTGAGATACCGGTCGACAAGATTTCACTTGCGCGACTTGCGGTAATGTTCTGACGGAAAGGAAGAGAACGATGGGACCACAGTTACTCGAGGCGATCAATCAAATCGCGAAAGAGAAGGAAATTGACAAGAACATCATCATCGATGCGCTCGAACAGGCATTGATTTCAGCGTACCGACGCAACTTCGGAAAAGAATCGGAGGCTGTAAAAGTCGAATTCGACCAGCAGACAGGAGACATCCGTGTCTTCGCGCTTAAGGAAGTCGTCGAACGATTGACACAACCAGAAGAGCAACTTTCGCTTGAAGAAGCGCACGAGATCGATCCGACATATGAACTCGGCGATTTCCATAAAGTCGAAGTGACGCCAGGCGACTTCGGTCGTGTTGCAGCACAAACGGCGAAACAGATCGTCACACAAAAAATGCGTGAAGCAGAACGCGAACGCATCTACAATCACTTCGCGGATCGTGAAGACGAGATCATGACAGGTATCGTCGAGCGTCAAGATGCACGCAACTTGTACGTCAACCTAGAAGGGATCGAAGCTGTCTTGACGACACACGAACAAATGCCGAATGAGCGTTTCGGGATTCGTGATCGCATCAAGGTGTACGTCACGAAAGTTGATCCAATGGTCAAAGGATCAGGGGCGTCGATTCTCGTATCACGGACACATCCAGGTCTCTTAAAACGTCTCTTCGAAATCGAAGTACCAGAGATTTCAAGTGGCGAAGTCGAAGTCAAGTCTGTTGCGCGTGAAGCGGGCGACCGTTCAAAAATCGCAGTCGCGGCGGACGACATCGATCCAGTCGGTGCATGTGTCGGACAAAAAGGGGCGCGTGTTCAACGCATCGTCAATGATTTAAACGGGGAAAAAATCGATATCGTCCGTTACTCGGATGATCCGAAAGAATATGTCGCGAACGCACTCAGCCCAGCTCAAGTCGTTGCGGTCTATGTCAATGAACCAGCGAAAGCGACAATCGTCGTCGTTCCGGATTTCCAATTGTCGCTTGCCATCGGGAAACGTGGTCAAAACGCGCGTCTCGCAGCGAAACTGACAGGATGGAAAATCGACATCAAGAGCGAGTCTGAAGCGGAAGCGATGGATCTCGAAGATGTCTTCGCAACGGAAGAGCCGGCAGTAGAAGCGGTCCAAGTCGAAGGCGAGGAATAATTCGTGCAAAAAAAGGTACCATTACGTAAGTGTGTCATCACACAAGAAATGAAACCGAAAAAAGAATTAATTCGTGTCGTCCGGACACCTGAACAAGAGGTCGTCATCGATTTAAATGGTAAGATGAATGGGCGGGGTGCCTATTTATCAAAAGATGCGGCAGTCATTGCGACGGCGAAGAAAAAACGGACGCTTGATCATCATTTGAAGGTCAAGACGACAGATGCCTTATACGATGAATTGCTTGAAATCGCGGGAGGTACAAATGAGTAAATGGGAATCCCTTCTCGGTCTCGCGAATCGAGCTAGAAAAGTGACGACGGGAGAAGAACTCGTACTGAAAGAAGTACGAGGAGGACAAGCGAAGCTTGTTCTTTTAGCAGCAGATGCGGGGGCTGCCACGCGTAAGAAAGTCACAGATAAATGTACGAGTTATCAGGTTCCTTACCTAGAAGTCGCCGACCGGACGATTCTCGGTCAAGCATTAGGAAAGGATGCGCGTGTTGTCGTGTCAGTCAATGAAGCCGGATTTGCGAAAAAGCTAACTGAACTCCTCTCGAACGACTAATTGGAGGTGGATCCTTTGGGTAAACGTGTATACGAATTCGCCAAGGAACAAAACGTAACAAGTAAGCAGGTCATCACCCAGCTCGAAAAGCTGGAGAAACCAGTCAAGAATCATATGGCAGTATTAGATGAACAGACAGTACAGCAACTCGATCAAGTATTTAATCCCGAAAAATATCGGGCTCAAAAGACGGAGGCTCCAAAACAAGTGAAATCAGATAATAAACCGAACCGACCAGGAAGTACAAACAAACCAGCAGGTAACCAATCACGTAACAGCAAAGGCGGACGCCCAGAATTCGGCAACCGTAACAACCGTGGCGGCAAACGTCGTCCGAACCAAAAGAAAGCAGAACCGCGTAAACTCGAAGTAGCGGATCCGAACTCGAAGTCGAGTCAACGGAAAGCAGCTCGCCGGGCGCAAGAAGAGGCGATGGCAAACGTCGTTCAATACTCTGATAACTTGACAGTCGGTGAACTCGCTGAAAAAATGGCGAAAAAGCCGAATGAACTGATCATGAAATTGATGGGTCTCGGTGTCATGGCGACAATCAACCAAGATCTTGATGACGAGACAGTCGAACTGCTCGCGACAGAGTTTGGTTTTGAAGTCGAAAAGACAGTCCAAGTCGATGAGACGGACTTTGATCAATACGAATTGAACCTTGACCAGTACGAATTGTCTGAGCGTCCACCGGTCGTTACGATCATGGGACACGTCGACCACGGTAAAACGACATTGCTCGACTCGATCCGTAACACGAAGGTCACTGCAGGCGAAGCCGGCGGGATCACGCAGCACATCGGTGCTTACCAAGTTGAGATCGACGGCAAGAAGATCACGTTCCTCGATACACCAGGTCACGCGGCGTTCACGACGATGCGTGCACGTGGAGCAGATGTCACGGATATCGCGATCATCGTCGTTGCAGCCGATGACGGTGTCATGCCGCAGACGGAAGAAGCAATCAGCCACGCGAAAGCAGCTGGCGTCCCAATCATCGTCGCGGTCAACAAGATGGATAAAGAGGGCGCAAACCCTGACCGTGTCAAACAAGAATTGACAGAGTTCGAACTCGTTGCAGAGGACTGGGGCGGCGATACAATCTTCGTACCGGTTTCAGCTCTTAAAGGAGACGGCATCGACGAATTGCTCGAGATGATCCTTCTCGTCTCAGAAGTTCAAGAATACAAATCAACACCAGACATGAACGGTCGCGGAACAGTTATCGAGGCGAAACTCGATAAAGGACGCGGTCCCGTCGCTACACTTCTCGTTCAACACGGAACACTTCGCGTTGGTGACCCGATCGTCGTCGGTCACACGTTCGGTCGTATCCGGGCAATGGTCAACGATATCGGTCGTCGTGTCAAAGAAGTCGGACCATCGACGCCAATCGAAATCACAGGTTTAAACGATGTCCCGAAAGCGGGCGATCAATTCTTCGCATTCGAAGATGAGAAAAAAGCACGCCAAATCGGTGAAGCACGTTACCAACGTGAAATCGAAGCACAACGTCGCGATTCAGCGAAAGTTAGCTTAGAAGATCTCTTCGACCGCATCAAAGAAGGCGAAGTCAAGGACCTCAACATCATCATCAAAGGTGACGTTCAAGGTTCAGTTGAAGCCTTAGCCGGTTCATTGAAGAAAATTGATGTCGAAGGTGTTAAAATTAACATCGTACACTCAGGTGTTGGTGCGATCACAGAAGGTGACGTCATCCTCGCCTCGGCAGCAAATGCGATCATCATCGGATTCAACGTTCGTCCGGATGGTAACGCAAAATCAATGGCAGATCAGGAGAAAGTCGAAATTCGTCTTCACCGGATCATCTACAATGCGATTGAAGAAATCGAGCAAGCGATGAAAGGTCTCCTTGATCCTGAATTCGTCGAGAAAATCATCGGTCAAGCTGAAGTCCGCGATGTCATCAAAGTATCGAAAGTCGGTACGATCGCAGGTGGATATGTCACGGAAGGTAAGTTGACGCGTGATGCAGGTGTCCGTGTCGTTCGTGATAGCATCGTCATCTACGAAGGAAAACTCGATACACTTCGCCGCTTCAAAGATGACGTCAAAGAAGTCGCTGCTGGTTACGAGTGTGGTATTAAGATTGAAAAATATGATGACGTAAAAGTTGATGATGTCATCGAAGCGTTCATCATGGAAGAAGTCAAACGGAAGTAACAGAACGGAATCCATTCTTCCGAACTGGAGGGAACAAACATGAGTTTACGCTCGAATCGTGTCGCCGAACAGGTGCGTAAGGAAATTACGCAACTGCTCATCAAAGATGTCAAGGATCCACGCGTCAAGCCGATTACCGTCACAGGTGTCGAAGTGACAGGAGACTTGCAACAAGCGACGATCTTCTATTCGGTCCTCGGTGACGAAAAAGCACGTGAGGATGCGCGCATCGGTCTTGAAAAATCAAAAGGCTTCATGCGTAAGGAAATCGGATCGCGGATTCGTCTACGGAAAACACCGGAACTATTGTTCGAGGTCGATTCTTCTGTCGAATACGGATCACGCATTGATGAGTTGCTTCGGAATTTGAACAAAGATTAACACTTAAGGCAACCACGCGTGTGGTTGCCTTTTTTCAAGGAGGACATCACGTGGAACCCATTGGAGTATTACCACTAGATAAACCAGCCGGCATGACGAGTCATGATTGTGTCTTTCGTCTACGTCGTTTGTTTCAGACGAAAAAGGTCGGACATACAGGGACGCTTGACCCAGAAGTAACAGGTGTCTTACCGATCTGTCTCGGTCGAGCGACGAAGCTTGCTCGGTTCATCACGGATGAAGGAAAACGTTACGCGGCGGAGGTGACGATCGGCTTCGCGACGACGACGGAAGATGCACACGGAGAGACGGTTCGTGAAACGCCGGTCGAACCCGGAAGTATTACCGAAGCGGCAATCGCTGATATCCTGAGCGCCTTGACAGGAGAGATCGAGCAGACGCCACCCTACTACTCAGCAGTTAAAGTGAACGGGAAAAAATTATACGAATATGCACGAAAAGGGATTGAAGTCGAGCGACCGACACGGATCGTCCGTATCGATCGATTGGAACGGACATCGGAACTTGTGTTCGAAGATGGTCTTTGTCGCTTCCGCCTCGATATCGCATGTGGAAAAGGGACGTATATCCGGACACTAGCAGTCGAAATCGGAGAACGACTCGGCTATGCCGCACATATGAGCGACTTACGCCGGACAGGTTCTGGTGCGATTGCTGAGACGGACACCGTCACACTTGAGACACTCGAATCGTATGAGACGGTCGAAGAGCGAATGCAGCACGTCCTACCGATCGAACACGTCATTCAAAAATGGCCACGATTGACGGTTGATGCAGCAACAGCGCAGCGTGTCTTAAATGGAGCTAAGCTGACAAGCATTCCAGTCGAATTCGAGCTGTTTACTGTCTATAATGAAGAAGACGTACCTTTAGCACTATATCGACGTCTTCCAGAAGAACAGGTAGCACGCGTCGAGGTCATGCTACAAATCGATTAAGATCGGAGAGAGCATCATGGACATCATACATTTGACATATCCGGAACAGCCTCAAAAAGACCCTGCTGTCATCGCGCTCGGCTTTTTTGACGGTGTACATCTCGGACATCAGCAAGTCATCGCAGCAGCACGGAAAGAAGCGGAGGCTCGTCGCCTGCCTTTGGCTGTAATGACCTTTGATCCACATCCGAAACAAGTACTTGGTAAAGGGGATGAACCGGTCCGCTACATCACGCCGCTGGAACGCAAATTAGAGAAAATCGAACGCCTTGGTGTCGATCGTGTTTACGTCATTGAGTTCACGATTCCTTTTTCGGAATTGTCACCGCAAGCTTTCGTCGATGAATATCTGATTGCGTCTGGAGCAGAGCACGTCGTCGCTGGATTTGATTATTCCTACGGTCGCTTCGGAGCCGGAAAAATGACGACGCTTGATTTTCATAGTCGGAGCACGTTCACGCACACCGTTGTAGCAGAATTTCAGGAAGAAGCAGAAAAAATCAGCTCAACCCGGATTCGTCGTTTACTTGCTGCAGGAGAAGTCGAACCGGCTGCACGTTTGCTTGGAGAACCTTACCAAATCAAAGGCACGATCATTCACGGTGACGCACGCGGTCGACAAATTGGCTTCCCGACAGCTAACATGCGTCCAGAATTCGCTTACGTCATACCGAAACTTGGTGTGTATGCGACATTCGTTCGCTTAGCGGACGGTCGTCGATTCAAAGCGATGACGAACGTTGGAAGACGCCCGACGTTCTATGAGACGGGAGAGGTCAGTATCGAGACACATCTTCTTGACTTTGATGAAGATCTTTATGGTCAAGAATTGACGCTTGAATGGATCGCTTATCTACGCGATGAAAAAGCCTTCAACGGTATCGATCAATTGAAAGAACAATTGGCGCGTGACCGCGAAGAGGCAAATACACGATTAAGCGTTTGACAGTACGGACAGGGTTCGTTATGATAGGTCAGTACGATCACGTACAGCCGATTCACTTGGCATCTGGTCTCACCATCCGATGCTCGGGAATACGGTCATTCATAAGATGGAGGTGGAGTGACAATGGCACTCACAAAAGAACGTAAAAACGAAATCATCGAAGCATATGCTACGAAACAAGGCGATACTGGTTCGCCGGAAGTACAAGTTGCTGTTTTAACTGAACAGATCACAACTTTGAACGATCACTTACGTACACACAAAAAGGATCACCACTCACGTCGTGGTCTCTTGAAAATGGTCGGTCGTCGCCGTAACTTGCTCACATACCTTCGTAACAAGGATGTTGCACGTTACCGTTCGTTGATCGAGCGTCTTGGTCTCCGTCGCTAATCCCGACGAGAACGAGGTAGGGAAGCAGGAGCATCGTCTCCTGTTTCTTTTTTTTGCCGATTCATGGACTTTTTGCGCAAGAACCTACATAATTAGATTTGAATGAAAAAACGGATAGCAGTGAGAGGAGATTTGTGCATGTCACAAACAAAACAGACGTTTTCGACCGAACTCGGTGGACGTCCATTAACGATTGAAATCGGTCAATTAGCAAAACAAGCGAACGGAGCAGCATTGATTCGCTACGGCGATACAGCCGTTCTTGCTACGGTCGTTGCATCAAAACAACCGAAGGACTTAGATTTCTTCCCATTAACAGTGAACTATGAAGAAAAATTATATGCAGCAGGGAAAATCCCAGGTGGATTCCTCAAACGTGAAGGACGCCCTGGAGAGAGCGCGATCTTGACTTCGCGTCTGATCGACCGTCCGATCCGTCCATTATTCCCGGATGGTTTCCGTCACGACGTTCAAGTGGCGACGACGGTCCTTTCGTCAGATACTGACAATTCACCAGAAGTCGCTGCGATGATCGGGGCTTCGATTGCGCTTTCGATCTCGGATATTCCATTCGACGGTCCAATCGCAGGCGTGACGATCGGTCGCGTCGACGGAGAATTCGTCGTGAACCCGACTTCAGCGCAAATGGAAGTCAGCGACATCGACCTTCAAGTTGCCGGAACAAAACATGCCGTCAACATGGTTGAAGCAGGTGCGAAGGAAGTATCGGAACAAGCAATGCTTGAAGCGATCTTGCTTGGACACGATGTCATCAAGGAAATGATCGCGTTCCAAGAAGAAATCGTCGCACAAGTCGGTAAAGAGAAGTTCGAATATACGGTATCAAGCTTCGATGAGACAATCGTCAATCGCCTGAAAGCAGAAGCATTGGCAGAAGTCACACAAGCGGTTCAAGTCGAAGAAAAACAAGCGCGTGACGTTGCCATCAACGAAGTCATCGCAAAATACATCGAGTTGTATGCAGCTGACGAGTCAGTCACAGCAGAACAATTGGCAGAAGTATCAGGCGTTCTCAACAAGTTCGTCAAAGACGAAGTCCGTCGTCTCATCACGGAAGACAAAGTCCGTCCAGATGGTCGTGGCCTTGCTGAGATCCGTCCACTTGATTCAGAAGTCGGTCTCTTACCACGTGCACACGGTTCAGGTTTGTTCACTCGCGGTCAGACACAAGTCTTGTCTGTTGCGACACTCGGTGTTGCAGCTGACGCTCAAATCATCGATGGTCTTGGTCTGAAGGAAGAGAAACGTTTCATGCACCACTATAACTTCCCGCCATTCTCAGTCGGGGAAGCACGTCCGATGCGTGCACCAGGTCGTCGTGAAATCGGTCACGGGGCACTTGGAGAACGCGCACTCTTACCAGTTCTTCCGAATGAAGTCGATTTCCCGTACACGATTCGTCTCGTGTCGGAAGTCCTTGAATCGAACGGTTCTTCATCACAGGCTTCAATCTGTGGTTCGATCCTTGCCATGATGGATGCGGGTGTTCCACTCAAAGCACCTGTCGCTGGTATTGCGATGGGCTTGATCATGGAAGGCGACAATTACTCGATCTTGACAGATATCCAAGGGATGGAAGATCATCTCGGAGATATGGACTTCAAAGTCGCTGGAACTCACGAAGGTGTTACAGCTCTGCAAATGGATATGAAAATTGGCGGGATCACGCGTCAAATCCTCGAAGAAGCACTCGAACAAGCACGTCTTGGTCGTCTGCACATTCTTGAGCATATGCAAACGGTCATCGCTGAACCACGTGTCGAATTGTCACAATACGCACCAAAAATCGTCACACTCAAAATCAATCCAGATAAAATCCGTGATGTCATCGGACCTGGTGGTAAAGTCATCAACGGTATCATCGATGAGACAGGCGTCAAGATCGATATCGATCAAGACGGAACCGTCTTCATCGCATCGACGGATCAAGCTGGCATCGATCGTGCCCGTCAATTGGTCGAAGATATCGTCCGTGAAGTCGTCGTCGGGGAAGAGTTCGATGGAACAGTTCGTCGTGTTGAGAAATTCGGTGCATTCGTCGAATTGTTCAAAGGAAAAGACGCACTCGTCCACATTTCGGAACTCGCACTTAACCGTGTCGGTCAAACGGAAGATGTCGTCAAACTTGGAGATAAGCTAAAAGTCCGTGTCACGGAAATCGATGACAAGGGACGCGTCAACGCTTCACACAAAGTCCTGCTCGTCGAAGGCTTAAGTGAAGAAGATCGTGCTGCATACGAAGAAAAGAAAAAGACAGAGCGTGAGAACCGCCCGCCACGCCGGGATCAGGGTTCACGCCCACCACGTGACGGACAACGTCCACCACGTCGTAACTAATGAATCCAAGGTGGCTCGACGGTGCAGAGAATGCAACGAGAGCCACCTTGTTTCCTATATTTGGAGGAATTACTATGATCGAACGGATACAATTAGAAAACGGAGTTCGACTGATCGTTGAACGAATGCCAGAAGCACGCAGCGTCGCGACCGGAATCTTCATTCAAGCAGGAAGCCGGACGGAACAGATCGAGGAGCATGGGATCAGTCATCTCATCGAGCATATGATGTTTAAAGGAACAAAACGCCATACGGCAAAAGAGATTGCGGTTTACTTTGACCGACTTGGTGGAAATATTAATGCGTTCACGAGTAAGGATCAAACGTGTTATTACGTCAAGACACTAGATGAACATGCAGGCGAAGCCTTTCACGTATTGGCGGACATGTTCCTCGAATCGACGTTTGACGCGGATGAACTGGAAAAAGAGAAAAAAGTCGTCATTGAAGAGATTAAAATGTATGATGATACACCGGATGATCTCGTCCATGAGTTATTAGCTGTTGCGGCTTACGGAGAAGATGTCATGGCTCGACCGATTCTTGGAACGGAAGAGAGTGTGCTTCGGATTGATCGAACGATGATCGGGCGGTATCTCGAAGAAGCGTACGCTCCGGATCAAATCGTCATTTCCGTTGCCGGAAACGTCTCAGACGAGCTGATTGCGCAGATTCAAGAGCGGATGTCGATTCTCGAATCACGATCGAAGACACGCGAGACGACAGAGCCAAGGTTACAAAATGGTGTGATTCGTAAGGAAAAGGATACGGAGCAGGCTCATATTTGTTATAATTTCCGTGCGATTCCTTCTGCTGACCCACGTTTGCCTGCCCTCGCCTTACTCAATAATGCATTCGGTGCGACGATGTCGAGTCGCTTGTTCCAATCCATCCGAGAGGAACGCGGTCTTGCCTATTCAGTCTTTTCCTATTACACGACGTTTGACGATCATGGAACGTTCACGATCTATGTCGGCACGTCTCCGGAATCAGTCGAAGAGGTCGAACAGGTCCTCGCTGCTGAAATCAATCGCTTGAAGCGAGATGGATTATCGACGAAGGAACTCGAAGATGGGATTGAACAGCTGAAAGGTTCTCTAATTCTAGGGAACGAAGGCACATCGAGTCACATGAATCGAAACGCCCGAAATGAGTTGCATCTGCATCGTCACCCATCACTTGAAGAAGTGTTAGCGGATGTCGAACGGATTCGTCCATCGGATATCGAAGGACTGATTGAGCACATCTTTTCGGAGGAACCGGCAAAGGCCTATATTCTTCCGGCAGACGAAGAAGAGGAAGCATGATAGCAGAACGGAATAGATGAAACATATGAAATGACGATGTCGAGAAAGAAGGAATACCGTTGAATTTAGCTGAATTGATTCAAGTCATACAGACGCAAAAAATCGAACGAATGGTAGAGGTGGACGTTACGTCCATCACGACCGATTCACGGGATGTTAAACCGGGAACATTGTTCGTCGCCATCAAAGGATATACTGTTGATGGACACGACTATGCTAAACAGGCGGAAGCACAAGGAGCGGTCGCAATCGTCGCGGAACAACCGGTCGACGTGTCGATTCCTGTCATTCTTGTTCGTAGTACATCACGTGCCATTGCCGAGTTGGCTGGCAAATTCTATGATTATCCTTCTGAAAAGATGCGGATGATTGGTATTACGGGAACGAATGGGAAAACGACGACGACGACGATCGTTCGTGATATATTAGCGCACCTCGGTCGGAAGACGGGGATCATCGGTACGGTCGAAGTCAAGATTGGTGACCGCGTCGTGCCAAGTCGCAATACGACACCACAAAGCTCCGAGTTACAAGCCTTTCTGCATCAGATGCATGAAGAAGATGTCCAAGATGTCATCATGGAAGTCTCTTCACATGGATTAGAGCTTGGTCGGGTAACAGGTGTCGATTACGACGTTGCGGGATTTACGAATCTGACGCATGATCACCTTGATTTCCATAAAACATTTGAAAACTATGCGCGTGCCAAAGGATTGTTGTTCGCACAACTCGGTCAACGGCTGTCGACAGAGAAAGTCGCGGTCTTGAATGCAGATGATCCGACGAGTGAGCTGTATGAGATGATGACTGGTGCTCGTGTCATGACATACGGCATCGACAACGCAGCTGACCTCCGCGCAACAGCGATTGAACAGTCGCTTCAACAAACGACGTTCACGATGCTGTACAAGGAAGAACAAGTCGATGTCACGGCGAATTTCATCGGTCGCTTTAACGTCTACAATCTGTTGCTTGCAACAGGAATCCTTTTGTCTTGCGGATATGAGCTGGCGACGATCGCAGACGCGATTTCAGCAATCCGTCCGGCAAAAGGTCGGATGCAACGCTTGCCGATTGACGGATATAACGTGTATGTCGACTATGCGCATACGCCAGACGGTATCGAACAGTGTCTGAAAGCACTCGTTGACGTACCGAAGGAAAAGATCGTCTTCCTGATCGGGACAGGTGGAAATCGCGACGTGACGAAACGACCAAAAATGGGCGAACTCGCTTCGACCTACGCAGGAACCGTCGTCATCACAACGGATGATCCACGATATGAAGCTTATGAGTCGATTACATCCGGCATCGCCAAAGGGATGACCCACGATCAGTTCGTTGAAATCGGTGATCGAGAAGAGGCCGTGCGTTACGCAGCACGACTCGCACGACCAGATAATATCGTCATCTTAGCCGGTAAGGGTCATGAAAAATATCAAATCATTGGGGATGAGAAATTCCCGCTCGATGAGGAAATCATCGTCAAAGAGATGATACGGCAAATGGAGGAACAGAAGTGACTTATCAACCAATCGTTGTAACCATAGATCAATTTGAAACATTCGTAAAAACACATCCCAAAGGCGACTTACTCCAGCTTCCAGCATGGGGAGAAGTCAAAAGCGCGACAGGATGGACACATGAACGGATCGCGGTCGGAACGGCCTCCGGTGAGATTGCCGGAGTTGGTCTTCTTTTGTTCAAGAAAGTACCGAAGCTACCGTTCACGCTTTGTTATGCACCGCGCGGTTTCGTCGTCGATTATACGGATACGGACGCACTTCGCGCCCTTCGTGACGAAGCGATTCGTGTCGCAAAACAACAGAAGGCAATTGCGATTAAATTTGATCCAAACGTCGAGCGGGAAGAATATCCTGGTCTGTTGCAGGAGATGCAAGGACTTGGCTTTAAACATAATGGCTTCGGTGGCGGTTTTGACTACGCGCAGCCACGCTTTACGATGGAGACGAGTCTTGTAGGGACAGAAAAAGAGATCTTCGACGGTTTCCATTCGAAGTTCCGCTACAACGTCCGCCTTGCTGAACGCAAAGGTATCGTATGCGAACAAGCGGATCGTGAAGGGCTAAAGACATTTGCGAAACTGATGGTCGAGACGGGCGAACGGGATGGTTTCTCGATCCGCGGTCTGGATTATTTCGAGAATCTGTACGATCATCTCCATCCAAAAGGTGATGCGGTCTTGTTTTTGACGAAACTCGATGTCGTACGTGCGCTTGAGAATACAGAAGCCTTATTACTTCAAGCCGATAAGGAACTCTCGAAGATTCATCGTCAGCTTGAGAAAGAGACGGCTGAGAAAAAGTTAAAGAGCTTAAACAATCGCTTGGAGCAGACGACAGCACAAATCGAAAAAGCCGAGAAGTCGAAGACGGAACTGATGACGATTGCTGCCAAACATCCAAACGGTGTCATCCTGTCTGGTGGTCTTTTGACGCTTGCTGGTCGTCGCTCGTATTACTTATACGGCGCTTCATCGAACGAGTACCGGGAATTCATGCCGAACCACTTGATGCAGTGGACGATGATGCAATATGCGAAAGAACATGGTGCGCTCTCCTATGACTTCGGTGGAGTCAGTGGTTCGACAGACCCGGATGATCATTACGCGGGACTCTACGCCTTTAAATCTGGTTGGGGTAGCCGGATGATTGAAAAAATCGGTGAGTTCGATTATGTACTCAATCGTCCGCTCTATCTGTTGCTTGAGACTGGGTTACCGATTTTACAAAAACTTCGGAAGAAGCTTCGCCGCTGATGAAACGGGGAACAATCTTCGGTTGGATCGTATTTTTATTGACGATGTTTGCGATTGGATTGTTTCTTGCGGCATCCATGAATCGGATGCCGACGATTTTAATGGATCAACCGGAGCTCGGGATTGATAGTTGTCCACGAGATGTAGCGGGGGAAGATCGCTTAATTAATGCAAGCGAGACGAACCTGAAGCGTCTCCACCCAGCTGTCGAAGCAGGGGCAAAGGATCTGATCCGTGTTGCGCATTCGTGCTACAATATCGATATCAAGATTACGCAAGGATACCGCTCGATTCAGCAACAGAACGCGCTTTATGAACAAGGACGTTCTAAGGCAGGGGAAGTCGTCACGAATGCACGTGGTGGTGAATCGATGCACAATTATGGACTCGCTGTCGATTTCGTTCAGCTCGTGAATGGAGAGATTTCATATGATCTTGAGTATGATGGGAATCGATCAGGGAAAAGTGATTGGCGTGAAGTCGCGGATATCGGAAAAGCGCTCGGTTTTGAATGGGGAGGCGATTGGAAACGATTCGTCGACTATCCTCATTTTGAGATGACGTTCGGGTATTCGCTCGACGAACTGAAGGCTGGTGAACGTCCAAGCCGTTCGGAAAAAGCGAAACGAACGGAAGAAGTCGAAGATTTGTTGAATACGTGATCAACGTCATTCCTGGAGTAATGTGGCAGGAATGACGTTTTTTTTAGATTTCCTAGTCCGATTGTTGGCAGATTGTGAAAATTCGGCTAGAATAGTGATAGTGATAAGTGGACGGCTCACGAAAAGTGAATATGAATTATAGGAGGTCATGTTGTGTCAAAGAAGAAGACGGAAAAAGTAAGCGTCTTTGCTCTTGGTGGCGCCGGTGAGATCGGGAAGAACATGTACGTCGTCGAACTCGACGAGGACATCTTCGTCATCGATGCCGGATTAATGTTCCCAGGAGACGAGATGCTTGGAATCGATAAAGTCATTCCAGACATCAGTTATTTAAAAGAAAACAAAGAGCGGATTCAAGGGATTTTCATTACCCATGGTCACGAGGATCATATCGGAGCACTCAGTTACGT
The DNA here is from genome assembly GCF_018619015.1 of Exiguobacterium sp. s11. Lineage (NCBI taxonomy): Bacteria > Bacillati > Bacillota > Bacilli > Caryophanales > Exiguobacterium > Exiguobacterium sp. s11. Next base: position 493,585 of record NZ_JACSNF010000001.1, on the reverse strand, counting down.
CTTGCGTGACTTAAAAGTACCGGTTTACGGAACGCGTTTGACGCTCGGTTTGATTGAACACAAATTAAAAGAAGCCGGTTTATTGAAAAAGGCAGATCTTCGTCCAATTGATGCCAAGACGAAATTAACCGTTGCAGGTCATTTTATTACGTTCTTCCGGGTCAACCACTCGATTCCGGATGCAGTCGGGGTATGTATTCAAACATCTCAAGGTGCGATCGTCCATACAGGGGATTTCAAGTTCGATTACACACCAGTTGATGGAAAACAGGCGGATTTCGGGAAGATTGCAGCAATTGGTCAACGAGGAGTGCTTTGCTTACTGTCTGACTCAACGAATGCAGAGCGACCAGGGATGTCTGGATCAGAATCGATCGTCGGTTCTGAACTGAACGACGTCATCTATGAGGCACCAGGTCGTGTCATCGTCGCTTCATTTGCTTCGAACATTCATCGTCTACAACAAGTGTTTGCGGCAGCAGAAGCGAACAATCGAAAAGTAGCGGTCGTTGGTCGTAGCATGGTCAATAACGTCGAAGTGGCACAGCGTTTGAATTACTTACGCTTCAAACAGAAAACATTGATTGATCTATCTGACATCAACCGCCTCGACGACAACCAAGTCGTCATCTTGACGACAGGATCGCAAGGTGAGCCGATGGCAGCCTTGACACGAATGGCGCGTAACGCACATAAGCAAGTCAATATTCGCTTGAACGATACGGTCGTCGTTGCGGCTTCGCCGATTCCGGGTAACGAAAAGTCGGTTTCGAAAACGATCGATCTTTTGTTCCGTGCTGGTGCGAATGTCATTTACAACCAACGGAAAGTACACGTGTCCGGTCACGGTCATGCGGAAGATCTGAAGTTGATGCTCAACTTGATCAAACCGAAATTCTTCCTACCGATTCACGGAGAATTCCGGATGCAAAAGGCACACAGTCGTCTCGCACAGACGGTTGGCGTCAATGCGAACAACATCTTCATCATCGAGAATGGGGATGTCGTTGAGTTCGAGAAGCGCAAAGCACGGATGTCACGCAAAGTGAACGCTGGAAACGTCTTGATCGACGGAATCGGTGTGGGTGATGTCGGAAACATCGTCCTTCGTGATCGTCGCTTGTTATCGCAAGACGGTGTCGTCCTTTGTGTCATTACGATCAGCCGGAAAAACAAAACGATCGTATCGGGACCAGAAATCATCTCTCGCGGATTCGTCTACATGCGTGAATCAGAGGATATGATCAACGAAGCAAACCGAATCGTTGCGAAACAACTACAAGGTAAATTAAACGGAGAATTGGATTGGACGGAGATGAAGTCGTTGATTCGAGATAAACTGAGTGCTTATCTCTATGAACAGACGAAACGCCGCCCGATGATTCTTCCAATCATCATGGAGATTTAACAAACGAGCGGCTCAGATTGACCAATACCTGGTCCACTGAGCCGTTTTTTTATCAGGAGGGATGACGTATGGCGACGACGAAACGAAAACCTGTACGAAAAAAAACGCCGCCACGGAAACGACCGGCAGCGAAGAAACAACGTCAGCCGATTGCGTATCGTACGTATGCGACCATCATCGCAATCGTCTCATTATTAGCTTTCGTTCTCGCTTTCGGGGAGTTCGGGAAAGTCGGACTGACGCTAGCCGATGGAGGAGAGCGGTTAATTGGTCAGTTCGGTTCCTTATTATATGGTGGAATCGGTGCTGTGCTACTTTTACTCCTCTCGAATGCGTCGCGTGCTCAAAAATGGGCATGGTCGATGTTACTGATGGGTTCAGTCGTCTGGATTGATCTATTGCTCGGAGCACCACGTGGTATTCTCAATGGATGGCTCTATCAAAACGCAGCTTATTATATTTCGAGCGTGGGTGCCTTCTTGATTGGTCTGTTCTTCATCGGAACGGCCGTTCATATACTAAACCCATCGTTTTATGGAGAGCTGTGGCTTGGGCTCCGAGAACGTGCAGAAGAGTTTCGCAATCGTGAACGGACACCACGTCCTCGTGTCGAAAAAGAGTTGAAAGCGAAACCGGTTCGTGAGAAAAAAATGAAGACATTGCGACCAGCAACTGTCGAGGAACCGATCGAAACGGAACAAGAAGCAGAAGATCCTTCCGTCAACATTCAAGACGTTCCGATCATCGGTTTCACGGATCATGTTGAACCGCAAGCAGCGGAGACACAAGGACCGTTGACGATGACAGAGACACCTGACGGTTATCAATTGCCGTCGCTTGATTTGTTAGCAGAACCAACATCAAAAGACTTGTCCGGTGAGAACAAACGACTGAAGGACAATGCGACGAAATTGATTGCGACCTTAAAGTCGTTCGGGATCGGAGCAAAAGTTTTAAAGATTCATCTCGGACCTAGTGTCACGAAGTACGAGATTGAACCAAAACAAGGAATCAAGCTGAGTCGAATCACGGGACTCGCCGATGACTTAGCGCTAGCGTTAGCCGCAAAAGATATCCGGATCGAAGCACCGATTCCGGGTAAAGCGGCTGTTGGAATCGAGGTGCCGAACCGTGAAGTCGCCATGGTATCACTTCGAGAAGTACTAGGAGCGGAGAGCGTCCAATCGGACAGCGATCGTTTGCTCGTCGCACTCGGACGAAGCATTTCTGGTGAGACGGTGACAGCGAAGTTGAATAAGATGCCACACGTCTTAGTTGCCGGTTCGACGGGTTCCGGTAAATCGGTCTGTATCAATGGGATGATTGTCTCGATATTGATGCGGGCACGACCGGATGAAGTCCGCTTGATGATGATTGACCCGAAAATGGTCGAATTGAACGTCTACAACGGCATTCCGCACCTCTTAGCGCCCGTCGTCACCGATCCTAAAAAAGCGGCACAGGCATTAAAACAGGTCGTCTCGGAAATGGAACGCCGTTATGAGATCTTCAGTCAAAACGGAGCGCGCAACATCGAAGGGTACAATGCACTCATTGATAAGATGAACGCAGAGGAGAAAGTGCATCAACGATTACCGTACATCGTTGTCATCGTCGATGAGTTAGCTGACTTGATGATGGTTGCGTCAAACGAAGTCGAAGATGCGATCATGCGACTTGCACAAATGGCGCGAGCAGCAGGAATTCATATGGTCATTGCGACGCAGCGTCCGAGTGTTGACATCATCACCGGTGTCATCAAGGCGAATATCCCGTCGCGAATCGCATTCAGTGTATCGAGTGCGACTGACTCGCGGACGATTCTTGATACGGGAGGCGCTGATAAATTGCTCGGACGAGGAGATATGTTGTTACTTGGTAACGGCATGAACAAACCGGTCCGCGTACAAGGAGCCTTTTTATCGGACGAAGAAGTCGAAAAGGTCGTCAATCATGTCATCAGTCAGCAAAAGGCACAGTATGTTGAAGCGATGATTCCAAAAGATGTACCAGAGGGCGAAACAGAGGTCGACGATCCACTATACGATGAGGTCGTTCAGTTCATTCTGACACAAGAGACGGCATCAACGTCGATGATTCAACGAAAGTACCGCATCGGTTACAACCGAGCTGCCCGTCTTATTGATGCGTTAGAAGAAAACGGTCTGATTGGTCCATCTGAAGGATCTAAACCACGCCGCGTCATGGGACGTTAATCGAGTAGAAAGGAAGTCGTGGATTATTCCAAGGCTTCCTTTTCTTTTCTAGAAAAATGTATAGAGAAGACTCGGTATCTCGAAAAAAGAAAAGGCACATGAAAAAAAGACATGATGATTTTGTAAAAATAGAAATGACTGGAAAAATTGATGAAGGCATCAAAAATAAAATCGCTTTCATGAAAATAGTTGTCAGACGTCTGTTGATTTTCAGTAGTGTTTTTGGCATACTCAGTCATATGAGTGACCGACCTTCAACACGAGGGCTGGGAGCGGCTTTTTCACAAATAGATAATGAAAGCGCTCTCATAATTGCAGAGGAGATGGATGAAATGAAGAAGAAACAGGTAATCGTATCGATGATGTCAGTAGCGACGGTTGGTCTTGCTGCTTGTGGTGGTTCAGGTGAGAAAGCCGATCAAAAAGATCAATTCTCTGTTGCGATGGTAGCCGATAAGGGTGGGATCGATGATAAATCGTTCAACCAATCCGCTTGGGAAGGTCTGCAAGCGTACGGTAAAGACAACAAACTTCAAAAGAATGAAGGGTTCTCTTATCTACAATCTAAATCGCAACAAGATTATCAACCGAATCTATCGCGTCTTGCTCGTGGGGGAGAAGATTTAGTTTTCGGAATCGGGAACACGTTCAATGAGGATATCAAAACAGTTGCTGATCAATTCAAAGACACACAATTCGCAATCATCGATAACGTCGTGGAAGGAAAGAACGTCACGTCGATCACATTCAAGGAAAATGAAGGAGCATATCTTGCAGGGATCGTTGCTGCAATGGAGACGAAAAAAGATCATATCGGTTTCGTTGGTGGGATGAAGATGGACGTCATCGAGCGTTTCCGTGCCGGTTTCGAAGCAGGTGCTAAGTCCGTCAATCCGAAGATTAAAATCGATGTCCAATACGCAGAAGACTTCGCAGCTCCAGAAAAAGGTCAAGCGATCGCAGCTGGAATGTATGGTAAAGGCGCAGATATCATCTTCCCAGCAGCAGGTGGTACAGGAAACGGTGTCTTCACAGAGGCGAAGAACCGTAAGAAAAACGGTGAAAACGTCTCAGTCATCGGTGTCGACCGAGACCAAAAAGAAGAGGGTATGCCGGAAGATGTTACATTAACTTCTGTCATCAAACGTGTCGACCGTGCAGTCGAAGATACAGCAAACGCAGCGAAGGACGGTAAACTCGAGGGCGGCAAAACGATTCGTTATGGTCTGAAAGAAGATGGCGTTGATATCGTACCATCTGAAAAGATTTCGAAGAAGACGTTGACTGCGCTTGAGAAAGCAAAAACAGATGTCGTTTCTGGAAAAATCGAAGTACCTGAGCAATAAGCGTTGAAAAAAGAAGGGGCATTCTTAGGTAGAATGCCCTATTTTCTTCCATTATTGATTGCGTTATGAAAAGGGTTACAAAAGCGCCAGAAGTCAGACTTCTAACCTGTTACAAAATGATTGCAGGATTGTGTTGGGCGTCATATACTTATCTTGGCTGGAGTTCTCATACGTCAGAAGTCTGAGCACTGGTTACAACTAGATAGAGGATGGAGATGCGTCATGTCGATTAAATTAGATCATCGTTTGCTTTATTTACGTGTGATTGAAAAGATCAAGTCTGACATCGATGACGGCGTTTACAAGGAAGGCGAGAAGCTCCCTTCAGAGTTTGAACTTTCAAAGCAACTTGGCGTCAGTCGAGCTACTCTTCGAGAGGCTTTACGAATTCTTGAAGATGAGAACATCGTCATCCGTAAACACGGTGTCGGTACGTTTATCAATGCAAGACCACCGTTTACTTCTGGAATCGAAGAATTGTACAGCGTAACAGAAATGATTGCGCGAGCAGGTATGGTTCCGACATCAGAAGTGTTATCATCCGAGATGGTCCAACCGACTGAGCGCGACCGAGAGCGTTTTCAACTTGGTCCGGATGAATTGGTTTATCGAATCGAACGAATCCGACTCGCAGGGGATGTTCCTGTCGTCTATTGTATCGATAAGATTCCAAGCCATTATATTAAAAATGAAGAGCAGTTCACCTCTTCGACATCATTATTTGATGCTTTAGAAAAAGAACTTGGACGACGTGTCACGCATGCTGTGACACACATCGAGCCACGTATTGATCCGAAAATCGCTGAACAATTACATACGGACCAACCTCTGCTCGCTTTGCGTCAAACGCATTATGATGAGCTCGACCGTTCCGTTCTTTTTTCAGCGAACTATTTCCGAGCAGATAAGTTTGATTTCCACGTCATCCGTAAACGTGTGTGAGCCATTGTTTTAGGATGAATACTGAAAGCGCTTTCCGTCATAACCTACGTAACGCTCCTCATCGCCAGCCTCGGGTGCTAGACGTAGTCTTGAACTTTGTATGACCATATTCGAAAGGGGATTTTCCAGATGAAAAAGAAGTCACTTCTCGCATTAGCAGCAACAGGTTTAGCAATGAGTTCGGTCCTTGCAGCATGTGGTGGCAACGACGATTCAAAAGATTCAGGTAGCGGTAGCAAATCAGAAGGCTTTAAAGTAGGTATGGTTACAGATACAGGCGGCGTGGATGATAAATCATTCAACCAATCTGCTTGGGAAGGTATCCAGAAGTTCGGAAAAGACAACGACTTAAAAGAAGGTACTGGCTACAAATATCTTCAATCTGCAAAACAATCGGATTACCAACCAAACCTTCAGCAATTAGCTCGTGCTAAATACGACTTGATCCTCGGTATCGGATTCTTGATGGCTGAAGATATCGGTAAAGTAGCGGATCAGTTCAAAAAGAACAACTTCGCACTCGTCGATATGGTCGTTGACAAGCCAAACGTCGCGTCAATCGTCTTCAAAGAAAATGAAGGATCATTCCTTGTTGGTGTCGTTGCTGGTTTGACGACGAAATCAGATAAAGTCGGATTCGTCGGCGGCGTTAACTCTGACTTGATCAAGAAGTTCGAAAGTGGATTCAAAGCAGGTGTTAAAGCAGTCAACCCAGACGCTGACATCGAAGTTCAATATGCAGAAGACTTCAACGCTGCTGAAAAAGGACAAGCGATCGCTTCAGGTATGTACGGTAAAAAAGTCGACGTCATCTATCATGCAGCTGGTGGTACAGGACAAGGGGTATTCACTGAAGCGAAAAACCGTAAGAAAAACGGTGAAGATGTTTGGGTTATCGGTGTAGACCGTGACCAAGTCGAAGAAGGTATGCCAGAGAACGTCACATTGACGTCAATGGTCAAACGCGTTGATACAGCAGTTGAACAAGTCGCGAAAGATACGAAAGACGGCAACTTCCCAGCAGGTAAAGTCGTTGAGTTCGGTTTGAAAGACGGCGGTGTTGATATCGCACCTTCAAAAGACAACGTTTCGAAAGAAGCGCTCGACAAAGTCGAAGAGTACAAAAAACAAATCATCGATGGCGACATCAAAGTCCCAGCGACAGACGACGAGTACAAAGAATACGAAGCGTCACTGAAATAATAATGAAAGCGGGGGTCGCTAGCATTGCGGCTCCCCCTTTTAAACTAAACATGGGAGTGGATTTTCTTGGAATACGTCATTGAGATGCTAAACATCAGAAAAGAGTTTGGCAGTTTCGTCGCAAATGATAACATCACGCTCCAGCTTCGGAAAGGTGAGATTCACGCTTTACTTGGTGAAAACGGTGCCGGAAAATCGACGCTGATGAACGTCTTATTTGGTTTGTATCAGCCTGAGGCTGGAGAAATTCGTGTACGTGGTGAAAAAGTCAATATAACGAGTCCGAACGTCGCGAACGATCTTGGAATCGGTATGGTGCACCAACACTTCATGCTCGTTCAAAATTTCACTGTTACTGAAAACATCATTTTAGGTGCAGAGCCACGTGCCGGAATTAAGATCGACCGTGCAACTGCACGTGAGAAGGTACGCCAGATTTCTGAACAGTATGGTCTTGCTGTTGATCCTGATGCAAAAATCGAGGATATCTCAGTCGGAATGCAACAGCGTGTTGAAATTTTAAAGACGTTGTACCGTGGTGCAGACATCTTGATCTTCGATGAACCATCTGCTGTCTTGACACCACAAGAGATCAAGGAATTGATTCAGATCATGAATCGTTTGATCGCAGAAGGAAAGTCGATCATCCTCATCACGCATAAACTGAAAGAAATCATGGAAGTAGCTGATCGCTGTACGACGATTCGCCGTGGTAAGTATATCGGAACGGTCGATATCGATGAGACGATGACACAGTCGCGTCTTGCTGAAATGATGGTAGGTCGTGAAGTCAACTTTAATGCGGAGTATTCCAAGGCAACTCCACAAGAACTCGTTCTCGACATCAAGGATCTAGTCGTCAAGGACAGTCGCGGCATCAAAGCCGTCGATGGATTAAATCTCGACATTCGTGCTGGAGAGATCGTCGGAATTGCCGGAATCGACGGGAACGGGCAAACGGAATTGATTGAAGCCATCACTGGTCTCCGTAAAGCGGATAGTGGAGAAATCTTCCTCAACAATAAATCGATCAAAAACTTGAAGCCACGTAAAGTGACGGAATCAGGTGTCGGTCACATTCCGCAAGACCGTCATAAACATGGACTTGTCCTCGATTATTCAATCGGACATAACATGGTCTTACAAACGTATTACAAACAACCGTATTCAAAAGCAGGCATCATGAACTATAAACAAGTCATGGAAAAAGCAAAAACGCTCATCGAGAAGTTCGACGTCCGAACTCCAAGTCCAGAGACGTTTGCTCGTGCCTTGTCAGGTGGTAACCAGCAAAAAGCGATCATTGCGCGTGAAGTGGATCGTTCACCAGACCTATTGATTGCAGCACAGCCGACACGTGGTCTGGATGTCGGAGCAATCGAGTTCATTCATGAACAGTTGGTTCTTGAACGCGAAAAAGGTCGCGCAGTCTTGTTGATTTCATTCGAACTCGAAGAAATTCTTCAAGTATCAGATCGGATTGCCGTTCTTTATGAAGGAAAAACAGTTGCCTTCTTGGATCCAAAAGAAACGAATGAGATCGAGCTTGGCTTCTTGATGGCCGGCGGTAAGAAAGAGGAGGTAGGTCATTCATGAAGTTAGAGCGTTTTTACGGCATCCTCATTCCGATTCTTTCCATCATCCTTGGAATGGTCGTCGGGGCGATCGTCATGGTCATCGGCGGGTATGATCCGATTGCCGGTTTTGATCAGTTATTCTATGGTATTTTTGGCGAACCATACAGCATCGGTGAAACATTGCGAGCAGCAGCTCCGTTGATCTTTGCCGGTCTTGCTGTCGCATTTGCTTTCCGAACTGGACTCTTTAACATCGGGGTTGAAGGTCAGGTTCTCGTCGGGTGGATGGTCGCAGTTTGGATCGGGATTGAGTTTGATCTACCGATGGCGATTCATTTACCGCTTGCTCTAATTGGAGCAGGTTTAGCAGGTGCACTTTGGGCATCGATTCCTGGTATCTTAAAAGCGAAGTTCCACGTGCATGAAGTCATCACGTCAATCATGATGAACTATATCGCGTTGTATGTGACGAATGATATTTTACGTCACGTCATCGGTATTACGAACGAGCGGACGGAGTCAGTCAAGGAATCAGCATCCCTTGCGTCACCGTTCTTACAAGAGATCACGGATTTTTCACGTTTGCATAACGGAATTTTCATTGCAGTCATTGCTGCCCTCGTCTTCTGGTTCATTTTGTGGAAAACAACGCTTGGTTATGAACTCCGAGCAGTTGGATTCAACAAGAATGCTGCAGAGTATGCAGGTATGGGCGTTAACCGGAACATCATCCTATCGTTCGTCATCTCTGGTGTCTTTGCAGGTCTCGCTGGAGCGATGGAAGGTCTTGGGACGTTCCAAAACATGACATTGAATGCATCCTTCACTGGGGTAGGGTTCGACGGAATCGCGGTTGCCTTGTTAGGTGCGAATAACCCGATCGGTGTCGTTCTCGCGGCGTTACTGTTTGCAGGACTCAACATCGGTGGTCTGTCGATGCAACAGATTGGTATTCCACCGGAACTGATCAAAATCATCATCGCATTCATCATCATCTTCGTGGCTTCGGGTTACGCGATTCGTCTCGTCATCGAGAAGTTCACGGTTAAGAAAGAATCTAAAAAAGCGAAAGGAGCCGGTCAATAATGGGCTTTCTTGAAGTACTTTATATCATCGTGCCAATCGCACTCGCCTATTCGGCTCCGTTAATCATTGCAGCACTTGGCGGCATTTTCAGTGAGCGTTCTGGTGTCGTCAACATCGCGTTAGAAGGATTAATGGTCATGGGTGCCTTCACAGGTGTCGTCACGGCATTGACTTTATCGAAAATGGGCTTAGGTGCTGCGAGTCCTTGGCTTGCGATGCTCATCGCGATCGTCGTTGGGGCAGTTTTCTCACTGTTCCTTGCGATTCCAGCAATCCTCTTCCGAGCAGACCAAACGGTTCTTGGAGTAGCGATCAACTTGCTTGCGGTCGGTCTTGCAATCTTCCTTGTTCGGGCACTTTACAGTAAAGGACAGACAGATTCGATTCCAAACCGGATTTCGAAAGAGAATGTACCATTCTTGTCTGATATTCCAGTCTTGAAGATGTTCTTTGCAAACGTCTACTACACATCGTATATCGCAATCGTTCTCGCGTTCGTCGCCTGGTACATCATCTTCAAGACACCATTCGGTCTTCGCTTACGTTCTGTCGGAGAACACCCGATGGCAGCGGACACGATGGGAATCAACGTCACGAAGATGCGTTTCATCGGTGTTATGATCTCTGGTGGTTTCGGTGGTCTTGCTGGTGCTGTCTACGCGACGTCGATTTCATTGAACTTCAGTGTGACGACGATTCTCGGTCAAGGCTTCCTCGCGATTGCAGCGATGATCTTCGGAAAATGGAACCCGCTCGGTGCCATGGGGGCAGCCCTTTTCTTCGGGTTCGCTCAAGCGATTTCGATCATCGGTCAGCAATTGCCGTTACTCGATCAAATTCCACAAGTGTATCTGTTGATTGCGCCGTATTTATTGACGATCTTAGCACTTGCTGGTGTCGTTGGTCGTGCGGATGCACCAAAAGCTGTCGGTGTACCGTATATCAAAGGAAAACGCTAAATTTTTACTAATCATAGACCGGATGTTGCCAATTGGCGACATCCGGTTTTTTTAGATAATCGATAGATTGAATGAGAAAAAGTCCAACAAAAAAAGATGCTTCGCGAGGAAACATCTTTTTTTATTCACTTATTCGAATTTTAACGCATCGCCATCGAACGATTCATCTGCTACTTTGATTGAATCCGTCGGGCAACCTTCGAATGCATCAATCATATCGTCGAATAATGCTTCTGGAATTTCGGCAGTACCATTGTTATCATCAAGAATGACATACGCCAAACCCTCATCATCATAATCATAGATATCTGGTGCCGCTGCTCCACAAGCACCACAAGCGATGCAAGTATCTTTGTCGACAATCGTAAATTTAGCCATTGAACGGTCTCCTCTCTATACGAAAACATTATTGAAACACGCTGTTCTCATCTATATGTCATTGTATCGGACTCATCGTTGCATTTCAATGACGAAGCGTAAGTGACAACAGAAAATGTATATATCATCACATGCCCGCAAATAGTATGTCTAAAACGTAACGAAAAGAAAAAGGATGGGAAATCATCTTCAAATTGATAAACAATTTACATTAGAAGGGAGCGTGACATATGGAAGTTTCTTTACTCGAGCGTATTTTTCTGGAATCGATTCAGCGCCTTCGAAATGAACGATCAGACCGGAGTCTTTATCATGTTTTTCAAGGAAAGAAATCAGCGACTTCTCTGCAAGATGCCCATTTTTATGATTTGGAATCGGTGTTCGGTACTGTATTAGTCAGTAAACAACGATTCGAAACAATCTTGGCTGAACTCGCGCAGAAGAATTGGATTGAGCGGCAAGAGACCTTGCGACTGACGCACGAAGGCGCACGACTAATAAATCAAACGGATCGTGCGATCATTGATCAACTAGGTGGAGAACTTCGTGGTTATGCTGAGATGATGTGGAAACGACTCAGCCTTTTGGTTCAAACCATGATTTGCTTGGAAGCAAAACAGCCGTTCATTCCTGTGCAACAGGAAACCATCGTCCGTGAATGGGTAAAAAGTGTTCTTCCGATCATCTCAAATCGAGCAGAATGGTTACATCATATGCAGCAAGAGTTGATATTTCTCCTTGAGCGCTTATCAGAACGAGATGCGACATTAATTAGTTACCGCTTGTCTGGCGTGCAAGCAGGATGGTCTTATCCACAATTAGCTCAAATGATGAAAACAGATGTGGAGACTGTCCAATACGAATTTACGATCGCTTGGCGAAAGTGCATCGATGACTTGGAAAAAACACCACTTTTAAAGCAAATAGGCGCTGATCTACACACGACAAAAATGACGCAGTCTGCGAAAAAAACATGGGAGTTATTGCAACAGGGGTTAACCGTTGAAGCGGTTGCGATCCGAAGACGATTAAAAAATAGTACGATGGAAGATCATCTCGTTGAGATTGCGATGTATGCTCCTTCGTTTCCGCTGGATCATTTTGTCACGCCATCTCAGCAAGAAGAGGTACGACAGATTGCACAGCGACTCGGAACCTACGCGCTAAAGCGAATCAAGAGTGAGATGCAATCCGATATATCTTATTTTCAAATTCGATTGGTGTTAGCACGTAGTAAATGGGAGGGAATGTAATGGAAGCGTTATTGCATCGTCATTTTGGTTACGAAGCATTTCGACCAGGGCAACGCCAAATCATCGATGCCATCCTAAACGGAACAGATACACTAGCAATTTTGCCGACAGGTGGAGGAAAGTCTGTCTGTTATCAATTTCCTTCTTATGTAAAAAATGAAGGGCTGACGTTGATTTTGTCTCCGTTACTCTCGTTGATTGAAGACCAGGTCATGCAAATCAAGCGCCGAGGAGAGCGATCTGTCGCTAAATTAACATCTGTCGAGACGCGAGAAGAGAAAGAACAGATTTTATCTGTACTCGAACATCTACGATATCTTTACTTATCACCGGAGCAACTCGCGCTGCCGCAGATTCGGGCTCGGCTAAAACAGGTAAAGATTGCGCTCTTCGTCGTAGATGAGGCGCATTGTATCTCCCAATGGGGTCACGAATTTCGACCGGAGTATGCAAGACTTGGTCACATTCGACAAGAACTCGGCCTTCCACCATGTCTCGCCTTAACGGCAACAGCAACTCGTGCTGTCGAGCAAGATATTCGAACACAACTGCGTATGCATGAGCCACAAATCATCCGTCGTTCTGTCAACCGACCAGAAATCCAATATGTTGTCGATCGCGTTGATCGAGAAGAAAAAGATGCGGCAGTTGCTCGGTGGATGGAACGCATCGTTCGCCCATGCGTCATCTATACGACGACCCGTAAAGAAGCGGAACGAATTGCTGGAATCATTGACGGTGCGACCTATTATCATGCTGGGTTGACGATAGAAGATCGCCAACTTGTTCAACAACAGTTTCTTCATGATGAGATGGACTGTCTCGTGTGTACGAGTGCGTTCGGAATGGGTGTCGATAAAGGTAACGTCCGAACGGTCATTCACTATACGATGCCTGCGACGATTGAAGCCTATATGCAGGAAGTCGGACGTGCTGGTCGTGATGGTAAAGAGGCAACGGCGATTTTACTCTACGCTGCTCAAGATGAACAATTACAGACGTACTTGATCGACACGCAATATGCACCCGTCTTATGGATTGATCAATTGCAACAAGGGATGAATCAAGGCGAATCCTATGCCAAGATGGAAAATCGTCTTCGTCTTAATCCGGAAGATCCGGCATATCGATTACTCAAATCGCAACTTGAGAACGGGTGGTCGAAGGAACGCATCATCCAGTGGCAAACGGAACGTAAACAATTAAAAAGACAAGAGGTCAACCTGATGATGGACTACATTCATCGGAACGAATGTCGCCGTACGATGTTGTTGCATCATTTTGATGAGCAGGCAATCGTACAACCACGGTGTTGTGATGTGTGCGGAACGATTGAATGGGAAAATCCGGTGAAGAGAAAGACCCATCAACCGGTAGATTGGAAAATGCGTTTAGAACAAGTCTTTTTTTCATCACTAGATTCGGTGTAAACTAGACAATATCGTTATATTTTTCAAGAAAAGGTGATGAACATTGAGTAAACAAGATCAACGACGGTTGCATCAGAACGAAGAGGATCAGTCATTGCCACCGCGTTCTTCGCGTATCGAACACGTTCGTAACGAGCGATTGAAACAACCGTTTCGAAAAAATCCGCTAGCAATCACGCTGACGGTACTTATGATCACGATCATCATCGCCTTCGTCTCCATCGGTTTCATGATGTAAGGGCACATTGTGAACGGAGATTTTTTTCCTTTCAGCGTATACTAGAAAGGAAGGGGAAGGAGGCACGATGCATGGATCGTGGGAAATATAATATCAAAGCAGTCGCTGCGTTAGTGGGACTCAACCCGACGACCATTCGTGCTTGGGAGCGGAGATATCAGGTGCTCGATCCGGATCGAAGTGAATCCGGACATCGCATTTATAGTGATAACGACGTCGCGAAATTACGCTGGATCGTCGATAAACAAAAAGAGGGATTGTCTGTCTCTAAAGCAATCCAGTTGTATGAGATGCCTGTTAATCGGGCTGAGGTACCGCACGATTATGGAGTCGAACTGCGAGATCAGTTGTTCCAGGCATTGACGAACTTTGAAGAACGACATGCGCACGACATCATGAATAAAGCATTCTCGATGTTTAGCTTCGATAAAGTCATTCAGGACATCGTCGGTCCGCTCTTACATGAGATTGGAGTGAAGTGGGAGTCGGGAGAGATTACGATTGCGCATGAGCATTTTGCGACGGCATTTCTGAGAGCTCGCCTCTCGACACTGTCGTTACAGATGCCGATCAATCCATTTTTACCGCGAATCGTCTGTGTCTGCGCGCCGGAAGAAGAACACGAACTTGGGCTACTTTTCTTCACGCTTTACTTACGTCAATCTGGATTTGATGTCATTTTCCTCGGTTCCGGTATACCGGTTCAGGACTTAGTGACTGTCACGCATCAGTTGCAACCGAAAGCCGTTATTCTTTCCTGCACGTTATCCGATCATTTACCGTTACTTGATGAAGCGTTAGCACGTCTAATGTCTGATTTTCCGGATCTTGAGATTGGTCTTGGTGGTTATGCGGTCGATCAGCTCCCGGAACGATATGGTCCACATTTACTTGGTGCAGACGATCAATCTTGGAAAAGTTGGTTAAGTCGACTCACTCCGACAACTGGTGTATAGTATGATTCATAGCGAACGGAGACATCTGTGTTTCCGGTTTTGACTGGAGGAGTCTATATGAGGTTTGAACAAATGAAACAAGGACACCTTCGTGTCTTCATCACAAAGCAGGAGTTATCGCTTCACGACGTTCGACCAGAAACGTTGGCTGTCGGGAAGGGACAAGCTTTATTGCGCAACTTATTAGAAGAAGCCGAATCGAATTTTGGTTTTCAAGCAGCTGGAACACTCGAATTTTTCGTTACATTCTTCCCGAATGACGGGATGCTCGTTGATGTACGTCGTGAAGGCGATTTGCCAGAAGAGATGAACGAGGAGTTCGATCAAGTCGAAATCCGCATGACAGTCGATATCGTCCATCACGTCTTATATGCTCTACACTCGCTAGAAGACGTCATTCAAGCGAGTCATGGATTATTGCGACATATGCCTCGTACAGAGACAGGTGGTAGCCTCTACTTCTTCGAGGGAAGCTATTATCTCTATTTCCAAGAACGAATGAATGAGGCGCTCGAGCAGACGGTGACGACGATTTTATCTGAATACGGTGAACCGAGCCCGAAAAGTCCACTTGTCATGGCGGAGTATGGGAAAACGATTCAGGCGGAACATGCCGTCGCAACGATAGCTGAACAGTTTAATATGTAAAACATCAGGTGCGACATTCCCTCATAGGGGGATGCCGTACCTTTTTGTCTTCTGCTGGAAGTGGCACCATTTTGTATTTTTTCATCGTCAGAAGGATGGTATGATAATCATTGAACGTAAGAAGAAGGAGTGAAGTAGGATGAAAGTGGCAGTATTATACGGTGGGACTTCAGGAGAACGGGAGGTTTCATTAAACAGTGGAAAGTCGATCATGGAAGCATTAAACAGTAAAGGGCATGAGGTCACGGCTGTTGATTTCCACCCTGATCAAGCGCATGAACTCTTCCAGCTGGATGTAGATGTGGCTGTCATCGCTCTTCACGGGAAAATTGGTGAAGATGGACGCGTACAAGCATTGCTTGAACTGGCAGACATTCCATATACAGGTTCAGGTGTGTTAGCGTCAGCGCTAGCGATGGATAAGGCACGTTCGAAAGTTCACTTTGATAAAGCAGGCATTACGATCGCCCGTGATGTGCTGTTAGAGCGTGGAGATGATATCGAAGCGAAAATCGTAGAGTGGAATGGTCAATTTCCTTGTGTCGTCAAACCAGCACAAGAAGGCTCATCAAACGGATTGACGATTGCTCAAGACGAGAAGATGTTACGTGAAGGAATCGCGAAGGCGTTCGAAGCGGACGATGCAGTGCTTGTCGAACAGTTCATTAAAGGACGTGAAGTGACAGTCCCGGTCGTCGGTCATAAAGGGGCAGAAAAAGCATTACCTGTCATCGAGATCATTCCGAAGAACGCCTTTTATGACTATGAATCCAAATATGCCATCGGTGGTTCGGAGCATATTTGTCCTGCTGAGCTGGATGAAGCAACGACAGAAAAACTTCAAGAATGGGCTGTTAAAGCACACCAAGTACTCGGCTGTGCAGGATACTCACGATCTGATTTCCTTGTGCCGGAATCCGGAAATCCAGTCATCTTGGAGACGAATACACTTCCTGGTATGACTTCAACCAGTTTATTCCCGGACGGTGCACGAGCAGTAGGAATCGAATATCCGGAATTGGTCGAATATTTCATGGAACTAGCGATCGAACGACATCGTCAAACAAAACAACCAAATCAATGATATCCTAAGAAAAGAAGTGAGAAAGCGCTTACAAATATAGGCGTAACCCCTTTCATTACGTTCGAGAAAAGAGTATACTTTATCCGAACAAGGAAACGGCATAGGGGATGCCACTTATGGGGAGGAACGTTGGAATGATCACTGACCAACAACATGCGAATCATCGCAAGAACGTACTGGAAGCGACACAAGAAATCGTCAAGGAGGCACTAGGGAAACTTGGTTATCCAGACGAGATGTACGAATTACTTAAAGAACCACTCCGGATGTTGACAGTCCGGATTCCGGTACGGATGGATGATGGTTCGACAAAAATCTTCACAGGATATCGTGCGCAACATAACGATGCCGTTGGACCAACGAAAGGTGGAATCCGTTTCCACCCGAACGTGACGGAAGTCGAAGTCAAAGCATTATCCGTCTGGATGAGTCTGAAGGCAGGTATCGTTGACTTACCATATGGCGGCGGGAAAGGCGGAATCATCTGTGATCCACGTGAGATGAGCTTCCGTGAAATCGAACGTCTCAGCCGTGGGTATGTCCGTGCTATCAGTCAAATCGTTGGACCGACGAAGGATATTCCAGCACCTGACGTCTTCACGAACTCGCAAATCATGGCATGGATGATGGACGAATACAGTCGAATCGATGAATTCAACTCACCTGGTTTCATTACAGGGAAACCGCTCGTCCTTGGTGGCTCTCACGGTCGTGAGACAGCGACGGCAAAAGGTGTCGCGATCATGATTCGGGAAGCGGCTGCTAAAAAGGGGATCTCGCTTGAAGGCGCACGTGTCGTCGTTCAAGGATTCGGAAATGCCGGAAGTTTCTTATCGAAATTCATGTATGATTTAGGTGCAAAAGTCATCGCAATCAGCGATGCGTACGGAGCACTCCATGATCCAAACGGTCTCGATATTCCATATCTACTCGACCGTCGTGACTCGTTCGGTACCGTGACGACATTGTTCAAAAATACGATCTCGAATAAAGAGTTGCTTGAACTTGAATGTGATATTCTTGTCCCGGCAGCAATCGAGAATCAAATCACAGAAGACAATGCGCACGATATCAAAGCAGCGATCGTCGTTGAAGCGGCTAACGGTCCGACGACGAACGAAGCGACGAAAATTCTCGCTGAACGTGACATTTTGATCGTTCCGGATGTTCTTGCTTCGAGTGGTGGCGTAACGGTTTCTTACTTCGAATGGGTCCAAAACAACCAAGGATATTACTGGACGGAAGAAGAAGTACATGAGAAACTTGAAAAAGTACTCGTGAACTCGTTCAACCAAGTCTATCAGACAGCGCAGACGCGAAATGTCGACATGCGACTTGCCGCTTATATGGTGGGTGTCCGGAAGATGGCGGAAGCATCTCGTTTCCGTGGCTGGGTCTAATATTAAGATGAACGTCCGCTTCTTCTTTACGAAGAGCGGGCGTTTTGCATTGCAATTTCTTTCGCCAATTGTAGAGATTTGCTAAGATATAAAAAAAGCAACCGGAAGAGGAGATATTCGAATGTTAGATTGTATCGTAATCGGTGCAGGACCGTGTGGGTTATCGGCAGCGATCGAAATGCAAGATCGGGGACTAGACGTCGAAGTGCTCGAAAAGGGAAATATCGTCGAAGCGATCTATCGTTATCCGACGCATCAAACGTTCTTTTCAAGTAGTGAAAAGTTAGAAATTGGTGGTGTACCGTTCATCAATAAAGAATTAAAACCGCGACGTCTCGACGCGCTCGTCTATTATCGAGAAGTCGTCAAACGAAAACAATTGACGATTCGTCCGTTTGAGACGGTCGAGCGGATTGAACGTCAAGCGGATCATTTTATCATCCACTCGGTGCGTTCCGGGGAAAAAAGAAGCCGAGAAGCTCGCTCCGTCGTGCTTGCGACAGGTTATTATGGTTTACCGAACCGAATGGATGTTCCTGGAGAGGAATTACCTCATGTCTCGCACTACTTTACGGAAGGACATCCGTATTTTGATCAAGATGTCGTTGTTATCGGTGGGAAAAATTCGAGCGTCGATGCAGCGATTGAACTTGAAAAAGCAGGAGCACGTGTGACTGTCCTTTACCGTGGACCGGAGTATAGTCCATCCATCAAACCATGGGTGTTGCCGAACTTCGAATCTCTCGTCCGTTCGGAAAAGGTCAAGATGATTTTTGGAGCGTCAATCGAAGAAATTACGGAGCAAGAGGTCGTTTATCAAATAGATGGAGATAAACAGACCGTCCGTGCTGATTTTGTGTTTGCGATGACGGGTTACACACCGGATGTCGGATTGTTCGCTGACACAGGCATTACGATTGATCGTAAAACAGGTATTCCAAGTCATGACGAAGAGACGATGGAGTCGAATGTCCCGGGCATCTATATCGCAGGTGTCGTGGCAGCAGGATTTGACGCCAATAAAATATTCATTGAAAATGGACGTTTTCACGGTGCAAGCATTGCCAATCATCTCGTTGAACGGTTACGTGGTGTATCGATACAAGCCTAAACAAAACCTCTTGATTTGGAAGGGAAATTTCCGAATCAAGAGGTTTTTTCATTTATTCAACGCGGAATGATTCTTCGAGTTCTAGTTGCGAAGCATCGATTTCAAGTTCGACCATCAGTTTAAGCCGCGCTTTTTGTGAATTCAGTCCATTCGAGAAAATGACGCCGAGTTCTTTTAATTGTTGTCCGCCACCCGTATATCCGTAGACGTCTTGAACGATTCCGTTGAAACAACGGCTGACGATGACGATCGGCATGACGGTAATCAATTCAGCGATCGCATCTACGATACTTGGTGGTACATTTCCTTGACCAAGGACTTCAAGGACGAGTCCATCATAGCCGAGTTGTTTCACAGCAAGTAACAGGTCGGGTTCCATACCGGCATAGACTTTGAGAACGGCGACGCGTTTTGAGAGCGAAGTCACCATGTGTGTTTGTTTTAAGAGCGGTGTATTGAATAAGTAGACATGATCCTTCGTTACCATTCCAAGGTTTCCGAAATGAACGGATTTGAATGTATCGACGGATGACGTATGTGTTTTTGTGACGTTGAATGCCGAATGAATTTCCCCGTTGAAGACGACGAGAACACCTTTTCCGCGCGCAGCTTCACTGACAGCGACACGAAGTGCCGTAATCAGATTAAACTCACCATCGGATCCGACCTCATTGGAAGAACGCATAGCTCCTGTCAAAACGATCGGAACAGGTGCACCAAGCGTCAAATGTAAGAAATAAGCCGTCTCTTCCAGTGTGTCCGTGCCGTGAGTGATGACGACGCCGTCGTAATGTTCCTTCTTGAACTCACTCTCGATGAAATGGGCTAGACGCAACATGATGTCAGGTGTCATGTGCGGGGAAGGTAAGTTTGCGAAGTGACGCGTCGTAATGTTGGCAATATCTGTTGCTCGCGGGAGTGAGGCGTCGAGTGGATTGATATCGTTTGGTAGGACATGACCAGCATGATCCTGTGCCATGGCGATCGTTCCACCCGTATGAATGAGTAATAATGATTTCATGCTAAAGGGTCCTTGTCTACAGACAGAAGACCTTCACCTACTTTCTATGACGGATTCGATTCGTTCTCCCATATTGTAACCTTTTTCCCTCTTGAAACAACGAGGACGTTTTCTTTTTTCCAAGAAACCTTTATTCTTATAAATGAGGAAGAAAGGGGGAGAGGAAGCGTGGTTCAAATCGTTTTCTCCGGAGTTGCCCCAGGCATCGCACTCCTAACTTATTTTTATCTCCGTCACGAACATGAGTCGGAGCCAGTCGGCTATATCCTTCGAAGTTTCATTTTCGGCATATTACTCGTCTTTCCCTTGATGTTCATCGACTATATCGTCCAGACCGAATTTGGTGGGCGTGAAGAGGTGCAATTGATTCGAACAGCCGTTACGGAAGAATTCGCCAAATGGTTTGTCGTCTTTTATACGGTCTATATTCATCAACGGTTTAATGATTATTACGACGGGATCATTTACGCGGTAGCTTGTTCACTTGGGTTCGCAACGCTTGAGAATATTTTATATCTGATGGTGAATGGAACCGTCGAACATATGCTTTTCCGGGCACTCTTACCCGTATCTGGGCATGCATTGTTTGCGGTCATCATGGGATTCTTCATGGGGATGGCGAAATTCTCGCCTCATCCTTATCGCTGGCTATCCCTCTCGATTGCGCTTCCGGTATTTGCGCATATCTTATTTAATTTGTTAATATTGGAAAATGGTGGTATATCCTTTTTACCAATCGTCTTTATGGTCATCTTATGGACGATTGGATTATTTCAAGTACGAGGTGCCAATCGTTTGAATCGACGATTTAAACGGAAAAAACAACATTCAGATGGTATCGAATAGAGAGTAGGAGCGGAGTAACATGATGGAAATCGGGGATTTGGTAATGCTTTCGAATAGTGAGGATCGACAAGGTCGCTCAAAAGTGACGGCCGTGACGAACCGTTTGATTTGGATTGAAGCGCCGAGTGAGGTCGCGACACTTAAAACATTCATCTTGTCAGAGCAAGAAGAAGTTTCATTTTATTTTTTTAAGGAGAAAGGCAAATTATTTGGATTTGATACGGTCGTCGTTGAACGACAAAATGATCCACTTCGTGGTCAACGTTATGCTTTGAAACGACCAAAGGATGATCAAATCGAACGCATCCAACGACGTCAGTTCGTTCGAGTACCGCAAATACTCGATGTCGCTGTACACCCTCATAAAACACATTTCGAGCCGTTTACAACGGTGACGCTCGATCTATCGGCTGGTGGAATGATGATCTTGTCAGATCAATTACCGATTGCAAAAGATGAAGAAGTGGAGATGACATTCATCTTACCTACGGGTGATGGAGTATCAAGTACACTAGACGTCGTGGCTGAACTTGTTCGAATCGATCGACGGGAAGAAAGGTATGAACTAGCCTTCCAATTTACGATGATTCCCGACAGAAGTCGTGAACTTGTATTGCGTCACTGTTATCAAATGCAAATGAAAAGTTCAAGAAGGGGCATGAATCCATTCACCTGACAGCATTTTTTTGCTATGATAACGTTCGGAAGAATGAATCCCTATCAATCATAGGGAAGATGGAAGGATTGGATGGATGATGAAAAAGATTCAAATCGCTTTAGATGGACCAGCGGGTGCTGGGAAAAGTACGATCGCAAAACAATTGGCAGCACGCCTTGACTATGTATACATTGATACAGGAGCTATGTACCGGGCCGTGACGTTGGCAGCACTTGAACAATCGCTTGATCTCAATAATGGGGAAGCGCTAGGAGAATTAATGAAATCGCTTGATATTCGTTTAACACCAGGCGAAAACGGGCAACGTGTCTTTATTGGTGATCGCGAAGTGACGGATGCGATTCGTTCCATCGAAATCACGAATAATGTCTCGTTCGTCGCTCGTCAAAAAGAAGTCCGGGCTGCACTCGTCACGGCACAGCGAAAATTAGCTGAACGCGGCGGAATTGTCATGGATGGACGTGATATCGGTACAGTCGTATTGCCGGATGCAGAATTAAAAGTCTTTTTAACGGCAACTGTGGAAGAGCGTGCAGCTCGAAGACATCGTGAAAATATCGCGCGTGGAATGGACAGTGACATCACGATTCTTCAAGAAGAGATCGCACTGCGTGATAAGCGCGACAGTGAGCGTGAAGTCTCGCCATTACGCCAAGCTGACGATGCACTATATCTCGATACGACAGAGATGACGATTGATGAAGTCGTCGTCCGATTGATGGAGCTAGCAGAGGGTGTCCTAAAATGAAACGTCAAGATACCATTTACCGGATTGCGCGGTTTGTCGTCTGGGTCATTGCGAAAACAGTCTTCCGATTGAAAGTGACTGGGCAAGAGAACATTCCGAAAGACGGTTCCTTACTTGTCTGTGCCAACCACAGCTCGAACTGGGACCCAGTCTTCCTCGTCAGCGCGATTCCGCCAAAACGCGCGGTTCGTTACATGGCAAAAGAAGAACTGTTCAAAGTTCCTGCCTTAAAACAATTAATGATTGCGGCAGGAACATATCCTGTCGGTCGCGGTCAAGGCGATCGTCAAGCTTTGAAACGGACGATTGAGCTCTTGAATACGGATGAGACGGTCGGTATTTTCCCGGAAGGAACGCGATCTGCGCCAGGTGAATTCACATCAGCACAACCAGGTGTCGGCTTCTTTGCGTTACGATCGAATGCTCAGATTTTACCGATTGCAATCATCGGATCATACCGCCCGTTCAAACGGATGCATGTTGCGATCGGAAAACCGGTTGATATCTCGGATTTACGTGACCAGCGGGGCGCGGCGAAATCGATTTCTGACCGAATCATGGACGAAATCAAATCCGTCTACTTCAATCACGCTTAATACCTTGACAAATAGTCAGAATTGTAAGAAGTTAGAAGCAGGATAAACGCATTGACATGTGTCAGGCGTTTCTTGTACTCATCGTGAGGAGGTTGTTTTGGAATGGTCGAAGAAATGAAAGATATGCCTGATTTTGAAATTCATCGGGACCAGGTAGTTACCGGAATGGTCGTGAAAATTGAAGACAAGCAAGCACTCATTGATATCGGATATAAAACAGAAGCCATCTTACCGATCAGCGAAGTATCGAGTCTTCATCTCGATGATATTCGCGGCGTGCTGAACGTCGGAGATGAACTACAAGTGAAGGTCAAGAAAATCACGGATGAAGAGGTCGTCGTCTCGAAACGAGAAATCGACGCGCTCAAAGCGTGGGAGCAAGTAGAAGAGAAGTATAAATCAGGTGAGATCTTTGAAGTTGTCGTCAAGGACATCGTCAAAGGTGGACTCGTCGTTGATATCGGTGTCCGCGGATTCATTCCGGCGTCACTCGTCGAACGGCATTATGTCGAGGATTTCTCGGATTACATCGGTCGTTCGATCGAAGTCAAGGTCGTTGAACTCGATCAAGAGAAGAACCGTGTCATTCTCTCGCATAAAGCGGTCGTTGAGGGCGAATTGAACGCGAAGAAAAAAGAGACACTCGAAAATTTAGAAGTAGGTCAAATCCTCGAAGGTACAGTCCAACGTTTAACGGACTTTGGTGCTTTCGTTGATATCGGTGGCGTCGACGGTCTCGTTCATATCTCGGAGATGGCACACCACCGTGTCGAACGTCCTTCGGATATCGTCACGGAAGGTCAAAAAGTCGAAGTCAAAGTACTTGGTGTCGACCGTGATACGGAAAAGGTGAAGTTATCGATCAAGGAAACACAACCTGGTCCATGGCAACAAATGGAAGGGAAGATCGAAGCTGGCGATATCGTCAAAGGACGTGTGCGTCGTCTCGTTCAGTTCGGGGCTTTCATTGAACTTGCGCCACAAGTAGAAGGACTTTTACACATTTCGCAAATCGCGAACCGTCACATCGGTTCACCTTCGGAAGTACTCGAAGAAGGACAGGAAATTGAGGCGAAAGTACTCGAAGTGCGTCTTGATGAGCATAAGATTTCGCTATCAACACGTGTCCTTGAAGAGGAAGAATCATCCGCTGACGATTATTCGGATTATACGAATCAATCAGAAGGATTCTCAGTCGCTGACTTGACTGAAGACGATTCTGATCAGAAAGAATAAGTAATGACACAAAGCGGACACAAGCGTGTCCGCTTTTTATATGCGGTTTGTTATGGTATATGACAGTTTGATTTGATACAATAGAACGGCTATGAAGCGAGAGAAGAGAAAGAAGGTGTTGGGATGGCAATTCCAGTCGTGGCGATCGTAGGTCGCCCAAATATCGGAAAGTCGACGATTTTTAACCGGGTGATTGGAGATCGGGTTTCAATCGTAGAAGACAAGCCAGGCGTTACCCGCGACCGTATTTACGGAACTGGAGAATGGCTGAATCGTCATTTTCATTTGATTGATACAGGTGGAATCGAAGTCGGGGATGAGCCCCTACTTCAAATGATGCGTCATCAGGCGGAGCTCGCCATTGATGAAGCGGATGTCATCATTTTCATGGTGAACGGACGCGAAGGAATTACAGCAGCGGATGAGGAAGTCGCGAACATGTTATTCCGTTCGAACAAACCGGTCGTCGTCGCTGTCAACAAAGTCGATAACTTTGAAATGCGTGATTTAATGTATGAATTTTACTCCCTTGGATTCGGAGACTTGTTCCCGATTTCTGGTACACATGGTCTTGGTCTCGGTGATTTACTTGACCGTGTCCTTGAACTCGCACCAGATAAAGAAGAATTAGAATATGACGAAAGTACGATCAAGTTTGCCTTGATTGGTCGTCCGAACGTCGGGAAATCAAGTATGACGAACTCGATTCTCGGTGAAGAACGTGTCATCGTCTCGAACATCGCTGGTACGACACGCGATGCGATCGATACACCGTTTACACGGGATGATCAAGAATACGTCATCATCGATACGGCCGGGATGCGAAAACGCGGGAAAGTCTATGAATCAACAGAACGTTTTAGCGTCATGCGTGCTCAAAAAGCAATCGAACGGGCAGATGTCGTCTGTGTCGTTCTTGATGGCGAAGAAGGTATCATCGAGCAAGATAAAAAAGTGGCGGGATATGCGCACGAAGCAGGTCGCGCGGTCATCATTGTCGTCAATAAATGGGATGCTGTCGAAAAAGATGATAAGACGATGAAAAAGATGCAAGAAGAGATCCGGGAAGAATTCCGTTTCCTTGACTATGCACCGATCGTCTTCGTCTCAGCAAAAACAAAACGTCGTTTGCAGACGTTGTTACCGGTCATTCAACAAGCAGCACACAGTCATGCACAACGGATTCAGACAAGTGTCTTGAACGATGTCATCGTTGACGCGGTCGCGATGAACCCGGCGCCGACAGATAAAGGGGTTCGTCTTCGGATCAACTATGCGACTCAAGTCGCGTCACGTCCGCCAACGTTCGTCTTGTTCGTTAATGATCCAGAATTGCTGCACTTCTCTTATAAACGATATCTTGAGAACCGGATCCGGGAAGCATTTGACTTCACAGGTACACCAATCCGGATTTTAGCCCGTCAAAAACAATAATGAGGTGAGTCAGTATGACCAAAATCGCAGTCATCGGAGCAGGGAGCTGGGGAACAGCCCTCTCGCTCGTCTTAGCTGATAATGATCAAGAAGTCATTCTTTACGGTCGTGAGCAAATGAATGTCGACCGTATCAATGAGCATCATGAAAATACGCAGTTCTTGCCAGGTGTTGCGTTACCAAAAGCATTAAAAGCAACGACGGATCTTAAAGAAGCGGTCGAAGGGGCGACGCATATCTTGATCGTCACACCATCTTCCGCGATTCGAGCGGTTTCTCGTCAACTAAATGAGTTGCTGACGGAACCTGTCGTTTTGATCCATGCATCGAAAGGAATCGAGCCAAAGACACATCTTCGGTTGTCAGAATTAATCGAAGCAGAGGTCGATCCAGCGAAGCGTAAAGCGATTTGTGTCTTGACGGGTCCATCCCATGCTGAAGAGGTCGCATTACGTAAACCGACGACGGTAACGATTGCTTCAGAAGATTTAGAAGAAGCAGGTCGTGTTCAAGAGCTGTTCACGAATGAAAACTTCCGTGTCTATCTGAATGCGGATATCATTGGCGCAGAACTCGGTGGTGCTTTGAAGAACATCATCGCGCTTGCCGCCGGGATGACGGATGGTCTTGGTTATGGTGACAACGCGAAAGCTGCTTTGATAACGCGTGGAATGGTCGAAATGGCGCGTCTCGGTACGATGCTTGGAGCTAAACCGATGACGTTTACTGGATTGACGGGAATGGGTGACTTGATCGTTACTTGTACATCGGTCCATAGTCGCAATTGGCGTGCGGGGAATGCCATCGGTCGCGGTGAAAAGTTAGAAACGGTGCTAGAAAACATGGGAATGGTCGTCGAAGGTGTTCGTGCGACACAAGCCGCCTATGATTTAGCGGAGACGAAGCAGTGCGAACTGCCAATCACTTCTGCGTTATACCACGTTCTTTTCGATGGTCATACGCCGGAAGAAGAAGTCAAAAAGTTGATGCAACGACCACAAAAAAATGAAATCGAGCATCTCTTCACGACGAAAGATTAACGGAGTGGGGTGGAAACCTTGAGTCCAGGATTAATAAAAATGTGGATCTCGTTCGCTGGCATCGGACTCTTTGCGATCAGTGTCTTGCTGGTCACGGTCAGTCGGACGAAATTGAAAGGGATATGGCAGATTCTCGTATCGACTTTGGCATTCGTCTGTTTCATCGTCGCATCGATCATCATGGTGTTCATCGTCATGGCGGGACCAAGCGCATGAAGAAGTGGTTCGTGATCCTCATGCTCATTCCGGTGACGTTGTTATCAGGTTGTCTATTTCCAGACAGTCAGAAACCGTCGAACCGCGTACCGTATCCGCAACAGTTACGTACCGTACAGGATGCTGTCGATGCGTATCAAAAAGACACGGGTGTTTTACCCATTAAGACGATGGAAGCGGACACTCCGCTCATGGAGCGTTATCAAATCGAATTAGGGCGGCTCATTCCGCGTTATATGAGTGACCCACCATCAAACAGTTTTGAAGGTGGCGGAACATTCATCTATCTGTTAGTTGATGTCGACACGAAACCAACTGTTAAGTTGATGGATTTACTTGTTGCAGAAGAGTTACAGAAGCTCCAAGTTCGGATTGATGCGTATCGGAAGAAGAACGAAAAGTATCCGTTTAAAGGATCGTTCGGAAAAAACCAGTTTACGCTTGACTATAAAAAACTATTCATCAAAAAAGAACCGACTGTCCCAAGTCCGTATTCAGATGAAAAGTTGTCAATCTATGTCGATGGTCAAGGACGCCTCTTCATCAACTATTTACCAGAGTTGAAGAAAGCTGTTCAAACTGCGAAGAAAAAGCCGAAAGTCGGTCAAGATATTCGGTATTTGCTCTATGAAGATCAACCTTTTGTTCCTGCCTATTCTCAAAGCTACACGATAAACGAAAAAGGCGAACCTGTGTTTTCAGAGAAATCGAGCGAAGAATCTGAAAATTGAACGTTATTTACACGAAAATGTTGTAATAGCAACGTTTATGGGGTATGATTACCCTCGAAGAAGTGATTGGGAGGGGGTGAAAGTAATGAACAAAACTGAACTCATTCAAGCAGTCGTCGAAAAATCAGGTCTTACAAAAAAAGACGTGACGAAAGTTGTTGAATCAACATTCGAATCGATCACTGAGACACTTCAGTCTGGAGAAAAAGTCCAATTGATTGGATTTGGTAACTTCGAAGTCCGTGAGCGTGCAGCCCGTAAAGGTCGCAACCCACGTACGAAAGAAGATATCGAGATTCCAGCAAGTAAAGTACCTGCCTTCAAACCAGGTAAAGCATTGAAAGATGCTGTGAAGTAATCCGGCTACATAGTCGCCCGAGATTTTCTCGGGCGGCTTTTTTGTGGACATTCAGAAGCGTGAAAGCCCGCCGATTATGGTATATTAAAAAAGAAGAACGTCCATCAACGAGATGGCACTGGAGATCGGGGGGTAAAAGCATGGAACAACATGAGCTGCGCGTGGATGAAATCATCACTGCACTCACCACTAAACAAACGACACGATTGGCTCGACATGTGGATTTCCCTTCCATCGATCGTGAACAGATCAGTTGGTTGATTGATGTCGCTCAACATGACACGCTGGATACGGAAGCACTCGTCAAAGCGATTCATTTCGCACAAGTAGCGCTACGTCTGCATGAGCGTGTCAATGAAACGCTACGCGGTTCGAAGGAGCGACAGTTGCTTGTATTAGCAGGAGATTTATTCTCGAGCTACTTTTTCGAACAGCTAGCTGGGTTACCAAAAGAGATTCTCGTTTCACTCGGACGGACGATTCAACGGGTCAACGAGGCAAAGTGTGCCCTTCACGAAATGAATTATGCATCGACGGAAGAACGGGTTCTCTTATGGTTAACAGCAGAGTTCGGATTAATGCAAGGACTCGCAGCAATCACGAAACGAGAATGGCTGACACGACAGGGGCGGCAGATCATTCAACAACAGGCAGAACAATTGGATTTGGTCGCACAGAAATTACTGTTATCGCATCTCGAGCAGATGGCGGTAGCATGAGATCTTGGAAAGGGTGAACGGTGTGCAGGCAAAAGATAAAGAAAAAAAAGTATATGAAGTGTTTCAATCGATATCAACGAACTATGATCAAATGAATTCAGTCATCAGCTTCCGACTGCATAAACTATGGAGACGCGAGACGATGCGCCGGATGCAAGTCTTCCCGGGTGCTAAATGTCTCGATCTTTGTTGTGGAACAGCGGACTGGACGATTCAACTAGCGAAAGCAGCCGGTCCGACAGGTGTCATCAAAGGACTTGATTTTTCAGAGAACATGCTAAGAGTCGGCGTGGAGAAGGTAGAAGCGCTCGATATGAAAAACATCGAATTGATTCACGGAAATGCGATGGATCTACCGTTCGGTGATAACTCGTTCGATTATGTGACGATCGGGTTTGGTCTACGAAACGTACCGGATTATCTACAGGTCATCAAAGAGATGCATCGTGTCTTAAAACCAGGTGGAACGGTCGTCTGTCTCGAGACGAGTCAACCGACGGCACCGATTTTCCGCGAGGCATATTCATTGTATTTCGGAAAAATCATGCCACAAGTCGGGCGATTGCTTGCGAAATCATACGATCAATACAACTGGCTACAAGAATCGACGGAAGTGTTCCTCGACCGCGTCGAACTGAAACAACTCTTCGAACAGGCAGGCTTCATGCAAGTGGAAGTCAAGGCATTCGCGGGTGGGGCTGCTGCGATGCACCTTGGGAAGAAGTGGTGAGATGTCACTGCATTCCATATACCGTGATGTCACGAAGGAAGTTAATTTAGTCGATCGTTTTCTGATCAGTCATATCGCTTCTGAGGAACCAACGATCGATGCGGCAGGAAAGCAACTGTTGAAGGCTGGTGGAAAACGGATTCGACCGGCATTCGTATTGTTAGCGTCTAAATTCGGTGAAGCAGATCGGGATGAGCTGATTCGTGTGGCGGCCAGTCTTGAGCTCGTCCATATGGCATCACTCGTTCATGACGATGTCATTGATGACGCGGAACTACGACGAGGGAAACCGACTGTCATGCAATACTTTGATGAAGAAGTCGCACTGTATTCCGGGAACTATCTGTTTGGAGAGGCGATTCGATTGATTGGTGAAGTCGGAAAACCGGAACTTGTCCAAGTGATGGTCCATACGATGCGTGAAATTTGCGAAGGTGAGATTGAACAAATCTATGACCAATATGATTGGGAACAGTCGATTAAACGCTACATCAAACGGATCGAACGAAAAACAGCCATTCTCATCGAAGCGAGTTGTCACCTAGGTGCCATTGTTGCGAACTGTTCTGCAGCCGATACGAAAGCGTTACGGTTGTTTGGACGAGATATCGGACTTGCGTTTCAAATTGCTGACGATTTGCTTGATTTCACAGCGAATCGCACAGAACTTGGTAAGCCCGTAGCAGAGGATTTGCGTCATGGACACAAAACATTACCTGTCTTTTATGGTGCAGAAGATGCTGTCTTTTATGAACGTCTTTCAAAAATCGAGAGTATGCCAACACATGAAGAAGTCGCACCTTTATTGTCGTTTCTTCAAACTTCGGGTGCTCTCGAACGAACGCAACAAACAGTCGATCATTACATCCATCGTGCCATCAAACGTCTCGAAGCATTACCTAAATCCTCTGCGAAGCGATCGCTTGAAGAAGTCGCGCGCTACGTTGGAAAACGAAAAGGTTGAAGATTGTCAAAAATTTCTTGCTGTTCTTCTTAAAAGCCAGTAAACTGACTATGTAAGCGCTTTTCTAAAAGCATTTCATAGGGGGAACTAGAGATGGAACAGACATTTTTGATGGTCAAACCAGATGGCGTAGAACGTGGATTGATTGGGGAAATCATTGGACGGATCGAACGCAAAGGATTCATCATTCGTGAAATGAAAATGATGAACGTCACTGAAGAGTTAGCAAAAGCACATTACGAAGAGCATGCGGAGAAACCGTTCTTTGGAGAGTTGGTCACTTTCCTCACATCAGGTCCTGTCGTTGCACTTCGTGTCGAGGGTGCAGACGTCGTTGCCGTCTCGCGTTTGATGATCGGGAAAACAAAACCACTTGAAGCAGCACCTGGAACGATCCGTGGTGATTTCGCGAACACGATGAGTGAGAACGTCATCCATGGTTCAGATAGTGTCGAGAGTGCGGAGCGTGAGCTTGCCCTCTGGTTTCAAGGACAGCCAGTCAACGCGTAATTCATGAATAGAAAGACAACGGGGAAGGGATTCGATTTGATCGAATCCCTTTTGTCGTGTTCTTGTAAAACGGAATGACCCAATTGTCGAATTGCTTTTTGGAATGCCTATAGCTTTATGCTACTATAGAAAATAAGTTGAACCGGTCATGGAGATGACCATTCGATATCGATAGTGAGCGAGGTGTGCCAATTGGAAGATTATGAACTTTTTATTCAACGATTCAAGACCAAATCAGGGATTGATCTCGGTCAGTATAAAGAAGCACAGATGAAACGGCGATTGACGGCGTTACGTGACAAAAAAGGATATAGTACATTTGCTTCTTATATGCAGGCAATGGATAAGGACACATCGTTATACGACGAGTTTTTAGATCGAATGACGATCAATGTCAGTGAATTTTTCCGTAATCCGATTCGTTGGCAACAATTGGAACAAGATATCTTACCGATCCTAGAGTCGCGAGCACATGGACGAATCCGGACGTGGAGCGCAGCTTGTTCGACCGGAGAAGAACCATACTCCCTTGCGATGATTTTAAGTGAACGGCTCGATCCATCCGCCTTTACGATTCAAGCAACGGATTTGGATGAACTCGTCCTTGAAAAAGCCAAGCTTGGTCGATACGGAGCTTCTGCATTGAATGAAGTCGTCGAAGCGCGTAAAAAGAAATACTTCATCGAGCAAGAGCAAACGTTCGAAGTCGTTCCAGAAATCAAACGACTCGTTCGTTTCAGTAAACATAATCTGTTAGGAGACCGGTACGATACGGGGTTTGATTTAATCATCTGCCGCAACGTACTGATTTATTTTACAGAAGAAGCAAAAGCACACGTCTATCGTTCGTTCGTCGAGGCCTTAAAACCAGGCGGAATCCTATTCGTTGGTGGAACGGAACAAATTTTTCAACCCGAACGGTTTGGATTAAAGATGAAACAAAGCTTCTTTTACGAAAAAATCGGTTGAACAGGAAGGGATGAAGCGAATGCGTTACATGACAGCAGGAGAATCACACGGAAAAGGGTTGACCGTCATCATCGATGGGATGCCAGCAGGACTCACGATTGATTTCGAAGCCATCCAGCGTGAAATGACACGTCGCCAAGGTGGATACGGACGCGGACGACGCATGCAAATCGAACAGGATCAAATCGATGCACGTGGCGGGATCCGTCATGGATACACGACGGGATCGCCGATCAGTTTGTTCATCGAGAATAAGGATCATACGCACTGGACACAAGTCATGCAAGCGGAACCACTCGAAGAACAGTTGGAGCGCCCGCGGACGTTGACGCGTCCACGTCCCGGACATGCGGATCTCGTTGGTGGATTGAAGTACGGTCATCGCGATTTACGCGATGTACTAGAACGTTCTTCCGCTCGTGAGACGGCAGCACGTGTTGCAGTCGGCGCCTTCGCTAAACAATTACTGAATGAACTCGGGATTGAAGTGTTCTCGCACGTACGGTCGATTGGTGGAATCGATGCACCGTGGAAGGATCCTGTGGAACATCAGGAAACGATTGATGCTTCACCCGTTCGATGTGCTGACGAACAAGCAGGACAACGGATGATGGAGGAAATCGATGCGGCCAAAAAAGAAGGGGATACACTCGGCGGTGAAATCGAAGTCGTCGTGACAGGCATGATGCCAGGCGTTGGGTCCTTTACACAAAACGATCTAAAGCTCGACAGCCGAATTGCGCAAGCTGTCATTAGCGTCAATGCGATGAAATCAGTCGGTTTTGGTGACGGGTATGAACTTGGTCGTCGCAAGGGGAGTACCGTCCAAGATGAAATCGTTCATGATGCATCCGGCTATCATCGGCGGACGAACCATCTAGGCGGAATCGAAGGTGGAATGTCGACAGGCATGCCGATTCGCGTCCAAATTGCGATGAAGCCGATTCCGACGCTCTATCGTCCACTACAATCAGTCGATATCGAGACGAAGGAAGCATTCACGGCACAAATCGAACGAAGTGATGCCTGTGCCGTTCCGGCCGCATCGGTTGTTCTAGAAGCCGTCGTCGCGTTTGAGATTGCGGTCGCTATCCTTGAAATGTTCGGGACATCGACACTCGATCGCCTTCAGGCTGCCGTCGCTGCTTACAAAGAGGAGGTCCGGACGTTTTGATCGAATTTGATATCCGGTTGAACACGTCATATCCAGTACTTATCGGAAATGGGGCATTAGCCCGGTTATCGCATCTTTCCGCGCTGAACGAGGCGGACCGCATTTGGGTCATCACGGATGAAACAGTACATCACTTGCAGATGGATCGATTGCAGGCTGCATTAGCGGATGTATCGCCGTCGATCGATGTTCATATCAGCACTGTTGCGCCAGGGGAGAACAGTAAGTCGCTTGCCGTCTATGGCGCTCTACTCGAAGAAGGGGTTCGGTACGGGATGACACGTCATAGCCTGATCCTTGCGTTCGGTGGTGGAATGATTGGTGATTTAGCGGGATTCGTCGCGGCAACCTTTTTGCGCGGCATCCCGTTCCTTCAAATTCCGACGACACTGTTAGCGCATGATTCAAGTGTTGGTGGAAAGGTTGGTCTCAACCTCTCCCTCGGTAAAAACTTAGTCGGTGCATTTTATCAGCCAAGTGGTGTCGTATATGATTTAACGCTCCTTCAGACATTACCAGACCGGGAATGGCGAAGTGGCTTCTTTGAGTTAGTCAAGCATGGGTTCCTTGCGCGACCATCATTTGCGGATTCGTTACTCGATATTTCGCTGGATGCAGTCAAAGGACTCGACTTAGAAGACTGGCTCGCACGGGGGATAAATGTGAAACGGGATATCGTCGAACAAGATGAGACGGAGCAAGGGATGCGTGCGTTCTTGAATTATGGACATACATTCGGTCATGCCGTTGAATATGCGAGTCCTGGTCTTGCGCATGGCGAGGCAGTAGGGATCGGACTTGTCTTCGTCAAGTTCTTGGAAGGAAATGACGGACAGGCGAAGCAGCTCGGGCAATTGCTCCACCGTCTTGGAACGGAATTACCGAATCGACAATCGTTTAAGACCTATCTTGAACTGATGCGTCGCGACAAGAAGAACCACCAAGCAATGATTCGATTCGTCCTTGAAAAAGAAGGGCGCTTCATTTTAGAAGCGATTAGCGAAGAACGATTGCGCCAAGCATTCAATCAAACAGTGAGGTGTCTAGAATGGGCTTAAGAGGAACAGTACAAGTACCAGGCGATAAATCAATGACGCACCGCGCTTTCCTGTTCGGCGGAATCGCCGAGGGAACGACACGTGTCAGAAACGCACTTGAAGGGGCCGATTGTCTTGCTTCACTAGAAGCGATGCAGGCGCTTGGTGCACAAATCGATCGAACACCAGAGGAAATTCGGATTACCGGAACGGATACGTTCCAAGAAGCGACAATTGATTGCGGAAACTCGGGGACAACGATTCGTCTCTTGAGCGGTATCCTAGCAGGCGGTCAAGCGACGTACGCGCTCGATGGCGACGCTTCCTTACGTAGACGTCCGATGAAACGGATCACGGAACCGCTTGCGTTGTTCGGAGCGAACATCACAGGTGAGACGGCGCCGCTTCACATTACAGGAACGCCGCTTGTCGGAACGACGTATACGTTACCAGTCGCAAGTGCACAAGTGAAAAGCGCCGTGTTGCTCGCAGGTCTGCATGCGACGGGTGAGACGACGGTCATCGAGCCGATCCTGTCACGCGACCATACGGAACGGATGTTGCCGCAGTTCGGCGTTGACGTAGCAATCGTTGAACATGAGGATGGTCGGCACATTCGTGTTCAAGGTCCTGTACGCTTACAAGCAACGTCACTCGACATTCCAGGGGATACATCGTCAGCAGCGTTTTGGTGGACGGCGGCAGCGATCGGGCAGGATAGTCGCATCACGACGACCCACGTCTTGATGAATCCGACACGGATTGGTTTTTTACAGACGTTACGCCAGATGGGTGCAAGTGTCGAAATCAATCATCGCTCAGAAGACGGTGGAGAGGAGACGGCAGATGTGACCGTCGAGACGACATCGTTACAAGCAATCACGGTCGAAGGTGACCAGATTCCATCCTTGATTGATGAGATCCCGCTACTCGCTTTGCTTGCGACGCAAGCAGAAGGACGAACAATCATTCGCGATGCACAAGAGCTTCGTGTCAAGGAAACGGATCGGATCGAGACCGTCGTGACGGCATTACAGCGTCTTGGAGCGAATATCGAGGCAACGGATGACGGCATGATCATCGAAGGA
Source organism: Exiguobacterium sp. s11 (assembly GCF_018619015.1). Taxonomy (NCBI): domain Bacteria; kingdom Bacillati; phylum Bacillota; class Bacilli; order Caryophanales; genus Exiguobacterium; species Exiguobacterium sp. s11. The sequence goes on along the minus strand of NZ_JACSNF010000001.1, from coordinate 458,254 downwards.
CCGACACCTCTGCAAGCAGCGGAAGTCGACAGTGCAGGTGATCACCGGCTTGCGATGATGTTGACGATTGCGGCGACGATCAATCCAGAAATTATGGTTCATGGACGCGAAGTAGTTGAAGTCAGCTACCCAACGTTCTATGATGATTTAAAGAAACTTCAATCCGACCAATCTGAGTAAGCAAGAGGCGGATGACAGAAAGTGGGGCGTTTGCCTTGAATGAACAACTATTGAATGGCATCATCGAAGAATTGGAACACGGTCACACCTCAGAAGCGTTAGCAGCATTAGAAAAACTCGAAAAGACAGGAACGGATGAGGACCGCCTCGCCGTAGCCGATCTCTATATCGAACTCGGATTGTCTGACCGGGCGGTCGATCTCTTGGCGCCACTTTACGTCGAATATGCGGGTAATGCGGGAGTCGCCTTGTTACTAGCAGAGTGTTATATCGATTTGGATCGCGAAGAAGAAGCGATCTCCGTCCTCGAGCAGGTCGACACAACGGACATGGAATATGGTCCACGTTCTCTCGTATTACTCGCTGACCTCTATCAGTCGCAAGGTCTTGACGAAGTAGCGTTAGCGAAACTGAAGGAAGCGCGTAACCTTGCACCGGACGAACCGTTACTGGCATACGGTTTGGCTGAGCTCTACATGACGCTCGGTGCGTTTGATCAGGCGGTACCGTTTTTCGCCGAAATCGCGGAGCGACCAGAGTTACGTGCTGAATTGCCGCTCGATGCCCTTTACGCGGAATCACTCGCGATGACAGGACAATTTGAAGATGCGATTCCACTGTACGAACGTGCTGTCGCAGAACGCTCCGACTTGCATACACTGTTTGGTCTTGCGATGACGGCTCACCGTGTAGGTCAACACCAAAAAGCGGTCGAGACATTCCAGCAATTGATTGCACAGGATCCGGACTATACGTCGGCGTACGTACCATACGCGGAAAGCCAAGCCGAACTTGGTTTGACAAAAGAAGCGCTGAACGTCATCAAACAGGGAATGGAGCGCGACGATTACAATGATGAGTTGCGGACGATGGAAGCCTTGTTCCTTCTAAAACTCGGCGATCGCGCTGGAAGCGTCCAAGCGCTGCGTGAGGCGCTTGCCTTGAATCCGGAATCGATCGTCGCAGCGGAACGCTTGCTGTCGTTGCTTGCTGAAGACGAGGACCACGAAGCGATGATCGAGACGATCTCTGCCATCGAAGAACACGTCACTGCTCCGATTCTGACATGGTACCGGGCACGCGCTTTGTATGCCTTAGAGGAATACACGCAAGCGATGGAGAATTATGCGATAGTCGAAGGTGCATTCACCGAAGATGCGCTCTTCTTGAAAGAGTATGGATTCGCACTCGTCGAGGAAGGACGGCGTGAAGAGGGACAACGTCTTCTCCGTCGCGCTGCTATGTTGACACCAGAAGATAACGAACTCGTCGACTATGTTGAACGAATGGATGGATGACTTCACGGGAGAAGGGAGTAGGATTGAGATGATAGAGAGAAAGCAGCGATTCTTACGCCGCATCTTGACCTATTACACGTTAAAGCGACGGGAAGCGAAATGGATCATCGATTATTGGTTGCGCAATGAGGCAAAACTTGAGCAGGTACACTTCGTTCAAAATGCGACCTTCGCTCCGAAGGCAATCATCATGACGACATACGGATTCGATGCGGAACCATTTCTCTTCAAAAAAGGGAATGTCACGACGCTAGATCCAGAAAAAGCGTATCATGATATTCGCCTGACATCGGAAGATATCTATATCGAGTTGAACTTCCAAGGTATGATGATGGATGACGAGTATTTGTCTTTACTCGAGGAAAATCCGTTTCGCCCAGAAGTTGCTGTTGAACCGCGCTTAGCGGATGAAGCGACACATTTCATCGCGGTCACGGTCAATCGGCAGGAAGAAGAACGTTTAGTCCGCTTGATTGATGAAGCGCTGGATGCACGCGATCAACATCGATTCCACTCTCTTTCCGAACAGTTACGGCTCGTTCGAAGTCAACTTCCTTAACAGAAGGACTCTATTGCCCAGTGCAGGCGGTAGGGTCCTTTCGTATGTGAAGATTTGTGCAAAATATGAAGAAAAATAGAGTGGAATTTCATAAAACGTTCACATTAAGAGAGTAGGAGGAAATGCGGATATGATACATTAAATGTGACGAATTGTAAGTACGAAGAAAGGGGGAAATGACTTGCGTTTCAAACCATCCGACGTACAGCGGACACGAAGCGAGCAAGCGTACATCGATACGCTGATCGTGCCTTTGCTTCCGGTCGGTTTCGATGAGGCGATGCATGCTTACGCGGAATGCGCAGACATGACATTGACGGTGGCGTCCGAAGTCGAACGCCAGCTATCCGGACGGGCGTTGCTCGTTCCTGCTCTGACCTATATCGATGCACCGTCGATCGAACAGTTGGAAGGATGGCGTCAAGCGGCTGCTTCCGGGCAATTCCGTTTCATCACCTTCATCACTGCTGATTTAAGGTGGAAGGAGACTGCCGCCGAAGAGATTATCTACGTGCCACGTCTAGCTCTTGAGACGATGAGTCGTGACCAACAAGGTCAGATGGTCGGGAATTTCGTAGGACAAGTTCTCGAACAGTTAGGAAACCGTTGGACCGCGCTATGAAGCGGTTGACGCAATGATTTTATTAAGATACTATTACCATGTGAGAAATTTGTGTGAAGTACTGTCGTCTTGGGGCACAGCGTACATCACAAGGGGGGATCGAGATGGCTCAAAACGGGTCTAACGTAACACGTCGTCAGTTCTTGACGTATACATTGACAGGCGTCGGCGGTTTCATGGCGGCGACGATGGTCATGCCGATGGTCAACTTCGCAGTTGATCCAGTCCTGAAGAAATCAGGAGCAGGCGATAAAGTAAAAGTAATGAAGTTGTCGGATATCACGACAGAACCAAAACGGGTCGACTTCAAGAAACAAACGCAAGATGCATGGTATGAGTTCGAAGAAACGTTGTCAGCTTGGGTGTTCAAAGATGATAAGGGAGAAATTTTAGCCCTCTCACCAATTTGTAAACACTTAGGTTGCCAAGTCAGCTTCGGTTCAGATCCGACGCACCCGGAGCAATTCTATTGCCCATGTCACTTCGGTCGGTACACGAAAGATGGCGTCAACGTTCCAGGAACGCCTCCGACGAAACCACTCGATGGTTATGAAATGCAGCAGAAAGATGGTTTCCTCTACCTTGGTAAACCAGTCGAAAGAGGTGCGTAAGCGATGATGCAAAAAATCTATGATTGGATTGATGAGCGCGTTGACATTACGCCGCTCTGGCGAGATATCGCCGACCATGAAGTACCGGAGCACGTCAACCCGGCACATAACTTTTCAGCTTTCGTTTATTGTTTTGGCGGATTGACGTTCTTTACGATCGTCATCCAGATTCTTTCGGGGATGTTCTTGACGATGTATTATGTACCGGACATCATCAACGCACACGCGTCCGTCTACTATCTTCAAAATGAAGTCGCACACGGACAAATCGTTCGTGGTATGCACCACTGGGGTGCGTCGGTCGTTATCGTAATGTTGTTCCTACATACATTACGTGTCTTCTTCACTGGTTCATACAAGAAACCACGTGAATTGAACTGGGTCGTCGGAGTTCTCTTGTTCTTCGTCGTCTTAGCTCTCGGTCTGACAGGATACCTATTGCCTTGGGACATGAAAGCATTGTTCGCGACAAAAGTTACGATTCAGATTGCTGAAAGTATTCCGGTCATCGGTGGTATCGCGAAGACCCTCCTTGCGGGTGGAGAAATCGTCGGCGCAAGTACAATCGCTCGATTCTTTGCGATTCACGTCTTCTTCCTTCCTGCAGCATTGTTCGTCTTGCTCGGGGCCCACTTCATGATGATCCGTAAACAAGGGATCTCTGGACCACTTTAAACCGACTATCATCTAGACAACAAAAAAGGGGGAGAACACGATGCATCGTGGTAAAGGAATGAAATTCGTCACCGATTCACGGGTGTCGATCAACAACCGGATGCCGAACAAGTCGAAAGATTATTCGGAATATCCAGGTCGAACGGAAGCGTTCTGGCCAAACTTCTTACTTCGCGAATGGATGGTTGGAGCGGTCTTCTTGATCGGCTTCATGACATTGACAATCGTAGAAGCAGCACCACTTCAAAACATTGCCGATCCGACGAATACGTCGTACATTCCGCTTCCGGACTGGTACTTCCTATTCCTCTATCAGCTCTTGAAATACCAATTCGCTGCAGGTCCGTACATCTTGATGGGAACGGTCATCCTCCCAGGTCTTGCGTTCACAGCACTTCTCGTCGCGCCATGGCTCGACCAAGGTCTTGAACGTCGTCCTGCGAAACGTCCGATCGCAGTCAGCATGATGCTTCTCGCAGTCGTCTCAATCGTCTTCTTGACATGGGAATCTGTTCAAACGACTCACTGGGATACAATCCATAAACAAGGTGAGTTGACGATGAACGAAGGACCAAAAATTGATACATCGGCAAAAGGATACGAAATTTATTCGAACCAGTCATGTGTCAACTGTCATGGTAAGAACCTCGAGGGTGGAGCAGCAGCTCCGGCACTCGTTGGTACGAAGAAGACAGAAGAAGAGATTTATGAAATCGCAGATAAAGGTGTCGGTTCGATGCCTGCTGGTCAGTACAAAGGATCAGACGCGGATCGTAAAGAACTCGCGAAATTCATCGCTTCATACGGTGAAGGCGGCGAAAACAATAAATAAGCCAAAAGCCGGGGGAGCAATCCTCCGGCTTTTGTCGATGATGAGGTGAAACGATTGCAAGGTATTTTGACATTACTCCGACATAAAGCCGTACTCTGGATTGTCGGATTGATCAACTTAGCAGGTACTTTATACGGTTACTACTGGTATGAACCACAACTTGCGACATCGAAGTGGTATTACTATCCGTTCATTCCAGATAGCCCGACAGCATCCCTCTTCTTTACGATTATCGTCTTTCTTTGGATTTTCGGACGACGTTCCCGACTGTTTGAAGCGCTCGCGTTCGTGACATTGATCAAATATGGGGTCTGGGCAGTCGTCATGAACGCCTTGATGTTAAATCAACTTGGAACGGGGGATTCGTTCTTAACAGCAATGGCACTGATGTTGATGGTATCGCACGGAGCGATGGCGTTCCAGGCGTTGTTATACAGTCCGCTGATGACGTTTCGCGTCAAGGAACTCGTCCTCGTCGCCATCTGGGTCATTCATAACGATGTCGTGGATTACGTCCTCGGTCAGTGGCCGCGTTACCCAGCGCTTGCGGAGCATATCCAGTGGATCGGCTATGGCTCCTTCTGGTTGACCGGATTATGTCTTTTGATGGGATATCTGCTTGTTGCGCGCGATTCAATTGACAATAAGATCACTTGAACATAAAATAGACCTATAATCAAAAAAAGAAAGGAACGATGTCTCGTGGCAAACTATTTGATCTATCTCGCGATCATCATCATCGTCCCGATCTGGGCTCAGATGCGGGTGCGGAGCACCTATAAAAAATATCAAGATGTTCCGATTCAGAGTGGGGTGACGGGAGCGCAGGTCGCAGACTTCATCATGAAGCAGAACGGGATCACGAACGTCCGTCTCGAGCCAATCGGTGGAACGATGTCCGACCATTATGACCCAACGAACAAAGTCGTTCGTTTGTCGGAAGACGTCTATTACGGTTCGACGGTCTCAGCCGTTTCGATCGCAGCACACGAAATCGGCCACGTCATTCAAGATGCGACGGATTACAATATGATGCGTGTCCGTCACCGGATCGCACCTGTCGCGTCAATCACATCGAACTTATCGTTCCCACTGTTGTTGATTGGTCTATTTGCCGGTTTCAGTGGTCTTGCGATGCTTGGTGTCGTCTTGATGCTCGGTGCCGTTATCTTCCAACTCGTCACGTTACCGGTCGAGTTTGACGCCTCGAATCGAGCGATGGCGCAGTTGACGGAACACGGAATCATTGATGCCGAAGAAGAACGTGGTTCACGTCGTGTCTTAAACGCAGCGGCTTGGACTTACGTCGCAGCAACACTCGTTGCTGTCGCCGAGTTCCTTCGTCTCGCACTGCTCGTCTTCAACCCGTCAAGTGATGACTAAAACGAAAAACACGGATTGCTCGTTTGAGCGATCCGTGTTTTTTTTACGTTTCTTTGATTGGGACTCGATTTTCATCGAACGTGAATCCTTCTCCTGTTACTTCATAGACATCATGCAACGTGATGAAGGCGTGCTGGTCGACACTTTTAACGAGCGTCTTCAAGCGATTGATTTCATTGCGAGCGACGACGACGTACAATACTTCGAGATCCCGTCCGGAGTAACCGCCTTTCGCGATAAGACGGGTCGTGCCGCGGTTCATCGTCGCATGAATACCGTCGGCAATTTCTGTCCGGTGATCACTGATGATCATCGCTGCTTTACCGGCATACGTGCCCTCTTGCATCCAATCGATGACGCGGGCACCGACGTAGACGGCAAGTAACGTATACATTGCCTGCTTATAATCGAGATACGTCAAGGATGCGACGATGACGAAGAAATCAAAGACTAAGAACGTTCGACCGATCGACCAACCGAAGTAGCGCTTCGTCAAACGCGCGATGATATCGACGCCACCTGTCGTACCACCGTTGTTGAAGATGATGCCAAGACCAACGCCGATGAAGACACCGGCAAAGAGCGCAGCAAGCACCATATCGTCGCGCAGGTCGATGACGAGTGGTGAATACTTGGCAATCAATCCATACCAGAAGGAAAAACTGAATGTACCGATCAACGTATAGACGAAGGTCGTCCGACCAAGAATCTTATAACTGACGAAAAAAAGTGGGACATTCAACACTAAGTTCGTGATCGATGGAGACCATCCGAACAGTCCTTTTAAGATCAAGGTAATCCCAGTAAAACCGCCTTCTGCTAACTCATTTTGAACGTTAAAATGATAAATACCAAAAGCAAAGATGAATGATCCGATCAAAATCCAGAAAATGTTCTGGATCCGAATCGGAAATTGGAATGGAGGTGCCATTTCCGTATGCTCCTTTCAAATCAAGACTCTTTCTCTAGGGTAACGGCACGGTCGGAAAAAGACTAGCTTTTCCTATAAAAATCAGTCGAAAAGTGATCAGTATGGTCATTCCGATTGATATTGCTTAGAATAGAGACGAATAGAAGTCATAAAGAGAGTGTGGTTTTATCATGAAAAAAGCAATTGGGATTCTTTGTTATCCATCCGTCGGCGGGAGTGGGGTCGTCGCGACGGAGCTTGGTATGAAATTAGCGGATCGTGGACATGATGTCCACTTCATTACATCGAGCATGCCGTTTCGCCTGACGGAATATCGGCCAAACATCACGGTCCACTTGGTTGAAGTCAATCAGTATTCCGTTTTTAAATATCCACCATACGACATTACGTTAGCGTCAAAAGTCGCAGAAATCATTGATTTATTCGATCTCGATGTCATCCATGCCCATTACGCTGTTCCGCACGCGGTCTGTGCAGATCTCGGACGAAACATGGCAAAGAAAAAAGGTGTCGCCGTCGTGACGACGTTACACGGAACGGACATCACCGTCATCGGGCAAGATTTAGAGATGCAACCGGCAATCCGGTACGGCATCGAACGATCAGACGCGGTCACGGCCGTCTCCGAGAGTCTAGCGATTGAGACGAATGCGACGCTCAACGCACACTACGACATCGATGTCATTGCGAACTCGATTGATGAGAGTGTCTATTATCCGATGCGGGATGAACGCTTGAAGCGGCATTACGGCATCGAAGCGGACGAAGTCGTCGTCATTCACATCTCGAACTTCCGACCGGTCAAACGAATCGATGATACGCTTGCGGCGTTCGCCATTGCAGCGAAAGACCGGAAGATGCGTCTGTTGCTCGTCGGGGATGGTCCAGAGATGGGACAAACGAGACGTCGCGCAAAGGAACTCGGCATTTATGACAAAGTGATCTTTGCCGGTAAACAGGAACACGTCGCGCAATTGCTCGCCATTAGTGATATTCATGTCCTGTTGTCTGAAAAAGAAGCGTTCGGGCTCGTCGTTCTTGAGGCGATGGCAATTGGTGTCCCGAGTGTCGTCTCGACAGCAGGTGGCTTACCGGAAGTCATACAAGACGGCGTAACCGGATATATCGTTCCGACCTACGATGTCAAAATGGCTGCGGCACGAATCGGTGAACTCGCGGATGATCCGATGTTACGGGAACGAATGGCAGAAGAGGGCATTCGCGATACGCGTCGTCGTTTTGATTCGAATGAGATTGTTCGTCGTTATGAACAAGTCTATGAACGGGTGTGTGCGCGTCATGAACTTGCTTGAAGGCGCACATCATATCATTCAGACGATCGAGGAGGCCGGTGGTGAAGCGTATATCGTCGGTGGTGCCGTTCGTGATATGTTGCTCGACCGGACACCAGGAGACTATGATTTAGCGAGCTCGATGTTACCGGAACAGATCATCGATTTATTCCCTGTTGTCATTCCGACAGGACTCGAGCATGGAACCGTGACGGTCGTTCTCAACCACGTGCCGTTCGAGATCACGACGTTCCGCTCAGAAGCAACGTACAGCGATCGCCGGCGACCGGATGCGGTGACGCTTGGCGTTAGTTTAGAAGAGGATTTAACACGGCGTGACTTTACGATCAACGCGATGGCACTCAGACCAACGGGTCGCGTCGATCTGTTCGGAGGAGCGCGTGACATCGAAGAGCGAATCATCCGGACGGTCGGCGAACCAGCCGAACGTTTTAATGAAGATGCGCTTCGGATGATGCGGGCGTTCCGCTTCATGAGCCAACTGGATTTCTCGCTTGACGAGGCAACTGAACAAGCAATCGTTAAACTCGCTCCGCATCTAGCGTCCGTTGCGATTGAACGGATCGCGATCGAGTTCGAGAAGCTCTTACTTGGTCCTGGAAAACAGCGGGCGTTACAGGCGATGCTCCGGACAGGAATCGAACGCTACCTTCCCGGCATGACTTCAGAAATCGTCAAAGGACTCGCGCAGCAGTCGTTTCAGGGTGTTTCAAAGGATGCCGTCTGGACACTCGTACTCGATGCCGGTCTCGCGAAAGATCGATTGACGCGCTGGAAACGATCGAAACATCAAGTGCAGCTCGCAACGCGTTTAACACCTCTGTTACACCGACCGTTACAAGACTGGGATCGTTATCGATTGTCGGACGAGGAACTGATGATCCTTCGGGAAATGACCGGAACGGATTATCCAGAGCGATCAGACTTACCGATTCGCAGTCGTAAAGAGCTCGCTGTCGACGGAAAAGACATGATCCGCCTCGGTCTTCAAAAACAACAGATCAAAGAAGCACTTTTGCATTTGGAATACAGTGTCGTCACGCGCGCTTGCCTAAACGACCGCGTGACATTATTGAAGGAGGTAGAGCGATGGCGCACTCAGTCCGAGAACAAATCTTGATCGCACTTCGTCAGCGAACGTGGTACTCCGGACAGGAATTAGCAGAGACACTAAATATTTCACGTACCGCTATTTGGAAACATATGCAAACCTTGAAGGAAGAAGGATACCAGATCATCTCCAATAAAAAACAAGGCTATCAATTAGTCGATGAAGGCGATTTGCTGACGCCGATTGCGATTGAACAATGGTTAACGACAGCGCGCCTTGGTCGCCACATCCTTCATTTCGAAGAACTGGACACGACGCAGCGGATTGCACATGAGCAAGCGCAACAGCAAGCACAGGAAGGAACACTCGTCGTATGCGATCACCAGACGAACGGACGCGGACAGCTAGGGAGAACGTGGCATGAGGCGAAAAATGAAGGCATCGCGATGAGTCTACTCGTCCGACCAGATGTACCGATGCACCAAGCAGGTCAATTAACGCTCGTAGCAGGTATTGCACTTGCCCAGTCTCTCCGGACATTCGATGTTCCAGTTACGATTAAATGGCCGAACGACATCTTGATCAACGGTCGTAAGGTGGCAGGCATCTTGACGGAAATGCAGACCGAGGCGGATCGGATCAGTTCAGTCATCATTGGCATCGGCATCAATGTGCATCACGAGCAGTTTCCGGAAGGGATCAAAGACCGTGCTACCTCGCTCGTCCGAGAATCAGGAAGAACTTTCCGACGTGCGGAGGTCGTCGCGACGTTTTTGAATCGATTTGAACAACTATACACGCAGTGGCTCGAGCTAGGATTCGGATCTTTCGTCTCCGAGTGGGAAACACTCGCAGATCGCTTACATGAACGAGTGACGCTACGGACACGTCAGATGACCGCTTCCGGAACATTGCTCGGTATTGACGAGACGGGCACGATTCGGATTGAGACGGAAACGGGGGAAACCCGTTTCCATTCGGCAGAGCTGATTTACTGGGAAAAAGAATAAAGGTTTGAATCAGACGGTTTGCAGAGAGCTTTTCCCGTCATGTATAATAAAGCCACGGATGGTATCCGCTTGCCGGAACCATACCGAATTGTCAGGTGCCAGTTTTAGCTGTTTCAACTGCCTTGATCTTAACGGACAGGGACAGAAGGACGATATTCAATTATTCCGCCTTCTTTTCCGCATGCATTTATTTTGGAGAAGAAGGCGTTTTCCTTTTGTCCTCCCTACACACGTAAGGAGAGAACACGATGCACACAATGGGTCCATTACTCAAAAAACAACAAGCTGGAGAGAAGCTCGTCATGTTGACGGCGTATGATTATCCTTCAGCAAAACTATCGGAAGCAGCAGGAGTTGATATGTTGCTCGTCGGCGATTCCCTCGGGAACGTCATCCTCGGCTATGATTCGACGATTGCCGTCACGGTCGACGACATGATTCATCATGCGCGCGCGGTACGCCGCGGCGCACCACAGACGTTCATGATCGTCGATATGCCGTTCGCAAGTTATCATGGTTCATTTGATCGCACGCTTGAATCAGCGGCGCGTATCTTCCAAGAATCGCAGGCAGATGCCTTGAAGCTGGAAGGGGCAGGGGAGATCTTAAAGACGATTCGTCGTTTGACGGACGCTGGGATGCCTTGCGTCGCGCATCTCGGATTAACACCACAATCCGTTGGTGTCCTTGAAGGATTCAAAGTCCAAGGGAAATCATTAGAAGCAGCCGAACAACTGATTGCAGACAGTTTGGAAGCAGAGCGTGCCGGAGCGAAGATGCTCGTCCTCGAATGTGTGCCGCATCCGCTCGCGAAACGCATTCAAGAGCTCCTCTCGATTCCGGTCATCGGAATCGGTGCCGGTGCAGACGTCGCCGGTCAAGTACTTGTCTATCATGACATCTTGACGTATGGTGTCGGTCGTTTACCGAAGTTCGTCAAAGCCTACACGGATTGGAATACTTCAGGAACGGAAGCGATTGCTGCTTACGTCAAAGACGTCAAAGCCGGCACCTTCCCTGAACTAGCACACTCGTTCCAGATGGACGAAGAATTGATTGGTGCGCTTTATGGAGGGACTAAGGAATGAAGATCATTCAGGACGTCCAGACGTTACGCGAATGTTTAGCGGGAGCCGGTTCAATCGGTTTTGTACCGACGATGGGATTCTTGCACGAAGGGCATGCCTCCTTGCTCAAACAAGCACGACAAGAGAATAATGTCGTCGTCTTGAGTATTTTCGTCAACCCGACACAATTCGGACCAAACGAAGATTTGGATCGTTATCCACGAGACGCGGAACGCGATCAGAAAATCGCAGAGGCAGAAGGGGTCGATTATCTGTTCTATCCGACGAACGAGACGATGTATCCGCTGGATATGGCCCGTGTTACGGTCCGCTCCGGTGATGATGTCTTATGCGGCGCATCACGACCAGGACATTTTGATGGTGTGTTGACGGTCGTCAGCAAACTATTGAACGTCGTCCGTCCAACCCGTGCTTATTTCGGCTTAAAGGACGCACAACAGCTCGCATTGATTGAAGCGTATGTCGCTGATTACTTCGTTCCGGTTGAGATCGTCCGTTGCCCGATCATTCGCGAAGCGGATGGTCTAGCAAAATCGTCACGCAATGTCTATCTTTCGGAAACGGAGCGGGCGCAAGCACCAGGAATTCAGCAGGCGTTGCAACAAGCGAAACAAGCACTCGATCAAGGGGTGCCTGTTGAAACGGTTCTCGAGCGGACGCGCGAAGCACTTCGATTCGAAGGGACGACAATCGATTACGTCGAAGCCGTCGACTACCCGTCACTAAGACCCGTCACTGAACAAACGACTACGATTCTCTTAGCAGTCGCCGTGCAGTTTGCATCGGCACGCTTGATCGATAATTTACTATATACGAGAGGAGCATGACGATGTTACGCACATTCATGCACGCTAAACTACACAAGGCCCGGGTCACCGAGGCGAACTTACACTATGTTGGTTCGATTACGATCGATGAGGATTTACTCGATGCTGTCGGGATTCTTGAAAATGAAAAAGTCCAAGTGACGAACAATCAGAACGGTGCACGGATTGAAACGTATGCGATTAAAGGTGCTCGTGGTTCAGGTGTCATCTGTTTGAACGGTGCGGCAGCACGCCATTTCCAAGTCGGGGATGAGGTCATCATCATGGCGTACGCGCAACTATCGACGGAAGAAATCGCGACACATGTTCCAAAAGTGGCTGTTCTAAATGAACAGAACGACATCAAACAAATGTTGTCTCAAGAAATCGCCCACACGATCTTATGAAATTTTAGAGACCCGATCATGTCAGCGGGTCTCTTTTTTTGTTAAGATGAAGAATGAAATGCCATCCGGTCATGGAGAGGATGGATAAAAGGTGGAGGATCAGTGTTGAAGAAAAAGTACGTCGTAGTCGACCTGGAAACGACAGGTCATTCCATAAAGGCTGGCGATGAGATGATTGAGATCGGCATGGCGGTCATTGAAGATGGACAGTTGACAGAACAATTGTCTGCCTTCGTGCGTCCGACCCAACCGATTCCTCCATTCATTTCCCAGTTGACGGGCATCACGGATGAGGATGTCAAAGAGGCCGAGACATTCGATGTCATCGCACCGCGTGTCTTATCATTGCTCGACGGTGGTGTCTTCGTCGCACATAATGTGCAGTTCGATTTAAACTTCTTAAACGATGCGTTAGAAGAGGAAGGATACTTGCCGTACACAGGTCCTGTCATCGATACGGTCGAACTCGCACGAATCTTACTTCCGACAGCAGAAAGCCACGCGCTGTCGCATCTGTCAGAGTCATTACAACTTGCCCATCAAGAGGCGCACCGGGCAGGGAGTGACGCTTCGGCGACGGCTGAATTGTTGCTTGAACTACTCAAACGACTACATACGTTGCCGCTTGAGACATTGAAGCACTTAAGACGTTTATCACCACGCCTGTTCAGTGCCATCGAAGAGGAAATCGACCATGCGATTCGTTTAGTCGGCATCGAGGAAGATTCACAGTTTGATCGTTTCCGTAAAATCGCTTTGAAAAAGCGCCAGACGATCGAACGCTTAACGCATCCGCCCGTTCTTGAACCGTTCGGACCATTCGTTGATGAATTGAACACCGTTACGTTCCCTCATCTATTCGAAGGATATGAAGAGCGACGTGGGCAGCTCGAGATGATGCGTCATGTCTATCAATCGCTCGATCAAGAAACACCGTTACTCGTCGAAGCGGGAACAGGAACAGGAAAATCGCTCGGTTATCTTGTTCCGGCAGCGCATTACGCACTTGAACATGAAGTCCCGATCGTCGTCAGTACGCACACGATTCAATTGCAGGAGCAACTATTCGCGCGTGATTTACCGCTCTTGCGTCAACTGTTCGATGCGCCGGTCCAGATTGCATTGCTTAAGGGACGGAGTAACTATATTGATTTACGGAAATTCGAATTTTTCTTGAATGATCAAGAGGATGCTTATAACTTCACGCTCGCAAAAGCAATTCTACTCGTCTGGTTGACGGAGACGGAAACGGGAGATTTAGAAGAAGTCAGCTTACCAGGCGGTGCAGCGCAAGGCAATATCGGGATCAAACAGTTGATCCAGTCTGATAGCCAATCGCAACTCGGGCGGTTTGACCCGTGGTACAGCCGGGACTTCTTCCAACATGCGATTCGCCAAGCAAAGGATGCAACGATCATCGTCACGAACCATGCCTTGTTGTTTAGTGATCTGCAGTTCGAAGCAGGGGTCTTACCGAAAGGAAGTCCGTTGATTCTTGACGAGGCACATCAAATCGAAGAGGTCGCGAGCCATCATTTTGGTCTCGTCTTTGATGGACATACGTTTGATCGTCTGTTCCGACAACTCGGGTATTCGTCCGATAAAAAATTATTACACCGCTTGCTCGATCTTTCGGAAGAATGGGACATCGCCGAGATGGTCGAAGCCCATAGTGAGACGGTCGATGAGGCACTGACGACGTTGCTCGAAGAGGCGGACGGTCTATTGATGATTATTCAAGCATACGGGCTCGAACTGACTTCCCGCAAAACACGACGGGAAGGAATGGTCAGCATTCGCTTCAAGCGACTCGACCGTTCGATGCGTGCCGTCCAGGAAAGTGCCAAGCGGGTTGAATTGGTGTTGCGGCGTTTGCGTCAAGCAATCCGGGCGATTCATAAACTGTTCCATGAACACCGGGAGCAGATGAGTTATCGCGAACGTTCACTCGTCGCGGATTTAAAAGCGATCACGTCACAAATCGAAGAAGCGGAGCTCGCCATCTTCGAGACGATGCTTGCCCCGCACGATGAGACGGTATCTTGGATCGAGACGTCTGTTAAGAACCGGAAACTAACACGGGTCTACACACAACCAATCGACATTTCAGAGCGACTGCGACGCGATGTCTTTTCGAAACGGACGTGTATCCTGACGTCTGCGACGCTGACTGTCTCGAACAAGTTCCAGTTCATTGAGAACCGTTTAGGGCTCGATGCGTTCGAGACACGTCGTTTCGTCGTTCCGTCGCCGTTCGGATATGCCGATAACGTGCGATTGATGATTCCGACGGATCTCCCGCTCCTACAGGATGTACCATTGCCGGAATTCGCAGAGACGATTGCGGAAGCCATCTTACAAATCGCAGAGGTGACGGAAGGACGGATGCTCGTCTTGTTTACCTCAAATGACTTGCTAAGACTGACGCATGAAGCGACGAAACCACTGTTACCTGAACGGTTTACGTTACTCTCGCAAGGGGTCACGCAAGGTTCACGGCAACGACTGATGAAACAGTTCAAGCAACTCGACGCCTGTATCTTGTTCGGGACGGCTAGCTTTTGGGAAGGGGTCGATATCCCAGGAGATGATCTCAGTTGTCTCGTCATCGTCCGACTACCGTTCGCGCCACCGGATCAACCGATCGTCCAGGCACGCTCGGAACGGATCGAAAAACTCGGGAAATCATCATTTTTCGAATACAGCTTACCGCAAGCGATCATTCGCTTTAAGCAAGGCTTTGGTCGCTTGATCCGGACGACGAACGACCGAGGTGTCGTCTTCGTACTTGATCGCCGGATTGAGACGACGCGTTATGGAAAACGGTTCGTCACGAGTCTGCCGAAAGTGCCTGTTTTATCAAAACCGCTTGATGAACTGACGGCAGAACTAGAATTGTTCTTGAATGATGGCGATTAAGTCTATTCAGATAAACCCTATCGCATTATAATAGATAGAGAAAAATGAGGGAGGACATACAGATGGATTCAAAAATTGAAACACTTGCGACCGTCAAAGTGAACCGCCATGACGATACGTATAAAATCGTCGACTTGTTGAATCGGACACTGAAAACGGAAGATTTAATGTTCGGTCTTGCTCTCGATGAAAAAGACAAGGAGCAGATGGTCTTTACCATCTACCGCACATGAAGTGGAAAATCACGCTTGGTCTGCTAAGTGCACTCATCCTTTTGACTGTACTTGGCACCGCCGTTTATCAGGTGACGATCGCTGAGGCAAAAGACCGGGAACAGAGCGTCGCCGAACAAGCAGAGGCGCGTCTGAAAAAAGAACTCAAACCAACGGACGTCCGGTTCGAATCAGTCTTTAACGGGAAACGTCAATATGTCGTTTTTACGATGAAGCAGAATGGACAGGCGGTACGGGCGTTCGTTCCGAAAAAAGGAACGATTGAGACACGACCAGTTGCTGATGGTATTGCCATCAAAACGGTCATCGCGGATCATCCGGAACTAGGAGACATCGTGTCTGCTAAGTACGGCTTTGAGGATCGTGCCGTCATCGAGATCGTTTCAAAGACGACGACAGGCTATGATTATTCGTATTACACGTATCAAGAAGGTTCTTTCATCAAGCGATTACGAATCAAGTAAAGGGAGTGGGCGACATGTTATCGAAACGCGTACGACAATTGACACCATCTACGACGCTAGCCATCACAGCGAAAGCCAAGGCACTACGTGAAGAAGGTCAAGACATCATCGGTTTAGGTGCGGGAGAGCCCGACTTCAATACACCGGAATTCATCATCCAAGCAGCATTCGAGGCAGCAGAAGCGGGCGATACGAAGTATACGCCGTCTGGCGGAACGGTTGCCTTAAAGGATGCGATCATCGAAAAGACACGCCGTGACTTATGGATGCCATACGAACGCTCGGAAGTCATGGTCGCTTCAGGCGCAAAGCATGCACTATCAACGTTGTTCCAAGCGATTCTCGATCCAGGCGATGAAGTCATCGTCCCAGCACCATACTGGGTCAGTTATCCAGAGCAAATTAAACTCAGTGACGGCATACCGGTCATTTTAGAAACGGACGAATCGTCTCGCTTCAAAGTGACACGGGAATTGCTCGAGCAACACATTACCCCAAAAACGAAAGCACTCGTCTTGAACTCACCATCGAATCCGACAGGAATGGTCTATTCGAAAGAAGAGCTCGAGATGGTAGCAGATGTTGCGATCAAGCACGATCTACTCGTCATCAGTGACGAGATTTATGAAAAGTTGCTCTATAACGGTGCGACACATATTTCGATCGCGTCCTTGCCAGAGATGCGCGAACGGACGGTCATCATCAATGGTGTCTCGAAGTCCCATGCGATGACAGGCTGGCGGATCGGGTATGCAATCGGACCGAAAGAGATCATCTCAGCGATGACGAACTTAGCGAGCCATTCGACGTCGAACCCAACATCGATTGCGCAAGCAGCATCGGTTGCTGCGTATGCAAAAGGCGATGCACCGGTCGAAGCGATGCGTGTCATCTTTGAAGAACGACTTGAAAAAATCTATGCACGACTCATCGAGATCGAAGGATTAACGTGTCTGAAGCCGGAAGGGGCATTCTACTTGTTCCCACATGCAAAGCAAGCTGCCGAGATGTGTGGATTCGATAATGTCGATGACTGGTGTACAGCTGTTTTATCTGAAGCGAAGGTCGCCTTGATTCCAGGTTCAGGATTTGGTGCACCGGACTATGTCCGCCTATCTTACGCGACGGATCCGGCACGTGTCCTAGAGGCACTCGACCGGATTGAAGGATTCATCACGGCACATACAGCCGTTTAATAGAGAGAGGATGTTGACTGTTGAAAGCAATGATTCGGGATGTAAACAAATATGTAGGAGAAGAAGTGACGATCGGGTGTTGGTTAGCAAACAAACGCTCAAGCGGTAAGATCGCCTTCCTCCAACTTCGGGATGGCTCTGGATTCATGCAGGGTGTCGTCGTCAAAGAAACAGTCGGCGAAGACTTATTCAAACAAGCAAAAGGCTTAACGCAGGAATCATCACTATGGGTGACAGGTGTCATCAAATCAGATGGCGGTCGGACAGCGATCGGTCATGAAATGGAAATTTCAAAAATCGAAGTCATCCATGAAGCAATCGATTATCCGATCACACCAAAAGCACACGGAACGGACTTCTTAATGGATAACCGTCACCTCTGGTTGCGTTCAAAGCGCCAGCATGCGGTCATGGTCGTTCGAAACGAATTGATTCGTGCGACGTACGAATTCTTTAACCAAGAAGGATTCATCAAAGTGGATCCGCCAATCTTGACAGGTAGCGCACCAGAAGGAACAACAGAATTGTTCCATACGAAATATTTCGATGAAGATGCGTATCTTTCACAATCGGGTCAGCTTTACATGGAAGCGGCAGCAATGGCACTTGGAAAGGTCTTCTCGTTCGGTCCAACGTTCCGTGCTGAAAAATCAAAAACACGTCGTCACTTGATCGAATTCTGGATGATGGAGCCTGAGATGGCATTCCACGATCACGAGATGAACCTCGAAGTCCAAGAAAACTATGTTTCGCACCTTGTGCAATCAGCACTGAAAAACTGTCGTGCAGAACTTGAGTTGCTTGGACGTGACTTGACGGTCCTTGAAAACATTAAAGCACCGTTCCCGCGCGTCAAGTACACGGAAGCAATCGATATGCTCAAGGAGCAAGGATTCGATGATATCGAATTCGGCGATGACTTTGGTGCACCACACGAGACAGCAATCGCAAACAGCTTCGCACGTCCTGTCTTCATCACGCATTGGCCAAAAGCAATCAAACCGTTCTACATGAAAGAAGATCCGGAAAACCCAGACTTCGTCTTGTGTGATGATTTGATTGCCCCTGAAGGATACGGGGAAATCGTCGGTGGTTCACAACGTGAAGAAGATCACGAAAAACTCCTCGCTGAGATGAAGAAACATGGTCTTGACGAGACAGGTGCTTATAAATGGTATCTCGAAACACGCCAATACGGTTCTGTTCCACACAGTGGCTTCGGTCTTGGTTTAGAGCGGACAGTCGCTTGGATCACAGGTGTCGAGCACGTTCGGGAAACAATTCCGTTCCCACGCTTGCTAAACCGCCTCTATCCATAAGCAGTAAGGAAAAACATCGACCCATCGTCTCGACGGGTCGATTTCTTGTTTAGACTAGAGAATCGAGGAAATACGATGAATCATAATTTAGTGCAATTATTCGAGGAAGGGACGGTCGTCTTACCGAAACGATTGTTCACCGAGGCAAAACGGTTAGGCATCAGTTTTGTCGAGTTCACATTGATTGGTCAACTGTTTGCTTGCCGGGCAGAAGGTATGGAGATGCCGTCACCGGAAGAGTTAAGTAATCGACTTGGACTATCCGAGACGGAAACAATCGAGACGACACTCGGTTTATTACAAAAAGGATTATTGGCAATGGAGAACGTCAATGGGTCTGAACGTTATTCGCTTGTTCCGCTTTACGAAAAGCTGATGGCACCACCGGAACAGGAAGCACCGAACTTTGATACGATCAACCCGTCCGTCTTCCAACAATTCGAACGGGAACTCGGGATGATGTCACCGTTTCAGATGGAGCAGATCATTCAGTGGTTGACGATCGAGAACATTTCGGAAGAGCTAGTGCTTGCCGCACTTCGAGAAGCAGTCTATCATAATGTCCGCAAAATGACCTATATCAATCAAATTCTGCGGACATGGGAACGTGAAGGAATCAAGACGCTTGAGGATCTCGCAGGGCGGGGAGGTTAAGGAGATGTTACGAAAGGCAGAAATCGATCGGATTGAAGCAACGTTAGAAGAGATGTTTCCGGATGCATTTTGTGAGTTGATTCATCGCAACCCGTTTGAGCTGGTCGTAGCGGTTGCACTCAGTGCACAAGCGACCGACGTACTTGTCAATCAGGTGACGCCTGGGTTGTTCGCAGCGTATCCGGATCCTGCTTCGCTTGCTGCGGCACCCGTTGAGGAAATCGAGGATAAAATCAAACGACTGGGATTGTACCGAAATAAAGCCAAAAACATCAAAGCGCTTGCGGCACAACTCCTTGCGCAACACGACGGAGAAGTCCCGACGGAACGCGCCGGGCTCGAAGCCTTACCTGGCGTTGGACGCAAGACGGCGAACGTCGTCTTGTCTGTCGCTTTCGATGTACCGGCATTTGCGGTTGATACGCATGTCGAACGTGTTTCGAAGCGCCTCGGGATCTGTCGCTGGAAGGATAATGTCACGCAGGTTGAAGCGACACTGATGCGTCGCTTCAAACGGGAGCGTTGGTCAAAGCTTCATCACCAATTCATCTTCTTTGGACGTTATCACTGCAAGGCACAACGTCCGAACTGTGAAGCGTGCCCGTTACTCGACATGTGTCGAGAGGGGAAAAAGCGGACAAAAGGACTAGCTACACCATAAAAAAAAGTGGATCCGATACCGGATCTACTTTTTTTTGCATATCATCCATTCCAAGGAGTATCGGACC
The DNA here is from genome assembly GCF_018619015.1 of Exiguobacterium sp. s11. Classification (NCBI taxonomy): domain Bacteria; kingdom Bacillati; phylum Bacillota; class Bacilli; order Caryophanales; genus Exiguobacterium; species Exiguobacterium sp. s11. Next base: position 437,975 of record NZ_JACSNF010000001.1, on the reverse strand, counting down.
ATTCACGACGCTTTTTCGTGATCGGTACTTTTTTGAATCCCCAGTTTCGGAAATCTTGGTCCGGACTATCACGGCGAATGTAAATCTTATCTTTGATGGCTTTAAAAATCCGGTTTTCGTCCCCATAATGGACAAACCGGGGTTTTACCTCGATGACACCACGACGAACGCGAGATAAAGGTAAGCAGACCAAGTCGGCAATCTCAAGACCAGATTGGTAGAGGTCGCTGTCTTTTTCAGCAAAGATGAAGCCTTTGATTTTTTGACGACTTTTTTCGACGTCGAGATGGACCGTTCCCGAATTGAAGATATCGAAGAACGCCTTTTGAATGAGCAAGTTTTGATAATCATCACGGCTTTCAAGAACAACACGCGCACTCGTTGCTTCTGTCTCGTCGAGGAAGGAATAAAACGACTTCATCAAATGAGCGAAGGCAACGACATACGGATCCTTCGGTGTCGAGAAGAAGTCTTGTAGCTTCTGTTTATCGACTTCGACGCTGACGATCGTACAATCAATATCAACTAAAAATTCCGGCAAGGCGATCCAGAAATGTCGTAACATATCGATCGTGATGCCATCTTCTTTACCGTACGGATGCTCCGCTTTTAAAATCTCCTTCAAATGAAGCGGAATATGTGGATCTTCAAAAACTTTTGCCTTAAAATCCATCAAACGTTGACGAAGCGGACTTGGTTCACCGGTCTCATCCGAATCGATGGCATATTTATATTCCATCAAGACACCCGTTAAGTTGAATTGTGTATTCCCTTTCGGTGTCCCAGTTTCATCGACGAACATGATGTATTTCTTCGGGGCAGGGGTTGAATTCTTAGGAAATCCTTTGACGTCAACGCCTTTGACGTTCGATTGTACCCGTTTGTTCAAATGAATCTCCTCCAATTGCACAATAATTACACAGTCTTTTCGAAAGAAATGCTCTTGATGCCACTTTACACGCTAGGCGGCTGAAAAGCTATAGCCTGATAAGTGAAACCGTAGAAACATTCTCTCGTATGATTAGGTGTTCGACTTAAGGAAGATAATTCCTGTTTTTTAATCGTTATTCTTCACCATTCATCAAGCGATCGATATAACGAACGGATTTAATCGTTTCATTGAAGCGTTTCAGACTCGTTTTTGGCTGAAATGCTTGAACGGAAATTTGCTTTAGTTGATCCACGGCGCTTTCGACCATGCTAGGTCGTAAGTAAGGACTATCCTGGGCATTCGTTTGCCACTGTGCAATCAGTTGATCCGCTCGTTCAACGAACGGTACGACGTCACGATTGAAGTCATATTCGGTTCCGGCACGTCCTTCTTGATAAATACGTTCAATCTCTTGTAATAACGGTTCAATTGTCATTGGTTTTTAACTACTCCTCTCGGCCGATACGGTACAATCACATATCATGGTACAATAAACGCGATAGGAGGGGAATCGTTTTGAATTACCCGAACGGGAAAAAATTTCAAAAGCCACTCGAGTCGCATGGAACCCGAATCAAGAAGGCGCGATCAACCGATTCGACCTTTTCGAATCGAGGGATGACGCTCGAAAAATTATTGAATGAAAGTAATACGTTTTACCTGACCCATAATCGGGCAATCATTCACAAGAAACCCACTCCGTTACAAATCGTCCAAGTCGATTATCCAAAACGGTCGGCAGCGGTCGTCAAGGAAGCCTATTTCAAGCAACCGTCGACGACGGACTATAACGGTGTTTATCGCGGAAAATATATTGATTTCGAAGCGAAGGAGACGACGAATAAAACATCCTTCCCGATAAAAAATTTTCACCCCCATCAAATCGCACACATGCGCCAATGTGTCGAACATGGAGGAATTTGTTTTGTCATCATTCGTTTCAGTCTGTATAATGTGCAATATGTGCTTTCAGTCGAGCACGTGTTCCCCTGGTGGGATCAGCTAGAAAGCGGACGAAAATCTATTCCGCTGACGGTCATTGAACGAGACGGTATCAAAGTCGAGACTGGCGCGTACCCTGCCATCGATTATTTAAAGGCAGTGGACGAACTATATTTCAATTCAGACACTTTTTGATTGAAGGAGAAGGATAGCATATGGAAAGAAGTCGTGTCGCACGTCGTGAAGAGACGAAGTCATCTGAGAAAAAGATGAAACGGACGAAACGTCCCCAAAAGAAAAAGTCAGGTGGAGGTTCCGGTGGGAAAGGTCCACTTTGGAAAAAGTTATTACTGATTGCTACCGGTCTATTCATCTTAATGATGCTGATTGGTGGCGGTTTTGCAGCATATGCCGTAGCTACTGCTCCTGAGCTGGATGAAGCAGAATTACGTGATGCTTTGCCGCTAAAAATTTACGCAAGTAATAAGAAGGAAATTACGAAAGGTGGAACGAGTCGGGAATACGTCTCGATTGATGAAGTCCCTGAAGTCGTCAAGGACGCATTCATTTCGATTGAGGACCGTCGTTTCTATCAGCACAATGGAATCGATTTCCGTCGTCTTGGCGGAGCCATCATCGCGAACGTGACGGACGGATTTGGTTCTGAAGGGGCTTCGACAATCACGCAACAGGTCGTCAAACAGTCGTTCCTGACTTTTGATAAGACGATTACACGGAAAGTCCAAGAGCAATGGCTCGCGATTCGTTTAGAACAGGACTATACAAAAGATCAAATTTTAGAGATGTACTTGAACAAAAACTACTATGGTCAAAATTCATTTGGCATCCAAACCGCTTCAAAAGCATACTTCAATAAGCCTGTAAATAAATTGAATTATGCGGAAGCCGCGATGCTCGCAGGACTCCCACAGCGTCCGACGGCATACGATCCAATTAAAGGAGATCCGAAGTTAACGAAATGGCGTCAGACGCAAGTACTCAATGCGATGCAGACGACAGGCGTCATTACAGAAGCACAACGGGATAAAGCAGTGAAGCAGCCAATCTCAAAATTGATCAATCCGGCACCGAAGTCAACAAAGGATGAATCTTACGATAGTGTCATCTTCGATATGGTATCAAAAGAGTTAGAAGATGATTTTGGCTTGGAAGGAAAAGACATCTATGGTCAAGGTTTAAAAATCTATACATCGATCGATAAACCGATGCACGATTATATGAACGAAGCCATCAAAAAAGACCAAATCGTTAAAATGCCTGAATATGCAGAGACAGCTGCTTCGGCAGTGAATACACAAACGGGTGAGATTTTAGCTGTCGTAGACGGAAAAAATCCGGGTAAGGGAACAGCGAGACGAAACTACGCAAATGAACCGCACCAACCGGGATCGTCCGCAAAACCATTCTTCGCGTATGGTCCAGCGATCGAGAACGATAAATGGTCGACTGCGAAGCAATTGACGGATAAACCAACAGAAGTCAATGGAAAAGAGATTGGTAACTATTATGATGGATACCGTGGCACGAATACGATACGCCACTGGTTAAAAATTTCAGCGAACACACCGGCCATCCAAACGTATCAAGAAATCGGTGGTGACCCAGTTCAAGCATTCGCTGAAAAATCAGGTTTGAAATTAGAAGACGATGAGTCGATTTCACCAGCTTATGCGATTGGTGGGATGAAGCATGGTTTCAATACGACTCAAATGGCTGGGGCTTATGCGACACTCGGAAACGGTGGCGAATATATCAAACCGCACCTGATCAAATCGATTGAATACAGTGATGGATCAAAAATCAAATCACCAGTCAAATCGAAAAAAGCAATGGAAGACTACACGGCGTATATGTTGACGGACATGTTGCGTGATGTCTTGAAACCAGGCGGTACGTTCCCAAGCGCTGGATTATCGTTTGACGCAGCTGGAAAAACTGGGACGACGAATGCTTACAAGGATGTCTGGTTTGCTGGATACACATCAGACGTTTCAATCAGTGTATGGACAGGAACTACGAAGTCCGGCAATAACAATGGTGCAGGGCTCAGTGGTCCGTATAACAGTACGATGGCGCAACAAATCTGGAAAGATTTCATCACGAAGACACGTGATCGTACGCCGGCACCATTTGAACAACCTAGTTCTGTCCTCAGTATCGGAAACGAATTGTACGTGAAAGGGACGAAGGAACCTGTCGTTGAAAAAAAGACGGTACCCGCTCCGACTGGATTACAAGCATCTTACGATGAAGACACAAAGAGCGGTGAACTGACTTGGAACTATAATGATGCTGCGCTTCGTGCCAATGGGTATGACGATGTCTCGTTTGAAGTGACAATGACGGATGCTGATGGTCAATCATCGACAGTCGGAACGAGCTCGACGAATCGAATTGCGATCAGTGGATTGAAGCCAGGTCGCTCGACATTCCAAGTCGTCGCGAAGGCTTCTGGAGAAAAATCAGGTCCGGTTTCGACGACAGTAACGGTCACGGATCCTGAAGCAGAAGAACCGACAACGGACGAACCGACGACGGATGAACCGACGACGGATGAACCATCAACGGATGAGCCGACGACGGATGAACCATCAACGGATGAGCCGACGACGGATGAACCATCAACGGACGAGTCGACGACGGATGAACCATCAACTGACGAGCCGACGACGGATGAACCATCAACGGACGAGCCGACGACGGATGAACCGTCATCGAATGATGGGGCGAATGCTCAAAGTAACTCAAATGTACCAGCGGAACGAAACAACAATAATTCGAATAATAGTGGAGACGACTCTGAAGATTAATTAAGGAGCGTCACTTGTAAAGTAGACAAGACCAAAGACGAGTAGTTCGTTCTTTGGTCTTGCCTCTTTTTTTGTATAATGAGAAGTGGAAGGAAGTGAAGGCATGCAAGCGAAACAAACGCTCGTTGCATTTCTCGAAGAATTGAAACAGGACCGCTCATTCATGGAGCGGATTACGTATATGAAAACGATGGAAGCGATAGCTGGGCGTTATGTCGATTTTCCAGAACGGCTACCGGAGCGTTTACGACAAGCCCTTCGCACACGTGGGATCACGCAATTGTACCGTCACCAAGGGCTAGCGTTTGAACGTGTACAAGCGGGAGAATCTACGGTCATCGTCACACCGACTGCTTCCGGAAAGACCTATTGTTTTAACTTACCGGTCTTATCGCACCTGCTTGAGCATCCGAACGCGCGGGCATTATATCTCTATCCGACAAAGGCCCTCGCACAGGATCAAAATAGTGAATTACTTGAATTGATCGATCAATTAGAAGCGCCGATCCGATGTTTTACCTATGACGGAGATACGTCACCGACGATTCGAACAAAAGTACGAAAAGCTGGTAATATCGTCATCACGAATCCGGATATGCTACATTCCGGCATCCTACCACACCATACGAAATGGATCGAACTGTTCGAGAACTTGAAGTATATCGTCATCGATGAGCTTCACACCTATCGTGGCGTGTTTGGTAGTCATGTCGCCAATGTCATTCGTCGCTTACGACGGATTTGTCGGTATTATGGTAGTGATCCCGTCTTCATCATGACGAGTGCGACGATTGCCAATCCCAAGGAACTGGCAGAACGTCTGACGGAAAAAACAGTCGGTTTGATTGATGACAACGGTGCACCAACAGGACGTAAACATTTTCTTGTCTATCAACCACCGATCGTCAACGCACAACTCGGCATTCGACGTTCTGCGACGCTTGAGACGAAACAACTGGCGATGCGTTTCATCAAGAAAAAGTTCCAAACGATCGTCTTTGCGAGGTCACGTGTCCGCGTTGAAGTCTTGCTGACGTATCTACGAAGCATTTATCCGCATGAGCTCGGTCCGCGATCGATCGAAGGGTACCGGGGCGGTTATTTGCCGAGTGAGCGTCGCGATATCGAACGACGGTTACGTCAAGGAGAGATCACCGGTATCGTCTCGACGAACGCTCTCGAACTTGGTGTCGACATCGGTCAACTGCAAGTCTGTATCATGAATGGTTATCCTGGAACGATTGCTTCGCTCTGGCAACAAGCAGGACGCGCGGGACGTCGACAAGATGATGCGTTAATCATTCTTGTCGCTTCTTCCGGTATGCTCGATCAATATGTCGCAGAACGACCAGAGTTATTCTTGAATCAATCCCCGGAAGCAGCCCGACTGGATCCGGATAATCTGATCATTGCCGTTGATCACGTCAAATGTGCAGCGTTTGAACTGCCTTTTACGAAAGGAGAATCATTTGGAACGCTCGAGACGGAAGATATCCTCGAATACTTAGTCGAAGAGCGTGTCCTGCACGAACGGGGCGATCGATTTTATTGGATGAACGATGCGTTTCCGGCTCATGGAATATCACTTCGGTCGAGTGATCAAGAGAACGTCATCATCGTCGATCAGACCGAGGTGCCGAATCGAGTCATCGGTGAAATGGATACGTTTAGTGCGATGACATTGTTACATGACGAGGCCATTTATCTTCACGGAGCTGATCAATACCAAGTGGAGCATTTGGATTTCGAAGAGAAAAAAGCATTCGTCCGTGCCGTGGACGTTGATTATTATACGGATGCTAATTTTTCAGTCGACCTTTCCGTGCTCGAAGAAGATGAACAGTATGCAGAGGGAGAATATAGTGTTGCGCGCGGTGATGTCAGCGTCCGCGGAATGGCGACGATGTTCAAGAAGATTAAGTTCGGTACGCATGAGAACATCGGCTCTGGTCCAATTCACTTACCGGAACGAGAAATTCATACGACAGGTGTCTGGTTCACGTTACCCGATCACGCACGCTCTTCGACAGAGCTCGAACAAGTGCTAGAAGGAGTCGCGAATAGTCTCAGACGTGTCGCACCGCTTTATTTGATGTGTGATGCCAGTGATGTCTTCGTCGTGCCACAAGTCAAGGCGACACACACGCAACAGCCAACTGTTTATCTATATGATCGTTACCCTGGAGGTGTCGGTCTCGCGGAGTCGATTTATAAGCAACGTAGTGTCATGTTACGTGCCGCCCGTGATTCGATCGTCACATGCCCGTGTCAGGACGGTTGTCCTGCCTGTATCGGTATGGTTGGCGTAGCAGACGAGAAAGAACGAACGATTCAGTTGTTGGCAGAAATGGAGAAGGAACTATCATGAAAAATCGTCTTAGACGTATGCTGAAATCTACATCAGACGCCGCACCGGAGGATCAAGTGTCTTCCGCTCCTGAAGTGGAGACGCTGAAAACACCAATCGGGTGGACTGACGAACAGCAAGCCTGGATTGATCGTGGGGCCGATATCTTGACGTTCGAAGAAGAGTGGATTGTCAGGATCGACAAGCGATATGCATTAACAGATTGGCATGGAGATCGGAGTTTTGCTGAAGTGTTTGAGTCCTTACAGCTTCCTCATCCACCGCTTGCACTAGATGTTCCACTTGAGCAAGTCATTTTCTTTGATACGGAGACGACAGGATTACGAGGAACTGGAACGACGATCTTTTTACTCGGGTTCGCGCGCTTTGAGCAGGGCGGATTGCTGATGCGACAATATTTCTTACCGCATCCGCACTTTGAAGCTGCTTTTTACCATCACTTCCTGCAAGATATCGGAGATGATGTCCGCTTTGTGACCTATAACGGGAAAAGTTTTGATTGGCCGCAAATCAAGACACGTCATGTCTTCGTTCGGGAACGGGTTCCGCGTTTGCCGAAAGTCGGTCATCTCGATTTACTTCATGTCGCGCGGCGAATCTTTAAAGGAATGTATGATTCCTATCGATTGACAGCGATGGAAGAGCGAATTGGATTTGAACGGGAAGGGGATTTACCTGGATTTTTGGCGCCGATGCATTACTTTCAGTACGTCGAACACCAGCATCCGGATATCATGACAGGGGTCTTGCAACATCATCTGGATGATTGTCTGACGCTTGTCGGACTCTATGATGCGTGCAACCGACTCGTCACACATCGAGCGGAGGCGCCTTCCCCAATTCAAGAAAACATCGCGATTTGGTTGGCAGATCTCGGAATTCATGAAGGATCACACGCTCATTTTCAGCAAGTCAAAGAACTATCAGCAGAAGGATGGTTGCGCCAAGGATATTTGCATAAAAAAATGAAGAACCATGAACAAGCTCGAGAGTGTTTCTTGAAGAGCGACAGTTATTTAGGGTATGTTGAGCTTGCGAAGTGGGCAGAGCACATTGCAAAAGATCCAGTGCTTGCTTATGATTATACGGAACGAGCACGACAACACGTCGAGCGACATCATTGGTTGATTACGAAAAAGGAACGAATCTTAGCAGAGCTGGATCATCGAGGACGTCGGTTGAAAAGGAAGTGTGACGTGTGAAAGTTGTCGCCATCACAGGATACAAACCCAATGAACTAGGTATCTTTGATCAAAAACACCCTGGTATCCGGGTCTTAAAGGCAGCATATCGAGAGCGGATGATTCGCTTAATTGAGGATCGAGGCACAGAGTGGTTCATCACGAATGCCTCACCGGGTTGCGAAATCTGGGCATGCGAGGTCGTGCTTGAATTAAAGGAAGAGTATCCTCATATTCGTCTCGGTATTCTGTTGCCGTTCTTGGAACAGGAAGCACGCTGGAAAGAGCCAGTTCAAGCGCAGTACCTTTCCATTCTTGAACAAGCTGACTTCGTCGAAGCAATCAGCCAGAAACCGTATACGGATCCATCGCAGCTACGTAATAAAACCGAGTTCATGATTCAAAAAAGCCAAGGATTGTTGTCGGTTTTTGATGAAGAACATGGAGGATCAGCGAAATTTTTAGTAGAGCGTGCTAGAATAGAAATGGAACAATCCGATTATCAGTTGTTTTTAATTACACAAGATGATTTATCTTGGCTCGAACAAGAATTACAATACAATGATCAGTGGGAGTGAAGAGGATGTATAAGCCATTGTTGACAGCGGACGATATTTACAAAAAGGAATTCAAAACCGGCCTCCGTGGCTATGTCATCGAAGATGTCGATGGATATTTGGATCAAATCATTAAAGATTATGAAGGATTCGAACGTGAGATCGAACGTCTGAAGAAAGAGAACGAGGCGTTAAAACAAGCACCAGCACAACCGGTAAAACGTGAAGAGCGCCGCGTCGAGCAAGCGGAGCCACAAGTATCAAGTTCATCGAACTATGACATGTTACGTCGTATTTCAAATTTAGAGAAGGCCGTTTTCGGACGTCCGCACCAAGATTGACGCATCAAAAAAGACATTTCTGTCAGATCAGAAGTGTCTTTTTTTATTTCCTTCTTTTTGAAAGAATCGTCATCTGAACGAAAACGGTGTTAAGATAACTAATAATACATACTACAAAGGATGATGAACCATGTTACAAGTCATGACTGCTTCTGTTCCTCAACCACCGCGCCGTCGTTTTTTTGCAAGTAAACAAGTGAATACGACGACGAGTGAAACGGATGCACTCTGTAATGAAATCCGTCATGTTTGTCGTTTTGATTGGATGTTGTTTGATCGGATTCGTCTTTCTGACACGATAGTCATTCCTTTTGCGCTGATCGGACCAAAAGGATTGTTCCTCGTGTTACAAAACGATGCGGTCGTAGAATGGATGACGGAGGAATCTTGCCATGTCATGGATGCTGAGCATGGAAGAAAAGTGTTTGCACCTCATCCCATCCATCAGTCGAAACAAATCGTTCAAGCGGTTCGAAAAACGCTAAAAGAACAAGGGATCATCATTCCGATTCATGGCATTACACTTTTTCCGAATGCACCACAGATGCGGACGGAACGAATTAAATTCCCGACGGGGCACAGCTTTAAAGATGTGCGGGCGTTCATCGTCTCAAAGAAATCCTCCCCTGTTCAAGAGCAAGAACGAAAAAAAGTTGCGTTTTATCTCGCGCAACAACAGGAATGAACAAAGGCAGTGAAGCGCCCGCTTCACTGCCTTTTCCGTTTGAATTCATCGTCTTGGTCGAGACGCAAGAATGTCTTCAGCTTGATCCAAGTCTTCTTTCAAGACATACACCGCTACGCGATCATCCAAGTCTTTACTAAAACGTCGGAATAAAAACGAAGTTTTGATGCCGCGTTCGACTCGAATCTCTAAGTCAGCTGCTTCAAGTCGCGCAGCGTCCTTTAATAAATCTTCTCCTTTTTCACCAAATGCTTCCCCGATCAGTGACCATCGAAGGTTTTCCTTCGTTCGTCTGCTGACGATGACGAGAAATGCAATGACTAAAAAAATGATTAAAACCGTTCGAACTAGCTGTATATCCATCTTTGCCTTCACCTCACCTACTATCATACCGAGTTAACGCGCATAAAGTAAACGTTCAACATAGCGGGCGAACGATTTACTTTTCAAACCTTGTTGGCGATACGCGATATAACCGTCAGGGCGTATTAAATATAATCCGGAATGCTTGATGCCAAAGCGTCGTGCCAGTTCACCGCCTTGATCGACGACACCATCCTCTTTTAGGGATTGATGGATCGGTACTGTCTCAAATAGATCGGGATAGGTATAGGCGAGTTCCTTGAATGGCTCAAGAAGATCATCGGTTGCATTTTTTGGTAAGAACAGTAGTAATAAGAAATTCCGATCGGCACGACGTAACAATAGTTCGTTCTTTTTCGTCCGCGGGTGAACGACTTCACTGTAAGGCATCGGTTCGCCTGGTTTTGGTGTCAATGGACTAAAGTGTCCTTGTGTGACGAAGGTCGAACTCGCTGGGTAGTGGCTGTTGAGCTGTGCAATTCGGTTCGTCACGAAATGATGTAAGGGTGCGATCTTAAGACTATTTCGAATGACTTTTTCCTGCAAGGGCAATAAAAAAGGAATATTGATTTGCAAAAGTTCTGTCGCAAGATTGGTTGAACGTAAGATCCCTTGTGCCGCTTCCCGACGTTCGACGCTGTAAGAATCAAGTAATGGAAAACTCGCCTTGAACTGATGGACACACCATAGTTTCCAAGCGAGGTTCATCGCATCAGCAATTCCGGTATTCATTCCTTGACCACCGACGGGTGAATTGATGTGTGCTGCATCCCCGATCAAATAAATCCGGTGGTGACCGAATTTCTCGATGATCCGATTATGGACACGAAACATCGAATACCAATGGACTTTTTTGAGCTCAAACGGTACTTTTGCTCGATTTTGTAAAAAGTCATCAATCGCTTTATGGTCGGTCGGAACAGGTCCGCTCGTTAGATTGCCGGTAATCCGGAACAAGTTCGACTGGAGAGGGAACGACTCGATAACGCCATGATCAGAGAAAAAGATATGAACCTCCTCAGAAGAGAGCGGCCAGTCGACCTCGATGTCAGCCAGTGCCCACGATTCTTTGAACGACTTCCCGCTGAACGGAAGCCCGAGCTCACGACGGACGAAACTGTTTGCACCATCTGCTCCGATGATGAAGGAAGCGTCGACCGTCTCTGTTTCTCCTTTATGTTGTAAGGATGCTGTAACGAAAGTTGGAAATTGAGCAAACCCTGTTAATTCTGTTTCGCGCTCGACTACGTGTCCATATTTGGCGAGTTGCGCTTCAAGAATCCGTTCCGTCTCACTTTGAGGCAACAGCGTGACGAACGGAAAAGGTGTATTCAAATCCGTAAAATCAAGTTTTGCCTGCCATGCACCATTGACATAGAGGTTTCCTTGATTGATTTTGATTGCATTCTCCATCAAGTCTTCTGCAACACCAAGCCTTGCGAACAACTCCAGAGAACGCGCTTGAATCCCGATCGCTTTTGAGACGACGGATGGTCCGCTTGCACGTTCGACGATGCGAAAGGATAATCCATAGCGCGAGAGTGCGAGTGCGAGTGTTAAACCGGTTGGTCCGGCACCGATAATGAGGACATCTAATTTTTTATTCACGGATAACCCCCCTTAATTTACATCTTAGCCAAAACTCGTTACCATTAAACTATTGATGACACGCTTGACGTGTGAAAGGATGAAACTTGTGAACGAACAACTTTTTACGACAGAACGATTGATTGCGAATTTTAAAGAATATATCCGTCAGAATGAGGCACATCTGACGAAACGACATGCCTTAAACGCCTATTACAAGACGGTAGCAGGATCGATTTTATCGGACCGGATTGCTAAGAATGCAGATCTCATCGTCCGTATGCGCCATCTGGAAGAGGCGTACCAACACGTTGCACAAGAAGGGCGATGAAACAGGTGAACTTAGCCGATATCCGAAAGCATTACGTAGATTCTGAAGAACGTTTACCTCGTCATGCGGCAGCTGTACTCGTTCCGTTAGTCGAGCAGAATGGCGAAGTCTATTTGTTATTTCAAGTACGAGCTAAGACATTACGTTCGCAACCAGGTGAAATCGCTTTTCCAGGTGGTCGGATCGATGGCGGTGAATTACCGAAAGCAGCGGCTGTCCGCGAAACGGTTGAAGAATTAAATGTCAGTGCTTCTGAAATCGAAGTGATTGGAACGCTTGAACCACTCGTGACACCGAACCGGTCGATCATTTACCCGTATCTTGGCATTCTCCATGCGACAGACTTTAATCCTTCTCCGGCCGAAGTCGATCATGTGTTTCTCGTGTCATTAACGGAATTAATGACTTCGAAGCCGATTAAAGGAGATATGGAGTGGCGGATTCGCCCTGGTAAGGAAGTGCCGACCGAACGCATGGCGAATCGAGAAGCCTATCTGGATCGTACGTATACAGTCACGGAGCATTTTTATGAGCACGGGGATTATCTGATTTGGGGATTAACCGCTAAAATCTTGCGCCAGTTCTTGGCTCAATTGACGCGTGACTAGCTTTTTCGGTCGTTATTTTATATGATTAACTGTAATTGAACGTGTCAGGAGATGAGTCAAATGGAAGAAACAGAAGAGTTATTCGATTATATCGTTGGCGATATGGTAAAAACGAAAGAAGGCTGGGTAGCAGAAGTAACGGCTGTATTGACAAATACGGTCGTTGGTGATGTATCCCACACGAAAAACTTTGAGGCACTCGGCTTAGAGTTCGAAAAACAAGTCTTATTGAAGTCAGAGATTGAATTGTTAGAACGTAAAACAAAATAATGTATGAAAGCACACCATACAATTGGTGTGCTTTTTTATGTTCATCCAGTGAACTGAATAATAATGAAATCATACATTCTTTTAATTTTTGAAGAATCGGACAAAATAACTGAAAACATCGAAAAGATACATTTATTACAAAAAAGTAACAAAGACTAATTCGTAACAGAACGGTTACAAAATATAAAAACGTTGATACACAACGATTGAGAGCGTTTTTTGTAAGCGTGTAACCATTTCGTTACTTTTTGACAGATATATTTCAATTCATAGTGTTCGCTTTTCAAACTATTTGTCACCGTGATACGTTGTGCGGGTCGTAAAACGGCGAGAAAGGTTGGCATCAACATGAAACGAACATCATTCCTTTTATCCCTTTGTTTAGCGGGATTCATATTTATTCTTTTGCCGCATCACGAAGCGTCGGCAGCACAAATCGGGATCGGTACGGAGAAAACGATCGTACAAAATCCATTAGAGATGAAGCGTCAAGCTGCTCGAGAGAAGCGTGAACAAGCAGAGGCGAAAAAGCAAGTGCGCTTAAAAGCCTTGGCTAAGCAAAAAGCAGAAGCAGAGCAAAAAGCAAAAGCAGTACAAGAAGCCAAAAAGGAAGCACGACAGGCAAAGAAACAAAGTCGAACACAAGCAAACGCTGACCGTTCCACAAAACGTACGGAAACATTTGAGACGACAGCGTATACGACGAATCCGGAAAACAATGGAAGTCGTTTGTATAATGGTCGTGCCTTAACGGCATCTGGTTATGACGTCACGAATACGATTACATACGAAGGACGTCGCATCGTTGCTGTCGATCCATCGGTCGTACCGCTTGGAACTAAGGTACATGTAGAAGGTTTCGGAGATGCGATTGCGCTCGATACAGGTGGTGCGATTCGCGGAAAAATCATGGATCTTCTTGTCGGTTCAAAACAAGAAGCTTTAGAATGGGGTCGCCGTCATGTCACGGTGACGTTCGAGTAAGAGGCGTATATGGGTAGGCGATGGATAGTTTCCATCGTCTTTTTTGTTTTGATGAAGAATAAAATAACGATCTGTTCAATGATGGATTTAGAAAACAGGGGAAAGAGTAGACGGAATAGGTTTTAGAATGTCCAAGAAAGGGGAATTTTACAAAGATAATAAACCGGGAAACGAGGGATGGTTCGTGATTGAATTCAAGGATGTCGGCAAAACGTATGCAGACGGAACAAAGGCAGTGCAACACGTGAATTTTACGGTTGAACAAGGCGAGATTTTTTGTTTGATCGGTCCTTCAGGGTGCGGTAAAACAACGACGATGAAAATGGTCAATCGATTGATTGATCATACGGAAGGACAAATTTGGATCGATGGTGAACCGATCATGTCGATCAATGAGCATGAACTCCGTCGGCGAATTGGCTATGTCTTACAACAGATCGCTCTCTTTCCACACATGACGATTGAGGAAAACGTCAGCGTCGTGCCTGAGTTATTGAAGTGGAAAAAGGAGAAAGTAGTACAACGAGTCGATGAATTATTTCGGTTGACTGGGTTAAACACATCACTTAAGAAAAAATATCCAAGTGAACTCTCTGGTGGACAGCAACAACGTGTCGGTGTCATGCGGGCACTCGCAGCAGAACAAGACGTCATCTTGATGGACGAACCATTTTCTGCTCTTGATCCCATTTCACGTGAGCAATTACAAAATGATTTGTTGCATCTAAACGAAGAGCTTGGTAAAACAATTTTATTCGTCACGCACGATATGAACGAAGCGTTGAAACTAGGCAGTCGCATCTGTCTGATGAACGCTGGAGAGATCGCTTTCATCGGTACGAAGGAAGAGGTACTAGCCAGTAACGATCCATTCGTTCAAGAGTTCATGCGTCAAGTCAGGGGGAGTGTCGAATGAATGGATTGATCGAAACGTATCAAGACCGGAAGACTGAATTGCTTCAAGCGCTAATCGAGCATATTCAATTATCGGTCATTTCCTTGCTGATCGCATGTGTCATCGCTATTCCACTGGGGATTTACTTATCACGCAATAAACGTCTGAGTGAGTGGTCGATTGGTGTAACCTCTGTCATCCAGACGATTCCATCACTCGCGTTACTCGGTCTGATGATACCACTTGTCGGAATCGGTACAGTCCCGTCGATTATTGCACTTGTCTTATATTCCTTATTACCAATCGTTCGTAATACCTACACGGGTCTTGCCGAAGTCGATCCTTCGATCAAGGAAGCAGCACGAGCGTGTGGGATGACCCCGATGCAAAGTCTTTGGAAAGTCGAACTCCCGTTGGCTTTGCCTGTCATGATGGCTGGGATTCGAACAGCAATGGTACTGATCATTGGTACAGCAACGATTGCTGCCTTGATTGGTGCTGGGGGATTAGGCTCCATCATTCTCCTCGGGATTGACCGCAATGATAACTATCTATTATTGCTGGGTGCCATTCCAGCAGCACTCCTCGCACTTTTATTTGATGGATTGTTACGTCAAACGGAAGTAGCGACACGTAAACGACAAACAGCACGTCTCGTGACGGCAGTCGTATTGATGGTCGCGATCGTCGCCGCACCATTTGCCTTCGGTCGTAGTGAAAGACCAGATCTCGTCGTCGCCGGAAAACTAGGTGTAGAACCGGAAATTTTAATGAATATGTATAAGATTGTCATCGAAGATGAAACGGACTTGACGGTGCAAGTCAAACCAAACTTCGGGAAGACGACGTTTGTCTACAAGGCACTCGAGTCAGGTGATATCGATGCGTATCCAGAGTTCACAGGAACGGTGCTCGCTAGTTTGACGAATGAAAAACCGAAGTCGAATGATGCAAAAGAAGTGTACGAACAAGCAAAAGCCGGTCTTGAAAAACAAGAGTTATCCTTGTTACCACCTATGAACTATAACAATACCTATGCTGTAGCTGTTCCAAAGAAATTAGCAGAACGCTACGATTTGAAGACGATCTCTGATTTAAAACAGGTCGCGAATCAGTTGACGGCTGGATTCACGTTAGAATTTAAGGATCGACAGGATGGGTATAAAGGGATTCAAGATAAATATGATGTCAATTTCCAGAAGGTCGTCACGATGGAGCCGAAATTGCGTTATAAAGCAATCGAATCAGGTGAGATCGATGTCATTGATGCCTATTCGACAGATCCGGAGATTGCCAAATACGACATGGTCGTCTTAAAAGATGATCAGCAACTATTCCCTCCATATGAAGGAGCTCCTCTTCTGCGACAAGAGACGATCGAGGAGTATCCAGAAGTAAAACAAGCACTTGAGCAATTGTCAGGTAAAATTTCAGATGAAGAGATGTCAAAAATGAATGAAGCTGTCGCATACGGCGGGAAGACGGCGAATGAGGTCGCTCGTGATTACCTGAAGAAGGAAGGCGTCATTCAATGAAACTTTTACTGATCAGTAACCCGACAGCTGGGACGAACGGCACGGGGTTACTTGGAGAAGTCATCGAACCATTAAGTACATTATTCGATGAAATCGTCATCAAGAATACGAAGCAAGCTGGAGATGCGATGCAATTTGCGGAGGAGTCGTCCGCATTTGATGCGGTCGTCGTCATCGGCGGAGATGGAACGGTTTTTGAGACAATCAACGGGGTTGCAAAACTGGATGATCGCCCGATACTCGGCATCATTCCTGGAGGGACCTGTAACGACTTCGCTCGAACGCTTGGTTTACCGATGGCTCCTCGGCTTGCTGCGGAAGCGATCGCGATGCAACACGTTGTTCAGGTCGATCTCGGACAAGTCGAAAATAGCTATTTCTTGAATTTTCTTGGTGTCGGTCTTGTCGCAGAGGCATCGATTGGCATCGATACAGAAGAAAAAGCACGTCTCGGGAAGATGGGATATTATCTATCGACGATTCGCTCAAGTCTAGAAGCAAAACCCTTCGAATATGAACTGATTTTAGATGAAGGTCGTCACATGACCGGCGAAGCAGTTCTCATTCTTGCGGCAAACGGAGAATCACTCGGTGGAATCGAGACGAACTTATCAGATGGAGCCTATAATGACGGGAAACTTGATTTAGTGATCGTCGATGAAGTAAACTTGACAACCATTCGAGATGTGATTCTTCAAAAAATTGGTCTTGCTAATGATCCTTCCTTTACACATATCTTGACGAGTGGTTTTCAGCTGAAAACAAAAGATGCAAAAGTCATTGATACAGATGGTGAGAAAGCCATCCATACGCCGGTTACAGTTAAAGTGTTGCCGGAGTACCTGCGCATGTATGGAGGCACACAATAATAAATTACGAATGAAGAGAAGGTCGTCATAAAAAACGACCTTCTTTTTTATATTTCAGTACATATATGCGGTTATGCTTTGACGCTTTAAAGAAAATATTTGATAAAGGATGACTTTCACAGATTCTTTCTGTACAATGAAAAAGTATTTTGAAAAGGAGGTGAAGCACCATGAAAGGAAACGCATGGGCTTCAAAAGTTGGATTTATTTTAGCAGCAGCGGGATCTGCGATTGGTTTGGGGGCCATCTGGAAATTCCCGTACACGACTGGAACGAACGGAGGAGGCGCCTTTTTACTCTTGTTCCTCGTGTTTACTTTGCTACTTGGACTACCTGTTTTGATTGCCGAATTTTTAATCGGTCGTACGAGTGGGAAAACGGCACTTCAAGCGTTCTCGGCACTTGGTCATAAGAAGTTCACATTCATTGGTGTCCTTGGTGTCATCGCCTGCTTCTTGTTGCTGTCTTTCTACAGTGTCATCGGCGGATGGGTCTTGATTT
This sequence comes from Exiguobacterium sp. s11, assembly GCF_018619015.1. NCBI lineage: Bacteria > Bacillati > Bacillota > Bacilli > Caryophanales > Exiguobacterium > Exiguobacterium sp. s11. The sequence goes on along the minus strand of NZ_JACSNF010000001.1, from coordinate 420,196 downwards.
ATACCATTCTTGGTTTCACAGGTCGCTTAACGACGATGGACAGTGGTTCACTTGGTGAACTGTTCGGAACGATTTCCGCCTCACCATTATATGTCATTTCAGGGCAATTGATTTTCCTTGCTTTGACATGTTGGATCGTCTTACGTGGTGTTCAATCCGGTATTGAAAAAATGAGTAAAATCATGATGCCATTATTATTCGTGTGTTTCATCATCCTTGTCGTTCGATCATTGACTCTTGATGGTGCAATGGAAGGTGTTAAATTCTTCATACAGCCTGATTTTTTGGTCCTCAACCGAACTTCTGTCCTGAGTGCGCTTGGTCAAGCGTTCTTCTCCTTATCGCTCGGTGTATCAGCGATGTTGACGTATGCTTCCTACATGAAGGAACGTGGCGAGATTAATCGTTCCGCCGCATGGATCGTTGCGATGAATGTCGCCGTCTCATTATTAGCTGGATTCGCGATTTTCCCAGCTGTTTTTGCTTCGGGTCTTGATCCTGCAGAAGGACCGGCGTTACTCTTTATCGTATTGCCGACCGTTTTCAGTCAGATCCAATTTGGATCGGTGTTCTTGACACTGTTCTTCCTTCTATTTGCTTTCGCATCGATCACTTCATCGATTGCTATGCTCGAGGTCGTTGTTGCTTCATTAACGGATCGTAAGGAAAATGCGACATCGCGTGATAAAAAGCGGACGACATGGCTTGCGACACTCGCAATCGCTATCGTCGGCATTCCGTCTGCACTTTCATTCGGAATCTTAGGTGATGCTCAATTCATGGGAAAAACGTTCTTTGATAGCGTCGATTTCCTTGTCTCGAATATTTTGATGCCAATCGGTGCATTATTGATTTCAATTTTTGCCGGTTATAAGTTAGACCGTGCACTTGTCGAGCAAGAATTGGTGACTAGTCCAATGATGAAGAAAATAGTTCCGATCTGGCGAGTTAGTGTCTGTTACTTGAGTCCAATCGCGATTCTCATTATTCTTGTCTGGCCATTGTTCGGATAACAAATCAAGTATTCTCCATAAGGTAGTCGACAATTTTGTCGACTACCTTATTTGTTGTCAAAAGAATCATGCGAAAGAAAGAACGAATAGTTCATTCTTCGGTCTGATGCGATATTTTTAAAAGTATGTTGAAATATAAATACACGAGGCGTAACATTTCGGAAAAACGGGAAACTTTTTGTTAGACGTTACGTAATGTTAAAATAAAGACACGTAAACCTGATAGAAGAATCAGTACGAAGGAAGAGGGGATGACATGAAGTCTTCATGGTGGATATTTGGTTCCATCGGTATGATGTTCGTATTTCTACAATTGGCCGATACGTTCAACTTCTCGGGAATCTTCATCGCTCTTGGTTTGTGGTTCATTTGGAGCGGTTATCGAACAAAACCAGGTCGACGATATCGGACAGAACGGAAATCGACCGAAATCAAGCGGAAAAATGTGAAAAAGAAATTACTACTTGATGACGAAGATGAGTTCGTCGGAAGTGTCATTTTAAAACCGGAACGGGCGACACGCCGATTTGAAGAGACGGATGATTTAGAACTTCAAGTATTGCAACGGACGATTGAAGAAGGATTCGCAAAAATCCAGACGTACGATCAAATCGTTCCCTCTATTCGAGATAGTGAAATCAGAAGTGAGATGCGCATCGTCTCACGGGAAGCACATGTCTTGTTCGAGGAGTTATATGAAAGTCCACGCGACGTCAAAAAAGTTCGGGACTTCTTTACGTTCTATCTGGATTCCTTACTGTCGATTTCAGAAAAATATGCCGATTTGGAACGCCGTGGCGCTCAAGTTCAATTGGATACGAAAAATCAATTGATTTCGAACTTGAAAATGATCGGACAAAAATTAAAGCAACAACAAACCTTGTTGCTTGAAGGGGATACCGTTGATTTAGAACGGGAACTCTTAACGATTGAAAAGGTATTGACGCAAGAGACTGAACAACGAAAACAGGAGGAGAGTTACCGACATGACCCATTCTGATAAAGATACATGGCAACAATGGCCTGATGAGCAAGATCAACCGACGATTTCTGATCCGTCGGTCGACTTAAACGTAGCGGAGACACCGCCCAAAATGCCGGCTCGCCCTGTCGAAGAAATGATTCCTTCGGATGTTCCGGCAGAACAACGACAAAAGATTGAACGTCTACTGCAGGTGATCGATCTACAAAAAACGGATGCCGTCATGCAATTCGGGGCGCCCGTTCAGCGTGAACTATCCCAATTCTCTGATCAAGTCTTAAGTGAAGTGAAGATGAAGGACGGCGGGGAAGCAGGGAAATTGCTGAGTGACTTAATGCAGCGTGTCCGCCAAATGGATCCAGATACGCTTCAAGAAAAAAAGAGCTTCTGGTCGAACGTGCCGGTCATCGGTCGGGCGAAGAAAAAAGCGGAAACGTATTTCTTGCAATACGAGAAAATGAGCGCTTATCTCGAAGAAGTCGTACACAATCTTGATCGATCAAAATTTGGATTGATGAAAGACATCACGTTACTCGATCAAATGTATCAAAAGAACAAGCGTTATTTTGAGGAATTAAACGTCTATATTGCTGCTGGCGAGACGAAAATCGCTCACGTTCGTCAACATGAAATCGAACCGTTACGAACGGAAGTCGAGGTATCGCGGGATCAAACGAAGTTACAGGAATTGAATGACTTGATTCAATTGACGGATCGTTTTGAAAAGAAAATCCATGATTTAAAATTATCCCGAACGATTAGCTTGCAGATGGCACCGCAAATTCGTGTCATTCAACAAAATAACCAAATTCTAGCGGAAAAAATTGAATCAGCAGTCGTCAATACGATTCCACTTTGGAAGAACCAAGTTGTCCTATCTTTGAGTCTGTCGCGTCAAAAAGCAGCGCTTGAAATGCAGAAGGATGTCACCAATACGACGAACCAGTTACTTGAGCAAAATTCGAAGTTGCTGAAGGAATCGTCAATTGAAATTGCGGAAGAAAACGAAAAAGGCATCGTATCCGTCGAATCGTTAAAAGTGGCGCACCAAAACTTGATCGAGACACTGGATGAGACATTACGCATCCAACAAGAAGGAAAACAAAAGCGCCGCGACGCAGAGCATGAACTAGAGCGAATGGAGAATGAATTGAAACAAAAAGTCATCGAAGTCGCCTCAAAAAGCAGAGAATTACCGAATCGACCATACTAAGGAACACGACATTTCGTGTTCCTTTCCTTCATGAAAGGAGAGTTTGAATGAATAATGAAGAGAAGCAGTTGAAATGGGATACGACATGGTTATTATTCGCACGGATGATGGCAGACCGTCATTCAAAATGTGCTTCGAAATCCGTTGCCTGTGTCATCGTCAAAGATGAAAAGCCGATTTCAATCGGAATAAATGGAACACCTAGTCAGCATGTGAATTGCAACGAAATTTACTTAAAGCAAGATGGTATTCTCTATACATCACGTCCTGACCATCCGATTGTTGAAGAATCGGTTGAACGAAACGGAACTCTCTTTTATCGGTGCGAAAATCAGGAAGAACACCATGAATGGTCGAAGCAACATGAGATTCATGCTGAAATCAACGCGCTCGGTAAGCTAGCAGCTGATTCGACGAGCGCGCGTCATGCAACAGCTTATGTCACACATAGTCCGTGTCATGCGTGTAGTTTAGCGCTCATCGCTTCTAAAATCGATCGTGTCGTTTATTCGACAGGGTATGAGTATGGGGACGGACTGAACCTGATGCGACAAAGTGGAATCGAAGTCATCCACTTGCCACTCGCAAACGAATATTTTCTTGAAAAAATTTAACGAAAAAGGGTTGTAAACGCTTCCATAGCATTGTATGATGAAATCAAGCATTGCCATGGTAATTATTCACTCTTCCATTCGGACTGATTTTCAATCGAAAATCGGTCCACTTTTTTTTAGAAAAGAATTGACAGGACTTGAATAGTTTGGCATGATGACTATAGAATATGACGAAGCGGAACGCCGCATTTTCATACAAAACCAATCAAGGAGCTGGAATGCCAGGTCGTTGAATGAAAAATCCTGACTCACATGAGTCAGGATTTTTTTTATGGATGAACAAGTGTCGCTTCCTTGAGGCGTTTAGCACGGATTACGCATTTTGTGGCGACCGCACCTGAGAGGATCGTCATGAATCGCTGACAGAGGATGTCTGGTTGCGATTGATGTAAAAACAGTTGATGTAATAGTCGGTTGAAGGCGGCGTCTAGCGAAGACAAGTGCCGTTTGATTGCAGTGGGAGACATATCTTGAATTTCCTCTGCTTGGTAGCCAGCATCACTTTGGAAAGCAGAGAGGATGAGAAGCTCTATTTGCGCATCAGCCAACGTTAGCCCTTGTTCTTGGACATGATGACAAGCCTCACGCAATTCATGAATCAACAAATGTTCCAAAGCATACGACGTATGCATTTGATATGGATCGTACACCTGGACAGCTTGCCGAATTTGATCGCGTGTCACGATTTCGGATACCGTCCATTGATCGAGTGTGCCAACAGCTTCATTGTATAGTTGAGTAAGTGGTCGAATCATCGTTTCTCCTCCTTAAGCATAAATGGACTTCCAGTTTCATCATAATTCATTTAGAAAACGCTTACAATATCTGTTTATTAGTAGTCGTGATGAAATCGTGTCTGCTATGATATGAGTGAAGAAAAAGGAGTGAGATGACGTGATTCAATTATTCAAAGCACTTCCGGAAGTGACAATGCCTTCTTATGGAAATGATGCCTTTTCCATCCATCAATCGAATCAACCGATTGGACTTTCGATAGAGACGCTTGTTCCGGGTGAGCGAATCGAAGAAGTGTTACTCGTTGCCTCTGGTGAAATCCGTACTGGTCAAACCGGGAGAGAATGGTTACAGTTCACGTTCAATTCGCCCGCTGGATCTTGTAAGGGAAAACAGTGGATCAATCAAGGAACGGCAGAAGAAGCACTTCTTCCATATCTCGAAACACGAATCGTTCGGGTCGAGGCGAAGGTAGAGGAATATCCGCCGCAATCCGGAAACAAGTCATTGACCGTTCAGCGCGTCACTCCGATTCATGATGCCTCACCGACGCAGTTCTTGCCGCAATTACCGGCAGATGAATCCCTTGAAACGTATCGTGATCAGTTGTTTGGACTAATCGATCAACTTGATTCTCCTTACCAAGAAATCGCACTATCGATTCTGCGACAGTACTGGGCGGATTTTTCAACACGACCGGCTGCTCTGTTTCATCACCATGCCTATATCGGTGGGTTGCTGAAACATACTGCTTGTATGATGACGATTGGTCGAGGAATCTGTGATAGTGAACAACCATACTTGACGCTACTCAAATGTATTCAAGAAGCAGAAGCCGATCATAAAAATGAACTCTTCCAAGCAGCTGAACGAGAGATACGTCAATTTTCTTGGGATGACAGTTTTGATGCCCTCTATCAAGCGGCAAAAGGGATTGCACTGTTAGATCAACGACCGAATCCGAATGAGTTGTTGCTCGGTATTTTATTGCACGACATCGGAAAGCTATGGGAGTATACGCATGCGGGTGCATCGACAGATCGTTTTTCAAGACTGTTGCACGTAACAGAGGAAGAGGAAGAACTGGCAGGTATTGCGCTTGATCCGGACGGTGTATTGATGGGTCATATGCCATATGGTTGTTTTGTTCTTGAACAAACACTTCGAGAAGAAGATATCCGATTACCGCGTGCTGTTTATCACCGTCTCATGCATATGGTATTATCACACCATGGTAAACGCGAGTGGGGATCAAGTGTTACGCCGCAAACGACAGATGCTTGGTATCTTCATGCGATTGATCTACTCGATGCACGAAAAGAAAAATGGCGTCAGCAACAAGGACGCTAAGGAGTGAAATCATGCAAGACAAAATACGTACGACCGTCATCACTGGTTTTTTAGGTGCCGGTAAAACTACGCTACTCAATCATCTCGTTTCTCAACCGACAGAAAAATTTGCCTTGCTCGTCAATGAAGTAGGTTCTGTTCATATTGATGAAGCATTGATTGAACGAAGTGACGAAGAGATGATCGAATTGACGAATGGCTGCATTTGTTGTTCGATTCGCGGCGATTTACGGGATGCGTTGCTACGGATCGCAAAACGCCGTCGAGATGGGGAGTTATCGTTTGATCGATTATTGATTGAGACGACAGGCGTTGCGGATCCAGGACCGATTCTACAGACATTCTACTTTGAGCCGGCTGTTGAACAGTCCTATCAGATTTCAAGTGTTGTCACAGTCATCGATGCGTACCACTTGGAACGTCAACTGACGTTCCAAGAAAATGTGAAACAAATCGGCTTTGCTGACGTCCTGATCTTGAATAAAATGGATTTGATTGACGAGTCAAAGCGCGAAACGTTGTCCGCTTTACTGCGCGAACGAAATCCTTCTGCAGCTATCATTGAAACGGAACAGGCTCAACTTGAATCGGACCGACTGTTTGAAACGTTCCATTTTCCAAAAGAAGAGCAAGTACGACTCAGTCAACAAACGGATCAGATTCATCAGTCGGTTGAGGATTTCACGGCATTGACGATTGTCGAGGAACGACCCTTGAACCGAAATCGATTCGGAATGGTCCTACGTGAGGTGTTAGAAGCGTATGCGGAAGATCTCTATCGCTATAAAGGAATCATTCATTTTGCAGATACGGATCGAAAGGTCATTTTACAAGGTACTGGCATGATTTACGGCACAGCAATCAGAGAACCATTTAGCGAACAACCAAAGACGACGCTCGTCTTCATTGGGAAAGGGCTAGATGAACAAGTGATACGAAAAGGAATCGAGGCGGCAATTGAACATGGTTGAACTTTATTTTGACGGTACGGTCCGTCCTTCAAATGATGAAGCGGCGGTTGGGCTTTTCAGTAAAAATTCCGAGGGAGAAGTCACGGAAAAAATGTATCAAATTCAAGCAATCAATAATCATGAAGCAGAATTTATTGCTTTTGCGAAAGCCGTCGATTGGGCGCACGAACTGATTGCACAAGGCGAGAGCGTCATTTCGTTTCGGACGGATTCAGAAGCGGTTGCACTCGCAGTCGAACGCGAATTCGTCAAGAACAAACGAACACAGACGATCTTTGATCCTGCCTTTGCGCGTTATCAACTCTTACCACTCGCTTTCGTGAAGTGGATTCCACGGTCGGAGAACAAAGCAGATCGTGTCGCACGAGAAGCGTTACGATTATACGAAGCATGATTGACGACAAACACCCCTATCCTCACGGTAGGGGTGTTTGTTCATGTTCGATGCGCTCGATCAGAATTTGGTCGACGCGTCGTCCGTCTAAATCAACGACTTCAAACCGGTACGGTCCAATTTCGACAGTACTTCCACGGGAGGGTACATCACCTAACGTATATAGAATCAAACCAGCAACCGTATGATAGGCGTTCAACTGTTCACCGGGTAAGTCTTCTGTATAACCGAGCGTCCGCTTTAAATCATCAATGTGCAATAGACCATCCGCGAGGAAGGAGCCATCCTTTCGCATGACGAGTTCCGGTTCTTCCTCGACGCTTGAAATTTCGCCAACGAATGCTTCGAGGATGTCGAATAAGGTGATCATGCCGAGGAAACCACCGTATTCATCAAGAACAAAGGCGATGGATACCGTCTCTTTGCGCATCCGTTCAAGCAAGACGGTTGCTTTTAATTGACGGGGAACGATCAGTGGTGATTGAATCAGTCGTTCAAGTTCTTGAACAGGTCGTTCCGTTGATAGCACCTCTTTCGCATCGATGAAACCGACAAAGTGATCCAAGTCACCATGACCAACCGGTAAGTTTCGATGTCGTGCTTGCCGGAGCTCTTGTAAGATCGTGTCGGAGTCATCCGCTAAGTCAATCCATTCGGTAACGGTACGCGGCTCCATCAGTTCGTACGCGTACAAATCATGAAAATCAAACACACGAGAGACTTGCTCCGCTTCTGATCGATTGAAGGTTCCCTCTTGCGTACCACGAATCAGTAATTGCCGGACTTCGTCTTCCGTCTCGTCTTCTGTTTGCAGGCGATCCAGACCAATCAAACGGAAGATGGAACTCGTGGACTTACTTAGAACCCAAATGAATGGTCGAAGTACAATCGAGAAAAAACGCATCGGTGGGGCAAGCCACATCGTGACCCGTTCTGGACTGACAAGGGCGATACGCTTAGGAACGAGTTCACCGATGACGAGCGAAATATAGGTGATGATCGTTACGACGAGAATATAACCGATCGTACTGGCATAAGGAGCGAGCCACGCGAATTGAGCAAGCCACTTGATGACCGGTCCTGAGAGAGCAGCACCACCAAAGGCACCATTGACGATTCCGATTAACGTGATGCCGACTTGAACAGTCGATAACAGATCGGTTGGTCGATCGAGTAACTCTAATGCAACATGGGCTGACTTTTTGCCATCATTCGCTGCTTTCTCTAATTTGGACCGTTTGGAGGAAAGCAAAGCGAGTTCAGTCATCGCAAAAATACCGTTTGCTAGAATCAAAAGCAGTACAATCGTTAAGTTAATCAACCACATGAAATCTTCACTCCTTTTTTCGATAATAAACTATTCCCGAAAACTGTCTCTCTCATTCCCATTCTGTCTACTTTTGCGTTAAACTAAAAGAGAAATAATCAAAAGGGGGAATTTGTTTATGGAATACCGTGTAGAACGTGACACGATGGGGGAAATTCGTGTACCAGAAGCGCAGGAATGGGGCGCACAAACACAACGTAGTCTAGAAAACTTTAAGATCGGAACGGAAAAAATGCCGATTGAAGTCATTCGTGCCTTTGCAGTCCTGAAAAAAGGAGCGGCGCTTGCGAACCGCGACTTAGGCGTGCTTGAGGCAGAAAAAGCGGGTGTCATCGCTGAAGTATGTGACGAGATCATCGCGGGGAAATTCGATGATGAGTTTCCGCTTGTCGTTTGGCAAACGGGTTCAGGTACACAGTCGAATATGAACGTCAATGAAGTGATCGCTCGGGTCGCGACACGTAAGTTGAAAGAACAAGGCAGTGAGACGACGATTCATCCGAATGATGACGTCAACAAATCACAAAGTTCAAATGATACATATCCGACAGCGATGCACTTAGCAGCAAAGACAGTCTTGCTGGAATCACTATTCCCAGCAATCGATGCGTTGCATGCGACACTTGACGAAAAAGCGAACGCGTTTGCGGATATCGTCAAGATTGGACGGACACACTTGCAAGATGCTACACCGATCACACTCGGTCAAGAAATCAGCGGTTGGGTCCGGATGCTTGCACTTTCGAAGCAGATGATCGAACGGACGCTTGATCCGTTAACAGAATTAGCAATCGGCGGTACGGCAGTCGGGACGGGCATCAACGCACATCCGGACTTCGGTGATTTGGCTGCGCAAAAGATGAGCGAGGAGACGGGATATGAATTCACGAGCGCGGAAAACAAATTCCATGCCCTAACCAGCCACGATCAACTCGTCTTTACACATGGAGCGGTCAAAGCGCTAGCGATGGACGCGATGAAGATCGCAAACGACGTTCGCTGGCTCGCGTCAGGTCCACGAGCAGGAATCGGCGAAATTACGATTCCAGAAAATGAGCCGGGAAGCTCAATCATGCCGGGGAAAGTCAATCCGACTCAAAGTGAAGCGTTGACGATGGTCGCAGCGCAAGTCCTTGGAAACGATGCGACGATTGGTTTTGCTGCAAGTCAAGGAAACTTCGAACTAAACGTCTTCAAGCCGGTCATCATGTATAACTTCATACAATCGGTTCGTTTACTGACAGATGCCTTGCATTCGTTCAATGACCACTGCGCAATCGGAATCGAACCAGAACAGTCCGTCATCGCTGAGAACGTCGAACGTTCGTTGATGCTTGTCACTGCACTCAACCCGCATATCGGATATGAGAATGCGGCGAAAATTGCAAAGGCAGCGCATCAGTCCGGTTCGACATTAAAAGAAGCAGCACTTGCGACTGGTTTATTGACAGAAGAACAATATGATCAATGGATCGTACCAGCAGATATGGTCCGTCCGAACTTAAAAGCGTGAGTTGAAAAAGCGGGGGATTTCCCTCGCTTTCTCTTTATCCGAGGATTGTTCTTCGGATGTATAGAAAGAGAGGGGATTGGATGGAACGAAGTCGAAAACGAATAGAAAAACAACTGCAACAGACGATCATCATGGTGGAGACGTTACTTCGGATGCCGGCCGTGCCACGAACAGAACTACTCGCATTGGCAAGCTGGCTTGAAGGACTGGGGAGAGAGGAACTGTTCAGAGGACTTGCCGATCAAGTGAGTCGGGAAAAAGCGACGTGGGAACAAATGAATGCGGTCATCACGCAGCCAATCGTTAAAGAATTACTGCAGCCAATCGTCGATCAGTTGTCGGAACGTTCACGCGCAAACCGGATTCGAAAAGAATTGGTCGTCACTGTGACAAGACGTTTTCTTGAGAATATCAAATGGAAAAAATCGCTCGAACAGGAGCGCTATATGTCACGATTCTTCAGTTCGGTGGAAGACACGTTGTCGATATCACATGATATTGCTATGGATGCCGTCATTATCGACCATTCATCTATCGTGGAATCATTGGAGTTGTTCCAAAAACTGATCAAACAAATGGAGTCAGCATTCGTTCCCGTCATCATCGTAGGTCCAAACCGGTCTGATATTCGTCAAGTCAGCTATGAGATGGGAGCCGATGACTACTGGGATGAGACAGTGACGAATGAAGAACGACATGTTCGTCTAGCGAGACTATTACGAAAATTAAGGGTCGTATCTTCGACGATCTTGGTCGATGAACTGACGGGAGCTTATAACCGGAAATACCTCCAAAATGCCTTTGATCGTCGCGTAGCACGTCTCGAACGTGAACAGCGGACATTTGGGTTAGCGATTTTTGATATCGATCATTTTAAGAGGATCAATGATTTACATGGACATCCAACGGGGGATTTGGTCCTCTCCGAACTAGCTACCATCGTTCAACAAGCCGCTCGTCTCGATGATGAATTCATTCGTTTCGGTGGTGAGGAATTCATCTTATTGTTTTCAGCAGAAACAGTACCGCAAGCCGTTGCGAGTATGAATAAAATTCGCGAGCGTGTCGAGCGCCATATTTTTGCGAACGGATTAAAAGTAACGGTTTCGATTGGTCTCTCCTTTGCTTTTGATCTCCTCACATCCCTGGCGCAAGCAACAGCAGAGGCAGATGAAGCTCTATATCAAGCGAAACGTAATGGTCGTAATCAAGTGGTGTCCTATTCGACAGCGATATCGATTGAAAAAATACCAGTCTATATCCGTGTCGAGGAAGGATTCCTTAAACAGGTACATACGCTTGATATGCCGGGTCATCCGAAATACCATATTGAGGTGATTCCGCTAGATGATCAACGGACGTCGCCAATACAATTGGCGATTCTTTCACTCGATCAGTTAGCAAGCGAGAACTTTGTACGATTAGAGGAGTGGAGACAACAACGGGAATCGATCATTGATGCTTTGGTCGTGACGGATCAAGAAGACGATCGTTTAGCCAATGCGCTATCATGCGGTGCGACAGACTATATCATGACCTCACAGATCGATTCTGATATGGAGGAATGGATTGCTGAATGGATCATGCAAATTCCTTAAAAAAACAGCCACATTCGTCCATCATACGGAGCAATGTGGCTGTTTTTTAGTTACTGATCATATCGACGAATGATGAACGGATAATCGTTTCCCTCGACCGCATCATAATGTGTTTCGGAAGTAATCTGAAATGAAGATGGGATTTCAGGATAATGTACATCTCCAGAAAGAACCGTATCAATTTCAGTGACATACAGGCGGCGAGCAAGAGGAAGCGTTTGAGCAAACAACTCTCCACCACCAATCAAAAAGACTTCTTCTTCTGAATCGACGTATGGTTGCAAAGCAGATAGATCATGCCATACCGTTACACCTTCGGCTGCAAACGTCTGATCGCGCGTAATGACGATGTTCTCTCGACCGGGCAACGGTCGTCCGATGGATTCGAACGTCTTTCGTCCCATGATGATCGGTTTGCTAATCGTCGTACGCTTGAAGTGAGCTAAATCAGCTGGAAGGTGCCAAGGCATCGCATTGTCACGACCGATGACATGATTTTTTGTAAACGCTACGATATGTGTGATCATACGGCTACCACACCTTTAATGTGCGGATCAGGATCATAGCCTTCAATGATGATGTCTTCGAAGCGGAAGTCTTCAATACGATCGACTGTTCGAGCGAAGCGCAGCGTCGGTAATTTTTTCGGGGTACGCGTCAACTGAAGTTTAACTTGTTCAATATGATTTGAATAGATATGAGCGTCACCGAGCGTATGAACGAAGTCACCAACCTCAAGTCCACACACATGAGCAATCATATGTGTCAGTAACGCATAAGATGCAATATTAAATGGTACGCCTAGGAAAACATCAGCTGAACGTTGATACAATTGGCATGATAGTTTTCCGTCAGCGACATAAAATTGGAACAAGAGATGACAAGGTGGTAAAGCCATCTCATCGACTTGTCCAGGATTCCAAGCACTGACGATCAAACGACGAGAATCCGGATTCGTCTTAATCTGTTCAATGACTTGTGCTAGCTGATCGACCGTCGTGCCATCTGGACGTGGAAAAGAGCGCCATTGTGCCCCGTAAACAGGACCTAGATTTCCGTTCTCATCGGCCCATTCGTTCCAAATCCGCACACCATTTTCCTGTAGATAACGAATATTCGTATCACCCGAGATGAACCAAATCAACTCATGGATGATCGACTTCATATGTAACTTTTTCGTCGTAATGAGAGGGAAACCATCTTGAAGGGAGAAGCGCATTTGGTGACCAAACACGCTGAGTGTTCCCGTTCCCGTCCGGTCTTCCTTTTTTGTTCCGTGTTCCAAAATGTGTTCGCAAAGTGCATGATATTGTTCCATCGGATGACATCTCCTTTTCGAAAAATCCAAATTTCATTGTACCATAAATTAAGATTTTGAGGATGTCGGTAAATGTCTTGCGAATAGATAACGGAATAAGCCAAAGAGCGGAATCACGTCTTGCCAATCTAGTGATTGTGCATTCCGAACACGAATGCGCCGGAGCAGATAGACTTGCAGAATGTAGAATAATAACAAATCGACGGTCATCGTTCGAACGAATTGATTGGTCTCAAAGTAGATGCGGAATATACTCCAATCAGACCGAGCAAGAGCAATCCAAAGCAATAATGTCGTCACTACGCTAAGTAAGGCGACGACGGTAGGAATCCACCCGCGACGACGAAAAGGAAGAAACGTTTTCCTTGGAATAGCGAGGGCGACATAAGGCATCAACACGAAGGCACCTAAGAAGAACGATCCAATACTTGCGACGAGCGGTCCCGGGCGCATGAATCGTTTCTCATCTAGAAATAGTAAAAAGAAAGCGAACGGATAAATACCGAGTAAGGCAAATAAACTTAACGCGGATGTATCAAATTGACTTTGGTCGAAACGTAAAAACGACATCAAGAAACCTTCTGGAAAGACACGATTATTTCCAAATAATAAGATGAAGACAATAGCAATCGCCCAGACAAGGAAGAGCAAATATCGACGATACATTTGTCCACACTCCTTTCTCATACCTTTCTTTCCCATCATCTTGGATGTAGTAAACACTTGTATTTCATATTTCATGATATCAAATATGTTAAGGTTCTTGCTTGAGCACCTCTTATGGACATGTTAAGATGACGTTGTGAGAATTGAAAGCGCTTTTACAAATTGATGCAATCGTTTGCTCAATATGTAGCACGTTACGTACATAAAAGAGGAGAGTGTTGAGGATGGAACGTAAATGGTGGCATGATAGTGTCGTTTATCAAATTTACCCACGTAGTTATAATGATTCGAATGGGGATGGAATCGGTGACTTGAACGGAATCATCGAAAAGTTGGATTATTTGAAGACACTTGGTATCGACGTCATTTGGCTAAGTCCTGTCTATGATTCACCGAATGACGATAATGGCTATGATATTCGTGATTATGAAGCCATCATGAAGGAATTCGGGACGATGGATGATTTTGATCGTCTTCTAGATGAGGCACATGCACGAGATATCAAAATCGTCATGGACCTTGTCATCAATCATTCGTCAGATGAACATCAGTGGTTCGCGGAATCGCGTCAAAGCAAGGACAATCCATATCGGGATTATTATATGTGGCGCCCGGCAAATCCAGACGGTTCTCTACCAAACAACTGGGGGTCGATTTTCTCTGGACCTGCCTGGGAATATGATGAAACAACGAATGAATACTATCTTCACTTATTCTCGAAGAAGCAGCCTGACTTGAACTGGGAAAATGAGCAGATGCGTCACGATGTGTACGGGATGATTCGTCGCTGGTTGGATCGAGGGATTGATGGTTTCCGAATGGACGTCATCAACTTGATTTCGAAGACACCTGGCTTACCAGATGCGACGGTCCATCCAGGAGCACTGTATGGAGATGGTGGAGAACATTATATCAACGGACCACGTGTCCATGAGTTTTTACACGAGATGAACGAAGCTTCCTTCGGTAAATACGATGTCCTGACAGTCGGTGAGATGCCAGGAGCGACGACGGATGATGCCATTCTTTACACGGATCCGGCACGTAAAGAGGTCAACATGGTCTTTACGTTCGAACATATGGATCTTGATTCAGGTCCGAACGGGAAATGGGACGTCATTCCGTTTGATTTACTCAAACTCAAGCAAAACTTCACCAAATGGCAGACGGCCTTACATGAGACGGGGTGGAACTCGCTCTATTGGAACAACCACGATCAACCCCGCGTCGTCAGTCGATTCGGAAATGACACGACGTACCGCGTCGAGTCAGCTAAGATGCTTGCTACATTGTTGCATTTGTTAAAAGGGACGCCATATATCTATCAAGGCGAGGAAATCGGCATGACGAACGTCGCTTTTGAAGACATCGCGGACTATGAAGATATCGAAATTCGGAACATGTGGAAAGAACGTACGGAACAAGGGGCATCACCGGCTGAACTACTACGTTCCATCCATATCAAAGGACGCGACAATGCGCGGACACCGATGCAGTGGGATGCGTCGGAGAACGCTGGTTTCTCAACGGGAACACCATGGTTGAAGGTCAATCCGAACTATCCGGAAATCAACGTCGAACAGGCGCTTGCAGATGAGCAATCCATCTTTTATTACTATCAACAGTTGATTCGTCTACGACATGACCATGAGCTCGTCGTCTATGGTCGCTATGAACTCTTACTCGAAGATCATCCAGAAGTATACGCCTACTCACGAACGCTTGAAGGGGAGACATGGTATATCTACTGTTCGTTTGCGGATCATGATGTGAATATTCCGTCTACGCATGATACGTCAGATCGGGTCATCGGAAACTATGATGGGTCCGTTGTTACCGACGAACTCACACTTCGACCTTATGAGGCCGTCGTCTTCCGTACGTTTGACGCATAAATTGTTTCGATAAAAAATGGCATTGCCCTTACATATGTAGGGGCAATGCCATTTTAATCATTAAGAAGGGATCGTTCTGATTTCGCGATCTGTTTCACTTGTGAAATGATTTTTTCACGATCAGTTGTTGTCGAATTGAGATGGATACCGTACAACCGCCCAGGACCGGAAGGCTTCTCATGCAATAAAAACCCTTCGATGCATAGTGGCACTTGTCCTTCAATCAATGAGAATTCAACGACGATTTTCATTGATTTGAGGAGTGGAAGTTTTAGTTCTGTGCTGATTGCTAGTCCGTTCGGTGAGATATTATGAATCTTCATCAACCCTTTCGGTGTACGCTGTTCATCTTTGAGCAAGTAAAATTCACCAATTATAGGAGTCTTCAGCGTATATCGAAACGGTTCATTGCGTTTGATTTTCATGTAGGCACCTCCAATCCCATTATCCGACAATTTCGTCAAGTCTTCTAGTTTTTTTTTGGTCATGCAGCAGCGTCTGTCGATTGTTTCGTCGGATGGATACGTTTTGCTAAATACATGAATGGTGTCGCGAACCAAGCGACGACGAATTTCGCGAGATACGTCGTAATGAAGATTTGCCACCAGATGGAGAAGGGCATATCGTGAAAGGCAATCGCACAAAACGTCAACGTATCAAGCAATTGACTTAATACGGTTGACCCTGTCGTCCGTAACCAAAGCTTACGTTCGCCTGTCTTCTGACGGATTTTTGAATAAATAAAGACATCGAATAGTTGCGAGACAAGATAAGCGGCAAGACTACCGACAGCAATCCATGGTAAAAGTCCAAACAATAAATGCAAGGAATCGGATGTTTCGAGTGCAGCCTTATCAGCAAGTGGTGTATACAAGAGACTGAACTGCATGAGGACGGTCGTCGTGATCAGGGAGAAGAACCCCATATAGACGCCTTTACGAGCGACCTGTTTTCCGTATTTTTCATTGAGGATATCTGTCGCTAGATAACAACTGCCATACACGACGTTCCCTAACGTAAAGACGAAACCAAAAATATCGACGGTTTGTGTGACTTGGATGTTTGCAATGATTGTTGCGATGGCAATCCACATCAACAATCCTGTCTTACCAAATAAATAATAACTGAAAATCAATAATCCCATCGTTAAAAAAATGGAAGGGATCCATAACCATTCGTTCATGAGATGTACTCCTTTCTGTTCATACAGATGAAAATTGTACGCTGAAATTCATCAACTGTCAAAGGTGACGAAGCGACGAGGGGCATTAAAAAAAGACCATGAGTTTCATGGTCTTTCGGACGGTCTTTAGCCCATTCGTTGCAGAGAGTACCGGCGACGTCTTCCTTTGACGTAATAGTTCTCTGTCGACGTAAAATCATTCGCTTCCAAAATGCGTTTTGCAAACGAAGCGTGTGGTGATTGTTCAAGGACACGCGCGCGTACTTCGTGACGATCTAGTACCCCAGAATACGTCAATGCTTCAGCAACTGCTTGAGTAGCTAGACCCCGACGCGTATAGGGATCAAACACCATGAAGTCGAGTTGGAAGTAATGACCCATTTTTAAGAGCAGAACCCGCCCCACGATCGTATCCGCTTCAACGATATCAAAGTAATAATCTTCAGGATAACTGTGCTCGACGGAATCAAAAGCCCGCTCTTCTCCAAGCTCATGGTCATACCCTTTGATTTCTTGCGGAGTCAGTCCATATGCTTGCTCGCCATACTTCAAGAAATGATCGTACTCAGCTTGATCGACATGACGTAATGTTCGACGTCTCAATTCCATCACAAAATCCTCCCTCATCCCAATTGATGCTTCGTTTACATTATAGCGATACCCTCCGTGCAATTGCAAAAATTAACTGGAATCGATCCGCAGGAAGAAATCTAAAAAAAGTCATTCTGTAATCATCTTGTGATTGTTTTAATTACCTCGGAATATGGTAAAGTAATGATATAGACAACTGCATACTGGAAGGGGCTGGAAAACGTGTTCACAGAACGTGACGGAATCAAATTGCGTCTAGAGCAAATCGAACGATTGTATTCGGACTTGAATCGTGAAGCGAAACAATTGACGGAACGCTTACGCCAATTAGATGAACAAGGGGATGAAGTTCAACATGATCTTTCCCTTAATAAAGAAGACCGCGATCATTTGAAGTCAAGCATCGATGAGACGCTTCAGGCACTCATGAAGCGGACGACGGTCGATGCAAAAGTCGAACAGGAAAAGCAAGAAGACCTGATTTCGAAAAAAGCATTGATTGAAGATATCGAAGGATTATTGAAGAAAAAGAAATGAGCTAGCTCCGGCTAGCTTATTTTTTTGTGGAGGAACACATTATGAAACCAACCATTGGACTGACGACATGTCTTCGTCCGACTGACGACGTGCATCATCGTGTGAAGCAGTTGTTAGCGGATGAGACGATACATTTTATCTACGTCGTGCGTCAGAAAAAAAGCATAGAACACTTGCAACAGGAGACAGGATTACCGGTGCTTGTCGTCGATAAACAACGGCTTGATTTATATCCACTAGGTGAGACGACATCGTTCTTTTTCCATCCTTCAAGTGCGGTGTTTCGCATCAAACAAATTGATGCAGGAGGAGGCGACCCTCTCGTTGCGAGTGGACGCTTATCGGAAGGGATGCGTGTGCTTGACTGCACACTTGGTCTTGGAGCAGATGCCATCGTCATGAGTCATGCCATCGGAGAGCGAGGTCAGATTACCGGCTTAGAAAGTCGGGTTGAGACAGCATTTGTCGTTAAGAACGGATTAAAACGGTGGGAAGAATCCTACGAACCGATCAATCAAGCGATGCGACGAATCGAAGTGAGAGTCAAACACCATCTCGCCTATTTGAAAGAATGTCCGGATAATTCCTTTGATGTCATCTACTTTGATCCTATGTTCGAACAGACCGTCGAAGAATCGACGCATCTCGATGCTTTACGAACGCTTGCGAATTATGAAGCCTTATCTGTGGAAGCGATGGTGGAGGCGAAGCGTGTGGCACGTCAGCGCATCGTGTTAAAAGCACATTATGAGAGTCCATTGTTTGAACGGTTTGGGTTCGAACGAACAAAGCGGAAGACGTCGAAGTTGCATTATGGCGTGATTGAACTGTAGATCAAAAAAAGACCTCTGCCAATCATACGGCAGAGGTCTTACTCGTTATTCGCTGATTATTGAACAGCGTCTTTTAATTCGTCTTCCATCTCTTCAAACGTTTCCTGAACGGCATTGACCGGTTGTTTCGTCATCAAGCTGACAACGACCGTAAAGATCAAGCTTGTGAAGAATCCAGGTACCATTTCGTAAAGTGTCGTACTAAGTCCGAATTGAACCCAGATGATGACAGTCAAGGCACCTGAGATGATACCAGCCAGTGCACCTTGTTTCGTCATCCGTTTCCAGTAGAGAGAAAGCAAGATGATCGGACCAAAGGCAGAACCGAATCCAGCCCATGCATAACCGACAAGTGCAAGAATCGTCGCTGACGGATTCCAAGCGAGTACACTTGCAACGATTGCTACGAGAAGCACAGAGATTCGACCAGTAAAGACGAGTTGTTTATCCGTTGCATCCTTTTTCAAGAACGTTTTATAAAAATCTTCTGTCAATGCACTCGAAGTAACGAGCAACTGTGATGAAATCGTCGACATGATTGCTGCAAGAATCGCAGCCATCAAGAACCCAGTGATATAAGGGTGGAACAGTACATCAGAGAAGCGGATAAAGACCGTTTCCGGGTCGCCAAGTCCGTTGCCTTGACCTTCGAAATAGGCGATTCCGACGAGTCCTGTCATCATCGCACCAAGAATCGAGATGAACATCCATCCGATCCCGATACGACGGGCGCTTTTTAAATCCTTGACTGAGCGAATCGCCATGAAACGGACGATGATGTGTGGTTGACCGAAGTAACCAAGTCCCCAGGCAAGGAATCCGATGATTCCAAGAACTGTTGTTCCTTTAAGTGGATCAAACAACGAAGGGTCTAATTTTTCAGCGTAGTTGTAGGCACCATCGACTCCGCCGACGTCTGTCAATGCGACGACAGGAACAAGCACGAGTGCGATGAACATGATACAGCCCTGGACGAAGTCGGTCCAACTAACTGCGAGAAAACCGCCGAATAACGTGTAGGCGATTACGACCGCAATCGTCAAGAGCATACCATAGTGGTAATCAAATCCGAATGAGCTGACAAATAATTTTCCACCTGAGACGATTCCAGCTGATGTGTAGAACGTGAAGAAGATGATGATGACGAGTGCTGATACAGTACGAAGCACACGTGATTTGTCTTCAAAACGATTCTCTAAGAAATCAGGGATCGTAATCGAGTCGTTCGCCATTTCCGTATAAAGTCGAAAACGTGGTGCGAGTACTAAATAGTTTACGTAACATCCAATCAATAATCCGAGTGCGAGCCAGAGTGCTGAAACACCTGTCGCGTACATGGCGCCGGGAAGTCCCATGAGCATCCATCCACTCATATCCGATGCACCAGCAGAGAGTGCTGTGACACCTGGACCGAGATCGCGTCCGCCTAACATGTAATCTTCTGTATTCGTCGTTCGCTTGTAGGCAAAATAACCGATTGCCAACATGAGAACAAGATACAGGATGATTGAAATCCATTCTTGCGTCATAAAGTTAAATCCTCCAAATGCAATAGTTTTTTTCAGCGATCAAGCATGTATTGACTCATTCGCCAAATGATATGTTCCCCCACCTTACAGGGGATAAAACGACTTTGCAAGTCACTTCAAATTCATGAAAAGTGCCGCCACGCCTAGTGCCTTAAGGGATTGGGACGGTTTTAGTCCCTGTTGAAGTTCTACTAGTTCGAATGTTCGGAATAATTAAATGAAAAATAAATGACCCTAATAAATTAGGATCATTCGTGTCATGTTAATTGGCCCAAAACTGTTGGTATGCGGAGCTTAAACGGTCTAATGCCTGATCTAATTGTACACGAGGACACCCGATATTTAACCGTTCAAATGTTTCTCCGCCAGATCCGAACGAAGAACCATGTGTTAGAGCGATTTTTGCTTCCTTGACGAGCCAATCTGCTCGTGTTTTACTATCTAGTTTGAGTGCTTTGAAGTCGATCCACAACAGGAAAGTTGATTCTGGAATGACAACGTCTAATTTTGGCATCTCTTGGCGAATCCGACGAATAGCATGGTCACGATTTCCCTCTAAATATATAAGTAATTGTGAAAGCCATTGCTCACTCGCAACATCACCATACGCTGCTGTAATAGCAGTTGAAGCTAATGCATTCGGGTGAACGAAATGACGTTGCTGGATACGATCAATCTGTTGACGAATCGAGATGTCAGGTACGATCAGATAAGACGCATAGAGACCCGGAATATTGAACGTTTTGGATGGTGCACTCACTAAAATGAGTTTTTCATAATCCAAACCAAGAATAGGCGTGTGCACGGAACCTGTATAGACAAGGTCCGCATGAATCTCGTCGGATACAAGATAAACATCATGTTGCTTTGCGAGTTCGACGATTTGTTGTAATTCTTCTCTCGGATAGACTTTACCGCTTGGATTATGCGGGCTACAGAGAATCATCATACGTGCTGTTCGCATTTGTCGTTCGAGAAGTGGAAAGTCGGTCTGGTACGTCTCACCGTCTAAAAGAAGCGGACTTTCAATGAGTTGTCGTTGATTAGACTGAATGATTTGATGAAATGGAGGATAGACCGGTGTTTGGATGATGATTTCATCACTTGGTTCAGTCAATGCTAGGACAGTATGCGCAAGTCCAGGAACGACACCGCTTGAATAAAGAATGGAATCAGTAGTGATTGATACGTCATACCGCTTTTGAAACCAATGCTGAATCGCTCGTTTTGCTTCGTCTTCAAACATCGAGTAACCGAAATGACCTGTAGCAGCACGTCTTGTCAATCGTTCTGTCAAATGGTGTGGTGGACGGACGTCCATGTCGGCAACCCACATCGGAATCAGCTCATCTGATCCATACAGCGAAGGGAGCCCGTCCCACTTGACGGATCCTGTATTTCGTTTCTCGATCGTTTCATCGAAATTGATTTGTTCCATCAGACTTCACTCCTGTTCTTTAATAATTGAATGACTCCATTTCACCATAGCGGATAGGGAGAGAGTGGGGCAAGTCGAAAAAATAAAGGTTTAACTTTTATTCGATAAGGAAATTACTAAACTCGAACCTACCATAACGGAACGGAGTGATGATCATGTTACATTCTAAATTAGTCGTCGGGCGATCGCCTGAAGAATTAGAGGAAAGACTAAATGACTTTTTTGAAAATAATGGGGTCGGATCGAACGCCATCATTACATTAAAATTTTCAACATTCGTTGCGTCTAAAGCGGATGAACATTATTCAGTTTTAGTCGTTTATGATAACTCGCTAACGAAAACTACATTGTAAATGAGTGACAAGAAGTTGATCTGAAAAAGCATCGACTTCTTGTTTTGTCTTTTTCTATAAGTTATACTAGAATCAGGTTTTGCAAGCTTCCGTAGGTTAATGGCAGACCTCAGCAATGGTAATGCTGCAGTGCGAGTTCGATTCTCGCCGGAAGCATAGACACGTCTTCCGTCTCAAGTGATATATACTTGAAACGGAAGACTTTTTTCATGAGTTCGATATTTTTGATTTGAGGAGTGACTTACATGCATCCAGTCATTCAATCTGTTGGTGATAAGATCAAGCAAGAACGAAAAAAACAAGGAATGACACAAAAAGCACTTTGTGAAGGAATTTGTAGTCAGGCTGAAATCAGTAAAATCGAAAATGGTCGAAATTCCCCGACGATTGATTTGTTGCAGCAGATTTGTCGAAGGCTTCGCATCCCGATTTCATTGTTTTTTGAAGATGAGATCGTCTCACAAAAATTAAATGAAATTGACCAACGAATGATTCGGCATTTGCGTGAAAAAACGTACTCAGATATGGGAAAAGACTTAGCAAAATATGAGAACGTCAATAATGCGGTTGAAACTCAAATTTTAATTCGCTACCATCAAGAATTACTAGACTATGAAAGAGGAAATATTGATTTTCGGACATGTATCGCCTCTTTATTACAAGTTGTCAGACAGGAACAGATCAAAGACAAATCATTTCTTCTTTATACACGAATTCAGATGGTAATTGCTGTTCTGTATACGAACCACGAAGAATATAGTCGTGCCCATCAAATCTATAAAGAACTATTAGACTTACCTTATCAAACAAGAGAATATAAAAAAATTCGAATGAAGATCATGTATAATTTCATACGTAATTTAGTAGAGTTTGAACGATTCGAAAAAGGGTTGCAGGAAGTTGAGAAGGTCATCGAAGAGACAAAACAATTGCAGGATTTAACGTATCTCGGACAGTTTTACTTTCAAAAAGGAATCTTATTAGAGGCGTTAAAAGCATCTGAATCAGAAACAAAAGAAGCGTATACGACCGCTTATTCTTTTTTCATTGCTACTCAGAATCACTCTTATCTAAAAATCCTTGAAACCTATTTTTCTGATCACCTCTTATTTCCGATTAATGAAAGTGAGTGAACAAAAAATGATAGATTTACCAACTTCATCAATTGGTAAAAAAATTAAGATGTTACGATTAGAAAAACGGATGACTCAAAAGGAACTGTGTGAGGATATTTGTAGTCAAGCTGAGATTAGTAAAATCGAGAATGGAAGAAACATTCCAACAATCGATTTATTACAACAAATTTCTAGAAAACTACGAATACCTATTTCTTTATTTTTTGCGGATGAACAGGTCTCGCAAAAGTTGAACGAAATTGACCAAAAAATGTTACGGCATTTTAGAGAAAAAACGTATGGGGAAATGTCAGCAGAGTTAGTTCAATATTCTAACTCTACAACCATATTTGAAATTAGAATTTTTATTCATTATTATCAAGTCCTGCTTGAATATGAAAGAGGAAATATTGATTTTCGTTCATGCATTACATCCTTACTTCAATTAGTTGCGCAAAAGAAAATCATGGAACAGTCGTCTCTTCTTTATATTCGAATTCAAATGGCAATTGCTGTTCTCTATACGAATAATAAGGAATATGCGCACTCTCACCAAATTTATGAAGATTTATTAAAAATGCCATATCAGACCTGTGAATATAAAAAAATTAAAATGAAAATCATGTACAATTATTTAAGAAATTTGTATAGACTAAAGCGATTTGAAGAAGGATTGCAAGAAGTTGAACAAGTAATTGAAGAGACAAAAAGACTACAAGATTTAACATATCTTGGTCACTTTTATTATCAAAAAGGGTTCTTTTTAGAATCATTACATGCTGCAAATAATGATATTAGAGAGGCATATACCATTGCCTATTCCTTTTTTATTGCAACA
Source organism: Exiguobacterium sp. s11 (assembly GCF_018619015.1). Taxonomy (NCBI): domain Bacteria; kingdom Bacillati; phylum Bacillota; class Bacilli; order Caryophanales; genus Exiguobacterium; species Exiguobacterium sp. s11. The sequence goes on along the minus strand of NZ_JACSNF010000001.1, from coordinate 396,190 downwards.
AATAATCATGCTTATCAAAAAATTCTTGAAGTGCATTTAGCAGAACTATTGCTATTCCCAATAGATGAAAGTGAGTGAAAAATGATGAAGATGAATTCACTAACTTCATCGATTGGTACAAAAATAAAACAGTTGCGTATTGAAAAGCAGATGACACAAAACGAACTGTGTAATGGTATTTGTAGCCAAGCTGAGATTAGTAAAATTGAAAATGGTTTGAATTCACCCACTGTAGATTTAATGAAGCAAATTGCCACTCGATTAAAAGTTCCAATTGCACTTTTATTCGAAGAACTTCAAGAAAACGAAGAAATGGAACGCTTTGATCAGACTGTTTCAGCGCTACTTCGAGATGAAAAGTATGAGCAGATCAAGAGATACATTTCTAAGCACAATAATAATGAAAATATTGAGTTAGTCATATTAAATGCATATTTTCGAATCATCGTCGACTTGAAACAGGATCAGTATGATTTTAGGACCGCGACTTTCCTATTAAATAACCTTCTAATTGAACGGGATGTTCAAAACGAATCAGTCACTTTGTTCATTCGAATCAAAACCGCGATTGCCAATTTATATGCTGAACATAAGCTATTCCATTTAACGACGAATTCTTATTTGGATATCGAAATTTTGTTAGAGAGTCTTAATAGCTCATTATATGTCACCTCTTTAATCAAAATTTATTTTAATCATGCCCAAATCCTTTTGTATCAAGATCTGTTTGAAGAATCAAAAATATATATTCAAAAAGGAATTGAATTATGTTTACTTCATCAGCAAACTTTTCTTTTAGGGCATTTGTATTTTCAATTAGGTAACTATCAAGAAGCGGTAGGAATAGATTCATTTCAAAAAACATATACAGTTGCGTATACATTATTGCATGCATTAGAGCTTAAATCGACTAAACAAAAAGTTGTTGATCTAAAAGAGGAACACTTATTATTTACTTTTGAGTAGACTTAAAAGTATTCCTATATAGGCTTGTCCCAATGCGAAATCTTATACTATATCTTGTTTTTAGAGTGCATAAAATTAGCAATCTTCTTTATCTGTTAAGAAAAATTTTTCGGAATCATAAACTGATTTCTCCGTATACTTAATCAAATAATAAACACGCTGTTAAGTGAAAATGAAACTACAAGAAAGGAGCAGAAATTTTGGAAATCGAAGCATTTGGTCAACATATTAAACAACTACGTGTCGAAAGAAATTTAACGCAAACAGAATTAGCAAGAGATGTATGTAGCCAAGCGGAATTGAGTAAAATCGAAAATGGAAAAATCATGCCGACGATAGATATTGTTCAACGGTTATCCCAAAAGCTCCATACTTCAACGGCTCATCTCTTCATTGATGCGAATGAGACCAGTCTATTTCATCAATTTGATAGACAATTGTCTGACTTTTCTAGACGACATCGTTATGATGACATGCTTGATTTCATTAAACAAACACCAAATGATTTACCTTCTTCTGTTCAATTATTAATTCGTTATTTTGAGTGGGTAGCTCGTGAGGGTAAAAAAGATATTGACTACCGTACTTGTATTTCTCAATTACTTTACTTATCAGATCAAGAACAAATGGAAATCGAATACCCATCTATTTTCTTAAGAATTAAAATGTCTGTCGCAAACTATTATTATTTAAATCACCAATATCAATATGCGCGAAAAATATATGAAGAATTATTAGAGTATGATTATATGACATATGATTTGATAAAACTAAAATCTAAAATTATGTATAACTATGCGCAGCAACTGTACTTTCAATCAGATTTTGAAACGGGACTGAAGATAACAGAAAAAGGCATTCAATCATCTCTAGAAAGAAAAGATACGTCATTGTTAGGTCATTTTTTTTATCAACGAGGTTGTTTTTATGAAAAGTTAGATTATCCACGTAAGGACATTCAAGAAGCATTTACTCACGCGTATACCATATTTCACGCGTTAGACAATAGAAATCACGCCGAACTAGTATTAAATGGTAAACGTGATTTTTTATACTTTGAACTTTAAAATAGATGAAGGAGGAGATCGTATGAGTCATTTATCTTCATCAATAGGATATGAAATTAAACGGATTCGAAAAGAGAAAAATATGACTCAAGCTGAATTATGTAAGGGAATATGTAGTCAAGCCGAAATTAGTAAAGTAGAAAATGGTAAAAATTCACCAACAATTGATTGGTTACAACAAGTTGCAAAACGTCTTAAGGTACCGCTGTCGATGTTGTTTGAAGATCATCTTCGAAGTGATATGTATACATCTTATGATCAACAGTTGTTAAGGTTGTTACAAGGTAATCAATTTGAAGAAGCCTGCATGATTATTGATGATATAAAAAACAAAATAGACTACGATGAGATAAAATTTTTAGCAATGTATTATGAAATTATCATTCATGAAAAACGAAATTTTAGAACTTATCTTGAAACCATTGGTGAATTTAAACAATTATTGATGCATACGTCATTACAATTCAAATCTCCAACGCTTTATTTAAGAATTCATATGGCAATCGCGATTTCTTTTATTGAGCATGAGGATTTTGATTCAGCAGAAAATAGCTTTCAAGAATTGCTTCGGTTTAACTATGACACAATTGAACTGAAAAAAGTTCGTATTAAGATTCTTTATAACTATGCAAAACAACTATCTGAACAAAATCGAAATCAACTTGGATTAGAGATTACTAAACAAGGCATTCAAGAGAGCTTGCAAATTGAAGATGGTCAACTTTTAGGTCAACTATATTATCAAAGAGGTTACTTCAAAAAAATTTTGAATCGTAACCCCTCTGACATCCAAAAAGACTTTACAATGGCGTACTCATTATTCCGTACCTTTAATCTACCTGTTCATGAAAAAATCTTACTTGAAAAAAATAGTTCATTTGTTTTATTTCGTATTTAGAATCGTTCACCTGTCTTTTTACATGCAAGAAGTGCCTGTTCAATCAATTCAGATGCACGATCGGGGTATTGTTGATGCCCTTCTAAAATGACTGTCGATACATCATCAATTCCGAAAAATGCTAATAAGTCTAACATGTAGCGAACAGCGTGTTCACTTGGTGCTTTCTCTTTTGTCGAGTAATCACCACCGCGTGAATGAATCAACAGGACTTGTTTGTCTTCAACAAGTCCAATCGAACCTTCGGCCGTATAACGAAATGTTTGACCAGCTTGAGCAAGGTAATCCATATAATTGTGCAGCGGTGCCGGAACCGTCAAGTTCCACATCGGAAATGAGAAGACGACCTTATCGGCATCTAAGAAACCGTTTAAATACTCCTGAAGTCGCTGTGCATGTGTCGCATCCTCTCCAGTTAATTCCTCGCCTTTAAAGAGGCGACCTGCCGCGCTCGCCAGTTTCAAATCGAAGAAGGGAAGACGTTCTTCAAATAAATTTAAAACCGTAACTGTATCATCCGGATGTGTTTCACGATACGCGTTCAAAAAGGCATCGTTCAATTCAGAGCTAATGCCTTTTTTTTGATGTGTGCTATCGTTCGCTTCGATGAATAGTAAATGTGACATAATCATTACTCCTTTCTATACCTCTCTATTCCCATTCTACTTAAAATCATGACTTCCCAATATTTTATTATTTTTAGAAAATTCAGGTTTTATTTCGGTTCTGATAAGGAAAAATAAACGACAGGAACTAGAAAGAGGGGATGGCGGTGAATACACAGCGACGTTCTTCCAATAGTCTGCAATATCATCGAGAGATTCGAGCAAATTATCAATTGTTCGGGATGATCATTTTTGTATTGACGAGTTGTGGTGCCGTTTTATATATCGTTGCCAACGTATTTAGTCGTTCTGGTCTGAACGGGGAGGATTGGACACGTGCACTTGTCATTGCAAGTGCTGGAATCGTGCAATATTTCATCGGTAAAAGTTCGTTGTCAGAGCGTTTAAAACCTCATATGATGTCGAGTATTTTTTTATTGATTCCTTATATTTATTATCCATTCATCGATCGGGGAGTCCAGACGGTTTGGGCATGTGCCCTTCTTTTCATTTTAGCGTCCTTAGTCGTCATCAACCGGACGATGCTACTATATGCAACAAGCATCACGACGGTTTCTCTTCTTTATATTTGGTATCAAACCCCGTCACTTGAAAATACTTCGATGTTTGCATCCGATCACATCGCGCGCATCGGACTCATCTTGATTGCGACGATCATTAGTTTACTGATTCATAATCAATATGTTACTCGTCTTGAACGCAATATTGACTACTTAGCCCGTCTACAGGAACAAGCATTTACGGATCCCGTGACAGGTTTGTCGAACCGTTCTTCTTTTGTCATTGAAGTGGATAAGAAAAAGCGAGAAGGCGATATGATTTGTCTGGTTGATCTGGATGATTTTAAAACCGTCAATGATGCTTTTGGTTACCGGACAGGTGATCGCACTTTGCACATCATTGGTCGTCGATTGATGAATCGCTTTCCGGATTGTACGATTGCGAAAGCAAGCGGAAGTGCCTTTTTACTGCATGCACCAAGCCATTACGACGCACGAAGCCTTTGTGACGATATTTTATCGAGTGTATCAGAACGCGTCCAAATCGACTTTAAACAGATTAACGTCACTGCAAGTATTGGTGTTTCCTATATGAATGACGAAACGACGGACCATGTCATCAATGATGCGGAGATTGCCTTGTTCACTGCTAAATCCAATCGTAAAAATACGTATGCGATTACAGATTTGGCGACACAAAATGAACGAAAACGGGCGCTTCAGTTAACACGCGACTTATACGATGCAGAGTTGGATCGCGACTTTTTTATTTTATTTCAACCTCAAGTCAATGCAAAAACGCGTCAAATTACAGGAGTCGAAGCATTGATTCGTTGGAATCATCCGGAATATGGTCTTGTTCCGCCAATTGAGTTCATTCCACTTGCGGAAAGGACACGTTTCATTGAGACTCTCGGAGGTTGGGTCATGCGTCAAGCCTGTTTCCAAGGAAAAGCATGGTTGGAAGAGGGAAAGGAACCTTTAACGATTTCCGTGAATGTCTCGCCGTGGGAACTGCGCCAACCCGATTTTACGGAGCGTGTATTAGCAATCTTAAAACAGTCAGGCTTTCCTCCATCATTACTCGAAATCGAAATGACAGAACACATCTTCATCGAAGGAACTGAGCAAATCATCGAGACATTAAATGCACTCCATTTATATGGGATTCGGATTGCGCTCGATGACTTCGGAACGGGCTTCTCATCCATGCAACCATTAGTGGAGTTACCATTCGATCAATTGAAGATTCCAAAAGAAATCGTTCAAGAAGCCATTCATTCAGAGAAAAAGCGAGCGATGATCGAGACGATCATTCAGTTAGGAAAGCGATTAGATATGACAATCGTCGCAGAAGGAATCGAACTAGAAGAAGAGGCAGCGTTGCTCGAGCGGTTAGGATGTCATACGTTGCAAGGCTACCTCTTCCATCGACCGCTACAACCGCGGCAACTCGAACATTTTTTAGCGATGTATCGGGAAGGGTAACCAATCAGTAAAAATTTAAAAAGCAAACAGGCGATGGACCATGTCCATCGCCTGTTTGTATAACAGTTTGCGAAATAATGAATCAGAGATACCGTGCAAAACGACGCTCGAGAATCTCTTGGATTACTGCGATACAGGAACAAATTCCCCAGTAAATGAACGCAACGACAAAGTAAACGGTCATATAATCAAATTCACGCCCACCAACGATTTTTGCCTTTTGAAATATTTCAGGGACAGTAATCATGGCAGCAAGCGACGAGGCTTTGACGAGATCAAGCAAGACGTTTGAAAGCGGTGGGATGGCGATTCGGATCGCTTGTGGCAAAATAATACCAACGAACGTTCGATATCGCGATAAACCAAGCGAAGCTGCCGCTTCTTCCTGACCACGATCAATCGATAGTAAGGAAGAACGAATGATCTCTGCCATGTACGCAGCACTATTCAAACTAAAACCGGTAATTGCTGCTGTTAACGCGTCCAGTTGAATATTGATGATCGGCAGTCCGAAATACAACATGAACAGCAACACGAGAATCGGAACACCTCGCATGAACGAGATGTAGGCGCTCGCTCCGATACGTAAAAGTCGAAGCCTAGACAGACGACAAAGGGCAAGGAGCAAACCAATTCCAAGACCAATGGCCATGCTGAGCAAGGAAATCCATAGCGTCTGTCCCAGTCCACTCAAAATATAAGGAAACGATTCAACCGCCAATTCCGGATTGAAGACGGACCGCCAATCAATCGAAGACATCGTTAATTCACATCGACGATCGTCGTTTTGACGTCAGGCATTTGAGAGACATCTTTTCCAGCATAGAATTGCTTCGAAATTTCCTTTAATGTGCCATCTTCCTTCATTTTATCGAGTTGTTCGTTAATGTTGGATTGAAGTTCCTTGTTATCTAAATCCATGATTAAACCAACCTGACTTGGATTATAAGCGATATCAGGGTGAATCGTAATATCGAAGTCCTTGAAGAAATCGACAGCGAGTGTTTGCAAGTAGTAATCATTCAAGATGACGTCTGTTCGACCATTTGAGACATCTCGTAGATACTGATCGTTCGTCGCGTTATCGTACGTGACTTCTTTTGCACCGTATTTTTTAGCAATCTGCATATATGTCGTTGTAGCTTCTCCGGCAGCTTTTTTACCTTTCAAGTCTTCAAGAGACTTGATGCCTGATAAATCACTTTTACGGACGATTGCCGTACCATACGTATATTTATATGGTTTTGAGAACGCGAATTTTTCTTTACGATCATCGGTGATCGTAATGTCGTTAGCAGCGAGATCGACTTGACCTGTATTGACGCTTGTCAACATACCGTCGAATGACATCTCTTTGAATTTCACTTTCAAGTCAAGACGCTTTGCTACTTCTTTGACGACTTCGACATCAAATCCAGTCAACTTATTGTTTTTCTCTTCATGGTAAGATGTCGGGAAAAGTGTACCAGCCGTCGCGACAACAATTGTGCCATCTTTTTGAATCTTGTCATATGCGGTTGCCTTCTCCTCTTGCTGACCACATGCGCTTAATAAGATCGAGCTTCCTGCGATCAAGAGACCCGTAAATTGCATTGTTTTTTTCATCGTATTATTCCTCTCTCTACTTCCATGATCAATAACTCTTTTCATAGTTAAAAATACCACGGAATCTTATGTTCGGGCAAAGTAATACGCGCACAAAGTGTAGAATTCAACTAAAAAAAATATTGAATGAATATCCATGTTTGTGTAAGCGTTATCAATGTTGATATATGGTATTTCTATCTTTAAAGGTTAAATAAAATGGTGATTATGCATAGTAGCGAATAAACATAAAAGAGTGTAAAGTATAATTTAACTGAATATACAGAAAATTAAGAAGGCAAGGAGAGTGCTACCATGACATTTCATCAGTACCCTGAACAGCAGGGATTATACGACCCTCGTATGGAACATGATGCGTGCGGGATCGGGGTTTACGCACATCAAACAGGACGAGCGAGTCATGAAATCGTTGAACATGCATTGGCCATGCTTTGTCAAATGGAACATCGTGGTGGACAAGGAAGCGATGCGAAGACGGGAGACGGAGCGGGTATTTTAACACAATTACCAGATCGTTTGTTTCGTGAAACGATTCGCCACATTTCCTTCCCTAAAAAAGGGGATTATGGCGTTTTCATGATGTTCTTACCACGTGAGGAACGGGAACGGATGCGACTCGAACGAACGTTAGAGTCAATCATTTTGACGGAAGGACAAGACGTCTTAGGATGGCGAACCGTACCCGTCCAGTCCGAAGTGCTTGGGTCGGGTGCTCGCCGCACAGAGCCAGTCATTCGTCAATGTTTCATTGGTGCAAAGGCGATGGAAGGATTGACATTTGAACGAACACTCTTTTTGATTCGTCGCGCATTTGAACGTGAATCGGAGCAACTCGGTCTTGAACAATACGTCCTGAGTAGCTCGAGTGAAACGATCGTTTACAAAGGACTCGTGACGACGGATCAATTGCGTGCGTACTTCGATGACTTACAAGACGAGCGCTATCAGTCTGGATTTGGTATTGTGCATTCGCGTTTTAGTACGAATACGTTCCCAAGTTGGAAACGTGCCCATCCAAACCGTTATTTGATTCACAACGGCGAAATCAATACGTTGCAAGGAAATATTCGTGCGATGCGCGGTCGAGAACGTCGACTTGCCGAGACGACATATGGTAATCGGGCAGAGGAAGTGTTACCGATTCTAGATGAGACAGGTAGCGACTCGTCGATGCTTGATAATGCGTTTGAGTTTCTTCATCTGTCCGGACTCTCGCTCGCTGAGACAGCACTGATGCTCGTACCGGAACCATTCGAACATGCTGAGATCAGACCAGCGAAGCGCGCGTATTATGAGTACCACAGTAGCATGATGGAGCCATGGGATGGTCCGTCTGCGATCGTCTTTACGAACGGAAAGCAGATTGGTGCGACGCTTGACCGAAACGGTTTACGTCCAGCGCGATATGTATTGTTGCGCGATGGTCACTTCATGTTGTCGTCAGAAGCAGGAGTACTCCCTCTTCGTGAACAAGACATTCTGTACAAAAAACGATTAGCACCGGGTGAACTGCTTTTACTCGACTTTGCGTCCGGTCAGTTGATCGCAGATGAAGAGATCAAACGGGAACTAGCGACACGGCACCCCTACGCGGAGTGGCTCGCGCAAGAAGTCGTTTCCCTTTCAAGTAACGACTTCAAGGAGACACTTGTTGAACTTGGAACGAAACAACGACACTTCGGATATACCCGTGAAGATATCGATCAATACTTGATCCCGCTCGTCGAAGAACAAAAGGATCCGTTAGGTGCGATGGGGACGGATATACCGCTAGCGGTCTTAAGTGAACGTCCTCAATCCTTGTTCCGATATTTCAAGCAACTGTTCGCACAAGTCACGAATCCACCAATTGACGCGTTACGCGAAGAGATCGTCACCTCGACGCTGACATGGCTTGGTCGACAAGGGGAACTGCTGACGCCGAACCGCGCGAACTGTCGTCGTGTTCGCTTAGAGACCCCGATTCTGCGACCAGACGAAGCCCATGCGCTTAAACAAAGTGGACTTAAGCAAAAAACGATTTCGACGACGTTCACCGACTCGCTTGCAGAAGCACTCGACATGATCGTTGATGAGGCTGTGACCGCTGCACGAAACGGGTATGAATTATTGACATTATCGGATCGTCTCGTACGCCCCGGCACCTTGCCGATGCCAATCCTCTTAGTGACGAGTGCGATTCATCATGCGCTGATTCGCAAGGGATTACGTACAAATCTCAGCTTGATCGTTGAAGGGGGAGAGATTCGTGAAGTCCACCATGTCGCAACGTTGCTCGGATATGGTGCGGATGCGATTTATCCGTACCTGGCATATGCGACGCTTGAAGAAGCGGTAGGGGATCGTTTTACGGATGTCGACAAACGTTACCAAAAAGCAGTCACGGAAGGCGTCGTCAAAGTCATGTCGAAGATGGGCATTTCGACGGTCTTCAGCTACCGTGGTGCGCAAATCTTTGAAGCAGTCGGAATCGACCGCACCGTCATTGACCAGCATTTCACGGGTACGGTCTCTCAATTGAGCGGGATGACGCTTGAACTGATGGAAGAAGAAGTCCGACGAGCACAACAGATTGCAGATGAACGGATTCATTTAGAGTCCGGCAGTGTCTTCCGGTACCGTCAAGCTGGAGAACATCATGCCTTTAACCCAGCAACGATTCATTTGTTGCAACACGCATGCCGGACGAATGATTACCGGCTCTATCAAAAGTACGCTCAACGCATTCAGGAGGAACCGGCAACGGTGCTACGACATCTGTTGACGTTCAAGGAGACGACGGCGATCCCAATTGAAGAAGTTGAGCCTGTCAGCGAAATCGTCAAATACTTCAAGACGGGTGCGATGTCATACGGCTCGTTATCAAAAGAAGCGCACGAGACGCTTGCGATCGCGATGAACCGCTTAGGTGGTAAGAGTAATAGTGGTGAAGGCGGTGAAGAGGAGGAACGATACGAACGGGATGAAAATGGTGACTTCCGGATGAGCCGAATCAAGCAAATCGCCTCTGGTCGTTTTGGGGTGACAAGTCATTACCTCGTTCACGCGGACGAATTACAAATCAAGGTGGCACAAGGTGCGAAGCCCGGAGAAGGTGGTCAATTGCCTGGTGAAAAAGTCTATCCGTGGATCGCACGGGTGCGTGCATCGACACCGGGTGTTGGATTGATTTCCCCACCACCACATCACGATATCTATTCGATTGAAGATTTGGCCCAGTTAATTCATGACTTAAAACGTGCCAACGATCAAGCCCGGATTAGCGTCAAACTTGTCGCAAAAGGTGGCGTTGGAACGATCGCGGCTGGAGTTGCGAAGGGGCTTGCGGACGTCATCGTCATCAGTGGTCATGACGGCGGCACGGGTGCCTCGCCGAAGACGAGTATTCAACATGCCGGACTGCCATGGGAGCTTGGTCTTGCTGAGACGCACCAAACGTTGACATTAAACGGGTTGCGCGAGCGTGTCGTCCTTGAAACCGACGGAAAGCTTTTGACTGGTCGCGATGTCATCCTTGCCGCGATGCTCGGAGCGAATGAGTATGGGTTTGCGACAGCTCCGCTCATCGCCGTCGGATGTATCATGATGCGTGCTTGTCATCTCGATACGTGTCCTGTTGGTGTCGCGACGCAAGATCCAGAGCTCCGTAAGAAATTCACGGGATCTGCCGATGACGTCGTCCATTTCATGACGTTCATCGCTGAGGAAGTACGAGAACATTTAGCGAAACTCGGTGTAAGACGGCTGCAAGATCTCGTAGGGCGGACGGATTTACTCGAACCATCGGAGCGACAACGGACGCATTGGAAAGCGAAGAGTCTTGATTTTTCGCGTCTCCTCGTCCATGTGACACACGGTCCGGCTGAACAACAACAGCATCATGTCGAGCGTTCCTTTGACGCGCGTGAAATATCGCCGTATTTGGAGAAGGCAGATTTCAGTCAGCCTCAGACATTACGTTTAACGATTCAAAATACAGACCGTGCGATCGGAACACAGACCGGTGCCATGCTGACAAGACGGTTTGGGGCCCTTGGTCTGCCGACGGATCGATTGAAACTCGAACTGAATGGATCTGCCGGACAAAGTTTAGGCGCTTATTTACCACGTGGTGTAACACTTGATGTCACGGGAGAAGCAAATGATTACGTCGGGAAAGGATTGTCCGGGGGTATCATCGCCGTTCATCCTCCACGTTCGATTTCGTTCGTCTCGTCCGATCAATCGATTATTGGTAATGTCGCACTTTACGGGGCGACAAGTGGAGAACTTTATGTCAACGGTCAGGCAGGTGAGCGATTTGCGGTTCGAAACAGTGGAGCCGTTGCCGTCGTCGAAGGAATCGGCAACCATGGACTCGAGTATATGACCGGTGGATCCGTCGTAGTACTTGGCGATGTCGGAAAAAACTTTGCTGCCGGTATGTCAGGTGGTGTCGCCTATGTCTTGCCGCGTCATCCTGAACAATTTTTACAACGTGTCAACCGCGAACTCGTTTCGACGGGACCTGTAACACATGTCGAAGAGATTGCGCGACTGAAGACGTTCATCGAACGTCACGTCGCACGGACTGGAAGTGAGCAGGGAGATGCGATTCTAGCGAACTGGGATCATGTCATTCATTCGTTCATCCGCGTCATTCCTTCGACGTATGAGAAAGTGACGACGTTGATGGCTGATTTCGCTAAACAAGGACACAACACCGAAGAAGCGATGTTGCTCGCATTTGAGACACATCTAGGGCGCAGAACAGGAGGAGTACGATGAAACGACGCGATCAATTCATGACAGTTGCTCGTTCGGGTGGAACGGAACGACATCCAAGCGAACGGGTGGGTGATTTTAAGGAATATAAGACGGCTTTGACGGAAGCGGAAGCGAGTCAACAAGCAAGTCGATGTATGGATTGTGGCACCCCGTTTTGCCATGTAGGGGAAGTATTTGATCAAGTGAAGATTGGTTGTCCAGTCTATAACTTGATTCCAGAATGGAACTTGCTCGTAGAAGAAGGACGTTTTCAAGAGGCACTCGATCGCCTTCTTGAGACGAACAATTTCCCGGAATTCACGGGTCGTGTCTGCCCAGCGCCATGTGAAGGATCGTGTACGTTGTCGATTCATGAACCTGCGGTCGCGATCAAAGATATCGAACGGACGATCATCGACATTGGCTTCGAAAAAGGATGGGTCGTGCCCCGAATTCCATCAATACGATCGACACGTTCGATTGCCATCGTTGGATCAGGTCCTGCCGGTCTTGCGGCTGCCGATCAGCTGAATCAAGCCGGTCACCAAGTGACGGTCTACGAGCGGGAAGATCGGATTGGCGGATTACTCACGTACGGTATACCAGCCATGAAACTTGATAAAGAGGTCGTACAGCGCCGTGTTGATTTGCTTGAAGCGGAAGGGATCCACTTCCGGACGAACGTCACGATCGGTGCAGATATCACTCTCGAGACACTTGAAGCGGAGTATGACGCCGTTATCTTATGTGTCGGCGCGACGGAACCACGAAAATTAACGGATGCGCCAACGCGTGGAGTTGGTTATGCGATGGATTATTTGACAGGGGTGACACGTCACGTGCTCTCGCAAGAACCGTTGTCTGCTGATCACGATGCGAAAGATAAAGATATTCTCGTCATCGGTGGAGGCGATACAGGAGCGGACTGTGTGGCAACAGCACTCCGTCAACGCTGTCGCTCCGTCGTCCAATTCGGTAAACATGAACAACCGGGTACGACACGTGCAACAGGAAACATGTGGCCGGATACACCGTCACTCTACTCCATCGATTATGGGTACGCAGAAGCTTTTCAACAATTCGGTCGGGATCCTCGTGAATACTTGATCGCGATCAAGCGATTCACAACAAGTGAATCGGGTCAAGTCACCGGTGTCTGGACGATTCAAACGACGAAAACAAAAAATGAATCGGGTACAGTGATCTTTGAGGAGATCGAAGGGAGCGATCGTTACTTCCCAGTCGATCAAGTCTGGATTGCCATTGGATTCAGTGGTGTCGAAGAGAACGTACTCGAACATTTAGCAGTCGCCTCGGAACGTGGGAAAATCAAGACGACACGTTACGCGACGAACCGTCCAGGCGTATTTGCCGCAGGTGACGCAAGACGTGGTCAATCACTGATCGTCTGGGCGATTCGCGAAGGTCGTGAAGTAGCAGAAGCCGTTGGACAATATTTAAAAGCAATGCAACAAACAGGCTAAATCACATCGTCTGGATTTTCTGGCAACATCGGAAATCCAGGCTTTTTTGTGTTTGGCAAAGAAATCTGCCAGTTCAAAAATAACTATTGATTTTGTTTCAAGGTGAAACACCGAAAATATTTCTGCTATTCTTATAAAATGAAGAGGAGGTATGACAGATGAATTCAGAAAGCATCTATTTCGTATGCGAGAGTGGAATGGCGAGTAGTATCATGGGGGCTACGATTTTAAGAAAGCGCTTACTTGAATGCGGTATTACGACAGACGTCAAGACATGTCGGATCGCAGAACTACCTGATCAAGCAGCTTTTATCGTCGGAGAAACGCAACTCGTCCATCGACACGTATGGAAAACACATTGTTCGGTTCATCCAGTCGATCGGATTCTTGATCCGACTGCATATGACGTCATCCTCGAATCTTGGCAGAAAAGAGTGAGGCTGCATGACTGAATTTACACCACGGGAACATGATATCTTATTTTTCCTCTTATCACGCGAGGAACCTGTTCAAATACAAGAGATCGCGGAAACGCTCGAGACATCGGAACGAACGATTCAACGTGAACGCGATCGTCTTGCCCAGTCTTTAGAAGATCATGATTTGCGTTTGACATATGTTCGCGGCAGAGGTCTCTTAATTGAGGGAACGGACGAAGCCAAACATGCATTACGGGACCAACTCTTGTTGTCACATAAACAATTACCTAACGCTGAAGATCGCCAAGTCGAGTTAGCGTATCGGCTACTACAAGAAGAAGGGATGGTCAAATTACAGGCAATCGCCCATGCGATGTATGTGGCTCCGAGCACGGTTAGCCAGGATTTAGAACGGATTGATGAATGGTTTCTACAATATGACCTTGAAATCAAGCGCAAAAAAGGTATTGGTGCCGAAGTCATCGGCGAAGAAATCAACAAACGCCGTTTACTGATTTCATTGATCTTTACGCAATGGGATGTTCTCGCTTTCTATCGGTTGTTACAAGGCGACGCCGGGCAATTACCTCATCTGTTACGCATGAATCGAACATCCTGGCTTGAGATGATCAATCAAGCGTACGCGGTCATAGCGCCATTGACGAAAGAAGGGCGTCTCAATGACCGACAAATCATGCGTGCGACACTCAGCTTAGCTTTACAAGCGTTGCGCAAAGATCAGTTTCCGATGCGTTACGAGTTAAAAGCGTATCCGGTCGAAATCCTCAAATGGGTGGAACGCGTCGAAGAGCGACTACCTGACACATTGTCGATTGCCGAACGCCAATGGTTATCAGAAGAGTTGCGTGCTTTCTTTCAATCGGACGCAGGAGATACGGAAGAACTCGTCACGCGTCTTCGTGTGAAACGATTGATTGAACGTGTTTCCTTAATGTATGGAACGAACTTCACGAAGGATCATGCGCTAGAACGCGGACTCGTTTCGCATATTCAATCGTACACACGTCAAAATAGTGTCAATCCATCTTATGTCATCAAACAAATCGAACGGGAATATCCGCGCTTGTTTGATGCGGTCAAACAAGCAGCACTGTCGATCTTCACCGATGTTACATTCGAAGACGTTGATTTAGCTTTTTGGGTCATGCACTTCGGAGCTGTCCTGAGTAAACCGACACCTAAACTACCATATCGTGTCCTCGTCGTTTGTTCTGCTGGACTCGGTTCTTCGAAGTTACTAATGAATCGATTGCGTCAAGAATTCGCTGAACTCGAGCACATCGATAACTCGTCGTTGTTTGGCATCGAACGGTTACCGATCGAATCGTACGACTTCGTTTTATCGACCGTACCGTTGCCTGACATCCGCCCACCACATCTTCTCGTCAACCCATTGCTTCCTCAGGATGAGGTCGAACGGATTCGGAAATTAATTCTCGCCTTGCCTAAATCCTTTCAACCGGCACCGCGAAAGACGAAAACGGAATGGCTCGAACTTGAGCAACTGCATCGTCTCGTCGCATCGTCAATCCAAGTATCGAATGGATTCAAGATGGAACGGTTGGAGCGGATGGACGATGGGATTGAATCGCTATTGTTTGAGATCAGTACACGCATGGTCGAGCAAGGATTGGCGAAGTCAGCTGTTTCGCTCTCTGGACAATTGCTACGTCGTCATGAGATGTCAGGTCTTGGTATTCCGGGAACGCGGCTTGCGCTGTTTCACGGACGCGATGCGACGATTCAACGAGGGGGATTCCTCATCTTTGAATTGCCTGAACCGATCGACTTGCTCGGAATGGATCAACAGTTACAATCCGTCGAACGGCTCCTCGTCTTGGTCGCACCGGAAGAGACCTCGAACGAACTGCTTGAATTACTCAGTTCGATCAGTGCTGCGATCATCGAGAGTCCCGAACAAATGGATCAATTCGAGTTCGGGGAGGAACAGACGATTCGTCTGCTTTTGAATCGAACGTTTCGAACGGTCATTGATCAATTCCTAGGTCACACTTGAAAAAATCCCTGTCACTCCATTCCTGAAGTGACAGGGATTTTTTTATGTCAAGCAGGCTTCTTTCCAGTCTGTCCAACTTCTTGGACAAAGACTGAACTAGGAAAGATTGAGTAAGCGCTTGCAGTACTCTTACAATAAGGTCATAGCAAAGCAATCATCTTATCAACTCATACACGAAATGGAGGCTAACACAATGGCGACAGCTCAAAATGGAGCACGGGGCATCCGTGTACAAGTTCAACGGTTCGGAAGCTTTTTAAGCGGTATGGTCATGCCGAACATCGGTGCATTCATCGCCTGGGGGATCATCACGGCACTGTTCATCCCAACTGGATGGGCACCAAATAAGGAACTCGGTGAACTCGTCGGTCCGACGATCACCTATCTCTTACCGTTGCTGATCGGATACACAGGCGGGAAATTAATGCATGACGTCAGAGGGGGCGTCGTCGGGACGCTCGCGACGATGGGGGTCATCGTCGGCACAGAGATTCCGATGTTCCTCGGTGCCATGATCATGGGACCACTTGGTGGATACGTCATCAAAAAGTTCGATCAGTTGATCGAAGGAAAAGTCAAACCGGGTCTCGAGATGCTCGTCAACAATTTCTCGGTCGGAATCATTGGTGGTTTGTTGATGCTCGGTGGGTTCAAGTTATTCGGACCACTCATGACAGGTCTTGACGACATCATGGCTGCAGCAGTTGGTGCAATCGTCAGTGCGCACTTATTACCGCTTGCTAGTTTATTCATCGAACCAGCGAAAATTTTGTTCTTAAATAACGCCATCAACCACGGTATCTTAAGCCCACTTGGTCTCGATCAAGTGAATGAAGCAGGAAAATCGGTACTGTTCCTACTCGAAGCTAACCCGGGTCCGGGTCTCGGATTGTTACTCGCGTACTCGTTCTTCGGTTCTGGTGCAGCAAAGAAAACAGCACCGGGTGCTGCGTTCATTCAGTTCATCGGTGGGATTCACGAAATTTACTTCCCATATGTCTTGATGAAGCCGGTCTTATTGCTTGCGATGATCGCAGGTGGTATGAGTGGAATTCTCACATTCGTCCTATTTGATGTCGGTTTAGTCGCACCTGCTTCGCCAGGTAGTATCATTGCGGTTCTTGCGATGGCATCCCGCGGCTCTTACATCGGATTGATCGCCGGTGTCCTTGTTTCAGCGTCTGTGACATTCGTTGTCTCGACTGTCTTATTGAAAACAAGCAAAGCAAAAGAGACATCCCTTGAAGAAGCAAGCGCGAACGTCAGTGCGATGAAAGGCAAACAATCGATTGCTTCGATACTCGTTTCAGCTGATGCTAAACCACTTGCGGAAGTCGAACATATCATTTTCGCTTGTGACGCTGGTATGGGATCAAGTGCGATGGGAGCATCCGTCCTTCGCAATAAAATCAACAAAGCGGGCTTACCGATCAAGGTAACGAATACGTCAATCAGTCAATTGCCGCAAAACGCCGAACTGATCATCACGCATCGTGATTTGACGGAGCGAGCGAAGGAACAGGTTCCAACGGCAGAACACCGATCAGTCGATAATTTCTTGAATGCCGGTTATTATGACCAACTCGTTCATGAGATTGAAACAGCACGAAATAAGATTTCTTAAAAATAAAGATAGAGATATTCAAGGAGGAATAAACATGACAACGACAATGAACCTCTCACCGGAACTCGTATTACTGGATCAACAATTCGCAGACGAGACGGCAGCCATTACGGCTGCCGGTCAACTCCTCGTCGACCATGGATATGTCGAAGCGGGTTATATCGATTCAATGCAGGAGCGTCACGCTTTATCAACGGTTTATATCGGCAACCATGTCGCAATTCCCCACGGAACAGAGTCGGCTAAATCACAAGTCAAGAAAACGGGGCTATCGATTCTACAAGTACCGCAAGGCGTAGCGTTCGGAACGGAACAAGCACGACTCGTCATCGGTATCGCTGGTGTTGGGGACGAACACCTCGAGTTGTTATCGAATATCGCAGTCATTTGCTCCGATGAGGAGAACGTCGAGCGTATCGTGGCAGCGAAATCAAAAGAAGAAATCATCGCCTTATTGACAGCGGAGGTGTAAGCATGAAAGCCATTCATTTTGGTGCCGGTAACATTGGACGTGGTTTCATCGGCTTACAACTCGTCAAGACGGGTTACGAAGTCTGCTTCGTAGATGTCAATACGACGGTCGTCGATGCATTAAAAGCACGACATACCTATGAGGTCGGTTATGCCTCTGAACAAGGAGGACGTGAACGGGTCGACGGCGTGACGGCGCTCAACAGTTTGTCTGAACCGGATCAGGTCATTGCAGCGATTCGCGATGCAGATGTGATTACGACTGCTGTCGGCCCGAGCTTGTTGTCGAAAGTAGCTCCTTTGATCGCGGAAGGGTTACGTCAACGTGATCAACAGACACCTGTCTACGTCATTGCGTGTGAGAATATGATCGGTGGGTCAAAACACTTGCAAGCGGAGGTAGCGAAACATCAGACGGTAGCGGAGAACTGGTATTTCCCGAATGCAGCGGTTGACCGGATCGTGCCGCTTCAGCATCATGAAGACCCGTTGTACGTCGAAGTAGAAGAATTCTTCGAATGGGTGATTGAGACGACTGGACTACCGGAAGCCTATCCACGGATTAAAGGTGTTACCTATGTCGAGAACATCGAACCGTTCATCGAGCGGAAACTGTTCACAGTTAATACGGGACATGCGATCGCTTCGTACCTCGGAGCACTCTTTCATAAAGAGACAATCGCTGAAAGTCTAACGGATCCACGCATCCGTCGTGGTGTCCAGACAGCACTTTACGAAACAGGGTGGTTGTTACTTGAAAAGTACGGCTTTAACCCCGTCGACCATAGTGCGTATATCCAAAAGAATATGAAACGCTTTGAGAACCCGCGAATTCATGATGAAATCATTCGTGTCGCTCGTTCACCGATTCGTAAACTGAGTCCAAGTGACCGACTCGTCAAACCAGCGAAGGAATTGATGGAGCGCGGGATTGAAGCAGATGGATTAGCGCGCGGGATCGCAGCAGCACTGACCTATTTCGATCCAAATGATTCAGAATCTTCTGAATTAAATGCATATATCACGAAACATGGAATTGAAGATGCATTAAACGCATATCTAAAACTGTCAGCAACGGATCCACTTGGATCTCGAATCATCGAACATTATGAAGCGATGCAACAACAAGTCAATTCGATTGCTTGAGAATAAGTGTGCTCACCACCTTTCACGTTACGTGAAAGGTGGTTTTGTATATCTAATAACATGTAGCGCATCGTCATCGAAATAATCAGTTTTTGCAAATCTTCTATCACAATTTGATTACAATTTGTATATTCAATTTGGAATATTCGAAAACGAATATTTAGCGATTAAAATACATTGTACGCTATATGAACGGAACATCTCTATTCCGATTTTTCAGGTAAGAGAAGGTGATTATATGTTGAATTATAAAGTGAACGTATATAGATTAAACGGAGCACGACCAAAAGCAACAAAAGGAACCGGACCAAAACATTTGATTTATTCGAGTCAGTTTTCTTCACGTACACCAGTCCATTTATTGCATCAACTCATCTTGAATCGTTTGTTGGTTGAACAAGAAAAAAATCTTGATTTGACGTATACGATCGAAGTAAATGCGGTACTTGATCAATTCGTGATCGACGTCCGTGTCTTTTCAACAGATACGGTCAGTGTCAAAGTAGAGCGTGACTTGATTGAAATCATTGAACGAGAAGAAGTCCGTCATATCCCAGCGCTTGAGATTGGAAAACCGGATTTTGCGGAATTCGCCCACATCGTCTTAAAGGTCAAGGAAGGTGGCCCACGCCTGTCACAAGAGGATACGCAACGAATATTCAATGAGTCTGGTGTTCGAGGACGAATCATCCTGCATAAGGAACGAATCGACAGTCATGAACCGTCACATTCGATTCAACTACTGATTGGTGGGACGGAAAAGTCTTTATATAGTCTTTCGCAATACCAGCTTGATCCACTCTTCCGTAAAAATGGGTTAACGATTCAATCCTTGAATCTGTTACCGTTTGATTTATTCATGATTCGTGACAAAATCGCGATGCTGTCTTCGGCAGATGCTTCGCAACTGTGGATCGATGACATCACGACATCCAAGAACGGACGATCACATCAGATTTGTTTTAACGATGGGAATGAATGCATGACGGTTATCTGTGATCTTCATGGATCAATTCGTTCTTATAAGTGTTCGTGATGGTTTAACTCTTCTTCGAATAGGCTACATTCTTAACAGAGGTTCTAACGAAGGGGAGTCGAACAATCATGTTATCTAAACAACAGACGGAAGAATTCAAGCAACGATTATTAAAGGAAAAAGAAAAGACGACATCAAACATCGAACAACGCGATAAGGATTACGATGAAGGTGAATTGTCGAGTTACGATAATCATCCTGCCGATTCCGGCGATGAATTGTTCTTGCGGGAACGCGATCAAGCGATCACGGACATGCAAGAGGATATGCTCTCTGATGTGGATCGTGCCCTAAAAGCGATTGAGGACGGAACGTATGGCATTTGTAAGGTCTGTGGAAAAGAGATTGAGATTGAACGTCTTGATATCATTCCGGAAACGCTATTATGTATCGAGCATGCGAAAGAAGAAGCAGAACAAAACGAGAACGATCCGAATTCGCGACCAAGTGAAGAAGATGTACTGGATCCATCTGTTACAGCCCGCGGGAAAGACATCGACGGTGATACGGATGGATTCTCGAAAGTAAGTGATTTCGGTAGTTCCGACACACCGTCTGACCAAGAAGACGGAATTGACCCGACACGGTCTTGACCGGCAAAACATCTCCCGAAAATGGAGATGTTTTTTTCTCGAAAAAAATCACAGATATTTACCGGAATTTTTTGACTTTTCATATAATTTTGGTACGATGGTATCGAGGGGACTGTTTTAGCCTATATTAAAATGTAAGCGCATACAAGCATCCGTCTCACTGCTTGACCATTTTAGTTGAGGGAGGAAATAACGCATGATTTATGACATTCCGAACAAGCAAGGGTCAAAAGTACAGTACAAGGAACGGTATGAAAATTATATCAATGGAAAGTGGACGGCACCTGTCGGGGGAGAATATTTTGATAATGTCACACCTGTCACTGGTAAAGTATTGTGCCAAGTCGCTCGTTCCGGTAAGGAAGACATCGAACTGGCTCTTGATGCAGCACACGCGGCAAAAGAAGCATGGGGGAAAACGTCTGTAACGGAACGCTCAAACATTTTAAATAAAATCGCGAATCGGATGGAAGAAAACCTTGAGATGCTCGCTTATGCAGAGACGCTTGAGAACGGGAAAGCGGTCCGTGAGACACTCAACGCCGATCTACCGCTCGCAATCGATCACTTCCGTTATTTCGCCGGCGTCATCCGTGCCCAAGAAGGTTCGGTCGGCGAACTCGATCAAGACACGGTAGCGTATCACTTCCATGAGCCACTTGGCGTCGTTGGTCAAATCATTCCGTGGAACTTCCCGCTCCTGATGGCTGTCTGGAAGCTGGCACCGGCTCTTGCAGCAGGAAACTGTGTCGTCTTAAAACCAGCAGAACAAACACCAGCGAGCATCATGGTGCTCATGGAACTTGTCGAGGATCTATTGCCACCTGGTGTCGTGAATATCGTCAATGGATTTGGTCTCGAGGCAGGAAAACCGCTCGCTTCAAGCAAACGAATCGCAAAAATCGCCTTTACGGGAGAGACGACGACAGGACGTTTGATCATGCAGTACGCATCACAAAACTTGATTCCGGTCACACTCGAACTCGGTGGGAAATCACCGAACATCTTCTTTGAGGATATCATGCAGGCAGACGATGCTTTCTTTGATAAAGCAATCGAAGGATTACTGATGTTCGCGTTGAACCAAGGAGAAGTCTGTACGTGTCCGTCGCGTGCCTTGATTCAAGAATCGATTTACGAACCGTTCATGGAACGTGTTCTAGAGCGCGTTAAAGCCATCAAGATCGGAAATCCTCTTGATTCGGACGTCATGATGGGTGCCCAAGCTTCGAACGAACAGATGGAGAAAATTCTTTCATATCTTGAAATCGGTAAGTCGGAAGGCGCAGAATGTCTCATCGGTGGGGAACGCAACATGCTTGAAGGGGATCTCGCAGAAGGATATTACATCCAACCAACGATCTTCAAAGGACACAATAAGATGCGAATCTTCCAAGAGGAAATTTTCGGACCGGTCTTGTCGGTTACGACATTCAAGACGGAAGAAGAAGCGCTCGAAATTGCGAATGATACGTTATATGGTCTTGGTGCCGGCGTCTGGACACGTGATATGAACCGTGCTTATCGGTTTGGGCGTGCGATCGAAGCAGGACGCGTCTGGACGAACTGTTATCACCAATATCCAGCTCACGCGGCGTTTGGTGGTTACAAAATGTCAGGGATCGGACGTGAAAACCATAAGATGATGCTCAACCATTACCAACGGACGAAAAACCTACTGGTTAGCTACAACCCGAATAAACTCGGTTTCTTCTAAGTCGGAAAGGACGTGGATGCAAATGGTGGAACGTGTTCAGGCGACAGCAGCTTGTCTAGAGTTAATCGACCAGTTGAGAGAAAAACACGGTCCGTTGATGTTTCATCAATCTGGTGGTTGTTGCGATGGCAGTTCCCCGATGTGTTTTGCGCAGGGTGATCTATTCCTGGGAGATCAGGATAAAAAACTGGGAGAGATCGGTGGTTGTCCGTTTTATATTCATGAAGATCAATATGAGTACTGGAAACATACGCAACTCATCATTGATGTCGTGGATGGTCGAGGCGGAATGTTCTCTCTTGAAGGTGTCGAAGGGAAACGTTTTTTGACACGCTCTCGTGCGTTCACGCAAGAGGAATACGCTGAACTATCAGCATCAAGCTAAGGAATCAAACACGGTTTCGTCGAGGTGACTTGTTCATTCAGGTCTCTCGTACGGAATCGTGTTTTTTGTTCGTATCACGACGTTCGAACAGGATAAAAGTTGGTAATGCGGCATAAGAACGGTATAATGAACTCATATTTTGACGAGAAGATAGTTTCACACTATGACATTATAGGGGGTCACCATGAAATATCCATTTTTAGGTTGGACAGGTCAAACGATCGGAGTGACGGCGCCCTCCTCCGGATTACGTGAACAGCAACAGGAATGGGTCGAACGAGCAGTTGAACAGGTACAAGCACGACAAATGAACGTCCGTTTAGGCGAAACGATTTGGTCGCATCAACATGCTGAGAGTGCACCGGCTAAACAACGGGCCGAAGAATTGAACCGCATGATGACGGATGAGACGATTGATGCCGTCATCCCGCCATTTGGCGGGGAACGCGCCATTGATCTTTTACCTGAGTTGACGCTAGCTACTTACCAAACAAAATGGTTGCTTGGCTATTCCGATATCAGTACGCTATTGCTCAGTCTGACGCTTCAGACGGGAATTGCAACAGCACATGGTCCGAATTTCGTTGAGCTTCGAAGTGAAGAATGGGACGAGACGACAAGTGCCTGGCGACGAGTACTTGCGACGCCAACTGGAGGAACCGTTACACAGTGGGCTTCCGATCGTTATCAATCCGAGTGGACTGATGAAGAACGTCCAGCAGGTTCGTTATTTCAGCTAACGGAAGCGACGGAATGGAAAGCACTTGATGAGCGAACAGAAGTGACCGGACGTATACTTGGTGGGTGCCTAGAGACGATTCGCCATCTGATTGGGACACCGTATGGAGATGTGCAGCGTTTCCAGCGTGAAGAGATCAACGGAGAACCGATACTCTGGTACTTTGAGGTGTCTGAAGCGAATTCGGCAGAGGTGCACCGGACGCTGCGACAAATGGCGTATGCTGGCTGGTTCAACCATGCGGCTGGCTTTTTATTCGGGCGCACGTCTGCAAGGATTACAGAAGACCTGACATGGCTAAACGTGTATCAATATCTAGCGGATGAGAAAGGCTTACCAGTCTTATACGATCTTGACATCGGTCATCAGCCGCCGCAGGTGACGTTAATCAATGGAGCGACGGGTACGGTTCGTATTCAAGGAAAAGATTCACGAATCGATCTGACGTTCAACTAAAAAGGAGAGCACGCAATGGCACGTCGTAAGTTTCAAGCATTAGGCGTTTATAAACGCGTCCATATCAATCCGGAGACACGTCGGATGACGTTACCGGAACCATTTTACGATGCACTTCGTCTAGAAGATGAATTGCTGATTGCACAAGTCGGAGATGTTCTCGTCATGCGACGTCCGGGGGAGGTCGTCGAGACAGAAACAGATTTATTGAGCGAACTCGTAGAAGATGGATTCACGGGTACAGAGCTCGTCCAAGAATTTGCCTACCGGCGTCAGCAACAAGAACAGCGATTACGTCAACAAGTCTTGCAGGATGAAGAGGATGACCATGCTGCTCAACTGAAGATCGAGTTATAACGGAAAGAAGGAGTGGGACAGATGCGTCGCAGAACAAAAATTGGAATCGGAGTCATCGGATCCGGATTAGTAGCAGCGAGTTATTATTTTTACGAGATGGCAATCGCTACGAATCCAAAGCCATTCTTATCGAATAATCGAGATCTAAGTGACGAGATGGTCCGATTGATGCAACCTGGTCAGACATGGATCAAGGAGCAACCGCTTGAGCGGATCGAGATTGAAGCGAAAGACGGTTTAACGTTACGCGGGCATTTTCTTCCGTCACCTGTTCCGTCAGATCGGATCGTCATTCTCGTGCACGGGTACGGAGGCGTCGGAACGGATTTAGCCGGATTCGCCTATCTGTACCATCAGGCCGGTTTCCATGTCATGATGCCCGATAATCGTGGACACGGAATGAGTGACGGTCACTACATCGGATTCGGATGGCATGATCGGGAAGATTGTCTCAGTTGGTCGAACTATCTGATTGAACGGATCGGACAGGAGGCGAAACTATTCCTGCATGGCGTATCGATGGGAGGGGCGACCGTATTGATGACGAGTGGCGAACAACTCCCACCACAAATCAAAGGAATCATTTCTGATTGTGCCTATACGTCCGTTAATGCAGTCCTTGCGTATCAGATGAAGCGGATGTACCGTCTACCACACTTTCCGTTCTTAGGCATGACGAGCGTATTGACGAAGCTAAAGGCTGGTTATACGTTCCGTGAAGCATCTGCGCTGAAACAGGTCAAAAAGGCACAAGTACCGATTTTGTTCATCCATGGTGGGGCGGATACATTCGTACCGACAGACATGGTGTATGAGCTGTATGAAGCTTGTCCAACGGAAAAAGAGCTCGTCGTCATTCCAAATGCCGCTCATGCGATGGCCTATTTTGAGGATCCAGCATTGTATGATGATGTCGTCGAGAAGTTCGTTCGCAACATCTTGCGAAATGATTGACAACTCCGTTCTTTACCCGCTATATTAATATCATAAATCAACGTCGTCGTGGCGGAACTGGTAGACGCGCTAGACTCAGAATCTAGTGGTGGCAACACCGTGGAGGTTCAAGTCCTCTCGGCGGCATAAATGATTGAAGGAGGCAATCCCAGCAGGGGGTTGCCCTTTTTTTATTGCTGAATAGAAAACGATTACAACGAATAAAAATTCAGAAATATTTATCTTTTTAGAATTTTTCTGGTAAAATACGTTTTAAAGAGGGTACTCTTCAGGGAAAGTACTAAGTGAAGTAGACAATCTTTAACACATAGGAGAGGGGAAACAAACATGAAAAAAGGGAGTATCTTGCTAGCGCTCTTGATGAGCTGTGTTCTCGTACTTGGTGCATGTAGCATCGGTTCGAAAGAAGAAGAGTCGTCTGAAGGAAAGACTTATAAGGTCGGCATTGACGTCACGTATCCACCATTCGAATATAAAGACGGGGATACGTACAAAGGAATCGACATCGATCTCATGAAAGCAATCGCGAAGGATCAGAACTTCAAGATCCAATTTGAAGCGATGGACTTTAGCGGCATCATTCCGGCACTTCAAGCAAATCAATTGGACGTTGCCATTGCCGGTATGAGTATTACGCCAGAACGGAAGAAAGTCGTCACATTCTCGGATCCATACTTCAAAGCTGGTCTTATTCTAGTCGTCAAAGAAGATGAGAATGGTATTAAATCTGTCAACGATTTAAAAGGGAAAAAAGTAGCCGTCAAAAAGGGAACGACGGGTGCGAAATATGCAACGGATAACGCAGATAAACTGGGCTTTACAGTCACACAGTTCAATGACAGTCCAGCGATGTTCCAAGAAGTGAAGAATGGTAACGCTGCTGCTTTGATTGAAGATTATCCTGTCATCTCATATGCAAATAAACAACAAAACCTTGGATTAAAACTTGTCGGAGACCGTCTCAACGGGGACAACTACGGAATCGCTGTCTTAAAAGGTGAGAACGAGGATCTGATGAAGAAAATCAACAAAGGGCTTGCGAATCTGAAAGAAAACGGTGAATACGATAAAATCGTTGACACGTATCTGAAATAAGTCGCAAGGCGATAAGGGAGTGGGATAGCCAATGGAAGTGGTCAAAACCGCATTTCCATTTTTCTTGGAAGGGCTTCAAGTCACATTGTATATTTTCATCATCGCGGTCATCGTCGGCTTTCTGATTGGCTTAGTCGTCGCATTGATGCGGTTATCACCATCAAAAATCTTAAACGGGATCGCAATTGTCTATATTGATGTCATTCGCGGAACGCCGTTCATCGTTCAGTTATTCTTCATCTATTTTGGACTCAATTCGCTCGAATGGTTATCGATGGACCGGATGTATGCAGGGATACTGACGGTCGCAATCAATGCCGGTGCTTATTTTGCGGAGATCATTCGAGCTGGTATCCAGTCGATTGATAAAGGACAAACAGAAGCTGCGCGTTCACTCGGGATGACAGGCCGTCAAACGATGGTACAGATCATCTTACCGCAAGCATTCCGACGGATGTTACCAACGATTACGAACCAATCGATCATCAGCTTAAAAGATACATCGTTGCTGTCGATCATCGGAATCGCTGACTTGACGCAACAAGGTCAGGTTCAGCAATCGACGACGTTCGAACCATTTATCGTCTGGTCTGTCGTCGGATTGATGTACTTCGTCATCATTTATCTCTTGTCCTTAGTGGCGAAGTTCTTGGAACGGAGGTTTACATTACGATGAGTATCATTGAAGTGAAGAACTTAAAAAAATCCTTCGGTTCGAATGAAGTCTTAAAAGACATCAACGTCTCGATTGCAGAAAAAGAAGTCGTTTGTGTCATCGGTCCGTCGGGATCTGGGAAAAGTACGTTTTTACGCTGTTTGAATCGATTGGAAGAGATCACGGGTGGCACGGTCATCGTCGATGATTTCGACATTACGAGTCCAAAGGTCGATATCAACAAGGTCCGGGAAGAAGTCGGGATGGTCTTTCAACATTTTAATCTCTTCCCACATAAGACCGTGCTAGAAAACGTCACGCTCGCACCGATTAAAGTGCGTAAATCGGATAAAGACCAGGCGAAACAGCGGGCACTTGAACTACTCGATAAAGTCGGATTACGTGAAAAAGCGGATAATTATCCAGGTGAATTATCTGGAGGTCAAAAACAGCGGGTCGCTATTGCCCGCGCGCTTGCGATGAATCCGAAAATCATGTTGTTTGATGAGCCAACGTCAGCGCTTGACCCGGAAATGGTCGGTGACGTGCTTGCCGTCATGAAACAGCTTGCCCTTGAAGGCATGACGATGGTCGTCGTGACCCATGAGATGGGATTTGCTCGAGAGGTTGGAGATCGCGTCTTATTCATGGATGGTGGCTATATCGTCGAAGAGAACGTGCCACAAGCATTGTTTGATTCTCCACAACACGAACGGACGCAATCGTTCCTTAGTAAAGTCTTATGATGGAACCGGCGTATCTAAATGCGGATACGCCGGTTTTTTGACGAATCATAAATAACTGGCTAAGCGCTCATAAGAAAAACTTATACATTTAAGCGCAAGAATTTGGGAATTCGAAATGCACACACAGGAAAAGAGTAGTAATATAGTAACGAAGGCACTTTCATGGAAGAATGACACGATCATTCCTTCTCATGACGTTCAGCGTTTTATTCATGCAATTCCTTTTGAAAGCGCTAACAGGTAGAGGGCTGGAAACACATCGAGTATCCACTGGATGTGTGGGGAGAAATATAGAAACGGGGGGAACCGTACATGGCAGGCCACGAGCAAGATCAACAAGCATTCTATGGACCAAACCTTGGCTACATCATTGAATTGTACGAGCGTTTTTTAGAAGACAAAACATCCGTTGATGAGGAGACACGTGCTTATTTCGAAGAGCATGGTGCACCCGTGACGGAACCAGTTGTACCGATGCAAGTCGAGACAGGAGATTTCGAAAAATATCTTGCGGCGAATCGT
Source organism: Exiguobacterium sp. s11 (assembly GCF_018619015.1). NCBI lineage: Bacteria > Bacillati > Bacillota > Bacilli > Caryophanales > Exiguobacterium > Exiguobacterium sp. s11. The sequence continues at coordinate 367,857 of NZ_JACSNF010000001.1, read as the reverse complement.
TTAGCGGAACAAATTCGTGCAAAAGGACATCTTGCGGCGGATATCTATCCGCTGAAGGACCATCCGCGAGAAACAGGATTATTCGAATTGAGTCAGTACGGATTGACAGAAGCAGATCTTCGAAAAATGCCAGTCTCACTCGTCTGTCCTGAACCACCAACTGGTGTACAGGACGCATTTGAAGGCATCGAACATTTAAAAGCGCAGTACACGGGAGCAGCCGCAGTTGAGTTCCAGCATGTCGACGATCTCGATGAAAAGAAATGGCTCCGTCAGAAAATCGAGCAAGGTGCTTTGACAGCGACGCTAGACGCTGAACAAAAGAAACAGTTGTTCAAACGCTTAGCTGAAACGGACCTCTTCGAAAAATACTTGCACAAAACATACGTCGGTCAAAAACGCTTCTCGATTGAAGGACTTGACGCGATGGTGCCATTGCTCGACACAATCGTCGGACACCTCATCTCGAACGGGTCGGAGACGATCAATATCGGAATGGCACACCGTGGACGGTTGAACGTTTTGGCGCACGTACTCGGGAAGCCGTATGAAATGATCTTTGCTGAGTTCCAGCATGCACCAAACCATGACCTCGTACCATCTGAAGGCTCGATTGGGATCACGTACGGTTGGACGGGCGACGTGAAGTATCACCTCGGTTTAAACCGAAAACTTGAGCAAGAGACACGTAACGTGCGGATGACGCTTGCGAACAATCCGTCGCACCTTGAGTTCGTCGACCCAGTCGTCGAAGGCTTCACACGTGCGGCACAAGATGATCGCTCACAAAAAGGAGCACCACGCCAAGAGCAAGCGGCTGCCGCTGCGATCCTGATCCACGGTGATGCAGCGTTCCCAGGTCAAGGAATCGTGGCTGAAACATTGAACTTAGCGAATCTCAAAGGATATAACACCGGCGGAACGATTCATATCATCGCGAACAACACGATCGGCTTCACGACGGAGCCGACGGACTCCCGTTCGACGCGTTACTCGAGTGATCTTGCCAAAGGATATGAGATCCCAGTCTTCCACGTCAATGCGGATGAGCCGGAAAGCTGTCTCGCTGTCGCGTTGCTCGCGAGCGAGTACCGGGCAACGTTTAAGAAGGATGTCATGATTGATTTGATCGGATATCGTCGTTTTGGTCATAACGAAATGGATGAACCGATGAATACGAACCCGGTCTTATACGATTTGATTCATAAACATGATCCAATTCGTGTCTTGTACGGGAAAACACTTGTCGCGAACGGGGATGCGACAGCTGACGAAATTCAATCGATTGAAACATCGATCAATGACCAGATGAAAGCAGCTCGTGAAAAAGTACCAAACGTCGAGAAAGAGTATGGTGGGGTCATGCCGGACGTCGTCTTTAAAGGCGTTCCGACCATCGAGACAGGGGTCTCGATTGAAACATTGACGGCGTACAATGAAGAATTATTACAGTGGCCAGACGGCTTCCAAGTGTTCCATAAACTTGAGAAGGTCCTGAAGCGCCGGACGGATGCGTTCTCAACGAAGAACGGAATTGACTGGGGACATGCCGAAACATTGGCGTTCGCTTCGATTCTCTCAGATGGAACACCCATCCGCTTGAGCGGTCAAGATTCTGAACGGGGAACGTTCGCACAACGGAACATTAATCTTCATGATGTGAAAACAGGAGAAGGCTTTTCGCCACTCCATGCCTTGTCAACGGCAACTGCATCATTCTCGGTCTACAACAGTCCGTTGTCTGAAGCAGGTGTACTTGGTTTTGAATACGGTTATAACGTCTTCGCTCCGGAAACACTTGTATTATGGGAAGCGCAATATGGGGACTTTGCGAACTCAGGTCAAGTCATCTTCGACCAGTTCATCTCAGCTAGCCGAGCAAAATGGGGACAAACGTCAGGTCTCGTCATGTTGCTTCCGCATGGTTATGAGGGGCAAGGACCAGAACACTCGAGTGGTCGTTTAGAACGTTTCTTGACGTTATCGGGTGAGAAAAACTGGACGGTCGCGAACGTGTCAAGTGCTGCCCAGTACTTCCACCTGTTGCGCCGACAAGCAGCGATTCTCGGGAAAGAGGAAGTCCGACCGCTCGTCGTCATGACGCCGAAGAGTCTCTTGCGTCATCCGCTTGCGACATCCGATGTCTCTGAGTTGACGGAAGGTAGTTTCCAACGTGTCATCGAACAAGCTGGACTTGGCGAAGCACCAGATCGTGTTAAACGTCTTGTGTTCTGTTCTGGTAAGATGGCAATCGATCTAGCAGAAGCCGTTTCAAAATCAGATGAGAATCTCGATTGGCTACAAATCGTCCGGGTCGAGGAGTTGTATCCGTTCCCGGCGAAAGCCTTACAAGAAGTCATCGCGCGCTATGAAGCCGTCGAAGAGATGGTCTGGGTACAAGAAGAACCGAAAAACATGGGGGCTTGGTCCTTCATGGAACCTCGACTTGAGACAGTCGCACCGAACGGCATCCAAACCGTCCGTTACATCGGTCGTCGTCGTCGTTCTAGTACAGCAGAAGGTGACCCGTCAGGTCATAAAGTAGAGCAGGCACGTATCATCAATGATGCACTCACAGCGACTGTTTCTACTCCAACAGCACCATCACACGTATCAAATCACACATCATAACTTAAGATAGAATCGAGTCATAGGGGGAGAATACGATGGAAATCAAAGTACCAGAACTTGCCGAATCAATTACTGAAGGAACGGTGGCGTCTTGGTTAAAACAACCAGGTGATCACGTGGAAAAAGGGGAAGCCATCGTTGAGCTCGAGACAGATAAAGTCAACATCGAAGTACCGTCAGATGAAGCAGGTACGTTGACGGAAGTGATGGCTGCTGAAGGAGATACAGTTCGCGTCGGGGAAACGATTGCTGTCATCTCTGCTGGTGGCGAGGCTCCAAAACCGGCTGCGGCAGAACCAGTACAAGAAACGCCAAAAGAGACACCAAAAGCAGAAGAAAAAGCGGAACAACCGGTGGCTGCAGCAGCGACTGAAAGTACATCTGTTGCGGATCGTCCGATTGCTTCACCTGCTGCCCGTAAACTGGCTCGTGAAAAAGGAATCGATTTAGCGCAAGTGGCGACGCAAGATCCACTTGGTCGCATCCGCGTCCAAGACGTCGCGACGTTTGAAGTAGCACCACGTGAGCAAGCAAAACCGGCTCCTACGAAACCCGCTACACCGGCACCAGCACCTGCAGCCGCTCCTGGGAAACCGGAAGAGCGAATCAAGATGTCACGCCGTCGTAAGACGATTGCGAACCGACTCGTTGAAGTTCAACAAACGGCAGCGATGTTGACGACATTCAATGAGATCGATATGTCAGCGGTCATGGCACTACGTAAACGTCGCCAAGAGAAATTTGTGAAGGAAAACGAAGTCAAGCTCGGCTTCATGTCATTCTTTACAAAAGCAGCAGTCGCAGCACTGAAGAAGATGCCATACTTGAATGCTGAGATTCAAGGGGATGAAATCGTCCTGAAGAAATTCTACGATATCGGGATTGCGGTCTCAGCACCGGACGGTCTCGTCGTTCCTGTCGTACGTGATGCGGACAAGAAGAACTTCGCTGAGATTGAAAAAGATATCATTCAACTCGCTGTCAAAGCGCGTGACAACAAACTCGGTCTATCTGATTTGACGGGTGGTACGTTCACGATCACGAATGGTGGTACGTTCGGTTCACTCATGTCGACACCGATCTTGAACGGTCCACAAGTCGCGATTCTAGGGATGCATGCAATCAACTTGCGTCCTGTCGCGATTGATGCTGAACGGATGGAAAACCGTCCGATGATGTATGTCGCACTCTCCTACGACCACCGAATCGTTGATGGAAAAGAAGCCGTTACGTTCCTGAAGCACATCAAAGATTTGCTTGAAGATCCAGAGTCATTGATTTTCGAAGCGTAAGTTTCAAGAAGACCCGTTTGATCGAACGGGTCTTTTTCTATGTCGTAATAACACTTTGTCATCAAATCACGAAATGACATTTACATTTTCTCTATATCAGCTTCATACATACGACTTAGGATAGGTATTGTAAGAATATTTCAAGGGGGAATCAATTATGTTGAAACAATTTGGGTTAACGATGGCTGCAGGCGCGATATTAAGTACAGGTTTTCCGACAGAAGATGTCGGTGCACAATCAAAAGGAAAATCATTGCTCGATCCAAATCGAATCATCAACGTCGCTCACCGCGGAGCTTCAGGGTATGCACCAGAGCATACGATGCCAGCTTATGAAATGGGACATAAGAAATTTAAAGCAGATTACATCGAGATTGACTTACAGATGACAAAAGATGGTCAATTGATTGCGATGCACGATGAAACGGTTGATCGGACGACAGATGGGACGGGTGCTGTCAAAGACAAGACACTTGAAGAAATCAAGAAGCTTGATGCAGGAAGCTGGTTCAATGAAGTAAACCCTTCACTTGCTCGAAAAGAGTACGCTGGATTAAAAGTGCCGACACTTGAAGAAATTTTCTCGACATATGGAAAGCATGCGAACTATTATATTGAAACAAAATCGCCAGAGGTTTATCCAGGTATGGAAGAGAAGTTATTGAATACCTTAAAAGCTTATGGTTTATCGAGTGATCGTGTAAAACCGGGTCAAGTCTTAATTCAATCGTTCAGTGAAGCAAGCCTTCAAAAAATCAAAGCCATGGATCCGAATGTACCGCTTATTCAGTTGATGGAAGCGAACGAAGTCAAGGCATTGACGGATGATCGATTGACTGCAATCCGTCAGTATGCAGTCGGTGTCGGTCCTTCCTTCAAAGCGTTGACACGTGAGAACATCTCAGCGATTCGCGCGCATGATTTATTACTTCACCCGTATACTGTCAATGAAAAAGCGGATATGGTACGTATGCTGGATTATGGTGTTACAGGTGTTTTTACGAACTATGCTGACCGTTTCAATGATGTCGTGAAAGGGCTGTACAAAAAATAAAGTAAAAACGAAACAGTACTATTTCTTCTTTCGAACAGGAAAGGAGGAGTAGTTTTTTGTTTTTAAAACTCGTATTTTAAATCCAATATTTCATTCCATACGTAAACCCTATAGAGGTTTATCAGAATTTCGAATCATGAGACAAAACAATGTAGTCAGTTTCGTATTTCATGGTACGATTACAGTGCAGTTTTGGGAAGGAATGGAGTGAGGATCGTGAGAATTACACAGTATACGGATTATGGACTACGTGTGTTGATGTATCTCGGGGTGCACCGGGATGTTATCACACCAATGCCGCAGATTGCCAAGCATTATGGCATCTCATCCAACCATTTAATGAAGGTAACACAACAATTAGCGAAACTTGGCTATGTCGAATCAACAAGAGGTCGGTCAGGCGGACTCCGTTTGATTCGTGAGCCAAAAGACATCAACATCGGGAAAGTCGTTCGGGAGATGGAACCGATGGATATCGTCGAGTGTTTTGGAAGCAACAGTCATTGTGTCATCGAACCAGGATGCCGTCTAAAAGGTGTGCTCGGACGAGCGCTTCGAGCTTATATCCGGGAACTGGAACAGCATACATTAGAAGAATTGCTAGATAATCGTGATGAGTTGGCACTCTTGTTTGCTGCCTCATTTTTACAGCGTTCCTAATCAAAAAACCCTCGCTTCCGTGAATGGAAGCGAGGGTTTTGTCATAGCGATACTTATACATCATCTTGACGTTTCTTTGGTTCCACATGTTCTTTGTTCTGGGACAAGTCGTCTCGAACAGACGATTTCCATAGCGGCACATTGCTGTAATATGCAGCACGAGCGATCAGATGTCCTCCAATTGGTGCTGTGATGAGCACGAACAGAATGCCGAGAACGACACGAGAGGAGAAGAATCCATCTTCAGTGACGAAATAGATGATGACGCCGATTAAAATCGACATGACACCTAATGTCGCGCTTTTAGATGCAGCGTGAGCACGCGTATAGACATCCGGTAAGCGGATCAGACCAAGCGCGGTGACGAGACTAAATCCCATACCGAGCAAGGCGAAGACCGCGACGATCAATTCATTGGTTGCGATCACGTTCGATGATCTCTCCTTTCTCGATATATTTTGAAAAGGCAACTGTACCGATGAAGGCGAGTATACCAATCAACAGGATGACTTCGAGGTAGTCGCTCGTCCGTAAGATGATCGAGACAAGTCCAACGATTGAAATCAAGCTGATACCAATTGAATCAAGCGCTATGACACGATCCGCAACACTTGGTCCTTTGATGACCCGGTAAAACAGACCAAGCATCGAGAGAAAGACACCCCCGAGTGCGATATAGATTAAAATATCGAACATCACCGACTCACCTCCAGAATGGCTTTCTCAAAACTATCACGAATCGAAGCGACCGCTTCATCGACCTCTGGCATGTGGAGTGCATGAATGTAGAGTGTCTTATTATCATCCGAGATATCAACGACAAGCGTTCCCGGTGTCAGCGTGATCAGCATTGACAGCAACGTGATTTGCCACGGTTGATCGAGTTCGGTCTCATAGGCGAAAATACCAGGTTGAATATCTAACTTCGGCTTTAAAATGATTTTCAAGACATCGATGTTCGCGACGACAAGCTCGTAGAGAAAGCGGAAAAACAATAGGACGAGTGCGACGACAGGTCCGAGATAAAAGCGACCTTTGAAGCCGCGACGGAAAGCGAACATCGCAATCAGCCCTAGCGCGTAACCGATGACGAAACCGGAGGCCGAGAAATTGTTTGAGAGAAACATCCACAAGAATGCAAGAAATAAGTTGAGCAAGACTTGAAATGCCATGAATTAACGACCTCCTTTTAGTACGGCATCGATATAGAGCGTTGGATTCGTCAACGGTTCGACGGCTTGTTGAATCAGTGGACGCATCGCCTCAGCACCTACTCCATAGAGAACGCTGAGCGCAACTAAGACAATCGTAGGAACTAGCAGCTTGGGAACAAGCGCTTGTTTATCACCCGAGTAGGTCTTCGGTGTTCCCCAAAAGGCACGCATGAACAATTGAACGACGGAATACAAGACGAGCAGACTTGATAGTAAGACGATGATCGGTCCAATCAACTCACCAGCTTCAATACCACCACGAACAATCAGGAATTTCCCAATGAACCCGCTGAGCGGTGGAATCCCGGCAAGTGATAACGCCGCGATGAAGAACGTCCAACATAGTACAGGATAGGTTTTGATCATCCCTCCCATATCTTTCAGTTTACTCGAGCCGGCAATTCCGACCATGATCCCTACGAGAAGGAATAAAGCGGCTTTGATCAACATATCATGAAGAAGGTAGAAAATCGCACCTTCTAGTGCTTGCGGTGTCATGAGGGAAACCCCGTACAAGATGACCCCGACTGCGACGATGATGTTGTAGATGATGATTTGCTTCGCATCCCGTGTCGCAAGCGCACCGATCACCCCGATGATGATCGTACTGAGAGCAAGGATACTTAAGATTTGATGAATCGTTCCAATCTCATTTGAGAAGAACAAACTATACGTCCGTAAAATCCCGTAGACCCCGACCTTCGTCAGCAAGGCACCGAACAGAGCAAGAACAGGCGTCGGCGGTACTTGATAAGAACCAGGTAACCAGAAGTAGAGCGGGAAGATCGCACCTTTTAATCCGAAGACGATCAGGAATAACAAGGCGATGACGTTTAGGATTGCCGGCTGTCCGACCTCTGAAATCTTTTGACTGATATCCGCCATGCTGAGTGATCCGATGATTCCGTACAAGAAGGCCACCGTCATGACGAATAATGCGGACGAGATGACGTTGATCAAAAGATACTTCAGCGATTCTCGTAATTGTGCCGGTTTCCCGCCGAGAACGATCAAGACATAAGACGAAATCAGGAAGACTTCGAAGAAGACGAACATGTTAAAGATATCACCTGTCGTAAAGGCACCATTGACACCAACGAGCAGGAATTGAACGGCGATGAAATAGTAGTATCGTTGATAGGAAACGCTCAAGTAGACAATGGCATACCAGATGATACAAAGAACAAGAATGCTCGTCGTCGTGACGAGTAAAGCGGATAGCATGTCAGAGACGAGTGTGATACCAAAAGGTGCTGGCCAGCTACCGAGTGTGACTGTTAAGATGCCGTTCGACCGGACAGTCAGCACAAGATAGATGGAGACACAGACAGTCAAAATCGTCGAAAAGAGGGAAACGATTCGTTGTCCTTTGAGGTGTCTCGGGAAAAACATCAAGATGACACCCGTCAACAAAGGGATGATGATTGGTAGTAGCGGTAAGTTAATCATTCGAATCGGTTCCTTTCATCTCTTCGATATTATCGGTTCCGAGTTCTTGATAGGCACGATAAGCGAGTACCAAGAAAAAGGCAGTGACACCAAAGCTGATGACGATGGCGGTCAAGACGAGTGCTTGCGGTAGTGGATCCGTATAGGAAGTCACGCCGTCCTTTAAGACCGGAGCCGCGCCTCGTTTTAATCCACCCATCGTCATGACGAGTAGATGGGCAGCGTGGCTGAGCAACCCTGTTCCGATGATAATGCGAAGAATACTTTTCGAAAGAATGAGATAAATGGCACACATCGTCAGGATGCCTGCGGCGATCGCCATGATGATTTCCATATTAATCACTCTCCCCAATCGTTTGAATAATCGTCATCGTCACACCGACTACAACAAGATAAACACCAAGATCAAACAACATCGCCGTATGAAGTGATGTCTTACCGAATAACGGTAGGTTGAAATAGTCATGTGCATGTGTGAAGAACGGGACGTTAAAGACAAGCGCTCCTGAAGCCGTCAGTACGGCAATCAACATGCCAAGAGCCGTGATCCATTTGTAGTCGAATGGCAAAATCCGGCGTAACGTCTTGATGTCGTAAGCAAGTAAGATCAAGACAAGAGCAGACGCCGTCACAAGACCACCAATGAAACCGCCACCTGGCGTATAGTGTCCAGCAAAGAACAAGTAGACAGCAAACAGGAAGATGATGAACGTGATAAAGGAAGTCGCGGACTCTAAGATGACGTCATTCGTATGCTTTTTTGTCTGCTTTTTCATTTATCCATCCCTCCTGTTCGTCTGAATTTAATCATCGTGTAAATTCCGATTCCGGCAAGTGCGAGAACGGCAATCTCAAACAACGTATCGAAGCCACGGAAGTCGACGAGAATGACGTTGACCATATTACCGCCAGCGGCAAGATCAGCGACATTATCGATGTAATATTTGGCGATTGAAGTAAACGATCGTTGGCTGAGAGAAGCAAGTGCGACGAGTGTCACCGTCAGTCCGACGAGTGCCGAAATCAAGGCGTTGCCGAGCTTGAACGGAATGCGCTCTTCTTTCCGGCTGATTTCCGGTAAACGATAGAAAACGAGCAGGAACAGAGCGACCGATACTGTCTCGATGACGAGTTGCGTCAAGGCAAGGTCTGGCGCTCGGAACAAGACGAAGAACAGAGCGACCGTATAACCTGTCACACCGAGCAAGATGATCGATGTCAGTCGTGAACGCGCAAAGGTGATCGAGAGGGCACTCGAAACGAGAACGAGTGCAAGGATGATCTCATACGCGTCAATCGAGCTGATTGGATCAACCGCGAAGCGGAAGGCATCAAACCCGTATAATGCCGTCAAGATCAAGATGACGATGAATCCGAAGATGTAGACGAGATACGACCGCATGTATCCGGTCATGACCCTATCATGGATCTTTGTCGATGTCTGTTCACCACGACGTAACAAGGCGTCATATTGATGATTCAAGGAGACGGCACGTGGCATCCGGTTGTAAAGCGATTGCCAACGTGGGAGTGTTTTATACAAGATTACGCCAGCACTGATGATCACGAGTGTCAGGAATAATTCAGTATTGAATCCATGCCACATTGAAATATGCACATCAATCTTGCCACCCGCATCAACGACTTGCGGTAAGATCGCTTCGACTGCCGGTCGGATCAACGTATCCGATAATATATTCGGGAAGAGTCCGATGATGACGACGAGCGAGACGAGGACGAGAGGTGGAATCAACATGCCAATCGGTGCCTCGTGTGGTGTTTTCGGTAACTTGTCGTCTTGACGCTTACCGAAGAACGTTCTGCGGACAATCAAGATGCTATAGACGAATGTAAAGATACTTCCGACGACGGCGAGTACAGGAATAATCCAACCGTAAGACGGTAAGTGGAACAAGTCAGATCCTGAAACTTCAAGTACACCTGTCAAGAACATCTCTTTACTTAAGAAACCATTGAATGGTGGAATCCCCGCCATCGAAAGGGTCCCGATCATCGCAATCGTCATCGAAATCGGCATGAGTTGCGCAAGACCACCGAGCTTCCGAATGTCGCGAGTACCAGTCTCGTGATCGACGATTCCCGCCATCATGAAGAGACTGCCTTTAAACGTCGCGTGGTTGATCAGGTGGAAGATCGCAGCGACTGTCGCAATCGTATATAATCCGTCATCTAACGCGTCGACGTGCAAGGCGGCTGCTCCGAGTCCGAGCAAGGACATGATCAATCCAAGCTGAGAAATCGTCGAGTAAGCAAGGATTCCTTTCAAATCATGTTGTTTCACCGCATTGAGTGAACCCCAGAATAAGGTGAATATTCCGACAGATGAGACGAGATAGAACCAGAGCGACTCATCCGCAAAAATCGGACTGAAACGAGCGACAAGATACAACCCTGCCTTGACCATCGTTGCCGAGTGCAAGTAGGCGCTGACAGGGGTCGGTGCTTCCATCGCATCCGGTAACCAGATGTGGAACGGAAATTGAGCCGATTTCGTGAAGGCAGCTAGCAAGAATAAAACGAGGGCGACCGAAAAGAAGGGTTCACCTTGAATCGATTCAAGCGACGCATAGGTCTCACGAATACTTAACGATCCACTGAGTGTTGAGAGAATCGCGATTCCCCCAAGCATCGCTAGTCCACCGAAGACGGTGATCAGCATCGATTTTTGAGCGCCGTAACGAGAACGTTCCCGCTCGTACCAATAGGCGATCAATAAGAACGACGAAATCGACGTTAATTCCCAGAACAGATAGAGGACGATCATGTTATCTGACAGCACGACGCCAAGCATGGCGGTCATGAACATCAACAGATAAACATAAAATGTTCCGAGTGATTCTTTTTTCGCATCTAAATAAAAAATCGAATAAAGAACGACGAGTGAGCCGATTCCTGTGATCAATAGTGCGAACAATAAGCCGAGTCCGTCGAGATACGTGACGAAATCGATACCGAGCGATGGTATCCACGGCATGCGTGCCGTAAAGGTCTCACCTGACATCGTACCAGCGAGAAAGCGGCTGAAATACGAAACGAGCAGTACAGGTACGACAAGTACAAACCAACCGGTATGAATGTTCGGAAGGCGTTTCGCTAGAAGCGGAATGAAAAGACTGATCAATATGGGCAGTAAAATAGCCCCGTGCATCACGGACACGAAATTCCCTCCTTTGTGACATCGACGACCAAAAATGAAAAAGGGACGCGAACGCAAGCTGTTGAAGCTCGGAACTGTCCAGTAGAAGACACGATTCATTTTGTTCGTCGAAGATGTTTCTGAATCAAGTATAGCGTACTTTTTTCCCTCTTGCATGACGTGAAGCGTTGAAGCATAAGGGATAGAGCCATTTTCTCTCTTGATTATTAAATATGTAGGAACACGGCAGAAATAGGCTGAATTTTTTTTTGATTTTTTTCAAATAACACGTTGATCCATGAGAAGAATGATTCAAATTCAAGTAACTCGGGTACATCTACCTAGAGCACAACTAATGACCATAGAGGGGGAACTTTCATGCGAGCAACATTCAAGACAGGTGTCATTTTAGGTGGTCTAGCGGCGATTGCGACAATCGCCTATCAACAATACCAACAACGAAAAACGACTTCAGACGATATTGACCATCGTCCAAGTGTCGACGCGAAACGCGATCCGGCTGAAGTCGGACTGACACAACTTGATTCCATTCATCGGGCAGATTGGCAAGCGAATGGATTCCCACAAACGCACGCAGAACTCGAACGCCTCGAGCGAGAAGAAAATTAAAAAAACACGTCTCTCGAATGAGAGACGTGTTTTATAGTCATTAAGCACTTGTTGTGACTAGGGCACGTGTCCGTTCACTGTGTGCAGTATAAGAAGAAAGATGTTCGAATTGATAAAGCGTTAAGGTCGCTGTGCGACGTTGACCGGTACTCGATTCTAGCATTAAATAAGCTTCATTGAAGTCTGTTCCACCACCATCATAGCGGATGTGTGCCGTAATCGTTCGTCCATCTGTTGTCTGCATATAAATATCGTATCCTCCGAAATCAACGCGCTTAAAGCTAGTTGCCTCGCTTACGATGTGTTTGAATGTTTCAATTAAAGAATATGTCATCGTTCGTTCCTCCTTTTATTTCTTCAAAGCAAAATAAGTTATAATCAACACCGAATATTACTATTCCCATTAAATTCAAGAAATAAACATCATAAATGAATCTTTTTTAGTTCTTGTTATGAAACGCGTTTCATACTTTATGATGAATACAGACGGTGCGTGACCGATTCTGGGCGTTAACCGATACAGAAACTATAATCAAAAAGACAAGGGGATGGTCGTGACCATCCCCTTGTCTTTTTGATTATAGTTCTACGTTGTGGTAGACCTGTTGCACATCCTCAAGATCTTCCAGTGCATCGATCATTTTCTCGAATTGTGCGACGTCGTCTTCAGACAACGCGACTTCGTTTTGAGCGAGCATGACGAGTTCGGCAAGTGAGAACTCGGTGATCCCTGCAGCTTTCAACGCTTCTTGCACAGCATGGAATTGTTCCGGCTCAGCGTAGATGATGACAGATTCGTCTTCTTCGAGGATATCGCGCACATCAATATCCGCTTCCATCATCAACTCGAGAACGTCATCTGCAGTTTTACCTTCGAAGGCAAAGATTGCCGTCGCATCGAACATATAAGCGACGGATCCGCTCACGCCCATGTTTCCGCCATTTTTTCCGAATGCAGCACGGACGTCAGAAGCCGTCCGGTTAACATTGTTCGTCAACGTTTCGACGATGACCATTGAACCGCTTGGACCGAATCCTTCATAACGTAAGACATCGTAGTTTTCTTCCGCTCCACCTTTTGCTTTTTCAATCGCCCGATCGACGATGGCACGTGGCACGTTGTATGTCTTCGCTCGTTCGAGAACGACCTTTAATGCTTGGTTTGATTCTGGATCGGGTTCACCTTGTTTAGCCGCTACATAAATCTCACGACCGAACTTTGCGTAGATCCGACTCGTATTTTTGTCTTTTGATGCTTTTTTTTCCTTGATGTTGTTCCATTTACGACCCATTTCGTATCCACTCTCTTTCCGTAATATCAGAAATCCCTGATTTCCTATGCGTTATCAGTATACCTTAAACTACCTGACAGACTGAACTAAAATGTCGGTGGAACAGTTGAATTTCTACTAAATACGTTTAAGCGATGTGGAAGAAAGGAACTTTACCGATAGAGAAATATCAATTTAAGGGAGAGTGGCAGAATTTGAACCAGGCTGGGGTAGTTCATCGCGCATTATCACCATTTGTTTATACCTATGATCAAGAGACGGTCCATATCCGACTTATGACGGCTAAAGATGATATTGAAAAAGTTGAATTGATATATGGTGATCCGTATGAATGGGAAGCAGAAAAAGAAGAAGACCGAGATTGGAACTTTGATCCGGAGAAAGAAAAATCATGGAAAGTAGAGCGGACACCGATGCAACACAATGGAAGTGACGCGACGTATGATTATTGGTTCATTGCAATCCGTCCAGAACGGAAGCGGGTACGGTATGGGTTTGAGGTTCATGGCGATAAGATAGCCGTTTTAACCGAGCGTGGCTGGTATGACGAATCACCACTCGATCATCCAGGCTATTATTTTTCTGTGCCATATGTTCATGCGACGGATGTCTTTGATACACCGGATTGGGTGAAGGATACGGTCTGGTATCAAATTTTCCCGGAACGATTTGCTAATGGTGACACGACGAATGATCCAGCGGGAACGAAGGAGTGGAGAAGTGAAGCACCGGCTTTTCAGAATTTCTTCGGTGGAGATTTTCAAGGGGTCATTGATCACGTCGATCATTTACAACGTCTCGGCGTCACGGGTGTCTACTTCTGCCCAGTCTTTGAGGCACCATCCAATCATAAATACGATACGCTTGATTACTTGAAGCTTGATCCTGCGTTCGGTGACGAGAAAACGTTCCGCAAGATGATCGATGTGCTACATGAGAACGGTATCCGCGTATTACTCGATGCCGTCTTTAATCATATTAGTGAAGAGCACCCAGCATTTCAAGATGTCTTAGAAAAGGGACAAGACTCAAAATACGCCAACTGGTTTACGATTGATTCCTTCCCGGTCGATCCATCGATTCCAAACTATGAAGTGTTTGCATTTGAACGAAACATGCCGAAGTTGAATACTGCCCATCCGGACGTCAAAGACTATTTGCTTCACGTCGGACGTTACTGGGTCGAGGAATTCGGAGTTGACGGCTGGCGTCTGGATGTCGCTAGTGAAGTCGATCATGCGTTTTGGCGTGAGTTTCGAAAGGAAGTCCGGGCTGCGAACGGAACATGTTATATCGTCGGCGAATGCTGGACGGATTCGCAACCATGGCTCCTCGGCGATCAATTTGATGCCGTCATGAATTACGGTTTGACAGAGAGCTTTTTGACTTGTTTTGCGACGGGCGAGACGAGCGTTCGTGATTTCTCACATGCAGTCAGCCGGAATTTAAACTGGCATTCTCAAAATGTCAACGAGGTCATGTTCAATTTGATTGACTCGCATGATACGCCGCGTGCTCTAACGCGTGCGAAAGGGAATATCGATCGAATGAAGTTACTCTTCACTACACTGTTGACGTTTCCGGGTTCACCCGTCATCTACTATGGCGATGAGATTGGAATGACTGGGGGGCAAGACCCGGCAAACCGTGCGTGTATGGAATGGGATGAGACGAAGCAGAACCGTGAGTTGTTCGATCACGTTGCACAGTTGATCGATCTTCGAAAACAGCATCCGGTTTTAGCAAATGCCGGAACGTATCATTTCCAAAGGATCGATGATACAAAACAGACATTTGTCGTCGAGCGACGTCAGGGTGAACAGATTTACTTGCTCGTGGTCAACGTAAGTGAAGAGGCACAATCTCTTTCGCTTGAGGGAACGTATGAAAGTCTGTTAAATGCAACGACGTTGTCGGGAACTATTCAAGTAGAAGCTGTGTCGGCTCTTCTTTTGCGACACGTATAAGAAAAAGCAAGTCGTGGATATCGAATCCGCGACTTGCTTTTTTAGTGCGTGTGCATTATGAATCAAACGGATGGATCAGTAAACCGCTCCGAAGCTTCGGTTCGAACCAAGTCGACTTCGGCGGCATCACTTCTCCCGCATCAGCCACAGCCATTAAATCTTCGATCGAAGTCGGATGCAAGTGAAAAGCGACAGCGGCATGTCCAGAGTCCACGATTTGCTCAAGGCCGGCATACCCCTTATGACCACCGACGAACTGGATCCGTGCGTCCGTCCGTGGATCCTCGATACCGAGTAACGGTGTCAACAACTCTTCTTGTAAAATCGAGACGTCGAGATTCGCTTTCGTCCCTGTTCGTTCAGAATCGTACGAAAGGGTATACCATTGCCGGTTGAGATACATCTCGATTTGGTGAGGCTTCGTTTGTTCGGCACGTCCTTTTGTGATCGTAAAGCGATGGGCTAATCGCTCAAGGAAATCAACGACGGATTGACCGTACAAATCTTCAACGACCCGATGGTAACCGAGAATCCGTAATTGATCCTGCGGGAAGGAGACGCCAAGAAAACGTTGTGCTTCCTCCTGGTCCGTCCGACTGGCAGCGATGGCTGCTGCTGCAGCACGATGGTGACCATCAGCGATATAGAGAGCATCGTGACGGGCGAACTGGCTCCCGATCGTCAATAGATGATTGCGATCGGTGATTTTATAAATTCGATGCGTCACTCCATCGACGGTGAAATCATATAGGGGATCGCCAGCAGTAATCGTCGTAACGATTGCTTCGAGTTGTGCATCGGTTTGATGCGCAAGTAAAATCGGACCCGTATGTGCTTGTAACTGTTCGACGTGTCGGACGCGGTCGCGCTCTTTATCAGGACGTGTGAACTCATGTTTACGAATTTGATTCGTCTCATAATCACTGACGGCAACACATCCGACGAAACCGGATTGCGTATGTGTTCCATCTGACAATTGATAAATGTAATACGTCTCGTCTGCATCGAGCTGTAAGATGCCGTTTGTTTGACTCTCTTCGAAGGCAAGCGCTGCTTGCTGATAAACGCGTGGGTCATCTTCAGCGATTAATGACGGAAGAGTAGCTTCTGCTTTATCGATCCGTAAAAAAGACAGCGGATGACGTCGGATCTCGGAACGTGCTTCTTCGCGCGAATAAACATCATACGGTAAGGCGGCAAATTCTGCCGCATATTTTGAGTCCGGTCGTAACGCCGCAAAAGGTTCGAAAGTTGGCATGGGGTTCACTCCTTTAGAGTAGGCGTGTTTTCAAGACGCCAGGAATCTGATTCAGTCGGTCGAGCGAAATCATCTCGTCCGCATGGTTATCGATATCGATGATCGTATAGGCAATCGCATCTTTACTACCATTGATCATATTCGCGATATTGATCGACTCTTGCGCTAACACGGAGGCGATTTGACCGACCATGTTCGGAATGTTGTGGTGAGCAATCGTAATTCGTCGTTTTCCAGTGAACGGTAACTCGACGGCTGGGAAATTGACCGCATTGCGGATGTTTCCTGTCTCAAGGAACAGACGCAGTTGATCGACCGCCATGATGGCACAGTTTTCCTCCGCTTCACTTGTCGATGCCCCGATATGTGGTAAAGCAATGACCCGGGGGAGGGACAAGATGAAGGCGTTCGGGAAATCCGTCACATAATTCGCCAGGCGACCGGACCTGAGCACGTCTGCTAACGCTTGTTCATCGACGAGTTCACCACGCGAGAAGTTGAGTAGGGTCGCGCCGTGTTTCATTTTTGAAAAGAGTGACGCATCGAGTAAACCCGTCGTCGCATCAAGGAGCGGGAGATGCAACGTGATGTAGTCGCTTGTCGCGAGGAGATCCTCGAGCTGTGTTGCCCGCTGAATCTGATTCGAGACGCGCCAAGCGGACTCAACGGACATATGTGGATCATAGCCTGTGACGGTCATGCCGAGCTCGTGAAGGGTGTTGGCTAAGTTTGCCCCGATCGCCCCAAGTCCAACGATCCCGATTCGTTTTCCGAGTAACTCCGTTCCGACGAATTGTTTTTTGTTCGCTTCGATCCGCTCCGGAATATCCGGTCCGCGCAAGTTGTTCGTCCAAAGCAGACTCGGGACGAGTTTTCGCGCCGTCAGGAACAAACTACCGATGACAAGTTCCTTGACGGCATTCGCATTGGCACCTGGTGTCGAAAAGACGGGAATCCCGCGGTTCGCGAGTTGATCGAGTGGAATCGTATTGACACCGACGCCAGCTCGGGCGACGGCTTTGAGACTATCTGGAAAGCGCATGTCATGTAAATCCTTGCTGCGGACGAGAAAGGCGTCTGGTTGCTCCGTTTCCCGCTGGACGTGATAGTCGTATGTAAATCGTTTTAATCCTTTGTCTGATAGATCATTCCATAGTTGGATGTGATACATTTAACGTTCCCCCTGTTCAAAACGGTGCATGATGTGAATCAGTGCCGTAACTCCTTCGGTCGGCATCGCATTGTAAAGACTCGCGCGCATTCCACCAATCGAGCGGTGACCGGCAAGGTTGATTAAATCGTGACGCGCAGCAAAGTTCAAGAAAGCAGCGTCTTCCGATTCGCTTCCGGTCGAGAATGGAATGTTCATCCGGCTTCGATCCTTGACGGCTACATGGTTATGAAATAGATCGGATTGATCAATTGCTTCATATAATATGCGCGCTTGTGAGACGTTTCGTGCCGCGATCGTCTCGAGTCCCGTCTCTTCAATCCAATCGAGCACTAATTTCGTCATATAAAGACTAAACGTCGGTGGCGTGTTATAAAGAGACCGCTGTTTTGCATGGATGTCATACCGTAAGTAGGCACCGATCGTGTCAGGAACACGATCAAGCAACTCGTTCTTCACGATGACGACCGTTAAACCAGCGACACCAAGGTTTTTTTGAGCACCAGCATACAACACATCGAATGACTCGATTGGCAATGGTTCAGACAAAATCGAAGACGAGACATCAGCGACGAGTGGCACATCGACATGTGGCGGTGTCTGATACGTCGTCCCTTCGAGCGTATTGTTCCAAGTGATATGCAGATAGTCGGCCGTTGACGTGAACGGACCTTCTGGGATGAAGCGATACCCGTGATCAGCGGAAGAGGCGAGCACGTTGACCGTGGCGTACAGTTTGGCATCTGCCATCGCCTTCGTCGACCAGCCGCCGGTATCGATGAAATCAATCCGTCCGGTCTTCGTCGCCAGATTTTGCGGTAACATCGCGAACTGAAGTGTAGCTCCTCCCTGAAGAAACAATACGGAGTACGAATCGGGAATCAACATCAGTCTCCGTAAGGATTGTTCAGCCGCATCTCGAATCGATTCAAAGATTGGCGAACGATGACTCATTTCAAGAACGGATTGTCCTGAATTTTCATAATCGAGTAGTTCGGATTGAGCCTTCAATAGGACCGGGGCAGGAAGGACTGCTGGACCGGCAGAGAAGTTATAAACCGTCATGAGGAACACTCCTTCTTGAATTTTCAGAAAATATGTACCCCTCAAGTGTAACGGAATGAAAAATGAGAAGCAATTCCAACTGACGATGAATGGAACATGAAAACAAAAACATCCCTTGAATCCGTTACGACGGATCAAGAGATGTCAGTTGACCAAAGTGCCATTTCCAACCATTTGACGTAGCACGATAGATGGATACGATCCGGAAACGACCAACATATTGAGTTGTCCCGTATTCAAATCGGTCTTCTGTCAAACTATACTGGATTGCCGTATCTTCGAAATGATCAATGTATGAAAAATCATCGGTCCGGGATAACCAGCGGATGTTTGCAGGATCCACGTAATGATCGAGGTAGGTCTCGGCATCGAAAGACCGCCCTAACGCATCGATGAACGTAAATTCGGGAGATAATAGAGGCGAGACTTGTGATAAATCTCCTTTTAGCATAGCCTCTTGAAGGTGTTGCATGGTTTGTTCGAGTGTCATGTTACATCTCCTTTCTTCCTGAATCGCTAGTGTAGCATATATAAACACAAAAAAGACCCTGCGTGAGCAGGGTCTAAAGGAAATTAAAGTTTTACAACGTTAGTTGCTTGTGGTCCACGTTGACCTTCTTCAACTTCGAAAGAAACCTCTTGACCTTCGTCAAGTGATTTGAAACCTTCAGATTGGATTGCTGAGAAGTGTACGAATACGTCGTCTCCGCTTTCGCGCTCGATGAAGCCGAATCCTTTTTCTGCGTTAAACCATTTTACTTTACCTTGTTCCATGTGTATTGCCTCCTGCGTGTGACTGGCACACTGATTATTACTACCGTGATCAATTTCATCGAATATAAAGTGAAACACTTCGTATCTCCACCGAACAACAATAATTACTTAATAATATAGCATGCCTGAATCGAAAAAGAAAGGACAAAACAAAAAAAGAACAAACGAAGCTGTTCTTCTCTGAATAAAGCATGCAATTAAAGGGTTCATTCTACTTGTGTCGAAAGAGTATAACTGATTCTTTCAACGAGTCGGAATATGTTCTCTTTTACTACTGAGTTGTCGTAATGTATGCAAAATGAATCCTTGGAAGTTCGGATAACGTGTCGGTTGTTCCCAAACGGTACGAAACAATTGCGTCATCGCGGCATGAATGAGTGCATCCTCGACTTGTGTGCGACGGAATAGAAGAAAGAGTGTTTTTTCGTAACGATCGTATAATCGTTCTAACGCGACGGAATCGCGTTGTTTGATTTGATTGAGCAAATCAATGTCTGAATACATAGGTCACTCCTTCTTCGACAGTTTTCTCTATAGTATGCTGTCACTGTAATGTAATAAAACTATTATGTAGATTCCCGCTATATGAATTATGAAACACCCAAACTTCTTGAACTAAAGATAATAATGGAAATGGAGGGACGTTATATGTTTCCTGTATACATTCGTCCGTACATCTTGGACGATGCAGCGGCGATCCTTGATGTGAATTTGCGAAACCGTGATCACTTTGAATACTGGATGCCTATCAAGCCGTCACCTGAACAATACACGATAGAAGGGCAACGAGAACGGATTCATCGTCATCTAGAGTTGATGCGTCAAGATGCTTATTATGCGTATGGTGTTTTTTTATCCGAGACGGACCAGTTGATTGGGGATGTTTCGGCGATGTTCGTTCAACGTGGACCAGCGGAGACGTGCATGATTGGCTACCAGTTGGATGCCGCCTTTTCAGGACGAGGATATATGGCACAAGCGGTCGGATTGTTCGTGGATCATTTATTTGATGTCCACCAGTTCCACCGGATCCGAGCTGAAGTCATGCCAGAGAATATCGGCTCGATCCGTGTCCTTGAAAAAGTCGGATTTCGTAAAGAAGGAATCGCGAAACAAAATCTCTTCATCAACGATGCCTGGGAAGACTTTGTTTTGTTTGCCCTATTAAAAGAAGACCGAAAGGAGTCACGTCATGCCAATCTCTAATTATTATGCCAATCTGCGCCAACTTGTCGGAACGCAGCGTCTTTTTACACCATGCGTCGCAGCGATCATTCGAAACGAAGCAGGTCACATCCTCTTTCAGGATCCAGGAGGTCCGTTTTGGAGTTTGCCTGCTGGAGCAATCGAACTGGGGGAATCACCGGCACAGGCAGTCATTCGCGAAGTCTATGAAGAGACGGGTCTATTCGTCCGACCGGTCCGTCTGATTGCGACCTTCGGTGGAGAGTCGTTCCGTTTGACGTACCCAGATGGAAACGAAGTTGAATATGTAGCGACGGTATTCGAGTGTAAGGTAGTCGGCGGAACGCTCGAAGCCATCGATGGCGAATCAAAGCAACTGGCGTATTTTCCGAAACAGGATCGTCCTCCTTTAGTACTGCCTTATCCTGATCACGTGTTTGAAGCATC
Source organism: Exiguobacterium sp. s11 (assembly GCF_018619015.1). Lineage (NCBI taxonomy): Bacteria > Bacillati > Bacillota > Bacilli > Caryophanales > Exiguobacterium > Exiguobacterium sp. s11. The sequence continues at coordinate 346,611 of NZ_JACSNF010000001.1, read as the reverse complement.
CGAAGCAACGAGCTATTTTGACTGGGAAGAGCACTGGTTGACAGATTTACAACAACAAAATCGGTAAAAACCGAACATTAAATTGCTGGTAACGGAATAAAGTTCTTGAAAAACCTTAAAAACGCGAAAATTTCTTTGACACTATGATGACAGTTCGTTATAGTAGTCAAGGGGCGAATGATTATCGCCAATATATTAAAAAATATTCGTAATTAGAGGTGTTATTCATGGATGTAGTATTCGATTATGAAGATATTCAATTAATTCCAGCAAAATCAATCGTTGGTAGTCGTTCGGAATGTGATACGTCAGTCGAGTTCGGTGGTAGACGTTTCAAGCTTCCGGTCGTACCGGCAAACATGCAAACGATCATTGATGAATCGATTGCTTTGTTCTTAGCGGAAGGCGATTATTTTTATATCATGCATCGATTCGAACCGGCTCGTCGTTTGGCATTCGTACGTATGATGCAAGAACGTCAACTGTTCGCTTCAATCAGCGTCGGTGTCAAGGAAGAAGAATATCAGCTGATCGAACAGCTTGCGGCAGAGGGCCTAACTCCTGAATACATCACGATTGATATCGCACACGGTCATTCGGAAGCCGTCATTCAGATGATTCGTCACATCAAGTCGCTTCTACCAGCAAGTTTCGTCATCGCGGGTAACGTTGGTACGCCAGAAGCGGTGCGCGAACTTGAGAATGCGGGAGCCGACGCAACAAAAGTCGGGATCGGACCAGGTAAAGTGTGTATTACGAAGATTAAGACAGGATTCGGTACAGGTGGTTGGCAACTTGCGGCACTTCGTTGGTGTGCAAAAGCAGCAAGTAAACCGATCATCGCGGATGGCGGGATTCGGACGCATGGCGATATCGCGAAGTCGGTTCGGTTCGGTGCTTCGATGGTCATGATCGGTTCACTCTTCGCAGGGCACGAGGAATCGCCTGGTGAGACGCATGAAGTAGATGGGGTGCTCGTCAAGGAATACTTCGGTTCTGCTTCTGAGTTCCAAAAAGGGGAACGCAAGAACGTCGAAGGAAAGAAGATGTTCGTCGAGCATAAAGGAAGTCTAGCGGATACGTTGATCGAGATGGAGCAAGATTTGCAATCGGCAATTTCGTACGCTGGCGGGAACAAATTGCAGGCGATTCGGACGGTCGACTACGTCGTCGTCAAGAACTCGATCTTCAACGGCGATAAAGTATATTAAAGTGATCAGTTCGCTCTTAACGGAGCGGACTTTTTTTGTTTCTTTAGCATAACTCTTCCATAGGAGGGGTATACATCAAATGGACCAAAAGATTCGGAATATTTTGGATAGGGAGTGATTGACATGCTATTTGAAACGACATCGTACTTAATCGAAAAATTTGCCACTGTTCGTAACCAAACAATTGCCTTGATTGAACCGCTCGAAGCAGAAGACTTCATCATTCAAGCGAGTTCGGACGTGAGTCCGCCGAAATGGCATATCGCCCATACGACTTGGTTTTTTGAACGGATGATACTACAGGAATATAATGAAGACTATCGCGTTTTCCATCCGAAGTACAATTATCTATTCAATTCTTACTATAATTCAATCGGTCCTTACCAGCCTCGTCAACAACGGGGAATGCTGTCGCGTCCGACCGTCGAAGACATCATTGCTTACCGGTCATATGTCGATGGACAAATGGTCGAGTTCTTGAAAGAAGAACGGACTCCAGAAGACCAACGGAAAATCGAAGCGTTAGTCGAGATGGGACTACAACACGAGCAACAACATCAGGAATTGATCTTGATGGACGTGAAGTATAACTTTTTCACGAATCCACTGTTACCTGCTTATCTGTCAAAGTCGCTGGCAACAGATGTGCCTGAAAATGCAGTCAAGGAAACATCGTTTATCCAATTCGAGGAAGGACTCGTCGAAATCGGTCATACAGGAGACGGTTTTGCGTTTGACAACGAGAGTCCACGTCATAAAACGTGGTTACATCCGTTTCAATTAGCGACGCGTCCTGTCACGAACGGGGAGTATTTGGCGTTCATTGAAGCGGGGGGCTATGAAAAATCAGAGTATTGGCTATCTGACGGCTTTGCGACGGTGCAAAAAGAAGACTGGAAAGCCCCGTTATATTGGATGAAGGATGACGCGGGAGAGTGGACGATCTTTACGATGAATGGTGTCGAACCACTTCGTCTCGATGAACCGGTCTGTCATGTCAGTTTTTATGAGGCGGACGCTTATAGTCGCTTTATAGGGAAACGCTTGCCGACAGAAGCGGAATGGGAATGGGCTTCTCGCCAAGTCGATTCTGTCACGAAGCGTAATATGATGGGAAGCGGAACCTTCCATCCGGTAGCCGTCGAAGAGTCAGAGACGACGCTTGCGAGCATGTTCGGAAATGTCTGGGAGTGGACGTCGAGCGCTTATAGTTCATATCCAGGCAGTAAACCGCTTGAAGGAGCACTCGGGGAATACAATGCGAAGTTCATGTGTAATCAAATGGTACTGCGTGGAGGAGCGTGCGTGACGCCTGACGATCACATTCGCGAGACATACCGTAACTTCTTCCCGCCTGATAAACGTTGGTTATTTGGCGGCTTCCGATTGGCAGGTGACATGTGATGCGAGAGACAGTCATTGGGTACGATTTATATACGCCGCAACAAAACATGCGTTTAGAAGTCATCGAAGGTCTGATGCGAGAACAAAAGGTCTTACCGGCAAAATATTTTTATGATCATATCGGATCCCAGTTGTTCGAACAGATTACGCAACAACCGGAATATTATCCGACACGGACAGAACTCGCCATCTTGGAGCAGCATCGAGCGGAGATTGCACGAAGTATCGGCGATGTGCATACACTGATTGAATATGGAAGTGGCAGCAGTCGTAAAATCCAGATGTTACTGGAGACATTTACACATCTCGATACGTATATGCCCATTGATATCTCAAAAGACTTCCTAATGGAATCTGCACGCCAATTGTCGGAACGGTATCCTGCGCTGCATATTAAAGCGGTCTGTGGGGATTACTCACAATCGATTTCTTTACCGGTCGAGGAGTCTCAAAAACGAGTCATCTTTTTCCCGGGATCGACGATTGGTAACTTTGAACCGGAGGAAGCGATGCGCTTCTTACGTCATTCCTCACGAATTCTTGAAACGGGCGATGGATTCTTGATCGGTGTTGATCTGAAAAAGTCTGTTGATGTGCTTGAACGGGCTTATAATGATGCAGCCGGTGTCACAGCAGCATTCAATTTGAACATGTTGACGCATTTGAATCAGATGCTCAAGGGAACGTTTGATGTGACACGATTCGAACATCATGCTTTTTATAATGAAGAAAAAGGACGAATCGAAATGCATCTTCGGAGTCAACTCGATCAACTCGTGCAAGTTGGAGATGTGACGGTTCCATTCAAACAAGGGGAAACGATTCATACGGAAAACTCCTATAAGTATAGTAAAGAAGAGTTTGAGACACTTGCCCGTCAAAGTGGTTTTCATTCAGTCAATTGTTGGCTCGATGACGATGAACGATTCAGCGTGCATTATTTAGAAAAAATGTAACGGCACATCAAAAAACACTCCCACTTGAAAGCTTCCATTACGAAGCGACACAGGGAGTGTTTTTCTAAATGATATGCCTTATTCGACACGTGCTCCTTCCGGAATCGGATGTTCCGGTACGACGAGAATCGGCATCCATTGTTCCGAGCGACCGATCTCAAGCACCCGACCGGACTCTTCAGGCGTACGACCAGGTATATTGAGTACGGCAATCGCTTGTTTTCCAAGCAATTCATGGACATCGGGTCGCAGTGATTCCCAGTCGAGTGAGAATAAACGCGTAAATCCGTCGAATTGTAGTTCAATCTGAATTGAGCCATCGGTAAGATCCGAAAGCGACTGGATTGTACCAACACGTATATCTAAAGCATCGAATAATTCAAGAGGAACGATTGGTTTCATGGACAATGGTGTACTTCCTTTCAAAGTGAAGCATAGAGTGGGTCAGGAGTCGAGAGAGACATAGGTCGGCTCATAAGTCGTCCATTCGATATCAGGCGCTTGATGACGTGCAAGCTTCGCTAATTGGCTACCGAGATAGGGTCCGATCGTCAAACCAGATGCACCAAGTCCGTTCGCTAGGAACACGTTCGGATGATTTTGAAGCGGTCCGATCACCGGCAGGGAGTTTTTCGTATACGGGCGTAAGCCGATACGCAGTTCATCAATCGTTGTTTCTTCGAGACGCGGTAAGACAGGTAAAGCCCGATTCAATAAGGCATACATCCCCTTAACGGTTGGTTTCAAGTCGTAGTCGGTCTGTTTTTCGTGTGTTGAACCGACGATCAGTTTCCCTTCGTGGATGGAGACGAGATATAATCCGCGTTGTCCCATGACGACGGGCCAAGTCGTTGATGTAGAATCCGTCAAATCGAGTTGCAGGATCTGTCCCTTCTCCGGATGCAAATCGATTTTAAGCTCAAGTGGACGGAGTAGGTCATTTAACCAGACACCCGCCGTTAAAATGAACTGTTCTGCCAAGTACTGTTCATTTTCCATAGTTATACCAGTGACGACTCCCTTGTCTACGATAAGAGAAGCATCTCCTTCTAGGACGGTCGCACCGTGTTCGACAGCACCACGAATCAGTGCAGCACACAAGGCACGTCCGTCAACGCGTGCACCACCGGAAACGAATAAGGCACCCTCGATCTGTTCGACGAGTGGAAAGAGCGTTTTGACACGATCTTGGTCCAGTCGTTCGATACGTTCGATGGCAGGAGCTTCCGGAAAACGGTTTTGCGCAATCGTCTCCATCTTTTCGATTTTTGATGTTTCATGTAAGGCGATCGTGCCAACTTGCTGATAACCTGTACTCGTCTCACCGAGTGCTTCCAGTTCAGGAATCAATGTCTTGTAAAAATGAGCCCCGTTATTCGCTAATTGGTACCATGCCTTATTTCGCCGCTGTGTCATCCATGGACAGATAATGCCGGCTGCCGCATGAGAGGCTCGACCAGGTTCCTTCCGATCGACGAGTAAGACGCGTTCACCAGCCTTCGATAAATGATAGGCCGTCGAAGCACCGAGAATGCCGGCGCCGATGATGATATGGTTGTACATGAAAGATTCAACTCGATTCTGTTCAATTGGAATATCTTATATTGTAGCAGTAGAAGATCCGGACGACTAGCAAGAGCGGGTTTCCAATCTGTAGCACATCGAATGATGGGAAATGATGGGGAAAGTGAACCATTTGGCGCGTCATGACGTATACTAAATATACAGTTTCTAAAAACTGTGAATTAGACGATTAGAAACAGCTGAATTCGGAAACATACCCTTATAGGCATCATGTCCTGTCATCATCGACTTTGAAACGGTCCATCATGAAGGAGGGGAAGGCAATGAATATGAGTCAAGCCATCGTACGCAGACGCTACACGGATCATACTTTATTTTATTCCGCCATCCTAATCTGGAAATTGCTATTCTTCCTGCCACTGCTCATGTTCGTCAACAGCGGCACGGACCATGTGTTTCAAATGTACTTCGTACCGTACCTCACGGTCATCTTCCTATTTCGTGTGATGACCTACTTCGCGACCTATAAAGCATCTTTCATGGAGATGACGGAAATGGGTCTCTCGTTATCCTTGCTGATCGCAGATGTATATTTGATTGCGTTGTTCGACATTCCACTTCCGTTTGCTTTAATTATTCTTGCGCTCGCTTTACTCCACTTCAGTGCGGCATTCAGTCGTTTTCGTTGGTTCCGCCGTCGTCTTTGGTTGAATCGGCATCTCGAGATTCTCAATTATTTGACGGATCACGGTGAAGTACCCATTAAAATTGCTGTCATGGCAGAAGATGAGATGCTTGTGACGACGAAAAGCGGTAAAGAATTTACGTATCGTCAAGTATATTGGAGTGGCTTTTATATTGAACATGGTTGATTGCTATACAAAAAAGGATTACTCTTCGGGGAAATCTTTTGAGACTGAAGACAAGTGCAATTGTTCTCTAACGAGAAGGATTGCGCTTTTTTTGTTCGTCTCGCATCGTTTTCCTGGGACAAGCATCACGCAGCTTCGCTTCGTTGCAAGGGTCGCTCTTGCTTGTTTTTCCTTAAGAAACAATCTCGAGTGAACAAAATGCTTCTCGGATCCTTCTTCCGGATATAAAAAAATGACGCATTACACGCCACTCCTACAGGAAAAAGCACGATTTTGCGCTGTCAGAGACAAACAAGACAGGTTTTCCTGCTCGAATGAAGCGGGAAAACTGGCTTGTGTCTCGCCTGAGGAAAGGGCGTGAAAAGGTGTGTCATTTTTTGAGTCAGTTCATTTGTCTACAATCTGAAAGGATTTCTCTTCGAGGAAATCCTTTTTTTGTTGCATACGAAAAAATATAGTACGCTTACATAGGAAAAGGGGGAGAAAAAGTTGATTCGTTGTATACTGATCGATGCGAATGACACAATCATTTTGACCGATGATGTAAGTCGGATACAGGAGTCAGGCATCACACGTTATTTCGTTGATTTCGATCAACCGACAGACGCAGAGAAGCAAAAATTGATTGAGGTCTTTGATTTTCATCCACTGGCGATTGAAGATTGTTTTCATTACTTGCAACGCCCAAAGCTTGAATATTATACAGAACATAGCTTTTTTGTCCTTCATGCGCTCGATGAAGGAACGTTGACGAGTCGTGAAATCAATTTGTTCGCAAGTGATCGGCATCTCGTTAGCTACCATGAGCAATCTTCACCAGAAATTGATATCGTGTTTGAACAGTGTAGCCAACGCCTCGACAAACAAGAAACAGTCGACCTCGTACATAAAATCATGGATAAGATCGTCGACGGGTATTTTCCGATCGTTCATGCAACGGAAGATGAATTGTTTGCGCTTGAGGAACGCTACCGAACGCGTGGCAATGATCGTCGGTTGATGGAGGAGATTTTCGAACTACGCGCGCGGTTACTTCGAATCTCGCGGACGGTCATGCCGATGCGGGACTTATTGTATCGGGTCGTCGAATCGAAGCGGTTATCGATTCATCCGAAGAAGCAAGCATTCTTTCGCGATTTGTATGATCATTTACTAAAGTTATCCGAAATGATTGAATACAACCGATTGATGACATCTGAGTTTCGGGATAACTTCATTTCCCTCAACTCGTATCGGATGAATAGCATCATGAAGACGTTAACGATCTTTACGACGATTTTCATGCCGTTGACGTTCATCGCTGGTATATATGGCATGAACTTTGAACATATGCCAGAACTGACCACCCGGTATGGTTATTTCGTGACGTTAGGGGCAATGGGACTTCTTGCTTTAGGGATGATTCTGTTCTTCAAAAAAAATCGTTGGTTTGATGAATAAGGAGAGATATAAGTGGATATTCGACAGTTACTTTTTTTTACGACAATTGTCGAGCAAGGCTATAACTTAACGCGTGCTTCGAAACACTTGTCGATTTCGCAACCGGCGCTTAGTCAGATGATTCGCGACTTCGAACAGCTGGAGCAAGTAGAACTGTTCATTCGAAAGCACGGACGGTTGACAGGATTATCGGAAACAGGACGTCAATTGTATGAGGATGCGAAGATCGTTCTGACACGTCATCAAGCATTGATGGGTCATCTGCGTGAACGTTCGAACGTCGTCCGAGGAAAGGTCCGTCTCGGCATCCCACCCGTCATCCTCCCTGTTTTATTTTCGCAGTTGATTCCGAAGTTCATGGCGGAACATCCAGGCATCGAACTCGAAATCATCGAAGAGGGGGCGTTTGAACTCAAGCGTCGACTGTTACTTGAAGAACTCGACTTGGCCATTTTGATTGAACCGGGCGAATCCTATGGTATCGAACGTTTTCGATTGATCGAAGATGAGGTCGTCGTCGCCGTGCGTCCGAATCACCCGTTTCAAGCCAAAGAAGCGTTGTCGTATCGTGATATCGGAAATGAACCACTTGTCATCTTGAACGATCGATTCATGTTACATCATCAAATACTATCGGAGTTTCGTAAAGTGCAGCAAGAGCCGAATATCTTCTTCATGTCAGGGGCATGGGACTTGTTGATCGGGATGGTCCAAGAACTTGACGTCATCTCAATCCTACCGGAGCCGATACTACGGTTTCATCATGCGGATGACATTAAAATCATCCCGTTCGACCCACCGATGTTATGGGATGTCTCGTTGAACCGACTCGTCGGGACGGAATTACGTCCTGTTGTCCGGCACGTCCACCAATACATCGTCCACTATTTTCAGTCGTATTGGCCAACGCCTGCGCGATGAAGAAAAAAGACCGGAACGCATCGCGCTCCGGTCTTTTGTGTTGAACGATTGTATTTTATGAAGTGACGTGTTGCGTCAGACTGCGAATCTGCTTTGCTGCTTGTTTATAAGGAGTCAGCGTCTCTTGTGCCTGTAACGTCGCGCGTTCACTCTCAAGTTGCTCGAGTGTTTGGCGTAATAGGTGCTCTGAAACGGCTGTCAAAGAAGTGTCCAGATGTGCCGACGCGACTGCCAGCAAGCGTTCTTCTTGAGTGGCAGTGTACGCGAGTGCTTCTTGTTTGGTTAATGTCGCAAGCTCCTCCTTCAACTGCTCCTTCTCATTTTTCTCAAAGAAGGCTTTCGCATTCCGGAAATGACGTTTGACGCCGATATAAGGAGTTGCATCTTCGAAGGGTCCGTCGAACGTCATTTCGTTTAATCGAGAGACCGTAACAGGCGCGAGCTGGAAGGATTCGTTCCATTGCTCTAGCAACTGTTGCTCCTCTTGTTGACGCCGGATCAAGGACGCTTCGAGCCATTGGTCGACACGGAAATGCGTGACACGGAGCTCTTGTTCAAAATCGAACCGAAGGAACGTCAACAGTTCCGTTAACGCATCTTGTAATGCTGCTCCTTTGCCAGTTTGAGCAAAACGAACAGGGTTATAGGCTTCCTTGAAAAAGTCAGGGAAACGGTAATAAATGCGTTGTACGACATGGTGCAACAGCTCATGGATCTCTGCTTTGAGTGCAGGTTCGATCACAGCGGCGCGATTGTCTTCGAAACGATCGGTGACCTGCTGTTCTAGAGTAGACAGCTCAGCCAACCGTTCTTCTTTTCGCAACAGATTCGCTTCAGTCGCAGCGATAAATCGTTCGAGTCGCTGGACGGTCTTTTCCGTCTGCTCAGACAACGATACTTTAGCGAGACCGGTCAAATCCTCCGCTAGGAAGTGATGGAATGCCTCCTCGAATTCAGGTAGACCGGAAGTTGAATCCGATCGCTCTTGTTGCTTTTCGGTGAGTCCTTGTAAGCTCGAGACTCCATACAGTCGGGGCGACCGAATCCCGAAGCGTTGCAATTCCGTCGCGACATAGTTCAAGACATCTTGACGTTCGCTATCTGAAGCAGCGAGATCGATCGCATTGACGAGGAAGAACATCTTATCGAGTTCGAATGCGTCTTTGACACGACCGAGTTGAATCAAGAATTCACGGTCAGCGCGGGCAAAGGCATGATTGAAGTACGTGACGAATAAGATCGCATCCGCGTTCTTAATGTAATCAAAAGCGACATCAGTATGACGGGCATTGATTGAATCTGCTCCTGGAGTATCAACGAGCGTCACGCCGAGACGTGTTAACGGACTATCGTAATAGAAATCGATGACATCTACGAAACAGCTTTGTTCTTCCTGCGCGACATACTGTTTAAATGCGTCTTGATCGACCGTCTGAGCGGTACCGATGAAGGATTGAACGGCAGGGAATCCTTTCAAGAAAGCACGCAAGAACGGGTCCGTCAGTGACGCGGTACGTGGTAAGAGCGTATCGTATGCCTGTTTCGTTGACTCGAATGTCATCGTTCCGACCATCGCTTCATTTAAGTCTTCCAGCATCGATGCTTCCGACTTGAACGTGACTTCTGCCACGCCGTGCGGGTGTGCAGCGTCAACAGGGTGAATCCGGTTGATCGATGCGGTCGTCGGATTCGGAGAGACCGGGAGGACCTTGTCTCCGAGTAAGGCATTGCAAAACGACGATTTCCCAGCACTGAAGGCACCGAATAAGGCAATCGTGAACGATTGATGTGTCAGTCGGTCCAATTTGTCATTCAAATAAGCGACGGCATCTTCAAAACCTTGAAGACCATTTAGATGCTGACGGATTTGAGCGACGTCTTCCGGTGCATAACGGACGGCTTGTTGCTCACTGATCGTCGTCGCAACTTCAAACGAAGTAGTTTCTGTCACCGATTCATATCCGGTAAAGGAAACGATCGCCGCTTCTTGCTGAATCAATTGCTCCTCCCAAACTGAGACTTGCGTCCGAGCCTGTTTGAGTTGTTGGTCAGATGGATTGGCAACGCCATGCTCATATCGCTCGAGTGCTACGGTAGCCTGTTGCCATGCTTGAACGCTATTCCATTTATGCTGTAGTGACGTCTGTTGTTGCAATAGTTCAGCTTGTTCTTTCGGGAAAGTTGCCGTCAACTCTTGACGAACAAGCTCACGCCACGCGTTCGTTTCCTTGACGAACCACGCTTGTGTCTGTTCGGCGACACGATTCGTGAACTGGAGCACTGATTCACCTGTGATCGTAATACCGGTTGGCAAGGCACTTTCGAGTACGGAAAGCGGTGGGTCGAGTGAGAGCTGATCGATTGCGACGATATGCGTATCCTGCAGGAGACCAAGGTCACGTAACGATTGTTTCATCAAGTTACGTAAATGAAGCGAAATTTCGGAAGCGGTCACTGTCTGATAGGCACGGAGCACGTCTTGTGCGATCTCCGCTTGAGCCGCTTCCGTTTTTTTCGCGCTACGGAATAATCCAACCTTGAAATCATGCTGACGTGACTCGAGGAAACGGCGCATCTTCTCGCGTAACTCAAATGGCATCAATGTCGCATTTTTCAAGAGTTGATCCCGATGAAGCGAAAACGTCTGTACCCAGCGGTCCGGTTGACGTGCTTCTAATTGTTGCGAGACACGCGTTAATTCGGTTTCGATTTTCGCCGGATCCCGTCGTTCAGCGTCATTCAATTGCTCAGCCATCGTCTCGTGTGTTTCTGAGACGAGACGTGTGAGATAACGTGTATGCTCCTGGTGAAGACTTTCGAGTGTCAAAGCGGCAGAAGTCAACAACTTCGGTTGAGCGTCGCGAATGCTTTGTTTGACGAGCTGTTCGACTTCCATGAAATCGTTATGCGGATGGGCTGGGTCCCGTAGGCTCGTAAAGAAGATTCCTTTCGGCACGACACCGTGTTCAGCGAAGGACGCATGAACCGAGCGGCGGAAGGCGTCGAATGATAGTTCATCGTTACGATGTTTATCGATTTGATTGACGATTAAATACAATTCCGGTACGGCAGCTTGTAATTCATCCGTCACCATGAAGTTCAATTCGGATTGAACATGATTGTAGTCCATGACGTAAAACAAGATGTCAGCCAAGTGAAGGGCAGACTCCGTTGATACACGGTGGGCATCATCGACCGAGTCGACGCCTGGCGTATCCATTAAGACGAGACCAGGAGGCAGCGCGGACGCGGCATGCGTCAAATCGATTTGTCGGACATCACCACTTTTCCCAAGCGATTGAAGATGCTCCTCTTGCTCTGTTGCTGTCAGACGAACAGACGGCTGTTCATGAAAGTGAACGATTGCTGAATCCATCTCACCTTGCTGAAGTGTCACGATGTTCGCACTCGTCGGAATCGGACTCGTCGGTAAGACCGATTCACCCGTCAAGGCGTTGATCATGCTCGATTTTCCAGCTGAAAAGTGACCGGCAAACGCAATCGTGAACTCTCGTTTTAATAGTTTGCTAGCGAATTTATCTAGTTTATCTAAACGGAGTTGATCCGTTGAAGGTTGAATCAATGTGGCGAGTGAAGCCGTCGCCTCGAGTTGGTTCGATAATCGTTCCTCAAATGAGCGCATGCGATGAAACCCCTTTCTTTCAGTCATCGTCCAGTGTATCACGATTTTTTCCATTTCGTCATCCTTCTGTAAACGTCAAAAAACGATTCGCCAAGGAAGAGGCGAATCGTTTTGATTGGCATTAAGAGGACGGAACGATTTCGTCCGCACGTGTCGATTCTTGTTCCGTCGAATGAATCCGGCGCAACAAGTGTAATTTGAAGAGATACATGACGAGCAGGTGAACGTTCGCCTGTGTTGCCTTGTAGAGTATCCACGGTAGCGCAGGGACGAATTCATGGATGGCGATGATACATTCCTGCGTACCGGGAATTTGCCGGAATTCAATCCGACCACGGCTGTCTTGCTCGACTTTTGCGAACAATCCGCCGGTAATCCGGTACGTCGCCATGTGTCGATCGTGAACCGGTTCCTTCGTCAATTCCAGCAGCGGTTGTTCGTAAAACGGAATGTGGATCCGAACGACTTGATCTTGCACGGTTGACGATAGGAAAGGGCGAGCAAATGATGACAACCAGTTCATATAATCTTCAGCTGCCCAGTCGGCATCGCGATCCTTTGGCAAAAGAACACGTTGTACCGATCGGACGTCAAGGACGTCTGGTGTCGAAGACGACGAGGAAGAAGATCCTTTTTGTTCCTCCTCCTCTTTTAACGCATCTCGGACTGATTGTTCGAATGTGATTTTGCCGTCACTGATGCCGGGAACCATTTTTTCTGGATCCGCAACCATCTCATGGACCATGCTTTCAACGAGTGGATAGACGGTTTCTTTTGGTTCTCCGGACACGAGTGTCACCCAAAGGCGGGATAATTTAACGGTCAATAAAGGAATATCGATCGTCGGTTGTCGTTTACCCATGATGTCGGCTGTTTTAAGGATCATCTCTTTATAGGTCATCGCTTCCGGACCACCGATATCGATGGCCCGGTCTTTGACATCATCGCGATCGACACTTTCACCAAGAGCATGAATGACGTCGGGTAAGGCGACAGGATGTGTCTTGTTACGTGTCCATCGTGGGAGTGCCATGACGGGTAAGCGTTTGACGAGTTTCGATAAGATTGGGAACGATGAACCTTTAGGACCAACGATTAACGCAGCACGGATCGTCGTCACCGGTGTTCCGTACGCACCGAGAACGCGTTCGACTTCAAGTCGACTCTTTAAGTGACGCGATAGATTTTCTGTTTCCTCGGGGATGATACCACTTAAGTAGATGATTTGCCGGATGCCGTTTTCTTTTGCGGCACGGGCGAAGTTATCGGCTAACAATAAGTCCATATTCTCAAACGATCCTTGTGTCAATTTAGCAGATGGCATCATCGAATGGACGAGGTAGACAGCGATGTCTGCTCCTTTCATACCAGCGATCGTATCGTCTAGAGAAAAGAGGTCGCACGATCGCCATTCGACGCGTTCCTCATTGTCCTTGTCGTCACCATTTCGTGAAAGGGCGATGACGTCATATTTTTTCTTTAGTTCGTTCAGTAAATTGTGACCAATGTATCCGGTGGCTCCGGCTAAAGCTAGGCGCGTTGGCATGGATGTAAACTCCTCTCTTATATCTGTTGTAATGTACCCCCAATCGAGTCGGTTCAATCGCAAGAGGATATGCTGAGACGATTCAGTTGAATGGAATAGGGAATAGTAACATATGGAAAAGAACCAACAGGAAGTATGAAAACAAAGGGGGCTTCAACCATGCAGACGATACAATTCATGCAAGAGGGACATGAACGACGATTCGATCTGTTGTGGAGACGATTAAAGCCGAAACAACGAGAAGATGCAGCGATGGTCTCGATGCTGTACCTTGCGACAGGACAGCCACAAGTGCTCGAACGGTTCTCGGATTACTTCTTTCCGGATAGTGGTGAGTTTTTTGATCGTGAATTTCTGGCTGAACCCTATCCGAGTCCAGCGTTAGAAGCAATCATCCACTTGATCGTCCAATTGTATAATGGACGAACGACGATCACGATCATCGAGCTGATTGAACGATTGGATGAGCAACAGATGTCGCTCGTACTCGAAGCGATTAAATTGCGGGCATACGGATGTCAGATGCTACAAAAAGGTGCGAAATCGTAATACCACTCGTATGAATCCGATTGATGAAGAAACTCCTCTTCATCAATCGGATTTTTTGTGAGGGAAGAAAAGTTGTAAGTTCAAGAATCGGTAAGAAGATGTTCGTGAATCAGAGTTCATTAAAATAAATCGCCATGAAAATAAAAGCTAAGTTTATTCACGAAGAACTAATTGAGATGGGCGGCGACTGGAAATAAGATGAAAGTATCAGTAAAAGGTGGTCTAACTATGGAAGGAGTGACATCATGCAGCTCAAAGAATCGATCTACTTTCACTCACCGATTTTCATCCAAAACTTGTTGACGACTTTACAAGGACGTCGCCTGTTCCATGAACGATACGGTCCCGCCTATCAGCAACGTTTACAAGAACTGAAACAGAAGTTAGGACGACCGCATGACGTTCGAGCAGAACAATTGCATCGATTAAACGACTTCCTTTCTTTTTGCCAAACACATAGTCCATACTATCAGGAATTGTTTTCTACCATTGCACTAGAGCTCCCGCTACAATCGATTGACGAACTAAAACAGATTCCCCCTTTGACGAAAGAAATCTTACGCCAACAAAATGAGGACGTCCATGCGCACGTCCATGCCCCGATTCTCGGAAAAACGGGCGGTACGACCGGTAAATCGATTCAAGTGCATTATACAAAGGAAGACATGCAAATCCGGATGGCACATCTTGACTTCTTCAAGTGGACCCATGGAGTCGATCAAGGGATGCGCCGTGCAAGTTTTACCGGTCAAACGCTTGCTTCCCCGCAACAAAAGGCACCGGTTTATTGGCGGACGAATAAAGTCATCAATCAGATGTTGTTCTCGATCAAAAACATCAATCCGAAAACCGCCGCTGCATACATCGAACAACTGAATCGGTTTCAGCCGGAATCGATTGATGGTTTGCCTTCAGGAATGATCGAAGTCGCACGATATGCTAAAAAATATGGGATGACCTGTACGTTTCGTCCCAAAGCAATCTTCCCGACGGCTGAGATGATGACGGCAGAAGAACGAACGCTCGTCGAAGAAGTCTTCCATGCGCCAATCTATGATCAGTATGCGTCGTCAGAAGGGGCGCCGATCGTCGCCGAATGTCCGTATGGGAAAAAACATTTACATTATGAGATGGGAATCATTGAACGTGATGAGGACGGTGAAATCCTTGTGACGAGCTTCGATACGCATGGTACACCACTTGTCCGTTACCGCGTTGGCGATCGGATGACGCTTAGTCAGGAAACGTGTCCCTGTGGTCATCAAGGTCCGATCATCGCTTCGATCGACGGACGGGGGAGAAGCTTCATTCAACTCAGAAACGGGCACCGTGTCTTTGAAGGCGAACTTGCGGGAATCGTTCGAGCGTTCCCGAACTGTATCGAACGCGTGCAATACATTCAAGAGACGCGGGATGAGATTGTTTTATTATATGTTCCGGATGAACGATGCTTCGAGAAAGAACATGAGAAGAAACTCTTTTTCGTTCTTGACCGACTGTTTGACGGACAATTGAATGTCGTCATGCGCGCGGTACCCGAAATTCCGAAAGAAATCAGTGGAAAAACGTTACTGATTAAACAACAGTATGCATGACACATGAAAAGGCGAGGTCACTGATGATCTCGCTTTTTCGTATGTCCTGAAACTGTCAGTCGCGTGGTCGCACCGGAATCCAGATGGCAGATTGATAATCGGCGGCAGACGGGTCGCCTGCCGAATAAACTTCGAGTTCAGCGTGAGGGAGAGGATCATATCCATGCGATGGGATCCACTCTTGATAGATACGCTGCCACATCTCTTGAATGGCATGCGGCATCGGACCAACGACCGGAAACGTCGCCCAAAGACTCGCCGGAATCGTCATCGTTTCCTGACCGGGCAGAACTTCCGTTGTCGTCGTCGCGATCCAATAATCCATCGATGCTTCGGTGAAATTGGAGCAGACACCAATCACACCTTCAATCTGACCGTCATTTTGTTTAAACAAGGTAGCATCTTGACCAGAATGATTCACATCATTCCAAAACAACGGAATCAGTTGTTGTTGGGCACCATCTTGCGTCGGGAAATGTTTTCGCCATCCTGAAATTTGTAAAGCCGGTCGTTCGATGAGTTGGTAATCCATTTGCTCCAGTCCCTTCAAGGTCACCTGAATGCTCAGGCGGTTATAGGCGTGAATCGGACGTCGCTCGCTTCGCATCAACGTTGGCGAACAACCATGCTGACGTTTGAAAGCTTTCGTAAAAGCTTCCGGCGTCTCATAACCAAAACGTAAGGCGAGATCGATGATTTTTTCGTCCGTCTGTGTCAATTGTTGCGCTGCGAGCGTCAGACGTCGTCCTCGGATGTATTCCGGTAACGTCATCATCGCAAGTAACGAAAACGTCCGTTGTAAAGGATAAGCCTGCATCTGAGCGACTTTTGTCAAAACGTTGAGATTGAGCGAGTCTTCTAAATGATCTTCGATATAGTCAATAACGCGTTGAATCGATTCGAGCCACATCTTGTCACCTCCTTGTTTTCAGTATAGTAGAGCGAAGATCGTCGGACCTGTCCAAGGTGATAGCAATTTGTCAGGATGCATGTTCCCTTATTTTTGTCATATTCCTGTCAGTTATTTACGATATCGTAGAGATATCGTAATCGTTATTTCCCTTGCGAAAGGACGTGATGATATGGGTATCAAAGAGCAGATCTACAATCGCTCTCCTCTATTTCTCCAGCACTTCTTCACAACCCTCTATGGGTATCAATTGCATCGCGAACGTTATGGACCGGTCTATCAAGAACGGTTCCGGATGCTCCTCGAACGAGAACATACGACGATCGACGTCAAAGCGGAACAACTTGATCGTTTAAATGACTTCCTTCGCTTCTGTACTGAACACAGTCCCTATTACCGTCAGCTCTTCACTTCACATGGCATTCGCCTACCGTTAACGGACTTATCCGAACTAAAACATATTCCTGTACTATCAAAAGAAAAATTACGAACACACATGGAGGACATTCAAACAGATGTCGCTGCGCCAATCATAGGGAAAACGGGCGGAACGACAGGCACGTCACTGCAAGTACGATATACGATACCGGATATGCAAATTCGCATGGCCCATCTGGATTATTTCAAGGCGACCCACGGTGTCTACCGTGGCATGCGACGAATCAGCTTTACGGCACAGGATCTCGTACCCGAGCGTCAACAGGTGGACGTCTACTGGCGAATGAATCGAGCGGCGAATCAACTCTTGTTCACGGTAAAACGATTATCCCCAAGGACGATGGCAGCTTATCTTGAAGCCATCGAACGTTTTCAACCAGAAACGATCGATGGTCTTCCGTCAGCGATGATTGAGCTCGCCCGATTTGCGAAGCGAGAAGGGATCCGCTTGACGTGTCAACCGATTGCGATTTTTCCGACGGCTGAACGGATCGACGCGGAAGAGCGCCAAGTCATCGAAGAAGTGTTTCACGGACCAGTCTTTGATCAATATGCATCGTCTGAAGGGGCACCAATCGTTTCGGAATGCCGGTTTGGTCAAAAACATCTGCATCATGAGATGGGGATCATCGAACTCGATACAGACGGGGAGATTCTCGTGACGAGTTTTGATACACACGGGACTCCCCTCATTCGCTACCGGGTCGGAGATCGGATGACGCTCAGTCAGCGCACCTGTTCCTGTGGTCACCCGGGACCAATCATCGAATCGATTGACGGCAGGGGGCGGGCATTCATTCAAAAACCGGATGGGCAAAAGATTTTTGAAGCGCAACTGTCGAGTCTCGTCAAACATTTGCCAAACAGTATCGAGCGTATTCAATATGTTCAAATGACGACAGATAGCGTATCGATCTACTACGTTCCGGACGCAGAGCGGTTCAGTCAATCAGACGAACGACTTCTGATGGAACGGTTGTACCGTTTATTCGGTCGTGATATCCATCTCGATGTACAAGCCGTATCTTATATCGATGCAGAGGAAAGTGGGAAAATTTTACTCGTTAAATCAAGCTTAACAGGATAAAAAAAGTGGACAGATGGCGCCATCTGTCCACTTTTTATTACTTTTCACCATACCTCGTGTAAAAGTACAAAACATCTCTGCTGTTGGTACTTCTAAAGAGGTACCACGTTAAAAGTGTTAAAGTGCCTCATTGATTCAAATTGTTTTTGATATCTCTTACCTTTTTTAAAAGCCATTTTTTATTTTCTTTGTCTTTTACGATGATAAAATCTTCTGTTCCTTTAACAGAATAGATGGTGGAGCCGACTGAAAAAAGATTCGATTGACTGTTCGCTTGGGGCATTTCATAGGCTTTTGTTTTCTTTAGTATCGTGCTCATTTTTTCTCCTTGTTGCATAGATGCATCCAATTCAACTTCTGTTCCGTTATACTCTTTGTTATTCACAATGACGATCATGGCATGACTAACTTCGTCCTCTGTACCGGTTTGACTGCATCCGAATAAAAATCCAATGAACACAATGACGAATATCTTTTTCATCGGAACCTCCTTATATGAGTATTCGTTGAATAGGAACGTAAATTCATGATAGGTAATAGTCGATTCTTTTACCAATTATAAGGTAAAATCAGGAAAAGGAGGGAGATAGATGAAACCTCAGATTTTACTGTTAGGCATGTTCCATCTCGATCGCCCGGCAAATGGTGACATGATTCGTCCAGCAATTTTTGATATCGCGTCAGAGAGAAGGCAACGAGAAATCCAAGAAGTCGTCGCTCGATTGAACGCATTTCGACCGACATGCGTTGCCCTTGAGACGGCACCTGAACGCATGAGTGACCTGCAACATACATATGACACCTATCAACATGAGAGCGATTTAACCGAAAATGAACGGCAACAAATTGGCTTTCGATTAGCCCGGATGGCGGGAGTAGCAAATCTCCATGGGGTCGATTGGAACGAAATCGTACCCGGCGTACCGGATTTAGGAATCGTCCGTTCACATCATCCGGAAGCCTTTGAGACGATCGTCGCGGCTGAGATGAAGCGGACAGAACAGTTAGAGCACGCGATGGAGCAGTCATCATTCTCCGAATGGCTCGATCGATTGCACGCTGAAGAAACGATTGCAGCGTCGGCTAGAATCTATGATCAAATCGAACGACTGGAGAGTGGTCGGATTTGGGTTGAACGCTACTGGCGAGTCCGCAATCAAAAGATCGCAAATCGTTTACTGCACCTCGCTCAGGCGAACGAACGAATCGTCTGTTTGTACGGTGCTGCGCACCTCCCGTTATTACGACAATATTTGAATGAATCGAACCAAGTCGAAGTGATGACGTGGAACGATTGGAACAACAAAAAGGAGTGTATGTAAATGCTATTTCACTACCATATTTGGACACCACATTTGGAAGAAACAGAAGCTTGGTACACGGCACGCGGATTTCACGTTTCCCAGCGCATCGGGAAGAAAGACGGAGAATTTTCGTCGTTCAATCCACCTCTATCATGGGATGATTTTCGAGCCGATCAAATTTTATTCCGAATCATTGAAATGAAAAGGGGAGCGGTCAATGTGACGATCGGATTCGGAAAAACGGTTCGTTTCGATCACATCGGATTTTTGATTCAGCCCGGTGACGTGCAAACGATTCTCGATCGCGCAGAAACGTTATCGTTCACCGTCCAAGCGAACGAACGGCGGATATTCTTGCAGACACCATACGGATTACGGATTGAACTGCAAGTCCATGAAGATGCGATTGCGGATACTGATGGAGCGACGCTTGAGCGTCTGATCCTAGCGACGCCGCGCGAAGGATTAGAGGCGGATTTAGCGAAACTGTTCGATCAACCGATTTCACAAATCCAAACCGTCCGCGGAGAGAAGACCGTCTTGCAAGAAGCAGTCTTTTCCGACGTATCGCTCGTAGGTACGGATCCGAACGGTGTTCAGCTCGTCTGCTCATAATCAACGAATACTTTGATCGGGAGATCTGGTGTTTCCATTAAGGCAGCGAAGCAACTGGCGAGCTCCGAAAACGAAGTCTCGTGTTCGAACAAAGCGGGCAATGTCGCGTGACGCTCGTCTGCAAAGAGCCAGTCTGCGTGCTTGCGGTAGTCCCAGCCGTCACTCGATGCAACGATCTGAAGTTCTTTCGCGTGAAAAGCGGGCGTCAACGCCAAGGATTCCCGGTTGCCGTCCGATAAGACGCAGATTGAACCATGAGGACGGACAGCAGACTGAAGCTCGGCAAAGGCCGCTTGGCGTCCGGAACATTCGATGGCGGCGTCATACATACTTGAATCCGGTGTGACGACACGTGCACCTAATTGACGTGCTAACTCCGCTCGGGACGTAAGCGGCTCGATGATATCAATCTGACGAACGTTGATATAATGCCGTAAGTAATGCACTGTAAGCAAACCGATCGTACCCATTCCAGAAACTAAGACGTTTGTGTCGGGTTTCAATGTCAGCTTACGGACGCCTTTTGCCGCGTCACAGGACAGAATCAGTAGTAAGGCTTCACGTGGTGAGACATAAGCAGGAACCGGGATGACCTTCGATACAGGAACGATCGCCTGATCTTGATGACCATAGAAGCTGACGACCCGATCACCGGGCTTGACGATTTGGACGGCGTCACCAACTGCAAGCACTTCGCCGTAGCTTTCATATCCGGTCTCGAGCGGATAGTCATAGCTGGTTTCGGTCATATCTTGTTCCAGCCATTGGGGAAGTTCGGCACCAATACTGATGGCACCGGCTAAGGTGCGGACGTGGACGTCATGGATGCCAAGCGGCGGCAGTTCCCGAACAAGATAACCAGGTGTCTTCGACTCCACAAGACAGCAAATCGTTGTAGTGTTCAACATGTAAACCTCATTTCATTGTTGGATTGATGACATATGGATCAAGCATATACCACTTTACTTGTAAAATATAACAATTCGAAACCAGAAATGATGTAGAATAAGAAAGAAAAGGAGGGAATCGAATGGAACCATTATTGATTTTGGCATTGCTCGTGTTCGCATTCTTGACGTATCGGTATAGTAAGATCCTCGTCCGAAAGGATATCTCTGCTGCAAACAAACGACTCGCAATCGTCTTTTATTTGATTGCCGTCAGTGGACTTGGCGCTGTCGTCTATTTCAACGTATAAGGAGGACCACCCATGCATTTAACGACTAAACGACGAATCGGTGCGTATATCATCAACCAAGCTGTTTATTTCGGACTTTCCTTCGTCATCGAAAAAACGGTGTTACGACGTGTGAAGTCAGAAGTCGTTCACGCTGTCGTGACACAACCGACAATCAGTTTTCTAGGAGAAGTCGCGCAATTAAAACTGTTGAACGGAAAAACGATTGGTGGTCGGATTTGCGGCATCCAGGTTGAAAGCGAGAACGGATTGCCGTTGACGACAGAACAAATTGTCCGCCGAACAGTCTATCGTGATACGGTCTCGCTATTTAAGATTCGACCGTATTGGAAACCGTTTCTTGAGAACGGACACCGATTACCGGAAGATGACTTCGCGAGAACGATCGTCCGCTTGAATCAGGAGAAGCTAAATAATGAAGCTTGATTTTCATGTTCATTGTGTCCGTGCCTCTCAACCTACAGGAGCCATTCTGCTTTATCATGGTTGGGGCGGAACGGCTGTTTCTTATCTAGAGTTTGCGCGACAATTATCTGACGAAGGATACGATGTCTTCATCCCGGAACTTCTTCGACACGACCAGCGTGAACCGCTTGATCATCCATTTGATCCAGAAATAACGACGACCTATTTTTGGTCCGTCGTCGAACAATCGATTACGGAAGCGACAGCTATCATCGAACAATCAGGCTGGCATGTTTCAGACGTGATAGCGATCGGCGTCTCGATGGGTGGGTTCATTGCCCACGGGATCATGTCGCGTCAGCCGATTAAAGCACTCGTTGCGATCAATGGGGGCGGTGCCTATCTTGAAGCAGAACGTCAATTCCGCGTTCGTGACGGGCGACCTGCCATCAAAAAGGAGGATGTACCATGGAAGCTCGATCCAATCAGCGTGATGGATGAGCGTCCGCGATTACTCCTGCACGGCGATGCCGATGACATCATTCCACTATCGATCCAGCAGTTTTATCACGGGACAGCTGTTCAAGCAGGTATGGCGCAAACGACCGTATTAGACGTTTTTCCAGGTGTCAATCATACCGTGACCGATGCAATGATCAAACAACTGATCACATGGCTGAAGCACGTCAAACTTCAAGGGGCGACAGATGGACTACATACGTTTTCTTCGCACTAAGGTCGGTCAAGAAAAAGTGATGTTGAACTTTGCGGGTGGCATCGTCATCGACGAGGAGGAGCGCATTCTTCTTCAAAAACGGCGGAAGCAACAAGCATGGGGCTTTCCCGGCGGCGCACTGGAACTGGGAGAGTCGATTGTCGAAGCCGCACAGCGTGAGATTTTTGAAGAGACCGGTTTTCATGTCAGGATCGAACGTTTGAGTGGTGTCTATTCGAAGTACGAAGAGATGTATCCAAACGGGGATGTCGTCCAGCCGATCGTCCATTTTTTCGTTTGCCGAATCAATGGGGGGCAATTGACGATTGATTCCGATGAATCACTCGACGTTGCTTTTTTTGAAAGAGACCAAATGCCAGAGCTCTATAGCGAACTGCATCAAACAGCCTGGAACGATTTTTTGACAGAAACGATTCCGGTCTTTCGATAATGCAAAACATCCTTCTGATTTTAACGTCAGAGGGATGTTTTTACATACGACATATTCAGCGTTCAAAGCCACCTTCGGAATGGATGACTTGCCCGGTCACCCAGCCACCGTCAGGACTGACAAGGAATTGGATCAATCGTGCGACGTCTTCCGGCGCACCGATTCGCCCGAACGGAAAACTAGGTTTAAGCGCCGTCCGGGTTGCTTCATCCATCCAAGTCGAGTCTGTCGGACCCGGATTAACCGCATTGACGGTGATGCCAAGCGGTGCCACGGCTGCCGCGTAAGTCTTCGTAAAGGTCGACAAGGCACCTTTTGTCGTAGCGTAAGCAATCTCGTCAGGCATCGGACCGAGATCCTGTCCGGACGTCAGTTGAATGATACGACCGGACGTTAGATGTGCTTCAACGAATTGTTTCGTGAAACGTGTCGCGAGCAACAACGGTGCCCGGAGATTGACGGCATAGTGTTGATCAAGACTGGCTGCATCAAGTGTTCGCCAATCCGTCATCGTCGAATGGGCAGCGTTATTGATCAGGATACTTGGTGTTCCAAAGTCTTCTACCTGATCGAATAAATCATCAGCGGCATCTGCTTGACCTAAATCAAGTTCGATCGCAAGGACGCGGGCACCTTGATTTTCAAGTTCGGTCGTAAAACTAGTCGCCCAATCCGCTGTTGCTTTAAAATAAGTAAAGACCAGGTCATGTCCAGACATGGCAAGCTGGCGGCAAATCGCAGCTCCGATGTCGCGTGTCTGACTGGCACCGGTCACGATGGCAATCGGTCGTTTCGTCATATGTACGCTCCTTTACATAGATACATTCAAATAAATGAATGGTTCCAAATGTTTACAAAAACAGTATAGCGTAAGAAAGACAATGAACGGAAGCGTTATCATGATTTAACATACTGATTAAATGCATGTTTTGACTTGAAACGTGGTAAAGAAAAAGTGTACAAAATTATTCGTTAAACAGGTGGGGAAGGATGAATCGATCATGAAAGCAATCGTCTTATTCGACGGAGAATGTAATCTCTGTGACGCGAGTGTCCAGTTCATTTTGAAACGAGACCAAGGATATCATGATTTTGCCTCGTTGCAAGGGGAGACGGGGCAAGAACTCGTCAGGCGCCACCATCTCCCGGAAACGATCGACAGTGTCGTCGTGATTGACCGGGGTGTGCCCTATATTAAATCCGATGCTGCGTTACGGATTGCCGGTCATTTAAGAGGGAGATGGCGTCTGTTGAGTCTACTTCGGATTGTTCCACGTCGACTTCGAGATCGCGTCTATGATTTCGTTGCGAACAACCGTCATCGCTGGTTTGGACAAAAGCAGCAGTGCGCGTTACCGTCTCCGGAGACGCGAGCTCGATTTCACGACTAAAGATGAAAAACCGCGACGAATCGGTCGCGGTTTTCTTTCTGTTCATTGGTTGGTCACATGCAACCAGTGACAACTTGGCAATGGATCGCCGAGGAAACTTAATCCTAAATCATGGGCTTGGTGGATTGTTTCAAAACAATCGTCTCCCTCATCCAGATACACTTCATGATGTGGTGATTGGAGGTGTGTTCCTGCGATACGCCAAAGAT
This sequence comes from Exiguobacterium sp. s11, assembly GCF_018619015.1. Lineage (NCBI taxonomy): Bacteria > Bacillati > Bacillota > Bacilli > Caryophanales > Exiguobacterium > Exiguobacterium sp. s11. The sequence goes on along the minus strand of NZ_JACSNF010000001.1, from coordinate 322,227 downwards.
TTGAACGGTGTGTCAAAGTTATTTCGTAGTCGATGTTTGGTGAGACGACGAGCGGATTACCAACAGAATGATGAAGCGTATACCGAGTTGGTGATTGATGTGATAAATAGACTTGCTGTGTCGAAGCGACATCTTCTCGATATAACTGATGACAAGCATCAAAAGAGCGAGTAGGATTTGCTTGTTTTGATAGTTGATGAGTCGTTTCACCATTACATGTCAGGACCTCTGTAAAGGTACGATACTCTTTAGAAAAAGGCGAATATTGTCGCGCATCGCCTTCGAAATAACGATGCGGAGAAAACGGATTCGGATTCACGAGAATCGGAGGAGCAATGAACGTCAGTACACGCAATCGGTATGAAGAAACCTTCGTATGTGAAGCGGATAGCGGGTACAAAGAAAAATAGAGTACGAATTGTTCAAATTCCCGTTCTCGGTCTTGTTCTTGTTTTATCTGATTCGTAACGCGGGCGAACGTCTCGATTATGCGTGCGAACGGCATCGATTTTCTAGAAATGGGACGTAACACCCGGATTTCGAAACGTGTAAACTGTTCAGGGTCAATCGTTCCTTTCCATTCGGGTGTTGTAGTTTGACCTAATCGATGCCCATCTTGAAATATCGAATAATGCGATACCTCTGGAATTTCACCCCATAATAGTCGGACAACATGATTTTGTTGAATCAGGACAGTCACTTTTCGATTCCAGAACAAATCATCCGTACTTGAAACAAGAGCCGTGACGATACGTGTCTTCGAATCTGAATCGATCAGTTCGAACGACAAAGGCTCATATAAAGGGAGTACATCCGTTTGATAGGTATTCGAGTTCTGAATGAAACAAGGTATACCGTTTAAGAAGAGTCGGACGTTACTTGTTCCTTTCCAGGTGAGACAAACGGTTTCTCCGCTTTGTTTGATTTGAATGTGATTGATGTCAATCATGGGACTGATCGCTCCTTACACGAATTCTGAAAGAAAACCCCTTCCACTTCTGAATCAGAAGGGAAGGGGAAACGTCATAGCAATCCTTTTGCGACTTCTAGTTTTTCTTGATCGTGTTTTAATTGCTTTTTCAAGTCATGCGCGTGATACATCTCATGGTCAATCATGTATCCGGCGATCGCAGCGTGAGTCTGAATGGCTTTGTTCAGTTGTTCGGTCAAGACTTTCCGCACATCAGGAGAAGCCGTTTCCGTAATCGCGACAGCATAAGCACGGACGAGTGATTTACTGCTGATTAAGAAATCTGTCGCAATCAACTCGTCTCGTTTTTTACTGGGACGATTAATGGATTGAAGAGCTTCATTCATGAGAACCGCCTCCTTCATGATCTGCCAATAGCTTTTGTAAATCGTTTAATGCTTGTTCGCTATCTTTGATGTCTTGAGCAATCAATTTTTCAAGCGTCTCATCTTTAACAAAAGAACGAACAGCAACAGCTTTAACGAGACAGGCTTGTTTCATCGTCATGATTTCATGGATTTCGAGTGTTTCATGGATTGCAAGTGGTGATTTAGCCATCGGTCTCACTCCTTATCATGTAACATACGTTTGACAGTATCTTTAACGTTTTGCATTCCTGTTTTTTCTGCTAGGTCGTGGTGAAGTTTGTGTGCTGGTACCTTCATATTCGGAATATTTCCTTGTGGTGCAGGGTTTTCTAGATGAACGAATTCACCGGTGCCATCTTGTGCTTCCCCTTGAGCCCAGCGACCTTCTTTTGAAGCTGTTCCTTGCGATAGGTCCCAGAACTCATAAGCATGCGGTTGCGCTTCCATCTCATCTTCCGGTGCGAAAGTAGCAGGCACGACGACGCCGTTTTTCGTTTCCAGCTCTTCGATCGCAGCCATCCATTGATACTGGTGATAGCGGTCACGGGCGAGCATCTTACGGAATGTAGCACGCACGCCTTCATCCGTCGTCATATGATAGAGACGGGCGACTTGAAGTCGACCTTGTGATTCAGCATGTAGGTTCGAGCGCATATCTGCCAATAAGTTACCGCTCGCGACGATATAGGATCCGTTCCACGGAATGCCGTTTGCGTTTGATGGCAGTCCACCGAGACCGCTAACTAAAAGATGCTGTGGATTCATACCCCCGAGAATTGCTGCCGTCGCTGGATCTTTGGCAGCTTCTGCCTGATCATCCGGTGACGCCCCGTCGAGCAATTGAGAAATGAGGGAACATAGCATTTCAACGTGCCCGATTTCTTCCGTCCCGATATCCATCAGCATATCCTTGTACTTTTCTTCACCTCGACAATTGAAGCCTTGGAAAAGATATTGCATCATGACCGTCATCTCACCGAATTGTCCACCGAGTACCTCTTGCACGGCCCGAGCGAGTTTTGGATCGGGTCGATCAACCTTGACTTCGAATTGTAATTCTTTTTGATGGCGAAACATGAAAAGACCCCCTTTAAGTTTTAAACATATGCGAGTTACACATGTTATATACCTTAATCAGTTTCTTTCAAACCTGTTTACCTTATTTTTCGATATGCTGAAGTGAACGTTCAATCAAAGAATGATTTATGAACAAGTTTGGGATAGTGCCAAGGCAGTATTTCCTATGCAGTTTTAAACGTTTCAAAAAAATGATGCAATATCGTCATTCCCCCTCCATCAAGCTTAAACTTGAGGAGCAATCAAGAGATAATGTCGAACTGAGAATTTCTAAAGCATGATCTTTTGCAACGGCGGTTTCTGCTGCCGTACAGTCTGCAGGAACATGAATGGCATATTCTCGCATGTAGGCGTCGTTTGCAGTAAATAAGATACACATATCCGTCGTTAGACCGGTGATGATAAGACGTGAGACATCCAAATGCTTCAATAAAATATCAAGTTGGGTCCCGAAAAAACCTGAATGTTTTGGCTTGATGATAAAGTAATCGTTCTCTTCTGGGTGCATTGCTTCAATGAGGACATCGCCAAGACCACCGCGACACTCATCAATGATCTGATTAACATTCTCTTGCCACAGACCAAAATTGTCATTGACGTAAATCACCGGGATGTTTTGACGTTTACAATGTTGTTTTAATTTTGAGAGTGGTTCAAGGACAGGGAGCGTTTGTTGCAATAACTGCTCGGCTCCTTCAAAATCCATCTTATTGATAACATCAATAATCAACAATGCTGTATTTTCTTGAACAGTCATGGCGGACTCCTCTCATAAAAAAGTGATTAAATAATGATAAGGCGAATAGAGCTGGGCTTTAGAGATAAAAATCTCAGAAGGGGAGGCTGATTCACGGGCTCCGCGGACATCAATTAAACAACGATAAATGAGGGATTCCAACTCTGCGATGAAATCAGGATATTGATATAAAGCGTCATACAGCCGTCTTTTGCGGTGATCTTCCATCAAGACGATGCAGGGGTTGGTCTCTTTCAGTGCCATTGCACTGAAGACAGTTTTTTGCTGTTTAAAATCTTGATTTAAACAGCGAACGATTTGATTTAAATCAGCTTCCACGTTCTTCACTTCCTAGTTGTAGATTATTCATACTGTTCTTATACATGTTATTGGTTGTGTTCCACTCTTCATCACGAGGTAAACGGATAAAAAAGTCGGATCCCTTTCCGATTTCTGAATGAACGGTGATACGTCCGCCATGCGCCTCAATGATCTCCTTACAAATCGGTAAACCGAGACCTGTGCCTTGAACTTGGAGGTGGTCTGCCTGTTCGACGCGGTAATATGGATCAAACAGATAGGGAAGATCTTGAGTTGGGATACCATATCCGTCATCGCTAATGGTGATGACGATTTCAGATTCACAGCACGCTAGCGAGACTTGGATATTTGAATCAACGGGAGAATATTTTATCGCATTATTCAAGATGTTTAATAAGACTCTCCGGATTTTTTCTTGGTCAGCCGTGATCAGACAAGGACCGTCGCTTTGGATTTGTAAATGATGTGTCGATGTCGAAACGTTCAACCACTCGGTTAACTCAATGAGCAGATGTTCGATGCAAAATCTTTCTAACTGATAGGACTCTTTTTGATGACTAAGTCGCTGATAATCTAGGAATTCGGTTAATAGTTGACTGAGTCGCTGCGTTTCACTTCGCATCGTCTCTAAGTATTTGCGCTGTTTTGAAGGAGACAACGTCCGGTGTAACATTAGTTCGCTAAATCCTTCAATGGAGGCAAGCGGCGTTCGTAGCTCATGAGATAAAACCGAAATGAAGTTCTGCTCTTTTTTAGCATGGTTGACTTCAATTGTGCGTTCACGAAAAACAAATAAAATACCTTGACGATCGGGCAAAAATTCTGTGTAAAGTCGTACGTGACGATCATCTGGCATTGAGAAATCCTGAGCAGGAACGACTGATGCATGCTCGAAGCCTGCTTTGATTTGTTCGACATATGCCTGCAACGCATCTGTTTCGAGAATCAACGGTTCGAAGGCTTCGATAACGAATGCTAAGTTTTCAGATTGTTTTTCAGATGGTGACCAGTTCGGGAACAATTGATGGAACATGTGATTCGTAAAAATATTTGTGTTCGTCACATCGACGAACAATATAGCTTCTCGAAGACCATTTAAAATGCGTTGAATTAATTGATGGTGATCTTTTATAAGGATGTCATCTAACAACCGCATCAACCCGATATTCAATAAATGTGTCGTTTTCTGAAGTGCGATAGTCTCGGTGAAACGATGATGAAATTGTAACGTCAATGTACCAATGAATTTTGACGGACTGTGTAATGGGAGAGCACACAACGTCAATTGTTCTTCCTCAATTAGATGGATCGATGTATCTAGCTCGGTCTTGGCTTCTAACTCTAGCCGTTTTTGGACATAAGTCGGTTCGTCTGATAGTGCGATATGGACAGCTTCAAAACTTTCCGACTGTGGTGAAAAAAAGATATGCGTCGCCCGAAAATGACTACCGATTGCTTGTAGCCACGTGTGAAGACCTGACATTGATTGATGACGTAAAATTTGAGTAGCTAACTGGTTTTGAAATTGAAGTTGTCGCTCAATTATTTTTTGTTGATAGAAAGACTCTTGGAGTTGTGAATTGACAGCTTGTGTTTGCTGGTGTTCAAAGGCGAGCAACGTCGTCATTTGTTGCATCGATCGCCCAAGTTTACCAATCTCGTCGTGACGGTTCTGAAAATCGTTCTGCTCCAATTGGTCAGGGTGTCTCGTTTGATCGACGAGGTCAAGTAAGTCCGTTCGAAAAGACCGCACAAGTCTTAAAATCAAGTAACTGAGAAGGCAAAAAGCAATGATCATCACACCAAAGGCGTAGCGTAAAACTTCAACGGTTCTTTGTTGTAGTGATTGTTGTGCTTTTCGCTCTTCATTATGAATCAATCGAAAATAGTCATTGATAGCGGAGTCAGATTGTTGAACCAGCTTTTGATTATCCGTGAGTACTTGTAACGTCAGTTCCAGTTCTAACAATCTTGCAAATTGAACGAGTTGATGTGTAAAGCGTTCATCCGCTGGATCTGAATAACGTTGACTAAATGATTGAACGTGTTGTTGTAAGCGTTCCAACCGCTGATTGACCTGCTTAAGATCGATTTGATCATTAAAGTCGATTTGTTGGACTTGAAGATTGACTTGTTGTGCTTCATTCCATAGTGTGCGAGCTTGCGTTTTTTGTGATGTGATCTTCTGTGATGAAGTTCGGTGTTGCTCCAGCTCTTGTTGAGCAAAGTAAAATGTTAAGACGCCGATGCTTGCAAAAATCAAGAAATTCGAAAACAATAGGATATAAAATCGATGAAACATACTTGATGAAAGCCACTTCATGACTAGACCTCTTTCTAAAAAGATATATAAACAAACGATAAAAATACATGTTTAAAGAAATCTTATCATAGACATTAAACATTCTGCTTGAATTGCTTCATCGACTAAAATATCATTTTGCCTCTTTCCGAAAAAATCCCTAGATTTTGACACTTCATTTCCTTTAAGATAAACGATATACATATGTGCAAAATCACTCAAAATGACACTTCAAGCCATACTATTGATTGTGAAAATGAGTAAGCTTCTGTACTATGTTTATATAAAGGAAAGAAAAAGAAGGTGAAATGGATGAAGATGACTCGCTCTACGGACTATGCCATTCGTGTGCTTATTTTCGCAGCGTCGCATCCGAATCGGCTCGTACAAATTCAAGAAGTGGCAACCCATTATGATATTTCTAAAAATCATTTGATGAAGATTGTCCATTCATTGAGCAAGTTTGGTCTCATCATTTCCGTACAAGGTCGTAATGGTGGATTCAAATTAGCGAAATCGCCAGAGACGATTACGTTAGGAGAAATCGTTCATTTATTTGAAGAAGTATCCTATCTTGAAAATGTGACCGTTCCCAATAAAAATGGTAGTTTGCAAAACACACGTCAAGCGTTCGATCAAGCATTCATGTCCTTTACGGACGCGTTGCAGGCATACACGTTACAAGATTTAATCGCGCCGACGATGAACGACTGAAGAAAGAGTCAGAGAGGGATAGATGATCTCTGACTCTTTATCCGTGTACATATTCCAGTCATGCAGATTTTTATCAGATCATCATGTTAATTATGATTAAAACTAGTATCTTTTATGTTACTATAAACAAGATTCGGACGCTATTCGAATCTTAATTTTGAAACAAAAACATGTACACTTTGTACTTGTTTTTGTGGTATAACTTTACAGGAAGGAGGGGATATTTCCAATTTACCTGCTTGATTTCATATAGGACTCTTACTGTCCATTCAGATAAAGGATTAAAGGCATTCGTCCATTGATCCACGTAAAAGGGAGGGTTTCGGTATGTCCGAAATGACCATCGAAATGTTCGTTCACTTCATTCAACACTTAGTGCATTCTCCACGATTTATCGTCCAGCGTCATCATGAATATGAGGACACCTACATTTTTGAAATTCGTGAGTTGAATTTATCTCGTGTCTCAAAAGCCGTATTGCTTCATAAAACAGTTGATCTTCTTCATGAAAAAACGTCAGAAGATACACGCGAAACGTTGACGAATGAACTGGTCACTCTATCACAAAAGACATTATTGAAGTCAGATACGATTGCTACACTTAAAGTGGAGTCTACAATAGAAGGCTCATTACATCTTATATTTTCGGAAGACAAAAAGATCTGGTTTTCTGGCATTCTTGATACTGAAGAGGCGATCAATCGGTTCACAGAACGTTTTCAAAGCGTCATAAATGATGATCGAACGTCTTATTAAACAAAGCAGGGCGAGCCACATCAGTGGTTCGGCCTGCTTTTGTCTTACCCTGTACAGAGCATCAAGACGTTGCCGTCGGGATCTGCAAACGTAAAGTAAGCAAAATCATCGAAACGCTCGATGTCACGAATGATGGGAGCCTGTAACGACAACACAAACTGATAAGATGCATCAATATCTGTTGTATAAAAATTAAATAAAGCATGTGGTGAAGGATGATGTTGGTACGTTGCGTCATTCGAATGATCATCGAGTGTCAAACTCGTTGGACCTTCGAGTGGGAGATTGTAAACAGGTGACGAGACACGCGACACATCCAACGGCAACTGCAGTAACTGGTGATACCAAGCGGCGGCACGTTTCACATCCTGAACATGCAAAAAGACAGCGTTCAAGCGGGGCGCAATAAGGTGGGTCGAAATTGACATGAGCATCTCCTCCTTTTTTCATACATGTTTCTTTCGGTAAACGCCTCTTAATTCCTTCAATCCCTATAAATGGAATATGGTATGATATATCAGGAAAATCATTTACGAATGGGAAAGGAATGATGAGATGGAAACGATCATCTGTACGACGTGTGGCGTCGAACAAATCAATCCAGAGCGCGAAACGTGTCCGATTTGCTTAGAGGAACGACAGTATGTCAATCCAACTGGTCAAACGTGGACGACGCTCGCTGCCATGCAAACGTCAGGAACGTATCAAAACGTCATTAGTGACGACGGAGCAGGCGTCTATGCGATTCAGACGACACCGGCGTTCGGTATCGGTCAGACGGCATATCTTGTCCAAGGAAAATCGTTCAACCTGTTATGGGACTGCATTACATATCTTGATTCAACAACGAAAGAGCAACTTGAGAAATTAGGCGGAATTCACGCGATTGCTTTATCACATCCGCATTATTACGCGACACAAGTCGAATGGGCTGAGACTTTTGACGTGCCGATCTATATTCATGAAGATGATGCATCGTTCGTGACGCGACCAAGCGAACGCATCGTCTTCTGGAGTGGTGAACGCTTGGAATTGGCAGAAGATGTGATGTTACATCGCGTCGGTGGTCACTTCAAAGGAGCAGTCATCTGTGAACGAAAAGACGCATCAGCGGGGCTATTGTTGACAGGGGACATCATTCGGATCGTTGCCGATCGGGCATGGGTCAGTTTCATGTACAGCTATCCGAATGTGATTCCGCTTCCGGCAAAGACGGTCGCGCGAATGGCAGAAACGTTACGTCCGCTTCACTTTGAAAAATTATATGACGCCTTTCATCGGAAAATCGAAACCGGCGCGTCTGAAGCTGTAGCACGCTCTGCAGAGCGGTACATTGCTGCCTTGAACGGGAACTGGTTCACGACATGAAGTCGCGCTTGATCGTCATTCGCGGGAATTCTGGTAGTGGAAAAACGACGCTTGCTAAAGCGTTACGATCGGTTTTACCGGATAGCATCTTGTTTTCACAAGATGTTATCCGCAGGGAGATGTTGAACGTAAAAGATGGACCAGGAAATCCGGCGATTCGCTGGATCGAGGAGTTGGTCGGACTTGCTGACGGACGCCACGCGACGATTCTGCTGGAAGGCATTCTTGCACAGGATTGGTACGGTGAGATGATTGACCGGTTGGAACGTCGCTTTACGTCACGGTACGCGGCGTATTATTTTGACGTCTCCTTCGAAGAAACCATTCGTCGCCATGCGATGCGCCAGCCGACGGAGTTTTCTGAGACGGATATGAAACGCTGGTGGATTGATCGGGATCACCGCCCAACGGATCGTTTGATTGCTGAGGATACATCGATAGAAGCCATGATTCAGAAAATAAAACAACAGCAAAAAGGGGAGAGCGAATGACACACTACATTTTTGACATGGATGGAACGTTGTTTCAAACGAATGCCGTGCTTGCGCATGCGCTAGAAGATGTCTTTCATGAGTTGCGTCAGACGGGGCGCTGGGAGGGAGAGACACCAGTCGCCCTCTATCAGCAGATCATGGGCGTCTCGTTACTGGAAGTCTGGCAGACGTTACTACCGGACTTTTCAGCCACAGACCAACAGGCTGCGGATCAAAAGTTTCGACGTAGCATAGAGCAGGCAGTCAAGGCGGGGCATGGTTGCCTATATCCAGGAACGGTCGAGTTGCTAAGTCGTTTGAAACAAGCGGATCACTCCGTCTATATCGCCAGTAATGGGTGGCCATCCTACTTGTCAGCGATCGTGACGACGTATGGACTCGAAGCCTATATCGATCATGTCTATAGTATCGAAGACATCCGTTCCGGTGATAAATCAGCACTCGTACGGGAGATTTGTAAGACGCACGACATCTCGTCAGGCTACGTTGTCGGTGACCGCTTATCTGACTTCAAAGCGGCGCATGTGAACGGACTCGTTGCAATCGGTTGTCAGTTCGATTTTGCGCAAGAGCAGGAACTCGCAGTCGCGGACCGCGTCGTAAAAGAGTTGAGTGCTGTCTACTAAAAAAGGGGGCTGACTCCAAAAAAAGAATGACGCGTCTTTTCACGCCCTTTCCTCAGGCGAGACACAAGCCAGTTTTCCTGCTTTGTTGAAGCAGGAAAACGGGTCTTGTTCGTCTCTTACAACGCATAAATGCGTTTTTCCTGTAGGAGTGGCGTGTGACGCGTCATTTTTTTTATTACGAGATAAGGGAGGACAGATTGATGATCTGTCCTCCCTTTTACTTATAGCAATTATTCTGCCCACCAGAGGGCGTCGTCTGGTTTCTTCGCGATCGACGCGACTTCTTTTTCACTCGATACAGTCGGATGCGACCCTTTCAGTGCCTTACCAGCTGTATTCTTAAAGAAGAAGAAGAACGTGACGAAGCCGATGACGCTGACTGCTGTTAGATAGAAAGCAGGAGCGAGCGGGTTTTGTGTCGTATGAACGAGCCATGTCGAAACGAGTGGCGTCGTTCCACCGAAGATCGAGACAGAGACGTTAAACGTCACGGATAGCGTCCGGTAACGGACATCCGTATAGAAGATACTCGGTAGAAGACTTGGCATCGTTCCTTCAAAGATCGCCAAGAAGAAGCCAAGGATGAAGATTCCGATCCCGACGAACAAGAGTGGTTTAAGACCAATCAAGAAGAACGACAGGATTGAAAGCAACGATAGTCCGGCTAACGCGAAAAGAACAATATTGCGATTGCCTTTTTTGTCACTAAGCTTCCCGAAGAAGTAAGCGAGCGGAATCATGATCACCATGACACCAGTAATTAGAATCGTACTTGTCGAACTTGACATACCGATGACTTCATCGAGGTACGATGGCATGTAGGACAAGAGCATATAGTTCGTAATGTTGAAGAAGGCGACAGCGATGAAACAAACGATGATATCACGTTTGTGGTCACGCAGGATTTCGCGGAATGTCGCGGGTTCTTCTGTATTTTCATTGATCTCATTTTCGAAGATCGGTGATTCATCCAAGTGACGACGTAAATAGAGACCAAATAAACCGAGTGGTGCCCCAAGAATGAAGGGAATCCGCCATCCCCAAGATGCCATTTGATCATCCGATAAGGTGACGAAAAGTGTTGTAGCCAGTAATGATGCGAGAATATATCCACCGAGTGTACCGATTTCAAGTCCACTTCCGAGGGCACTCCGTTTGTTATCTGGTGATGACTCAGCGATGTAGACCATTGCGCCGGCATATTCACCGCCAGTCGAGAATCCTTGTAAGATCCGGGCTAACAATAACAGGATCGGTGCCCAAATTCCGATTTGATCGTAGGTCGGTAATAGACCAATGATGAGCGTGGAACCAGCCATCATGACGATCGTCGTTGTTAAGACGACCTTCCGCCCGAGTCGATCTCCGATGCGTCCAAAGACGATTCCGCCGATTGGTCGCATTAAAAAAGCGATCGCAAACGTCGCAAAAGTAAAGACGAGCTTCAGTTCATCATTTTCAACAGCGCTAAAGAAGTTTTGACTGATGATGATTGCGAGATAGGAATAAAGACCAAAATCGAACCATTCCATCGCATTCCCAATTCCGGTCGCGTAGACACTCTTTTTGGTTTGCTGCATGTCAACGACATTGACTTTTTCTTTTCTGAATTTCATAAGTTCTGTTCACTCCCTTTGATAAGTTCGTATCGTACCATAGCAGGAAATGAAGTCAAGTTGCTAATGCGCTTAACCACTTGAAAACGACTGAAAATGGCTCTGTGCCGGGAGTTGTCAAACCGTTGCTACTCTAAGGACGAACAGGGGTGTGCATTTTTTATGAAAAAAATTGAAAATTTTTTGGATGTTTTCATAAATTCGAAACAATTTTCATATGTTCTCACAACTAAAAAATCAGTAATCCGCCTTTAGGATGAGGGGAGTTAAACTATTTTTTGGTAATTTTAAAATGAAGATGGAAAGTAAAAGGAGAATACTTATGAAGAAGAAATGGATCGCCATTGTATGTCTTGGGCTCATTGTAGTCATCGGTAGTTGGTATGCTGGATTTCAAGAATCAAAAGTATCCGGTTTTCCGTTGCCGCGATTTGCTACGGCAGTTGAAAAACAAGGCGAGTGGAAAATCAAAACCCGTCTAGTCTCGGAAACTGACGGACCGGGTTTACTCTATGGGACTCGGATTCGCCAAGCCGGTTGGAAAGAACTCGATCGTGAAGGCGCAACGGCGTGGTATGAAAAAGACGGGAAAGTGATTGCCTTGACGACGTTTGATGGGGAACTGTATCTCGAAAATTCGAGTAAAGAAAAGATTCGGTTATAACACAATGAAATGAGACAACGATTGGCTTGTCTCATTACTGTAAGCACTTCAAAAGGATTTCATGGGCATAAGCTCATGCAATCCTTTTTGTTTTAATCATCTTCGGAAGAGGAGAGTTGTTTATGTGTCTTAGAATCGTAAATTTTATAGGAAATCGGAAATCGATGGTTCTTTGTTGAAATGACGCGACAGAAATAGGGCACGTCTTCTCCGTACGCTCCTAATTCCGGATAATCTTGAAAGGTAAAATCCTCATAATCTTCGGTTGAGTCGAAAATAATAGACATGGATTGTGTCTTTCCTGAGTTTTCCTCTACATAACAGTCACCTTTGATGACAGCGTAGTCCTTGAAGACGATTTGCGATAGGCTAGGGACCGTCCAGTAAAGTAGTCCAAATCCAAGTAACGTGATGAAGATGAACTGAAGTTTGTCTTTAAATGTTTCTGTCGAGTCTTTCCATGTATCAATCGTAAAGAAGATGCCACCAAAAAGTGTAATGATTCCGAGTATAAGCATTCCGTAATACAGAATGAGTTCACGATTCATTTGATTTAGCTCCGTTCTTCATAAATATAGTCCATTCGCCTGAACGACGAAATGCGAATGTTCATAATGGTATGTGATGACGGAATAGTCGAACGGACGACCGTTCGTTAAATGAAATACTGTCTCGATCGTTAATCCAGGATCGCCCTCGGTGAGATCCAGATGATGAGCCGACTCAGCGCTTAACTTCCCGACGTGCATGTACATATCCGAGAACCCAATATTCAATTGGAGTGCCGTCTCTAAGTATTCGAAGATCGACTGCTCGACGATTTCACGATTTAAGTACGGAACGATTGATTGGCGATAGTAAGACTCTTCGAGACAGAGGATCTTGCCGTCGATGTAGCGGATTCGCTTAACGTAATAAACCGTCTCACCTGCCTCGATCCCGAGATTCTTCGCGATGTTATTCGTTGCAGACATTGGTTCGAGTGCAAGAACGGTCGACTCAATCGTATGACCGACGAGATTCTGCTTGAATCCTTGGGTCGAGAACAGACGAATGTAGCCGGTGCGATTCGTCTTCCGGACAAAAATCCCGCTTCCGCGGACTTGAAAAATGATTCCTTTTCGTTCGAGTAACTCAAGTGATTTTGTCATCGTCGTCTTACTGACGGCGAACTGCCGGATCAACTCTTCAAGAATCGGTAGTTTGTCCCCTTGTTTCAACTCATGTTGTTCTATGTACCGTTCGATTTCATCAGCCGTCTGTTGGTATTTCAGCATAGGACACCTTCTTTTCTTGCGAACTTTTTCTTTCTTTAGTATAGCATAAGCCTTCTGTTGATTAATAACATGTTAAATTTAATTATTTATGTATTGATTAATTGTGCATGTACAATTAAAATGAAAGGGTATTCAAGCGTCATATTCAGGGGAGGGACACGATATGGGCAAGGTTCGCGATTATCAACAATTGGCGCATTCGATATTAGAAGCTGTCGGTGGCGAAGACAACGTCATCAGCGCCGTCCGATGTGCAACTCGACTTCGTCTTGTCTTGAAACGATCGGATTCGTCAGCTAAGGAAACAGTCAGTGCACTACCTGGCGTCATTACGGTCGTTGAGTCTGGCGGGCAGTTTCAGGTCGTCATTGGTCAACACGTCGGAGAAGTCCATCAAGAATTTTTGAAGCTCGTCGATTTGGAACAATCGGAAACGGAAGAGGCGCCGAAAGGGACGGTCCTCAACCGAATCATTGCGACGATGTCAGCCGTCTTTGCACCGTTCGTCTACATCTTAGCTGCAGCGGGGATTCTGCAGGGAACTTTGATTTTGACGACGCTCGCTTTTCCGGCATTTGCGAAGACAGGTACTTATGAAGTCTTCAGCTTCATCTCATGGGCACCGTTTACGTTCTTGCCGATTTTCATTGCCATCACGGCAGCGAATCATTTTAAGGTCAACGCCTTCATCGCGGTCGCCTGTAGTGCGGCACTGGTCAGTCCAACATGGGCAGATATCGCAGCACGCATCACTGCCGGTGAATCCATCACGTTCCTAGGAATCGCTTTATCCGGTACGACGTATACGTCATCGGTCTTACCGCCATTATTCCTCGTCTGGATGTTGTCCTATGTTGAGCGATTCCTGAACAAGACGATTCATGAAGTCATTCGTCCGTTGTTCGTTCCATTCTTCAGCATGGTGTTGATGGTGCCGCTTACGATTCTCTTGATCGGACCGATCACGACACTTGGTGCAGAAGGAATCGCAAACGGGTATAACTACTTAGCGGAGAATGCTCCTGCGGTAGCTGGTCTCATCATCGGTGGCTTCTGGCAAGTCATCGTTATCTTCGGTGTCCACTGGGGTGTCACGCCGATGGTGCTCGCAAACTTTGAGCAATATGGTCGCGACTCGTTCCAAGCCTACCAAACGATTGCTGTCATCGCCCAAATCGGTGCTGTCATCGGGGTCATCTTGAAAGCACGTAACAAAGAAACGAAAAAAGTCGGGGTTTCAGCCGGACTGACAGGTATCTTCGGTATCACGGAACCGGCTATCTATGGGGTGACGCTCCGTTTTAAAAAACCGTTCATCTATGGCTGTATCTCGGGAGCAATCGGCGCTGTCACGGCAAGTTTCTTTAAACCGTATTACTTTGCCTACGCCGGATTACCGGGACCATTGACGCTCGTCAACGGCATCGATTCCGACTATCCATCGTCGATCATCGGCTTATTGATCGGAACAGCGATTGCCTTGATTCTACCGATCGTCTTGATTCAAGTGTTCGGTTTCGGGGAGCAGGCTGCTCCGGTTGTAGCACCTGAAAGTACAGCGACACCAGTTGCAAAACAAGAAGTCAGCGCAACTCTGACAAACGAAGAGACGCTTCGCGCACCACTTGAAGGAAAAATCGTTGCTTTATCAGATGTACCGGATCCTGTCTTTGCTTCCGGTGCGATGGGACAAGGGGTAGCGATTCGTCCGACGAACAACCGGGTCACGGCTCCGTTTGACGGTACCGTCGTCATGGTCGCCCCGTCAGGTCACGCGATCGGATTACGCTCGACGAGTGGTGTCGAAGTCTTGATCCATGTCGGTCTTGAGACCGTGACGCTCGACGGTAAACCGTTTACTCTTCACGTCAAAGAAGGCGAATCCGTGACGACAGGCGATCTACTCGTAACGTTTGATGCGACAGCGATTGAAGCGCATGGACTTGAGACAATCACGCCAATCATTATCACGAACACGCAGAGTTATGCGCAAATCCTACCGACGGACGAGACGGTCACGACGGCAAACACACAGATCTTGACGATCATCAAGTAAGAGAAATAGAAGGAGGACATGAAGATGAAGACATTACCAAACGATTTCTTATGGGGCGGTGCGTTAGCAGCGCATCAATTCGAAGGCGGCTGGAACGCTGGTGGAAAAGGACCGAGCGTCGTCGATGTATTGACGGCAGGGGCGCACGGTGTCGCTCGTCGCATCACGGATCAAGTAGAAGAGGATGAATTTTATCCGAACCATGAAGCGATTGATTTCTATCATCGTTATAAAGAGGACATCGCGCTGTTCGCTGAGATGGGACTGAAGTGTCTCCGGACATCGATCGGTTGGAGTCGGATTTTCCCGAACGGGGACGAGACAGAACCGAACGAAGAAGGACTGAAGTTCTATGATGACGTCTTCGACGAATTACTGAAATACGGCATCGAACCGATCATCACATTGTCGCACTTTGAGATGCCACTCCACCTCGCACGTGAATACGGTGGATTCCGAAACCGAAAAGTAGCGCTGTTCTTCGAAAAATTCGCGGAAGTCTGTTTCACACGTTACAAAGACAAGGTTAAGTACTGGATGACGTTCAATGAGATCAACAACAAGATGGACGTCAGCAATCCATTATTCCTCTGGACGAATTCCGGTGTCCTCCTCGACCCGGAAGAGAACGCGATGGAAGTCATGTATCAAACGGGACACCACGAGTTACTCGCAAGTGCACTTGCCGTCGCGAAAGGGAAAGCGATCAACCCGGACTTCGAAATCGGAGCAATGGTCTCGCACGTACCGATCTATCCGTACTCATCGCACCCGGAAGATATTCTGCTCGCTGAAACATCGATGCGTCAGCGCTATTTCTTCCCGGACGTCCAAGTCCGCGGCTACTACCCGTCTTATGCGTTAAATGAGTTCAAACGGGAAGGGTATGATATTCCGATCCTAGACGGTGACGCAGAAATCTTACGAAACGGAACAGTCGACTATCTTGGATTCAGTTACTATATGTCGACGACCGTCAAACATGATGCTGTCGTCAATAACACGGGAAATATCGTCAACGGTGGTCTCGCGAAAGGCGTTGAGAACCCATACATCCAGTCGAGTGATTGGGGTTGGGCGATTGATCCGGTTGGTCTGCGCTATGCGATGAATCGTCTATACGATCGTTACCAGATTCCGTTGTTCATCGTCGAAAACGGCTTTGGTGCAATCGATACGATCGAGGATGGTCAGATTCATGACACTGCGCGAATTAATTACTTGCGTGCGCATATCGAAGCATTCAAAGCAGCTGTACTCGAAGATGGAATCGAATTGATTGGTTACACGCCGTGGGGCGTCATCGACATCGTCTCCTTTACGACAGGGGAGATGAAAAAACGCTACGGCATGATCTACGTCGATCGGGATAACGAGGGTAACGGATCGATGGAACGGATGAAAAAGGATTCGTTCGATTGGTATCGTCACGTCATCGAGACGAATGGTGCTGCGTTACACGGTTCAGAGACGGCCAAATGATGAAGTAAGGGGTAACGGAAAAAATCCGTTGCCTCTTTTTTTAAAGAATTAGAATGAAAAAGAAGTGGGGTATGGCACACTAAGGAAAAAACGGAGGACCGGTAAATGATTAAAAAACGCTATGCCGATCGACGTGACTGGCGTCGCATCACACAACGACACTATGTTCATGAACAAGTAGAAAACAAAGTGTTCAAAGGACATGTGACACTCCTTCAACTGATTGAAGTCACTTCACCGTTAGACGTCCGATATGGTGACGAAACGATTCGAATCGCTGACGCTGGTTACGTCTGGGTACAACAATTCCCAAGCGATGCCCATCATGCCGTGACCTCGATGTTTGACGCCACAGGTCAGTTGGTACAAAACTATATCGATATCTGTCTTCGTACTGGAGTGGAAGACGGACGTATCTACTGGGAGGATCTGTTTCTCGATCTGATCGTTTTGCCATCGGGAGAAGTCTTGTTAGTCGATGTGGACGAACTGGAAGCAGCACGGGAGCAAGGGGACGTCTCAGAAGCGGAATACGCGCTCGCTTTAGCGGAAGCAAAACAACTGCAAAAACAACTACAAGACGCAACTTTTCCGCTCGTCGCACACGTTGAAGTAATGAAAGAACGGTTAGAATTGCAACTCAAACAGGGAACACCGCGTTGACGGGGTTCCCTGTTTTTTTAGGCATGTCGTTCTTCGTTGATCTCGTTCGTTGCGAAATACTGTTGCTTGCGCGGGAGGAGAACCAATCCAAGGAAACAGATTGTCACGATCACGAGGAGACCGGCAAATAGAATCGTACTGAAACGAATCGACCAGATGTCACCGAGCAGACCGATCGCGACGATCGCTAGAATCTGTAGCAGACTGACGCCGACACCGTATAGACTCGTAAAGCGTCCCATTAAGTGGAGTGGAATATTCGTCTGTTGGAACGTCAAGAAACCGGTTCCCGCAAATGCGTGAAAACTACCGAGCAACAAGAAACCAGTACAGACGATCGAAAACGAATTCGCATTCGCATACAGCATGTAACCGACAGCGACAAATACATAGCCGATCGTCAGCATCGTCCGAATGGAGAGGGTTTTAGCGTAGCGAGCGACGACCCAGCTGCCGGAGACGGAACCAATCCCAGTCAGACTCATCAGTAAACCATAGTCGGTTTCCGATAACCCGATGCTTCGCTGTAAAAAGATGACTTCTTGTGTATCAAGCGCAAGTGTCGCGATCATCATCAGCATCGCGAGGATATACAATCCGGTCACGTAGCGTGCACTTTTGCTGAACTGATAGACAAGCCGCCAATCGGATATAATGTCTTGCAGCCGCATCCCTCGTTCGACCGCAGCAGTAAAACGCGGCAAGCGCATCAGCAGGACAGCTGATCCGAAAAACGAGACAGCGTTGAGCCAAATGGCAACGTCAGCAGAAGCAACATAGAGCAGTCCTCCAGCGAGAGCAGGCCCGATCAAAAAGGCACCAGACGTGATCAGACTACGATAGGCATTGAACGACGCCCGATCGTTTTGAGGAACAAGCGTCGTGATGTAGGTCAACGTTGCCGGTTCAACGACCGCTTTGATGATGGCTAAGGCGATCAAGTCGATGTAAAGCAACGATAGTGGTAGAAATGGCATGATACCGATTAAGAAAGCACGCAACAAATCAGTCTGAATCAATAGTCGACGTAAGTCGGATCGGTCGACCCAACTTCCCGCGAACGACTTGATGACGAGAGAGACGACCGGACTGATGATCCAAAGCGCAGCAACGGCTGACGCAGAGCCGGTCAAGCGATAGATGTATACGTTGATCGCAACGAGATAAATGAAGTCACCAAACTGTGAAATACCGAGCGCACTTAAGAGGATTCGTTCCCGAGAAGACATGACAGCATCCTTTCTTACATCATTTTCCAATAGTATACCAGAAAATTCAGATAACGTTTTCGTATATCTCTATACTTTTTATGGAAGAGTGGGTATACTTGGAAAAAATCAAAGGAAGAAGGGTTCAATCATGTTAACGACCATCGATTTATATCAAGCTTTGCCTGTACTTGAAACGGAACGACTTCGTTTGCGACCGGTTCGCACAGAAGATGCAGCAGATATCTATGCCTACACGAAAGATGAAGAGACGGCGCGTTATGTCAGCTGGCATGCGCATAAAAGCCTCACGGATTCTGAACAATTCGTCGATCACATCCTTCGTCAATACGAACAAGGGAATCCGGCACCTTGGGCGATTGAAGACAAAACGAACGGACGAGTCATCGGAACGATTGATTTCATCAAAGTCTCGTTTGAGCAACAGCAAGCAGAACTCGGTTATGCGCTGTCGCGCGAGTACTGGGGGAAAGGTTTGATGCCGGAAGCGGCAGCGCGTCTCGTGCAGTACGGCTTTGAGACACTCGGACTCGAGCGCATGCATGCCCGTTGTTTTGTTGCGAATGATGGATCTGCTCGTGTCATGGAAAAGATCGGTATGACGTTCGAAGGGATCTCGCGGAGTGCTTTATTCGTTAAAGAGCGTTTCTGGGACTTAAAAATTTACGCGATCACGCGTAGCGATTACGAAGGGAAGTAAGCGATGGGTTCACGACTAATGCATGCCTACATCGGACAACGATTGATTACGTTACTTCCGGAACTAGACCCTGCTCGATTCCTTATAGGTACGATCGCTCCTGATGCACGCCACGACGAGAAGGAGCAAGCCCACTATTATACGGGTGAATTAGCGAGCGGAACACGAGCGATTGACTACGAAGCGTTTTGGAGAGACTCGGCGTCTTGGAATCCATCTTTTCGAAGTGGCTATTACGTCCATCTGATAGCGGATGATATTTGGTTACGCGGTTTTTATATGGGGTGGTTACTGCAAGCGATCATAGCTGAAGCCTCGATTGGTTCAAGGTATCATGATGACTTCAGGCGGTACAATACACGCATTGCTCCGTTCGTGAACTGGAATGAACAAGCGATCAACGGAGCGCTTCATGAAGTGAGTGTGCAGTCGAGATGGAAAGCACTTCCGCATTTCATTAGAGAGGTAGAGGAGGATCGACGAACCGTTCTGCCACAAGAATATGATATCTTGTTGCCGTGTCAATTGGATGGATATATCGAAACAGCGATTGAACGTTCCTTCCATCACTTAGGTGAAAAAGGGCTAAAGATTGTTCCGACCAAAGAATCATCTCCGAATCATTGAAATGACCCATTTGACGATCCCGAATAAGATGTAGCAGCATCCGTTCAGCAGACCAATCCACATCAGGTTAATCAGACTTTCTAAACCTTCAAACCAATCCATGACTGGTGTAACGAATAAAGCGAATACAAAAAGTACCATGACGGTCCAACTGACGGTTGGAATCAGGAAGAGAATTGTTAAGCCGGCGACTACAGCTGGTACGATTCGTTTATAGATAAGATAGATTGCTGCCACGTTCAACGATAAAATATAGATTACAAACGCAATTAAAAATAATTGCGACATAAAATCACCTCCGAATAACAATAAGACGAAGAACGCATCCATTTAGATTAGGATGCGTTTTTCTATGTTTATTGTAAGATGTCTTGAAAATAATCGTATGCATACGGTTGAACAAAAAGAAAATCGATTTTTAAATTTTAATTCAAAGCAAAACACTCGGAATAAGTTTAGAACTATGTTATATTGGAAATAAGAAAAGTAAGGAAGTAAGGAATACAAGAAAAACACAGAAAGAAGGAAGTTCGTGATGGAGCTATCAAAGTTAACGTCAAAAGGACAGATCACCATCCCCAAAAAAATTCGGCAGGCCTTGCAAGTGGAGGAAGGAGATCGCGTGGCATTCATTGAGGAGGACGGGTTTGTCATCATGGCGAAAGCGGATTTGAAACAGCTGCATGACCTTCAAGATATATTGAGCGATGAGACGTTCAAGACACTCATCCACAAAGCAAATCATCATTTGTAAAAACAAAAAAAGGAGGAAATAACAGATGGATATGCGCGAAGTAGATTTACCAGGAATCGGACGGAAGTTCGAAGGCATCACGACACGAGGAGATAAGGTGGTCGTCATCGTCCATGACGACGGACGACGCGAAATGCATCATTATGATGACGATGATTTTGATGAGAGCATCTCGAGCGTGACGTTCAATGATGCAGAAGCTCGTCAGATGGCAGGGATTCTCGGAGGATTATCTTATAAGCCAAAGGATCTTGAAAAAATTGAACTCGCGTTTGATGATCTCGTCATCGAGTGGTTCAAAGTCGGTCAGGATTCAAAGGTCAACAATCGAACGATTGGGGAACTCGATGTCCGTAACCAATATGACATCTCGATCATTGCAGTGCTTAAACATGACCGTTCGAAATCGTTAAATCCTGGACCAGAAACGCGCCTTGAAGCGGGAGATACGATTGTCCTGTCAGGAGAACGTCAAAACGTCCGTCACATCACGAAAGCATTATTCTCAATCGAAGGAGGCGGATAATATATGGATCATCTCATATTTGAAGTCGGTACCGCGCTTATCTTAGTGGCGATCGCGGCAGTGCTCGCGAACAGACTCAATTTCTCAATCATCCCGTTTCTGATTATTCTCGGGATGATTGTTGGACCGCACGCTCCGACAATCGGGATACTAGACTTCAAGTTCATTGAAAGTGCTGAGTTCATCAGTTTCCTCGGACGAATTGGCGTCCTATTCCTCTTGTTCTATCTCGGACTCGAGTTCTCGATCGGTAAGTTGATCCGGTCTGGAAAATCGATCGTCACGAGCGGAACGATCTATTTATCGATTAACTTTACAGGTGGTTTACTCTATGGATTCATCGCCGGATTCCCACTCTATGAAGTACTCGTCATCGCCGGAATCATTACGATCTCCTCGAGTGCGATCGTGGCGAAAGTCCTCGTTGATCTCCGCCGGACTGGTAACACGGAGACGGAATTGATTCTTGGAATCATCATGTTCGAGGACATTTTCCTCGCTGTCTACTTGTCGGTCTTATCGGGACTGCTTCTCGGTGGTGGGACGACATTACTCGCATCCCTCACATCGATCTTGATCGCCCTCGGCTATATGTTGTTGTTCTTCATCGTCGCTCGGAAGGCAACACCGCTTTTGAATAAGATGCTGAAGATCGCCTCGGATGAAGTCTTCATCATCGTCGTCTTTGCTGCCTTGTTCTTCATCGCCGGATTCTCAGAAACGATTCATGTTGCAGAAGCAATCGGGGCGTTGTTACTCGGCCTCGTCTTCTCAGAAACCGACCAAGGTGAGCGGATCGAACATCTCGTCGTACCATTCCGTGATTTCTTCGGTGCGATCTTCTTCTTCAGTTTCGGATTGAGCATCGATCCGACGATGTTACTTGACGCCGTCTGGCTCGCACTCGGTGCCGTCGTCATCACGATCATCGGGAACTACGTGGCCGGTATGATTGCGGGGCGTAAAGCAGGCTTGTCACACAAAGCATCCTCGAACATCGGCTTGACGATTGTCTCGCGTGGGGAATTCTCGATCATCGTCGCGAATCTCGGAATCGCTGGTGGGTTGATGGACATCTTGTCACCATTCTCTGCTTTATACGTCTTGATTCTCGCCATTCTCGGACCGTTGATGACGAAGGAATCAAAACGGATTTACAACGTCATGAATAAAATCTTCAAGTGGACGGAACCAAAAGCGAAAAAGACGAAGAAAAATGCCTGACTGATATAAACGAACAACCGGTTCGCTTTCCCGAACCGGTTGTTGTTGTTTAAGTCAAGACTTCATACGTCGCCATCAGGAATTGTCCCGAATGGCGACTCGCTGTCAAACGAAGATTGGTTTCACTCGTTCCTTCCGGAAACAGCGGGATACCTGTTCCAAGGATGACAGGGGCGATCGCCAGTTCAATCGAGCGGATGCGCTTTAAGCGCAACGCTTCTTGAA
Organism: Exiguobacterium sp. s11; assembly: GCF_018619015.1. Classification (NCBI taxonomy): domain Bacteria; kingdom Bacillati; phylum Bacillota; class Bacilli; order Caryophanales; genus Exiguobacterium; species Exiguobacterium sp. s11. The sequence goes on along the minus strand of NZ_JACSNF010000001.1, from coordinate 299,452 downwards.
TCAACTCGCCACCACCGATCAGCCAAACGTTACCTTCGATCGTTGGCGAAATCCGGTCGAGCAGTTGATCGAGCGGTTCATCCGTATAGGTGACCGTCTCAGACGTTCGTTGCGTCCGGCTATAGATATAACTCGGAATATCTGCGTAAGGGTATGTCTCGCTGAGTTGTAGGACTTCATCATATGTTTTTCGTCCCATGATGACGGCACCGACTTGATCATAGAACGCTTGATAACCATTATCCCCGTCTCCGGCAACGGCAAATAACCAATCAAGTGAACCATCGAGTCTGGCAATTTTCCCGTCAAGACTACAAGCGATATAAAGAACGGTCGTAGGTTGTGACATCCATAATTCCTCCTTTTGCATCGTGTGACTTCATCTTAGCGTATAATGACGACAAAAGATGTCGTCATTATAGGAGGAACTGTATGAATACGAGACAATGGCGTTTAGTACGCTTGTTAAACCGGGGCGAACACTTCTCTGCACGGATGCTCGCGGAAGAATGTCAGGTGTCGATCCGGACGATTCAACGAGACATGACGGTACTTGAAGCAAATGGTTATCCAATCTATAGCGAACCTGGCGTAGCAGGGGGGTACCGGATGTTGCCACATCGGAACATGCCGCCACTCGTTTTGACGGATGAAGAGACGATTGTCTTCTTCATCCTTCTGGAATGGATTAGTCAGATTCCTGATTTTCCATTCGGAACGATTCGTCAGGAAGTCGCTGAACGCTATGCGAACGAGTTACCGAAGATGACGGAGCAACAGATCGTAAAATGGAAAGACCGCTTTCGCTTTCAAGCTGTCGATACACCACCGTCGCCGCAAAATCCTGCGTTACTCGACTTGTTAGAGAGCGGACGGATGGGGAATATTCTCTATGAGACGACAAAAGGACGACGCATGATCGTCGTAGATCCGATTGGTTTATCGTTCGAACAGAATCGCTGGTACTTCTATGGACAGACGAATCGAGGGTATCGCCAGTTCCGTGTTGATCGGATCAAAGACGTGACGCTTCATGAGTTGCCAGCAACCGAGTTAACCTTTTCAGATTTGGAACAAGACATGACACGGGTACCGATGACGACGTTAAAACTGGAAGTATCACCATTAGGCGAACGGTTGCTAGAAGGGATTTTACCAATTCAGTCGGAACGAACATGGTTGGTTCCGGAAACCGAACTGCCGTATCTCGGACGCCAATTGATGCGGCTCGGTCCGGAAGTGCGAGTCCTTGAACCACTCGAACTTAGGGAGCATTTGATTCGTCAAGCAGCAGAAATGATTGCTGTGCAACGGTCCGATAAAGCGCTCGGACAGGATTGATTAAAAAACTATGTTAGGATATAGGTAGAAAGAAACAATAGAGGAAGGGGTCTTCCATGGAAACACTATCATTGATTTTATTGATGCTTGCGCTTATTTTATTGACGCAAGTCATCGGACATTACATCCGTTTCATCCCAACGGCTTTGATTCAAATCATTGCCGGAACCGTCGCCGCTCTCCTGATGAGTGGTTTGACAATCGAGGTCGAATCCGAGTGGTTCCTCCTCTTATTCATCGCACCGTTACTTTACAACGATAGTTCTCACTTCCCACGAGAAGATTTATGGCGGATGCGGACAGCGATCTTCGGGAACGCGATCATTCTCGTCTTGTTGACGACGATCGTCGGAGGGTACTTCATCAACTGGTTGATTCCAGTTATTCCAGTCGCTGCTGCCTTTGCTTTAGCTGCGATTTTATCGCCGACCGATCCGATTGCCGTCAACGGGATCGCGAAACGTGTCCAGATTCCAGAACAGATTCTGACACTCGTCCGTGGAGAATCACTGATCAATGACGCTTCAGGATTAGTTGCGTTCAGTTATGCGGTCGCTGCTGTCGTCACAGGGTATTTCTCGCTTCAAAGTGCAACGACGGAGTTCTTCTACATGTTCATCGTCGGAGCATTGATCGGATTGACGATTTCGCTCGCGATGAACTTTCTTAAGGTACGCTTGCGTCGCGCCGGCATTGAAGATGTCGTCTTTTATGCTTTGCTGCAAATTTTAACGCCGTTCATCATCTTCTTCATCGCCGAAGAAGGGTTTCACGCGTCAGGCGTCATCGCCGTCGTGACAGGTGGTATCTTGCATGCCTTGATCAAAGAACGGACGGAAACGTTCTTTGCACAAGAGCAGACGTTGACGGATAACATCTGGACGATGATTGCGTATACGTTAAACGGGATCATTTTCTTATTGCTTGGTTTGACGTTGCCAGAAGCGACACGCGAGATTTTTGCAGATGATGCGATCAACAACTGGCGTCTCATGCTATATGTCATCGAAATCGGTTCATTCATTCTCGCGATCCGTCTCGTCTGGACGATGTTCTTCAATTGGTTCGATCATCGGTTCTTTAAAAAAGAGGACCGCGATCATCGTCGACCGTCCTTCAAACAAGATTTAATCACGACACTGGTCGGGGTTCGCGGAACGATCACGATGGTCGGGGTCTTGTCATTACCGTTCTTGACGGAGTCCGGCGAAGCCTTCCCGGAACGCTCATTGATCATCTTCCTTGCAGCGGGAGTCATCATCTATACACTCGTTCTCGCAACGATTCTCTTACCGGTCTTGAACCGGGGAGAAGCGGCTACACCGATCGCACTCGACCTGAATGCCCAAAAACAACGGATGATTCGCCGTGCAATCTCAGAAATCAAACAAGTGACGGACGAAGACAATGCGGTCGTTGCGTTTGATCTCCTTAATGAGTATCATGTCATGCTTCGGTTGCTTCGGGCACAGGAAAAAAGTCAGGAAGAGCTCGATCAATTCAATGATCAATTGAAAGCACTGCGACTGGAAGCCGTCCAGTGGGAAAAGGAAGAATCAAAACGTTTCGTCGCTGAGCACAAGGTGCCGGATCTGTTGAAGAAGGATGTCTTCCGCTCGATCGAAAACCGTCGTAAGGCGATCGGCAAGGATTCGCGTTTCCAAATCGTCCAACCGATTCGAAAATTGTGGTGGAAGCGGAAACGATCGAACATGTCATCTGACGCGTTGATTCAAATGACACAAGTCGAGCATGAACTGTATGAAAAGGTAATGGGCACAGTGATCGAACGTCTCGAGAATTGCCGCTCATCGTACCCACCAGACGTCGTTCAAAGTGTGCTGGAATTCTATAAACGACTTCGCTTCAAACATACGCGTTGGTCGTCACCAATCGGTGGCAAGGACGTCGATCAGCAAAAAGAAGAACTTTGCTTGAAAGCTATCGAAGTTCAGCGTCTTGAAATCGCGAATATGTCGAAAGAAGGGGATCTCTCGAACGAAGAGGAGAAGGAATTACGTCGCTTCATTCACTACATCGAGAGTGTCGTTCTCTACGAATACGTCGAATAACAACGAGACTGTTCGTTTGTCACATATTTAAAAGGAGCACGTTTTCTCTGAAAAAGAGAATCGTGCTCCTTTTGTGCGTCTTGATTTAAATCATGTATAGCGTCTTTTGGACTGCGTAGCGTTGATGGTCGTGAAATAGATGTTCGATTGCTTCAACCGGGTCGATCCATCGTAAGGCATGATCATCCTCAATCGGATCTTGTACTTTCTGCCCAGCATCACAACGATAGAACTGCCCTTCGTTCAAATAATATGCCGTTTCGTTTTGTGAATAGAAATGTTGATTGGCTCGTCCGATGAAATCACCGATTTCGATGTCCATCCCCGTTTCTTCTAGTACCTCTCTTTTAAGACAGTCTTCATACGTCTCATAGGTCTCGATACCGCCACCTGGAAGAAACAACTTACCGTCCTTTTTTTGAATGACGGCAATTTTACCTGTTTGAGAGTTGCGCATGACCGCATAAACAGCAGGTCTTGTTATGTAGTGTTTGTTCTGTTCTTGTTGCACGAAGGTGATGACATCCATTCTTAAATCACTCCTTTTCGTATAATCATTTGAATTCAATCATACCTTACAAAATAGTATGTAAGCATGCCAAACAAAAACCCCTCATTTCACTCAAGAAATGAGGGGTGACCTATGGGTAAAGATCGTTTGTTTCAAACGAAATGTTTAATTGATTAACCGAGCGACAAGTATTTGACTTCGAGATAATCTTCGATGCCGTAGACGCCACCTTCACGGCCAAGACCACTCTCTTTATAGCCACCAAATGGAGCTTGTGCAGCAGATGGTGCGCCATCGTTCAGACCGACAATCCCGTATTCGAGTCGTTTTCCGAGCATCAATGCTTCATCGATGCGTTCAGAGAACGCGTAAGCCGCAAGTCCGTATGGTGTGTTGTTCGCCCGTTCGATGACTTCATCAAGCGTCTCAAAGACAGAGATCGGTGCGAGCGGACCAAACGTCTCTTCCTGCATGCAAAGCATGTCTTCAGTGACATTGGCAAGCACGGTTGGAGTGACGAAGTAGCCGACCGATTCGTCAATCGTACCACCAGTCAGGATCGTTGCCCCTTTTGCGACAGCGTCATCGATGTGTGCTTTGACTTTTGCGACGGCTTTCGCATTGATCAATGGACCAACTGTCGAGTCAGCGTCCATCCCGTTCCCGACTTGCAGTTGTTTGACGGCTGCTGTGAATTTTTCCGTGAATGCGTCAAGAACAGACGCTTGCACGTAGAAACGGTTCGTCGCGACACACGCTTGTCCACCATTTCGGAATTTAGAGCGCATCGCGCCTTCGACGGCTTTATCGAGATCCGCATTTTCCGTGACGATGAAGGGTGCGTGACCACCGAGTTCAAGTGACAATTTTTTCATCGTATCGGCTGCTTGACGCATGATCAATTTCCCGACGGCTGTTGAACCTGTGAACGTGATTTTCCGGACACGGGAATCGGCTTGCCAGACGCCACTGATTGTTGCTGCGTCACCTGTTAGGACGTTGATGACACCTTTAGGGATACCTGCTTCTTCTGCTAGTTCAACGAGGCGAAGTGCCGTAAACGGTGTCTCTTCCGATGGTTTAAGGACGATTGTACAACCTGCTGCAAGAGCCGGTGCGAGTTTGCGTGTGATCATTGCTGCTGGGAAGTTCCATGGTGTGATCGCTGCGACGACACCGACCGGTTCTTTTTCGACGAAGAGTCGTTTCCCTGGAACAGAAGCCGGAATCGTTTCACCGTAAATCCGACGTGCTTCTTCAGCGTACCAACGGACGTATTGATTGCCGTAATCGACTTCGCCAAGTGCTTCGACGTACGGTTTCCCTTGTTCCGTCGTCATGATGCGGGCGAGTTCCTCGCGGTTTTCATTGATCAAGCGATACCAGGCGTCGACTAAATTCGCGCGTGTGTCTGCTGTTTCATTTGACCACTTAACGAATGCTTCGCTCGCTGCGTCAACGGAACGTTGTGCGTCTTCCGCTGAACTTGCTGGAACATGTCCGAGCAATGCTTTCGTTGCTGGGTCGTAGACCGGAATCGTTTCTGTCGTATCGTACCATTCACCATTAATTAAGTTCTTTTCAATCATCTTGTTGCACCTCCGCGAATTTCATTACGTCCTTTATTAAACACCTCAAGACGAGTGAGTGGAAGTTCCGCTTTGGATGGGCAGTCATAACGAAACGGAATGACTCAAAAAGTAGTTAATCGACTGAACAATCGGGAACAGTTAGAATAGAGGGGAATGAAAACGTCAAAATTGATGAAGGAGTCGAAAAACATGAGACGGAACTGGATCATTGGCGGTGTGGCGCTGAGTCTGCTACTAAGTGGATGTGGGGAAAGCGAAGTCAGCGAGAAAAAGTCGGAAAAAACACGAGAGACACAGCAAAAAAGACAAGCTTCGCAACAGGCATACATAGAAAAGACGATACAGCGTGCTGATCGTTACGCTGCCCAGTACGATTATGACCGGGCGATCAAAGTGTTGAAACCCGTCCGCGCAAAAGAGACGAAACAGAGGGAAGAGGAATACGAACAGAAAAAGCAGGCGCTCCTGCCTGTGACGAAACCTGTGCCACATCTCTTTTTCCATTCATTGATTGCTGATCCAAACCAAGCATTTGATGGCGACCGGAAGGAAGCGGGATACGATGATTACATGGTGACACAACAGGAGTTCGAACGGATTTTAGATGCGTTGTACAAAAACAACTACGTACTCGTCCGACCAACAGATTTAGCAAAAGAGGTGAACAGGAAGATCGTCGAGACACCCGTCCGTTTACCAAAAGGAAAACACCCGCTCGTGCTTTCGCAGGACGATGTCAATTATTACGAATACATGAAAGGCGATGGATTTGCGAAGAATTTAAAAGTGAAGGATGGCAAAATCGTCAACACGATGGTCGGAAAACCCGATGGTGCTTATGATCTCGTACCGATCGTCGAAGCGTTCGTCCAGTCGCATCCTGACTTTTCCTATAAAGGAGCAAAAGGGTTGCTCGGTATTACAGTTTATAATGGGGTGCTCGGGTATCGTTCCTCCTACAACCAATACGGACACGATAAACAGGTCGAAACGGCACGAAAACAAGCGAAACAGACCGCCGTCGCATTAAAAAAGGATGGCTGGCAGTTCGCGAGTCATACGTACGGACATATTTGGGTCGGGAAAGAATCAGTCACGACGATTCGCGCGGATCTTAAACGCTACAAACAGGACGTTGCTCCGCTGATCGGAAAAACGACGCAACTGATTTATCCATATGGCAGTGATGTCGGGGATTGGCATGAGTATTCGGGTGAGAAATATCGTTTGCTCATCGATAGCGGTTTCCGTTATTTCTTCAATGTCGATGCGAGTCAACATGCGTGGAAGCAAGTTGGACCCGACTACTTCCGCCAAGCTCGAATCAACGTTGATGGGATTCGTTTACGTCAAGCAGTTGCTGGAAATACGAGCATACTCGATCCATTCTTTGATGCGAAAGAAGTCTTTGATCCAGCACGACCGGAACGGAAGTGAGTGATTGAAAACTAGTTAATTCATCGATTAAAGTAATTAAAAAGGTAGTGGCTGCGTTCCGTCCTGATCCGTAAAGTGATAGGTCTTCGCGAGATCGGCAACGAAGATGGCTTGTCCAGAATAACGGCTAACATCGTCATCCGCCATCAGCGCTGTAACGGCTCGTCCGATATAGGTCGTCGATTCAGTCGCGGCACTCGCGAATCCAGCATCGACGACCCGTTCCGTTCGCATAAAACCGGGGCACAGCGCGATGACAGAAATGGTCGTCTGAGCTAACTCCAGTGCCATGACGTGTGTCATTCGATTAATCGTTTGCATCGCCAAATCATAATAGAGGTTTCCAGACACCTGATCTGGAGTGAATGACGTCAGATTGATGACGAGCGCAGCTGGACTCTGTTGCAGTAATGGCATCGCGGCTCGAATCGTCCACAAGTACGCTTTTGGACCGGCAGACATCATCGCGTCCCAATGTTCCGGTGGTCGCTCCCAAAACCGTCGTCCGGTTCCAGACGGTAAGTGGCTTTCCGAACCACCGAACACACAATTGACGAGGAGGTCAATTCGACCATGGCGGTGCTGGATCTGCTGAATCAGACGATCGATATCGTCAAGACTCGTATGGTCACAAACGATCGGGATGCCGAGTCCGCCGCGTGCCGTGACACCAGCAGCCGTCTCTTCGATCGTTTCGCTTCGATGATCCGTCGTCTGTTCATTCGTACTTCGTCCCGTGACGTAAACGATCATTCCGGCGTCACCTAAGGCATAGGCGATGCCACGTCCGGCGCCACGCGAGCCACCAAGAGACGAGTGCAATCCGTTTTGACATGATGAAGCTCCTTTCAGATACGATAAGATGGATGGACAGATGCGCATCCGTCTTCTTCTGTCTTAAAAACCTTTAATCGTCATCCCACCATCGACATAAAGCGTTTGCCCGGTCACGTAACGGGCAGCAGCAGACGATAAGAAGACAGCTGGTCCAACCAGTTCTTCTAATTCACCGACCCGACCGAGCGGTGTCACGTCAACGATCTCTTGCAGGTATGTAGGATCTTTCAGCAATGGTTCCGTTAATGGTGTCTTAAAATACCACGGTCCGATCGCATTGACACGAATGTTTCGTGGTCCCCATTCAAGCGCCAGTACTTTCGTCATCTGAATCATTGCCGCTTTCGTCGTCGCATACACGACGCCGGTCCGTAAGGCGACGTGACCAGCAACCGAGGCGATGTTCAGAATGCTTCCACCTGTCTCTTGCATCCGTTTCCCAATTTCTTGAGCAAAGAAGAAAGCAGATTTCAGATTGGTCTGCTGGATCGTTTCCCACTCGTCTTCCGTCACATCGAGTGCCTTCGAACGAATGTTCATTCCAGCATTGTTGACGAGCCCATCAATCTGCGGTACTTGTTCGTAAGCACGAGCTACCGTCTCGACGACTTGTTTCCGGTCAGTGATGTCGCACGGGAAGATGTAAGCCGTTCGACCGAGTCGTTCGATTTCTTGTGCCGTCTCCTTCAAATCGCGTTCCGTCCGGGCGACGAGAATGATGTCGGCACCGGCTTCTGCCATCCCGATGGCGAGTGCACGTCCGATGCCTCGACCAGCTCCTGTGATGAGAAATGTCTGATCGGTTAACGAAAAACTTGGAAGATACATGATGTCACGTCCTTTTATTGAGAGTCATCACTTACTCTAATGAAAAATTGACTGAAAAGAAAGAAAAATCACTCCATAGTAAAGTAGAGATGGTAAAATATTGAAAAGGAGGGATGAGATGAAGCGTGGTTTAGTTGTGACATTATGTATAGCACTCGTGAGCCTTGCTGCTATTCAACTAGTCGGTACAGAAGTTTATCGTTATTTCTTTTATGATCCGGCAACCTATCAAGCCCGATTTATGGTTGATGGAGGCGGGAAAGAAGAAGGAAAACCGACCAAGCAAAAAATGGACATCCAAAGCGGGGGATTTGCGGATAAGGATGCCTTAGGTGTTGCTACCTTTTACGGCGTCATCGGTCTTGTCATACTACTGATTGTCATCTTTAGTGTGCGTTATTTCTTGAAGCGTTTGCGAAAACGACGCAAACGAGAGAATGTAATCGACGATTTAATGCAGCCGCCGCCGGTGTTTTCCCCAAATCGTTCGACACGACAAACACTTGTTGGTGAAGAATCAGAGTCAGAGATTCGCCGTCTGTTACAAACGTTCGATCGGCAACTGACACGACAAAAACGCCGCCGCTCCGAAGAGACGGTCGGCGAATGGTTACAACGGATTGATGTCACGCTTGATCCATCGATCTACCATCTCGTCCGGTACGGTGACACACCGGATTCGGCGATTTCACAAGATCAAGTCGATGGGCTGAGGCATGAACTACAAGTGCACCTTCAGCGCGACTGACCAAGTAAATCAAGCAGAATCGCATGATGAGAGGCGTCCCGTGAGACGAGTGACAATTCACGGACGACATCAAACCCGTCGACCGGTAACGTCTTGATTTCTGGGGATAGTCCGTCTTGGAAAATCTCCGGCAACAGGGCAATACCGAGCCCTGCACGGATGAAACCGAGGACGCTTGAACCGAATTCCATCTCGTTTTCTGCTTGGTAGACGGCACCTCGCTCGATGAACGCGTCCTTTAGGATGTTCGTCGAATCGCAATCGATCGGAAGCGACAAGAAAGAGGCGTCACGAATTTGCTCAAACGCCACAGACGTACAGCCTGTGAATCGTTCATCGTCTTGATGGACATAAAGTAAAAAGTTCTCCGTATACAAATGGGTCGTATGATACGGATGGACATGGTGACGATCGTCGAGTAAGACAGCATCGTATCGGCGTTCTTCAAGACCTTGCATCAAATCGATCGTCGTATGCGCCGTCTTCAACTTAAGATCCGGGGCCGTCGCTTGACGCGAGACGTGACGGGGGAGATACGTCATCGCGACGCTTGGCCATGATCCGAGCGTCAGTGTCGTCCGTTCGTCGATCGTACCGATTCGTCGTTTCATCTGATCGATCCGGTCAAGCAGTTCACGACTCTCTTCAAAGACGATTTCGCCAGCAGTCGTCAACGTGACACCATGTGCCGAACGGTGTAACAACGAGACGTCGAGTGCACTCTCAAGACTTTTGATTTGTTTACTTAACGCCGGTTGCGTCATATGCAGTACTTCGCTTGCTTTCGTCAGGCTGCCGGTCTCCGCGGTGACGAGGAATGCTTCCATCCATTCGGTCTTCATTGGTTCACGCTCTTTTCATACAGGTTGTTTAGAACTTACGCCATTTGAACGCATCTGACAATCATTTTGCATTTTTTATATTCTTAGTTTGGAATATTCTAAATTGGGAATATATAAAATAAAGAGGTGAACGGATATGAATGATCGGATACCAATACGATTCTCAGCTCTCGGAGACGCGACACGGATTCAACTCATCGAAGCGTTACGAAATGGTCCTCGCTCCGTCAATGAGTTAGCTGAACAACTACACTTACGCCAACCGCAAACCTCGAAGCATTTAAAGCTGTTGCTTGACGCGGAACTAATCACTGTCGAACGGCAGGCGAATCGTCGCTTGTATAGCCTTCGCCCAGAAACGTTTCGAGAGCTCGTCATGTGGAGCAACTCGCTTGCACAAATGGAAGCCCGCATGCATCGTCTAGACGCACATTTGAAGCAGATTCAGTCGAACGTGAAGGGAGACGGGACGAATGAAAAAGGAATTGAAGACCTCGATTGAGGGGAAGACTTTACGAATGGAATGGACATGTGAGGCTCCTCGAGATAATGTCTTTGCTGCATTCACAGAAAAAGAGCAACTCGAAGCGTGGTGGGGACCGGAAGGCTGGGAGACGATGATCAAGACGTTTGAGTTTCAACCAGGTGGTGTATGGCATTATTGCATGCGCTGTGTTGATCCGGCGCAAGGTGACTTTTACGGCATGGAGTCGTGGGGGAAAGCGATTTTCAGACACATCGATTCTCCGAACACGTATAGTCATGCCGATTATTTCTCGGACGCGTCAGGGGCGATCTCTGAACATTTACCGGGTAGCGAAAATGTCACGACATTCCTCGACCTCGGGGAGACGACGTTGATTGTCTTCGAGTCGACCTATGAGACAGAAGCAGCCTTGCAAGAAGTGCTCGGTATGGGGATGAAGGAGGGCTTTACGTCGCAACTGTATCGCCTTGATCGCTTATTAACGAAACGTTGAGAAGGAGTCGGTGAAGGATGCGGAAGCTCGGTCTTATAGTATGTCTGCTTTGTTTAGCCGGTTGTGGAAAATATACGTTGGAAGAGGCGAAAGAGAATGGCGACATCATCGTCCAGAATGATGTTACGAACAGCGACCGATTCGAGTCCTTTTTAAAGAAGTCAACGCAAGGCAAATCAGATCAGATCCGCATCACGGCATTTACGACTGAAGGAGACCCAGTATTGTATGACGTCAAGTATGATGGAAAGTCGTATCAATACACGTCTGATTCATCGCGTGATCAATTCGGTACAACAGACGATGATCGTAAAAACGAAGTCTGTAAGAGACTCGTCAAGACAAGCGAGAAGGAACAGTCGGTCTATACGTTACGCCAATGCGCTGAAGGGGCGGATCATGAGCTCTTACGATTGCCAACACAATAATCAAAAAGGATCGTGTCCCGTCGAATCAATCAGCGGGCACGATCCTTTTTATTCGATTTCGAGACGACGTAAAGCTTCGCGCCAACTGGAGAAGCGTTCAATCAACAACGTCAGTGAAGGTGCTTGATGCGCACGCGCCCACTTAGCATATTGTTGACTCGTCAGAAGTGGTCCATGTGTGGCTGCAGCTTGTTGAAGAGCGTCTAAGCAGTCTTGATCGGTGAAGAAGCCGTTCGAGGTGAGGTCGAAGTGCGCTAAGGCATTTTTCCACGTGCCGAAACGACGAATGATCGTATTTGCGCTTAGCATCTCTGGGTGTAAATCTCGTAATTCTGTGTAGGAGCGAATCGTCATGTTCGTTCCTTTTTGTGCGACATAAAAGGCGACGCTCTCTTCGATCGACCACCGTTTCGTTCGCTTAACCGCGGCGGGACGGTTTAACGTCATGCGTTCTTTCGTCGATAAATGGGAAGTCTTGACGATTCCAGCTCGTTCTAACAGGTGTGCCCACGAACCGAATCGGGCATTGATCTCTTCAAGAGAAGGATAAGGAAGTTGAGCTGCTAACTTTTGATAATGGGTAGCTTTCATAGGTGAATGGTGCATTTGATGAAGACCTTGAATCAAGCGGATGATCTTCTCATCCGTTGCTAAGGTGGAAGTGGAAGTCGGATGTTGACGCATGCAAGATATCTCCCTTTTGAATGGTTGTTTCAATTAAAGGCTAGTGTAGCATGGGCGATTGCGAGAACATACTAACAATATCGTAAGGTAAGAAAAATAGCGCATTTTCATCCGAGAAATACAGGAAAATAAGAGGTTGAACACGAATACAATATTATAGAAGAAAAGAGGGGGAACTGATCAATGACAGAAACACAGACGATTGATACGATGGAGGATATTTTAAAGATGCTTGATGCGCGATTGCGTGAACCAGAACCGTTTTGGGACAAGTTTTATGAAGATCGGACGAAACCGATCCCGTTTTTTAAAAACATTCCTGACGAGAACTTAGTTCGCTACGTCGAACAGGGCTGGATCTCGCCAGGTGACGCGTTAGATCTCGGAACAGGACAGGGGCGAAATGCGATCTATCTCGCAGCACACGGTTTCTCGATGACAGGACTGGATCTCTCATCAACCGCGTTAGAATGGGCAACGGAACAAGCACAACAGACTGGAGCGCACGTTGCGTTTCGAAAGCAAGATTTTCTAGAGACGACAGAACAGAATACATATGATTTCATTTACGATTCAGGCTGTTTTCACCATATGGCGCCACATCGACGTTTGACCTACGTGACGCGAATGAAGGAGATGTTGCGACCAGGAGGATATTTCGGATTAACGTGTTTTGTTGCGGGCGGTCCGCTTGGCGGGGCGACGTTGACAGACTGGGAAGTCTATCAAGAAAATAGTCTCCAAGGCGGACTCGGCTATACGAAAGAGCGATTACTCTCCATATTCGATGCATTCGACGTCATCGAACTAACGGAAATGAAACCCGTCGACAATCCAGAGGCATTATTTGGTCATGCTGGACTGTGGACTGGTCTGTTTCGATTAAAGAATTGATTCGTCCGGCATTCGAGACGCGAACCAGTCCACAAAGTAGTGGACATCTTCTAGCGAAACGATTTGGTCTGTATCGTATGCGGCGAACAGTGACAAAAAGCGCGGTTCGTCAGGGAAATAATGAAGCAGGATCGGGCGGAGTGTCTCGAGGTCATGCACGAAGCTTTGATCTTCCTCTAAGATGAGGTGATAGGCGCTCCGAACAATCCGTTTCACGATCGAATCCGAATCAAGCAAGGTGACTTGCCCTTTCTCTAGACGTGATAGATCAGACCTCAACTGCTCGGATAGCCCACTGTTTAATGCGAAGCCAAGAGCGCGTGTCGGACGAAGGGACGGAAATCGACTTTGGAGATTTTCGCCTGCCAGAAACAAGTTGACGGATTTCAACCAGACGCCCCAACGAAGTGCTTCGTCATCCCGTATGACGTCGCCAAGCAGACCGATGTCATAATCGATTTTGGTGACGAATGGATAGTCCTTCAACCAGTCTTCTGTCCGTTCATCTAACTGCATGTGTTCTTCTTCCGTCAACGGCTCTGTCAAAATCAGTGTAAAATCGAGGTCGGATTCAAAGGAACGCGCCGTTCCTTTGGCGACGCTGCCATACAAGTACACGCCATGAAACGCGGATAAGGTTTGTACATAGGCGACGACGTCCTGAATCACGGCACGATAACGGACAGGAATCGCTTCAGCGGAAGTTGGATTGTGGATGTAGCCATTTTTCGTGCCCAATGTCGTTGGATACTTCATCTGTCTTCCTCCTCCTCATCCTTCAGGGATGGATTGATAGCGATACCACTTCTTGTTTCGCTGCACATATAAAAACATCGTATCATCTTTTTCTTGATAGATGACCGTACCGCTCTTAAGACGAGTTGCCATGCCGTCCTTGAGCGTCTTTTCGGATGCTATTTTTTGGACACGTGGACCAGGAGTCAAAGAAAGACTCGAGACGGTTACTACCTGATCTAGTCGGTACACGCGATCGTTCAAGCGGATGACGTCTTGATCTTGTTCAATGGCTTCCGCCGCGATGAGGTCCGTCGTTGTCATCGTCGTCTCCGCTAAGCATCCACTGAGAAAAAGAATGACCAATACGATAGTAGCTAACACTTTTTTCATGAAAATACCTCTTTCTCTGGTTATATATCGTAATTTACGATATATTCGGATTATACGATATAAGGGGGAGCATTATGATTTCAGCTGAATTTGCAAAAATTTATTATCAATTACATCCACGGTTCGAAGAAAACCTGTCTCACCAAAGTGTGCGTATTTTGCAATACATCCAATTTGCGATGAATCCGACGATCAAGCAGATTGCCGAGGCATTTCGCCTCTCACATAATACGACGTCTGAGCACGTCAAAAAGTTGGAGGGATTAGGCTATATCGAAAAAAAACGGAATCTAGAAGACCAGCGCCAAGTGACAATTGGTTTGACAGACTTGGGGGATACAATCGTTCGTCGTCATACGGAACTCGATCCTGAACGGTTGAATCAAGTCCTTGCTACGATGTCAAAAACAGACCAACAGGCGATTGAACAGGCGTTTCGATTGTTGCGGGAGGCGGCAGATGACTGCTTTTCTCGTTAAAGTGCTGTCGAGCGCACTGGTCATCGGTCTCGTCACGGAAGTCGCTCGGCGTTCACCGTCACTGGGTGGTGTGTTGTCTGCATTGCCCGTCGTCAGTCTGATCAGTTTTGCCTGGCTCGTTAAACAGGGAAGTGAACGGGCAGAACTGAGTACATTCTTAAAGAGTGTGTTACTCGGATTACCAGCGACGTTCTTATTGCTTGCCGTCTTATATGGATTGATCCGCTTAGGTATTCCTGTTTTTTACAGTGTACTCGGTGCAACAAGTCTTTTTATCGTTTGTTGGTATATCCAACGTTACCTACAACAGTGGTGGCAAACCTAAAAAAGGAGACAAAGTAATGATAACCCTTCAAACAAAGCGATTGACGATTCATCCGTGTACAGCGAATGACGTGACACATTTACAACAACAGCACTACGATAACGGACCGGAAGTTCAGCAGCATTTGATGTCAATAGCGTCAGATTCCTCATTATACTGGTGCAGCTGGCTCGTCATGACAAAGGATGGTTAAGTAATCGGGGATATCGGATTCAAGGGGAAGCCGGACATACGACAAGCGGTCGAAATCGGTTATGGTCTGTTACCAGCGTATCTCAATCAAGGGTTTGCGACGGAAGCAGTTCAAGCATTGATTGAATGGGCGTTTGAACAAACGGAAGTGACAGGGGTACTTGCGAAGACGGAGTCGACGAATCAAGCATCAATCCGAGTACTCGAAAAAGCGGGATTGATTCAGGTCGGGAGAGACAATCGGTATATCATGTGGGAGCGTATGAAGAGGGTGTAAAGGAAACTTGACAAGTAGTGTGTTATTTACATATAGTGGGACTACGAGGTGAAATCATGAAAAATAAGGTCAAGGAGATGCGCGAAGAACGAGGTTGGTCGCAAGGCGAACTGGCAAAACGATTGAACGTGTCGCGTCAGACGGTCATTTCCATCGAAAAAGAGCGGTATAATCCGTCACTCGACCTCGCGTTTACACTAGCTGATCTGTTTGAACGGCGAATCGAAGACATCTTTACACCGAATCGAATGAGCGAGGAGGGAACAGCATGAAGCGATTAAATATATTGTTAAATCTTGCTTTAATTGGAATAGGGATATACATGACGATGGAGATTTCAGAAATGAAAACACTAGGTATCGTCCTGGTTTTAGCAGGTATTGCCTCACGCATCACAGCGGTGAGTTTCTCACCGAACGAACCGTATGATGAGCGCCAAGGAGAGATTAAAATCCGTAGTGGACATATCGCTTATCTCGTAAGTATCGGATATCTTTTCTTGATCTTGATTCTCGTCAATCTGTCGATCATAAAAGACATTCAATTTGCTCTGTTGCTAGCATTAGGAGGGCAAATCCTGTTCTTTCCAATCATATTAATATTTGTCAATCGACGGATTTGATGAATACAAAAAAGGAATGTGTCTGACACATCCCTTTACTCCATACGTCATCATGAATTCTGACGAATGGTTTCATTCAATTTATGACGGTACGATGTTTGCCAAGACTGCTAGTCCTTCACTAACTCATCACAAAACGCAGCAACATTTTCTCCAGTGAAATCTGTCACTGGTTTTTGCTCGAAGGCGGCTTGTTCCATCAACTCGAGGATGACGGTCAGTACACGATGACTACTTTGCCAGCTCGTTAGTCCACCCGTGACATTTAAATAGCGTTGAATCGCTTGATAAGCCTCATAGTAGCGAGGAGGAAGAGATTTAGCCCGCTTCTCCATCGACCGCCATTCTCGTTTAGCTTCCATACTACCGGTGATCCGCTCGAATATTCTCATCATCTCGTACTCCCTTCTTGTTTTAACTGCTGCAGTTCTTGCATTTTGTCAGATACGAACGCCCATTTTTCCCAAAAGATACGTAAACGATCGTGTCCTGCTTCGTTTAGCGTATAAAATTTTCGAGGAGGTCCCATTGTTGACGCTTTTTTTTCGATATGAACGAGCTGCTGCTTTTCTAAGCGCATCGTGATTGTATAGACTGTACCTTCCACGACATCTGAGAATCCGAGTTGACGTAACTGTTGAGTGATTTCATAACCATAAGTTTCACCGCGGCTGATGATCTCAAGTACACATCCTTCAAGTATACCTTTGAGCAATTCTGTGATATTTTCCAAATTATTCACCTCGCTACTTAATAAATCAGCTACTTAGTATTAATGACTACTACTATATAGTAACACAAAGTACTGGTTTGGACAATATAAAAACCGCCTTATTATGGGCGGTTGATTCGAAATTAAGAGATCGCAAACGTATCCCGTAATTCGATGATTGTTCCTTCTGGTGCTTTTAATTTGCTGAGATGACCATCGACGACGAAGTAGATGTTTCCGCCGTGTTTCGGTAGGAAAGGCATCCCGAGTCGTTCCAAGCGTGCTACTTCTTCTTGCAAGTCGTCAACGTAAAGTGCGAAATGGACGGGACCCGCTGCTTGTTTTGTATAATCAGTGAACGGCTGACCCGATTTGGGTGTTTGCAATTCGATATAGAAGTCACCGAGACGTAACCAGCTGTTAAAGGCGCGGTCGTGAAAACCAGGTGACTCTTGAACGAGGGAGAATCCAAGTTGTTCATAAAAATGTTTAGACGCAGCATAGTCCGTCGTCTGAATGCAGATGTGATGAATTTGTTTCATACTAAAACCTTCCTTCGTGTTCAATGAAATCATGCAAAACTAGTGTAGCATTTCATGGATCGGTTGGAACGAACGAAATGGAGAATAGGATGCAACAAACGATGAATTTGATTTGTGAACGTTTTACAATAGGACAAATGATTAGCGAACCTGTACGATTGACTGGCGGACTCATGCATGAGACATGGCGATTACAGACGACGACTGGATCTTACGTCTTAAAACGATTGAATCCGGACATCATGCGACGCCCTGAAGCACGAAATAATTTTAAGATGTCAGAAGATGTCGCCGTGCAAGCGTCATTTCACTTAGCAGCATTACCGGCACGTCGCATCAAAGACCAAGCGGTACAAACGATTGACGGCTCGGATTACCTTTTGTTTGACTGGATCGATGGCAAGACGTTATCAACCGACCAGCTTCGATCGGCACATGCACGACAAATCGGAGTTCAATTAGGACGGTTGCATGGACTTACGGTAGCGACAACTGGTTTTTTAAAGCCGGATACCTCGAGTACTTCAATCGATTGGGACGGTCATTTAGAAGAAGGAAAACGGCAGCAAGCAAAGTGGCTGCAGCTATTCATGGAAGAGCAGGAACAGCTGCAACGAATAGAAAGATTAGCACAGGGAGCGCAAAAACAACTGCCAGTAGACTGGATCGTCAGTCATCGTGATCTCGATCCAAAGAACATCCTCTGTACACCAACGGGTCCAGTCCTGATTGACTGGGAGTCTGCGGGTCTGATCCATCGAGCCGTCGACGTGTTCGAGACAGCCTGTTATTGGTCGAAGCAGGAAAACAATACGTTTGACAGCGTTCGATTTAACGCATTTCTTGACGGTTACGCGACAAAACAACGTTTGCCTGATGTCGACTGGACGCACGTCATCGATAGCAGTGTTCAAGGAAAGCTAGACTGGCTGAATTATAATCTCAATCGCTCACTTGGGAAAAGTGGAATCCTTGAGGCAGAACGAGTACTTGGAACAGAACAAATCCTTTTAACGATGAAAGAATTACGAGCGCACGACCGGAATCGCTGGATCAAGTGGATGTCGGTAAGATAAGCATAAAAAGAGGCACCGAATCACTCGATTCGATGCCTCTTCGTTATTAAAACGATTTGACCAACTGTTCAATAGTTGATTCAGGAGTACGAATCGGAACATATCCGAGTCGTTTGATTCGTTCGTTTGAGAAAGTAGCGCATTCCGCCGAACGATTCGGTGTTTGGTACGGCTTGTCACTTGCTGTGATCAACTTCATCCGAAAATCCGTCTCAGGTAGATTCGCATCAATCGCATTAAAGGTGTCCCCATTATGCGCATTTTTTGCGGCGATGACGATCATCTCGACTAGATTATCGGTATGGACCCACGGGACGACATCGTCCGGATGCACCCAGGTAATCACTTCCGCCTCCTTCATCCGCTCGACTTGACGATCCCCCCAGTAGGACTGCTTCTCGGCACAAATTGATCCTGGGCGTAAGATGATTAAATCGGAATTGGGTGTGTTTTCCTGTAACAGGCGTTCGGATTCCTGTTTTGTATGAATGTAGACGTGTTCGGACGGTAGGAGTGGTGACGTTTCCGTAAAATGTCCACTCACGACTTCGCCGTACACGGAAGTCGTCGAGATGTGAACGATGCGCTTGACACGAGCTTTTGTCGCAGCATCCGCGAGATGTTGTACACCTGTGACATTTGCTTCCTGTGCTAAATCGGGATCATCTCCGAGATAGGCAGCACAGTGAATCAACAGATCGACGCCTTGAAGTGCTGTTAGAAGCGAATCCGGATCACCGAGCTCACCGATGACTGCGTGGACATCTTTGAAAGCGTATTGATCCGCTTGTTCCTGAGAGCGATACAAACCGCGCACTTCACGCGCTTCTTCAAGAAAACGTCGCGCAACACGAGAGCCAAGCGTTCCGGTCATTCCTGTAACTAAAATCGTACTCTCTTTCAGATTCATGGATGCTTACCCCTTTGACTCTGTCTTTTCTGCGAAACACTGCTCACAAATGAAACGTCCTTCGCTTTTTAGGTATGCTTTGACTTCCGTCATCCCGCGATGTTTCGGATAGCGCATCTGGATGTAGACTTTTTCGTTTCCTTCAATCGTTTTGCCGCAATGCATACATGTCGGTTCTTTGCCGAACATCCTAACGCCCCCTATAAATTCATATCTTCTATCTTATCGTAAAGGAAAAACCAGGGTGTTGGAAGAATAAAGTAAAAAAGGAATCTAAAGGAGGGTTTCCATGATCTTCATTGCGATCTTTCTCGCCGTTGGTGGAGTCGTCTGGTTCATTTCAGCGCGGAGTCAATCGAAACATCGCTCGCTCGACGATCAGGAATATACACTGAACCAGCATGATGTCCATCAACAACAAAATCATCGTGATTTTTGAAGGCATGTAAAGGAGCATCCAGTCCATTGACTGAATGCTCCTTTTTAGCGATTGCGTACATGGAGAAAATATTTTGCGTTGCTCCAGATCAAGGCGATAATCAATAAGCTGATTGCAAAGATCTGAGACTGACCGGTCTCATACGAATACACGACCAATACGACGATAATCCCCATCAATAGGAGTTGCAAAGAAGACTGTGAACGGATGAGTCCCTCTAACATGACGTGACGTTCGCCGTCATCTGAAGCAGCGAACAGCTTTTTGATATAGTTTGTTTCCGAGTACTTCGGGAACTGACGGTCCGGATATATATGATGCATGAGATTAAGATAAAAAACAGAGGCAAGACTACTGATGATAAAAAAGAGTCCGCTCAGTATCAAATGAAGTCCGAACTGGTTTTCAATGATGCTAAATGATGCGAGCCCGATGCTGAGAAGAGTAGAAACCTGAACCATCATCATGCCATCTGCATAGTATCGATTCAATTGATCATCGATTGCGTCCTCTTCGTCGGAAGAAACAGAGTGTTGAGTTAATTGGCGAATTTGCAAATAGCGTACGATGTAACTGAGAGTCAAGATCGTCAAGATAACGAAAAGACCAATGAATATGTAATCAAGATAGAGCGATCGTTCAAACTGTGACAAATGGGTATTTTTTAGGACAAACATGACGAAATAACTGCTGATGCCACCGAGTAATGCTGCGATGATGACCTTGACTGCTTCCTTGTTCATGTTAATTCCTCCTCATCGAAATAAAAGATATCTTCTAGCGGCGTATCAAACACACGAGAAATTTTGACAGCAATCAATAGCGACGGCATGAATTCTTCGCGTTCGATTAAGCTGATCGTCTGGCGCGAAATGTTCGCACGCCGTGCTAGTTCAGACTGATTCCACCCGTGACGGGCACGTAATTCTTTTAACCTGGATTTCATATGGGGATTCACCTCCTATATAATGTAACTTATCATTGTCTTTATGACAACGATAATAGTCAAATAAGACAATATAATAGTCATTTATTCGTAAAATAATCATATCGTTGGCATAAACTGTATACTGGAATAAGTTGAAAGGAGATGTGAAATCCGTCGATGAAATCTCAGTCATCTGTAAATAACGTTATTTATCATGATGAGAATGTTACGCACCAGATTGCTTCGATTCTCCAAATGGAAGAGACATTGCTCAAACAAAAAATCGCGTATCTCCAGGACGTCACAGACCCCGGTACCACTTCTGAATACGAACAAGGGCGTCAGCAGCTATCGGATAAGCTCGATACGTTGAGACGTTCCGTAAAAATGGATCTCGTCTCGCGTGATGACATCACACTTCGAACGAGAGCACGTTTTGAACAATCACTCAGAGCAACAAGTGTGACAGAAGAGGAAGCTTGTCTTATTCAAGACTATCTCCGAATTGAGGCGACGATGCTGACAAAATCGGGAGAGGCGGTTTCCGATCTGCATGCTGCTTTATTTGACGCGGATGAATCCACTCGAAAACAAGCGCTCTTATCGATTGAGGAAGCATTCCGCATGAAAGAATCCGTCATTCAACCGTTGTTTTCACGACTCGTTGAGTTACGACAAGCGCGTGCCACTGCAAGTGGTAAGATCGGATTCGAAGAACTAGCTTTTGCAGAACTCGGACGCGTCGATTATACGAGTCAAGATGTCAATCACTACGCCGCCATCATTCAATCCGAATTTCTACCGGTCAAACGGCAATTTCAGCGCGAACAACAAACGTTTCTCGGCAAACATGCGCTCCATCCGTGGGACGTCCGGCAATCGGCCTATACACAGATTGATCATCACGTGACCGATTCCGATACTTCATTCTTAGATCAGACTCAAGCCATCCTCAAGAGCGTTCACCCCTATTTTGCTGAAGTATTAAAAGACATGCGACAGATAAATCATCTCGATATCGATGCCCGGTCGAACAAAGCAGGCGGAGGGTTTTGTGAGTATTTACCGGTCGAACAACAATCGTTCTTATTCATGAATCGCATCCATACCTTCGATGATCTCGTCATCTTTATGCATGAGATCGGCCATGCCGTCCATCATGAAGCGATGAAAGAAACGTACGACGGACTACAACCGATTCCGCTCGAAGTAGGGGAGTTCGCTGCCATGTCGCTCGAGTTGTTGACGATGAACGAATGGCATCAGGTGATTTCGGATAAAAAAGACGTTGCCCGGGCGAAACTGGAACAGATTCGTTCCATTGTCGAGTTCTTACCCGAGACGATCATCGTCGATCGTTTTCAATCATGGCTCTATGCTCACCCGGGTCATGATCCAAAAGAACGACATGCCTATTATGCCGATCTCCGAGAATCATACGATACGGACGTCATTGATTGGTCGGAAACACCCGATTGGAAAGGTCACGCATGGATGAGTGTCATCCATCTCTTTGAGACACCTTTTTATTACATCGAGTACGCGATTGCTCAAATCGCCGCTCTCCAGGTTTATCACCGTTTCACGAAAGACCCTGACCAAACGCTGAAAGATTTCATCGCAGCTTTAGCGCTTAGTCAAACCCATTCGATCCAAACCGTCTATGCGAGAGCGGGCGTATCCTTCTTACCAAGTGATGCGGAAATGAAAGAGTTGATGGCGTTCCTACAGGGTCAAATTGAAATTTGGACAAATGAGCTAGAAAAGACATAATAAAAACAACACGCTTTGATCAGAAATAGCAGATGTACAAAACGATAGGAGGACGAACATGAATATCCGTAAAAACATCGTCTATGCGACATTATTTAATGAAACCGGCGATCAATTATTGATGGTCGAGAACCGTGGCGATCACGGTGACTACTATACATTGCCCGGTGGGACAGTCGAGCGCGACGAAACGCTACATACGGCAATCACGCGTGAAGTTCTGGAAGAGACAGGATTTACAATCATACCAAGTGACATCGTCCATCTTGCAGAAGCATTCTTCCCGCAAGCGGGGGAACATTGTCTCTTTTTCTTCTTCGCGGGAGAAATCACTTCCGGTCAATTAAAGACGAATGTTCCAGAAGAAATTTCCGGACTCGTCTGGATGGATCGTGAAGAAGCGTTCAAACACCTCAATTTACCGGAAGCATCAAAAGAATCGCTCTTTGCTGGTCGAACGGTACCTTATGATTTTGCCGGAGAGATCATCCACTCGTAAGGAAGTGTCGCTTGACGTACTAACGTGACGGATTTTCGGGTACAACACTACAGGAGCATTACCCGAAACTTGTAGAAAGTCAGGTGAACACACGGTATGTCAATTCTTACGTTTCACGAAGTCAGCTATCAACACATCTTACACGAAATAACGGGTGAGTTCCGTGAGGGTGTCATTACGACGCTCGTCGGACCGAGTGGTGCCGGGAAATCGACGACATTGAAACATATCAATGGACTGATTTCTCCCGATCGCGGCGAAATTCGTTTTCGAGGCAAACCACTTGAGCAGATGAATCTGCTCGATGTCCGCAAAAGGATCGGAATGGCGTTCCAAAGTGCGCCGATGATTCCAGGTACCGTCTACGATAATATCAATTTACCGAAATCAATCTTCGGTGAATCGTTACCGCGCGAAGAGGCGGAACGCTTGCTACAACAAGTCGACCTATCCGTCGAACTTGAACGACCGGTCAAAGATTTGTCGGGTGGCGAACGGAGCCGACTCGGAATCGCACGGACACTCGTCAATCGTCCGGACGTCCTGTTGCTCGACGAAATCACGGCAAGTCTCGATTACCGCATGGTACAAGAAATTGAGAAGCTGATTCTTGATCTACAGCAGAAGTTACAGACGACAATCATTTGGATTACGCATGACTTAGAGCAAGCCAAGCGGGTTAGCGACGACGTCTGGTTTTTAAAAGACGGTCGATTGATTGAGTCTGGTGCTTTTAAAGAACTCGTTTCAAGTGGTCAAGCAGAGACACAAGCGTTCTTGAAGGGGGTATCGGTATGAGTTACCTCCAACTGGCGACTTCGCTCATCTTCATTTTGATCCCCCTCGTCTTAGCGCGGACGTTACGGCTTGGTCTAGAGAAGGACATCCTCATCGCAACCGTTCGATCAATCGTTCAACTCTTGATCATCGGTTATATTCTGACGTTCGTCTTTGAAAGCGGCAGTCCAATTTTTATGTTACTGATGATTCTGTTGATGATCGGTGCAGCGACACTGAACGTCATCCGTAAAGGGGACGGGATTCCCGGGATCCAGTGGATCATCTTGTTGACATTGATTGCGGTCGAAGCATTGACGATGGGCATTTTGCTCGGGTTACGAATCATTCCGTTCGAAGCCCAGCAAGTCATTCCGATCAGCGGGATGGTCATTGGGAACTGTATGATTTTGTCCTTATTGTTTCTTAATAAGTTCAAGGACGAGGTCGAACGAAGCGACGAGATCATCGAACTGATTCTTTCGCTTGGTGGAGATGCGAAGACAACGATTGATACGAGCTTAAAAGGCGCGATCCGGACAAGTATGATTCCAACGATTGAAGCGCAAAAAACGATGGGCCTCGTCCAACTGCCAGGGATGATGAGTGGGTTGATCATCGGTGGCGCGGATCCGATGGAAGCAGTCCTTTATCAACTATTGATTCTATTCCTGATCTTGACGACGGCGGCGATGGCATCGGTCCTCGTTGGTTTTCTATCCTACCGTCGACTGTTCAATGAAAAAGCACAATTCATCGGTTTGACCTATAAGAAAAAAGACATGTAAGGAGCACATTATGCAGACTTATCCGATTACAGAAGCTGACCTGCAACTGGTCGAACTAGCAACTGAAACGATTCAAAGCCGTTACGCTGACGATAAACATCACGTCGCAGCTGCGTTGCGGACAAAAGATGGCGCGACAAAAACGGGTGTTCATGTCGAAGCCTATATCGGACGGGTGACGGTGTGCGCGGAAGCCATCACGATCGGTTCCGCCATCACGGATGGATTGACGGATTTTGAGACGATCGTCGCCGTCCGACATCCCTATTCGGATGAGGCGGACCGAACGATTCGTGTCGTCAGTCCGTGCGGCATGTGTCGCGAATTGATTTCCGACTATGCACCGGACGCATTTGTCCTCTTGACGATCGACGATCAGTTGACGAAAGTCCGGATTGAAGATTTGATACCATTAAAATATGTCCGACAATAACCAGTAACTCCTCGTCGTTTAGATGAGGAGTTTTTTGCATTTACTTCTAAATCATCCTTATTATGGTTATGATAAAGACGGAATAACTAAGGAGGGATATGCGTGTCAGATTTATTAGAAGTCGAACGGTTATCAAAAACCTACATATGTGGAACGGAGACAATCCATGCATTAAAACAAGTCAGCTTTACGTTAGAGGAAGGAGGATTCATCGCCATCATGGGAACGAGTGGCTCCGGGAAAAGTACACTGTTGAATATCCTGGGAGCGCTTGACGCACCAACCGGCGGAACGTTGACCTTAAAGGAAAAACGGCAACGCGACATCTTCACTGAGCCTGCTGCGACGTTATACCGTCAGCAACACATCGGGTTCATCTTTCAATCGTTTCACCTGCTCGATGACTTGACGGTTCAGGAGAACATCGCTTTACCGTTGATGCTGAAGGGGATGGATGATAAAACGATCAATCAAGAGGTAGACACTTGGCTCAAACGAGTCGGACTGACGAAGTGGAACAATCATCGACCGCAAGAGCTGTCGGGAGGACAACAACAACGTGTCGCGATTGCACGTGCCTTGATTAGTCGACCACCGATCATCTTAGCGGATGAGCCGACGGGGAACCTCGATTTCAAGACATCTGCTGAAATCATGCAGTTGCTTCAAGAACTCAATCGCGAACAACAAACGAGCATCCTGCTCGTGACTCATGATGCGACCGTAGCTGCTCATGCGAAACGTGTGCTGTATTTCCATGACGGACAGATCGTTGCCGATCAGCTGTCAACCGGAGACGTGGCGCCGATCTTAGAGACATACGAGCAATTCGTGGGGCTGTATGAAACGACAACATCTCTTCCGTCTTTCCCACCGACTGTACCGTAAAAGTCCGATGATTTTAGTGACCTCAATCGGAAGCGTCATGATTTCGATTGGTCTTGTCTTGACGATGGTCATTTTTTTATTACATAATCAAGCCGCTATCGAGACAGATCGTGTACAAAGATATGGTCAAGTCGATCTGACGGTCAAATATACACCTGAAGACGAGCGGACGGATCAGTCCGTGTTTGAGCAACTTAAAAAGGATCACGATGTCTTGGGCGCAGAGTCGATCATACAGACGACAGCGCGCGTTGCTGGTCAAACGATGGCCGACGTGGAGATGATAGGAGTTCATTCGGATGCCCAGACGAAAAGTCGGTATCATTTCACGAACGATTTGAAACAGGGAGAAGCGATCGTGTCAGCTAGACTCGCGACGTCGCTTGATCGTAGTGTCGGGCAAACGCTTCGCGTCGGAGAAGCGACGTATCGAATCCGTGAGATTTTACCAAGTGCGACAACATCTGAAGCTACGCAAGATCAAGTCTTTCTTTCGTATGCTGATCTGAAGAAGTATCATCCGATCGAAACGAAAGCCGTCTTGCTCAATCTAAAAAAAGAGGCGGATCTCGTCCACTATGCCGATACACTCGTCAAAGCGAATCCGAAGCTCCGGATTGAATTTTCGGAAGGGCAAACGCTCTCACCGGCGCTGAACGGTTACATCGGAATCTTGTCAGTACTGATCCTTGTCGTGTCCGCCTTCATCTTGATGGCGAATTTCGACTTGTATTTACGTAAACATGCTGTCCAATTTGCCATCATGCGGACGCTTGGGGCGACGACACGGCAACTGTTTCAGCTGTTCTTCGTTCAATCTGGATTGATTGTCTTAGCGGGCACGGTGCTTACGATTCTAGGCAGTATTTGCTTCCCGTTACTCGGTCAACTCGTATGGCCGACAGAGGGTAAAATGATCGTCTCCCTCATGATCGAACAGGGAGCATTCTTGATGCTCGTAACGTTCGGTAGTGCCTTGTTGATTCTGCTGTTGCTCGCGAGTACGGCTTATCGAAAACGGGATGTGTTACCACTCCACGTCTTGCGAGAAAATCTGAAAACGGCGTCACGACCGACCCGGCGAAAACGTCTCGTCCTGTTCAGTAGTGGATTGACCGTCAGTTTGGTGTTGTTCGCTGAAGTGATTGCCAGTACGGAGGGGGCACGGGCAATCGCCTGGCTCGGTGCAACCGTCGCCTTTTTACTGACGATGTATCTTGCGACGCCACTCCTCTTGAAGGGAGTGCTGCATCGAGCGGAACCGATCGTTCGTCGGTTAGCGGGACCGACAAGTTTCGTCGCCTTCCGGGGCGTGTTACCGCAACTTCGGAAAAATGCCTGGTTGATGCTGATTGTTCAGGTCTTGATGATCATCGTCGTCATCGGCTCGACATTCCTTGAGACGGTGCAACAAAACGAACGGAAGTACATCATCAGCCAATATCCGACGGAGGTCGTCTTAAAGAGTCGTTTAGATGAAGGATCGCAAGGAGACCCGCTACAATTGATTCGACAAATTGAAACGGACCTACCTGGCGCAAAAGCGACCTTCCTGTCGTCTCGAAATTCACTCGAATATCAATCGTCTCAAGAAGATGTCTCGATCGAA
The DNA here is from genome assembly GCF_018619015.1 of Exiguobacterium sp. s11. NCBI lineage: Bacteria > Bacillati > Bacillota > Bacilli > Caryophanales > Exiguobacterium > Exiguobacterium sp. s11. The sequence goes on along the minus strand of NZ_JACSNF010000001.1, from coordinate 271,861 downwards.
TACGAAGTAACGGACTATCGTCGTCTTGACGTCTTAGAGGGAGAGCAGACGAGTGACACAGAAGGAATCATCGTCTCACGGACCTTCGCTAAAAAACATAGTCTCGAAAAAGGTGATACGTTGCCGCTCGGGCGATGGGACGGGGAACAAGAACGAAGCGTTTCGGTCGGTCAATTCCGAATCGTTGGAATTGAAAAGAAGATAGCACCAGACGTCCTCGTGGATTGGCGGAACGAGCAACTGCGGCAACCAAACGATCACATCTTGAATGTCTTTATCGACGTTCCGTCCGAGTTAAAAAAGACTCAAGTGACCACAACATTATTAGAGATCACAGAAAGTTATCCGACATTGCAAGTGAATCGACTATCTGACGCGCTTCGCGATGCGGAGCAACAAACGACGGAACGCTGGTTCGTCTTCTTGATTGCGCTTGTCGTCATGAGTGGATCTGTCTGGTTCGGACTTGCGAACGCCTTACTCAGTTTCGTGAGTGGAAAACGAGGCGAGTATGCCTTGCTACGAACGATTGCGTTGACACGGAACAAGCTCCGTCAGCTGACACTCATTCAAATGCTCTTATTCGTTGGGAGTGGCATCACCTTTGGGCTGATTAGTGGTCTTGGTGCGACTTTCTTCGTGACACGGATCGATGATAGGGGGGCATTTTACTTTAACGTACCGACGATTGCCGGAACCATTGCCGGTTTGATAGTGCTTGTCCTAAGCATTGCTTGGTTCGTCACCCGACGAAAGCAGGAAAACCTCGTTCACGAATTGAAACAGTAAGTAAGGGCACGAGAACCGGGGGGATCGAAATGCGAAAAACGATCGGGGCGATTCTATTACTCATAGTAATTAGCGGTGTCGGCTGGTGGATGATCGCAGATGAACGGGATGCGACCTATGAACAGATTGTTGAAGTGCAAGTCGTAAGACACGTGACGAAGCAGTTCGGACGTGATGATATCGCATCAGTCAAACCTTACTTCGTAGCGTCCGAATCATCGAAATCACGACGTCATCAGATTGCCGTTCAGCTGAAGTCGGCACCGACGGGAGAATACCGGATGTATCGTGTACTTCAAAATAAAGTCGAGTACATCGGTCGATCACGGACGGTTCGATCAGATTAAAAAGATACGTCACATCAGTTGGGGGATTTAGATGAAAACGAAAGCCGAGCGCATCGCGTTCATTCAAGAAGAAAAGCGTCAACTCGTCAAACCACGTTTATACAGCTCGTTGCTGTACGGCGTCAGTATCTTATTAGTCGTCGCCAATCGGGACGTGTACTGGCCATTGTTCTTTTTACTTGTAGCACTAGTGTGGATTGCGCGGATTCACTCGCAAGAAGTCGAACGTGATATGGCATTAACGGTAGAACCACAGATGAAAAAAATCATTCAATGGCAGTATGTGACCGATTTTTTGTTCGTCATCTTAATGGGATTATTCTTCCCGCTGATCATCGTATTCGACTTGCCATTCTTCCTCAGTTTTACTGTCTATGTCGTTCTTGCGATTGTTTTGCTCGTATCCGATATGTTGCTTGAACGAAACGGAAAACGTCTCGATGCTGAGCATCCAACGAAGAAGGAACTGCGGATGTATCCGAAGTCGTGGAAAAAGATCTAATCCGTGGAGCCGGTCGATGCACCGGCTCCTTTTTGAGCATTCCGGTCGCTTCAGCGTGTTCGACTGCCGTATGATGAAGGGGCACATGAAGAAGGAGGTCCTCGTATGCTTGCTATCATCATTGGATTTATCATCGGTCTGCTCGTACCAGTTCAAACGAGTGTTAATACACGGCTGCGGGGCGTTGTCGGTTCGCCGTTCCTCGCTTCGCTGATTTCCTTTTCGATCGGCTCACTCTTCTTACTGATTCTGGTGTTGGTCGTCGATGGGAATCTCACAGGTCTTATGGCTACTGCCGATGAACCGTTCTGGATTTGGGGTGGGGGACTGCTTGGCGTCATCTATTTGACTGGGAACATCCTGCTGTTTCCGCGACTCGGAGGCGTACAAACGGTCATCATGCCCATTTTCGGTCAGGTCATCATGGGACTGTTGATCGATCATTTCGGATTGTTTGAGTCAACGGTCACCTCACTCTCACTGACACGAGTCATCGGCGCAGTGCTTGTGTTACTCGGTGTCGTTGGAACGGTCGCGCTTGGTGACTATTTCGCACGACGGCGCAAGCAACAGATGACATCATCAGAAAACTCATTGTTTATCTGGCGTCTGCTCGGAATTCTAACCGGTATGATGAGTGCTGCCCAGACAGCGATCAATGGTCATCTCGGTAGTGTTCTCGGGTCAGCCGTCAAAGGTGCCTTGATTTCATTCGTCATCGGTACGATCACCTTGTTATTACTGAATCTGATCCTCCGAACGAAATGGCACATCGATCGTTCGCAACCCTTACCTGCTTGGATTTGGATCGGGGGATTGATCGGTGCGTTGTTCGTTGCCGGTAATGCCTTCATCGTTCCGCTCGTTGGTACAGGACTCGCTGTCGTCATCGTCACGATCGGTCTTCTGACCGGCAGCCTATTGATTGACCGTTTCGGCTGGTTCGGTGCAAAGAAACAACCGGTCACAGGTGTGCAGATCGTCAGTCTGCTTGTCATGCTTAGCGGTATTGTGTTGATACGCATTTAAAAACAGCTCGTTCGAACGTATGGTGGCATACGTTGAGAACGAGCTGTCTTCGGTCATTTCTTTAAATCAATTTTAACGGTAATCGTCTTTGCGAAAATATCCCCTGAGACGAACATGACGAATTCTGTCTCATCTGCAGGTACTTGATAGACAAGGTTCACATGTGACCGACCCGGTGCAACATACTTCATACCCTGTTTCCATGTTTTTTCGTTTTTGTTTTCATAATCAATCGGTTCATAGACACCACTGACTCCCGTCACTTGGAAACGATTCGGGAAATAGTAACTTTCTTCCCCAGCATCTCGATAGTAGAGATCTTGATAAAACGTCGGAACCGTGATGTACTGATACCCCTCTTTCTCTTTTAGTTTCAGGGAAGCAGGCGGTTGCTTCAACAATTTTCCGATCCAGAAACTTGTATCTTTAACAGCCGGATCTCCTGGGAACGTCTTAATCGTTCCTTTTGCCATCGTCTCTTCGATGACACCGGATGATTCTTTTTTCGTCGTCTCGAGCTGTCGCTTTGCACCCGTAAGACCATCGGAAATTTTGCTTCCCGTCGTGATGACTTTTGGAGCTTTCGCAACAGACGTCTGTTTGGAAGGTTGTTCATTCGTTGCAAACAGGAAGAGGGAAAGGACACCGACGAATAACACGGCTCCGATAGATGAGAGAGCAAGTTTAAAGCGTCGTTCGGTTTCTTTTGAGTTAGCATTGACGCTGCTGATTGCAGCATTCGGAACGATACGGACAGCGCGCTGTGCTGGTAAAATTGCACCGATGATCCCTGTCAACAGTGGAATTAGAATCGTTGCAGACAAGAAACCGAGTTCCGTCGTCGGGAATTGGCGGTATACTTGCCAAATCATCACTAGCGCAAAGAGAAGTCCGACGATTCCAGCTAGTAACCCTGTCAGCAAACCTTCTAATAAGACGAGGCGTCGAATCAACCCGTCTTGCCACCCTGTCGCTTTTAAGACAGCGAGTTGACTGCGACGTTCATTGACGTTTTGCCAAAGAATTTCCGTCGTCGTCAAGATGGCGATCAATAGGGCAACACCCATCGCGACATAATGCATCGTGCCGACTTCTAAGGCGACATATTCACCAAGCCACGTCGCATAGAGCACCCCTTTTAAGCGGAATGTCACGAAGAGGAAGAAGATGAACAGACTCGTCGGCAAGGCGATGGCGATAATCGAAAGGATTGTTCGTTGCCAGTACGTAAAGAGTTGGTTCATGCTCATACCAAGAATCGATTGTGACCGAACGAATCGTCGCGAACGTGAGACTTCACCGGATCGCATGCTCTCATATGGTTTGATTCTACGAATCAATGCCATCGGAACGAGCGTCCCACCCCAGTAAATGAGTAGACCAGCAAGACCGATTAACAGAATTCGTCCTAAAGCGATCGGATAATCAGTCGTTAACCAAAACGTACCGAGAATCGACCAAGCGATTAACGCTACGAGAGATCCGAGTAGCGTCGCTTCAAGGAACAGCAACTTCGAGAGTTGACGCGGACGCCAGCCGAGAGACAATAGAATCGCGAATTCCTTTTTGCGTGCATAGAGTAGAATGATATTTGAACTAAAGACATAGACGAGCGCAACCGCGATGACGCTAGCGATGACGCCAGACATACCGACCTTCGCCTCTTGGAAAATCGTCATTGAAGAACCGAGTTTGATCCACGGTTGTTGGACCCAACCGAGGGCCGATTGTTTTTCAAGTCCTGGTAAGTACGTCAAAGCGAGCTGCGGAGAGGAACCAAGTGTGATGTCCGTGATCAGACCAGTCTTCTCCTCAATTTCGTTCGCGACGTCTTGGAGCTTTTGCTCACTCGCTGCATTCATCTGATCGACGCCTTTGACATTGACGCGAATGACAGAGATTGCTTTTTCGCCGCGAATCTTGAAGGCGGCATCAAGCGTCGTCAACATCGAAGGGGGTTTCGTCAGGAAGTCATACGGATCATTCGTCGGTTTGACATCCTTGACGGGGTTAACCGGACGATCATTTTTATCCATGACCCATTGCGCCTTTGCAGGGAAATACGTTTCCATCGGTAGTTCCGTCAAGGGATCCTTCGATATATTCAATTTCTTCGGATTGAAGACTCCGATGTAGTTTAAGCGAACTCTTGGCCAATCATCACTCGTCTTCCCAAACATGCGTGCTTCCCGGTACATCGTCCGTTTCGCAAGTAACGAATCCGGATCGACTTTCTTCGGTTCAACTTGGTAACTGAACGGCCAGCGCGACGCAAAGGGGCTAGAGATAGACTGATAACTAATCGGTGACGGCTTTAGGATCAGCCATTCGGAATTTCCTGACGGCAGCTCAGGAAACGAGTCCGTCATGATCTGTTTTAGCAGTGTTTTTTGAACGTCCTGCGTTGTGACTGAATACGTCTTTGCAGGATCGTCAGTCGTCTGTAGCATATTTAGAAACTTTGCACCACCACGCTTCGTAACATCTTGAATCGTCTCTTGTATCGAGTCATTAATAAGCGGGAGGTCTATTTTCTCATACGTATACGTCCGTGACGCATCGACATATTCCCGTTCGCTCATCAAAATAGGCATCTCAACCGTTCCGAGTTCAGGATCGACGACGTTTGCTTTGTCTTGTTTGTCAAAGTAGCGACTATGTTTTCCGCTGATCGTCGCGTTATCTAGTCCGATCAAGCGGGCTTCTGCTTCGGGATCAATTCCGGCAACCATCGTCGCACTTCCGAATTCTAATAACGGATCTTCACCCAGAACAGCAGGTGAGACGCCGGAACGTGTTGCATTTTCATCTGGTGTCCATCCGGCAGCGAGATAATTAACGGTAGAGTACTTTTCGACGTTCAAGCCGGTATTCTGTTTATCGGTGATCGTCAACTTATAGACACCGTAATCGTCAAACCGATGCGTACCAACAGGTGCATTTGTAGAGTGGTTTCCAATCATCGCAATCGGAGCTGCGACTTCGACGTCCGAGATATCTTGGATCGTCTTATATTGCTTCATCGTGATTCCACCATCTAGACTACTCATATAGTTCGGTTCGAGTAGTTTGAGGTCTTCCGTCACGCTTCGGCTATTTGGGGGACGCACGACGATATCGTAGGAAGACTTCCAACGTTTTTGCAGTTCGTCGACGACTGTTCCGTTATTTGCTTGTGTCGTCCCGATCAAATAACTCAAACCGGTACTGACGACGAGAACGCCGACGAGTAATAAAATGAATCGTTCCTTGTTGCGCCACCACGAATTCCAGATGAAACGTAGCATGATACCATACATCCTTTCTCATCGTATTCTTATGTAAAAAACGCTTGCACATTCATGCAAGCGCAATGGATCACAGTTCGATTTTAATCGTATGCGTTTTCGGGAATGCATCGGAAGCAGCGAATAAGACGAACGTCTTCGCTTCTTCTGGTACTTGATAGACTAAATCGATTTGAGCGCGATGTGGAGAATAATATTGATGACTGTTCTTCCACGCCTTCGGATTATGATTGACGTAATCGACGACGTCGTACTCGTGTCCTTTGCCATCATTGAGAACGAATAAGTTTGGTTTATAGACACTGTAAGCTCCGAAATTATCGGACGTGTCATGCATGACGAGCGGAATCGTGACATAACGATAACCTGGTTTATCTTTCAGGTTTAATTCTTTTGGAGGAGAGGAAAGAAGTGCCTCGGCACGGAATGTCTTCGCTTTTAGTTTAGGATCACCCGGATATGTCTTGACGAGTCCCTGTTTCATCAACTCGTCAATGTTTAAGATGCGATTCTCCTGCGTCTCGTTTACACCAGCTAATTTTGTTTGTGATGAGACATTGATAGGTTTCTCCTGATGGGATGACCAATACCAACCGCCACCACCGATCAGGGCAAGAGAAGTAATTACTAGGGGAATCGCTTTACGAGCTTGTGGCATAAAAACACTCCTTTTCGATAGAATAGTCAGAATATTTATATAAAATATACTATTTACAAGGAATGGAAACAAGCTAAATGGAGAAAATAGTGTAAAAATAAGGAAACGGTTACCCGATTGATAAAATAAGGTAAAATAACCTTAGTGAAGTGAAAGGGGAAGAATTATGAGAGCAGTCATTCAAAAACAATACGGTGATGTAAACGTGCTACAGATGGATGATGTCGTGATGCCGATTCGACAATCTGGGGAAGTCTTAATTCGTGCGGTATGGACCGGAGTCAATTTCACGGATATCAAACAACGACGTGGTGGCAAGGCGACTGGAACCTTTCCATTTGTTCTCGGAGTGGATGTGTCAGGTATCGTCGTCGATGCGGATCCATCTTCCGCGATCAAAGTAGGGGATCGAGTCATGGCATTTGTATTAGATGGATCATATAAGGAAGTAGTCCGTGCCGACGAACGGTTAGTTTACAGTTTACCTGAAACGATTTCATTACGTGATGCTGCTGCAGGAATGTTGACTTCGATTTTAAGCGAGATATTGTTGACGCAGATCGCACAAGTGAAACTGAAGGATACAATCGTCATCCACAGTGCCGCTGGAGGTGTCGGATCGATGTTGATTCAATTGGCGCGATTAAAAGGAATGACACGATTGATTGCTACTGTTGGACATGCTGATAAAATACCTTATGTTCATGCACTTGGTATTCAGAATGTCTTTACATATAATGATTTTTCTGAAAAAGTGAAGGAATTGACGGTCGATAAGGGAGCGGATGTTATCTTTGACTCTGTCGCGGGTTACGTGACACGAAAAAGTCTTGACTGTCTCGCGTATTACGGAACACTCGTACAATTCGGTAATAGTAGTGGAGAAGCGGGTGAACTCTCGACGACAGACGTTCATGCGAGTTGCCGGACGATTCGTGGATTTAGTCTTGGCACGACACGTCAACTGGATCCAGAACGTATTCGAACTGCTGCATCCTATGTCTTGACGTTGTTTGAAGAAAATAAATTGAAGATGCCAATGATTCATGAGTTCCCATTAGAGGAAGTGCAAAAAGCGCATCGGTTGATGGAATCTCGACAGTATCAAGGAAAAATCGTCCTACGAATCGGAGGAGACGAGATTGAGTGAAGAAGAGATTAATCAACGACTACGAGACGATCTTGAGTTACAAGAGATGTTAACGCTAGTGGCAACATTAGAATTACCTGATTGGTGGATGTGCGCGGGATATGTCCGCTCTATCGTATGGGAGGAGAATCGATATGAACGACCGGATATCGATATCGTTTATTTCGATCCTATCGATCTTTCGGAGGTAACGGAAAAGCGTCATGAAGGGCAGCTAAGACGCTTGTCGGATATACCGTGGTCCGTTAAAAATCAAGCGCGCATGCATCTGATCAATGGATTACCACCATATAAGTCCGCGAAGGATGCGATTTTACAGTTCCCCGAGACCGTCACGTCGATCGGAGTGACGAAACGACCAGACTTCGAATTGTATCTTCCTTATGGTGCGAACGATTTCGCTGATCGCATCATTCGACCGACGCCACTTTTTCAAATCGGTACCGCGCGTCATTCGATTTTTCAGCGACGTGTGATCGAAAAAGGATGGCAAGACGACCCAGGTCTACATATATGTACATGAAATAAGAGGGAGATTAAACGATCAAACGAATCAAACCTAAAAAACAGATCACTCTTTTCATGTTAGGACTCCTTTTTCTCAGCGGGTGCGCACCGGAAAATAATGTTGAGGTGAAAGAAAAGATTCACGTTGATGGTACGAGTTTGTTCAACAGTGGCTCTTATCCGACTGCTGTAGAGACGGCCGAACATCAGTTTAAATATGACTTGAGTGACAAGTCCACCTATACGTTAAAGCAAGACGATTTCCGAGTGGACGCGCGATTCGGTGACTATAATTTACTGCTAGCAAGCGTAATCGATGGACGATACGATTCGCTGATGATTTATGAAAAGAAGTCGAACTGGATGTTACGCAGTTCGATGGATCTCATTCGAGATCAATCCACGAAAGGCGAGTCGATCGAAGGGAGTCTAGCGTGGGAAGGAAACAAGAAAAAAATGACGACGCAACTTGTAACGAATCGTCATTATACGGTAATGGAGACACGACTGAAAAGTGAGCAGATTCCGGCACGATTTGGAAAACGGCTACGTACCATCAACGGATTGAAGGTACACGTTCAAAAGCAAGGGAAACAGCTCAATCTTGCCTACCAAAATAGAACAGACGTGATGTGGATCGTCAGTGATCGACCGGAAGAGACAACCATGCGGTTGATTCAGCGATCACCAGAAAGTCCGATTGACTCGCTTCTCACTGAGTAAACAATTAAGCAGACTGAATAGACAAAGAGGCTGACTCCAAAAAAGAACGACGCGTCTGTTCACGCCCTTCCCTCAGGCGAGACACAAGGAGCTTTTCTGCCTTATTCAAGCAAGAAAGCAGATCTTATTTGTCTCTGACAGCGCAAAGAGGCGTATTTTCCTGTAGGAGTTGCGTGAAACGCGTCATTCTTTTTGTTACGAGGTAAGGGTGGCAGATCATCATTCTGCCACCATTACCTTTATGGAAACGGATTTTTGAGTCAGCCTCTTATACTTACGAACGATAGACGGACTTGAGGTAATCCGCGATACGGTGCCAAGCCTGAAACGCCACGTCTAAGTCACCGTGGTGTGTAAAGGCATGAGCTTGACCAGCGAATTCCTGGTGCTCAACAACGACACCTGCCGCCTGAAGGCGATTTGCATACTGCCGTGCCTCCTGCGCCAGCGAGTCGTGCTCCGCTGTCAGGACGAGAGTCTGTGGTAACGCATCGAGTTGAGCCGCATAGAGTGGCGAAGCGAGGTGATGATACGCGTCTTCCGCACGAGCGATGTACATCGCATTGAACTGCCGTGCCTGTTCAGCGGGGATCGCTTCCTCAAAGAATGGTTTATCCGCGGGATCCGTCGCGAGATCAAGCGGAGGGTAGTCTAGAATTTGAGCGATGAGCGGCACAGGATCTGTCTGATCAGCGTTCCATAACGATACGGCAGTCGCGAGATTGCCACCGGCACTATGCCCTCCGATTGCGATGCGTGAAGAATCGAGGCGTAGCGTATCAGCATGTTGGAAAATCCACTGAACGACTTCATAGGCGACGTGGACCGGAACAGGAAATGGATGTTCCGGCGCTAACGGATACTCAATATTGAGAACATGACAGTTGGCGGTCTCAGCGAGAAACAGATTCCATGGTTCATCCATCTCTGGCGTTCCGGTGATGAAACCACCACCATGGAAACTGATGAATCCAGGTAATGGTTCTACTGCATCAATCGGTGAGTGACGCAACACTCGAACATCTCCGACTGAAGTCGGCACGTGTAGCGTAGTCGTGGTCGCTTGCGGTGGATGCGGAGGTGTGACTTGAGGACGTTCCTCATCTGAGCGGATTTGTTTGGCAAGGTCAATCATCTCTTGGCGATTCATCGAATTCCTCCTTTAGGTCTATCTTCATCATACCGAACGGATTGGTGAATTGCTCTTCTGGATTCGTTTTCTCTAGTCGTAGGAAAAAGCAGCCAGAGTTTGATACACTTTTGAAAGAAATTAGAAATCGAAAGGATGGAACAGATGCCAACACTTTACATTACGCGTCATGGCGAGACGGAATGGAACTTAGAAAAACGAATGCAAGGCTGGGAAGACTCTCCTCTGACAGCAAAGGGCAGACAAAATGCGCGGGACCTTGGTCACCGCTTACGTGAAATTCATCTGGATCACCTCTATATCAGCCCGATTGGTCGCGTCCGAGAAACAGTTCGAATGATGGATCTCGATCCAGCGATTCCGGTCACCATCGACGATCGATTACGTGAAATGCACATGGGAACCTGGGAAGGACGGACGGCGGCGGAAATTGAAGTCGCGCATCCGCTTGCTCATGCTGCATTTTGGCAAACGCCGCATACCTACATACCGGAGAGTGGAGAATCCTTTGACGCGGTCCGCGAGCGCATCCTATCGTTTTTGGAACGACTGGCAGATCATGAAGAAGACGAAAACATCTTAATCGTCACCCACGGCATCTTCCTTAACATTTTGCTGACACATCTTCAACGTAAACCGTTCGCGACATTATGGGATCCGCCGTTCATTCATGGTACGAGTTTAACGATTGTTGAATACAGGGATGGGGAAGCGCAGATTCGATTAGAAGCCGACATGTCGCACGTCTTGACGGACTAAAAACGGCGGACTTTTTCTCAGTCCGCCGTTCTCCTTATCGTGATTTCGCCAAATAGATCAAAATCGCGCCTTCTTGTTTTCTGACCTTTAGGTGAGGAGAGGATATCGTGTCGATTGAGCGACCGATGATCGATTCTCCTGTCGTATAGCGTTTGAGGAGTAAGGGATAGAACGAAGCATTCGTCTGTTTTTGATCATTGAATTGACCGCTGTCAGTCTGGACGTTTTGAGGTAAGGTATAGGCCGTTTTCGTCTCAGGGATACCATTCTTCGCATCAAGCGAATAGGTGAAGGCATGCGAATCGTTGAGTAGGTTCAAATCATACGTCAACTGGAACGGCGTGCGATCATATGTACCGGCAGGAATCGATTTGTCGATCAGCACCTCTGGTGGTTCTGTATCGTCAAATTGAATCGCTTTGAGCTGGAGGGGGTGATCGAGTGTACCAGTTAAGAAAAATGTCTGCTGTTGCTGCGACTCGTCCTTCGCGGTAGAAGGTGTGATCGAAAAGGAAGACTTCTTGATCTTGACGGTTTCTTTTGGAAGGACGGTTGCTTCCGTTGTGCAACCAGCAAGCAAGAAGGGAAGGGTGAATAAGAGCGCATATTTCATGACGTGTTCCTCTTTTCCATAGTCATAGTGAATCGGGATAAAATTAAAATATTCAAAAAATTAGAAATGATACCTAGATTATACCAACAATGTTCTCGCTAAATAAAGGAGGAAATCATGAAAGGCAAATGGTTATTAGCAACCGTCCTGCTCGTCGGTTGTGCCTCGACGGGTGAAGAGGCCGAATCGACGGCAAAATCGTTATACGTAGCACCGAACGGCAGTGATAAAAATACCGGCACGTTGAAGCACCCGTTTAAAACAATCCGGCAAGCGACGCAAAAAGCGACTGCGGGTACGACGGTCTACTTGCGAAAGGGAACGTATCACGAGGCACTGAACGTTAGACAGAGCGGAACGAGAGAACGCCCGATCTCCTTCCGAAACTATCAAGACGAGCAGGTCACGTTAAGCGGGAAAAACATCAAAGATCGGGACGCCACCTTACCAATCATCCAGATCAAGGATCGGAAATACGTAACAATTCAAGGTCTGACGATCGAAGCCGTTCAGTCGAAACGAACGGACGCGACACCGATCGGTATTTTGATTACAGGATCAGGATCACACATCACGTTGAAGAACAATACGGTCCGCCACATCAAGACGCTCGCGAAAGACGGGAATGCACACGGAATCGCCGTCTACGGAACGGGAGCGATTCGTCACCTGACGATCACCGGCAACCGAGTCGAGCAGAATCGCCTCGGTTTCAGTGAAGCCCTCGTATTGAACGGAAACGTCAAACATTTCCGTGTGACGAAGAATGTCTTACGGGATAACGACAACATCGGCATTGATTTGATCGGATATGAAGGAATCGCTCGATCGAAGAAAGACGACTACGTCCGTGAAGGCGTCGTGTCGGAAAATCGTGTCTACCGGACGTCAAGCTACGGGAATCCTGCTTACGGGAAGGAATACAATGCAGCCGGCATCTATGTCGATGGTGGGAAAAACCTAACAATTGAGAAGAATCTCGTCGAAGCGAGTGACATCGGGATCGAGGTAACGAGTGAACATGCCGGACGGTACGCAGAAGATGTCATCGTCCGCAAGAATGATGTACGGAAAAACGTCTACACCGGGATTGCGATCGGTGGGTATGACACGAAGCGGGGCGGTACAAAACATGTCCGGGTCGAGCAAAATCAGCTGATCGGGAATGATACGAAAGGGCTCGAGGGTGGTCAATTGCTCGTCCAGCATGACGTCCATGATAACACGATCATCAGAAACACATTCGACGGTCCTTTAAGTGTCGCCCATTACTTCAAGACGAGTTCGGGGAACCAGTTTGAAAAAAATACGTTCAAGCATACAAAACGTTTCATGTGGCGCGAGGCCTCCTATAAAACGGAACAAAGCTTCTTGAAAGCCGTTCGAAAGGTGGAATGAGAATGAAGCGATCGGAACGATTACTCGCTTACTGGATCCGGATTCCGAGACGCTGGCGACTCGGAATATTGACCGCCTTGATGTTAACAATTTGGACGGTGGAAGGCGTTCGTTTTTTAACAAGTCCGGCGTTACGCCTACCGACCGTTACCGATGCAATCATCTGTCTCGTTCCGGCGATTCTATTGTTTGTGGTATGGAAAACAAAGAGCGCAAAATCACCTCTGAATTAATCGATAAAAACAAGGAATTTGTCTAGGTATTCTCGAAAAAAGGAGAGAACTTCAAATTAGTAAGGAGGAAGAAAGATGACGAAACTAACGATTCAAGCCGTGATTGATCGTCCGGTCGAGACCGTGTGGGAGATCTGGAACGCACCGGAAGACATCAAACGCTGGAACGCAGCGTCTGACGATTGGCATACGACGGCGTCAACGAATGATTTGACGGTCGGTGGTCAATTCACGAATAGAATGGAAGCAAAAGACGGAAGCGTGGGTTTTGATTTCACGGGTACATATGAGACGATCGTTCCTTATGAGCGCATTGCGTATGTCCTTGAGGATGGTCGTCAGGTGACGATCGACTTTTCTCGGAACGGGGAACAAACCGAAGTCGTCGAATCATTTGATGCCGAAACGATTAACCCGCTTGAGATGCAACAAGCGGGTTGGCAGGCGATCCTTGATCGGTTCAAGGCGTATGCGGAGTCGAAGTAAGTCGTTCGCTTCGTAACTTCCGACCACGGCGATCCGTCAGGGCAGGAATACCGCCGCTCTCATAGCGCCGGACCCAGTTATACAATTGTTGATACGACACATCATGCCGTCCGGCGATACGTTGGTAGTCCTTTGCGGCCGCCAAACAATCGAGGACGGCATTCATGCGTTGTTCAAGAGTGTTAGTGGACATGAACGTTTTCCTCCTCATTAAATCGCCCTGGATTCGTACATGGCATTAAACTAGTGCACATACAATCGATGGAAGCCATTGAATCAAAGAAAAATTGACGCGTCTCCTGTTGATTCGTTTTGACGATCAGTCGTTTTTCTAGCGTTGGTAAATGCACGAGAAACGAAATCTGATATTCAAGAGGTGGCAAGGGGATAGCAACAGATCGTTTTTGCAAGTGGATAGCTGCTGAATTCGCAGTGACGTATAAGATGTGTCGCTTCCATTCCTGTTCGTTGAAAAGTGAATCCATCTTCGTAATAAAAACTTGACCAGAGATGAAATGCATCTGACGACCTCCTTTCTTATAATGTGTATATCCTGTACATGTTTATTAAAAAGCTGTATTTCAAATATTATAAAAAAACCACCTCCAAAAGAGAGGTGGTTAACGTTATCCTGCCAGTTCAAGCATCTGAACGAACGCGACGTCCGGATCGGTCGTCTCGAATCGGTTCAACCAATCCTTGAAGTCGCCTTCGTACAAAATACGACCTTGATGGAGAAAGATGACATGGGCATCGGTATGCAATAGATCGTGTAGTTGATGGGTCGAGAAAAGACACGTTTGACCGTTAGCTGTCATCTGCTCGAAGCGTCGCATGATATGGAGGCGAGTTGCCGGATCGACCCCGCTCGTCGGCTCGTCAAAGATGTAGAGCGAACGTGGTACTGTCGTCAACAGAGTCACGAACAACCATTTCTTTTCGCCAGCGGACATCTTACCGATTTTCATCTCCCACAGGTGAGCGAATAGATCGAGCTCTCGTGGCTGTTTCAGATGAAGCGTATACGTCTCTTGCTTGCGATATGCTTTCAAACGGGCGAGCCGGCCGACGAAGACAGCGACATCCTTGCCCTTTAGTTCGTCCGAGTAATAGATGAATTGCGTCAAATAAAGAATGTCCGAGATATCGGGTAAATCAAGCTCACCGGACGTGATCGGTAAAGCACCGGTCATGCAATCAAAAAGTGTTGTTTTGCCGGCACCGTTCATCCCAATCAAGACGTTCAATTTTCCGGGAATGAGCGAAAAGGAGACATCGTGTAACAGGTCAGGTGATTTCGGATAGTTGAAGCGTATGTGTTGGACGTGCATCTGAATCCTCCTATCGGGTCAGCAATGACATGAGATTAAAGCGTTTGACAGAGAATAGACCAAGTAACAGATAAACGACGAGTACGACGGTCAAGATAAGTAACGATGCTCCCGTAACGTGCTCGGAGACGGCGAGACCGAGTGTTTTCATGACATAAAAAGGATTCAAGTAACTGTACCAACGATCCGGTTGGTTACTTGCGAACAAGAACAGTGGATACATGACGATGTTGATTAATGTCGACATACTCGAAATCTTTGCCGGAAGCATCGTCAAGGCGATGCTTGCAAAAGCAAGCGGGATGCTGAGCAACAAGACGAGATAAGCGAGTAACAACGTCAAAGCTGAGAAGAAGCCGAATACGAGCATCAGGATCGTCGTAAAGACCGTTAAACTAATGGCTGCAAACACGAGCTGAACGAGTACGAGTGCGAGAATACAACCGATCTTACTACCGGAAATCATGATATACGTCTTCATCAAACCATGCTCCCGCATCCGGGCAAGCTGGAGACCGATGCCATTCACATAAATCGAAAGTAAGATATAGCCCCAAAAAAGCGCGAGGAACGAGAGGAAACTGCTCTCGGTGAAGTCGAGTCGTGACCCGAAGACAAAGGCGAGAATCAATGGGAAGATCAACGACCAAAAGACCGGAATCTTATCCGTCAGCATGATTTTTAAGTAGAGTATGAAGTAGCTAGGAATCGAATACATATGTGCCTCCCGTTCACAAAAATTGGTCAAAAAATGAGACTGTATGTTTTGATACGAAAGAAAATGGAGAAAAGTTCCTGATGAAGTAAGTTGTTAATAAAAGTAAGAATACCAGAAACGCACAAATATTGTAAACTGAAGCAAAGGACAGGAGGTACAATGATGGACTATTTATTAACGTCCGGTGGGATACAAAATCCATCGATTCATAAAGCGTTACGGGAGATGCTCGGAAAACCGATTGAAGAATGCCGTGCCATCGCAATTACAACAGCTTCCTACGCATTAGGCATAGGCACGGACCTCGCTGTCAACTTCATTCAAGGAAAAGATGAGGCACCGATGGTTGATTTAGGATGGAAGTCAGTCGGTCTGTTGGAATTATCAGCGGTCTCTGTAATTGATCCAGCAATTTGGCAACTAGCGGTCGAACAAGCGGATGTCATTCTCGTTAATGGTGGTGATCCACTCTTTCTACATCACTGGTTCGTCGAATCGGGCTTCGATCGACTATTACCGCAACTGACCGGTGTTTATGTCGGGATGAGTGCCGGTAGCATGGTGCTTACGCCACGAATCGGAACAGATTTCGTTGGGTGGAAAAAGACGCCGGAGCAATCGGACGCAACATTAGGTCTCGTTGACTTTTCAATTTTTCCACACCTCGATCATCCGCAGTTACCAGATGATCACTTACAAGCTGCCGAATCTTGGGCTGAGACATTGACGAATTCGGCGTACGCGATCGACGACACGACAGCGATCCGTGTCATCGGTTCGAACGTAGACGTGATTTCTGAAGGAACGTGGGTCCAGTTGCGATGAGGACGATCTATTTCGTTCGCCATTGCGAATCGATCAAAACAGGCAGTGATCGAGGGCGGGGATTAACAGATGCAGGTCAGGAACAAGCGCAAGAACTCGTAGCGTTCTTTCAAGCGCTGCCGATTGACGCCATTTATTCGAGTCCGATGCAACGAGCGATGGACTCCGTTCGCCCGCTTGCTGAGCAACGAGATTTGCGAATCTACGAGGCAGCGTTTCAGGAACGGCGTTTTCAGGAAACAGACGAACGTTTATCACCTGAACGGCTAGAAGAACTGTTGAAGCGATCATTCCAAAATGACGATTACGCGCAAAGTGGTGGAGAGTCGAATCAAATAGCACGTAATCGTGTTCTAGTAGCCATCGATCATCTACGTAAAACCCACCCGCACCACCGAGTGGTCGTCGCGACGCATGGTCTCGTGTTGGCGTTAGTGCTCGAACACTACACTGGACGACCAGCAAATGAGTGGCTTAACACGATGGCGAGTCCAGCAATCCATCAACTGACATTCGATGCAAGCGGGAAAACGTCTCATGAACAACTATTGTAAGGCGATTAAATCTGTCCGCTGAAGATGAAACCGAGAAAGAGCAGTAGTAACACGCCAAGCGGAACGGCACAAGCGAGACTGACGTATTTGAGGATTCCCGGTTCGCGTCGTTTGATGGCGACGATCCCGAGTCCGATTCCGAACAGATAAATGGCAAGTCCGATCGGAATCGTAAGCATCGAGTTCGGTCCGAACGACCAGTTGAGCGGCGGGAAAATCATAGAGGCGATGATTAGACCGAGCAAACTAAAGAAGATAGAAGCTTGAGCGTATGTCATGTGAGAACTCCTTTTAATTAAGTATGTGAACAAGAATTCGGATTTAAAACGAGAATTCCTGCTTCATTTAGTGAATTTCTTGTTTGGCATTTGAATGAACGGGAACTATATCTAAAAGATAGTATCTTTTAGATATAGGAGGGACCGATGCCTAAAGAAAACATGACTCGTTATGCGATTCTCGGACTTCTTGCAAGTGGATGTACGTCTGGTTATGAGATGAAACATACGATCGACACGAGCTTGAATCACTTTTGGAAAATCAGCTTCGGACAAGTCTATCCGACGCTGAAACGGTTAGAGGCGGAAGGATTGATCGTTGAAGAGGTCACGGATGGGGAACGGAAACAATTCGCTCTGACGAAAAACGGGCATGCGGAGCTCGAGCGGTGGGTCGCTGAACCGTCCGTCGAATTGCCCGTGCAACGGAACGACCTGTTGTTGAAGCTGTACTTCGCTCGACATGCTTCAATAGAGGTCACCTTGCAGAAAATTCAGGAGCACGCTCGATTGCTCGAAGAACGGCTTGAGACGTATCAAGCGATTGATGCGATGATTCGTTCTTATCCTGACTCGAATGATGCCGTCTATTGGTTATTGACGCTTGATTATGGCATTCGGAAGACACGGGCGTTACTCGACTGGTGCGACGCTTCCCTTGAGACCCTTGAAGGAGGAAATTGACATGAAACGGATCATTGCGACTCCGAACAAAGACGTCGTCGTGTTCATCATCGGTTTACGGATCAATCGCCTACGTTCTGTCCGGCAGTGGTTACCGACGGTCCAAGCGATGGGACCGATGCTACAAGAGTGTTATGAAAACGATGTCGGTCTGATTTCGCATGAGTCACTTGTCGGTTGGCGTTCCGTGACGTTGATTCAGTATTGGCGTTCGACGGAAGAATTGATGGCATATGCCCATGGTTCCCGTCATTTGACGGCGTGGAAACGATTCAATCAGAAGGCACGGACATCAGAAGCGGTCGGGATCTTCCATGAGACGTTCGAAGTCAGCAATTATGAGTCGATGTATGTCAATCTTCCAACACGAGGTCTAGCGAAAGCACTCGGGGAGTCGGCGATCAAGCCGTATCAAGAACAAGCAAAAGGGCGCTTAGCCGAGCGGCAATCACAAGAGACGATCTAAATAGACAAAAGACGGGTGCCGAGGCATCCGTCTTTTTAAGTCGCGACTGGTGTGACGGGTTCGAGCATCTCCCCGCAGTTTTGGCAAATATGATCGAGCGTTTTCGTACACGGTTCGCAAAATGTACAAGCGTGCGAGCACTGATAGACCGTCGTTTCAATCGTTTCTTGGCACCGGACACAGGTTGGTTCCATAAGTATCACCTCCTGTTACTAGTATAAGAAAAGCATTTTGATGAGCACAGTAGGAGAACATAGAAAAAGGCTATATTTCCCTTTGATTCCATGTTAATTTGAAGAAAGTGGTTTTAATTAGAAGGGAAGATGAAAAATGGACCAAATTGATCAACAGATTGTCCGGATTCTGCAAGACGATGCCCGGATTCCATGGTCGGAACTCGGACGTCAGATCGGATTATCGGCACCTGCCGTCATCGAACGGGTCCGAAAAATGGAGGACGCGGGAATCATCGAAGGGTTCCGTGCTGTCATTAATCCAGAAGCACTCGCGCAAGGGTTACTCGCGATCGTCATGTTCGAAGAGACACGCTGCGCAGGCTTGATTGAATTTTGTAAAGGACATCCAGAAGTCGTCGAGTGTCACCGCCTGACCGGTAGTTATAACTTCATGGTCAAGTTGCAAACCGCGTCCGTTGCAACACTGGAACGTTTTCTCGATGATGCATCGGTCTACGGCAAACCGTCGACCTGGATTCGGCTGTCGACGCCAGTGCCGTTCACGGGATATACGGTATGACGGAAGCGACACGTGTACGGATCGAACAACTGACGGGGGATATCGAGTACATCGAACAACTCGGTGAGCAAGGGGGAACAGCGACGGTCTACCGGGTTGAAACGAAAACAGGAAAATACTTACTCAAGACTGCTACGAAAGCGAGGTACCAGGAATGGCTCGCAGAAGAAGCAGTCGTCTTAGAAGAATGGATGCAACGAGAACCGGGGTTCCTACCTGAGTACGTCGGCTTTTTAAAGACGGAACAGCAAAGCCATCTCTTGATGCAGTGGCGAGACGGGATAACGTTGACGACAGCTTTAAGACAGGCGACAAGCGAGCGACGGATCCAGCTGTGGCAAGCATTCGGGACATATCTTTTTCATTTTCATCAACGAGCGACAGGAGGAACGTCACAGGAATGGTTAACGGAACGACTTGTGACAGCGGAACGTTATGTCACATCTGTTTGGACGTCCGGCACGATGGATTTACTGAAACAACTAAAGTCCTCCTGTCCGGAGCCGATAACTGCCAGTTGGATTCATGGCGACTGTACGACAGACAATCTGTTGGTCGCGACGGACGGAAAGCTCTCGTTCATAGATGTCGGAGCGATGAGACCGGGCGATCGGCGGTATGATATCGCTCTCGCCATCAGTCCAATCATCAATGATCCGGTAGCACTCGATGCCTTTTATGAAGGCTATCGCTTTGAGCGACTAACTACACGAGAATTTGATTATTACGAACACGGACTGTATTCCTTTTTCTAAAAAGTCGCTGCAAAGGAGAAAAAAGATGAACCTCATGCTAATCGGAGGCGGTCAACTGGTTGCTCCGTCTCATCAATTCATCAATCGGCATGTCGTTCAACTGACGAAACACGCACCACATATCGTCTTCCTGCCGACGGCAAGTCGAGATGAATTGCTATACCAACAACAATTTCGAGATACATATGAAGCAATTGGAGCGATTGTCTCGATCGTCACTCTGTTTGACGACGAACAATCCATGGAGACGCAACGACGACTAATAGAAAATGCCGACATTCTTTATGTCGGTGGTGGCAATTATCCGTTACTCGTCAAGACTTTTGCTGTAAAAGGCATGGATGTATTGCTTGAACAAGCCATCAAGCGTGGAACGTGGTACGTCGGTGTCAGCGCTGGAGCGATCTATGCGATGGAATACGGAATCCGTACGAGTGAGGACGGAACGGACTATTACCTGGATACGGGGCAAGGTTGGCTGAGTGGTTGTCTCTGTCCACACTTGAACCAGGAAAAACGGGCAACCCGTTTTCAGGAACACGTGTCTCAAATGAATCACGCGATCGGATTACCTGACGATACGGCGTATATTCTTTCTGGGACCGATTATTATCGATTAGGCGAAGGACACGCGTTGTATGGATGTTACATTAAGTGAACGTTAGCGTCTCGAACTCTAGGAGTGTCATCTTCTTCGATAGTCGTTTCGGATTCGGTAAGTGACAGATGAATTCAAGACTATTGCCATCCGGATCATTGAAATGCAGTTTGGCATGGGCGTAATCCGTATGTGTCATCACGAAGAAGGGCTCATCTGGTCCAAATCCAAATGCAGCGCGTGGTTCGATTTGACGCTCGCGCAACCAATTCGGAGCATAATGAACAGGACATGCATTTTGACGCGCCTTACATCAACCATATGATGCAGGACGTGATCGGATTAACGCCTGAAGCACAGAAAGGTCGTCATTCATTTTATCGTCAGTTCCAGGAAGCCGACTTCGATCTTGTGTCATCAAAGCGTGCCATGCGGGATTGGTCGGCAAAACAAACATACATTGCGCTCGGTAACATGATGACCAGTGCGGCACAAATCGGGATTGATTCGTGTCCAATCGAAGGGTTCGACCAACAAGCTATCGAACAGCTGTTACGTGAAGAAGGACATTTGACGGACAATCTGAATGTCGCAGTCATGGCAGCGTTCGGTTACCGAAATGCAGCACCGGCGCATGCGCAAACGCGTCAAGCCATCGCTGATCTCGTTGATTGGGTCTAATATTCAAGCTATTTTAAAAACTATGTGATTCATCCCATCTGAGCCGAAATTTTTCTTCGGCTCAGTTTTTTGTTTACTAGGCATCATGGTCATATAAATAATCATCAAAACAGTTGACGAACAAAAATCGGGATGGTATATTTATCTCGAATTAAAGATATATGAATTGAAGATAAAAAGGGGTGAACGAAATGACTCCACCGAATCCGAACTTGAAAGCATTGACGGTCATGGTGCGCGCAGTTGATGCGTTACATGAAGTCATCAAGAAGGATGTTGCGCAATGGGGGTTGAACCCGACGGATTTTTCGGTTCTTGAGTTGCTGTTTCACAGAGGCAGGCAACCGATTCAATTGATTGGGAAAAAAGTCTTGATCACGAGCAGTAGCATCACCTATGTCATCGATAAGCTCGAAAAGAAGAATTACGTTGTCCGAAAAGCATGTCCAGAGGATCGGCGTGTGACATTTGCGGAACTGACCTCTGAAGGACACCAACTGATGGAAGCTATTTTTCCAAAGCACGAGCAAGCAATCAATCAAGTATTTCAAGGAATAGCCCCGTCAGAACTCGAAGCATTCATCGAGACAGCCAAAACGATCGGCTATCAAGCAAAAAAACAATAAAAATTTTTTAGACTGATATCTCGAATTCGAGATAATAACCATTAAAGGAGCGATTTTTCATGAATGAATTAAAAGGAATCCACCACGTGACGGCGATTACGAGCAGTGCCGAGAAAAACTATGACTTCTTTACGAACGTCCTAGGAATGCGATTGGTCAAGAAGACCGTCAATCAGGATGACATCCAGACGTATCACTTATTTTTCGCCGATGATAAAGGATCTGCCGGCACGGATATGACGTTCTTTGATTTCCCTGGTATCCAAAAGGGGTCACACGGAACGAATGAAATCTTCAAGACGGCGTTCCGTGTCCCAACGGATGCGGCACTCGAATACTGGATTAAACGCTTTGACAAATACGACGTCAAGCACCGTGGTATCAAAGAACAATTCGGTAAGCAGACGCTCTCGTTCGTCGATTTCGATGAGCAACAATACATGTTGATCTCTGACGAGCATAATCAAGGTGTCGCTTCCGGCACACCGTGGCAAAACGGTCCGGTACCCCTCGAGTTCGCGATCACGGGACTCGGTCCAATTCACATCCGGATCGCGGAGTTCGACAATTTAAAAGCGGTACTCGAACAAGCGATGTTGATGCGCGAAGTCGATCAAGCTGGTTCCCTGCACTTGTTCGAAATGGGCGAAGGAGGAAACGGTGCCCAAGTCATCGTTGAGCATAACGTCGTTCTACCAAGCGGACGTCAAGGATTCGGAACGGTCCACCACGTCGCTTTCCGCGTTGAAGATACGGCTGCCTTACAGGAATGGATCGAGCGGATGCAACAGCTTCGCTTCAACACATCCGGTTACGTCGATCGCTTCTTCTTCGAGTCACTTTATGCTCGTGTTGCGCGCGGTGTTTTGTTCGAATGGGCAACGGATGGTCCTGGTTTCATGGGTGACGAGCCGTACGAAACGGTCGGGGAGAAATTGTCGTTACCACCATTCCTCGAGCCGCAACGAGAACAGATCGAACAAATGGTCCGTCCGATCGATACGGTCCGGAGTACGCGCAAGATCGAAAAAGAATACCTATAAGAGAACATTACGATAACGTAACTAACCGCATCTAAACAAGAGGAGGAAATGAAAATGGAGAAATTAAACATTGGTATCATCTTAGGATCCACACGTGAAGGACGCCTCAGCCCACAAGTCGGGAACTGGGTCAAACAACTCGCGGATCAACGGGGGGATGCGAACTATACGATTCTTGATATCGCCGACTACAAATTACCACTCCTAGGTGAAAAGGACGGGGATGCGTCAGGTGCTGCTGATTGGTCGAAGGATGTCGCGGCACAAGACGGATTCGTCTTCATCGTCCAGGAATACAACCACTCAATCGCAGCGTCACTCAAGAATGCGCTCGATTATTTACGCGTCGAATGGAACAATAAAGCGGCAGGGATCGTCTCTTACGGTTCCGTCGGTGGAGCGCGGGCAGCAGAACACCTGCGCGGTATCCTCGGTGAATTATTGATTGCCGATGTCCGGGTGCATCCGGCGTTATCCTTGTTCACTGATTTCGAGAACGGATCGGTCTTAAAAGCGGCAGCTGTTCAAGAAACATCGGTCAACCAAATGCTCGATCAAGTCATTCCGTGGGCAACGGCGTTAAAAACAATCCGCTAATTAGTTACTATAAAAACCCCTCATTTCATCTCGAAATGAGGGGTTTTTGGATGGCTGTTACGTACAACACGACGTGACGCGGCGCAGATCCTTTTCTTGAATGTAAAGCGTGTGTTGGCGGACTTTATAAGGTATGTCAGCCGCTTGAAGACGTTCGAGATAGTGACCCGTTGGAGCGACCGTCCATTTTACATACGACGTCGCAGCATTCGGTGATGCGAGACAGGTGAGCAATAAAAGTGGAAGAATCCATTTTCGAAGTTTCAAGCGTATACCCCCTTCATTATTTCAAATACTGTATTAATGATTTTATTGTTAAAATCAAAAACTAAAAATCACGACTCACGTCAGCAAAAAATAACTGACCATCAAGCCGACCAACAGACCACTAAAAACAAGTCGATAGACGGGGGAACGATGGGTTCCTTTGTTTCGTTTAACTTGATAGACGATGAAATAGGTCACACTGGTCACCATGACGAGGATCGCCAGTGTGCTGAGTAAAGTAGACATCAGCATTCCTCCTTATCGTAGGATTTTAGATAACGCTTTTCCTTTCGCCAGTTCGTCGACGAGTTTGTCGAGAATCCGGATGTTACGAATGAGCGGATCCGTTAGATGTTCCACACGAATCCCGCAGATGACGCCAGTGACTAAAAAACGACGTTCATTCAGGGCGGGTGCGTGCTCGAAAAAGGCTGCGACGTTTTGGGTTTGTATGGCTTGTTCAAGAGTTGGTTTCGTGTGTCCGGTCAACCAGAACAGCACGTCATCGAGTTCCTCTTGTGTCCGTTGCTTACGTTCGACTTTTTGACGGTATACCTGATACAGCTGCAACATCGGCATTTGAAATACTTTTTCGTAACTCATCTGAATCGCCTCCTTTCATGGTAACATATGGGAAAAGATCTTGTGTCACGGATTTCAATTCGGTTTGGAGGTGTAGGATGAAATGAGACGTCGAATCATTGGAATGACTTTCATGACGTGCCTAGTACTATTTTTAGGCGTCGTAGGTGTAAAACTATCGTATCAGGCATTGATCGATCCACCGATTGATCAATCGACAGGAAACTGGGTACGTGTTCCGAGTACGATTTTACCGACTAAAAAGGTCATCTATGCGAAAAAAGAGCAAATCATCAAACAACTGGATTCTTCAAAAAGCGGGCATGAAGGATATCGGAAGGAACCTAAAAAGAAAAAACCGATTGAGCTTGGACGAGGTTTCTTGACGGATGCGATCAATCAAATCGCTCGTGTGACTCCTTGGATGGTCGCTTTAGTGATCATCTTCTATCTGTATCGTCGACAACGATTCAACCGCATGCAGTGGTCATTCCCATCGTTACATCAAAGGAAGCGAACCGCTTTATCGCTTCCGTTAACGCCTGAAGTCCAGTTCTCCTTAGAAGACAGTCTCCTTGAATCGGAAATTCGTGAAGCAGTGCGCGCGTTCAATCGGTCACTTGCTCCAGCGCAACAGCGACGGACACATGAGACGCTGACGGAGTGGTTAACACGTTTAGAGGTCGCGGTTCCGTATGAGATGTATCAGCTCGTTCGGTATGCCGACGTGGCAGAACAGACACTTGATCCTTCTCGACGGACTGTTTTCCTTGAACAGCTTAAGCAAAATCAGACACGGCTCGTGTAATCAGCCGTGTCTTTTTTGGTGTCCGCGATACTTGTTAAGGGCGAGCATATTTAAGAGGAACAGTGCTGCACCATAAAGAAATAGTCCGAGCCAGTACGGCCAGATGCTTGACCAACCGTTGCCGTAGACGAGCACCTCCTTGATCGCGCTCGCTCCGTAGAAAATCGGGGTGATATATCCGATGTTACCGAGTCCATACGGGATTAAATCAAGCGGAATCAAGCCCGAGAAGAAAATCTGCGGAATGATCGTAAAGGGAATCAACTGGACGACTTGTAATTCAGACTGAGCAAAGATTGAAATCGTTGCGCCGAACAAGACTGCGACGACGGCAAGTCCAAGCATCGTCAGAAAGACCCAGATGATCGAGCCTTCAGATGGTAAGTCAAGAACGGTCGTCGCGTACAGGACGACAAGAATTGCCTGGATGGAAGCGAAGACGCTATAGCCGAGCGTATAGCCGAAGATGACGTCGGTTTGGCGAATTGGTGTCATCATCAATCGCTCGAGCGTGCCGCCACCGCGTTCCTTGACGAGTGCCATTGCCGATAAGATAAAGACGAAAAAGAAGGAGAACAAGGATAAAAAGACGAAACCAAGCGCATCAAAGGTCGATTGATCGACATTTCCGTAAAGATAGTTCGTCTCGAGTTGCATCGTCGGCTGCAGGGTCGCCAGTCCAGCTTGAATCTCACGTAACGCTTTTGAACTTTTCGTTGAAGGTTCGCGGAGGTTCAACGCTAGCTGATTGTCTTTCACGTCTAAGACGACATCGACCGTTTCATGGTCCTTGAGATAGGCGTCAGCATCACTACCGCTATAAGCTTTAATCGTTAAATCTTGTTTTTCAATCGCTTGTGATACTGGAGCCGGAACATCTTGACCGATGGCGACGACAGGCGTGTAATCATCGTTTCCAAGTAGAAAATAGATCAAGGTGAAGATTAATAATGGAGCAAGTAAAATCAGTCCGACGCTTCGTTTATCGTTCAACGTTTGACGGATGACCCGTCGCGCGAGTTGCCACATCACGTCACGTCCTTTCCAGCGAGCAGGAACAGTTCCTCGACTTGACCGTTTTCCGTTTGTGCGAGCAAACGGTCGAGCGGATCGTAGGCGATGATCCGACCGTTATAGATTAGTGCCGCCCGATCGCATTCGTTGATTTCATCCATGACGTGGGTCGAGACGACAATCGTTGTACCTTGCGCACGAATCGCTTGGAATTGATTCCAAATCTGGCGGCGTAACACGGGATCAATCCCGACGGTCGGCTCATCCAGGAATAAGACGGTCGGACGATGTAAGATTGAGATGGCGAGGGACAATCGTTTCTTCATCCCGCCGGAATAATGGCGAACGAGCTTTTTTTGATCATTCGTTAAATCGACGAGTGTCAAGACCTCCTCGATTCGTTTTGCTAAATCCTGACGGGACATGTTGTATAAGGAACCGAAAAATTGCAGGTTCGCAAGCCCCGATAAATCCTCATACAAAGCATCGTTTTGTGGCATGAAACCAATCTGCGATAACATCTTGAAGCTTGGCATCGAAGTGTCACCAATCTGAATCGAACCTGCGTCTGCCTGGATCGCACCAATCATCAAACGAATCAGTGTCGTCTTACCAGAACCTGACGGACCGAGCAAGCCACAAATCTCACCGGACGGAATCAAAAGATCAATCTGTTGGAGGACGGTCTGCTGATGAAACGATTTCGATACACCGTGTAGTCGTAAATCCATCCTATTTCCCTCCTTTTATAAAATAATTATTGAACAACGTGTTGATTAATTTCATTATAAAAGGGATAGAAATTGGGAGCAATGACCAGTTGACGTCTATCTGTCGCTTAAGCGACACATTCCGACAAACTGTTGAAGAAAGAGGCGAATTCGATGAAAAAACAGGATTTACGCGTTATCCGGACCGACCGGAGGATACGCGAGACGTTCCTTCAGCTGATCGACGAAGTCGGTTTTGACGCCGTGACGATTAAGTTGTTGACGGAACGGGCGGAAGTCAATCGCGGGACGTTCTACCATCATTACGCGGATAAATACGAACTGCTCGAGCGGATGACGAATGAGGTTTTTGAAAAGATCGAAGCGACGTTCGAACGCGAGATTCCGTTCGTCCTGATCAACAAAACAGAGGACTCACCGTACCGACGCATCATTCCGTTTCTGACGTTTCTTTATGAACACCGAACGCTGATGCGGATCTTACTCAGTCCGACGAGTGACGGGATGTTTCGGAAGCGGGTCCGTGATTACATGCAACAGATTCTGTTCTCGGGACTATCGGAACAAGGAGAACGGCTCGTTCCAGAAAATTATCTCATTGCCTATCTCTCAGCCGCCCATCTCGGTGTCATCGAATCCTGGTTGAGCCACCCAAATGAGACATCACCGGATGAAATTGCGCGAATCATCTTTACGATTTCGATGGAAGGACCGTTTCGAGCAGCGGGGTTCCGACGATGAGTCTTGAGCAAGTGTTAGTAAAAGTCGTCGCGTGTTTGCAGCAAGAACGGATTCATTTTGGTATCGGTGGTTCATTATTGTTGGCGCAGCATGGACTTCCTGTCACTCCTCTCGACATTGATCTCGTCGTCGCATTAGCGGACGCCGAACGGGCAGTCCTATTGTTATCTGAGATGGGAACTGTCCTTGAACAAGACGAGACGTCACTTTACGCGACGGAAGTGTTCCAGGAATTTATCATTGAAGGAATCGATATCGATTTGATGAGCGGACTGCAGATTCGTCATGGTGAGGGCGTGTTCGTCTATCCGTTTGCTGAACAATCGATCGATTCAGCTGGACGTCCGTTCATGTCACTCGTTGATTGGTATGTCATTTATCAACTGATTCCAGGACGGGAACAAAAGGTCGCGATGATTGAGCACTGTCTTGCTAAGCAGGAAGCTGACCGAGAACGACTGGAACAGCTGAGACGACTCGTTCTTCCAAAAGCAATAAGGAATCGGATAGATCAATGGCTGAACTGACTCATAAGTCGCGCAATAAAACGACTTCGTTCGTTGCCGGTAAGTAAGCATGATTTGAATCGAGCAAGCCACAAAGAACGTAGTGACCTTTTGAAGCGTCAAACACATAACGCGGTGTGAGCAAAAGGTACGGACGTAATGCATTGAAAATGACATCTTGCTGATCATCCTCGAGCTCCGGTGGAGTATCGGATGCGAGCGCGGTATGGAGTTCCTGATCGTCGGTCAAGCTAATCCAGTCAAGTGTCTTTTCGTCAAGGAGAATCGTGACGCGTCGCTGCTGATCAACATAGGACGTCGGATGCGTGCGTGACAACGTGACAGCAAGGTAAGGGTGTTGCCGGTAAATGTACCGAATCATCCATTGTCCGGAATCGGCAGGGTACTCGTTTTGAATGATGTCTTTGATTAAGGTACGACAATCGTTTATCGTCTCCTGTGGAATCGGATGAAAATCCGGATGTTCGATCTGTCTGATCACGTCATTCGCCGTCACGGTTTCTCCAGATTGATCCGGATGCCGTCTATGCGTCTTAGACGGTAAACCTGTCCAAGATAACACATCATTCACTTCGATAGAGGACGTGAAATCTAGTTTACTTGGAACAAGGATAGCCCCTTCTTGCGTCATGAACGTCTCGGCGACGGTGTGAGCGTATTGATGTCCTGTTTTAGGGTAGGAAAACCATTTTATTTGTTGTTTGGTTAGCGATTCGATGTCCTCAAGTGTTAAGGCGAAAGATTCCTGATTCACATGATGATCAAGCGGATGAGGGCCATATAGGAACAACTCATCAAGTTGACCATTTTCCGTTAATGTCAGATGGATGAAGCAACCGGGAGAAAGCCGAATCCCGTCGTGACAACTCACATAACTGAAAAATGTTTCGTCGTCTTCTTCGAGCATGAAATGCGTGTCATGGATCATGCCGGTCTCTGACTCGAGCCAAGCGATCCGAGTGGTTGGATCACGTAAATCGTCAGGCACAGAATGAAGAGAGGTCGGACCATGTAAGGATAACGTCGTCGTATGCTTCGTGACAGGATTTATCGCGATCTGTACAGTTCCTTCAGGAAGCATCGTGCCATCTTCTTCCTCAATAATTGATGTACCGCGCGGAATCCAAAACGTTTCAAAAGAGTAGGCGGTTTGATCGTTCTTTTTGTTTTGCGTGTAGGACGATTCATGAAGCACATAATCGGTTAAACGATATTTCTCGAGCATATATTCAGTCAGTTGTTTCGTTAAAGTATCCAAGGGATTCACTCCTTTTCTTGTACGTCTTCAGTATCGTCATCTAAAGTCGGAATGACGAAGTCAGGTAAGGTTTGGAATAAGCGATCGGCTGTCTCGAAAAATGGTTGATTTGAGACAATATTGACGACATCTGCATCGTAGCTGAACGCAAAGACGGACATATTTTCCTGCATAGAGATAATGACCGTTTTTTCTGGTCGTTCGGAGTGGTAGTGCGTTCGGTATTCAATCCGAAAGACATTTGGTGTGGTCGACCAGATAACGAGATCATTCCAACTCGCGTGGGGATGGATGTAAGAATACAATCGTTGAAAGTCTTCGGCATGCTTCAGTTCAGCGACGATGAAACGTTTGTCCGCAAGTGGTGTCAAATCGTTGTATGTAATTGAACAAAAGCGACATAACGCTTCAAACTCTTCTTCGTCATAACGATTCACCTCTACACAGACGAATAGTGGGAAAGCTTGTAATCGATGAAACCACTCTTCAAGAAATGAACTTTCAAACGAGGAGGATTCATCGTCTGGATTCGTAAAGATGCTAAAAGCTGACGTGTAGTCTTGTTCGATGACGAAGCGCAGATTATCAGGGTCTGAAAAATCATTTGGAATCAACTGATGATCATCATCGTAATAATAAGGCATGTACTCGAATGTTAATTGCAACGTATTCACCTCTGTTTCGTACGTTCAGTGTAACGTGAATCTATTAAAAATGAAGGGTTATTGAAAATTATTACATAATTGTAAGGCGGGAAAATTTAGACTATTGCATTATGATAGTAGATTAAATATAAGATGCATTGAAACATAAGTGAAAACAACATGTCAGGTTTTAATCTATCTATAAACGTGTCACTCGGAAGTATTCATATCATTCTCAGGGAGAAGACTGTTCATCGATCACTTACGCGCTGTATCTATTACGAAAAATTGCTAATAAATGGTTGAAGGGATTTATTGGTAAGAACAAGAAGGTAGTTAAAGTAACTACGCATCATTTAAAGGAGGCGGTGGCATGTCATTTTGGACATGGTTTTCAATCTTATTTGTATTGGCGGTCAGTGTCTACGCATCTTCTCAACCGAAACGTTCGAAGCAATAACAAATGCGCGACTCCCATTGTGATATGCTCCCTCAAAAAATAGACAGTTGAAACAATCAATACTATCTACTTTTTGAAGAGAGTTTTTTTAGAGTTACGTCTAGATTTTAGAGGGAGCAAAAACTACGTATTAATTTGAAGTTACAATAACATCAAAATACATTCGAGTTGATTGTCGTCGACGAGATCGCTTACGTTCTTCTATTGTCTCTCGACATGCAAGAATGCTATCCCTAGAAGTTTCCTTCAATCTTTTACATAACATAAATTCAGGATATTGAGAAAAACCTTCTGGTATTTCCTCATTAGTTGAAAGGAGATTGATTAAGTCATGCTAAAAAAAATAGTCTTACACATACTATTGGTTATTGTTTTGATATGTATTATTAAAGAATCAACTTCATATGCATACAATTACTATCAAAAAAAATCTCTTGATGCTTCTTCAGGACAATACTTTAGACTTGCAAGCGAGATACTTCCTAATCTACTAAAACCACGATACGCGCCTAAGGATACAAAGGGGAAAAGTGAAAAAATGAATTCTGTAGATCCGAAAGTATACTTATTTAAGGAAGATGTGAAAGCGGCGAAATTAAAAAAATCAAAGTTAGAAAAAATCATAAATGACGTCGTCGAGAATATTAAAAACATGAAATATTATTTCTTTATAATAGCTCTCATCATTATTTATTTATACGGACTTCGATCATGGAAAAAGCGTAACGTCCTATTTAATAAAAACCCCTATCTAAGTCAATCTAGATCAGAAGAAACGACGATGATAAATCATAATGTGACTAACTTTTATGAAGGTGAAGAGACTTTACTAAATAATGCCATACGAGAAGCTGTCATACGTTTAAATCAAACACTCCCGCTAAATTTAAGAAGGCTACGTTCGGAAACGTTTCATGAATGGTGTAAACGAATTGAACTTGGAACTAATCAAAATGTGTATTATTTAGCTCGTTATGATGAGAAAAATATCTGTATGTTGAATTTACAAGAGAAAAATCAATTTTTAAAAGATATCACATACTTTATGAGTCACAAAATGTGACTAGTAATTGTTACATTTCAGGAGTGAGACCATTAAAGTATCATCTAAAGGATGCGGTGGTACAATACTTACGACATGATTTGCACTCATATTTGTGTTAGCGCACAATATCCTCTCATCTTCGCAATCGAAACATTCGAAGAAATAACAAAGGCGCGACTTCCATTGCGGAAGCGCGCCTTTTTGTTTGTTTAGTTTTGCGTATCGAGCCAAGCGATCGCGTCCGTCAAGTCGTTGGCAATATAGTCGACGTTTGCTTGTTCCACCCGGTCAGCGTAATCACGAATGGAGCTCTCTCCAGCACCGGTTCGGACTAAGATTTTGATACACCCGGCGTGCGCAGCTGCCATCATATCACTCCATCGGTCCCCAATGACGACACATTGATCGAGTCGGAGATCGTGTTTTACTTGAGCTTGCCATAATAATTCAGGTGAAGGTTTGCGACAAGTGCAACAATCTTCCGCTGCATGCGGACAAATCAGCATATCATCAAAGCCGAAGTTCTGTAAATCTGTTCGAAAATCCTCTTCACGCGCCAATCCTTTTGAAATACCAGGTTGATTCGTAAACGCAATCAGTAAAATCCCTTGATTGCGTAAGCGTTCGATTAGCGAAGGAACGTAAGAAAATAACGCAAACGTTCCAGGGTAGTGGACGGTGGCATCTCCACCAATCGTTCCGTCTCGATCAAGAAATATTGCCTGAATAGAATTCATGTGTACAACTCCTTTGATTACGAAGCATCTTTTAGTTCTTGATACGGTTGCACACGTGCGGCCAATTGTGCTGGGATAAAGGCAGCGATGACACCGAACAGAATCGGTAAGGCGAGCGATACGCCAATCAACAATGGCTCATTCCACGGAACAAGATTGTACAGTGTATAAATTGTGGTGTAAGCGATTAACAGTCCGACGATACCGGAAAAGAGTCCGATTAAGAAACCTTCAAGGATAATCAATTGTCGGATCGCACCGTTCGTCCAGCCGAGTGCTTTTAAGACGGCGAGAGATGCACGGCGATCGGTGACGTTTTGCCACATGATCTCTCCCGTCGTCAAAATGGCGATTGTGATTGCGACACCCATCGTCACGTAATGCATCGGACCGACTTGCAAGGCAACGAATTGACCGAGCCACGACGTATAAAGAACACCTTGTAAATGGAACGTCACGAATAAGAAGAACGTCAAGAGCGCCGTCGGTAGAGCGATTGAGAGGACGGACAGGCTATTACGCTTCCATTTCCCAATTAGTTCTTTTAGCGCCAATGTCACGGTCGAACGAAGCTTCAGTCCGACACGAGCCGCTTTCGCGTATTCGCCAGTCTTAATTGCTTCGTACGGTGAGATGCGGCGAATCGTCCACGCTGACCAGGTCGCGCCAGCGAAGTAGATGACGAGACTGAATAGCGCGATCCAGAGAAGGCTCCAGCCGTTCATCGCTTCGTTACGAACATACGAGAAGACTCCTTCGACAATTAAGGCAACTGTCGAGACGAATCCGGCGAGGATCGCCGCCTCGATCAAGACAATTTTATAAAGATCCTTCGTCCGCCAGCCGAGTGCGAGTAAGACGGCGAATTCTTTCCGGCGGGCGAGCATCGAGACATAACTCGTCGCGAGGACATAGACGATCGCGACCGCGAGCATCGCGAAGATAACACCGGAAAAACCGACGCTCGTCTCGCGGAAGATCGTCATCGCGGCACCGATATGAACCCATGGTTGTTCGATCCAACCGAGTGTTTTGCCTTGTTCGACGACTTTCGTGACGACCGGTTGTGGGGAAGAACCCTTAGTTATCGTAGCGATGAGCCCGGTTTCTCGCTCGATTTGTTGCTTCACGTCTTGGAGTAATTGTTCTGACTCTTCACTGACGGTCGAAGCCCCTTTGATTTTTAGACGAATCGAAGAAATCGATTTTTCACCATATGTCTCTTTTGCAACATCAAGTGTTGTTAGAATATGCGGTGAGTTTGTCAGTAGTCCGACCGGGTTTCCAGACGATTGAATTTTTCGAGCTGGATTGATCGGTTGTTGTTTTTCGTCAAGAA
Source organism: Exiguobacterium sp. s11 (assembly GCF_018619015.1). Taxonomy (NCBI): domain Bacteria; kingdom Bacillati; phylum Bacillota; class Bacilli; order Caryophanales; genus Exiguobacterium; species Exiguobacterium sp. s11. Next base: position 238,165 of record NZ_JACSNF010000001.1, on the reverse strand, counting down.
CTAAATCAGCCGTTGATGGTCTGTACGTCTCCATCGGTAACTGATTTAACGGATCTTTTGAAACCTGAATGTTGTCAGCATCATATTGTCCGATGATGTCCATCGAAAAATAAGGTACGACGTAAGGGAGCATTCCCGGATCTTTCGAGTTAAATTTTTTGCCCGTCGATTGAATCGAGCGATAACCGAATGTAGGGACATTAGTTTCAGAAAAACTCCAATTTTTTAATTTTGTTGGAGCTGTTTCAACGGCATACGCATTGGACCAGCGTTTAGGAAAGGGACTTTTAGTAGACTTGTATTTTAGTGGACTCGTTTTAAAGAATAGACCTACCTCAGTGGAACCAGTAGCGTCACGATTCATGAATCGTGTCGTTTTTCCATTCAATGAATTTAGAAAAATACGTTGCATATCCATGACGGAAACTGTTTCCTTCTGTAGAACTTTTGCTGGGTAGTCATTTAAAGATGAATTAAACGACGTTTTGTGCAGATCTTCTTTTGCAAGACGATTGATAAACGAGTGTTGCTCTTTGGCAGTCGAGAAAGATACCTTTAATTTTTCGACTTTAAATGAAAAATTACCGCGACTCACGGCATCGGGATCGATGATGACTGGGATGGTATGGAATGAGCCATCACTTCCTCCTTTACGATATTGGTCCGTTTCTTTAAAATACCGTGAATTTTTACCTTTAAGAATACTCTTGTCTAGTCCGACAAGTTTAGCTTCTGCGTCTGGATCGATTGCAACGAGAAGTGTCAGGTGATTCATCGTAAGATTCGAAAACTCTTGTATCGGTCTGGTAGAGAATGTTTTCTTTTCTGGAGCAGGATTTTTTAATCCTTGGACAATATGATAGGACTGATGATAAAGGCGCTCTTTTTTAATACCCGAGTCATCGTATTCTTGCGTCGTTAACCGATATACTCCGTCTTCTTTTGGGAATTTTAAGACTTTCGGAACGTTAACATTGATGCTTGCATAACCCATCACAGCAACGGGTGCCGCAATTTCAATGTCGTTCATTTTCTTGATGGTTTCGTATTGTTTGAAGGAAATTCCACCATCGATTCCATTCAAATAGTTCGGTTCCAGTAAATCATTCGACTCACTTGCAAGCTGACTTCCCTTCGGTCGTACGACGATGTCATACGCAGACGACCATTTTTTTTGTAACGTCTGTTCGACCGTTCCTTGACTGGAGTCGGTAAGATTGAACATCAAACTGAGTCCGGCACTGATGATGAGCGCACCGACGAGCGTCAGGATGAACTTCCCGCGCTGCCGGCGCCATTGATTGATGACGAAGCGTAACATATGTAGTCTCCTTTGCTTGTTATTGAGAGAGCTGCGTCTTTAAATAACGCGCAAGATCTTGTTCGAAATGGTGAATCGCTTGTGCATCGAGTGCTTTTACTTCTGCTTGCGCTGCGTAGCGGGTGACGAAGTAAGGGGAGAGTGGCGCCACCAGATGAATGCGCTCCGTCCAGTCTGTCAACGATTCGTGGCTTCGCCGTCTGAGGGCACGTGGTAATCGTTGATTAAAATCAAATAGCATCAGGCGTAATGATTCTTCAGGCGGAATAAGCATCGATTGAAGGTTTGTTTGTTGGACATAACTTTCAGACGATGGTTGGACCCAATGGTTTGCTTCACTTTCAAATTCTCGTGATTGTGATGAACGTCGCCGACGACGACGAATCCTGTATGCTACGAAAGCAACGAGTACAAGTACAGCAGTGAAGAATAGAATGTTGTTGGAGGATGTGCCTTCTACAACATTCAAAATAGAAAATGGAGGAAGATCCTTTACTTTTCGACCGCGTGGCGTTCCTCCCGTATTTTTACTTTTTTCATCGGACGTTCCCATATAGATGCCGTCTTCTCTCTCATCGATTTTGTCATCGAAATTACAACTGTTTTTTGTGAAGAATAAATTGGATAAGTCGTTATGATTACATCCCCGCACGATCGTCGTCTCCTGTTCCGAGAAGTCCGCATTCCGAAACGCTTCATACGCAGACTGCGTCGATACCGACAGCAACAGAAAAACGACAAGTGAGCCGATGAAGCTCGTGATTAATTTGGCACGAAACGTGTGCAACGCGAGACACCTCCCTTTAAACAGTACTTAAACACTTTGCACCGTACGCTTCCGGCGATCTTCGACGATTCGTCCATCCTGCATGAAGAGAATCCGGTCAGCACGTTCGGCGAGTTCTAGGTCGTGTGTGACAAATAAAACGCCACACTTGGCTTCACGATGCAGCTCTAGTAACAATTCGAAGATTGCGTCACCGGTCACGGAATCAAGATTACCGGTCGGCTCGTCCGCGAGAATCCATTGCGGATGGTGAAGCAGGGCACGGGCGATCGCGACCCGTTGTTGTTGTCCACCGGATAATTGAGCCGGTAAAGCATTCCGTTTATCGTCGAGTCCAACCCGTTCGAGCAGCTCGAGAATCCGCTCCTCTTGATTGAAGGATGTCTTTTGCTTTAACAAGGCGACCTTTAAGTTCTCAGACACCGTCAGTGCAGGTAACAAGTGAAACTGCTGGAAGATGAAGCCGATCTCTTGCGAGCGGAATTGTGATAACCGTTTGTTCTTCCAAGACGTAATGTCCTGTCTGTCATAGAGAATCTGACCGGACGACGGACGATCGAGCGAACCAAGGAGACTAAGGAACGTCGATTTTCCGGACCCGGACGGACCGACGAGTGCCGTTACTTCCGATTGCAAAAATTGTCCATTTAGTTGATGCAAGACATCGGTCCGGACACCGCTTCGCTCGAACGAGTGCGAAACATCTTGAAAGGTAATATTCATGTGGCCACTCCTTTTACATAATTTGGTTAAATATAGTGTATTATTTTTAGAAAATTTTGTCTATTGTGTTTTTATTTTCGAAATCCTTACTCATTTATGTTTTTCTTATAACTTCTCTCTAAGATTGGATTAACCCCAATCAAGGGAGGCATTTAACATGAAACGAACACGCAAGAAATGGTTATGGATCAGTGGAGGGGTCATCCTGGTACTCCTATTAATCGGTTCCACGCTCTTTTTAGGACGAGGAGAGGCACAAGGAACGAAGGAGGTCGTCGAGTCGAAGACATTAAAAATATTCTTCTGCTTCTCAGGAACAACAGTGGACGAAGAAATTACTTCGACTTGTCCTTGATTTACTTGGCGTGTCCGTCGATCTTCAAACGAATTATTGCTTCACCTGACGATGAGGTAACGATTGAAAATCATCCAGATCAAGGAACTAGCATGACAATTATGTTGATGATGCACGAGCTTCAAGCATGATGACATAAAAAAGAAGCACGAACTCACACGAGTCATCGTGAAAAGCAGCGCTCCTTTTTTATGTTTCTAGTCTGATATGAATTGCTCGTAATTGTTTTTTCAAAGCCGTTCTCGCTAAAGGTTCACCCTTTCCTGTACCAGGCTCAAAGGCATAAGGGCTAAAGACTTTAGCACCTTCTTTGAGCCAGTTTGAGCGATACAAGTCATGTGTCTCACTTCTCGATAAAAAGATACCGTCCTCGATTTCGACATTATCGTCTACTCCGAACTGAAAGCCGCAGCAAGAACAAATTTCAAACGAAGCGTCACCATTTTCGTCATAAGCAACGTCGTCCATTTGCGCATATCCGCAGACGGGACATATGTATTTCATGAAAGCACCTCATTGTTCAAGAATCTTTTGATACGTGTACCCTTTTAAGATATCTGCTTGATTCGTATAGGTCCAGTCAGCAATGGACTGATCTGGATGCGACTCAAAATAGTGATTGAGGATATCACGTCCCAAAATGTAGTTACTCCAGCGAGGAATCTCTTTTTGTTTGTTACCTACGACGAAGTCGAGTTGTGATACTTCATATCTGTTGACCAGATGCACGACATGTTTCTTCGTTACTTCATCCATTTCGACATTCCATGGAGGGGAGACGCCTTTGACGATTCGGTCGGCAAAGGCATCTGCCTTTCCTTCGACGATGACGGAATTAAGAGTCGTACTTAAACTAAAATCAGGTGTATCCTTGAGGACTAAGTGATGATATTCGTGTGCCGTCGAATATGCCAGGATGTCTTTATCGTAGTTTGTATCCAGATAGAGAATGAATGCATCTTTATAGGCTGCTCCTGTAACACCTTTCATTGACTGAAGATCGAAAGAGGATTCAGGATTAACCGGAGCGACGATGATGGTACTTTTCTTTTTGGGAAGGATCTTATGAGAAGCGATGTAATTTTTTTTAATGATTTTTGTAATGTCATCTTGTTGTTTCATCAAGTCCTCGATTTTGTCGAGTAGCTCTTGTTCGTACACGGTTGATTGCAACATTGGGAAACCTTTCAAGTCGGCTGTCGCAAACTGCTCCTTTTCCCCGATTTTGTCGATATAGCTTAAGACATATTTCGCATAATTCTTTTTATCTTCTTCAGGATCATTGTTTTTTAAGGACGATTGTAGATATTGTTTGTATGGTTCATAAAGAAAAACAATGTTCAATTTACTTTCGGCATCGATTTTTACAGATTCGGATTGTATTTTTTCACTCTTTAAGATCTGTTGAGTAGAGGGTCGTGTTGTCTTCTCTTGTTCCGTGCAAGCAGTTAAGAACAGGAAGGGGATAGCGAAAAGTAAGGTCAGTGATTTTTTCAATATACGTTCATACTCCTCTTTTTTTAGGGTGTAACAACATCTGCTGTTCAATTAATCCTCTTTCGCCATATGATCAATGATGATTGGATCACTGTAGGACAAAATGTAAAAATCCTGTTCATGTGTCCTGATGGCAAATAAGTGCAAGTCCCCCCGTTCCGTATAAATTTCCTTCGTTTTCATATACTTTGCAGCGAACTCTCCAAATATCGATTCTTTTGACTTCACGACCGGACAAGGGTTTCGGAGTCTGTCGTCGATGATGCCATGCTCTTGCAACGTTCCTAGGAAAACGGCGTACTTTTCGAAACGCATCAAAAAGTAATCGCGCGAAGGATCGTCAATCAAAAGATTGAATGTTTCGTCAGCGCCATAAAAATAGAAATCAATCGCGTAATGGTCGTTCGCCTTTAACGACATCGTATCCAGTTCGAGATCATATTCTTCAGTCGTCAGTAAAAAATCGAGATCAATAATCTTCAAAAAAATCACTCCTTTGTGATGATCGATGTCGTAGAACATTATGTTATCGAAGGTTTATCGATGAACCACTTCTCCCCATGTTCCGTGATGAAACGGTATTCCGCGCGGTAATGTGTGTCGTGACCTTCTTCTTTCATCTTGATGAAGGCAGCATCACCGTTCGCAGCTCTTTGATCAATCAACAGATAGAGGGCTTCGACGCGTAACAATAACATGGATAGGAGTTCGGAACGCGGTCCTTCATAGCCATACGCATCAAGGAACCGACTCACTCGCTTGGCGAAACGTGTGTCATCTTGCTCTAGTGAATAAGCAAGAACGGATCCGTCAGGTGCCTGTCGTCTGCTGCTAATCGGAACGAACGTATAGAGCGCATAGACGATATCCCAAGCACGTGGACCAGGTGCTGCGAGGTCAAAGTCAATCACGCCACTCAGTTTTTGATCCTGAAAAATCGTATTGTAGACGGCAAAATCGTTGTGGCAGATGACTTCGTATGGAGTCGGGGTATTGAGCAACGGTGCCCAGTCCGGTGAGACGTCGAAGTCGACTGTAGCGTCATGATACTGGCGCATCAGATGCGCAACATCGTCCAATACGTCGTCATGCCACATGTATGCTTTTAGCGGATAATCGGCCGTTTCGCCAGGGAGGAAGGTCAGGATCTCTCGATTTTGTTCGTCGATGCCGACGAAACGCGGAACACCAGATAGACGTTTCGCTTCTAAATGGCATAATAACCGTTGGACGTTGTTGCTGTTCTCTTTTTGTGAGCGATAGACATGCTCACCTTTTTGATAGACAGCGGAGACATTTCCGCCGGTCAATCGTTGTTCTTCAGACATGAATATTCCTTCTTTCTTTTGTAATCGGTTACATATCGGCTAGTCCTTTTGCATGCGTTGATAAAGAAGCGGGTGCTTTACGCACGATTGTCATGTTCTTCAATCAGTCGACACAGCATCGAAGAGAGCGTCAAGCGACGGATCCGTGACTTGATCGAGGAATGTGTCAACGTCTTCCATCGAACGAAGACGAACAATCTGGTCCGCTTCACCGGAAACTGGCGGCTCAATTCGTTGCCGCTGATAGATGTCGTAGTACGACGAGTCGCCACGAATTTCTCGTCCATCGCGTTTGGAGTGAGTCAGTCGGTCTGCAATTGTCACTTCGGGTAAATCGAACCAGACGAGGATCGAACGGAACGTCGAACGGGAGAAAGAATCTAATAATTGTTTCCGACCAATCCGCGAGGTGTTGGCATTACATAAGATGATCGTCTCGACGGAAGACGTGATTGCCTGTTCGATCAACCATCCCGTCAAGTCATGTTTGATCTGATTCGGTCCTTCTGTTGGAACGAGGTCCGGATAATGTTCGAGCAAAAAGCGTGCTTGAAGATCCTGATCGATGACAAGGCTTGCTGGTAGACGTTGAGCAAGCTGTCGTGCGAACGTCGTTTTCCCGGCATGGGTCGGTCCAATCGTCAACAGGACGGTCCTCATGACGTAAGTTGTTCTTCCGGTAAGCGATCAGCAAGAATCTGCGCGAGCCAGTCTTCTTTCGTTCCGAAGCAAGAGGTCGTCCGTCCGATATGATAAAACGTACTGGCCAATGGTCCGGTGAAGTAGGTCGCATCCGGCATGCATAAGTAAATCGGGCGATTCGTCGCGAGCGCAATCCCGAGTTCGACGTGACTACTTTTTCCTGCTGGTAACACGAGGACGAAGGCGTCCGCTTGTTGCACGGCTTCGAATTCAGCAAGACCAATCTTTCGTAATGCTTCAGGATCCTCTGCCCGATCATTCATCGTCCAGTCGTATGTTACATCGTGTCCACGCAAGCGGAGTTCATCGCGGAGCCAGCGGACGGTCAACGTGTGATCAAAGCGAGAAGCGATATAAAGGTTCATGTATGGATTCCTTTCTCAAGTAAAAGTTGTTCGATGGCCTGAACGAGCGCGTAGGCTCCGTCAGACGTATTCGATAAGACGGTGACGATCGTTTTCGATTGTGGATAATAGGCGGAATGAAAGCTGACACCCGGGTCGTAACCCATGATGTGCCACTTCTCGCGTTTGGCATCGAGTCGTTTCAGCCAGACGCCGTAACCATAAGACGCAACATCGTTGACTTTGACGTGGGGATGAAACAGTTGCGCAGTCATCGATTCAGACAGCAACTGATGCGTCAGAAGACTTCGCCAGAAACGTTCCATGTCTGATGCTGTGAGGAAGGCGCCGCCATCAGGTCCGCCAATGATCGGTAACGCATAGTGATTCGTTCGCCACGTTCCGTCTTCATTCTCGATGTGACCGATGGCTGTATCTGCCGGTAGCGAATCGAGTCGGAAGTAACCAGACTGTGTCATTTGCGCCCGAGCGAATAATTCGTTCGTCACATAATCCGCGAAGGGTTGTTTCGTCAATTGTTCGATCACGAGACCGAGCAGGATGTATCCAGCATTGTTGTAATGAAAACGTTCGCCTGCAGTGAACAGTCTTTTTTGACCTTGAAACAACGGTAAAAAATCGATGGGACGACGCAAACGGTACATCGGGAAATCTTGAAAGACCTCCTCGAAGTCGGTCATCGTCGCTTCATCAAAATAATCACCGATGCCTGACGTATGGGTTAACATATGATGTATGGTCACACCGTCTAGATCGATTCCTATGTCCGGTAGAATCGGCGCGACGTGTTCGTCGAGTGCTACCTTTCCTTCCTCGACTAACCGTAAGATAGCGACCGCCGTGAAGAGTTTCGCACCTGAGGCAATTCCGAATCGTGTCGTTTCTGTATTCGATGCGCGGTAGCCTCGATGTGCGAATCCGTTAGCATGGCTAAAGATTTGTTCACCTTGCTGGTGGATGGAGACCGCCCCTTCGAGATGCGTAAGCTCCGGTAATGCAATGAGTTTCTTGTACACGTTCATCACCCTCTCTGCTTCCCATCCTATCGAATTCATTCATGCAAGAAAAGGGAATTATAAGAAAAATTTGAAAAAAATGAAACTTTTTAAACGTGTCGCGTATCTAATAGGGGAGTGATTGCCAAAAAGGAGGATGCCGATGTGTTCCGAAAGTCAGGTACAGCATTATCCGACGCTGCTTTTGAAGCAGCTTTATTCGCAGAAGAAGACTATGTGTACCGTATTTCCTTCATTTATCTGAAAGAGGAGGCGGCAGCGCTTGAGAACGTCCAAGAGGTCGCGTACCGGGCATGGCGTGGGCGAAAGAGTTTACGGGATGCTTCGTATTTTAAGACGTGGTTGACGCGCATCACGATGAATTGCGCTTTCCAGCAACATCGAGCGTCGTTTCAGCCGCTCGCGATCGAACCGAGTCAAACGACTTCGTTTGAAGAGCGTCTCGTCGATCGCTTGTACTTGAACGATTTACTGGATGTCCTCGAGCCGACCGAGCGATCAATCGTCTACTTCCGGTATGAAGAAGATTTGTCATTGCAAGAGATTGCGCAAACCTTCAATGTGCCACTGAGTACGATCAAAAGCACGTTGTACCGCGCACTCGAGAAGGTACGACGACAGAAGGGGATGAGTCTATGAATCACGAGCCAAAATTCTTGATCGACGTACCGTCATCCGTCAGGAAACGAACAATTCAGGGTATCCGCAAAGCAAAACGGCGCCGGCGCTCTGTACGAGCTGTTTGCCTTGCTGCAGGTCTGACGATCATCGGTTTCAGCTCCTTGCATGAGACCGTTCCCGAGCAATCGTCGCAATCGATGGTCGTCGGCATGTATTATGATGAACAGTTATACACGGTAGCCAAAAAAATTACGGATACAGATTGGCAACAGCTGAAAGGGAAGCGACTCGGTGTCACGGATGATGTCTTGACTGATACGCAACTAGAACAGGACACATCTGATTTTGCGTCGAACCTCGATGCGTTTACCGTCTATCAAATCAAGGATGATCCGGTATCTGAGCACGTGCTGGTCGTCGGTGAGGAAGAGGGTCGAGAACGGGTGATGATTCTGTCGCCCACACGATAAGGGGGGAGAGAAATATGACCATCCGGTCTTGGACAACAGACGATCTACCACAATTGGTCGGATTGATGACGCAACTTGGTTATCCGGCAAGCGAGGACGTCTTACGCGAACGATTTTCGCGGGTCACCCGTCATCCGGATTATGAATTGCTTGTGTTAGAAGACGACGATATGCTTCTCGGCTGCGTCGGTCTGTTTCAGGCGCAAGCGTTTGAGCATGATACGACCTATGTCCGAATCGTCGCGTTTGTCGTCAACGCGAAACATCGTCGGCAGGGAATTGGACGCCGTTTGATACGAGCAGCGGAAGACTGGGCGCATGCAAGAGGAGCAACTGCCGTCTTGCTGAACAGTGGCAATCGACCGGAACGCGAAGCAGCCCATCACTTTTATCAAGCAATGGGCTATAGCGTGACGAGCACGAGTTATTCGAAATCACTCGCTTCATCGTGATTTACGGAAACCATGGAAAGCACGAAATCCTTGTTGTTCATAAAAAGAAGCAGCTTGACGGGTTGCCAGGAGATCGATCCGCGTCGGATAGGTGAGTTGCAAGTGATTGAGCAACTGTTGTCCGTACCCACGCTTGCGTGCGTTTCGGCTGACGAGGAGCTCACAGACGAACGTCGTCACTGAACCGTCCGTTAAAGCGCGGACATAGGCAAGGATTTGTCCGTCAGACTCAAGGACGAAAGCGGCATTTGCATTCATCCACGCGTTGCGGGTCCGCTCTTGATCAGCAACGAGATCCTGCCACCCTTCTAATGCGTTCAATCGATGAATCTGCTCAAAATCGTCAGGTTGGAAACGGCGAATCTGTTCCGTCATGGCTGGTTCTCCTTTCGTATCAGGTCTTGGAGTGGGGCAGGTAACTGGCACCAGTCCGAAAATTGCTTGTCAGTCAATGGAACATCGCCTGTGCGCTTCCAAATCGCCTTCATGCCGAGGGCGCGTGCCGGTAAGATGTCGTGGTCGTAATTGTCGCCAACATAAAGGACTTCGTCCGGGCGAACACCTAAACGATCCGTTAAGCGCAAGAAAAATGTCGGATCCGGTTTACGGACGCCTTCTTGTTCCGAGATCACAATCTGCGTAAAGGAGGGAGACAGTCCGATTGCGTCACAGACGGCACGTTGGAACGTCGTACGACCGTTCGATAGTAAGCCGATGGGTAGCTCAGGCGGTAATTGCGCAAAAAAGGCGTCGACTCCCGGAAAGCTCCGTGCGAAGATCGGATAACGCGCCACGTAGTCGTGTAGCAGTACTTCAACAGAAAGCGACAACTGGAAGCGACGAATCATTTCCGTATAGACGTCGTCCTTCCAGACGCGTCCTTCTTGATCAAGCGCCAAGAACGTCGTGATGTAGTCGTCGATCGGAACAGGCGCAACTTCACGAAAACGTTGATGCTGATCCCGAAGGAAATAGGGAAGAGAACCGGACCGGTCATGTAACGTCTCGTCTAAATCAAACAATAAAGCACGAATCAAGGTAAACACCATCTTTCAAAGTATAGAGGAGTGATTTTAGTGGAACGATGTATTCAACAACACGGAAAACAAGTGACGTTTTATGACGATGGTTCGACAGGTCGACCGTTGTTACTCCTCCCCTCGCTCGGTGGGACGTATCAGGACTGGGCGGACATTCTGACGAAACTGACACCGGACTACCGCGTCGTCAGCTTTCATCCGCACGAATGGTCGGACGATTACATCGACGGGACGACCGGCATCTTACGGCAAATCGACCAGTTCCTTAACGTGATAGATATCACGACTCCGGTCACACTCGTCGGTCATTCCTACGGTGGACTCGTTGCGCAAGCTTTTGCTCTACATCATCCAGAACGTGTCGCCGGTCTCGTTCTCGTGGATGCGACGTCCGTTGATTTAGCAGAACTCGATCAGCTGGATACACCGATGCTCGACCGGGAAGGGGATGACGCCGTCTGGATCGATCGGTTCGAAGAACTATCAAAAGCAACTGATTTACGTGACCGTTTCCCGGACGGGGATGACCGCACGGATTGGAACCCGACGTATTACCGGTCGATGCATGCGATCATCTCGCAGTGGAAAGCTGATGCGAAAGATCTTCAACCACGCATGCGCGATCTCGGTGTTCCGTTGACCGTTCTTGGACGGGACAAAGCGCAGTCGATCGAAACGATGAGCGCTGCTGGTTTTCCAAAAGACGAACTGGAGCAGATGGAAGGAAAATGGCAGGAATTGATTCAGCGACAGGCGAATCTATCCGATCAGGCGAACGTGACGTTCGTTCCGGGAACATCACACCTGATGCATCGCGATCGTCCGGACGTCATCGTAGACGCGATATTGACACTACATCAATTTAAGGAGTTTACCGTATGACACGTATGTATGTACTACATGGTTTAATGGGAACGGCAGCAACACACTTTGCACCACAGCTATCCGCTTTAGCGGATGATTTTACGTTCATTCCGATTGATCTGCCTGGTCACGGAATGACGACGGAGCCGGCAACGGACGATTACTTATCACAAGCAACACGTGCCATCCGCGAACGGATGGCACAGGAAGGTACAGGATGGATTCTCGGGTTGTCGCTTGGCGCAACGCTTGCGATGCAACTGGCACTCGATCCACCGGACGAACTCGAAGGGGTATGTATCACGGGTTTTTCACCATTCATTCCTAAAGCGATGGAGCCGCTGATGCGCAAGCAACGAGAGTTCTTCCTTAACCTCGAACAGCAGGTACCGGAGATTGCCGACCAATTCGAGCAGTTGCATGGTCCTGCCTGGAAAACGACGGCGAGGGCAGTTCTCGATTTGATGACGTTCCGTTTCCCGGCACTGACGGAAACGATGCTGCAGTCGATCACCTTGCCGGTCATCATCCTAAATGGAACGAATGAAACATACGAAGTCGACGCAACCGCGTTCGTTGCGGAACATGTGCCAAACGTCATCGTCTTACCAGTCGAGGGAGCGGGGCATACAGCGAATCTCGATCAACCGGAACGCTTTAACACCTTATTGCTTCAAGCGCATCAATCCATGCTGACGACTTAAGCGTTCGTTTATCTTCTCTTGATACATCTGTTCATCTGCCTCATGCAGGACGTCGTCGACACGGCGTCCTGTTGTTGTATGAACGGCACCGATTGCGAGCCCGATTTCGTGCGTCGCGAACGTCGAGCGAACGTGTTCGACGAATCCCTCAAACGTCTCAATCGACGGACTCTCATCAATCAAGACGAATTCATCGCCACCGATCCGGTAGCCATGATCTGTCAAGCGGCGGATGCAAAGTCCAGTTTGTTCAAGCAAGGCATCACCGACCGCGTGACCGAACCGATCGTTGAGTTCTTTTAGTTCATTCAAGTCAAGCAGAATCAACCCATAAGTCGTCTTATCTTGATCGAGCGTGCGGACAGCCTCGTTGAAGGCATGGCGATTACCAAGACGTGTCAAAGCATCGATCCGGTATTGATCAAGCAATGCCTGTTGTGATTTCAACTGCTCGTCAATGTTACGGATCACCCCTTGGATGGCAACGATCTGTCCATTTTCACGAATTGGTGTCGCATATTCTTCGAACCAGATGTACGTTCCGTCATTCGTCCGCCAGCGTTGCCGAAACGGCTGATCGTAGTCACAGTCGCCCGAAATCTTCGACATCAAGACTTCGATGTCTTCCGGATGAATCCGCGCGAAACACTCGTCTGGATCCATGTAGCTAGCTGCTGCCACGCCTTTCCCCATATGGTCATCGAGGGAAGAACTGATATAACGAAACCGATATTCCGGCTGGACTTCGAACACGTAGAAGATATCTTTAAACAATGCGATCGTATCCGGCTGTCGCTGGCGGAATAACCGTAAACTGATCAACATGAGAAGACCACCCACAATCAATCCCAATACAAATATGACGTCCACCTCCTCTATTCATCGACCATCATATCATAATTGGGTTTTATTACCTATAATTTACAAAAAACACTCTACTTTAATCGTAGAGTGTTTTTGGATTAGTCTAGCTCAATGCAGACACGAAATCCTCGGCTCGCATAATAGGAATCCGCCCCGTTGTGATAGATGAACGTCGTCTGATAACGACGATCTCCGAATAAAGCGCCACCTTTTTGACGAATCACGTCCGGCGTCGCAAGCCAACTGGAGGTTTTTTCGTCAAACGAAAACTGCGTCTGCAGTGTTTGATACTGTTCAGGTGTTAAGAGGTGCACCTCTAGCGCCTCAATCATCGACTCGACACTTGCGACGGGCGCATTTTTCTTTCGACCAAGCCGAGCGGATTCGTCCAAACAGACACTTCGACGACCAGACGGACTCTCTTTGACAGTGTCGACGATGACGAATCGTCCATCAAGGGTTACGACATTCGGCTCGCCGCCTGTCTGTTCCATCCAAGCGAGGGCTGCTTGTTTCGAAGACGTCAGTCGTGACTCGACCTCGTCATACGAAAGACCCTCGTGGCGATCAGGAGTAGCTTCAAAACGATCACGAAAATTCGTGAATTGGTCCTCCATCGGTAAAACCTCACTTTCCTAGTCCATTTTTTCCATTATTCAATGAATCCGCTTCCAGTGCAATCGTTTAGTGACTGAATAAGTCAATCTGAAGACAATTGACAAATGAAATCGGACTGCCTACACTAATTGTACATATCCGGTTTCTGTCGCGATTGCGCGAACAGGAACGACATTCAGGAGAGGAGCCCAACCGTATGCGCTGGATCAGTTATGCGGCTGTTGTGACGATTCTTTCGTTCTTAGCGTTCACAGCGTATTCGTTCTTGACGACGATCGACTTTGAGATCGTCTTTCAGTTCGGAACGTTTGCGATGACGTTATCCTATTTTATCTTTGGTTTACCAATGTTGTGGATTGTTCGCCACTATCCGTTAACCCTTCGTCTACTCATCTACGTGACGACGAGTGCTGTCGTCTTATTTCTATTCATCGGTCTATATGAAGCGTGGCATGATGCGTCATTGTCTCCGTTACCACCATTCGGTAGCATGATCCAATTCACGGCTCTCGCTTGCCTATTGTTCATCTTACCGTATGAACTCGTCTATCGTAAAAATTTCGTCTCCATTCAACCACGTGTTTCTTGACAGTATTCTTGTTCCTCAAGAATGCTGTTTTTTATTTCCTCTCATTTAGAAGGAATTCCCAATAAATTCTTGAATATTACGTTATCACGAATATATGGAGGGCTTACATATGGAAGGAACATTTCAATGCAAACAGATGGGAAAATCATTTTCGGGAGACGGTGTCGAGACACATGCGTTACAAGACATCGATGTGACGCTTGAGGCAGGTGACTTCATCTCGATCATTGGACCTTCAGGATCCGGAAAATCAACGTTACTCAGTCTGATCGGAACCCTCGATCGTCCGACGAGTGGGGAGTTGCATTATGACGGAAAGCCGATCAATAAATTGAACAGTAAGGAACTATCCGATTTCCGTTTCGAAAACATCGGCTTCATCTTCCAACAGTTTCATTTGATTCCGACGCTGACAGCGCTTGAGAATGTCATGGCGCCTCTGTTCGGTCGGAAAGTACCATACGATAAAAAAGAACGCGCCGAGCAGTTACTCGCGCAAGTCGGTCTCGCTGATAAAGCAGGCAGTTTGCCGTCGCAACTTTCCGGTGGACAACAGCAACGGGTCGCCGTTGCCCGAGCACTCGTTCATGAACCGAAATGGTTGCTTGCCGATGAGCCGACAGGGAATCTCGATACGGATACGGGAGAAATCATTTTCAATCTTTTACGGTCATTAAACGAAGAGAAGGGCTGCGGCGTCTTGTTCGTCACCCACGATCCGGCACTCGCAGAGCGGGCGAACCGAACGATCGAGATGCGAGATGGCGTCATCATCGAAGATCGTCTCGTGCGAGTCTGAGCCTCGTTTTTGAACTCCGTTCCTCCACCCTTTACACTGAAAGGGTAGAGGAGGAATGCGTGATGCGACTAGGAATACTGGATCAAGTGCCGTTACATGAGGGCGATACGGTCGAAGCGACGATGGAAGCGACGGAACGACTCGTCTTAGAAGCCGAGCGACTCGGTTATGAACGGTACTGGTTCGCCGAACATCATAATACGAACGGGTTGCTCAGTGCGGCACCGGAACTGTTCATCGCCCGAATGGGTGCGAAGACTTCAAAAATCAAGCTTGGTTCAGGTGGCGTGTTGTTGCCGCAGTATCATCCGCTGAAAGTCGCCGAGAGCTTTGCGACGCTCGATGCCTTTTATCCGGGGCGGATCGAACTCGGGATCGGTAATTCGCCGGGCGGGAGCGAACGGACACGACTTGCGTTGACGGATGGAGAAGAAAACCGGGCAGCGGAGTTTAGTCGACTCGTCGATGAAACGGTGGGCTTCTTGACAGACAGTCTATCGAATCGACACCCATACCGGATCGTCAAGACGACACCACGTGACAGGAAACCGTCACCGATCTCGATCCTGGGTCTGTCACCACGTAGCGCGCGGATTGCAGCCGAACAAGATCGTGGTCTCGTGTTTGGTCACTTCATCAATCCGGATCGTTGGGAAGAGACGCTCTCGACATATCGCGAGGCAGGCGGGAAGAACGTCATCGTCTGTGTCTTCGTCATCTGTGCTCCGACACAAGAAGAAGCAGAACATCTCGCTCGAACACAGGATGCCTGGATTCAAGGCGTCCGACTCGGGAATTCGATCGTTCCGTCGTTTACGACGACAGAAGCAAAGGTCTGGAATGACGTGCAAGTAGAACGGATCCGCAAAGATCGCCGACGAGCAATTGTTGGGACACCGGATGTCGTTGAGCGTGAGCTAGAGGTCTTAGCAACGCGTTATCAAACGGATCAATTTTTACTGATCAACAATGCCTTTGATCAAGAAAAACGATTACAGTCGTACCAGCTCATCGCGGAACGACTACTCTAAACAGAACAGGACCCCTCGTTAGCTGTTTGGCTAATGAGGGGTCCTGTTAATAAATTCTACATTCAATTAACGTTGAGCCGTTGGACGAATCAGGATCTCGTTGATCGCGACATCTTCTGGTTCGTTAACGGCGTAAGCGATGGCACGCGCTATCGCGCTCGCATCGATCGCTTTCAAGTCACCAATCCCTTGTTTGATTTCTTCATCCGAGATATGGTCCTTCAGTTCTGTATCGACCGCTCCCGGTGAGATGATCGTTGCACGGATGTGATTGTCGACCGATTCTTCCTTGCGGAGACCTTCCGTGATCGCGCGAACGGCGAATTTCGTACCGCTATAGACGGCGCTCGACGGCATGACTTCGTGACCTGCGACGGACGAGATGTTGATGACATGTCCGCTTTTTTGTTCGCGCATGTACGGCAAGACGGCTCCGATTCCGTGGAGAACACCTTTGATGTTGACGTCGACCATCGTATTCCATTCATCCTGTTGATTCTTGTGGAGGTGTGATAGTGGCATCAATCCCGCGTTATTGACGATGACATCCACTGAGCCGAACTTGTCTTTCGCAAGCTTAGCGAGTGCATCGACTTGCTCGCGATCAGTGACGTCCGTCACTTGATAGACGGCTTGAGCACCTTCTGCTTCAACGGCTTTGACGAGTTCTTGCAAACGATTTTCCCGGCGTGCAGCAAGAACGAGTTTTGCGCCTTGTTTTGCAAGTTCTTTAGCGGTTGCTTCCCCAATCCCGCTTGATGCTCCTGTAATGATGACGACTTTATCCTGAATCATCTGAACTCCTCCTTCTGAATAACGTACTCCTTGAGAGGTATTGCCGCTTTTATTGATTTGAAAACATTGTGTAGGAGGCTT
Organism: Exiguobacterium sp. s11; assembly: GCF_018619015.1. Lineage (NCBI taxonomy): Bacteria > Bacillati > Bacillota > Bacilli > Caryophanales > Exiguobacterium > Exiguobacterium sp. s11. The sequence goes on along the minus strand of NZ_JACSNF010000001.1, from coordinate 221,143 downwards.
ATTCATGAAACGGTATCTCTTTATTGGATTGATTGTGATTGCAATGGCAATCGGATGGTTTTTATCGCTTGATCCATTTCGGCATCAACCACCAGAACCTACTGTAACCATCGAAGGTCGCGACGTGAAGGTGTATACCGGCACTTATAGTTGGTCAGGGATGTTTCGTGGAGAAGTAGCTGATACGAAGTCGGAAGCCGTCGATTTAGTAAAAGGCGATCCGAGTACGCAAGCAAATCCTGAAGATCGCTTGATGATTCGCTTTTAAGAGGAGCCAACTCCGAAGTCTGTCACGATTGTTCTATGGTCGGTCGAGGATAAAAAAGAAATTAAAACGTATAAGAAGACCGGGAAGATTTCCGTCCCGACGACTCCCGGACGATACGTCTACCAGATTACAGCCGACTGGAAAGAAGGTGATGGCGATTTCGCCTTTCCGATTGAAGTGAAATGAAAGGCAAGATAAAAATATATTGACAGGATGTATGTTTAGTGATAAATAAATGAATCGTTGACCTCTTCTTTGAATAGAAGAGGTATTTTTTCGTTAAATATAGTAAATAATCCACTTGTTTCGCTAAATATAGTCTGAATAATCAGAATATATGAACATTTTAACAGAAGTGTATGTAAATTTTTCGGGTTCGAATGAACGGGAATAAACACATCATACACATAATATTTCATGTGTTGAATCACCTAGGTGAAAGAAGTTAACAATCGTAAAGGAGAGGTGCAGATGAATGGGTTCAATCGATTCTTACTCGTCATCATAGGCATACTCGGACTCGTCAGTGTAGGGCTGCTTGTGCTCGGTGTGTATGATGTTCCACGGCTCAGTTCGTTAATCGAGCAGTGGCAGGATCAGCAATGGTATAGCTATACCGTTCTATCCATTGGAGGTTTTTTAGCATTCGTATTCGTCATTCTATTATTCACAGGATTATTCAGCCGCTCAAAAGGTCAACGTCTGTTGATTCAAACGGGTGACGGAACGATCACGATTTCGAAGGAAACGATCGAACGGACGGCACTGGAGTCGATTCGTGGGATTGGTGGCGTACGGACACCGCGTGTCCATGCCGACATCCACTCGAAAAAAGAGACGGTCGCTTTAAAAGTCGACTGCTCGGTCTTCGGACAAGAGGGGCTTCCGACGATCGCGAAGGATATTCAAGAACGCGCTAAACAAGCCGTCGAATCCTTACTCGAGTTGCCGGTCACGAGTACGAAGGTCACGATCAGTGATACGAAAACGAAAACATCAGAACGTGTCGTCTAAGAGAGGAGAGGGAACATGAAGACAAGGGAAGCACTTTATCCGTATCGGTTCCGACTGATCGGAGGACTTGTCGGTCTAATCCTCGCCATCTTATTCTTGACGATTGGCTTTGGTCCGACGATCCTCATCGTTGCCTTCGCAGCGATTGGATTCTTGATTGGGAAGTGGCGCGATGGTGCGCTTGATATCGAAGGGTGGATTCAGTTCTTTCAACGGGACTGATTCATATATTACTAACTAAACATTCAAAAGGAGAGATTTCAAATGGCAAACGAAGTAAACACAACAACTGAAAACGAAGTAGTACGCGAGAATAAATTGACGTTCGAAGATCAAGTCATCAAAAAAATCGCAGGAATCGCGTCGAATGAAGTGACAGGCATCTTGTCAATGAGTGGTGGATTCATGAGTGGACTGACGGATCGTCTCCGGAGTTCGGAAGACATCACGAAAGGAATCGGTGCTGAAGTCGGCGAACGCCAAGTCGCACTCGATTTAAAAGTCATCGTCGAATACGGTAAAAACATTCCGTCGATCTTCCAAGAGACGGTCGCAAAAATCAAAAAATCAATCAGTGACATGACAGGACTTGAAGTCGTCGAAGTCAACATGCACGTTGAGGACGTCATGACACGCGCTGAATTTGAAGCAAAAAATAAATCGAACAACGAACAAGAAGAAAATAGCCGAGAACTGCAATAAGGAAGTCAAAAGATCCGACGAAAATCGTCGGGTCTTTTTTTCATGTATTCATAACATGACTTCCTCTCTAAAATAACGGTTGGATGGGTTACGATAGATATAAGAATGATCATTATCTAAGGAGGCATCGTATCTTTGAAACCAAACGATCCGTATTATATCTGTCCTGTGTGTGGATGCAATAAACTTGAAGATCCACCATATTATGAACACTTTGCGGGGAGTAACGAAATTTGTCCATGCTGTGGTTTTGAGTTCGGTGTAGATGATTTCGACTGCGTGGAAGTAGACATGAAACAGTTGTCAGACGAAGAAATCATAAAACAAGCACACGAAATTTATCGACAAAACTGGATCAATCATCAATTTAAATTATTTGATCCGAGCAAGTTCCGAGAATCGGAGAAATCCGGAAACCGGCTCAACGTTGATGTCGCATTGAAACAATTGCAACGCATTCACTGCAGGACCTGACGAACTCGTCGGGTCTTTTTTCATGGAATCGACACGACGTTTGACTAAACTAGAGCCTTTTTCGGGAATAGATTAGTATCACGATAAACGAAAGGATGATTCATGATGCGACTAACAGGTAAAACGATCATCGTCACGGGAGCTGGCTCAGGAATGGGTGAAGCCATGGCCAAATTGTTTGCACAAGAAGGCGCACGGATCGTCGCAGCGGACATTCGGTTGGAAACCGTCGAGCGGGTCGTCTCTGACATCAAGGAAGCGGGCGGAGAAGCGATGGCTGTTGCGAGTGATATCGCCAAACCTAACGCAGCAACAGAACTCGTCCAACAAGCGCTTGAGGCTTACGGCAAACTGGACGTTCTCGTCAACAATGCTGGGATCATGGACGGAATGGAGGGAGTGGAAGACATCTCCGATGAACGCTGGGATCATGTTTTCGCCGTCAATACGACGGGAACGATGCGTCTGATGCGCGCAGCGGTCAAGCATTTCAAGGAAGTAAAAGGTGGTGTCATTCTGAATAACATCTCGATTGGCGGTCTGAACGGTGCCCGAGCAGGAGCAGCCTATACCGCTTCCAAACATGCCGTCATTGGTTTGACGAAGAATACCGCCTTCTTTTACGCCGGAGAGGGGATCCGGTGTAACGGCATCGCTCCTGGAGCCGTCGAGACGAACATCGGGCAATCGATGACGAACCTGAATGAATTCGGAATGGGACGGGCGATGCTCGGTATGGGACTCAATCCACGTGCTGGTCAGCCGGATGAGATCGCAAAATTGGCATTGTTCCTCGTGTCTGACGAGGCGAGTTTTATTAACGGGGCGATCGTCGTCGCCGATGGTGGATGGAGTGCGTATTAAAAATCGTATCTTATTTACTAGATTACATTTTAAAATGGCAGGAACATGTCGATATAAGGGATAATATGACAATAGGAGCATTATGACCTTGAGTTTGAATCCAGGGAGGAATCGGCATGTCGATGCAGGAACAGGCAGCACACGTCACCGACACACAAGTCATTCGAGCAATCGAGCAAAATCTGGCAATCATTCGCTTTGACGATCGACGAAAAGTCGCATACGTCAATGAGTTGTTTGCCCGGACGATGGGGTATGAAGTGGAAGAGCTAATCGGTAAATACCACCGTGATCTTTGCTTTCCAGCGTACGTCAACAGTCCGGATTATGAGTTGTTTTGGCGCAAATTGATGCAAGGAATTACGTATCAGGACAAGATTGAACGCCGGGCTGCCGATGGGCAACAGAAATGGCTCGAAGCGACGTATATGCCGATCTACTCAGATGATGGGCGCCGGATCGTCGGGGTTTCAAAAATTGCATCGGACATTACGATTCGCCAACAGGACGTCTTACGGATGGCGGCTGAACTCAACGAGACATCCGCGTTCTTAACGGTCAAATCGGAAAGTGGTCGTCAGGATGGTCTGAACGTGCTGGCGACCGTCCAACAAGTCGAGGCGGAATCCGTCGAGAATCTGTCGAGCCTTGTTGCCTTACGAAAGGATGCGAACTCGATCACCGACATCGTGAAGACGATCCGTGATATTGCAGCGCAGACGAATCTGCTCGCCTTGAATGCGGCAATCGAGGCGGCACGTGCAGGTGAACATGGGCGCGGATTCGATGTCGTCGCGACCGAAGTCCGTAACCTGTCGAACAAAGTTTCCCACTCGATCGGGGAGATTAAGAACAACATTGAAGGGATTGTTGAACGGATTGAAGACGTTTCGCACAGCATCGAGCGGATTTCGTCTAAGGTCAAGGACAGTACGGGTCAACTCGAGCATACAGTCAGTGAATTCGATCAATTGGCTGATTCAGCGAAACAACTCGAGCGTCAGGCAAAACAATTCGTCAATGTCTTATGACACACATCGATACCGGATCACACGAGCTGTTCGCTTGTTGTTGATTCGGTATTTTTTTGATGGCGAATTCAATATAGAGAAATAGAAAAGACGCTTGTTAAATCGGAATCATTACGATATGATGTAAAACGTAATTATTCCGAATTAAAGGTGGGAAACAATGTCTACATATAAAACTGCGCGCCTCATCGGTAGTGTCTTCCTCGGTTTGACCCTTGCCGGTTGTGCTGCTTCTGATACGCCACAAGAGCAAAATCATTTGACGTTCGTCTATAACTTCGCGACACAATCGCTCGATCCGCATCGGGACAGCAGTTATGTTCCGCTTCGCGCGGGGGTGACGGAGACGCTCGTCCGTCTTGATGACGAACGTTTGACGGTCGAGCCGTGGCTTGCGAAGAAATGGTCCTACGAAGGAAAGCGAACATGGCGGATCGTCTTACAGGAAGACGTGACGTTCCATAACGGGAAACAACTCGATGCTGCAGCCGTCAAATCGTCTCTCGAACGCTCGATCGACGAAAATCCAGGTGTCAAAAATGCCTTGAACATCGAGACGATTAAAACGGACGGACCAGATCTGCTCATTCAAACGAAGACGACGTATCCAGAGTTCATCTCGGAACTCGTCAACCCGAACACAGCGATCATTGACACGAAGGCGAGAGGGGTGACGAAAGAACCGATGGGAACAGGCCCGTTCCAAGTCGAGCGGTTCGCTCCGGGAACAAAAGTCGAGTTAAAACGTTTCAAGTCCTATTGGCAAGAACAAGCGAAACTTGATTCCGTTGATTTTGTCTTCAATGAAGACGCTGGCGCACGGACGAACGCTTTGCGTGCCGGACAGGCAGACATCGTCTATCGTCCGGAAATCGAGAGTGTCAAGCAGTTGAAGTCTGAAGGATTGACAGTCCATGCGACGGATACGTTCCGCGTCCATCAGTTGACGATGAATGTCGCCAACGGTCCGATGCAATTCCTTGAAGTCCGACGAGCGATCGACGCTTTGGTCAATCGAACAGAGCTCGTCAATCACGTCCTCCAAGGATATGCGGTGCCAGCGCGTGGTCCGTTCCTATCGTCATTCCCATTTGCTCCGGATTACCCGCAACAAGAGCAGAAGACGCCTGAGGAATGGCTCAAGCAAGCCGGTTATACGAAGCAAGATGGACGGATGCAAAAGGACAGTCGCCCTTTAAAACTGACCTTATTGACGTATGGGGCTCGACCAGACCTTCCATTAATCGCTCAAGTCATTCAAGATGACGCGAAAAAGATTGGCGTGGCGATTACGATCAAACAGATCGATGTCCCAGAAGAATACATGGCGAGTAACCGGGGCTGGGATATCGCGACGTACAGCAATCTGACAGCTCCGCGTGGGGATGCTGGTTATTATTTAAACGCGACCTATCATCCGAACGGGGGACTGAACTTCAGTCGTGTCGCGGATCCGAAGTTGACGAAACAGATCGAGACGTTGAACCGGACGTTAAAGGTCGAGGATCGATCGATTCTTGCTGAAGAGATTGCCCGTTACGTTGATGAACGCCGCTATAATAGTTTTCTCCTCCATCCATCGACTCTCGTTGCCTACGACGGCAAACGCGTCAAAGGATGGAAAACAGAAAAAAGTGAGTACTACATGATCACGAATACGCTACAGGTGACCGATTGATGCGTTCGATCGTCAAACGACTGCTGTCGCTGAGTCTATTCACTCTACTCATCACGTTCGGTTGTTTTGTCTTGCTGCGGTTACTGCCGGGTGATCCGGTCTTGACGTTATTGAATATCGATGAATTATCAGCGACGCCCGAACAAATCGAGGCCGCGCGCCGTGAATTAGGATACGATCAGCCGTTGTTCGTCCAGTACGTCCGTTGGCTGCAAGACATACTCACCTTACGTCTCGGAAACTCGTTACAGACGGGACGACCGGTCATTGAGATGTTGTTAGAGAGTTATCTCGTGACGGCGGAGCTGGCACTTGGTGGTCTTACGATCGCTTTATTGATCGCCTTACCCCTAGGAATCGGTAGCGCCTTGACGACGCGCCGAAGCGTCGTCCGTCTCGCCCACCTTGTCAGCATGAGCGGAGCGGCCGTGCCTAGATTTTGGATCGGTCTATTGCTCGTCGATCTGTTTGCCGTCCGTCTCGGGTGGTTACCTGTGATGGGACGGGAAGGGATGACGTCACTCGTCCTCCCGGCTCTATCGCTCGGCTTTCCACTTGCGAGCGTCTATATTCCATTGATTCGACTGAATCTACGCCGTGAACTGAACCAACCGTACATCGAGTTGGCACGGATGCGTGGGATATCCGAGCGGACGATCCTTTGGCGTTATGCGTTACGCGGCAGTGTGCAACCGGTCCTGTCCGTGTTCGGTCTGACGCTCGGCAGTCTTGCCGGGGGTGTCGTCGTCCTCGAAGTTCTGTTCGCGTATCCAGGTGTCGGAAAATTAATGGTCGATGCGATTTTGCAACGCGATTACCCACTGATCCAAGGCTACATCTTGCTGACGACAGGCATCATTTTTGTCTTGCATCAAGGTATCCGATCGTTAAACCGGGCGTTACGACCAGATTGGCAGAAGGGAATACACACATGAAAAAAACATGGCTCATTTTCGGAGGATGTATCCTACTATTTATTTCATATACCGTATACGTTAATCCATTTAATACAAACGTAGCGAAAAGACTTAAGCCTCTTTCATTCGAACATTTGCTCGGAACAGACGGTTTAGGACGAGATTTCGCAGCTCGTCTTTTTTTAGCTGGTTTGATATCCTTAGGTTTCAGTCTACTTACGGTGTTGCTCACAGCCTGCATCGGTACCTGCCTTGGTTGTCTAGCTGGCTTTTATGATGGACGTCTCAAGCGGTGGATTCATCGGTTAGAAGATGGTCTCGTGATTTTCCCGGACACCGTTCTAGCACTCGTTATTGCCGGACTATTTGGTGCTAGTCCTCAAAGTTTGATCTTTGCGATTTTACTCATCAAATGGATCTCCTACGCGCGATTAAGTGAGACACTCGTGACCGAGACGATTCAAAAACCATACATCAGCATGGCTCGCATCAACGGGTTAACAAATAGAATGATCTTACGACGCCACATCTTACCGCCCATCATCCGGCAAGTCGTCGTGTTAATGAGTTTGGATGTCGGCAAAGTTATCTTATTCTTATCGGCGTTCTCTTATATCGGGCTTGGTGTCCAAGCACCACTGCCAGAGTGGGGAGCGATGTTGAACGAAGGACGTCCTTATTTCAGTTCGGCACCCCGGCTCATGCTTTTGCCAGGTGCGTGCATCGTCTTGACCGTCGTCGCGACGATGGGATGGACACGGTGGATGAAGAAAAAAGGAGGACACGTAAATGATTCAGATTCGGAGCTTACACGTTCGGGCGAAACACGTCCTTCTGCATGACGTGAATCTATCGCTACCAGCTCACCAATTCATTTGTCTCGTCGGAGCGAGCGGGAGTGGTAAGACGCTCTTGCTGAAACGATTACTAGATCGATTGCCGGACGGGATGTCGTCGAGGGGAGAAGTCATCTCGGACGAACCTCTTCGGCGTGGTCTCGATATCGGTTACATACCGCAGCAGTATACCGATGCGTTTCTTCCGTTTTTAACGATGCGTCAGATGTTACGGGATACATATCGCGCACAAGGGCGCAAGATGGATCATCCTTACATCGATGACGTCTTGCGAACACTTGAGTTGGACCCGACCTGGTTGGATCGGTATCCAGGAGAGTTGAGCGGTGGGCAATTACAACGGTTCGCGATCCTGTTTGCCGTTGCCTTAAAACCACGGTTGATTTTAGCGGATGAATTAACGACGGCACTCGATCTCGTCTTGACACGTCGTTTACTCGACTGGTTGATCGAGTACCAACACCAGTACGGGGCAACGATTGTGTTCGTCACCCACGAATTAGGACCTGCTTTACATTACGGGGAGCAACTCGTCTTAATGCAGAATGGACGAATCGTCGAGACGGGAACACCACAGATGATCGAGCAAAGTCGTCATCCGTTCACGATGAGCTTGATGCAAGCGCATCGTACGTCACTGGAAGAAAGGAAGAGTTCATGTCACCAGTCTTATCCGTAACAGATCTTACTTATCAGATAAAGGGTCAGTCTATCTTGTCGAATATCTCGTTTCACGTAACGAAAAAGGCGTCACTTGGCATCATCGGGGAAAGTGGGAGTGGCAAGACGACACTCGGACGATTGATCCTCGGTCTGCTTAAACCTACACATGGTTTGATTTCCTTACATGGAAAGGTATTTCCGAGTGGGCAACGAAACGAGCGACGAGCTATTCAAGCCGTCTTTCAACATCCTCTCGCTTCCTTTAATCCAGAATGGACGGTGCGGGAATCGATTCTTGAACCGTTTCGTCAGCATCGTCCGATTTTGCGGCATTTCCCAGCGACGTCAGAAGTGGATCTTATTACAGCTCTCGCGTTTGCTGTCGGGGTCGAGGAACAGTTATTCGATCGATTGCCCCATCAATTGAGCGGGGGACAAATTCAGCGTGCCGCGATCGCCCGCGCAATATCGATTGAACCCGACATCATCGTGATGGATGAGCCGACGACGGGACTTGATGTCGTCTCCCGCACACAGATCATCGAGCTACTAAAACGCTTGCAGCAGACACTTGGTGTCAGTCTCGTATTGATCTCGCACGATATCGACTTCATCCGGCGTCTCTGTTCGGAAACACTCGTCTTACGTGACGGTCGTGCTGTTGATTTGATTGATCGATTGGAATCAGGTGGTGCGTATACCCAACGATTCGTCGAGGCCGGAACATGGTGAACGCACAACCGACGCACAAAACGTACTGGTTACTCGCGTATCCGCTGATTCTCTCAAGTATTGCGACACCCTTGCTTGGTGTAACCGATACCGTCGTCATCGGTCAATCCGGTGATCCGCGGGCGATCGGCGGCATCGCCGTCGGAGCCGTCTTCTTCAATACGATTTACTGGTTGTTCGGTTTCTTAAAAGTCAGTACGACAGGATTCAGTGCCCAAGCAAGCGGGGCGAATGACGTGCACGCCTTACGGACGTCCCTCTACCGACCGTTGTTTCTAGCATCCTGCATCGGTCTGCTTATCCTGTTGTTCCGACAGCCGCTCGAGCAAATCGGACTGTACTTACTGGCACCACCCGTTGACTTGCTTGATACGGTCAAGACGTATATTTCATACCGGATGATTGGCGCACCGTTCGTGTTGATGGGTTATGCGTTACTCGGCTGGTTGATTGGTACCGGTCAGGTCAAGAACGCCTTGTTCGTCCAATTGTTTAGTACAGGAGTCAATATCGTTCTCGATATCGGATTCGTCTACGGATTGGATGCCGGTGTTGCTGGAATCGCGGTTGCGACCGTCATCGCGGAGATCAGCATCGTCGTCTGTAGTCTGTACCTGATTCGTGGTCATTTGGCGATGACACGTGATGAATGGCGTGCCTTGACGGCGTGGCACGCGTACCGTCAATTCTTTCAAGTCAATCGTGACTTGTTCATTCGTACGATTTTCCTTCTACTCGTTACCGGTTGGTTCACACGTGCTGGAGGACAATTCGGACCGAATGTCCTCGCAGCCAACGCGATTCTGTTACAAATCCAGTATTTGATTTCGTACTGGTTCGGTGGACTCGGTCATGCGTCAACCGTTCTCGTCGGTCGGGCGACAGGGAATCAGGATCAGGCAGGATACCGGACGAGTGTCCGTTTGGCACGGACGTTCGGATTCTACTCGGTCGTCTTCTGGTCACTAGTGCTCCTCTTCCTTGAGACACCGCTCCTACAGTTGTTCACTTCAGAAGAGGCGATCTTAGACGCAGCGCGCGATTATTACTTCTGGATCATCATCCTACCGCTTCTCGCCGGTTGGGCGATGATTTATGAAGGCATCTTTGCCGGACGGGTTGAAGCAACACCCGTCCGAAATTCGATGATTCAAGCAGGCATTGGTTTTGCGGTCGTCCTCCTGCTGACACCGACTTTTGGAAATCAGGGCGTCTGGGCAGCGTTTTTGACGTTCTTCTTGATTCGTTCCGTCTCGTTGATTCTCGTAGAAGCAAGACGATGAATAACCCGCTGTTTCCCTCGCGCGCAAAGGGAACAGCGGGTTATTTGTCGTCGATCGCTAAAGGACGGACGAAGAGGGCGTTCAAGTGATGGACGAGCACATGACGCAGGCGTTCTTTTGGTAATCGTTCTGGTCGAAACAGAGCATGAAAGGCTAACCCGTCAACGAGTGCTGCGAGCCGTTCACTCTCAAGCTCAATGTCTAAGCCCGCGCGGAGTGTACCGTCCGGAATCTGTGTCAACAGTACTTGAACCATATGGTAGATATCGTCCGGATTTTCCGTCGCTTGGGACGTATACGCGGACATCATGAATTGAAACCAGACCTGCATCTCGAGCTGATGCTCTGGTGCATAAGGTAAGACCTCAAGTAAAACGTCACATAACGTTTCTTCCGGGGTTCCTCCTTTCTCGAAAATGGTTGTGATGCGTGCTTGGACCCGTTCTTGGACGAGGTCCATCGAGAAGCGGAGCAACTCGTCCTGGGTCGTGAAGTAATATCGCAAGGCACCCAGTGAGAGTCCCGCTTCCTTGGCGATCGTCCGGACACTGGCTTGTTCAATACCGACTTGAGAAATCGTGCGCCACGTCGCTTCGGCGATGAGGTGTTTGCGTTCTTCGTGATTGACTTGTTTTGGCATGTCTCAAGTATATCATCTTTTTTAGCACGAATGTATTAAAAAGACTAGTCAAGTGACGAATGTGATGTTATCTTTATAATACAGTCGTATTAAAAAGGAGAGGATTGATATGCAACTCGTCGCGTGGGCAATCGTCGGTTGTGAGATTTTATTTTGGGTATTCATCGTCGCCGGACTGATCGTGCGTTATGGATTCAGGCGCGAAAGACTCAGTTTTCGATTGATGGCGATGTCGCCGGTCATTGATATCGTCTTATTGCTCTTAACAGTGTTTGACTTAAGTCGCGGCAGTACCGCAACGCTTGCACACGGTCTTGCTGCGATCTATATAGGCGTCTCACTTGCATTTGGGAAACAAATGATTGCCTGGGCGGACGGAGTCTACCGCCGTTTTGTCCTAAAAGAGCACGTAGCAAAAGAACGGATATCGCGTGCGCGACGGGAACGCAACGGTTTCTATCGACACATCCTGGCCTTTTTGATTGGTGGTACGTTACTCGGTGCGATGATTCTCTGGCTGGGAGATGCTGAGCAGACGGAGAGTCTCTTACGGACGTTACAACTGTGGGGGCTCGTCCTCGTGATCGATGGCGTCATCTCGATGAGTTACACCGTCTTTCCTGCTCGATCCAAATAAAAAAACGAACCTTGTCTGTCAGCGGTCGACAGTGAAGGTTCGTTCCCGAATCGTATTCGTATGGACTTGTTTGCGGGCGTCTATCGAATCCCGAATGTGGATGATGTAGCGGCGTCCTTTTTTGTATCCAGTGCGCGGTGGTTTGATTCGGATTTCTTTGCCGTCAAGGACTTCAATCTCCGTTTGCATCCGTTCACCGTTCGAATCCGTCACGGTGACTGTTCGGTTCGAAACTTGCTCCTTCCGTAGTCCTTTCGCGTATTCGATGTCGAAGGTATGATACGAGGAGATGGAGCGGGCACGTGATTTGAAGTGCGGCTCATCCGTCCGTTCATCGAGAGTGCAGTAGCAACCCGTGAACAAGAGGCTCGCCGAGAGGAGTATCGAAAATAGATGTTTCACGAAAACGCTCCTTTATGTATTTGGTAATTTTAGTATAAGACAAATTTTGGGTTACGACAATCCTTCTTAAGACCGAGTCGTTGACATCTATTAAATTCAAGCAGCTCCATGCTATAATCGACCGAGAGAAAGGAAGCGATACACCATGCCAGTACAACCAGACCAACGCGAGATCATCGTCTCGATCCGGACGAGTTATGATTTTAAAGCGGATACCGGTCGCGCGATCCGCGTCATCGAGTTTCACGGACGCCGGACGACGCTGTTCGATACGTTCGAAGCGTCTTCACCAAAACGAATGATCTTGATCGAGATGATTCGCGCCGTCCAATCGTTCAAGGAACCGTTCCACATCATCTTCAACGTCGAATGTAACTTCGGTTTCAAGTATTTGACGGATCAGCGGAAATGGGAAAACCGGGACGTCGGGAATACGTTCCTCGACTTGATCGAACAAGGCGGTCATACGTATGAATTACGAGACAGCTCGTTCTATGAAGGCGGAAAAGCCCTCCAAAAATGGCTCGGCAACACCTTAAAGCAAAATAGCTAAAAAAAAGGCTGATTCCATGATGGAGTCAGCCTTTATCTGTATCGATTGTCTCGCTTTCGAGATATCGGTACAACGTACTTTTACTAATACCGGTCTGTTCGCGGATATCAGCGAGCGAATAGTTTTTACTTTGATACATCGCGATCGCGCGGCGGACATTTTCATCCGGCTTCCGCGGTCGACCGGTCTGCTTTCCTAGTTCTTTTGCTTTTGAGAGTCCGGCACGCGTCGACATGCTGATGACGTCACTTTGCAGCTGGACCAGGTGGCGTGCCGTTTCAAGAAACGACAAGGAAGCACGCTCGCTCGTCCGAATCTGTTCGCGGAGTGACCACAGCGTCGCACCGCGTGTCTCCATGTGCTCGAGCATCTCGATCAAGTGCCGCGTCGAGTCTGCTAAGATGTAGAGATGCGTGACGATGACTTCGTCTCCCGTCTGAAGTGTCTCGAGCATCTGTTCTAATTCCGTCCGTCGTTTGGCCGAATCATGCGTCTCGATGACACGTGTCGTCACATCAATCTTGTCGGCTTCCGCTTGTTGCGTAGAACAGTCTGGATCATCCGGATAGGGTCTCATGTAGAAATATTGCATGAATGGAGCTCCTCTCTGTCGATCACGATCGACGTCAGTTCCTCATCAGTATACCGTATTCTCACCTCCGTGCCGCAGAAAACCGAAAACATGCCTTTCTTCTCATGTTCGGATCGACTAATTTGTGGTAAATTGAGTGGAAGTAAGTTTCTCGGACTCATCCCGATACCATTCATTCTTTTTAAATGAGGTGCTCATCATGAACAAAGAAGATCATCAACTCGCCCGTCAGCTCTTGACGACCTATTTCATCGGCACACAGTTAGCGACGGTCCATGTCGCAGGCTACGTCACGCTCGAATTCATCAATTTGTTCGATACGACTGCGCCTGAACTACGACTTCGGATCGAGACGGATCGTCTGTTTTATGGCGATGTCGAGACGACACAGGACTGGGTCGTCCGCCATGCGACGAAGGAAGAGATGTTACACTTGATCGTCTCGCTTCACGCGGAACGCATCACCGGTGTCCGGATCGGAAAGACGGCACCCCACTTATTCCTAACGTTTAGCAACGGACAAACGCTCGTCTTAAACGGATCGGATACATATTATGAATCGTGGGCGATCGATATCGGTCTCGCACCACACCGAGCCGACGCGACGATCGTTGCCGTACCGGGTGACGAACTTGCCGTCTTCTCCGGAATCGGTGAACAAGTTGAAGACTAAGACACGCATGGAGTGGTGCGACTGGATCATGCCGCTCGTTGCGTCACGTTATCCGGATCACTGCGCTATTTTACTTGCCGGCAGTCATACGCGAGGGCAAGCGACCGCTCAATCAGATGTCGATGTGATCATCTTTGAAGTGAGTCGAGGTCAGGCATACCGGGAATCGTTCATCCATGACGGTGTCCCGGTCGAAGCATTCGTCCATTCCTTTGAGACGATCCAGCCGTTTTTCGAGAGTGACCGGGAACGTGGTCGCCCGTCCCTGCAACGAATGATTGCTGACAGCTGGACGATCGAGGATCATCCGCGACTTGCAACTATCCGTCAGGAAGCCGTTCAACAATTGGCGGACGGACCTGTTGCGTGGACGACTTCGGAACAAGAGCGCGCACGTTATTTTTTAAGTGATATGCTCGACGACTTCGAGAGTGTGACGAACCGCGCGGAAGGTTTAGCGATTGCATCACGTTTATATGAACAGAGCATCGAATTCGTCCTTCGTGCCAATCGTCGCTTCATCGGACAAGGAAAGTGGGCGATTCGTGCTCTTGCGGAGTTTGACGAAGACTATGCCAGTCGACATACGCTGGCATTCGAGTTGTATTATCAATCAGATGACCGACGAGAAGTCGTCGCGTTAGTCGATGATTATCTTGCCCCATTCGGTGGGCGTTATTTTGACGGCTTTACGCTCGGTAAACGATAACAAGCAAAAGGAGGTACGCTTTCGGATCAATCGACCGAAAACGTGCCTCCTTATCGTTCGCTTTTGTTTAACGCCAATGGGACGGACGGAGTAAGCGACGCGGTAACTGTGTCGCGGCATTACCGACTGCCGCATTGATTTGTGCCTGTGTCAAAAAGAGCGCGTCCGTCAGATCGGCGTCCTTGACGTTACAGTCTCGCAAATCAGCCCCAAGAAAGTTGACTCCGCGCAGGTTACTGTGCGACAAGTTCGTCGCGAGCAACCACTGATTCTGAACACTGGCACCTGAGAAATTACGTCCTTGTAGCTGTTTTCCGACCCAGTCGCGTGGTGTCTGGTCGCGTCTTCCGCTATACTGAGCTTGAACACGCGATGCAATCATTTCAAGGAGTGATCGAACGGTTTGACGAACCGGTATCAAGTCAAGTCGTTCAAATTGATCGGCTGGTAATGCCGCGTACCGAGTCAGTGCGGCAAGCGTCTCATCGAGTTGATCGTGGATGTCACGCGTGACATCACGTTTCCCGTCGGTTATGTACCACATCATTTCAAACAAATGAACCATCTTTGGGAAGGCAGCATAGATCGCTTGGCGTCGCTTAGGTGCATCATCGCCTTCGAATGTCTGCTGTGACAGATATTGTCCGGCACCAAAACAATCATAAACGGTGCAGCCTTTGTAGCCGTTATCGCGTAACCGGTCATGAATGCGGCAGCTGTAATCGGCGTCAAGATTACGACACGGTGTTGCTTCCGGTTTGTCATGACCAAAATCACTGGATTTCGAAAAAGCGAGTGCGGTACAACATAAACCAAAACACTTCGTACAATCAATCTGGAATGTAGGTTCCATCGGATTCACCTCCACTACTACTATAACAAGAAAGGAGATTAGACATGCTGAAATTTCAACTCAAGGAAAATAAGGACGGACAGGACTGGCTCCGAAAACAAGTGCGTCAATATAATGTCGAGCGTTCACCGCTTCATGCGACGAAACGCTCCGAGGGAACACAAGCCGTCACATTACTTGCGACGCGTGACGATCAACCGATCGGCGGCATCTCAGGGGAAATATACTGGGGCTGGTTACATATTGAATGGTTCTTCGTTGCCGAAGAGGAACGGGGAAGTGGGCTCGGTACCCAATTATTCCGTCAACTGGAGGAATGGGCACGAGCAGCGGGTGTTCAGCGAATTCGCGTCGAGACGTTCTCGTTTCAAGAGCTCCCGTTTTATGAGCGACAAGGATTCGTCGAAGTCGGACGAATCGATGACTATCCACCAGGGATGAGCTATCATCTGCTCGTCAAACAGGTCGACTGATGAAACGGCGTCTTTTCCTCATCTTATTGTTCGGTCTCGTGCTCGGAACGCTGACGGGGATGCATCCACGTCAAGAGACCGTTTCCTTTACGGCGAAGCAAGTCGCCCAGTTATATACAGAGATGATAAACACACCAGTCGAAGCGCGTGATGTCTACTTCGTCGAACGACTGTCTGACCATTATGCCGTCGCGTATCTTGAAGCGAAGCACGACCGCTTGTTTTTGCTCCTGCAACAAACCGATGAGTCACAACGAATCGACCGAATTATTCGCTCAAAACAGACGAGGGAGTCGGATTGGTTTGAAGGTCGTTTGTTGACGACGGACGAAGGTCGATACCTTGTCGCCTACGGCATGAATGGTTCGAAACAAATGAAATCAATCCGGTTCGAGCCGTATAAGACGACGGCTGATGGCGAAGCGCCCCTTCGTCCGATGCAACGCTCCTTGTCGGTAGCAGATCAGGAACGCTTCCATACCGTCCAACCGTTACCGGATGCCTTCCCGCATTCGCTCTATTTCGAGATGATCGCGACGAGCGTAGACGGAAAAGAGACGATCCAACGCTTGACGTTACCAAGCGATAACGCATCCGTGTTTTCTACGACCCGTGACTTCTAGTATACTGAAGACGAAAAAGGGGGAGAAGAACATGTGGATCGTCATGAACCAGTTACACGTCGTCAAAGGTGCGGCAGATCAGGTCGCGGCACGTTTTAAGACGACGAAAGGAATTGAACGGATGGAAGGGTTCCACCGGATGCAAGTCCTCGTCGATATCAGTCAGGAAGAAGAAGACATCGTCACGATCATGACAACGTGGTCGAATCAAGCAGCATTTCATGCATGGCAAGAGAGTCAAGCGTACAAAGGCGTGCACCATAAGCGGGATAACGGAACGTCCGAAGTTAAACCGCTTGTGACGTCGAATACCGTTACGGAATATGCGATCGTCGCTGATCACAGTGCCGTCGTGGAATAAATACTAACACCCCTGAGAAGATTTCTCTCAGGGGTGTTGTTTGTAATGATAGATTAGATTGTTTTTCCGTAATCTGGGTATACTTTAACAAACTAGATGAAACGAGGTGACACCGCATGGTCTATCGTAAACCTGTCGTCTCTAGCCTGTCCGTCCTCGGTGGTATGATCCTGCTCTTTGGTTTCTTGACGAGCGGTGGCTTCATTTATCTCTACTTCTTCGTCTTGCTGTTTGCTTGCGTGTCCTTTTTACGTGAACCGTTGACGCGTAAAGAGTGGTTACGCGAGGGGGTTGCTTTCATCTTCTGGTGTTCCTTGATTTACTTGCTCCAACATCTCATCTTTATGGTGTGAGTCATTTTTCGTATAGCTCAAATAAGGAGAGAATGATGTCACGACCTGTCGCCGAAAGATGAACCGACACGTCACGTTTCGGATCCTTCAAGTAAATATCGGTCTTTTTGACACGCTTATCGAGATAAACTTCGTATTGTTGTCCTTTCACTCCTTTTCGGAACGTCAAGTATTTCCACTTCGCCCGTTTTCCTCTTACGTCAGCCTGTTCACTTGTCTTGATTGCTTTTTGCAATTTCCCGGACTCATCACTCGTCATCATGATCGTATCTTCGACTTTAAGACGATCTTTAGAAGAATCGCTTTGATCATAAAGATAATGCTTGAACTGCTTTTGATGGAAGAGTGTTATGTCATTGATAGTTGATAAAACATCTTCTTCCGATAAGTCCTGTCGAGCAAGCTCAGACGGACGTTCCATCGTGTGCTGAATCGACAATTCGTAGCGGAATTGGCCTCCGTTTTTTTCTGTTGCGATAAGCGTGCCGTAATGTTCCGGTGTGCCGTCACCAGGAATGAAGCGGACTTTTCCGGGCTGTTTCATCGCATGGATCGACGTCTCCATCTGCTGTCCACTGATCAATTGCGGTATGCGTACAAAGGAGTTATACGATATATCGTCATTCTCATTATATTTCTCATTGTACGTCAGATAAAGCTTCGTATCTTCAGTAAAGGGAGTAAGGGCTTCTGCATAGACGACGAATGTCTTTCGTTCGTCTTTTTTCGTTACATCAGTCGCTTTCATCACCAGGTAACCTGATCCAGGTAGCGCTAATTTTCGAACAGAACCGTTTATGATGTTATCATCACGTGAGAACCAGTCCTCTTTTTTAATGGTGTCTGGATGGACTTCTAACTCGTTCGGATGTTCAACCAGCTTCGTTTTCGCGAAGACATCTTGTTTGGTTGATAAGAGGTGATACTCGCTGTCAGCCATATTCTGACAATACAGATATGTTTGTTCTCCGGACTGGACATAACGAGCCATTTGTCCTAAGTAATCTTCAAATGGTGCCGTCATCACGACGGAGAACGTGTCACCGTAAGAATAATTTTTTGGAGCTTTTACCGCTTTTGATCGACACTCCTCCATGATGACACTCATTTCCTTTTCCGATAACATCTTCGGAGGTTCTTTGCCTTTAAACCGCGCTCCATCATACAATTTCGATAAGTAATCCCATTTGAAATTCGGCGCATCACTTTGACAACCGCTTAACGCGAGCGTTGCTGCAAGTGTGAGTCCGATCCAGTAACGTTTGTTCATTTGTTAAGCACCTCACTGAGTGCTTCACTTGTCGTACCCGACAGCTTAGCACCGTTCTTTGTTCCCTTTTTGACGACATAGATTTCAAGCTTTTTGGCGCGTTTGCGTTCAAATAGCTCGAACGTTTGGCTTTTTCCTTGGCGCATCAATGTTAATTTTTTCTGATTTAGTTTCGTGCCCTGTGGCTCCATGACATCGGTCTCTTTTAATTCCTGAGCGATTTTTTTCGCTAATTTATCCGGTATTGCCGAGACAAACTTATAATCGATCTCGACGAGCTGTTTCGGTGATTGATGGATAAAACCGACATAGCTGGTTGGCGATGTATCAAAGAATACGTATTTGTAATTCGCGGGTTTTTCGTAAGTCGGATTGAGACGCATATAAATCGATGTTTCCTGAATGATTTTGCCTTCTTCTTTCTTCCGAACAGTCGCAAAAGGAACCGTCTGTCCCACTGAAAGTGTATCAGGAAGTTGTTTTCGTTCGATTTGATACGATTGCCCCATCACATGATCTTGAATGACGGATGGAATTCCGATACGATCACCACTGGTCATTAGTTCGATTGATGTATGTTGCAAACCACTATTCGGAATGACACGAAAAGCTAAATTCAATTCGGAACCGGATAGGGATTCGGTCGTCTCAAAGAGTGTTTGTTCGTCGTCCTTACTTTTGTCTTTCATGAAAAGAACGAATTGACCTTCCGGTGGTAAGGACAGCTGGTAGGACGGGAAGAGGTAATGTCCCATCTCTTTCGATTGCTTACTTTCTTCATTTTCCTGTTTTTGCTGATCCATTACTTTTTTTGGTACAGGTTTAAAGCGGACAATCGTCGATTTAGCTTTAACCGGTTGTTTTGACCAATCGACGAATGGATAATCACTTCGTTTAATCTGATGGACCGCATAATCCGCATGGCGTATCGGCTGACAGGCCAGATAGTCTTTTTTTTCGTCTGATAGGAAACGAACGTGTTGGAACTCACGCCCTTGGATATTTGCAGGAAGGAAATACAAATCGAATCCTTCGTGTTGCACGTATCGGTCAGGTAAGCGCTTCATGTCAGATTTTTGCTGACAACCCTTCAACAAAGCAGCCGTTTGTTTTTTCGGGAGATCCGGTATCTCTTGCCCATCAAAGGTAGTCGAAATACCCCCCCAGTAATTGGCGTCATATGTAAGGTCTAGGTATTCTTCTTTACCGCATCCGGCAAGTAGGACTGCGCCTGCGAGAATACCGGTATGTATATAGCGTCTCATGAAAACCCTCCTTCATCCTAATGACTATATTTTACCATAATTTCTAGAATAGACAGAATTTTCTATTACACTTTGACATCAAGATGTTTGTCATCTCTTGACTCGGGAATAATAGATGCATGCACGGTCAATCTATTACTATGGGGGTTTTATGATGGGTACATTCATTCAAGCAGTTGATGGCACGAAAATTTATGTCGAGGATGTCGGATCGGGTCAACCGGTCGTCTTTTTACACGGCTGGCCGGCAAACAACAACATGTTCGAGTATCAAAAGAATCTGCTCGTCGAAGAAGGATACCGTTACGTCGGGATCGATTATCGCGGTTATGGTAAATCAGATGCGCCGGCAACGGGATACGATTACAAGACGATGGCGTCCGATGTCAATGAAGTCATAGAACAGCTGAAATTAACGAATGTCACGTTGCTCGGCTTCTCGATGGGAGGAGGAATCGCCTTGTCCTATCTCTTGCACTACGGGGATTCAAAAGTCAGTAAGCTTGTCCTCGCTGGAGCCGCAGCTCCTGTCTTTACACAACGCGACGGTTATCCATACGGGATGACAAAAGAAGAAGTCGATGGATTGATTGCCGACACGAAACAGAATCGTCCGTCGATGCTCAAAGGATTCGGGGAAATCTTCTTTGCGAAGGAACATCCAGAACCACTTCAACAATGGTTCCATGGACTTAGTATCGCCGCTTCGTCCCACGGTACGATTCAGTCAGCAATCGCCTTACGTGACGAAGACCTACGTGGAAAACTCGGAGACATCAAAGTCGATACGTTAATCATCCACGGTAAAAAAGACCAAGTCTGTCCGTTCGAGTTCGCGGAAGAAATGCAAAAGGAAATTCCACAGGCACGACTTGAAGTCTTCGAAGAGAGTGGACACGGCATGTTGCTTGATGAACAAGAGAAATTCAACGAAACGCTACTCTCGTACGTCAAAGGAAATCAAACCGTCTAATCCAACAAGCCATGGACACCCATCCATGGCTTGTTTTTGTGTACAGGAAAAAGCGTGCGCCGGCGCACGCTTTTATGGGCGATACTTCCGCATGAACCGTTGATCGATCCAGCGCTTCAGGTACCAACCGAACGGGTGAGTCGAATACTGATTGCCATACATTGAAATCGCATGCCGTGGTCCCATCGATAAAATCGTCAAATAGTTCGTTTGCGGACGATAGGTTTGCAATGCCTCTTCCTGGACGTACCGTAAGAGGTTTGCCAGTAAGATCGGTGCTTGTCGGACAGCTGTGACACCATTCTTCGGAATATCGGGATAAGCGACGAGGGTCGCCGCGTCACCCGCAGCAAACAGACTTGGATCATCGAGCGCTTGCAGCTGTTCGTTGACGAGTAGAAATCCGTCTTCCGTATAGAGCTTGCTGTCCGCAAACAATGCCGGAGCTTTCGCACCCGTCAAGCGGATGATGGCATCTGGCTCGATTGGTGGGTGATGTGAAAAGCGGAGAGGAGACGCCTCGTTCAGTGGCCGTTCTCGAATCCAATGAACATCGAGTTCTTGTAAGCGTCGTTTAATGGCTTCCGCTGCGGGGTGTCCTGAAAGCAACTCGGGATCCGTGATCAGTGTAATCGGCACATCCGCCACTTTCAAGGACGCCGCCATCTCGACGGCCGCTGCACCACTTCCAATCAAGACTGGACGCTTTGCTTGTTGCAGACGCTTTAATGTATCCGGTAACCGGTAGTTCGGTTTGATCGATAATCGTGTCGTATCTTCCGACCAATCGAACGAGCCGATATTCGTCGAGACGACGTCATAAGTATAGTGTCTGCCGGATGCACCGAAGACGACTTTTTCAACGGGGTCGATTTTGATGACGGTCTCCTCGATGAATTGTTTATCATAGGCGCGACATAAGACGGCGACGTCGATACGGATCTCATCAATGTCGTATGTTCCGTCAGCAAGTCCGGAGTACATGCCCGAGTAATATTGGTACGTCGAGGCGTTTAAAATCAGCCACTCGACGTCTTCTGTTGGTCCATTGGTAATGCAATGCAGATGAGCGTGCCCTGCACCAATCAAGAGGATTCGTTTCATGTCGTTCTCCTTCAATCTGTCTTGCTAGAATGTACCCGGATACGGGTGGCGGTAATCATAGACAAAAGACAAGACTGATAAACAGGAGGATGACCACGAGGTAGATAATATCCTGGCGCTGAACGACTGGCACTTCATAATATGTCCGTTCCACTGAAAAATGACGGGCTTCGAAAGCGATTGCCATCCGTTCTGCCCGCTGGATCGATCGCGAGAAGAGCGGTAAGCCGATTGATAGGAACGCATCACCAGGAAAGCGACTGTGCACGTTCCGAATCATTCGGACTCGCCGTAAGACGCGGACTTCTTCGACCAGTTGTGGCAGAAAGCGGATCCCGGCAAGGAACCCATACGCGAAGCGAGGCGACACCTTTGCCTGGTGAATTAAGCTCATCACGAACCGGGTCGCATCGGTCGTCGTGACGAAAGCGAAACTTAAGCAGACGAACGTTGCCATCCGTAAGGCAAGTAACCAGCCGTGCATGACACTTTCCGACGTGACATGAAACCAACCAAACGACCATAGAGGATTCGTTCCTTTGCCGAAGGCTGCCATCATCCAGAACGTCAATAAGAATAATAGACTGTAAGGTGCGAGTCGTTTCAAGAAATCGCGAGGACCCCACCCGGAGAGGAGTAGCAGAGCGATAGCAAAACTCAGGAACACCAACGTCTTGACCCAGTCGTTCGTTGCAATCAAGGCAAACATGATCAAAACCAATCCGCTCCCCTTAATGACAGGATTGAGTTTAGCGAACGGTGACGCGTTTGTCTGCATTGCGCTTCACCTCCTGGAATTGGTACGAAAGTGGACGTTGTAGCTGACAGCGTTCGAGTAACGGAACGTCAGCGAATAACTCGCTCGGACGCCCGTCAAAAGCAATCCGCCCTTGCTCCATGACGAGGACACGATCCGCGTATCGGGCGACGAGTTCCATATCGTGTGTTGCCATGACGAGTGTCGTTCCGTTTTGTTGTTCCGTCAACAACTGTTCCATGAGCCGCCGCGTCGTCAATCCATCCTGTCCGAACGTCGGTTCATCGAGCAACAACACATCCTTTGACTGCCCGAGCATCGTCGCGACGCTGAGCCTTCGTTGTTGCCCCGTACTAAGCGCAAGCGGTGACTGCTGTTTGACAGATGCGAGTTCCAGCCGTTCGAGCAACGCTGTGCGCTCATCACTCGTCGCTGCCCGGTGACTCCAGTCGATTTCCGCTTCGACTGTCAGTTTGAGAAACTGCAGATCCGGTTGTTGAAAGACATAACCAACATGCTCATAAAAGCGTCGCCGGGAGTAACGCTGAGCCGGACGTTCCTGGAACCGATATGTTCCTTGATGCGAGAGCAACCGCCCGAGTGTTGCAAGCAACGTACTTTTCCCGGATCCGTTTGCCCCGAGCAGCATCACCCATTCTCCCGTCTTCAGGGAAAATGTCGCATCGGTCAGCGGGTAAGGTGCTTTCGTCGATAATGCAGCGACGTGTAACAAGGCAGTGCCTGCTGTAGCGACTGGAGGAAGCACGTGAAGTCGCGCTGCTTGTGGTCCATCTATGGGTAACGTCTCTAACGTGTACGGATACAAAGAGGGAACAGCGATCCCTTTCGATTGAAGCTCTTTATACCCCTGCGGGAACAAATCCTGCGGATGCGCCGTTGCAGTCACCGATCCGTCTTCAAGTAAGATGATCTGATCGACATACGGCAAACAGACATCGAGTTGGTGCTCGATCAAGACGATCGTTAAATCATGTTCTTTCTGAATCCGAAAGATCAACGCCATCAGCTCGTGTTGCCCGATCGGGTCAATCTGAGCCGTTGGTTCATCTAGTAATAAAATCGTCGGCTCAAGTGCCAGGACCGCGGCGAGCGCGAGGCGTTGTTTCATCCCCCCGGATAGACTCGCGATTGGTGTCGAGAAGGGGAGAGGGAGACCAACGAGTGCGAGTAAGCGTTCAATGCGTTCCTCCATCTCTTCGCGTGGAATCGACCGGTTTTCTAAACTAAAAGCGATTTCGCGTCCGATCGTTTCCATGCAGAACTGTTCTTCTGGATTTTGAAATAAGACTCCGACCGAACCGGACCGGGTAACTGTACCAGTCTGTTCGACTTCGATCGTCTCCGGTGTCAGTCCGGCTAGGGCATGAAGCAGTGTCGTCTTGCCACTCCCACTGCGTCCGAGCAGAAGGGTCGTTCCGTGTTCGATCGTCAGCGATACATGATTGAGCACCGATTTCATCTGACCGGGATAGCGGATGCTGAGATCGTCGACAGTAATCATGCGACTTCCCGTTTCGCACGTCCTGCCGCAAACCCGTTCAAGACACCGGTCGCAACAAGGCGACGGATGAGAATCGCTGCAAGCAAGCCGCCGAGTAATGCACCACTAATCATTTGTAAACCTGTTGTCGCAAGCAACGTCGTCGTCGTGTAGTAACCGAATCCGTTCGCGATCAGACTATAGACGATGCTACCAATTGCGGCTCCAACACCCGATAACATCAATGTCCAGGTGTCATAACGGCGATAACGCGTCATCGCGAAGACGAGTTCCGCACCAAGTCCTTGGCAGACCCCGATCAGTAGAGCCGATAAGCCAAAGTGACTACCCGTGAACAGCTCGACGGCTGCCGCGACGATTTCCGCGATGAGGGCAGCACCTGGTTTTTGAATGATTGCTGCGACGAGCGGGCTCGCGATGATCCAGATCCCAAACATCCAGTTGGCACCGACTGGTCCGAAGATTGCAGATATCGGTAACCAGAGTGTTGACCAACCGAGATAGATGACGCCGCAAGCGACGGCGAGCATCATCATGACCATGATTTCTTTCATTTTCCAGTGTTGCATCGTGTTCGTCCTCCTTTAAGTGGGGGAGACACCAAAAAAGACCGCCCTCCGTAAAAAAGAGAGCGGTCCTCAGAAAAACTGCGCGCAGCAGGAGTCATTGGATGTGATCGCTCCACTTTCCTACGCTAGTATGAACTAGATCAGGTTCGAAGGGTCCGAAGTGAATCGTCTCAGCCAAATGGGCTCCCCTAGTGGATATGGTAATAGATGATACGCTGTTCACTTTAGGCAATCTTCTGTCTATTGTCAAGACACAAAAAAACGATACGCCACGAAAGGCGTATCGTTAAACGACTTATTTGTTGTCTTCGTTCTCTTCTTTTGCTTCTTCTGAAGACTCTTCCGTAGCTTCCGCTTCGTTGTCTTCGCCAGCTTCCGCTTGTGCCTCAGCTTCTGCTTCTTCGATTTCCTCAAGCTCTTGTTCAAGCGTTGATTCGACGACAGCTGCGACTTGAATGTCGCCTTCTGTGACGATACGGAAATCTTTTTGTTCCGGAAGATCAGCTACAGAGATCGAATCGCCGATTTCGAGGTTTGTGACGTCGACTTCGACGTTCTCTGGTAATTTATCTGGTGTTGCTGCGACTGTTACTTTAAAGAGTGTCTGTGACAGGAATCCACCGACTTTAGCACCAGCTGCTTCGCCGACGAGTACGACGTCTGCTTCGACTTCTGTCTCTTCATCCATTTTAACGGCGATGAATTCAACGTGATCGACAGTTGGTGTGAATACATCCATATCACGACGGTTGATTAAGACGTTAATATTTTTACCGTCGAGTTTCAGTGAAATCAAGACGTTCTCACCGTTTTCTCGAACGATTTTAAGCAATTCTTTTTCTTCAAATGCGATTGGTGTACTTTCCACTTTGTAACCATACACGACACCAAGAGCTTTTCCTTCATGACGTAATTGTTTACGGAGTGAGCGTGGACGTACCTCGCGTTTTTCGGCTGTTAATTTAACTGACATGTTCATTTCCCCCTTGAATTTGGTATAGCCCTCAAAAGGTAATGAATGTAGGAGCAGGACAAGTCCTGAACAATTTAAATATGCTAAGACAATCGGTTCCAGACTCGCATTGAATCTGACGCTTTCGTGACTTTGCATTTCTCTCCCAGGTCATTACGCTGATATTGAGAAACATGTGTGAGTAAGTCACCGTTTGATGCGGTGCTAGTGAGTTTATACCCCTATGTTTTAAATCCTTAAACCTCTATTTTTTATTTTTTAAAGTCGAAAGACCTCCAAACCGCTTGAAATCAAGGGTTAAGAGGTCTTTCATTTTTCTCATTTTTTATGGTGATGCGTTGGTTTTCACGGACTAATACTCGGATGAGACGTTCGATGTGCCGCATCGTCGTGTGTCCCATCGTTGAGATTTGGAGCCATTGATTATGGACGAGATAGTCGCTTTCATATTGAACATGATAGCCCTGGATCCGGAGAGCGTCTCCTAAAGCGGTTGCCGACGGATGGACGATCGTCAGAATTCCCGGCGCTTGTGCTTCTTGAGTCGCAAGCAGGTTGAAACCAGTCGCTCGAACGGCCTGTTCGAGATAGGTCATCTTGATGGCGGCTTGATCGAGATCAAGGGCATCGAGCGCTGCCTGACAAGCAAGCAACAAGTTCGATGAGCCGGAAAAGGCGACGCCTTCCGCATAGAGTCCTAGATCCAGATAACGTGGAATATGTGGAGAAGGTAAGACGCGATCTATGTGACCGATGAACGCAAGACCCGGTAAACCACCAATTGCTTTTCCGGAGACGGTCGTGACGAATCTGCAGCCGTCATACGAGAAACGCCCGGTTCCGACGGCGCTGATCGCATCGACGATGAGTGCGGTTCGTTGTTCTAACAGCGCTTTTACCGCATCGAGATCGTAGAGGACGCCCGTTGACGTCTCACAGTGCGTCAACCAGATCCAGTCGTATTCCGTTTGATGCAGTTGACTCGCGAGTTGTTCCAAGTCTATCGGGTGACCGGGTGGAAGCGAGTGGACATCAAAGGACTTCCCAGCTCGTGCCGCGTGATCAATCAAGCGTTGACCGAACTCACCACCGTTTAGGATCAACCCATGTCCACTCAGTTGTTGTGCGACGATATCGTTGGCGAGGGTGCCACTGCCGACAGCCATCGAGACATGTGGTAAATCCAGCAACTGACACATCCGACCACGTAAATCTTGATCGAGCTGTCGCATCGAAGACGTCCGATGCGGGCGCGGTGCTTGTTGCGCCGCTTGGCGGACTGTTGGTGCAACCTCGACCGGACCGGCTAGAAAATGCAGAGGACGTAAAACGTCCGCGATGACGGATCGTTCGTATGTTGCGCGTGACAACAACATCGGTACGAACTGGGCATCGCCACTACCGAGCGTTGCTGAGATTGGGGTGAAGCCGAACCGCGCATATAGTTTAGCTTCCCGTGTCGTACCACTGATATAGACATGATCAATCGTTTCCCGCTCCAAGTAGACCATCAAAAAGCGCATCAATTGCATGAACGTACGACTATTGCGGTATTCGGGACGAACGCTGAGTAAACGGATTTCCGCTGGGTCCGTCAGTGTCTCATCTAACGTCACGCCCTTTTCTTCAAGCGAAAAAGGACGATGCTTTCGAATAGCAATCATCGCGACGAGTCGATCGTCTTCCTTGCCGATCAGATAGGTATTTTGATCATGAAACCGGTCAATCCGTTTCCGTTCGGTGTTCGGTTGATGTTGCGGAATCTCTTCCGTGAAGGTGAGGTAGTTCAGTTCATGGATTGCTTCCGCGTCCGAAGCGGTGGCAATGGAAAAGTCGATCATGAGACGTCCTCCTTATGTAATGACTGGCTTGTGAAGTGCATCATGAGCCCACAGGACAAGTAGACTTACGGCAACGGCACACAAGATATTGATGGGTCCCGCGTCAAAGTAGACAGGGAGTAACGGGAGCAGAACAACCGGAATCAGCCCCGCTTTGACGCTATCTTTCGTTACGAGATAAGACAGACCGAGTATGCCTAGTCCGACAAGATATGCCCACGGCGTGATGGCGAAGACGATGCCGGAAAATACGGCATATCCTTTACCGCCACGTCGCGGATGAAACAATGGAAACAAGTGGCCGATGAGCACGGCAAGAGCAACGGGATAAAATGCATCTGTGATCTGTAGTGCAAGAACGGTCTTCGCGGCATCAAACAGATACACGAATAAAAAGGCCGGGAGCCCACCGGCACGATGGGCGTTGCGGGCACCGATGTTTCCGGAACCGACCTGAGCCAAATCGGTACGACTGACGTACTTCCAGAGCGTACCGCCAAGAATACTGCCGATAAGGTAACCAAGCAGGAGATCAAGGGTCACCGATGTTCCTCCTTTGTTTCTACGAGATGAACGAGTTCTTTGACGGTCAAGGCATCACTGTCTGGAGCCGTCAGGACGGCATCGACCATCTGGGCTTTTCGATCTTGTAATTCCGTCATCTTTTCTTCGATTGTCCCGCGTGTCAGCAATTTGATGACCGTCACGTCGGATTGTTGTCCAAGCCGGTGGGCACGATCGGCAGCTTGCTGTTCGACGGCCGGATTCCACCAGCTGTCAAAGAGGATGACGGTATCAGCAGTTGCGAGATTCAATCCCGTCCCACCCGCTTTCAGGGAAATCAAGAAGAGATCGACTTCACCGTCATTGAACCGATCGCATAACGCCACCCGGTCTTCGAGTGGTGTCTCACCCGTCAACAGGAAGTGAGGGAGGTGACGTTGCGCGAGATCCGAGCGAATGCGCTCGAGCATTTGTGTATACTGCGAGAAAATCAAGATCCGCTTTCCGGCGGCCCGTTTTTCGGCAATCAATGAGAGCAGACGCGTTCGTTTTGTCGCTTCTCCCGTGTATCCCTCAACGAATAACTCCGGATCGTTGCAAATTTGCCGCAACCGCGTTAACCCAGCCAGTAACTTCAAACGATCTTCGCGTTTCGTCTCGTCTAAGTGCTGCAGCGTCTCGAGTTGCAATTTGGCAAGATACGACGCATATAACCGTTTTTGGTTAGGACCGAGCTCGACATAATGATGCTCGATCTGTTTCTTCGGTAAATCCTGTAAGACATCTTGTTTCTCACGCCGTAATAAGAACGGTTGGATGAACTGTTGCATGTCATCAAATGACCATTTCTCAAACGTCGCTAAATCCGGCAGTAATTCTGGAAACAAGACATGGAAAATCGACCAGATATCACGCGGACGATTCTCAAGTGGTGTGCCCGTTAAGGCGAACCGTCGTTTTGCTTGCAGATGTCGCAGTTGACTGACCGTTTGTGACTGCGGATTCTTCAAGTGCTGTGCTTCATCAAAGAAAACGACGTCATATACGGGGTGGCGACGGACGTCGGTCCGAAGCGTCGTGTAGGAGACGATCGTCACTGTGTTTTCAGCCAAGTACTCCAGTTCGGAAAGTCGGCTAGTTTGAGATCCCGTCACGACATGAACCGGTCGACCGGGTAAAAAGCGCTTCAATTCCGCCTCCCAGTTGCGGAGCAGTGATGCTGGTGCGACGATCAGTGCACGACTATCCGAAATCGTTGCTATATAACCAATCGCTTGAATTGTCTTTCCAAGCCCCATCTCATCGGCCAAGATGCCGTGACATCGGTGCGCGTCCAAATTCTTTAGAAATTGAATGCCCGTCCGTTGATACGGATAGAGTTGTGACTCTAATGAATTCGGCAAGTCGAGCCAGAATCCTTGTCCGGATTTCAATTCGAACCATTTCTCGAGCAAATCGGCATGGAGATGCAGGATGGAGGCACCGATCAGATGCTTCATGTTCCGGACGGCAGGTAAGACGAGTCGCCCGTCGCGTAAGTCGCGTTCACTCGCTTCCATCTGGGCGAGAACCCGTTGCAACTGCTGAAAGGCCCGTGCCTCTAAAGATACGAACTGTCCGGATTTCAAGCGGTGATAGCGTTTTTGTAAGATGAGCGACTTTAGGACACGTTTCAGTTCGTCTTCCGGAATTCCGTCCATCGAAAAGTTAAACACAAGCCAGTCGAGGCGGTCTGTCACGTCGACTTCGATCCGCGGATGAAAGGGTCCTTTTGGTAACGTCGTTCGGATCGCTTGCGTTGCAAATAACTCCAGTTGACCGAGCGCAACTCGTTCGTCAAGCAGACTCCGCAAAAAAGCATACTGCGCGGCGTCAGTGGTGATGACATAGTGCGAATTCGATGGTGTTGCTTGGAATTCACGTAAATAGCGTAAGACACTTTGCTCCGTTACTTGATCCCGTCCAGCATAAATCGTCTCGTCGAGCGGATTCAGCTGAATCCCTTGATAATCAAACGACACACGGACTTCGACTTCCCGAGCCGTTCGGTCAAGATGCAACTTGACGATTGGCGTTCCGGAGACGATTCGTTCCTGTAAATCAGGACTGAACGAAACATCTGCGACCCGCTGCAAATACTCCGTCTGTTCAAGCAACCGATCGAAGTAGGGTAGGGACAGTTGATGCTGTTGATTGTCCGTCAATCGTTTAAGCGTCACGACGGGTCCGGTCAGTTCGAAATGAATCGCTACCCGACGATCCGGTGTGAGACTGCGTAAATAATGGCGCGCGCCGGCGTCATCGACTTGAATCGCCGTGAAGGGACGGATTTGCGGCGATAACGGCGTCGGTGTACCGTGCGCCTGTACATGATGCATCGCCAGTAAAACGGCGACGATATGTCCGCAAAATGACGTATCCATCGCAAGTGATGGACAATTACAGCCGGCGTCGACACCGTGCGCCTTGACGCGAACCGTCACCGTGAATCGTTCCTCACCGTCGACACTCGCTTCGATCAGCTCGTCACCCATCCGGTAATTGTGCAACGTGACCTTGCGGGCGGCGACATACTTCTTTCCCCGTTGAAATGCATAGGCATCAGACATTTGTTTGATTTTGCGTTCACTGAGCCCATAATTCATGCTATTCCTCCTTTAGTTTACATAATATTATTATCGTTCACCATCGAATAAATCGACGGCGCGTTTTTTCTCGGAATCACCGATATGGGCATAGACTTGTGTTGTTGCGACGGATTCGTGACCGAGTAGCTGCTGGATCGTCAGGACGTCGACCCCACCGGTCGCAAGCCGTGTCGCAAACGTATGCCGCAATTTATGCGGTGTAATTTTTTTGCGCTCTAAAAAGGGCAGGACCGGCTTCAATCGTTCCGTATGCCGCTGCAAAATATGCTGGACTGCCCGTGGGCTGAGTGGTTTCCCGTGTTTTTGGAAGACAGGCACGGCGCCGCTCGTTGGCATCTGATAATGAATCGCATATTTTCGTAAGGCGATTCGGGCTGGTTTTGCGAGCGGAATCAGTCGCTCTTTGTTGCCTTTTCCGATGACACGGAGCGTGTTTTCATGGAAATCGACATCGTTCCAGACGAGTTGAGTCATCTCACTTAAACGCATCCCGCTATAGCCGAGTAGTTGGAATAACGTCACGTCACGGACGCGGTCCCGTTCATAATGCGACGCTTCCCGGGCATTCATCTCGACGTTTGACGGTAACAACTGAATCAATTCGTCCCACTCGCGTTTCGTCAGGTAAATCGGTTCCCGTTTCGCTTGTTTCGGTCGATTGACTTTGGCGACCGGGTTTTCCGACAACTGACCGGTATCGACCAAATAACGAAACAGTGACTGTAACGCTGATAACTTCCGGTTGATGACGCTCGGTGCATTTTGTTTCGTTAAGGCAAGGTATTCAGCGTAGGCTTCGATTCCTGCTGCATCAATCTCGACAAATGCTTCAAGCGGAATATCTCGCGCTGTTACCTCTTCACCTGACGCCGCAGCGACGAATTGGAAGAACGCTTCATAGTCATAGACGTACCGACGCATCGTTGCTAATGAGAAATGTTTGGCTGCTAACTGATCTAAATAGGACTGAATGAAGCGTGGCATCCGCTCATAACCGGGAATCGCTGGTGCTGTAGCCGAAACGGTCGTTTTATGTATTGTTTTTCCTAGGTTTTTAAATAAACTCATCCGACAATCACCCCTCTAGTAGTAGTATACCAAACGTTGATACGTCAGACACTTGTTTGCGTGAAATAGTTATTTCACGCAACGTTAAATTGTCAGACAGGGAGCGCTCAGTTGCATCGACAACGCACCAGACGGGTCGTTGATCAACTCGATGCACGTGAGAATTCAACCTATTTTTATCGTTTTTGAGCTACGACATTCTTTTTAATAACAATAATAGTATTATGTCACCTAAATCATCAAAAAAGAATGAATATTCAATTTCGCTCTCAGTTGCATCGAGAAGTGGTTCGACGGGTCATTGGTCGACTCATTTGATTTCAAGACGATTTATGAAAAACGTCGAAAACGTGCTCGATTTCGCATACTTCATCTTGGTTCGGGTATAAAGTGTTAGGTAAGAGTTATTTTCATAAGGGGGAGTTCTAAATGATTACTGATCAACAAGCACGTCAGTATTTGAAGGATGCTAAACGCATTGCCGTCGTCGGTGTCTCGAGTGATTCCGGAAAGACCGCAAACTGGATTGCGGACTACTTAGTCCAACATGGATACGAAGTCATTCCGGTCAATCCGACGTTAAACGAGTGGAACGGTCAAAAAGTCTATCCGAGCGTCGCAAGCATTCCAGGACACATCGATATAGTCGACGTCTTCCGTCGGTCTGAGTTTTTAGCGGATGTCGCCAAAGATGCTGTTGCTCACGGTGACGTCGGGATGATTTGGAATCAGCTTGGTCTCTCGAGTGTCGAAGCAGAAAGTCTTGCACTCGGTGCTGGTATTCCATATATTGAGAATCGTTGCATCAAAATCGAGCATCAATATCTGTGAGTCATCGCACGATTTCAGGCATCTTCACCCGTTCGTGAAGGTGTCTTTTTTCATGCGCTTTACAGGTTATGCTTGTCAGGAAGCAAGAAGATGCCTACAATTAGAGACAGACTACTTGAAATAACGAACGAACGTTTGTAAAAACGACGTCGTAATTTCGAATTTTGAGGTGAAATGAATGGCGACAGACTTAAATAACTACAATGATGATGCCATACAGGTGCTCGAAGGACTCGAAGCAGTCCGGAAGCGCCCAGGTATGTATATCGGTTCAACCGATCACCGTGGACTTCACCATCTCGTCTACGAGATCGTCGATAACGCAATCGATGAGGCACTTGCAGGATTCGGGGAACAAATTGACGTCACGATTCATAAAGATAATGCAATCACTGTCCGTGACCATGGACGTGGAATGCCAACGGGGATGCATGCATCGGGAAAGCCGACTGCTGAAGTCATCTTCACAGTCCTTCACGCTGGCGGTAAGTTCGGTCAAGGTGGATATAAGACGTCCGGTGGCTTACACGGCGTCGGGGCGTCGGTCGTTAACGCCTTATCAACGGATTTGAAAGTAACGATCTTCCGTGACGGGAAACAATATGAGCAAACGTTTGAAAACGGTGGGATGCCGAAGACGACGTTGCTTGAAACGGGTACGACGCGTCAAAAAGGAACGAGCGTTTACTTTAAACCAGATGGCTCGATCTTCAGTACGTTGACATACAACTACGATACGCTCGCAGAACGCTTACGCGAATCCGCTTTCTTGCTGAAAGGTCTGAAGATTACGCTGACGGACGAACGGTCCGATAAACAAGATATCTTCCAGTACCAAGACGGTGTCAGCGAATTCGTCCAGTACTTGAATGATGATAAAGATACGCTTCATCCGACGGTCGCGTTCGAAGGCACGGAAAACGAGATCGAAGTCGATATCGCCTTCCAGTTCACGGATGCGTACTCGGAAAACGTCCTGTCGTTCGTCAACAACGTCCGGACACGCGACGGTGGAACACACGAAGTTGGTGCGAAGACGGCGATGACACGGGTCATGAATGAATATGCCCGAAAGAACACGCTCTTGAAGGAAAAGGATAAGAACCTTGACGGAAATGATATCCGCGAAGGGTTGACGATGATCGTCTCGATCCGAATTCCGGAAGAATTCCTTCAGTTCGAAGGACAAACGAAGTCGAAACTCGGTTCACCGGAAGCGCGGACGAGCTGTGACGCTGTCATCAGTCGTCGTCTCTCGACGTACTTGGAAGAGAACCCGCAAACGGCGACGCTGTTGATCAAAAAAGCGATCCGCGCAGCGCAAGCGCGTGAAGCAGCACGTAAAGCC
The DNA here is from genome assembly GCF_018619015.1 of Exiguobacterium sp. s11. NCBI lineage: Bacteria > Bacillati > Bacillota > Bacilli > Caryophanales > Exiguobacterium > Exiguobacterium sp. s11. Next base: position 187,118 of record NZ_JACSNF010000001.1, on the reverse strand, counting down.
CGCGAAGAAGCACGAAATGGGAAAAAGAAGAAACGTTCGAGCATCTTGAACGGAAAACTGACACCTGCTGCTTCGAAAAACGCGGACAAGAATGAATTGTTCCTCGTCGAGGGTGATTCTGCCGGTGGTTCTGCGAAACAAGGACGAAACCGGACGTTCCAAGCGATTCTTCCACTCCGTGGTAAGGTCTTGAACACGGAAAAAGCGAAACTCGCTGACATCATGAAAAATGAAGAGATCAATACGATCATTCATGCGATTGGTGGCGGTGTCGGAGCCGATTTTGACTTGTCGGATTGTAATTTCGACAAAGTCATCATCATGACGGATGCCGATACCGATGGCGCACATATCCAAGTCTTGCTATTGACGTTCTTCTTCCGCTACATGCGTCCGTTGATCGACGCTGGGAAGGTCTTCGTTGCCTTACCACCGCTCTATCGTGTCTCAAAAGGAAAAGGCAAATCGGAGAAATTTGAATACGTCTGGGACGAAGAGACACTCAAGAAAACGACGAAGAAATTCGGTAAAGGTTATATGATCCAGCGTTACAAAGGACTTGGGGAGATGAATGCACCACAGCTCTGGGAAACAACGATGGATCCCGAGACACGGACATTGATTCGGGTCACGATCGACGATGCTGCTGTTGCGGAAAAACGTGTCTCGGTCTTAATGGGCGATAACGTTGGTCACCGCCGGACGTGGATCGAGGACAATGTCGCCTTCGGTCTCGCGGAAGACCTCTCGATCATCGAGAATGAGCACGTGACGAAAGAGAGTGTGAACGAACATGTCTAATCTACAAAACATCCTGAACCTGTCGCTCGAGCAAGTCGTCGGCGACCGGTTTGGTCGTTATTCGAAATATATCATCCAAGATCGTGCCTTACCGGATGCCCGGGATGGTCTGAAACCGGTTCAACGCCGAATCTTGTATGCGATGCATACGGAAGGCAACCTGTTCGACCGGGCTTACCGGAAATCAGCGAAGACGGTCGGTGTCGTCATCGGTAACTATCACCCGCACGGTGATTCATCGGTCTATGAAGCAATGGTCCGCTTGAGCCAAGAGTGGAAACTCCGTTACCCGCTGATCGATATGCAAGGGAACAACGGGTCAATCGACGGTGATAGCGCGGCAGCAATGCGGTATACGGAAGCCCGTCTGTCGAAAGTTTCGAGTCTGATTCTCGACGGGATCAACAAACAAACCGTCGATTACACGCTGAACTTCGATGATACGACGGAAGAACCGCTCGTCTTACCGTCGCTCCTGCCGAACTTGTTGATGAACGGTTCGACGGGGATTTCCGCTGGTTACGCAACCGAGATTCCACCGCACCACGCGGGAGAAGTCCTAGATGCTGCGATTGGTCGGATTTCCGGTACGGTCCAGAACGTCGATGACTTGTTGACGCACATGCAAGGTCCTGATTTCCCGACTGGTGGTGTCGTCCAAGGGCTTGACGGCATCAAGAAGGCGTTCGAGACAGGACGCGGGAAAGTCATCATCCGCTCGCGCTCAACGATTGAGACACTGCGGGCTGGTCGTCAGCAAATCGTCATCACGGAGCTCCCGTATGAGGTCAATAAAGCGAATCTCGTTAAACGGATGGAAGAACTCCGTCTTGATAAAAAGGTCGAAGGTGTCGCTGAAGTCCGTGATGAGACCGACCGCGACGGCTTACGGGTCGTCATCGAGTTGAAGAAGGAAGCGGACGCAGAAGGTGTCTTACACTTCTACCTCAAACAGACTGACTTACAAATTGCCTATAACTACAACATGGTCGCGATCCATGAACGGACACCGCGGCAAATGGGCGTCTTGACACTACTTGATGCGTATCTTGCACACGTCAAGGAAGTCGTCATCCGCCGGACAGCGTTTGATCTCGAACAAGCGAAACGCCGTCAGGAAGTCGTTTCTGCCTTAATGACAGCGATCTCTGTCCTCGATGAGACACTTGCCTTGATCCGATCTGCGTCGAACAAAGCAGATGCGAAGGAGAAGCTGATCACGCGCTTCAACTTTACGGATCGCCAAGCGGAAGCCGTCGTTATGCTCCAGCTGTACCGGTTAACGAATACCGATATCGTCGAGTTACAGGAAGAAGCTGCGAAACTCGAGAAGGAAATCGCTCGTCTTGAGAAGATCCTTAACGATGAAAAGACACGGAATCGTCTGATCATCAAGGAATTGACAGTCTTGAAGGAACAAGTCGCGGACAAACGTCGCTCGACGATCGAAGCGGAAGTTGAAGAACTGAAGCTGAAGACGGAAGTCATGATTGCTGTCGAAGAAACGATGGTCTTCCTGTCGAAAAACGGTTACGTCAAACGTTCGTCGCTCCGTTCATTCGGTGCTTCGAACGACTTGCCGGACTTGAAGGAACAGGATCGTCCGTTGCTCCAAGGGCAAGCGATGACGACCGACCACTTGATCGTCTGGACCGTTCGCGGGAATTACTTGCTGATTCCGGTCCATCAATTGCCGGATACGAAGTGGAAAGATGGCGGTCAACACGTCGCGAACCTCGTTCCACTCGAACCGGGTGACCGGGTTCTCTCAGCGGATCTCGTCCGCTCGTTCGACGAAGCACAGCATTGCTTGTTCGTGACTCGTCAAGGGATGGTCAAGCGTTCGAAACTGAGTGACTACAACGCCCAGCGGAAGTCAAAACCACTTCAAGGTGTCCGTTTGAAGGCAGACGACGAAGTTTTGTATGCTCAGGTCTCAACAGGTCAATCGGAACTGTTCCTTGCGACACAGAACGGTTTCGGTCTCTGGTTCACGGAAGACGACGTTCCTGTCGTCGGTGTCCGGGCTGCCGGTGTTAAAGCGATCAACCTGAAGGATCAAGATGTCGTCGCGGGTGCAATTGGCTTCAAGGAAGCACCACAGATCGTCCTCTTGACGCAACGGGGTGCCTTGAAGAAGATGCGTCTCGCGGATCAGTTCCAAGTCTCGAGCCGTGCGCTCCGCGGCTTACAGTTGCTCCGTGACTTGAAATCGAAACCACACCAAGTCGCTGCATTGATCGACGTCACACAAGCGAAAGAATTGGTCCTCAGCGGAAAAGAACAGGAAAAAACGATCCAAATCGGTTCGTTATCGTTCCTCGACCGCTTATCGAACGGTTCATTTGCCTACGATGAAGAGAAATTCGGTCCCTTACTCGACTGGTATACACGATAAGACGAGGCTCCTCCGGATAACGGGGGAGCTTTTTTAGATCTAGCGGGGCAGGAGAGGGGGAATTTTGAGACGAATGCTCGGAATTTTGAGATTTATCGCTATAAATATCGTTTACAAATTGAAACACTGACCAATAACGGCTACAATAGAAGAAATAGTCAGGTCACGATTCGTCACGAACAAGCGTCGGGTCACGCGTCTCCGCAGCTTTGCTTATAGCGTCAATTGATCAAGCAGCTACGGGACCGTCCCTTTAGCTGCTTGTTGTGCAATCTGCCGACCTTGGAGAGGTGATGAAGATGAAATTCAGACGTCGCGAAAAAGTAGCAATCTATATCACTCGGGAAAAACCTAACGGATGGGAACTACTTGTTTTTCATCCACAATCGGCTCCTGAGAGTGATTGGCAGATCCCCGCAGGTACGATCGAAGATGCTGAAATCGCAAAAGAAGCGGCTGTCCGTGAGACGCTTGAGGAAAGTGGTCTCTCGTTAGCATCCGTCCAGTACATCGGCGAAGAAGAGATGCGCTATCCGGAGCGAATGCGGGTGCATTACACGTATTTCTACCATGCGCACATCGAATGCCAAGAGAACCGCTGGACGCATTGTGTGGCTGGTGACGGTCAGGATTGCGGTGATTTCTTTGATTTCGCGTGGTTGCCACTTGATCGGATCACGCAACTTGAACGCCGCCATCATATATTCCTGGATCGTTTGATTCATCGATTGGAACGGACACGTCCGTATGATTGTCGAAAACACGGTTAATTCCGTGTTTTTTTGTTTTGTCTCACTATCTTAAGTTTACCCTGATTATGAGACAAAATCTTATAACTATTGATAATATATGTTATGTTAACTTGAATAAAAAAATGATTTTCTGGTCAGATTCATTCATCCCCCCTGTCATCTAAAAATCGGTCTATCGTCCTGTTGGTCTTCTTCTTCATTCTTTGTTACTCTAATAACAGTAACACCGCGAATGTTACCTTTTTAACGGTAACAAATAAAATGTTTCCATGATTGTGGCAACAAATGAACAGGAGGAATCGTCATGCAAGCTGTTGCCTTGTCGTTTGATGTCAAAGGCTCCCGCGATTATCCGAGCAAAGAAGCATTACTTCAAGCGCTCCGAGAACTCGCGAACGATCTGAATACTGCATTTCCTACGAGTATCGTTCCGTTCCAAATCAAATCCGGTGATAGCTTACTGGCGGTATTTGCGGATTATCCGGTCAGTTATCCGGTCATGCTGCACTTATTGAATCAAGAATTACCAGGTTACATCGGGATCGGATTTGGTCAATATGAGACGATTTCAACGACCCAAGCTGAAGAAGCCAATGGCAGTGCGATCATTCATGCCTTTGAAGCACAGGAATTGGCGAAGACGCTTCCGTCACAGATCGCCTTTGCTGGACCGCCCTACTTACCGACCGCCCTGCTGAATGGTTATCTTGAGATGCTCTATCCGGCGTATTTCGGGAAGACGGACCGTCAAATTGAGTTGCACCGGTTGATGGATCAATATCCGGATGATACGTATGAAGAGATCGGTTTAAAGATGGGCTTTAAGGAACAAGATGCTCGCGCGAATGTCGCAAAACTCGTCTCTCGCTCGCAGCGTAAGCAACGCAAGCGACTTGAAGCTGCCTTGGCACAGGCACTGGAGCAATTCCAAGTCTGGGAGGCGATTCGGTGACTGTCTTACTTAGCCTTATCCTTGTCCACTTACTTGCTGATTTTCCATTACAGACGAGACGGATGGCGCAACTGAAACATCGACACCGACGCATCTTGTTCCAACATCTTGCCGTCCATGCGTCTCTGATGCTACTTGTCCTCGCGTTCTTCGTCATCCGAGGGCAGTTGACCCTCGACATCGCCGGATGGCTAGGAGGGAGCATTCTCGTGTTTCACGCCCTACTCGATGCTTCCCCGCTCAAACGTCGCGTCAAGCAAGCAGCGGCGTACTGGATCGATCAAGCGTTACATATCGCTGCCATCATTGCCTTGACATGGGTGTTCGTTCCGATTGATTGGTCATTGTCGTTCGCGCGACCTGAGCAGGTCCTCTGGATTCTGTGCTTTAGTTTAGTGACGACAGAGTTACTCGGTCACGGGATTGCTTTGATGCTCGCACCATTTGCTCCGCGCTTGATCGAAGCACATTTCGAGCGAAAAGTGACACGTAAAGAGCAACTCGACGGCGTCTCACGGACCGTCACACATGAAGTCGAAGATTCTGCCCGCAGTTATACGACGGAATTAAACGGGATCGGACGTTATATCGGTCTCGTCGAACGGGCAATCATTACCCTGCTCGTCGTCACGAACGCAACCGGAGCCATCGGCTTCATCATTGCCTTGAAGGCACTGGCCCGTTTTAAACAGTTTGAAGATCGCCGCTTTGCGGAATATTACATCATCGGGAGCTTGCTCAGTATCTTAGGTGCGATTTTATGTGGACTGGCGATTCGCGCCGCACTCTAAATGATGAATGAAAGTGAGGGAGACGGTCTTGACCGTCGCACGAAGCATGAAACAAATTGGATTAGTGAGACATCACCGGGTTACGGAAGGATACCCGACAAAAGGCTGGATCAGCGCCAGCGATATTGAAAAATGGATTGAACGGTATGATACGTCAGACATCGATATTCAACCGGTCGAGCTTGGTCAGATTGACTGGACGGTCTGTTATGCCAGTAGCATGCCACGCGCCGTCCAGACGGCGAAGAGTGTCTACGATAAAGAGATCATCGTGACGGATCTACTACGGGAAGTACCGTTTCCGACGATTCAGTCGAATCTACGGTTACCGTTTCTTGGCTGGGCGGTCCTCGGTCGACTCGCAGCCCCGTTCAGCAAACGGATTCAAGCGGAGATCAAGGAAGCGAATGAACGGATTGAGGTCCTGTTGAATCAACTGATGTTCGAGGATGATGAACGGGTCTTACTCGTCGGGCATGGCGGTATGATGATTTTGATGCGTGCTGCCTTGAAACGGCGCGGTTACCGGGGGCCACGGTTCGGTCATCCGCGTAACGGCATGCTGTATCTGTTCGAGAAAGAGGAACCGACATGTTGAAATGGGGATCAACGATTCTGTTAGCACTCTGCCTGATCGTCATCTTCTATACGACACGGGACGAAGAGCCCCTTGCCCCAACAGAGGGACAAATGGAGGTCTACGGTTTTGACGTCGGTCAAGGAGATAGCACGTTCATCCGGACGAAGGAAGACGCAATCTTGATTGACGGCGGGAATAACGGCAAAGGTGAGGATGTCGTCCGCTACCTGCAAGAATTGGGTGTCAAACGCTTAACAGCAGTCATCGCGACACATCCGGACGCCGATCATATCGGTGGACTCGATACCGTCCTCGATGCCTTTCCAGTCGATAGCGTCTATGCCCCGCGTGTCACGCATACGACAGAGACATACCGCGATTTCCTTCTAGCCGTCAAACGCGAAGGGGTGACAATTAAAGCCGTCAAAGCGGGTCTTGAGATACCGAGTGAAGCCGCACGCTTTACGTTCCTTGCGCCCCTAACGGACGGAACGCAGGATCTCAACAGTTGGAGTGCCGTTCTGCGGGTCGAACATGGACAGGACCGGTTCCTCTTCATGGGTGACGCTCCGATCCGGACGGAACGACAATTGCTCGAGTCGGATGCCGATCTTAGCGCCGATGTCTTGAAGCTTGGGCATCACGGAGCAGACACATCGTCCTCCCTGCCCTTCCTACAAGCCGTTGATCCGAAGCGAGCCTTGATCTCAGCCGGGCAGGATAATGCTTATCGTCACCCACGTCCCTCCGTTTTACAGGAACTGAAAGCAGAACGGATTACGATTGACCGGACCGATCAAAGTGGAACGATTCAGTATATTTCGACCGGTGACGGCATCAAGGAATCGAACCGGACCGATTTACGACCGGAATAACGAGACGTGGAGGTGCATCAGATGCGATTGACCCTAGCAGATTTTGAAGACGATCTAGCGATTTGCGAAACCGACGAACGCGAGACAATCACGTTACCGAAAAGTCGTTTACCGCGCCAGGCAACGATCGGCGACCGACTTGACTGGACCGGACGTTCGATTCGGATCTTACGCGATGAGACGAACGCACGTAAAAAAGAGATCTCCGAGTTGATGGATGATCTCTTTGAAGAATGATGAGACTCCCTCGGAATGCTGAGGGAGTCTTTTTTAACCGAGTAGACTGATGACGAGTCCAGCGAGGATGCCTGCTGTGAATAAGGAACCGATCGTATACGTCAGCAAACGTAATGCGAATGGGAGCCGACGAATCGCGGCAAAGGCTCGGCGATTCGGAGGTCCTCCAGCAACAATCCGTTGATACTCGTCGATAGGACTGTGAGCAACGTCCTGTTGCTGGTTTAGAGTAGAGTTCGATTCGGTAGTATGTAGTTTCATCTGTCCATCCCCCCTATTCTAATGACTATATCCTTCTATTCGCTAAGTAACTTCATAATCCTGTTTCAATTTTTTTGATATTTCACGAAACTTTTGGATGAAACTGGTAGTATAAAAGATAGACGTATTTCTTTATGCGTGATTCCTGGAAAATCACTAGCAGTTTTTTCTGAATTTTCGTACACTTTAGAAATACGATGCATCTTAAAGGGGGAATCATCTATGTTTCAAACGTTACGTACATCACTCAAACAATCTGTCCTTGGTCAGGACGATGTGATTGATCATTTATTGATGGGCTTGCTCGCAGAAGGTCATGTGTTGCTCGAAGACCGTCCGGGGACCGGTAAGACGACACTAGCAAAAGCACTAGCGCAGACACTCGAAGCGAAGTTCTCACGTATTCAATGTACAGCGGATACGTTACCGACCGATCTACTTGGGATGGAGCTGTTCAACCCGCTGACAGGATCGTTCGAACAACGGTTTGGTCCGCTGTTTGCGAACATCGTCCTCGTCGATGAGATTAACCGGACGACGCCACGGACACAGTCAGCATTGCTCGAGGCAATGGCGGAAGGACAAGTGACGATCGGGGATACCTCCTATACGTTACCGCAACACTTTCTTGTCATCGCGACACAAAATCCATTCGATGGACACGGCACATTCCCACTGCCGCATGCCCAACTCGACCGTTTCTTGTTCAAGTTGTCGTTCGCTCCGCTGACACGTCAGGCGGAGAAGGCATTATTACGTGGAGCACACTTAACAGCAGCCGAACTACAGATTCCGCTCGAACAACTCAATGACTGGAAAGAGGAAGTCATCGCCGTCTCGATCGAAGATAGCGTCGAAAACTACTTACTCGATGTCTGTGACGCACTCCGCGCCCATCGTGACGTTGAGATTGGACCGAGTCCACGAGCGACGCTCGCACTCTTAAAAGCCGCGAAAGCACGGGCCTGGATGCAGGAGCGGACGTACGTCACACCAGAGGACGTCAAGCACTTGGCGACGCCATTGCTTGCCCACCGTCTCGTCTTGACGCTCGAAGCGACGCTGAAGCTATCGAACGAACGTCTCGTCGAGCAAGTCCTCGATTCACTCACTGTTCCAACTGAGGTGTAATCATGCAATTGATCATACCAAAAGGCTTTAACCTCATCATTCTTACGATGACAGGTGCAAGCGGCGTCATCGTCGGTCTCTATGGTCCTGTCTGGATTGCGGCTTTATTACTCGCCTATACATTATATGGCTGGGTGATGCCGTATTATCTCGAATACGTCGCGAAGCGGATTCGCGTCCGCCTCCTTGAGACCGTTCGCGCTTTTCGAGAGGAAACGATCCAGATACCGTTCGAGTTATCGAACCCAACGAAGTTACCACTCGGTCGCATCACGATTTCTGGCTTGCTCGGGGATCAGATCAAGCTTCCTGATGCGAGTAGTCAATTTTGGCGTCAACACTTATATGTCAGCAAACAGACGATCGTGCCATTTTCAATCGATGTCATTGCCGCTCACCGGGGAACGATTCGGATTCAGTCGTTTGACGTCATGATCTCGGATCCGTTTCATTTGATCACAATCTATGTGACGCTTGATATCCAAGAGCTGGGTCACGTCTTCCCTGACTTTGCACCAGCGTCGGTCGAGTGGAATGAACGGATGATTCCCGGTGAGACGATTGATCGCTCGAGTCCGTTCACCGATCGCTCGAGTTTCCACTCCGTCGTCCCCTACTCCGGAGATGCGAAGTCGATCTACTGGTCCGCTTATGCGAAGACGAATGAACTGTACTCGTATCAATATGACAGGAAACGTAACCATGATTATGCCGTCATCGTCGATGGCTTGTCCGCAGACGGACTCGCTCTCCGCTCGGACTTCGAGAAACTATTATCGCGTGCCGCGACGATCATCCGTGAACTCGAGAAACAAGGGGCTTCCTACAGCCTCTGGATTTCGATGGTCAACCGATCCGGGCAGTGGTACCATGTTCCGTCTGGTATGGGAAAACATCAATTCCTACGGACGATGGAATGCCTTGCTCGGATTTCCGAATACGATCTACCGCTCGAACGCCGGTACTTCACGAAACGATTGCAACGTAGTGTACCGTCGACGACGGCGGAGATCCATCTCGGTCACCGGCAGAAAGGAGTGAGCGCATGATTCTCTGGTGGATATTCCTTGCGAGTCTGTTACCGGTTCCGTTCTATCTCGCGCTCGCTCTTCCGGCACTTGCCTTCGTGCCACATCGTTCGCTTCGCATCGGATTACAGCTACTCGTAGCGGGACCATTATATTTCCTCTCTCCCATAGCTAGCGTCTTAGCGCTCGTCTTCGTCGCCTGGACCGCGTTTCTTGATACGGTCGATTCGCCGTGGCGATACGCTACGAGTGCGATGGTCATCGGCGTCGTGATGGTATTGTTCCCGGGAGTGACACCACCGATTGGCGCATTTTTAATTTTGGTCTTCGTCATTGCGTATCCATTCGTCGTCACGTACATGACAGAATGGCGGCGTATCTTACCGACGATCGCGTTAGTCCTCAGCGCGGGGCTGATCATCGCTGTCGTCTTCCGGCTCACGAAAGAAGCGCTCGTCGGATCCGTTACGAGTGCGATTCGTCCGCTATTTGAAGCATTCGGTTCATTATTCCTTTGGACGGAACCACTTGGTCGAGAAGCGGACACGATGACGAACCGGGCAATGGGGCTAAAGAATATCAAAGGTGTTCAAGACGTGGATCAAGCTGCCGTCCAGGCAGGAACACCGGATTGGATTTGGATCGCAACGACGCTTCTGACCGTGATCTTAGTTGCGGTTACGCTTTATGTCATCCGGAAGCGAAAAGTCATAGCAATCGAAAGAGAACAAACCGTCAAGCACTCCAAGCAGGTACGGGCGCATGCGCCAAAGCGGCATAGTCATCATCCGCTTCTGAAGATTGCCTCTCAACTCGAGCAAGCCTTCCCAAGACGCCATGAAGAGACGACGCTTGAATGGCTGACACGGATCGAGTTCCCGGATGCGTCACCAAACGCGCGTCTGATTGACGGAATCGAGTTCAGTCCAAGTGAACCAGCTTACGACATCCAGACGTTCCGCCGTCAAGTACGGGAACAAATCGAACGTTAACAAAAAGCCCCTGCTCATGGAGCGGGGGCTTCCTCGTCGCATAACGTGCGCATCAATTGGTTGCGTGGTGTCGTCGCAAGACCCCAGTCGCAAATCGCATCAAGTAAGGGAATCAAAGAGATTCCTTTTTCGCTCAAGGCATATTCGACGCGGGGTGGAATCTCCGGGTAAACGGTCCGTGTAATCAAGCCATCTTGTTCGAGTTGTTTCAACTGTTGCGTCAGCGTCTTTGGTGAGACGTCCTGGATATAACGCTCCAGTGTATTAAAACGTACTTTCCCTTCTTCGTGCAGCTCGTACAAGATCATCACTTTCCACTTGCCTTGAATCTGACGCATCGTCGCATCGAACTCATTTAGATACGGCATACCGTCCCCTCCCTTACCAAAAGGTAACCGACTGACCTAAAAGTGCGTACTTCTCGGATTGGTTTCCCTCTGTTATCTTCAATCTATCATATCAAATAAGGAGACGATATCATGAAAACAGGATTCATTGCCATCACAGGTGCCACGTCAGGAATCGGGCATGCGATTGCGCGAACGTTCATTCAGAAAGGGTACCGCGTCTTATTGCTCGGACGACGGATTGACCGTCTGGCGAGCCTTGCTTCAGATGATGTCTTGATTCGCCAAGTCGCAGCCACCGACCGAGTTGCCCTCGATGCTGCTTTAGCAAACGCGAAGGAAGCGTTCGGACCGGTCGAAGCGATCATCAACAATGCAGGACGGATGTTACTCGGTCAAATCGAGACGCAAGGAGCGGAAGAATGGGAAGAGATGTTTGACGTCAATGCGCTCGGTGTCTTACACGGGATGCAAGCCGTCCTTCCCTCGATGGTAGAGCGGAAGACCGGTACGATCATCAATATCAGTTCGATTGCCGGTAAAAAGACGTTCGCCGACCACGCCGCATACGTCGGCACGAAATTCGCCGTCCACGCGATGAGTGAGAACGTCCGGGGTGAAGTCGCCTCTCACGGTGTCCGCGTCATGACGATCGCACCAGGAGTCGTCGAGACGGAATTACTCGGTCATACGACAAGTGACGCGATCAAGGACGGCTACAACGAATGGAAACAGTCGATTGACGGTGGTCTCGATCCGCAAGTCGTCGCGGACACCGTCTTATTCGCCTTCGAGCAACCACAACACGTCAATATTCGAGAAATCGTCTTAGCCCCGACGAAACAAGTCGATTGACGAATAATAGACCGAAGCGCTCGGAAATGGATGTACTTCCGAGCGCTTCGGTCTGTTTTCATGTAAGCGTTACTTTATTAGGTGACTCTGTTCAATCGTTTGAAAGATTGATTGATAGATCTTCAGTTGCTCTGAACGATTCGGTCGTTCGATCCCCTCACCGAACAACCAGGTCGTCTCTTGTGTATCGTCATAGAGCATACCAGCCGCAAACGTCGGATTCGGCACCGAGATGCTTTCCTCATAGGAGAGACTCGGATCAAGAAACGGTTCGACGGATTTTTGAGAGCCGATGAAGAAAAACGGAATCTGTGCTTTCCGGTAGACGGTGGCATAGTCACGTCCCGATGCCTGATGTAAGTACTCCGGCATGATCATGACGGCATCGTAACGTCGTAAATCCCTTTTGATATCCTGCAGATCAATCGAGTGGAAGTCCGGGGATTGCGTAAGTACTGGAGCCTTTCCGACGACAGCGATGGTGAGATCGATGGTACTGGCCTTTGGCGTCAACGTTGTTTTTTTCATCATACATACGGTAAGCAGTAAACTGAGTGCAAGTAAAGTCATGACGGTTCTTTGTCTAATCTGTCCCTCCATGATTTCCTAATATTAGGTCTTTCGCCTAGTTCCTTTATACCATAGAAATGGATGACATTATGTTTTTTCACAATAGGGAAATCGTGCGAATAAAGTAACAACAGGATCCAATAAAAAAAGACTCCCTGAATGGAGTCTCCTTACTTTTCAGCATCGATTTTTGAAGCCTTACGCGCAATGACGACAATAAAGACGATGGCACCGACAGGAATCACGAGCGGCATCCAGTCGAGGATATACTGTGCGTTCATCGTATCCCCCCTTACCTAGCAAGCTATAAGCGTAGCATATGCCAATTGTTAGGGAGTTGCAAGTCACAGTCGGGGCAGAAGTTCGTTAGCAAGTGAGTAATAAATCAGCACACTTGTCGAAAGGATGTATCCGATCAATAAAAGCGGTGTGAATTTAGGTTTCATGCGTCGTTCGATCAAGCGTAACGAGCCGATGGTGACAACAAGAGCGACGAGCGGACTGAATCCGAATACGACGATATCTAAGGATGTCACGACATCTTCTGGAAACACGAGATGAAAGACAAAAAGTGAGAATAAGTACCACGATGTATAGGATAGACAAACGAAGAAGAGGAAAGTAGCTAGTTTCCGCATCCCGTTTGATTGGCTTTTTTCCATCTGTTGCATGTCGTTCCTCCTACATAAGTATCAGATATCCTTAATAGTAACTGGAACTATTCGCTTAAAATATTCAAATATGAATATCCGACAAAAAACGACAAAAAGTTTTTTTCTCGACAAATAAAAAAAGCAAGATCCACGGTCAAGTGAACCTTGCTTCAACTCTTAAAGAGCAGGTGTTTCGACTTGATACATCGTCGCAAGACCTGCTACCTTGTTCTTGAATGTCTCCCGGCGTTCGACAGGCGCAATGATTTCCGCCTGATTACCGAATTGAATCAGCCACATCATGAACCCGTCGGAAAAGAGCGCATCGACCTTGACTTCGAACCAGAGGTCATCGAGACGACGGCAGCGGATATCCGTTCCGAACCGGTCGACGACGGTCGGCATCAGACTTTCCTGAAATTTAAGCGTCAATTGCTCGTTCTCTCCCCCATACATGTTGAACATGTTACTTAAGTAACTCGGCTCGACATGGACCGATTCTTCCATCGGTTCAAACGCTTTACAATTGACGATTCGGTCGACCCGGTACGTCCGAATCTCTTTGATCCGCTCATCACGTCCAATCAAATAGTAATTTCCGTTATCCATCAACAGGTGAGCCGGAGAAACGAGGTAATGCTCTCCATCTTTCCGTAACTCGAACTTTCGCGTCCGTTCGTTAAACTTTCCTTGGTACTGGAAACTGATGACGAACTCATCACTGATAGCTTTCTGGATCGTATCGATCGAGCGCGACGTCATTCCTTTTGGTTTTTTGACAGTATGTAGTACCGGCTGGAGAGACTCCGCCATCTTATCACTCGTCAACGACTGAATCGTCTGAACGAGCGACGTCGTCTCACTTTCCGAGATAAACTTCGCACTGGCGATGGCATCGACCAGCAATCGGAGTTGATGATGCTCAAAGGGACGACTGACGAGATGATACGGAATGGCAAGTCCATTCTTCGTCTCTTCCGCCACGACGTCAAAACCTGATTTGGCAAGTGCCGCAATATCATCCTTCAACGATTTTCGGGATAGCTTCTCGATCAGTCCTCGTTTCGAGAGTTCCGTGCTCAATTGCTCAAGCGTCAACGTATGGTCTTCATCCGACTGACGTTCGAAGATTTCTCGTACAGCAAGTAAGCGGTCACGGTTCGTTAATTTTTCGTTAGACACTACGCATCCTCATTTCCTAAGTCACAATGGTTTGGTTATACTTTACAGTATACATGAAAATAAACACGAGATTAACAATAAAATGGTAAAAATTAAGAGATAGGAGAATTGGGATGCATTATATCGCAGAATGGAACGGTCAGCGTTTTGAATACCGGGATAGCGGGAGTGGTCCCGTCATTTTATTAATTCATGGTACACAATCGGATTACCGAGAAGTCTACCATGTCGAGAAGTTAATCGCGGCAGGATATCGCGTCATCGTACCGTCACGCCCCGGGTACGGACAAACCCCACTTCAGCTCGCTGATAGTCCAGAGGCGCTCGCAACATTCTATTCTAAGTGGCTTGCTTCCCGTCAGATTAAACAGTACACCGTTTATGGCATCTCTGCCGGCGGACCGACGGCAATCGCGCTTGCTGGAATGGATCCAGGCGTCCATGCCCTTGTCTTAGCGTGTGCGATGACGCACCGGATTTCCCTGCCGTACCATCGTCTTCTGATCCAACCGGTCTTACAACGTCCTTTACAGTTCATCCAGTGGGGGCTTTGGACGTATGTGAAGGATAAGATACGCAAGTTTCCTGAAGAAGCAGCAGTTCGGATGGTCGAGATGACGAGTCTGTTACCACGCGAAACGATCCGTACCCACATTAGTGAGACGGATGCGTCGTTATTATATGAAGTTGGTCTTCAAAATGGTCCTGGGCGAGGTGTCTTGTTTGATATCACACAAGACATCGAACGAGAACGGCTTGAAGCCGTCACGTGTCCCGTCTTGATCGTCCATTCGAAGTCAGACCGTGCTGTTCCGTTCGAGCATGCCGAACACGCACGACGGAGCATTCCTCACGCGCAGTTCATTGAATCGAAAAGTCCTGGTCACCTGATTTGGATTGGTCCATCCGCACGTCGAGATGAACGGATGATCGAACGATTCATCGCCTTCAATCAGATGACTTGAAGGCGGAGCCGCATTTTTAGCTTCTCATCATCTTCCTCGATCGCAATCAGACCACGACGCGTCAGTTCACCAATCGCACGACGCGTCCGGTCTTGATTAAGTCGGGCACAGCGGGCAATCTCAGCGATGCCCATCCGACATGACAGTTGGTTCGCCTTAATCTTTGATGAAGGCTTCGCGACGGAGCGTTGTAAGAGGCGCCAAAAGACATGGCGGGCATCCTCTGATAAAGCATAGGCATTTTTCTCGATCACCGGTGGCATGTAACGAACGTCTTCTCGAATCCGGCGAATCAGATAGAGACTGAGCCATTCTTCAAGCTCCGCTTGAATTCGTGAGAATTCGAACCACCAAAGCTGCTCGAGTGCCTCTTCTTCTTTCGTTGCCAGCTGCCAGCTAGCAGGAATCTCATCAAACTCTTCCTCGAGCCAGTCTTCGTAGTCGAGTGCCGTCTCATACAAGACTTGTGACGGAATCTGCTCGAGTGACGTCCGATTTTTATAGATATCAAAGCTCATCCGTCGAAAATGTTCGACGGATGCAGCCACTTGGCTCAAATGAATTAATTGTTTCGTAATGAGGCGCGCCAGTCCATCCATCTCGAGGTGGATGGCATATAAGTGTTTTTCTAGCGCAATGAGCGTGCTTCTCTCCATTCGACTGTTCCTCCCCTATTTGTTTTTCGTCTTCTTGTCTTTTTCCGCAAAACCCTTATTCAAAACCAATTGTGAGCATATCGGTGTATTGACAGTGCAGTTTGGAATAGAATAGAACAATCGAATTCAAAAGGAGATGCACGATATGTATACGATTTTTGGTAGCTCACGTAAAGGAAACAGTGAATGGCTCGGGGAACAAGCATTGAAAGGAATCCCTCATGTTGCTGTCGATTTGGCGAACGTCTCGATTCAGCCGATTGAAGACCGCCGTCATCACGGAGGCTTTTTGCCGATTGGCGATGACTATCGCCGGATCGTCGAAGAGATGCTTGAACACGATGACATCCTGTTCATCACTCCGATTTACTGGTACTCGATGTCGACGAAGATGAAATTATTCATTGACCGATTCAGCGAGTCACTGCGCGATGAAGAACTTGAATTCAAACGTCGGATGGCAGGGAAACGATTCCACTTGATTGCGGTCGGAGGAGATAATCCACGCGTCAAAGGACAAGCACTCGTCACGCAGTTCGAGCATATCGCATCGTTCCTTGGCGCAACGCTTGAGACAGCGATTCTTGCCGAAGGGAATGCACCAGGTGAGGTCGAGCACGATCAAGAAGCGATTGCCGCAATCGAGGCGTTTCGTGAAAAAATGTCAGGAGCACGTGTTTAAGCACTGTTCGTGAAGGGAAATAACTGAAGCAGAGCGCACGACTATCTAGCGTACGACTCAATTCAGGAGGTGGTCAGCCATGTTCGCATCTAAAAAACGATCGAATCGCAAGTGGAAACAACTGACTTCACGCCAGCATATCCTTCATCTTGAACATCTGTATCAATCACGCGAAGAGACGATCGTTCGTGATCGCCTCTCCTTACAACACATCATGGAACGTGCAGTCCGGACCGGACAGACGGTCCAAGTCCGATTAAAACAACTCGATACGGTATCCGGTTCGATCCAAGCGATTTTTCATGACCGCGGAACGATTGAACTCGTCACATCGACAGGTATGCGCCGGATGGTGCGATCGTCGGATGTCATCGATATCCAGTGGACGACAACCTAACAGCATGTAACCCCTTCTCGACTAGAGGAGGGGTTTTTGGTTTACATGAGTCCTTTGCCACCGAGCGGGTGGTCTTCGAGCACGCGTTCAACATGCTCGAGCAATGGACGCGCTTGCGTAATCAAACGCCGCGTCACCGGTAACTCTAAAGACGCGAGGTGTGCAGCGGCATCCGTCCAGATTTCACGGACATGTAGCACATCCGGTTCGTCAGAAATACTGATGATGTAGTGCAGACAACTCGGATGAGTCTCTAAAGAAGCCGCAGCTTCAAGTAACAGGGCGATGACGTGGTCGCGTTGTCCGGTTTGAGTCGTAAATGTCGTCCATAATCCATACATCAAGAGGTACCTGATAATGGACGGACTTCTGCGCGCCAACCGTAAGATTCCCCTTCTGCGACTTGAGTCGTCGGATGAAGGGAAGCCAGTTCCATCGCATGATCCAAATCACGTGCTTCAAAGACAATCAAACTGCCAATCTGCTCTCCATGCGCTCGATCCGGCTCTACTTTCTTCTGTACGACCCCATCTTGCCAGTAAAATGCTTGTGTCGTAAGACCCGGGTGCCAGTCTGATAGGACATCGACTTGTTCATTGAAGGTGTTCATCAACGCATCACAACGCGACATCAAAGCATCGATCTCTTCCTTCGATAAAACATCCATTCGATCTGCATCATAATAACCAACATATAAGAATTGCATTGTCTTTCCTCCTCTCAATTTTCCCATTCCCTTCCATGAGAAGGCTAAACAAAAGCCTCCTGTCTCTACGCTGAGAAACAGGAGGCTTTTGTATCATTCATCTTTTAACTTGACGTTTTGATCGGCTGGTAACGTCGTCGTCGTTTCCTCGTCTTCAAGTTTCGGAACTCCAGCACCATAATCGGTTGTTTCATCCGTCACGTAAGACGCCGCGAACGCTGGATTCAGTAAATCGGACTTCGAACCGACGATGACGATCCGCCCGTGTCGGACTTCATCTTCTAGATCCTCAGCGACATCCTTCGTCATGCCAAGCTCGGACAACTGAGCAATCCGGTCATTTCGGTTACTCCGGACGGCTGATAATAACGTCTCAAAGAACGACTTCTTCGTCACGCGGTATGGTAACGTCTGTGTGTCATTCGCGATCCGTTCCGCGAGTTCTTCGTCTTTGGCAAAGATGTAAATCTGTTTATTCGAATAGCCACTTGATTTGAGGCTCGTCACTTCTGCGTCGACAGCGGTCATGTTTCGTACGATGCGTGTTTCAAGCATAAAAATCCCTCTCTTTCATGCAGCAAGCTGCTGATAAGAAGTTATACCCGGAACATAATAGTTGAAACCTGAAATTGAAAAATGGATCAAGCAGCAGTCTGGATTGAAGACGCACGACGCTTTTGCCAGATCGTAAACAAGGCAATCAGAATCATCAGGACGACTTGTGGGATAAGCGTCTCGAGCGTTGGGTAGAAACCAATCCACCCGGCAGTTCCGAGTCCATTGATTGGATGAATCGGTAAGACGTTCGTCAGCTGCAACGCGTGCAGACTCGTACCAAGAATCTTGAACGCCATTAGATAGATTAACCACGACGCGACTTGGAACAGACGATGGATCGGTAAACGGACACCAATCTGGATGACCACATACGAGACGAGACCGATGATGATGATCGCGAGACCGATTCCGGATAATAAGGCAGTTTTCGTCATCGCTGGTGCCATTCCGATATAAAATAACAACGTCTCGGCGCCTTCTCGGAAGATCGTCAAGAAGCTGACGAAGAACAAGGACGTCGTCGAAAGCGTTGCTAAAAAGTGTTTTCGTTTCGCAACGGCGCTTTTCGAGTGCAACCAATAGCCGACGAACAACATGACAACGACCGCGACGATTCCTGTATAGCCTTCGATTTGTTCCCGACCCGTCGCCGCGAACGAGGCCTGAAAGACCGTCTGGAGGATGAGCGCTAACAGACCGCTTGCGATCAGACCAAGCCCAGCGCCTGCCCAGACCTTCCCTTCTTGTTTTGAACGACTTTTCCGTGCGAAAGCAACGAGCGCACTGACGATCAGTAACGCTTCGAGACCTTCCCGCAGCATGACGAGCATTGCATCAACAAACGTATAATGCGTCTTCGTTTGTAATTGTGCGATAGCATTCTCAAACGACTGGAGTTCTTGTGCCGTCTTTTCCCGCGTTTCCGGCGTCAGGCGGGCAAGTAACAGTGGTACATCTGATTCAAGCTGGGAATAGAGACCTTCATTACGTGTCCGGACCTCGCCTTCCGCACGTGGCCAAGTCTTCAGAAACGATTCGAGTGCTTGTTTCGCTTTCGGTAAATCATTTTCAGCTAGTGCGGTTTGCGCCTCCTCGAGTGGCGTCAGCAGCGACTGCAGTCCCGTTTTCTTCGCCTGGACTTTCTCTCCGTCGAGGAAAGACTGAACGGCCGTATCGAACTGATCAAGTGCGGCTTGCCATTCCTTCGTATCCGCGGATTCACGCGCCGCCGCGATCCGGATCGACGCGAGCGCCATCTCGATGTTGCCATAGTGACCGACACTGTCATTGCGAACAAGACTCTCGTGCGTCGCCCATGCGGTCAACAATCGTTGCTCCGCTGCCGGACGGTCGCTCGCCTTGACCTGCCGCATCTCTTTCGTCAACAAAAGTAATTGTTTTACTTTTGACTTCGCAGCGGGGTCTGTCTTCGGTTTCGTTGCTTCTTCCTGCTTCCGGACGGCAGCAGAGAGAGCTGTCAGTTGCTCGCGGACTTCCGGAAACGTTGCCGATCGTTTCGCATCGACCTGTTTGACGGCTTTCGTGATTGCCGTTTGTTGATCAGGTAAGTCTTGAGCAGCTTGTCCTAGTTCATCAATCGCTTGATTCAGTGCCGCGCGATCTTCACTTGCGACGGCAGACAGGGCTTGTCCGATTGCGACATAGAGATCATCCGTCGATGCAGCATGGACGGGCACCGCGTGTTGACCGGCTATAAGGAGTACAAATACAAGGACGAGATTACGCAAATAACGCATCACCGATGTAGCCTCCTTTCGAGATTCCACCGAAGCAAGCGAAGATGGCACTTCCACGGTGCGTGATGTATTCATTCAATCGGTCCTGTGCGGCAAGACGACGCTGAATCTCGATGAATTGTTTCGGTGAACGCTGATACGATAAAAACAGCAGTCCGGCATCAAGGGCACCCGTCTTTTCATCGATGCCGTCTTGATACGAGTAGGAACGGCGTAAGATCGCTGTCTTCCCGTCCCCGTGTGCGACAGCGGTATGCGAGTCAACCGGTAAGGCGGCTTCGCCACGAGCTTGTCGTTTCGCTGGTGTGACGGAAGCGAACTCGTCTGTTGAGCCAAGCGGAGCCCCGGAAGCACGTTCGCGTCCGAAGGTCCGTTCTTGCTCTTTTAGAATCGTCCGGTCCCAGACTTCAAGATGCATCTGGATGCGACGGACGACAAGGAACGAGCCGTTCGTCAACCATGGTGTCCCGTCTTGCCACTGACAAAAGAGAGAGTCTTTCCGGACCTGCTTCTTCGAGACGTCAGGATTCCCCGTGCCGTCCTTGAAGCCGAACAGATTACGCGGCGTCCCACCAGAGGCATCTGCTGCTTTACTGCGCTGGAAACCAGCTTGCGACCAACGCATCGCGACCGTCCCACGCCCGACACGGACGAGGTTACGGATCGCATGGAAGACGACTTGGGCATCATCACCACACACTTGGACGACGAGGTCGCCACCGCTCCATTTTTCGTCCAGACGATCGAGATCGAACGTCGGCAACGGTTTAAGGGCATCCGGTCGTTTATGACGGATGCCGAAGCGACCGTCAAACAGACTTGGACCGCACCCGAACGTAAACGTCAAGTGTCCGGCAGATAATCCATCCGCTTCCCCCGTATCTTCCGGTGGAACATAACGGGACTCAGAGTCGCCATATGGTAACCCGGCCGCAAGTCTGGCGCATAATCGCGTCCAACGCTTTAGTAAATCAACGAGTTCGTCGCGTCGGTCCGTCTTGATATCAAACGCTACGACTTGGACGTGATTTTGTGGTGGAGTCAGAATTCCCGCTTGATACGTACCGTAGAACGGCTCTTGATCACTGGCTTCAACAGTCAATGTCCGCGGAAGAAACTTTTCAAGACCACTGGCATACAGGGCAGCACCGAGACTCGTCAAGCCCGCGACCTTAAGAACGTCACGCCGCGTGACACCTTCTTGGATTGGTTTCATGCTTATCCCTCCAGTACGATGCCCATCTTCGAGAGCGGTTCCGCGAGTTCATTGATGGCGACACTCATCTGTTTGACATCTTGTTTCGAGAGACTCGTATAAAGGACATAGCCATCGCCCTTTTTCTTCGCGTCGAGTAACGCATGGACATCCTTGAAGCGAGCCGCAATCTCTTTTGATAACGCCGCATCTTGTTTTTTCAGCGCCGGGTTCAATAGTTCGTAAATTTTTTCAGCCCCTTCGACGTTTGCCGCGAAGTCATATAAATCAGTATGCGAATAACGGTCTTCTTCCCCTGTCACTTTTGACGTCGAGACCTCGTTTAACAGATCGGTCGCCCCCGTGACGAGTAATTCTGGTGTCACCTCGACCGTCTCGACCTTTGCCCGAAGTAAGTGGACGTCCTTCATCAATTGTTTCGCGTACGCTTCATAACCTTTTGTCGTTCCCTTTTCAAATAACCCTTGCTCGATCCGGTGGTAACCACCCCATTCCGACGCTTTCACGTCGCCTGCTCGCGCATCGATCTTCGGATCAAGGTCACCGAACACTTCCGCGATTGGTTCTGCGCGTTCGTAATACATCCGTGTTGGTGCGTACAATGCTTTCGCTTCTTCAAGCTTGCCAGCCTGTACGGCATCGGTGAATTTTTCCGTCTCGCGGACGAACGTATCGATTTCGTTAATCGCATACGTCCGGTAATCCTCAACGACCTGGTCAAAATTCTCTTTTTTCGGTGCTGGTGTCTCCGCCTGTTTCGCTTCACTGCAACCTGCTAAAACGACGGCGAGCGCCCCTGTCATCAATAATGCTTGTTTCATGTATGGTTCCCCCTGTTACTAATTAAGTCAGTTCCTTAAATAGTATAGACGACAATGATAATCGTTATCAATAAAAATTTTTTGCAATAAAAAAAAGCTTGAACCGGTTTATTTCAACCGATTCAAGCGCTCTATCAGGCTTGTTCTTTGCGTTTTTTGAAGTACGTCCGTGAAATGATGAACGTGACGATCCCGAAGCCAATGAAGACGAACGCTTTTTGGAATAAGCTCAGGAACGACAAATCGAACAGTAAGAGCTTGACGGCACTGATGGTCAGTAGCAACAATCCGGACAATCGCCACGTCGACGACGTCCGCATCCGACCAATCGCGACAAGGACGAGTGCGAGGACAATATAGGCAGCGGACAACGTCGTACTACGCGCCGTCTCTTCAAGACCGCGGTAGAATGGTAACTCCATGATGATCAACGTGTAGGTCGTAAAAACCCCGATTGCGGCTAAAACGAGGACAAGTTGCCATGACCCTTTCCAGAGCGGATCACGATGTGTCTGAACGAGGAGCAAGACGAATGCCGTTGAAGCGACGACCATCGCGAGAACAGTCAAAGCGTAGGACAAACCTATGTTTTGATAGGATTCATAATCAATGACGGCTGAAAAGATAAAGACGACATACAAGCCGACGTTAAACAACCGTTGATGTGGCATGCGCGCCCGCGGAACGAACCAAAATGCGGCGATCAATCCGGCAATCAAGAAGTAGCGTAGTTGATACGTCCAGCTGAGGGCATCTGCCGGAATCAAGAGGACGGCGACGAGTAAGGCAACGTGACCGACGCCGTTTTGAGCGTGATCCTTCAATCGTTCCGCAAGCACGTAGGCAATTCCGGCGAACAGAATCGCTACTAGCATTCCGAACGACCAATCAAGGATCAGTAACGTCAGTAAGACGACAATTCCGGCAAGCCAGCTTGGGACGTTTGGCTGAAACTGGATGCGTCGACCGACGAACGACGTCGCACCGTAACCAAAGAGTGCTGCAAGTAAGACCGACCACTCATCAAGTCGTGGTACCTGTTCATCAAGCCAGTAGAGCTCTAACGAGAGTAGACCGAACGCGAGTGCAATCGTAAAGATCACCCAAGCGAAGACGAACGCTTTTTTTGCCTTCAGTCGGTCAACGGCAAAGAAGATCGCTGCGAACAAGACGACTTCGTACAATAAGAAGAGCGGTAGGTTCGGCTCGTCCGATAATTGTAGATACGGTAATAAGAAACCGGTGATGGATACGAGGACGAGCAAGGCTTGCGATCGCATCCAGAGCATCAAACCGTACGCGATGAAGACGACGACGAGCTCAAGTAAGAAAGCTAAAGACGGTGGATAGAATTGATATAAGGCCATCCCGGCGAACAGTGCCGCCAACGCGACGATCGTACCGGTCGCGACAAGTCCGACCCCGAGCTCACGTCGTTTCTTCTCATACTGGTATTCTCCGAGAGCGATGACGAGTAAACCAATCAAGACCCCACTTCCGATGCGGACAGGTGGACTGATCAGACCGGCAACCGAGGCGTAGGAGAAAAGGAATAAAGCCCCGAGTGCAGCGAATATCGCTCCAATCCGGGGTAACCAGACGGTCGCGATGACCTGTTCCCATTCTTCGCGGGAGCGTTTTTCCTTAAATGTTGGTGGAGGAACAACCGGTTTTCGTTTCGTATAAGCAGGGCGCGGAGCTGGGCGAGCGACTGTACTTACTTCTGGTTCGCTCGGTTCAGGTGCGACAGGCGAAGTGTGCTGTCCTTCAAGGGCAGCTACTCGTTGTCGTAACGCCGCTACCTCCTGCTCGAGACGCGTGATCCGTGGATCTTCCATCTCTTCACTTCCTTTCATGAATACATTGTCATTCTTTTACACACCTAGCAGGTGAACTCCTTCATTTTACAGTAGATTTCGTATCGATATGCCTGAAAATGACAAAAATCCGGTCGCGTCGGAGCGACCGGATGAGAGTTTAACGAACAGATAACGCATATTGTCCCGTTTGATTGAAAACGGATGTGAACTGCGAGCGACTGACACTGTACTTGCCGCGGTATGGGTCCGAGACGTAGAACGAACCACTTGAGACACCTGTCACGAGCATGACGTGATAGTTCCGGTAGCCTGTGAATGTTTTACCGTCCGGTTTGATCCAAGAGAAGTAGCCATATGGATTCTTGAAATCGACCGTTGCCCAGACGATGACTGGGTTACCGCTACGGATTTCACTCTCAATTTTCGAGACGCCTTGTTTCGAGATATCAACGGCACCACTGCGGTATTTTTTCGCAAGTGGTAGGATCCCTTTCGGGTAGATGCCCCAGTTCTTGTAGTAGTCGAGCGTACCGGCTGGATTCCCCGTGAACATTTTTTCTGGATCTGCCCAGTAATACTTTCCGTTCTTATACGTCGCGTTCTTCATACTTTTTGGCATTTGCTTATAGAGTGACGCAGCAGAGACGGCTTTTTTCTTGTATTCGAGTGCCATCTTCAACGAGACGAACTCACAGCCAGATGGATACCCGAGTGAATATTGGTTGTAGTACGGGACGTTTAGCTTCTTCGTCGTCGTCGATGGTTTCGACTTCGAGACGTATTGCGTCGAGATATAGCGGTAGCTTCCCTTGTAGAGAATCCGTGTCCAGCTCCCTGACGTGCCGTATGTCGCGACGGCAACCCCTTTATTCAGCTGCCCTACGACCTTATACTTCGTTCCAGCACCCGTCCGGACGTTAAGTGTGCCGACCGTCGTATACTTCGTCCCGGTCGATGTGTACTTCGACGAAGACGATTTGACGAAATCCTTGTGTATGTAGCCGATGCGGGATTTAAAGCTGATTTTGTACCAGCTGCCAGACGTGCCTTTTGAACTGTAGACGTTTCCTTTGTAAATCTTTCCGAGAATCTTACTCGATGTCGACGGTTTTTCGCGAACGCGCAAAACATCCGTCGTCACGGTTAATTTCGTTGCTGCTTCAGCAATGAGCGAAGGACTGAGTACGCCAACGAAGATGACTGCAATCAGCAGTACGGAGAAAAAACGTTTCATGATAGACCCCCTATGGTGTAATTTGGTGACTCGTTCCCCTTTTCCCAACTTTTTGAAAAAATAATCAACATTTCTTTAGAAAAATCTGAAAAATGAGGAACGTCCTTGTTCGTTATATCAAAAAAACTCGATCATGCCTACGGGCACAGTCGAGTTGTCATCTTTCTGAAATCAAAATAAAATTTAATTTTTAATCGTTAAAATATATGGTGATGGTTGCGCAAATGCTTGTTCGAGCAGATGAGCGACGAACAAGGTATCCTCTTCCTTGACTGGTAGCGGCGCGTCCTCGACGATACTACGGTAAAAGGCGCGATACATTTTACCGTAATCGCCAACAGGACTTGGAATCCGGACGTCTTGCAGATGACCGTGTTCGTCGTGATAGATCAAACGCCCATAATCGTCTTCTGAATCCTCACCGAACCCCTCTTCTCCCGGGAAGTAGTTCGCTTTCAGGTCGAGCTCTTGCCGGTCGACGTGTTGTTTGATGAACGTGCCGTTCGTACCGTGTAACATCCACCGGGGTGCCGGGGCAAGTGCGACATGACTCGTCCGAACGCTGACCTTAAGCTCCGGATAATAGAGATCAATCGCAAACGCGTCGTCTGGATTATGCGGCAGTCGAACACTGCGCACGTCAAAGGCGACCTTGTCCGGTTTTCCGAACAAAGCGATGATTTGATCGAGCGTATGGACGCCGAGTCCGTAAAGCGCACCGTTTTCGTGACGCGCATCAGCTGAAGCCGCTTCCGGGCGGAATAGATCAAATTGCGAGACGACCTCGACGAGACGACCAAGTTTCCCGGAACGGATGATTTGCGCAACGACTTGGAAGTCGCTGTCGTAACGTCGGTTTTGATAGGCGAGAATCTTGACGCCTTGCGCATGTGCTTCTGCAAATAGACGCTTCGTCTCCTCTTCCGTCACCGTAAATGGCTTTTCGACGAGCACGTGCTTTTGATGTTGCAACGCGAGCAACGCGTATTCGAAATGGGTCGCCGGTGGTGTATTGATGACGACGACATCAAGTGCCGGGTCAGCGAGCATTTCGGATAGATCCGTCGTAAAACGGGCATCCGGCAGTCGATCCTGATAGGAGGCGAACAGCTCCGGTTTTTCCTTCCGATTGTAAATCCAGGTGACGTGATAGTTGTCCTCGATCATCACGTACGGTAAATGGTAACGGGTCGTACTTTTGCCAAAGCCGATGAAGCCGATATTCAATCGCATCCGATCACTCCTTGAACCGTTCTTTTTCTATTACCATACCAAACGAAACGACCGTTGTCTTGATTGAACCGCTTCAAGCCGTCGCTTCGATGCGTTCATACTCATAAATCGAGAAGCCGTCCCGTGTTCCTTGATGGACGAATCCGAAAGACGTGTAATACGCGTTGAGAAACTCGTTTGAAGCGACACAGTCGAGTCGTAGGATTTCTCCTTCATCCTCTGTCACTGCAATCGCGTGTTCCAGTAGTTTTCGACCGACACCACGTCCTTTTGCGCGGTCGCTGACGACGATTCGATGGATATACAGACCTTCTACATCATCCCACAAGGATTGATCCCATTCGAGCGAAGGAAGCAGGGCAACGGAACCAAGCAGCTCGTTCTGATCCTCAAGGACATACAGGCGGCCGGCTTCTAAATCTCGCGCGACGAGTTGTTCGATGTCTTGCTCCAGATAAGCAGACCACTGGCTACTGCCACTGGCTTTGAGGGAGAGCGCTTTTTGCTCAAGTAGGGTTGCGATGTTTCGAACGTCTTTTGATGTAGCTTGTCGTATCATGTTATTCCTCCTGTTACAAAAAAATTCTTCTCTATCCTAACGAATGTACAGCGAGAAGAAAACCTTTTTGCTTCAAGATTTCATCGTTCCCCATTATTTTGTGATTTTTTTCATATTCCACAATTTTATTTCAATGTAACGTATCCTTTAGGAGTGATCTGACCCCCAGTCGTCACAACGGTAAACGACCGGCTTCCCACGAGCCGGTCGTTTTTTTTGTCATTCAGGCGAGTTCGACCCAGCGGCGCGACAGATTCCGTGCTTGTGCCCGGTACTCGTCGTCTTCGACGATCGGATTGCTGAGTCGTGGAGCGGAATCCGCATAGTAGCCGCCGTTGTCAAGCGGATCGTCGGTCGTTGCGAGATAGAGTGCCGTCTTTGCGCCGTATTCCGGCGTATAGAGTTTTCCGGTCCAGTACCCGACTTGCGCGACCGGTTTGAGTAACGTCTTCATCACTTTGCCGTACTTGCCGCGATAGAACAAATCCGTATTGACGATCCCCGGGTGGACGCTGACGAACGTGATCCGGTCGCCGTGTGTTTCAGCCAGTTCACGCATATGAATCATTTGCAGGAGCTTTGATTCGCGGTAAGAACGCATCGGACTATAGTGTTCTTTTTTGACGTGAGCGATCGCCTCGAGTTCGACGTCGGTCCGAATCAAGCCACCTTCACCTGCGAGCGACGAAATCGAGATGACGCGCGGGTCGTTCCCTTTCTCAAGTAACGGCAATAAGCGCTCAATCAAATAGAAATGACTCAAGTAGTTGACCTGGAATTGTGATTCGAAGCCGTCCTTCGTGACATGATACGGCGGTACCATGACACCGGCGTTTAAAATCAAGCGGTCGATGCGACCCACTAAATCAAACAGACGATCCGCGAAGCGACGGACGGAGTCCAGTTGATCGAGTTGGACGATCTCGATTTCCAGGTGCGTATGCGATACACCATGTTCCCGCAGTAGTTGCACGAGTGCCGTCGCTTTTTTCTGCGAACGGACGGTAGCGATGACCCGATCTCCTCGTTCCAATAATTCTTGAATCGTGACCATCCCCATGCCGGAGTTGGCACCCGTGACGATACAGATGTTCATCCCTTTTCCTCCTTGTGTTCCGTATTGAACGCAAATAGTTCTGTTTCTAGTTTTCCTTTTTCTTTTCGTTTGTACACCTTGTTTTGACGTTATTTTTCGAAATTTTCAAAAAGTAACGTATACTAAAAGGAGAACATGTTATCACGAAAGAGGTGGTCGGATGGAAGAAGGGACGATCTTATTCGTCGCAGGAACGTTACTATTGATTGCGATCATCACGACGAAGTTTGCCGTCCGGTTAAATGTACCGACGTTGATCCTGTTCGTCGTCGTCGGGATTGTGGCAGGGTCAGATGTCACAGGAATCATCAACTTTGGTGATTTCGAGCAAGCTCGTCTCTTTGGGACGATGGCGCTCGTGCTGATTCTGTTTGACGGTGGCTTGCATACGAAGTGGACACACTTCCGGAAAATTCTCCCCGCTGCCCTGTCGCTTGCGACCGTCGGGGTCCTGGCAACGACCGGGATCATTGCCATCGTTGCGTATCTATTACTTGATTTTTCTTGGCCGGTCGCGCTATTGATCGGCGCGCTCGTCGGCTCGACTGATGCGGCTGCTGTTTTTTCCCTGCTCAGTGGACGACCGGTCGATGCCAAAGTCAAACATACGCTCGAAGCGGAGTCCGGAACGAATGATCCGATGGCCGTCTTCCTGACAATCTTGTTCACATCGTTTGCGTTAGCGCCGGAATCGTTCTCGATCGGTGCGGGTATTCTTTCCTTCATCTACGAGATGGGACTCGGGACGCTAGTTGGTCTTGCGATCGGGTATCTCGTCACACAACTGCTGAACCGGATCGAGTTGCCATCGTCCGCCCTTTATCCGACGCTTCTGTTCAGTGGGGCGCTCTTCTCGTATGGTCTCGCGACGATTTTGCACGCCAGTGGGTTTCTCGCCGTCTATTTGACCGGGATCTGGATCAACAATCATGACATGATCTACCGCGAGACGCTCAAACGATTCAGTGGCAGCTTGTCGCATTTAGCAGAGATCGGCATGTTCATCATGCTCGGACTGCTCGTCTTTCCAAAACAATTACTCGATCCTCGGACCTTGTTCGTCTCGGCCGTCATCGTTCTGACCTTGATCCTGCTTGCTCGTCCACTTGCCGTCGTCTTGTCGTTGCTGCCGTTTCGATACACGGTCAAAGAACAGAGTGTCATCACGGCAGCCGGATTACGGGGCGCCGTTCCGATCATTCTCGCGACCTATCCGCTTTCCAGTGGTCTCGCGGAAGCGCCGCTTCTTTTCAATATCGTTTTCTTCACCGTCATGACGTCTGCTCTCTTGCAAGGAACGGCCTTGCCGTGGATCGTCCGGCGAATGGGGCTTGAGACACAGCACGACACGACGGTCGAACCGTTCCTGAAATTCATGACCGTCACCCATCCACAAGCGGAGATCATCGAGGTCAGGGTCTCGACAAACAGTGTGATTGCCGGAAAAACGCTACAGGATATCGAGATGCCCCAGGATGTGCTCGTCGTTGCAATCATTCGTGAAGATGAAATTCTGACGCCGCGTGGTCAGACACGTGTCCTCGTAGACGATCAACTGTTGATTTTGACACCTAAACAAGCGGATCAGGATGTTCGACGGCTAATCGTGTCGCTCGGGTTATAGGTCGTTCTTTACACATCCTCCAGTAGGGTGTGTTTTTTGGTGTGGATTGGTATACTCAATAAGGAAAATAAAGGAGGAAAATTCATGTTGAAGCGATTGCTTGCCGTTATTATGACAACCGGTCTCGTTTGCACTGTGCTGACGTACATATCCTATACACCGATTACAGAGAGGGAAGCGAATACGATGTATGATTCATTCGGTTCAACATTTTTGTCATACGTCTTATTCGCCTTGCCAATCATCTTGCTGTCCGGCTTTTTACTCGACTTTATCATCGGCATGATCATTAATCGTTCTTCAACGACACTAGCGTATGTGCCGACAGTCGTTGGTTATGGGATGTACGGCATCGTGATTGCGAGTCTCCTGATTCTCTTGACGACGAAGGACGAATTTGACCTGCCGCTTTCTTTTACGATCGCTACTCTGACAGCAATGATCTATTACAGTCTGTCCGTCGTCTTTAATCGATTGTCACAGCACGCGCACTAAAAAAACGAACAGGCACGTCTGCTTACTCGCGGACGTGCCTGTTCGTGTTATTCTGCTTCCGTTCGTTCAATCGTGATGACACCCGGTGGACGATGCGGGAAGGTCAACGTCAGACCGGCAAAGCGACAAATATCATCTTCGTTCGGTGCCCGGTGCACCCACTCGATCGTCTCTTGCCTTGCTAGCGCGTGGCGGATCCGGTTATCGGCTTGTGTACGCGAGATGCCGCGGCAATCGACGTTCGTGATATACGTCGCTTCGTCCGACTCGATCTGTTGCCAAATCCCGAGAATCAGTTGACCAATCGGACTGACGGATTGACCATCCGGTTCTTCACTGCTGACGGCATCATCGAGCATTTCGATGACAGCGTCACACGTCTCACCGGAAGCAAGCAATCGCGTCGATCCTTGTTGTAGAATCCGGTATCGCGTCACGCCGTTCTCGAGCCACAAGCGCTGTGCGAATGGATTGACCGGAACACCGTGGAAAAATGTCTGCGTCCCGCGCCAAGCAAAACCAAATGATGGATCGTACGCCCGAATCGTCGCCATGGCGCGATCATGGAACTTAGCGATCGTCTGTCGTTCTGTTTCCAGTAAGGTCCGGATCGCCTCTTCATCCTCTAACGGGACCGTCTTTGGTGTCACGGTGAATAATTCCGATTCCGGTAAGCGGTGTAGGGACAAGATCGTTCCGTCGAATCGATAATCGTTCGCCGGACGTCCAGTACGCCCGACGGATAAGCGCCACGTCCGATCTTCCGGCATGAAGGCATAACTTTGATGGGCAAAAGGTGGCGCGACGAACAGTCCCGGAAACGGATCGAATGTGTCGACTCGCAGGACGTCACCGTCATACCAACACTCTTCGATCAGACGGACGAGCCGTCCGACGGGTGCATTACGGTCCGTCAGGTAACGACCGGTATTCGCATGAAATCCGAGTAGGAACTCGCGCTCTTCTTCTTGGAACGTCACCATTAAGAGTTGGAATAACGAGGCGATCTGCTGCTCGACGAGTTGCGGCTCCTCCTCCGTCTTTGCCTCGAAGGCGACCATCTTCCAGCCGGAACGCTCATACAGATGGATCGTCACCGGAAAGAACAGGAAGGCACCATGTGTCGCTTCGAGCTTGACCATGTCCTGCGATGCTAATCGTTCCGTCAGTAGGGAAAAGCCCATTCGTTCGAAATGATCTTGCAGCCGTCGTTTCCAATGTGTGAACTCCACGCAATCCTCTCCTCTCGCGAATTATGCGCCGCGCTTTCGTAACGGATTCTTTGACCAGTAGATGTAGAGACCAACGAGTCCCGCGATGCCGATGAGATAAGACGGCGTTCCGCTGACTTGAATTAAGACGTCTGGTGCCGGGAAGACCGTCACGAGCAGTGCCTTGTAGGTTGAAAATAAAATGAAGCTGATGACGAATTGAATCCACACCCGCGGTTTGACTTGTTTAAGCTTCGGTGCCGTGATGACTTGTGACATCGCGTCGATCAAGAATAGAGCGATGATCGAGAAGAATAAGTAGTCAATCAAAGCGAATTGGAACAATCCATCGATCCCTTCGATGAAGATGAACATCAGGATCGACGAGACATAGTTTCGCGTCCAGCGTTTTTGTGTCTCCATCCGGTGTCGTTGTGGTAATTCAGCAATCATCTGATCGAGGCGTGCTTCGACCGATAGTCCGTGAATCTCTTCGAATGGACGCTGTTTCCGCTGGGCTTCATAGATATCTGCCCGCAGACGGTCTTCAATCTCCGTCCGGTCCGGTTCTGCGACATTCAGGTTCAAGCGTGGTAAAACGGTTTCTAATAGACGTGTGTTGGCTTTCGTTAATTTCAATCGATTTCCCCCTTTTTCATGTTTAAGTATACTGGGTTTTTGGGAAAAATACGTAGTGGAAGTAAAAGATTGCTTGACGAAACGATGAAGAATGTTCAGAATTATTAAAATATAGTGTCGGAATCAGACAGAAAGGACGTGTCGGATCATGCGTCAAACATTGACGAGCGCCGCCTTGATCACCTTGCTGACAAGTGCGGGCATCGCCTTCCCGTTGGCTGAAGCGAAGCCACCCGTAGACCAAGAACCGGTCGAACTCGATCAGCAACAGGAACAAACGCCTGAAACAGAATAACAATAACCCGCGCTCAAGCAGGAGCGCGGGTTATTTCATGTATCACTAGGTTGGGTGACGCGTTCGTCAATCGTGACGGTCCATGTAACGACCGTCGTACTGTCACGAACACCCTGTGCCTCGATTGTCGAGAGAAGTTCTTTGACACCACCTGATCGTAAAGTTTCCTCGATCTGCATCGCGTCAGCATATGGGGTTCCCGGGCACTCAAGCAAACCATCCGTCGTCACGAACAACTGATTCTCGCCTTGGCGCAATTCGCGGATCCCTCGCGCGTAACTCGGGACCGGTAACGCAAACGTGTTCGCGCGTCCGATCCATTCATAGAATTGACGCTGGTTCAAGGCGGCTTGTCCCATCTTCATCAGCTCCGGGTGAAACAGATACAAGACGACGTCACCGACCGAGAACCACCAGATGAAGCGCCCTTTCCGGACGGCAATCAAACAAGCGGTTTCTCCTTGCAACGTCGCACACGCCGCTAAAAAGTCCGGATCTTGAAATAGATCCAGCACGGTCGTCTCGATTCGTTGGAATGCGTCCGTAAGTGGGGCATCAAGATCAGTCCGAATGCGCGACTCGTGTTGTGCTAACTGCTGTAAGACAAGTGCCGCACTATCCGCTGTCTTATGAGCGTCTAAGACGACGGTCATCTCCCAATCGTCGCCGATTAAGATGGCAGCCCCGTCTTCGTTTTTATATTGACCGCTTCTTGAGCAGCCTCCGAATCGTCCGAGCGTCACTCGACCAATCTGGTCAATCTGCTTCGTGTCGACGAATGGTTCGTCGGATCCGACCCAGAAGTAGGATGGATGTGTCGTCTGCATGCATCAGTCTTCCCTTCTTTACATCTCCCGCAAGTACGGTTGCAAGAATAAGCGTAATCGTTTTTCGTAGTTATCCGGGTCCATCGTGTAAGTCTCGTCATGACCGGCATCGCGAACTGGATACAATTGTTTTAATCCCGTTTTTGCTTGATACAGTTCGTACATCATCCGAACCGGAACGAGTTCGTCCTTCATTCCATGAATGAACATCGTCGGAACCCGACTCTTCGTTGCTTGACGGGTCACCGAGACGTCACCATAAAAGAAATCTTGCTCGCCCTTGTTCCACATGCTCGCGATCGTCAGAGACGGAAGTGCCGGGTAACGGATCTGTTCGTCCGCAAGTAGACTGAGCCAGTCGTCGAGTCGGGCGTAAGCTCCTTCAGCGACGATCGCCCGGACTTGGGTTGGTACGGTCTCGCCAGAAGCGAGTAAGACGGTCGCTGCGCCGACACCGAGTCCGTGATAGACGATTCGTGTATCGTCTTCGTTTTCAGCAAGCAGGCGTTTCGTCCATTCCAAGACATCCAGTCGATCGAGCCAACCGTAATTCCGGACGCCACCGCTTCGATCCTGCCCACGCCGTTCGATGAGTAAGACATTGAAATTAGCCTCATGGTAATAACGGGCAAGCGCATAAACACCGGTCTGTGAAAACATCATCTCATCCGGAACGAGGAGGACCGTCTGTTTGCTACCGTCAACCGGTAGATAACGTCCGAAGCGGACGATCCCGTCCTTCGACCATTGCTGCGTCTCGCTCGTTTGTTTGAACCATGTCTCGTCGTTCGTCACTTGTCCGTTTCTTGTCGTCTTCAGAATCGGAGAAGCGTCCGACTGACCGATCAATGTTTCTTGCATCCGGTATCCATCATAGACGATGAACAATAGCAGACACGTGACGAGCAACACGATGCCGATTCCCCATTTGCGCATGTGCTTCGCTTCCTTTCCGACAGTGAGTCTTTCCTTATTCGTCGTCGGTTTTCACTTCCCCTGCTAACGGGGTCGAAAGGAACGATTGTTTATACCAGCGCTGTAAGGTATCGATATCCGTTCGTTCAAAATAAAGCGCGTTAAAAGCAGTATTGCCCCGTAGTTGAATCTCAATCCGGGCAATCTCCTTTGCTTCGAGCCAGCGAGAAACGGACCAGGTCAATTCCTCAATTTTCAGTCGTGGCGTATAGACGGTCTCTTTTTGGACCCATTGTTTGCGTAACATCAAGAGATCGTGACCGGTTCCGAAACGGGTCTTTCGGTAACCGCTGCGCACAGCGAAGTAATAGAACGGTAACCAGATGAACAGAAGCAAGATCAAGAAGCGCCATGAGGAATCAAGGACGATGATGACGACACTGCTTAGTGCCGTAAACAACAGCGCATAACCGAGTAACGGCCAACGAACCCGGTAGCGAAAGCCAATCGGTGCGACTTCATGCTGCGGACTGAACTGACGAAAGCGCGGCAGATATGTCGCTAGGAACGGATCAATCTCGTTCGTCCGGATGAATGGATGGAGCAACAGTCGCTCCTTTTCTCCAGTCGCCGAGATGATGTGCAAGGACAGGCTAGCCCGTCCAATCAACCGCTGAATCCAGCTTTCCTGAATGACGAGGGCTTGAATCTTATCAGCATGAAACGCGACCTCGGTCCGGTTCAACATTCCGTACCCGATCAATAATCGGTTGTGTTGCAAGACGGCACGGTACGAACCGTATTTCAAGATATAGACGATGATCGAGCCGATATAGATGACGAGTAAGACGAGGACGCCAAGTCCCGTCAAGACGAACAACGATAAATGAGCGAGTTCCGAGAACAGTCGATCGACATAACGTTCAATGAACTGATCGATGAATTGATAGGCGGTCCCGATCCCGACGAGCGCTAGTCCGACGCGTCCCGACAAGGCACCAGCTAATACCAAATCGCGGACAGGGATCGTATAGGCGACTTCCGCCTGCTGTTCTTCGACGACGAGTTGCCCCTCGTTTTTGATCGAAGACTTTAGTTCTTTCGCAAAATCAAGACGGATCCCTTTTAGTTCGACTTCTGGTGTTCCGCTCTCAGACGACGTCTCGACGGTCAACGTCGCAAGACGCAGCAGTCGTTCGATGACGTTTTGCTGAATGCCGATCGACTCGATCCGTTTACGTTGCGTCGTCCGTTCACTTTTTTGGAGAATTCCTTTGCGGACCCGAATCGTCTCGGCATCAATCGTGAACGTATAGAAATACCAGGAGGCGATCCCATATAAGAGGACGAACACAATCCCAACACTGATCCCGATCCACGTATAGGTGTTGATCTCGCCTTTGCGGATCGCATTTAAAATCAAGGCGGCGAACGGAATCAGGAGCGAGCGGATGATCGAGATACTCGACATCACGATGAACAGCGGGTGGACGCGCCGGGTCATAACGATTCCTCCTCCCGTTCCTCGAGTTTCGCAAAGCGTTCGACTTGTGTGCGTAGCGCGTCTCCTTGCGCACGATCGAGTCGTGACAACGTGACGAAGCCGGATGCCGTTCGAATATCAAGTGTGATCAAATCATAGCGACGCAGGATCGGTCCCGTTTGGCTATCGATCAATTGCACCTTGACGAGCGGCACGGTGACTTCGCGGCGGAAGAAGATGCCGTTGCGGACGACGAGAAATTCCTCATCGATGCGATAACGCATATACTTCAAGCGAAGAACGGGTATGTAGACGATACGGGGAATGAAATAGATCAGCCAAAGCAGACCGGCGATGCCCATCCACCAAGGTGTCAGGTCGAGCCACATGACTTGGGTAATCGTCGTTCCGATCAAAATGACGGCGATCAAGCCGTGTAACGGCAACAATCCGAGCCGTTCTGCTCGAATCGATCGTTCTGGCAGCGTATGCCATTGTACAGTAGACATCAAAAAAACACTTCCTTTCGTTTCCATTTACGGTTAAAAACGTCGCTTGGTTTCAGACAGCGGTTGACATTTTGTTTGATTTCATCGCATATATAGAAGTGAAGAACTGTAACACCAAGGAGGAACCATGTTAACTTTTGAAGAAAAACTACGAATTATCGAGACTTTCCCACAGCTCGTCCGCAAAGATGTCTCGCTAAAACGCGTCAATTTCCAATTCCCGGACAGTCAGTATGAGAAGAAGAATCTCGTCTATCATTTGCATCCGAACGGAAACGGCTTCGTCTATGCCGCTGGTCTACCAGGTTATGAAACGGACGAAAAAGGATTCGTCAATATCCGTGAATTTTCAGAGCCTGCTCTAATTCTCTTATTAGAAGATGCAATCAAAGCACTCTCGACGGTCCAATCGGTCGAAACACTCGAAGAAACATGGGTCAACGATAACCAGTTCGAATTAACGTTGCTCAATGAAGACATCGACACGTGGCTCGTCTACGCTGGTGATCTTTTAGACGGTGCATTCAACTCGTATAAGGAAGCAGCGAACTATCTTGAAGAAGAAGGTTTCCGCCGTAAATAAGACAATGAGCGATCCGGTTAATCCGGGTCGCTCATTTTCATGACGAGACGATTCAGTGCCGCTTTGACGACGCGTAAGTCTTCTTCGTCGACGTCGAGTGTCTGGACGAGATCAAGCGGAACAGTCTCTGCTTGTTTCCGTAACGCACGACCAGCATCCGTTAAAAAGATCTGGATGTGCCGTTCGTCTTCCGGCTTACGGACGCGTCGCAACAGATCTGCCGCTTCGAGTTTCTTCAGTAACGGCGTCAACGTTCCCGAATCAAGATGGAGCCGTTCACCGATGGCTTTGAGTGATTGTCCCTCCTCTTCCCAGACGACGAGCATGACGAGATATTGCGGATACGTCAGACCAAGTGGTTCAAGTAACGGACGATAACGACGCGTGATCTCACGCGAAATCGCATAAAACGGAAAACAGAGTTGTTCATCTAAAGCTAACGGGTTCATAAAAAATTCCTCCTATCGTGAGCAAACGAGTTGCATTTCGATTTAAATTGTATACAATCTAATTGTAAGCTACTTATTTGAATCTAACAACGAAAGGGAGTTACACACATGAAACCAATGTTCACATCATCTGCAACAGCTGTCGGAGGTCGCGACGGACGCGTCGTATCGGAGGACGGTATTCTTGACGTCGCCCTCGCAATGCCGGTACCAGGATCGAAAAAACAAGCAACGAACCCAGAACAACTCTTTGCTGCAGGATATTCTGCTTGCTTCGACTCTGCCTTGAACATGGTCGCTCGCAAACAAGGGATCAAACACGATGGCAGTGAAGTCACAGCACACGTGACATTAAACGAAGCAGCTGACGGATTCATGCTTTCCGTCGAACTCGATGTTCTCGTCCGTGGGATCTCGGAAGAAGCGGCGGCTGAACTTGCGAAAGTCGCGCATACGGTCTGCCCTTACTCACGTGCAACTGCTGGAAACATCCAAGTCGACGTCTACACACGTACGACTGACGCAGAATAAGTGTAGCATTTCTAGCCAGCCCGAGGTTCACTCTCGGCTGGTTTTTTGTTTTTATAATGAATTCGGTAGTTGAAATAATTGCATTCTTGATGATGAACGGTTGCTCTCACGAAAAGAACAACCGCTCTTTTTTCATAGTTGATGGACCGATAAGATGACGAGTTCCCCGGATACGGTGACATAATAGGCATCCTCGAACCGATAGCGTTCATTGTGTTCTGCGTCATAGACCGTGACCATTGGTTCCGCGTCGTCTCCGATCGCTTCGTGTAGATAAAAGCGTCCACGTAAGACACGTTCGAACGGCTCCTTATCGAGGAATCGGGCACCGTTGCGTAAGTTGATCACTTCATGATGGTGCTCGGACCGGTCATTGACGATGAAGATCGTCGACTCGACGTCATCGTACGTGAAGTCGAGCGGTTCATAGTCACTCCACTGAATCCGGGCAACCTCTTCGACACTCGCTTCCGTATCAATCCGGTAAAAGATTTCTTCGTTCAAACGATCGGTATAGGCACTGAAGATCAGATGCCCTTCCTGTTCTCCGAGATACTGAACGGTATCCCCTTCCCCTTCTAACTTCAACAAGGTTGCGAACGATAAGTGCTCAACACCACGTTCGATCTCCTCGATCAAGGTCGGTAGTGGGGCAATCAACAGACTTTCCGAGTGGTCGATCGGATCTTCTGGTGAGATGACACCACTTTCAAGGGCATCATAGAACGAGAACTCATCGAGCCGGGCATTACAGACGATATACTCCTTCTCTTCGAGCGTGACGAGAAAGAAATAGAGTTCCCGGTAATTCTCCGTCATCCCGTAGAGCCGTGGATCACGAATCGTCTGCCGCGTTTCATCCTTAACGTCATACAAAAACGCAGACGTCGTATCCGTCGTTTGTAAGAATACGAGATAGTTCTCATTGAGCACCCAGTAGAGCGTCAAATCCCCTTCGACATAAAACGACGCAATCTGCTCCCGTTTACCGGACAAGAGATCGATGACGAGCACTTCCGTCTCCCCGCCCTGCTCTTGCGTATGTTCATTCAAACAATAGACTCTTCCGTGCCGCACGAACGGTCGGGTTGGTCCGTGATCCGTCAAGGCTTCTGGCGTTAGATCGACCTGTTCTTGATCTTCAAGATCATACCGGCTGATGTGGTAACGGGCGTCATCGAGACGACGTCGAAAATAGATCGACGATGGTGTGACATGCAAGACATCCATATGATCGGCGGGTAAAGCACGGGCATCCACTATTTCCATGATTAATCTCCTCCCGGACACGTACTACTTGTCTTTTTCCCACGAATCGTACTGCTTCAAACAGGGTCTTGCTGTGCGTTTAACGAAGCAGAGTGCTACAATATGGCTAGATGACTACAGGATGAGGAAGGTGCGAAACGGTGCAATCACAAGATTTAAATACGATGATGCTCGAATATGTCAACGATAAGGAAGAATACGATGCCTACGCCGACAAGTTGAAGATGCTCTTGTCCGAGTTGCTCGACGCGGCAGGCATCAAATACCACTCGATCGTCGCCCGGACGAAGGACTCCGAGAGTCTGTATCAAAAAGTCTTACGGCAACCGAACAAATACCGTTCACTTAAGGACGTCCATGACTTGACCGGGATCCGGATCGTCACTTATTTCCATGACGATGTCCGGGAAGCGGCACGCATCATCGAGAATGAGTTCGCGATCGATCGCGATCAATCGGTCGATAAGTCAACGTTGCTCGATACAACGGAATTCGGTTATCTTTCGGTCCACTTCGTCGCTTCACTGAGCGATCAGCGGCTTGCTCTGAGCGAGTATGGACGTTTTAAGGACTACACGGCTGAGATCCAAATCCGCTCGATCCTGCAACACGCGTGGGCGGAGATCGAACATGATCTCGGATATAAAAATCCGAACAGTGTCCCAGCAGAAGTCCGGCGCAGCTTCAGTCGGGTGGCAGGATTACTCGAAATCGCCGATCAGGAGTTCGTCAACATCAAGAAACAGTTGAAACAATTTGAAGACGAGACCGTTCAACAAATCTTGTCTGATCCCCATCAAGTCCGGATCACTGCAGATAACTTGAACTACTTCATCGATCACTCCCCGGTCATCAACGAGCTCGATAAACGACTCGTTACATCGCAAATGATGCTCGATTCCGATCAACAACTGATCAACGAACTGATTCGGATGTTCCATTATGTCGATATCCGGACGTACGGAGAGTTGATTGAAGCCGTGACGACGCACAGTCCGCTCGCCTTACGCTGTGCGAAGGTCATGCCGAATCCGTTCCTGCCTCGTCAAGGAATCGGCATCGCCTATATCTGCATGGCGCTGACAATTGCTGGCGAAGATACACACCGGATCGACTACTTCTTCCGTCGCTTCTATCCAGAACTGCGCAACGTCGAAGAGATCGTCGCCCAAGTCGCCCGCGTCGTCGAAACAGATGATTCAAGAGAAAAATATTGATTAAACTAAAATTTTTCACTATACTAAATCACGAGTGAAAGAAACTACGGTATAGAAAGAGTGAACGATACATGGCAACTACACTAGAAGTAGCACAACGCGATCAGTTGATCGTTGATACAGAAAAAGGATTACGGATGAACTACCGCGCGATCAAGAAGGACGTGCGTAGCATGTTCACGACGTACTTGACACGCAATGAATTCTTCATCTTGAAGTCCCTTTGTGCGAACAGTCCGCAAATCGCCTCTGCCCTCTCGCAGGAGTTCCAATTCTCAGCGAGCATGATCACGGCATTAGCAGACGAATTGACGAAAAAAGAGTTGATCTCGCGTGAACGAAGCGAACTCGATCGTCGTGTCGTCGAACTTCGCGCCACTCCAAAAGGCATCGAGCTCTATGAAAAACTCGAATCGATGAAGATGGATTACCTCGCAGACGTCTTCGAGGACTTCTCGGATCAGGAACTCGAACTGTTCCGGACGCTCTTGACGAAGCTTGAAAAAACAATCTAAGCTGTTCAATCGAACGGATCCGGTCAGGACGACCGGATCCGTTTTTTAGTAAATTAAGGAGGAGGAAACACGATGTTTGATTTCGAATCGGTGCAACAGTTACGACAGACGGGACAATATGAAAAAGCGAAGGCAGTCGTCCGTCAGTATGTCGAGACGGCACCTAACGACCCGATCGTCCTCTATCAGATGGCGTGGTGTCATGATAGTCTCGGTGAGGAACAGGCTGCAGTTCCCTATTATGAACAAGCACTAGCGCTCGGTCTTACAGGTGAGGACCGTCTGCAGGCATATATCGGACTCGGCAGTACATATCGTGTCATCGGTCAGTTCGAAGTTGCGTCAGACGTGTTCCATCGTGCGCTCCGTGAGTTTCCGGACGCCCATGCCCTGCAAGCCTTCCTCGCGATGACGGAATACAATCTCGGTCAAGCCGATCAGGCAGTCGGTCGGTTGCTGAAGAGTCTTGCTACGACGTCGTCGGACGCCTCGATCCAGACATTTGACCGAGCAATCCGTTATTATGCCGATCATTTGGACGAGATCGTCAAAGAATGAACGGCAACGGTTGACGAGTGCTCGTTTTGCACAGCATAATGTAACAGCCAAGCGGACTCGCTTTTGGCAGGAAAGGAAGTTAAGGATGTCATCAAAAAAAGTATGGACAGTAGAAGGTTATGAAGAACAAGGGCAAGAAAAACACGGCAAGGCAAGCAAGTCAGAGACATATACGAATGAAGCCGATGCTAAGAAAGCTGCTAAAAAGATGGCGGATCAGAATGATCATCTCGACGTCTACGTCATTTATACGAGTACGGTAAACGGTAAAACAGAAGAACGATTCTTCAATTCAAACGGCAAGTATAGTGAAGAAGGCTTCGAGTGGTAAGTATCGCTTCGAATATATGATTCAGACCAAACATGATGCGTTCGTTTCTCAGTCAAGAGAGACGAACGCATCATGTTTTTATTGTCCTTGCTGTTCAAGTCTCATACCAAAGCGGGATGTCTCGCTGAAAACCAGCATGATCCTGAATGATTCGCTGAACGCGTTTTTGCATTGCTTGCATTCCGTCTGCATCGAACCGCTTCGTCCAGACGAGTGCTGAAAAGACGACCATCGCCATGTAAAGACTATACATTCGCCAAAAGTCGGATGGTACTTCGGTCTCGAAATACCCCTCGATCAAGTGACGGGCAAATACCGGACTCGTCTCGACCTGAAACAGACCACATTTGACGAAATCATGCCACGGATCGCCATAATCATGATTCCCGTAATCAAGGAATGCGGAAAGATGCCCATCCTCGACAAGGAGATTATCGAGATGAACGTCATCATGTTGCAACTGGTTCGGACGTGTCTGAAGTAACGGAATCCGCTCGCTAATGAATCGATCAAGACGCTCGATCCACGTTGGCTCAAGCAACCCGTCAATCGCTGCGCGGTAGCGGTCATGTTTCGTCTGGCAACGTTCGCTCCAAGACGTCATTTCGCTCGGTGCAGTGACGTCATGAATGCGTCTCAACGCTTGCCCTGTCTCCTGACCGAGTCGGGGTGCTAATTCCGGTGTCTCCTTGAGTACGCTTCGAACGGTTTGTCCGGGGAGGTAGGGATAGATACCGTAAGCGGTCGTTGCGGTCCGTCCGGTCGCTAGCGGTAAGGCATGAGAGATTCCCTCTTGTTTTGGGATCGCGACAGCGGCTTCTCGTTCAAATTGACGACTAGACGGATCCGTCACGACCTTGACGATGTAGTGCGCTGTTGCCGTCTTGACGGACCAGACGGCTTGGCGCGATCGACCAGATAACTGTCTTTTGCTTACAACGTGCGTGAGTAAGGGATGCAAAGGTAACATGAAGACTCCTTTCTGACATTAAAAAGAGGACGCATCTTGCGTCCTCTTCGTCATGCCTGTGGAATGTAGCCAGCAATGATCTCAAGCAGATCGGCATACGCTGTCTCAAAATCGATGTTTTCAATCATATAATCATAATGATCGCGTTCTTTCCACGCTTCCTCGTAATCGACGAGTCGCGCTTCAAACTCCGGTGTATCCCCGCGCATCAACAGTCGTTCCTTCATCAAGTCGGGTGGGACCGAGACGAAAATCGTGATCACTTGGTCGCCAAACAAACGCTTGAAGTTCGCCGCCCCTTTCGGATCAATGTCCTTGATGACGATTTGATCCTGTTCGAGGACATCGACATACGCTTGACGCGGTGTCCCGTACCACGCCCGGTGGACGTGGGCGTATTCGATGAAGCCGTCGTCTTGGATCAATTGTTGGAACGTCTTGACGTCGACGAAATGATAGCTTGCTCCATCAATCTCTGTCGGTCGTTTCGGTCGGGTCGTCACCGACGGGATGAACCGGACGTGCGCGTATTCCGTTCGCAGACGTTTGATCAGGGAGGACTTTCCGCTGCCCGATCCACCAATCAAGAGAATGATTTTACCTGACATCGTTTTCCCCCTGTTGTTGTGTCGTGAAGTAACCTGTAAAGCGAAGAGCGAACTGTTCGAGTTCACTATCGACGACCGTTCCGTAAATCGGTCGAATGACGATTAAATAGCGTTCATACGAGATGATCCGGGATGTCTCGTTTCGTGTCATCTGGACTTGTTCTTCCGGATAACTCTCGACGTAATACCAATCGACCGCAATTCGTTCATCGGATGGGGTCTCATAAATCCAGGTCACCGTCGTTCCATCCGCAGGAAGGGTGCTTTTCAAGGTGAAGCGCTGAATCTGCTTCAGTTCCCGTTTCGCTGACGCAAGTCCTGCCTGATAATCCGCAGGGCGCATCGGTGTCGTCGTCACTTGCTTCGGTTTTGGTTCCGGCAAGCGGGCAAAGCCAAGCTGAAGTCCGACGAATAAAGCGACGAGCGACAAACTGATGACGAATACGTATTCCTTGCGCATCCCTTCCTCCTCCTCATCCTTCGAATGTGTCGCGCATCCCTTTTGGATCATTGACGATGACGGCGTCGACACCGATCCGCTGCATCTGCCGGACATCCTCGACCGTCTTCGGAGTGTAAACCCGGACCGTGACGTCTTGCGCGTGAGCGAACGCAACGTCCGCTTCCGTCACCCGTCGATAATCGGGATGGATACCGGTCGCACCAATTCGGAGGGCTTGTTCTTCCGGATGATAGATCGGATACGGATAGAGAATCGCTGTCTCAACGCGTGGGTCGAGCTTTTGGATCAAG
This sequence comes from Exiguobacterium sp. s11, assembly GCF_018619015.1. Lineage (NCBI taxonomy): Bacteria > Bacillati > Bacillota > Bacilli > Caryophanales > Exiguobacterium > Exiguobacterium sp. s11. Next base: position 143,231 of record NZ_JACSNF010000001.1, on the reverse strand, counting down.
GCAACCGAATAATGGTTGAACGAACTGAATAACAATCGGTCGGTCGCGATGCCGTGTGCTGCACAGCGTTCAAGGACATACGCTTCAAGCCCGTCATAGCGGATCGTATCCGTCTTCAGCTCGATGTTGAGCCGCAGGGTCACTGGTGCAAGGATTGCGAGGACTTCGTCAAGCGTCGGAATCTTCGTCTTGATCGGTTCCCCTTTGAATCGTGCTCCAGCATCCAGAGCCTGCAGTTCAGCAACCGTCATGTCGATGACACGTCCTGTCCCGTTCGTCGTCCGGTTGACGGTCTCATCGTGAATAATGACACCGACACCGTCCTTTGAGAAATGGACATCGAATTCGACCCCATCGACGTCGTCTTCAATCGCAGCAGCGATGGCTTCGAGCGTGTTCTCCGGAAAACGGTCACTGACGCCGCGGTGTGCAAACCACAACATCAGAGTGCCTCGACGACACGCGTGTATTTCTTCGTCAAGTAGTTGACGAGTGGTGCGACAGAGATCGATTGCCCCGTTGCTGCTTCGATCAGTTCAGCCGGTGTCTTCGATTTCCCGTGACGGTGAATGTTCTCTTTCAGCCAGCCTTTGATTGGAGCGAGTGTTCCCGCCGCGATCAGACCATCGACGTTATCGACGTCACGACGAAGCGCTTCGTTGAGCTGTGCCGCATAGACGAGACCGAGCGCGTAACTTGGGAAGTAACCGAACGAGCCACCTGACCAATGGACGTCCTGTAAGACGCCTTTTGCGTCACTCGGCACATCCACACCGAGATACTCTTTATAGAGGCGGTTCCATTCTTGCGGAAGATCCTTGACTTCGAGCTCTTTCGTCATCAAGCGTTTTTCCAGCTCATAGCGGATGATGATATGAAGCGCATACGTCAATTCATCGGCTTCGATCCGAATCAGTGACGGTTTGACTTCATTGACCGCGGCATAGAAGCGTTCGAACGGAACGTCAGCCAGTGACGGAATCGCTTGTTGTAAGCCATGATAACGTGCGTCGAGGAAACCTTGGTTGCGTCCGATGAAGTTCTCAAAGAACAGTGATTGTGATTCGTGAATCCCCATCGAAGCCCCGTCACCAAGACCGAGTGAATCGAGTTCCGGTTCGATCCCTTGCTCATACGTCGCGTGTCCGGCTTCGTGCATCGTGCCGAAGACAGAGTTCCGGTAGTCGTTCTCATCGTATTTCGTCGTGATACGTGCGTCCTTCCGGTTGATCGTCGTCTGGAACGGATGAACCGTCTCATCCAAGCGACCAGACGTGAAGTCATAGCCGATATCGCGGAGCCACTCTTGGTTCAAGGCGATCTGTGTCTCGCGGTCCGCTGACCAATCAAGCGTCGGGAAGTCTTTTCCTTCGAGCTGACCGAGCAAACCAATGATTGCTTGACGAAGTTCTGCGAACAACGGATCAAGTGTCGCGACCGTCATCCCCGGCTCATAATCATGGAGCAATGCGTCATATGGGTGCGCGTCATAACCCCAGTACTCGACGAACTGGCGCTCCATCGCGACGATTTTCTCGAGGTATGGTTCGAACATCGACCAATCGTTTGCGTCCTTCGCCTTTTCCCAGACGCTCTCTGCCTCAGAGATCAACGTGATGAACGTTTGGTACTCGGCTTCTGGAATCTTCGAGTCGCGATCGAATGCCTCTTTTGCTTTTGCGAACGAGATCGCTTCGATGCCCGTCAGCGTCTCTTGCTCCATTGCTGCTAGTAATTGTTGGTATGTTTCGCCTGTCCGGCGACGGAAGCTCTCTGTCGAGAGGAATCCGATCGACGCGGAACGGTTTGCTGCGCCTTGATCCGGCATGTATGTCCGCATGTCCCAGTAAAGTAATGCGACGGCTTCTTCGTATGCGCGAAGACCATCGAAATGGTCGCGCCATTGTTGTGTCGTTGACATGATTAAAAACCCCCTTGAAGTATGTAACAGTGTAACATTTTTAGCATATCACATAATGTTCAAAACTTTCACACACAAGTGATTTTTGAAACTTTTCCTGTCAGATGAGCGTATAATGGGTATAAGAAATGAAGGAGGAAAGGAAGTGACACCATTGAAAACTGACGCTGAGTTAGCGCAATTGATCCAATTGAAAGAAACAGGCTTCGTTTGTACGATCGAGCATCTTCCGAGTGAACTTGACTTAATCGGGACAGGACGAAGTGCGTTCGTCTTTCGCATCCGCGGAACAGATCGCGTCATCAAGAAATTTTACCCGTCGTTTCGAACGCTCGCTGATCTCGAAGGGAGCATCTACGCACAGTTGACTGATTTTCCGACGTATGCGCAAGTCTACGAATACGGTGCCGATTATATCGTGCTTGAATACATTGAAGGTCAAACGTTATTCGAATGTCTCGTCAGCGGGACGTTCATCCCAGAATCCGTCTTAACGACAGTCGATACGGCTTTAGCACAAGCACGATCCGTCGGTTTGAACCCATCAGACATCCATTTACGCAATATCCTTTTGACCGCTAACGGAACACGGATCATCGACGTCGCTCGGTTCCGTCAAACGGAACCGTGTACACAATGGGATGATTTGAAGAAGGCGTATCATTATGTGTATGCAAAACCGTTCTTCCCGAAAAAGTTGAGCGAGACGTTCCTCAATACGATTGCCGACGTCTATAAGGGACGATTATTCGAATCGATCCGAAAGACCGGTTAACGAAAAAGCGCGCTGGATCTCTATAAAAGAGAATCAGCGCGCTTTTTGTATGTAGCCATAGAATCTAATAGGCAAATGACCTGTCTTAGTGATTTTTGGTCTGTAAACATTAAAATCATTTATACGGTCGGTGAAATAAAGTCACTTCGAATAAACAAGTCGAAAGACGATCATACTGGCGACGGCTAAGAGACGTTCCTTCGTGTCACAGTCAAAGACGAGTTGCGCCCCGTGCCGTGACCCTGTTGCGATGCAATCGCCGTTTTGATAAACGCCGATTTTTCTCGTGACTGTCGAGGACCGAATCTGATACTCCTGACCGGCATACGAGACGAGTAAGACTTCTTTCAGCTGCAGTTGCTGACGAAGTGCCGCATCCGTGCGAATCGTTCCGACATCGCGTCCGTCTTTACGAATCGCAAAATGTGTCGTATTGCGAAGCCACTCCGTCTTCGTCTCTTTAATTTGTAATTGTTCCCCGTCTCCTTCGAACGTCACGTCGAGGAAAAATGATTCGAACTTTTCGAAGCGCGCAAGGATTGCCTGCCACCATGTGGCGTATCGACGTGAGAACGTTAGCCATCGTTCATGCGCGAGAAAGACCGTATTCATCTTTCGGCTCGCCCTGTCCGCTAATCGAACGGATACTCCCTCTTCTACTCCTCGATAACGTAAATCGCAACGGATTTGCCACCATTCGACTCCACCGATCACGAAAGCGACGCCCGTTAAACCGAGTAATCCGTACAACTCACGTGGAGCGAGTTCCCCTGTCATCAAATAATGTCCAATCAAAGCGAAAAAGCATAAGACAATCAGTATTATACTCTGAACCATAAACCATTCACACCTCCACTTTCATTTTTCCATAAAGCGACAAAAAATCCTCCTTTCACGTAGAAAGGAGGGATCACTTATAGAGTTGCTGCGACTTCTTGTAAGTCATCCGCTGTCTCAGCAATCGCTTCTGCAATCTTACGCATACCTTCGATCGTTCCGGCGACATCCTTCGTATCGGTCGATAGTTCATGAATTTGCCGCGAGACCGCATCCGTCTGTTCCGAAATCCGTGAAAAGGCACGGACGACTTGTTGCATCTCCGTCGTCGTTCGGACAACCGCTGTCTCCGTCGTTCCCATCCGCTCTGAGACGACGAGCATCTTTTGCGTGATTTCTTGGGCGATCCGCGACGTCTCGGCTGCCGACTGTTTACTCTCTTCAGCGAGTTTCCGAATTTCTTGCGCAACGACGGTAAACCCGCGCCCCATCTCCCCGGCACGCGCCGCTTCGATTGAGGCGTTCAAGCTGAGAAGGTTCGTCTGATCAGAAATCGTCGTCACCATCCCGGCGATTCGCTCGATTTCCTGCGACAGACGAGACAGTTCAGCGACTTGTTCGGTCGTCCGTGATAAATCTGCAACGACATGTTCAAAGCGACGTGTCTCCTCTTCGACGAGGACGACACCTGCTTCTGCTTCACCGACCGCTTCCGTCAACTGGATCGAAATTGCGTCTGTCGTCGTCGAGACGTGTTTGGCGTGCCGTTCAATCTCCTGGAAGTTCGCTGACGACTCTTCACTCATCGCAGCAAGTTCTTCCGTTGATTTTTGTACGCCATCTCCGACGTGCCGTTTGGCTGTCGCGATCGCTTGGCGTTCCTCATCGATTTGATCCTCATACATCGTCATGACGATCTGTTGCTCGAGGTTGAAGAGTTTCCCCGCTGCCCGCATGATCCGGACACGTTCTACTTCCGGCCAATCACTGCCGTCAATCTGTTCACTGAGGACGTTCCAGACTTTTTGAAAGGCAGCAATATACCATTTATTATGCAACCCAATTTGAACATGCCGTTCAGCAATCCGGCGCCGGGCTTCGATGTAGTCCATCGTCACCTGACCATCGAACATTTGTAGGATGTGCCGAGCGAGAGTGCCTTTCAATCGTTCGAGCGTCGAATGCTGTTCAATCAAATGCCGGAGAGATGGAACACGAACCAGCTCCTCGTAGAACGCGTCGACCATGCTCGGCATCCAACGGGATACATCTTCGCGGATGACCCGGACAATTTGTAAATCGACTGCTTCTAGACCGATTAAACGTAATTGTTCATGTAAGGATGTCGGAACGTTCAACACGACATGAGCGCGTTCGTCTTCGATGCGCGCATCGAAGGACGGTGATGCTGATTTCGCGAACCATTTCATATGCTTCTCTCCCTCATTCATTTGTGAACTTCATTCCTTATATCGTCTAGATTCTCTGACAATTGAATGGAAAATCACAATAATTATGGTTGATCTAGATTGTTTTATTGATTGAAGTTAGCCTTTTTCCCTAACATCTAGTAGATATACGTTAGCTTATCGCCATATCTTATCGATTCGTGATCTCGTCGGTCAGAATTATCACCATGTTCATCATTGATCAAATGACACTTTTTTACTTTTTTGATGAACGCGATAAGTCCTCGGTCCATTAAACAAGACCCGCCTGCTTAGTAGATTGAACTACTAAGTAAAACGGGTCTTTCTGTTAGCTTGACGGCAAGGTCAACTTGACATCCTGAATCTGATATTGGGCAGAACGCAAGATCTCAAGCGTAAACGCCTCATCTGTGACGATCGTTCCCTCTTCAAAAGCAGCCGTCCGTGATTGGATATATCCACCGATCGTGTCGACCGCCTCTGCTTCAGTGAACCGAAGACCAAATCGTTCTTCAATTTCAACTAATAGGACAGTACCCGCTAAGCGGTACGAGCCGTCCAGTAACTGTTCGATTTCGGCTTGCTCCGCTTCATCGAATTCATCACGGATATCACCGACGATTTCCTCCAAAATATCCTCCATCGTGATCAAACCGGATGTCCCACCATACTCGTCGATGACGAGAGCGATGTGTGACCGTGTCTGCTTCATCTTCAAGAGTGTTTCTTGCAGCGGTGTCAATTCCGAAACGACCGGCAACGGTTTAAGGAACGATGCAAGTTCTCGTTCGTCTTGTACCGCGTGATGGGCGAGCACTTCCTTGACGTTGATATAACCACTAATCCGATCCTTATCCGTTCCTTCACTGACCGGGTAACGTGTATACGGATTATCAGACATCGTCTGTAATAGATTTTCCCAACTCATCTCGTCCGAAATGACCATCATGTTCATCCGTGGCACCATGATGTCGCGCGTGACACGCTCATCAAACGCAAAGACGTTTTGCATCAAGGCGAGTTCCGATTGATTGATCTCACCACTTTGAAAACTTTGTGCCATGATGATCTTCAACTCTTCTTCGGAATGGGCTTGTTCGTGACCGGCAGGTTTCACACCGAACATCCGCAAGAGGACACGGGCCGAACCGTTCATGATCCAGATGAACGGATACATGACTTTTCCGAATACATAGAGTGAAGGAGCTAGCAGTAACGTCATCCGTTCCGCATACTGGATCGCGAGCGTCTTCGGTGCAAGTTCTCCGATGACGACGTGGAGAAACGTCACGAAGATGAAAGCGATACTGTATGAGAGAATCGTTGACAGCGCAACGGCGACACCAAGTTCATCAAAGACCGGTGTCAACAATTTCTCGACGGTCGGTTTCCCGAGTGCACCCAGACCAAGTGCAGTGATCGTGATACCGAGCTGACAGGCCGACAAGTAATAATCGAGATCTCCTGCGACCTTCTTCGCAAGTACTGCTCCCTTTTTTCCTTCTTGCACCATCTGGTCGAGACGTGACATCCGGACTTTAACGACAGCAAATTCCGAACCGACGAAAAACGCGGTCAAACCAATCAATACGACGAGCAACAACAAATTCAGTGTTAAGACGATGTCCAACTTGTATCCCCCTAAAAGTGGGGGATCACCTCCTTTTGATTTTAAACTGTACAGTATAACGTGACACTTGATAAGAGTGTACGATGCTTTTTCTTCAAACGCAACCAATATCACTTCGTTGAAGTTCAGGCGACCATTAATCATGTACCTGTAATACTAGGTTTCTCTTATTTAGTTACCGGTTATATAAGAGCTATGCGCGTAAGAAACTTGAGATGAAGCTTTTACATTCATGAACATCTCGAACTTGAAAGACCAATTTGGGGAGAGGTAGTGCTTATTATGGAAAAGACAAACAGAGGCTTTTCGTCGCATTTCCGAGCGGAAGCGGACGGAGCAGGTCGTAACATCTCATGGAGCTCGATTTTTGCAGGTGTGGTATCATTTCTATCTTTATTGATCTTATTTAGTTTAATCGGTTCAGCGATCGGTCTCGGCGTCACGGACGTCACGTCAAATAACCCGTTCGATGGTGTTGGAACTGGCTTGATCATCTGGGCAATCCTTTCATTGCTCATCTCGCTGTTCGTTGCTGGATTCGTCTCCGGTGTGACGTCGGCACGTGCCGGTCTCGTCCACGGTTTCTTGACATGGTCGACGAGCGTCATCCTCTTGTTCGCTCTCTTGACGTTCACGACGGTCAATACGTTACAATCGGTCGGCTCACTACTCGGTACGGTCGGTGGTGCGGCTGGTAACGGTATCGGATCCGTTGCTTCGACGGCGCAAGACGCTGCGACGAAAGGATTCGATTCGATTACGAAAAACGTGTCACAAGTTGATACGAAAGAACTTGAAGGGAACGTCGACGAAATCTTAAAAGATACGGACATCAAAGAATTGCAACCAGGTTACTTGCAGAACGAACTTGACGCTGTTCAAGAAGACGTCACGGCTGCTGGTAAGGAAGCGATCACGAAACCAGAAAACTTCGATACGATCGTCCAGGATCTTGGTGATTCGTTGACAGCACGAGCTGAAAAAATCGAGAAATCAGTCGATGAAGACAAAATCGCTGATGCAGTCGCGAAAAACACCGATTTGACAGGTGCTGAAGCGGAAGAAGCGACACAAAATATCGTCGATGGTCTCAACACGGCAACAAAAGAAACGACGCAACAAATCGAAAACGCCAAACAAACGCTTGATGAGACATCCGCTGACTTGAAGAAAACAGTCCAAGATGTCCGCGAGCAAACGGAACAAGCGACACAAACGGCGTCAAAAGTTTCGATCTGGGCGTTCGTCGGACTGCTTCTGACTCTTATCTTCACGTCATTCGCAGGAATCGTCGGCTCACGCGTCGCAACACGCGGTCGTGTCATGAATAAATAATGATTCTTCCTTAACTGATTCCGCCTTCGCGGAGTCAGTTTTTTTGTGCGGTAAGACAATCTGATTGACTACATTTGAAATTTGCTGTTACAGTGTTACCTAACGACCGTTAGGAAGGTGATTCATCTGAAAGCCCAACAATTGTTACAGACGAGCATCCATCATTTTGCTGCGCACGGCTATGAAGGGGCATCGTTGCAAGAGATCGCGACAGAGGTTGGCATAAAAAAGCCATCGATCTATGCGCACTATAAAGGGAAGGACGACCTGTTCCTGCAAGCGACGACGTACGCCTTGCAAGAACAAAAGCGCCGCTTTGCGACGTATTTCACGAGTACGCGGCAGCAGCCGCTCGAGCAATCGCTGCACGGCTTCTTCGATTGGTTCATTTCGGAACAGCAAGACGATATCCTGATGCGATTCATCCTTCGGGCTGCCTATTTTCCACCGGAGAAGCTCGAACAAGAAATGACGGACCGCTTCAATCCGTTTTTCGATTCACTGCACGATCTATTAACGCGATTACTACGCGAACGAGACCGAACGGAACAGATTCTCTATTCGACGGATTACAAAAGTGCCGCTCTCGCCTATCTGACGGTTGCTGAAGGTACGCTGACGGAACTCGTCTACAACGGTGTCGACGCGTTTCACGCTCGACAGCAAGCTGTCTGGCCGATCGTCTGGCGCGGTATGTCAAAAACGATTTAATTCTATTGAGGTGAACTATGCAAAACAATACATTGATTTTAAGTACACTCCTGCTCAACTTATTCATTGCCTTTTTAGGTATCGGACTCGTCATTCCCGTCACACCGACAATCATGAACGAGTTGAACATCTCCGGGGCGACAGTCGGTTACATGGTTTCCGCCTTCGCCTTTGCGCAACTAATTCTTTCACCACTCGCGGGACGTGCCGTTGACAAGTACGGACGTAAACCGATGATTATCATCGGTTTATTCATCTTCAGCATGTCCGAGCTCTTATTCGGTCTCGGTCAAAGCGTCGAAGTCCTGTTCGCGTCACGGATTCTCGGTGGTGTCAGCGCTGCTTTCATCATGCCAGCCGTCACGGCATTCATCGCTGATATCACGACGAACGAAACTCGTCCGAAAGCGCTCGGATATATGTCTGCTGCCATCTCGACCGGTTTCATCATCGGACCGGGGATTGGTGGGTTCCTCGCTGACCTCGGCTCGCGGACACCGTTCTTTTTTGCTGCTGCGTTCGGTTTAACAGCGATGGTGTTATCCGTCTTTACGCTTAAGGAACCGGAACGTCACTACGAGACAACGACGGTCAAACAACAGACGGGTTTCCGGAAAGTCTTCAGTCCGCTCTATTTCATCGCTTTTCTTGTCCTATTGATCTCATCGTTCGGTCTCGCCTCATTCGAGTCGTTGTTCGCCTTGTTCGTCGACCGGAAGTTCGGCTTCACAGCGAAGGATATCGCGCTTGCGATTTCTCTCGGTGCGATCGTCGGCGTCATCGTCCAAGTAGGACTGTTCGACCGTTTGACACGCTGGTTCGGTGAGATTCGCTTGATTCGTTACAGCTTGATCGGTTCGACACTGCTCGTCGTCTTGATGACGTTCGTGACGAACTATCTCTCGATCATTCTCGTGACGATGGTCGTCTTCGTCGGTTTCGACTTGATGCGCCCCGCTGTCACGACCTATCTTTCGAAGATTGCCGGAAATGAACAGGGATTCGTCGGCGGAATGAACTCGATGTTTACGAGCATCGGCAACATTCTCGGACCGATCGTTGGTGGACTACTCTTTGACGTCAATTTGAACTATCCGTTCTATTTTGCGACAGCCATGCTCGCAGTCGGTATTTTCCTGACGTATTTCTGGCGTGCACCACGCGCTGAAGCAACCGAAGCAGATCGGTTGTCTTCTTAAAAAACAGCCCCGTTTCCATCACTGGAAGCGGGGCTGTCGTTATGTCAGTAACAATTCCTTTAATCGACCGGGCGACGTTATGGTATACGTCGCAACGGTCTGACTCGCATGTTCGCTTATCAAACACGTCTTGATACCGGCACGATGTCCGGCTAAGACATCGAGTTCCCGGTCTCCAATCATGATCGTCTCGTCTCGTGCCATCTGGTGCCGATCGATCAAGTACGTGACAGCTTCCGGATCCGGTTTTCGGGCGAATCCATCCGGTGCCGTCAACACGTCTTGAAAATGATGCGTCAACTCGTGTTTTGCAAGCAACGCATGAATCGATGTTCCGCGATGGGTGACGATATGATGCGTCGCACCTCTCGTCGATAACGCCTCTAACAGTTCACGGATTCCGGGAAACGGTTCAGACTGTTTTTGTTCGATGTTCATCTTTTGTTGTTTGTAGTTCGCAATGAACGCTTCGGACACACCAAACGCCTCATACGTCGTTTTTGCTGAAATCGCCATCAGCTCTGCTACTTGCTCGCGTTCGACCGTTCGCCCCTCACGCTCGAGTAATTCCACGAACACATCGACTAACACCGGATACGTATCAAACAAGGTGCCGTCAAAATCCCAAATGAAATGTTTCAACATCTGCCTCTTCCTCTCCCACTCTCTTGACGCCGACAAAGACGGCTTGCCCGTCCATCTCGACTTTCCATTTGCTATGATCAAGACCTTCGCCAGAAATACGGATTCCGACCTGCCCGGGACGACCCATCTCGTGTCCTTGTTCGACGATGATCGCTGTTTCCGTTTCAAGTGGCTGGATGAATTTTCGATAATAGACACCCATCACACCACTCGCCGTTCCCGTAACCGGATCTTCGACGCTACCTGCCCCCGTTGCTGAGAAGTGACGTCCGTGCATCGTCGCTTGTCGGTCATATGTATCGAGACAAATCGGATGAATCGAGGCTTGTGGGAAGTCGGTCAACACGGTGGTAAAGCGTTGGTTATCCGGCACCATCCGGTGAAAGTCCTCAAGTCGACGAATCGGGAGGAGCAGTGTCCAGTTCCCAGTACTGCCGTATACGATTGGCCATCGGTCATCGAGATGTGTCAATTCGAGACCAATCGCGGCTAGAACGTGCTTTATGTCACCGTCAAACTGATGTAATTGTGGTTGTCCCTGTTGCAAGCGAAACATTCCGTTCGCTAAACGCATCACGGGCAAGATGCCTGACTTTGTCTCGATCTGACATGCCGTAGATAAACGGATCTTTGAATCAAGTGCCGTCAATGCGGCAATCGTACCATGTCCGCATAAGTCCATTTCCCGTTCCGGTGCAAAGTAGCGCATGCGGTAGTCCGCTTGCTCGGATGACAAGACGAACGTCGTCTCGGTAAAGCCATTCGTACGCGCGATTCGTTGCATTTCCGACTCAGTCAATTGATCGGCGTCTAAGACGACCCCAGCTGGATTACCGCTTCCTGGCGTCGTCGTGAACACATCATAATGTAGCGTCTCGATCATTTTTTTACTCCTCTCTTTTCTAAATAGCGTTCAACGGATCGTATGGCCCCTTCTAAGTGTCCACCATGACTCGGATCGGTCTCTGTCCCAATCAGTGAAATCGCTGCATGCTCCACTCCGAGATTGATAGCATGATATGCCGGGAAATCCACGAGCGGTGCTGCATCAGCTCGTGTTGCTGTCCAACTATCCGTCGACCAGTCTTTATACGCCCAACCAATCGACTGACGCGCTTGTTCACCGAACAGACGAACCAGCTGCGCGAGTACCGTTTCCTTGATTTCCGCCTCGGTCAATAACTGTCGTTCACGTGCCGGCGTCCGGAAAAAACCGAACAACGCTCCTGATCCATCTTGTGGGGAAGCGTCATGAATCTCCTGCACCATCCCAGTCCAGCTGATTGCCTGACCGGACCAGCCCGAATCACGCCAAAACGGTCTTTCGTAAAGAACAAGACATTTTGCTTGCTGCGCCATCCAGGTCGGTAATGCTTCGAGTTCATCCAGGACTGCTTCAGGTAAAGCTGGCACATACGATAGTCTTGCCGCTAAACGTGGTGGGAGTGCGAGAACGATCTCATCGAACGGTTGACTCTTCCTTCCTGAACTGATGACCCTCCGGTTCGTGACATCAATCTGACTGATCGGAGACTTGAGTCGAATCGTTCCCGGTCTGAGTCGTGCAGCAAGTGCCGTAGCAACGGAGCGGATTCCGTCACGAAGGCGAAGCGCCGTCGGTTGATTCGCAACCACATGCGACTCGATTCCGTCAGCCCGTTCGAGTCGAAGCGCACCCGTCGTGTATTGTTCCAGTGTCGGTAAATCGAATCGATGGATCAAATCAACCATCAGTGGTTCACTGTCCGGCCAAAACCAAGTCGGTCCAAGATCAAACGCATATGCTTGTCCGGCTAGGTCGAAATCGACCGTCTCAATTCTCCCACCGATTCGGTCGCGTGCTTCATAGATCGTCACGTCGTGTCCAAGCTCCTGCATACGCGTCGCGAGATATAAACCACTGATTCCTGCTCCAATGATGGCAACGTTCATTTTACTTCATCCTCTCGATTTGAGATGCTTGTTTTAGTATACCGGAACACGCGAAAAAACAAGGACGTGACGTCCTTGCCTTAGGATGATTGCATTTGCTGCCAGTCGTCTTCTTCACCAATTGATTGAACCCATTCGATCGGAACATACAAGGATCGGGCAATCGCTTCGTCCGTCTTCCCCAGTTTTCGCAACAGATGGACGATCCGAATCCTTCGTTCGAGCTCCCGGTCATCCGGTATCAGTTCAGGCATCATCTTCTCTTCTCCTTTCCACTGAATCGGCGATGGCGTTTTCAACAGAATACCCCATAACTATCTGAATATTCCGATTGATGTGCAGAAGCGAGGATTTTTGATAAAGTTCAGGGATAGATAACAGAAAGGAATTCATCGCTTTTTGTAGAAACATATTGAATAGGTGCAACAATAGGATTTCTTGCGTCAACCAAACAGAATAGGAGTATGCATATGATTAAACATAACGCACTATTTCGTCTGTCGATCGGCTTGTTGCTAACTGGTGTCTTTGGCGGTATCATTTTAGATGCCATCGGCTTCTTTCCGCACACGACAGCTTACATATTAAGCATCCCGATTGCTTCGAATAGCACGGATTTTTGGCTAGGATGGATTTTATCCGGTATGATGATCACTGGGCTGGTCACGCTTTTCTTATCCTTACGTCATCATCAGGGATGGACGACGTTCGTCTGTCTCATGGCTGTCATTTTGACACCTTACGTATTTTAATGTTCACGTAGGCTTCAAATGACTGATCCCAAAAAATGACGCGTCTTTTCACGCCCTTTCCTCAGGCGAGACACAATTCAGTTTTCCCGCTCCGTTCGAGCAGGAAAACGGGTCTTGTTTGTCTCTGACAGCGCAAAATCGCGCTTTTTCCTGTAGGAGTGGCGTGTAATGCGTCATTTTTTTATATCCGGAAGAAGGATCAGAGAAGCGTTTTGTTCACTCGACATCGCTTCCTAGGGAAAAACAAGCAGGAGCGACCCTGCAGCGAAGCGAAGCGGCTCGATGCTTTTCCCAGGAAAACGATTCGAGATGAACAAAAAAAGCGCAATCCTTTTTGTTAAAAGAAAAATTACGCTTTGTCTTCAGTCTGAGGAGTTGACTTTTGAGTCAGCTCCATTTTTTACATATATGACGTAAAGTCTACTTTACAAAATGTAAACCCAACTTTACAATGTAAACAACTGGAAAGGAGGTCGTCAGATGAAACTGACGAACCATGTCCGCCTCTATCGTCAACAGCACAAGTGGACACAAGAGCAGTTCGCTGAACGAATCGGTGTGACACGACAAACTGTCATCTCACTTGAAAAAGGAAGCTATACGCCGTCGCTCTTACTCGCGATGCAGATTGCCCGCGTCTTTGATTGCCCGATCGAGGAACTATTTCAATTAGAGGAGGAATCCTGATGAAACGTGTCGTCACTCAATCTTTACTTAATTGTTGTCTCTACTTTTTAGCTGCTTATCTCATTAGTGCCATTCATGCGAACCTACAACTATTTCAAGATGATCCGGTATCCGGTACGGGATTGTCGCTGGAATTGAATCTAATGAGTGTCCTTCCAGTGCTAGTGATTGCGATTGTCCTTTCGATCGTCAGCTATTTCTTACGAGAAGACCGTACAAGTTCGTTTGCAACAGCAGAATTTTCCGACTCCGACGAACGTGAGGCACTGATCACCGGTAAAGCAACTCGTGCAGCGTATGTTGCTTTCATGATCAGCCTTCCCGTCCTAATGATTGCCTTTTTGTTCGAGCAACCGTTACTTCAACTGTATCCAGCATTTCCGTTCTATGCGATTGCTCTTGTCTTATCGATCGGAACACTTACGTACATGTCGGCTTGGATTGTGCACGTCCGGCGTTAAAGTCGCTTGACGAAGAAGTATTGAGATTGTCCAATCGATGGATGATCGGTCAGTCGTCCATACTCTTCATAACCATGCTTGCGGTAAAAGTCTGGTGCTTGAAAATCAAACGTGTCCAAAAGAATTTTCGTACACCTTGCTTCCTTCGCATATCCTTCGATAGCTTGCAGCAGGCGGGTTCCGACACCTGCCTGTCGTGCTGTATCGCTCACCCAAAGGAACTGGACATGAATATGTTGCCAACCGTAAGACGCGGTAATTCCTCCGATGCATTCGCCCTTCTCGTTAGATGCTGTAAAACAAAGTTCTTCCGATTGTTCATATAAGGCTTTAGGAACATGTTGCCGATTGTAGGCAATCAATTGCTCGCGGATGAATGTCCTATCTTCCTTCGTTCCAGTTTGAATTTTCATTTCTTCTCTCCTTAAATTTACAAATGATACCATCCCTGCCATAATGATAGCATATTCCATCTAGAACGGAGGATTACATATGCAGACGATGCACCACTCGTTCGATACACAACGGTACCAGATTCGACCGGCTCGACTCAGTGACGCTGAAGCCCTCGCTGAACTCCGCCAAACACTCGATGCGGAAACGGAATACTTCGACCGAATGCCTGGTGAGGACGTGATGACCGCGACGGATTTCGCAGATCAGTTACACGATTCCTCGGTTCCGGACCGCATCCTCGTCGTCGAGCGCGATGGACGCCTCATCGCCTACGCCCGATGTCGTGGTTTTCATTTAAAACGTTTCGCGCACAAGGCATCATTTGGACTCGGTGTACTTCAATCCGACTGGGGGCAAGGAATCGGTACCCAACTGCTGGAACGAATGATTGCTTGGGCAAAAGCGCAATCCCTGCAAAAAATTCAGCTCGAAGTCGTCGAGACGAACCTCGGCGCCATTCGCCTCTATCAGCGACATGGATTTCAAGAAGAAGGACGACTGCGTCATGACCGGTTATTATCGGACGGTTGCTTTTACGATACAGTGTTGATGGGCTTACAGCTATGAGTCTTTCATTATCGATTGCGACATATAACATCTGGCATCACCCGCACAAACGACAAGAACGGTTCGAGGCGTTATGCGCGGAGATCAAGCAACACCAACCGGACATTCTCCTCCTGCAAGAAGTCATGTCGACGTTTCATCCGGATGAACCATTCGTCTCGATCGCTGAGCACCTCGCAGAGGCGACCGGTTATCCGTATATGATGATGGATCCTTACATGGATTCACCAGATGAAGGACTTGCTATCCTGACGAAATTGCCGTTTGAACGAACGGATTCGAGTGCCGCTGCGACAGCAAACATCAACCACCACTGTGCGATTCGGATCCCGTTTTCGATTGACGGTGTGCGTTTTGCCGTGACGAACATTCATTTCAATTGGCGTGCTTCAGACATTCGACTCGATCAACTTCGATTCGTCAACGAATGGATTGCCTCACAGACGGATGACACGACGATCGAGTTCTTAGGCGGTGACTTTAATGATGGTCCAAACTCTGCTCTGCATCAAGCTGCGCTTAAGGAATGGGTCGATCTCGCCGGTAGTTTTGCCGCTCGTACAGGACAGATTGCCGCCGCGACGCTTGATTCTGTGATGAATCCGTACGCAAGGAAGAATGACGGCATCACAAGCCCCGTTCGATATGATTGGTTACTCTGTCAGCGTTCGCTTTCACAGGTGACCTTACAGCACGTCCAGCTGATCGGAAATCATCGACTGCCGCATCGCCTTGTACCGAGCGATCATTACGGTGTCCTCGCTCATGTGACGCTACACTAAGACAACAGGTCTACACCCCTTACGGGCGCAGACCTGTTGTTTATTTTTTATATTCTTTTTCGGTTCCGTCTGAGAATTCGATTTCAACCTCTAAGCGAGAAGCATCCTGGATCGCAAACACACGTTCAACCTCACTGATGACCTCATTTTCAGATGTATCCGCATCAATCTTTAAGTTCTTGAACTTCGCGTCGAGTTCCGCCATCGCGTCGTCTCCTTGCTTTTGCTCCCCTTTATAGCGATATTCCGCTTCCGTTCCGTCATTATCCCGGTCATAACTAATATCAATGGCATCGTTATCCCCTTCAACGTCCGCTTCAATCGACAGACTGTTGAAGCCATAATCCGTGTCGGCATTTTTCGTTACCGTATCCTTGTCTTGCATCGTATCGTCGGTCGTGTTCGAATTCGTTGATCCTTCTTCGACCTTGTCCGTCGACGTTTCCTCATTTCCGCAACCCGCAAGCATTAAACTCATCGCGAACAACGTGGCGACACCGTATCCTGTTAAACGTTGTTTTTTCATTCCATCACATTCCCTTCTGCTGGAATCGGGTGTTCCTTTAACATCTTCGCAAAATGGTATAGGTTGGCAGCTAAAAACTGTGCGTGTCGTTTCGTAAAGTCGTTGTTCCGTCCTGCTTCGATGTAAGACGGTCCTGGTCCCGCTTCACCGACCCAGTAAGCATCGACGTTCGGCGGAATCGTAAAGCCGATATGCGACAGACCGTACAAGATGGAAGCAGACGCATGTTTAGCTCCGTCTTCATTCCCCGTGACGATGACGCCACCGACCTTGTTGTAGTAGATTGCTTGTCCGAGATCGTTCGTCAAGCCGCTCCCTCCGTATAATCGTTCAATGACTTGCGTCGCGACACTACTTTTTTCACCAAGCCAGAGCGGTGTCCCGATGACGACGATGTCGGCTCGTTTCACCTTTTCAAAAATAACGGGCCATTCATCCCCGTTGCCTTCGTCTTCCGTGACGCCGAACGCCACTTGGTGATCGACGATGCGGACAATTTCTGAAGTGACGTCCTCCTGTTTCCAATATGCAATCACGTCACGGATCAGCGCCTCCGTATTCGATGGTTCACGTGATGCTTTTAAGGTGCAGTTCAAGAATAAGGCATGCAACATCCGTCCATCCTCCTCTGTCATTTTAGGTAGTATCATTCGTCTTTAATACTTCCCTTCTTCCATCGACGGATAAACTAAAAAACCTTCGCTTCAGCGAAGGCAGATCATTGTAGAAGAATTGAATTGAAAAATCAAGCGTGTAAAGATCACTTCATTACCTAAGGTCATTTCGTCGCTCAAATAACAACGTGTCTCGCCAGACACCATGATGCTGTGCGATGGCACGTCGTCGACCGACTAATTCGAATCCAAGTCGCTCATGCAGCCGTCTGCTTGCGATGTTTTCTGGGAACATGTGTGATTGAAGCGTCCAGATCCCGTTGGCGTCCGCATAGGTGATCAATGCCTCCATTAAGAATCGTCCACCGCCGAGTCCTCGAGCGGAACGCTCTAGATATATACTGATTTCTCGAACGCCACGATAGACATGACGTTCAGAAATACGTCCCAGTTTAGCCCAGCCAATCACTTTTCCACCTTGCGCTAGAACGAATCGTTCAGATTGCGTCAGCGTTCTCCACCACTCTTGCTCATGAATCATCGTCTCGAACGTCGCGTTCCCTTCTTCTACTCCTTGACGATAGATGGCTAACACAGTGCTACGATCTTTCTCTTCCATCGAACGAACAAGCATCCAATTTCCCCCCTTTCCTTATTTACAATTGAATATGAGAAAATCATATATTGATTATTTGCAATTTGCAAGTTTGTATCGTATAACTGATTCATAAGCAAAATAGAGAAGGGAGAGCTATACATGAATGAAACGCGTGAATTATTTCAAACGTTCACTCGGCGCTTCGGATTATTGAATAAGAATTGTTGTGCCGTCCTAGATGAAGAGATATCTCTCGTTCAAAGTCATCTGCTGTATCAGGTTGCCAAACATCCTGACTCCGCAATGCAAGAAATTGCGGACCAACTCGCTCTTGATATCACTACGTTCAGCAGACAAGTACAAACATTGATTAAGCGGGACCTACTCGTAAAGCGTCCCGCGATCAACGATCGGCGAATTCACCTACTTCGCCTGTCCGAGAAAGGATTACGTGTTGCTCAAGCCATTGACGAAGAGATGAACACGTATCTTGATTCGATCTTCTCATCAATGACTTCCTTCGAAAAAGCACATGTCCTCCAGGCAATCGACTTGCTAAACACGAAGATGGGCGAGAGTGACGTCTGCTGTAAACCATGTCTCTAATACTTGCATTTTACAAATAAAAGGAGGTTTTATTCATGTCATACGGTTCTTCCCACCCCATCGTCATCATCGGTGCCGGTCCGATCGGTCTTGCGGCTGCAGCTCAACTTGTAGTGGAAGGTCAATCGTTTTTACTATTTGAGAAAGGTCCTTCGATTGCCCACCATATCAAACAATGGGAACACGTTCGGATGTTTTCGACGTGGCAATACAATATTAGTGACGCAGCACGTCACTTGCTCGAGCTGACGGACTGGATTGCACCAGCAAACGATACTGTGCCGACCGGAACTGAATTGATCAAACAATACCTTGCCCCACTTGCTGCATTACCGGAAATTGCTCCCTCTCTATATTTCCAACATGAGATTCTCTCGATCTCACGGGCAGGTCTAGACAAGATGACGAATGCCTCACGTGATGTAACACCGTTCGAATTAGTCATAGACACGCCGAACGGACGTAAACATATTCTCGCTCGCGCGGTCATCGATGCGTCTGGCGTCCTCGGGCGACCAAATCCTGCAATCAGTTCTGGTCATCGAGTCGAAATCGAGCAGAACTTACCTGTCCGGTATTCGATCGTAGATGCGAAACGTGATACTGTTGTTTTCGCGAATCAATCCGTCGCTGTCATCGGTAGCGGGCACTCTGCTTTGAACTCGCTCCTTGAACTCGTTTCTATTAAAGCGCACCACCCTGAAACGGAGATTCATTGGATCCTTCGCAAATCGGACCCGGTTCAAGCCTACGGCGGAGAAGAAAAGGATGCACTGGAAGGTCGCGGAGCACTCGGTTCGCGTCTCCGTCAGCTCGTTGAACGAGATCAGATTAGGGTTCACTCCAGCTTCAAGACCCAATCCATTGAATCGAAAGGAAAGTCGTTTGACATCACTGCTCAAGATGGTCGGTCCCTTCATCAGATCGATCAGCTGATCGTCAATGCAGGAAGTCGACCCGACTTTTCGTTCCTCGAGGAAGTACGGCTTGATATCGACCCTGTCACCGAGAGTAGTCGAATACTTGCTCCTCTGATTGATCCGAACCTTCATAGCTGCGGAACTGTCCGTCCACATGGAGAAGCGGAGTTACGTCATCCAGATCTTGGACTTTATTTGGTCGGTGCAAAAAGTTACGGTCGTGCTCCGACCTTCCTGCTTGCGACCGGTTATGAACAAGTTCGATCAATCGTTGCTTTTCTTGTCGGAGACGAGGCACGTGCGAAGCAGGTCAAGTTATCATTACCAGAGACGGGTGTGTGCAACGTTTCCCTGCCACAATCATCGACTTCCTGTTGTTCTTAACAATATACATCGGACCAGTCTTAGACAGGTCCGATTTTTTCTGCCAACTCAATGATCACGCCTTCTGGTCCTCTTACGTAACATAGGCGATATTCATTTTCGTAATTCGCGACGTCGCCAATCGACTGATATCCATTGTCCGCTAAACGTTCGACGAGCGCGGCGAGTGCCGTTACTTCAAAACAGAGATGACGCAATCCACCTGCGTGGACGGATTGGATCACGGAAGCCGTGTCACGCGGGTGTTTAAATCGAACGAGTTCAAGCCAGATTGCTTCACCTGGTAATCCGAGTGCAACACACTCCGTCTCCGCTCCCTCTAAATTTAATAAACGATCGAGTAACTCTCCTTTCATCTCCCATCGTCCGCGTACTTCGAGGCCACAAAGCGAAAAAAAGTGAATCGCTTCTTCTAGGTTCACGACGTTCAGACTGATATGATCCATTCGTTTACTCGGCATCCGTCACTCCTCCTCAAGTGTGTCGAAATGTTGTCAAACCGTTGATAGACCGCACATCAAGAGCGTTTCGACGTGGTGTCTGAAGACTGTATCGTCAGTAAAATAAAAGTATGAAAGGTCGTGTCCACTTACGAAAAGGAGTCGAAACAACATGGAAGACGTCAACCTTCTCGTTCTTGCGACCCAGTACATGTTCTGGGTCGGATTCGTCGGAATGGCCGCCGGTACGCTCTATTTTCTCGTCGAACGAAATTCCCTCGCCCCGGAATACCGCTCGACCGCAACAGTCGCTGCTCTCGTCACGTTCGTCGCTGCGATTCATTACTATTTCATGAAGCAAGCTGTCGGGGAATCAGGTTTGTTGTCGGAGATTGATGGCTTTCCGACTGAAATCCGCTACATCGATTGGCTTGTGACGACGCCTCTCTTGCTGATTAAGTTTCCGCTGTTACTCGGTTTAAAGGGGGGGAAAGGGCGTTCCCTTCTGACGAAACTCGTTATCGCCGACATCATCATGATCATCGGTGGGTATATCGGCGAGTCGTCGATCAATCTAGCGGGTGGCTTCACACAACTCGGTCTTTGGGCATACGTCGTTGGTTGTGTCGCATGGTTTTATATCATTTATCTGCTGTTCACGAACGTCACGAAAGCCGCTGAAGATAAGCCTGCACCGATTCGTAAAGCCTTGCTGCAGATGCGCTTGTTCATCTTGATTGGATGGGCGATCTATCCGGTCGGTTACGCGGTCACCTTGTTTGCACCCGGTATCGAGGTGCAACTCGTCCGCGAATTGATCTATAACTTCGCTGACTTGATCAACAAGGTCGGATTCGGTCTGATTGCCTTCTTTGCCGTCAAAACGATGTCTGCTACGAAAAATTTAAAATCGACTTAATCAAAAGACCGGATGTTTTGAGCATCCGGTCTTTATTTGAATTCATGCTGTAAATCCTGTGGAAATCCTCCGTTTTTAAAGATAAAACTTGACAGCCTAATCCTTTTCCCATCCATATCTAGAAAATAAGTTACGTTAGGTTCATTTGCAAATTCGACTTCGATTGAAGCCGGATTCGCCGAAGACTCATACGAAAATTTTTGTGTTTTTGTAGTGTATACTTCATCAGGGAATTGACGTGCTAGTTCCATCTTAAGCAATTTCTCATTCTCAGCAATCTGTTGATTGACGAGCGTCGGTCGGATGTACCAAAAGGAACTGCACCCGATCGCCACCAAACCAAGTAAAATCAAGCCATAGCGCTTCCACCGTTTCGGAAGACAAATCACACCACATCCCAGTACGAGTAATAGAAAAGCAATCGTCATCCCTTCGATTATGAAATTCGGTACCATCTTATCCACTCCTTTCGTTCTATCCTCGACTAGAAAACCGTGGTATGATCAATTCCTATGACAAAAAATAGGAGGTCTATGATGCGAAAAATCATCCTGATCGGTTCCGGTGGATCCGGTAAATCGACGCTTGCTCGTGCGATGGGCAAAAAACTCGGTTATCCCGTCGATCATCTCGACACCTTATTATGGCGTCCGAACTGGGAGGCGGTTTCGCGTGAGGAGCAACGCCAGATTCAACACATGCTCACGTCGCGCGACACGTGGATCATCGACGGCAACTACGGTGGAACGCTTGATTTACGAATCAAAGCCGCAGATACGATCATCTTCCTTGATCTACCGCGGACGATCTGTCTGTACCGAGCACTGAAACGGACGTGGCGCTACCGCAAGACCGGTCGACCGGATATGGCAGCAGACTGTCCGGAGAAACTATCGTTTGATTTTTTGAAATGGATTTGGCGGTTCCCGATCGATAAACGACCGAGTATCCTCTCAACGCTTAAAGCGACGTCCAATAAACAAATCATTCATTTGACGTCCCGTCGTGCTGTCAAACAGTTTCTTCAATCTTTACCTGAGGCGTGATAACGTCCGTTCGTAACCGACCGTACATCCGTGCATCATGCGACCTTTCGCCTTGATAGAGATAGCCGCGTAAGACGCCTTCAAACGTAAATCCGAGTTTTTCGAGTAAGCGATAGGATGCTTCGTTCTCAAGAAATGTCACCGCACCTAACCGATGAAGCGCCAATTCTTTGAACGAAAACCGGATGACTTCTTGAACAGCTTCCGATACATAGCCTCGTCGCCAAAAATCTGGATGTAATTCGAATCCAAGTTCGGCTTTTTTCGCATATGGACTCCAGTTATTGAGTCCGACCGTTCCAATGAACCGCCCTGTCGAACGGTCGATCATGCCCCATCGGATTCCCCGTTTCATAGAAAACGTTTGATCAAATGAATGGATGATCTGACTTGCTTCCTCAAGAGACGTGAGCGGATCAATGCCATAATATTGAGTCACGCGTGAATCAGATAAGATCGTATAGAAATCATTGACGTGACTTTCCGTAACGCGAATCAAATCCAGCCTATTTGTCGATAACGATTGAAAGTTCATATGTATGCCTCCTAAAATATAGTATTCAGATACATACGACGCGTCTCCATGAATCACCTTCTTTTCCCATTTATCCCTACATAAAAACGACCTCGATCATGTCTCCATCGAGGTCGTTTTTAATCTTATACGGTAAATCGTCCGGTAACGTGTTTCAAATCATCCGCCATCGTTGCGAGTGATTGGGACGCGGATGCAATCTCTTCCATCGACGCCATCTGTTCCTCGGTTGAAGCGGAGATGTTTTGCGTTCCGGCAGCAGTTCCTTCCGTCACTGCTTGAATCGTCCGCATGACAGATGCGATCTGTTCACTCGCCGCCGCCATTTCCTGAACGGCACCGGATACCTCCTCGACGTGCCCTGTCACGTCGGTGATGGCTGTCTCAATTTCTGAGAATGAGGCACCTGCCCGATCGACGACAGCGATTCCACTCGTCATCTCGGTTGAGACTTTTTCCATCGAGACAACCGATGCTTCCGTCTCTTGTTGGATGACACGAATCAACGACTCGATCTGTTTTGCCGAGACTGCCGACTGCTCAGCGAGCGTTTTGACTTCCGCTGCGACAACGGCGAATCCGCGTCCTTGTTCACCGGCGCGCGCTGCTTCGATTGCTGCGTTTAACGCGAGTAAGTTCGTCTGCGCCGCGACACCTTTGATCGAATCCGTAATTTGTCCGATTTCCTGCGATCGGTTACCGAGACCATCGATGACGTGGCTGAGACGCGAGACGTCTTCCTGAATCCGTCCCATCTGTGTCCCGAGTGTTCCGACGACCTGACCACCGAGCGAAACTTTTTCCATCGCCTCTGCCGTGCGTTCCGTCATCTGCTGCGCATTGCCAGCGACGTAACGGACCGACGTCGTTAACTCTTCGATCGTCCGTGAAGCATCGGACACTTGGTGCAGCTGCTGACTCGCACCACTTGCCATCTCTTCCATCGTCACAGCGACCATCTCGGTTGCTTTCGTCGTCGACTCTGCGTTGACGCTGAGTTCATCTGAAGCAACAGCGACACGCTCTGCTGTTCCCGTCAATTCTAAAACGACTTGTTGTTGTGACGCGATCATCTCATTAAAGGACGTCGTCAATTGACCGAGTTCGTCTTTAGAATCATAATCGCCACGAACCGTCAAATCACCGTTACCCGATTGGTCCATCCAGCCTTGTAATCGACGAATCGGACGGGTAATCAGACGCGTGATGTATAAAGCAAGTCCCACGAATAGGACGACACCTAACAAGATAATCCCGAGCATTAAGTAAAAGGCGGTCTGTTTTTCTGACTGATTTTGAGCGTTCAGATCCTTCGCCTGTCTCGTCATCGAAGCCATCAACGACTTCGCTGAACTGGCAACATTGTCCCGGACTTGCTCCAAACTATCCGAGTAGGCTTTATAAGCCTCTTCGTTCTCATTTCGCGTCGCGGCATCTTGGACGAGGCTCATCCCGTTATCATAGGCTAGGACGTTATCCTTTAAGTCTTCTAATTGTTTTTTTGACTGTGCGGTAAATCGTCCTGTATCTTCTACCTTATTGAGCGATGAACGGATTTGCGCTTGTCGCGTATCGATATCCGCCTGCAGTTCACCGATTCGAGTCTCGTCCTTCGTCAAAATCATCTCGACTAAAAAGGAATCGAGTGCCCGTGTATCGATTCGGATCTGTGCCACCTCTTGAATTGGTATCAGATTTTCTTGATACATCGTGCGTAAAGCATTCGACATCTGATTCAAGAAATAGAGTCCTGCTCCTGCGATTAAGAGCATTGAGATGATTGCTGTCGCAATCAATACTTGAATCTTCCGTCTGACTGACATGTGTTTCATTCCATCCCCTCCCGTTTTTTTATCGGTTCAGGATTAAAATAGTTGATTGATTTTTCAATATTCCTATATTTTGATGTGCTCAAGCAAAGCCCTGCCGTACGACTTTCTCTCTCGTGTTCGATATAATCAGCATACAGCAGGTGAAGAAAGGATGGATTCCATGCAACGTGTAGCCAATGAGATCACACAATTCCGCGGCAGTCATTATGAGTTCGGTCGCGAACAAGGGCGTTACGTCAAACGAAACCAGTTGCTCCATAACCGGGAGGACAACTGGAAGATCCGTGTTCCGCGCTTTCAAGTCGATCCGGTCGAGACGAAGGAGATGTTTCTCCGGTACGCCCCGCATATTTGGGACGAGTTACTTGGACTCCAGGACGAACTTGAACTGTCGCTTCCGGATACGTTACTCCATTTCGGGCATTACCGGGTCGAAGGACCGAAAAGTGGTTGTTCGATCATGACCGGTGATAATTTCCTCGTCCGTAACTATGATTACCATCCGATGACATATGATGGTCGATTTTCCGTCTTTCAACCGAATGATGGTGGCTCAGCAATCATCGGTCCCGCATCGCGGGTGACCGGTCGGATGGACGGGATGAATGAACATGGGCTTGCAATGGGCTATAACTTCATCAACCGTCGCCGTCCGGGCGATGGGTTCGTCAGTTTCATGATCGGGCGGATCATCCTCGAGATGTGCACGTCGGTCGACGACGCGATTTCACTCGTCAAGGAAATTCCGCATCGCGGATCGTTCACGTACGTCGTCCACGATAAATCGGCGCGTTCGTTCGTCATCGAGGCGACGGCACGCGACGTCCAAGTGCGGGAATCGAACATGTGCACCAATCACTTCGATTTGCTGCAACACGAAAACCGCTATCATCTGGATGACTCGAAACGTCGGATGATGGAGTTGAAGACCCATCAACACATGATTCAAGATGCGGAGTCCGCTTTCCGACTACTCAACGATACCGATAAAGGCGTCTTCGCTGATTTATATGCCCAGTGGGCGGGAACGATTCATACGTCTGCCTACTTTCCGGAAGAGTTGAAGGTCTGGTTTGCGCTCGGTGGTGATCAGGAACCGGTCACATTCGACTTTGCCGACTGGCTCGCTGGCAATGACTTCACAGCAAGCGAGATCACAGGTGAACTGGAGACGAACATTCAGTTCGCGAATACATTACAGACGTGGCGTTAAACGAAAAAGCTTCCTCCTGCTTGCGCAAGAGGAAGCTTTTTAATGGCTGACATCGAGACGTTTCGACATATGATAATCCGTCTTCTCGTACCCAAGCGAGTCATACACATGAATCGCCCGTTCGTTATGCGCGAAGACATGTAAGGAGATTTTCTTGACGTTCATCCGTTTTAATATCACTTCTAGTGATCGGAGCGCTTTCTTGCCGTAGCCTTGGTTCTGCTTGTCGGACGTAATCTTGACGTCGAAGATGAAGGCGGAACGTCCGCGTGATTCTTCCGTCACATGGACCCAAACCATCCCGATGTCGCTATCTGTCTCATCACGAAACGTAAACAAATAATGATCCTTCGTTTTCAGACCTTCTGGCAACAGCGCCGCGAACTCTTCAGTCGCCTTCTCAAGCGACTCGTTCTCTGACCACGTACCAGCGCGACACTTATCTGCCGCATATTCCTCGATTGCTACCGGTAGATACGACTCATAGGTCGCTTGATTCATTGGCTCGATGCGCATGCTGCCACCTCCTGCGTTTTCGTCCAGTCCCGTCGTAACATCGCATAGACCTGGATGTCGTGATACGTCCCGTATAATTTCTCAGCGTCCCGTAAGACGCCTTCTTCCGTGAAGCCGAGTCGTTCCGGGATTCGTCTGCTCCGGACGTTTCCAGTCGCACACTCAATGACGACACGGTTTAAGCCGAGTGTCTCGAAACAATAGTTCGTGACGAACCGGACGACGTCCGTCATGACACCTTTTCGTAGGCCCTTTTCTCCTAGATAATAGCCGATCGACGTTTGCCCGAGATGCCGATTAATTTCATGTAAACTGATCGTTCCAATGAGCTCGTCCTCAAGATAGATGCCGCATGTAAAGCCGTTACCATCGGCGAACTGTTGCAGCCATGCTGGAATGACGCTCTCCTGATATGTACTTGCCTCTGTTGCACCATCGACCCAACCGAGCCATTCGCGGAGATGGGGGCGATTGGCATCGACGAGGGCGAACAATCCTTCCGCATGGTGCCGTTCGATCAATTGAAGCGATACGTGATCGGATACTTGTAATCTGAACATGACCTCTCCCCTTTCTAGTACCTGTTGTTTGACATCACGTCGTCGTTTCCCTGCTTGACGTCACGTTCCATTCCATTCGTCTCGAGCGGACAGCCATTCCGAGTGCCTCGTAAAAGGCGATCGCTTCCTGATTGGCGTCATCGACGCCGAGTTCGATTTTGTCACAGCCGATCGTTTCCGCGTGCGCGTAAGCGGCTTGCATCAATCGTCTCCCGACGCCTTGTTTTTGATGCGTATCCGCAACGACGAGACTGATGACGCGTAAGTAATGCTTATCGAAGACGAAGCCGCTTCCTTCGACGATGTCTTCCTTTAGGACGATCACACCGGCAAGCCCATCTTGTTCCGCAACGAGTAATGCATAATCCGGATTCTCGAGTTGCGACAGAAATAAGTCTTCCGAAACCGGCATCTCGTGCGGACGGTAATGATCAGGTCGTATGGCGACGTGTTGATCGTGGATTTGCTGGAACAATGGAATCAATGCCTGAAAATCGTCAGGTCGAGCAGTGCGGATATTCATCAGTAGTTCGCTCCCTTTCCGTTTTGTAGTATATTAACATATTATTCCAAAGTGTAGAGATACTTTTTTATACAAAAAGGCACTCCGTTACCGGAATGCCGTCTCTCACTTAAATTGCTTTTGTAAAGTCTCGCGCTGTCTCCGTTAACGTCGATGCCGCACTCTGAACGTCATGGAAGCGATCGACCGTTTCTGCGACGACCGTGACGCTTGCTTGTGCATCCGACGTTGCTTGCGTCATCGCACGGGCAATCCGCTGCAGTTCATCATTCATTCGCTGCGTCGTCTGTCGGACGTCGACGACGGCTTGTTCGACGAGCTTTGAGAGATTTCGGACTTCAGTCGCGACGACATTGAATCCTTTGCCGTGTTCTCCGGCTCGCGCTGCCTCGATCGATGCATTGAGTGACAAGAGATTCGTCTGTGACGCAATTGTTTTGATCGTCTCCGTCACTTGAGCGATGTCCTGCGCCTGGCGTTGCAGCCGTTCAATCGTCTGATGGTTATCACGAGTCGTCTCGGCCATCTGTTCGATCGTTCGCCGTAACGCTTCGCTTTCCTGCTCGCCATGCGTCGACCGAGTATTCAAATCACTAGCAATCGTGTCAAACGAAGTCGCGAACTTTTGAATCGTCTGCTGACGATCAGTAATATCGGAAGCAATCTTCAAGACACCGGTCACTTCCGTTCCATCGTAAATCGGCATATAGGTTGCTTCTAGCCAAATCGATTGACCATGCGCATCGATGCGTTCAATTTTATCTGCCGTACTGAAGCCACTAAACAGCTTCTGCCAAAATGCTTGGTAACTGTCACTCATTGCAAACTCCGTCGTGCAGAAGAGGTGATGTTGCATCCCGATCATCTCTTCTCGTTTATATTTCATCGTCTTTGCGAATAAACCATTGACGTCGACGACACGACGTTGCCGGTCGAATCGAATCATTGCGACATTATCTTGCAGGGAGGCTAAAATATCTTGGGATCCTAGGTTGGTTGAAAGTTGGGTGGTCATGATTACAAACTCCTCTCGTCATCTACCTCCCGTTGCAGGCTATCCAAGATATTACAAATCGGAATAGTATGAATTAAAGATATATGACTAAAATTTTTTTATCTTCTTTACATATAGCCAGACAGCGATGGAATGAAACGTGATTTTTCTAAATATTCATATCCTACACCTCTTTTTTAAACTTGTCTTTTGTTCCCAACCTGATATACTCAAATCAAAACTTATTAAACTTTTTTAATAAGTAAACTAGTTTGGAGGTCTTTGTTTGACTGAACTCATTTCACGTACACGTCACGCTTTTTTAGTTGACCATCTCGATACGATCCCTGCGATTCGTCACGTTTTGGATGTCAGTTTTCCGACTGCGAGCAAACAGATCGATCAGATGATCGCTGCACAGGAAATTGAAGAGACACCACTTGAATTGGTTCGCGGAGGGCGTCCGGCAAAACGGTATCGCTATCGCGCGGATCACTTCCACGGACTCGCTCTTTATCTCGAACGCACGTATCTGCAGTATCGCATCCACGACGTCGGTGGACATCTGATCGCAACGGATCGCCTGAACTTCGATTCGACAGATCATGGATCTCATTTATTGAAAACGCTATCAACATTACTCGACGATCATCCAGATGTTCAAACGCTTGCAATTGGTGTCGCTGGTGCCGTTGATACAACCGGCACGATCCTATTCGCCCCAGATTATCCGACGCTAGACGGTCGCCCCTTGCAACAAGAACTGACGGAACGGTTCGGGCGACCCGTCGTCATCGAAAATGATATGAACGCTGCGGTCCGTGCCCAAGCTTCTGATAACGAGACGACTGTCTATGTGTATCTCGGAACGAACGGACCGGGAGCCGGCGTCGCCGTTTCCGGTCATGTCATCCGCGGAGCGCATCACTTCGCTGGAGAGATCTCGTTCATCCCGTTTGACGACAAGCGAAATGTCGGACAAGTCCTCGCGACGACTACACCACACTCTGACGACTGGTATGAAGCGTTAAGTCGAATCATCCTCTCGTTTAGCGTCACCTTGAATCCGGATGCCATCTTATTTACGTCGTCCGATGTCTCAGATGACGGATTAGCTCGGCTGACCGAACGATGCGCCAAGCGCTTTCCGCTCGACAAATTACCTCAGTTGCGGCAAGGCGACTGGGAAACCGATTATTTAGATGGTCTGATGCAACTGAGCATCCAGTCATTCATTGAACAAATTCCGTTAGGAGGACTCGCCCGATGACCCGTTTACTATTACCTTTGATTTATCTCGCTTTCATCAGTCTTGGTCTTCCGGATGCGTTACTCGGTACAGCGTGGCCCGTGATGCGGCTCGATCTCGACGCACCGCTCGACATGGCAGGGTGGCTCTTCATGACGATCGCTGCCGGAACGATCGTCTCGAGTCTGTTTAGCGGTCGCTTGATCGAACGTTATTCAACGGGTCCGATCACGGCAGCTTCTGCCGGTTTGACGGCACTGGCATTGATTGGTTTTTACGTTGCTCCGTCCTTGATTTGGCTCTTCGTCCTTGCGACCCCGCTTGGACTCGGTGCTGGAGTCGTCGACGCGGCGTTAAACCACTTCGTTGCCACCCATTATCAAGCGCATCATATGAACTGGCTCCATTGCTTTTGGGGCATCGGTGCGACGGCTGGTCCGCTCATCATGGCTGGTGTATTGCTCGATTCCGGCTGGCGTTTAGGTTACCTCGTCGTCGGTGCATTTCAACTTGTCTTGATGATTATCTTGATCGTCAGTTTACCGCTCTGGAAACGGGCTCCGAAACACGTGTCTGAACAGGTTCAGACCGTGAATACGTCGTCCGGAAAACCACGCGGATTGATTGCCGCTCTCGCAGCGTTTTGCTTTTATTGCGGCGTCGAGGCGGTCGTCGGGCTGTGGGGCAGTAGTTATCTTGTCCAAGTCCGGTCCTTTTCCGTGACGTCAGCAGCGACGTGGATTTCCGTCTATTACGGAAGCATCACCGCGGGGCGATTCATCAGTGGTTTTCTGTCGCTACGCTGGTCGAATCGTCGTTTGATTCGTGTCGGTCA
Organism: Exiguobacterium sp. s11; assembly: GCF_018619015.1. NCBI lineage: Bacteria > Bacillati > Bacillota > Bacilli > Caryophanales > Exiguobacterium > Exiguobacterium sp. s11. Next base: position 112,861 of record NZ_JACSNF010000001.1, on the reverse strand, counting down.
ATGGACGGCATTCGTCGGAGCCGCCTGTTTCATCCTCGCACCCGCTGCCTGGATGCCGCTTGGTTTCGTACTTGTCGGGCTTGGTCTCGCACCGATTTACCCGGCAATGCTCCATGAGACGCCGGTTCGCTTCGGGGAGGCTGCGGCGCAACGGCTGATGGGGGTACAAATGGCATTCGCCTATACCGGTAGTACCTTCATGCCGCCATTGTTCGGATGGCTGGCGACGTCCTATTCCTTATCGTTGTTCCATTGGTTTACGATCAGTCTCATCTTCTTGATGCTGGTCGCTACGGAAGGGTTGAACCGGATGTTGTTCAGACAGCGATTGGCAAAAGCCTCGTAATGAAGAAAGGATGAGTGGAGATGAAGATTGAACATATCGCCCTCTTTGTGGCAGACCTGGAAGGGATGCGTCAATTCTACGAAACACATTTTGATGCTACGGCAGGCGAGCGGTATCATAATCCGTCGAAAGGGTTCATGTCGTATTTCCTGACGTTCTCGAGTGGTGCGCGTCTTGAGTTGATGCAACGGACGGACATCACAGATCGGTCGACGAATGCGCTCGGGTATGCCCACCTCGCCTTCTCGCTTGGCAGCAAACAAGCAGTTGATGACTGGACAGATCAGTTACGGGATGCCGGTATACAACACCTTGACGGTCCCCGGACGACGGGTGACGGGTATTATGAAAGTACGGTCGCAGACCCGGAAGGTAATGTGATTGAGTTGACGGTCTAATGTTGAAACGAAACAATCCCTCATTCTGATTAGAGTGAGGGATTGTTTGTCGATTGATAGCTGTTCCATCGTTTGCTGCTTGTTGGTATATCTCGTGACGAGTAGGTGTATGACACGCATTTCATTCAGACTATCTTTAGGCGACGATTACAAAACTCTTTCACTGTAAACATTTGTAATGATATGCTAAAAAAGAACCAAATTATGACTATACGTATTCATTTTAAGAGGAGGCAGTTTATGCGAAAACATCTAGGATGGATCTCGATCGGCATCGTAGTCTTTACTTTTATAACGTTCAAGTTCTTGCCTTTCAATGGCTTTTGGGGAACGAATTATATGTTAGCTGGACTAGTGCTTGCGCTAGTGTGCGCCATCATAAGTCTAAAAAATACGGGGAAAATCCTTGCGTTAACATTACTCACTTCTCTATTGGTGCTTTTTATTTTTTCAGTGATCGGCTTCTTGGCACTAGCTTAAGTATTTCTAGAAGCGATTACATTCGATTAGCTGACATCATTACGATATTTCTTCTTGAACACGTCATACGTTGCTGAATCACCGAACAGTAAGAAACAACCGCGATCATCATAAAGATTCATGACGATATTTCGATCCATGTTCACGAAAAAGACTTCCGGATAGTCTGTATGCGTTTGACGAAATCTTGGATGCAGCGTCGGGAAATCCTGATGGCAGATCGCTTTGATTACACGCTTATAATCTAATGCGTTTTTGTTCGGTAATAACACGGCATATTCGGATACTAGCTCTTCTTCATCCACCTCTTTCTCAGCGAACTTCATGTTGTATTGATCTTCTCTTCTTTTTAAGTGACGGAATACTTTCGTCGCTGACTTTTGATACTTACCGCGCTCACTTCTCACATGTACGATGAAGTAAAGGGACTCCTCTTCTCGGAATAAATCCTCAAACAATTCGTTTGATTTTTGGTATGCCTGTTTAAAGTATTCCTCGTTGATTTCATCTGAATTTTTCTTTAACTGATACAGGTCCCTTACTAAGTCTACGTGAATTACGAAATCCTTCTCGACAAAGGAACGATCAAATAAGTTTACATTCCCATAGTGTTGTTGCAAGTATTGTGCGAAGTTCATTCCAAAGCTCCTTTATTCTGATGAGGACGGATTTTTTTAACGATTGATACAACCAGTCTAGAATGGAGAATGAAAAGATGATCATTGATACATTATCGAATCATCCTGAACAATTAGAAGTAGTTGCCACAATGATTCATACCGAATTCGTTCAAAAGAAAAAAGGAACGACACCCTATGAACAAATAAAAGCCTTTTTAGACAAAAAATCAGATGAGTCGTATCCTGTGACGTTGATTGCCTTAGATGATGTCACGTGTATCGGAACCGTCTCCCTCTTTGAAAATGACTTGAAGGAACGACCAGCCTATACGCCTTGGCTCGCTTCTTTATTCGTTGAAAAAGTCTATCGGAATCAAGGGATCGCGCAGCAACTGATCAATCAACTAATCATCTACGCCAAATCACGACAGATCACAACGATCTATTTAAAAACAGAAAACGCTTCAGCATATTATAAAAAATTAGGTTGGACTTTAGTTGAGGCGATTGAGACGACGAATTCACCCATGTATATTTTCGCTTATAATATTGATGACGCTTAATACGTTCTAGTGAGCGACAACAGCAACTATTAAAGCTTTACTCTTATGAGATAACAGAAAGGACGTTTTTATGAATCTCGAAATTAAAAGCTATCTTGAAATTCCGCCTGAAAAAGAAGAACATGATGTGAATCACACTTATCCAGGATTCGTAGAGATGACCCATACGATCGACAACGATATCTTTAACTATGCTTTTGGTCGAGCTGGCGGCTATCCTGCTGGAAAAGTCTTCTTTTGTATAGAGGGCATGCCTCTCCCCTTTAACTCACACGTGAGCGAGCTATTCCAATTTTGGCATGCGTTAATAAAAAGTGTGACCACGAATGATTTGCATGACATCGAAAAGTTCGATTGGTCACTTCCATATGAAAACGAAGAAATTTCTAACCAGTTCATTATTCGATTTTTCTATCGAAAAAAACGAGTAGAATTTCATTATCAAAATCAACTCTTGGCTACTTTTTCACTAGAGACCTATAAAAAAGCAGTCCTGCATGGGTTTTTAGATTTCATGTGGCATACGAATCTGGAATTTGAGACGATCGTGTATGATTCGCTTGGTGAGGAGATTAATTACGCAGCGATGCGAGAAGATACAGGAGACGATTTATACACATGTCGCTACATCTTCTTACAATTCATGAGAGAACTTTATCGTCAAAAAAATGATATACAGACGTTGATTGACTTCGATTTTAAGATTAGTCGCCCTTTCTCTAAATTACATTATGATTTAAACGACTAAGGACATACTGACTTAGACGAACTTACAGTTCTTTTTTAAATCGATTCTTCGTATTCGTATAGACGCCTGCAAAAATTATAAAAAACACGAGTAGAACGAAGCCTACTATGAATAAAAACGAATATCCAGATATCTCACTGAATGCGATCAATAATAGACTAAAGCTAATCCCATACATGATCTTCCCCATGAATTTACACAGGGCGACTTCGTCATATGTTTCCTTTTTACTTTCTGACATCGTATTATATCCTGCAAGCAATGAGGCACCCTTTCCTCTTGATAAAACGATCGCAAACACTAGCATGGGGATTAAAATCACGACATACACGATGGAATCGTTCAAAGTCGTTCGCTCCTTTCTCCTGTTTTAATAGATATCATGTTATTTATCCATTTACGCTCTATAAGCAGTCTGCGTTTCATAAAATATCATAAGTGCACTACCACAGTAATATGTTGATTTAGTAAATGACCGAAAGAACAATCGTATGTTGAAACTCTTAATCGTACCCATTATCTGTATCCCTTTATTGATTCTATCTGCGTGTAAGGAATAACACTCAAGTGATCAAGTAAGAGCAAAGACCGCAGTGATCAACCAAGATAGTGAGCTGAACATCGTTCTACTATATGATTCCTACCAAAAATACTTTAGCGCTAGAGAGCGATTCCTTTTGAGTCAGAACCGCATGTAAAGCTTTCATCCTTAGTTCTTCTGGTTAGCGTGTCCACTTTGTTCGATTATCAAATGTAGAGAATACTCCCATGCGATATTTTGTCCTTCAACTATTCAAGGGCGTGACTGAAAACTCGAAGAGCGAGGCGATTGACTTAATCGAGTCTGTTCCATCCTCACCCATCGTGACGAAAATGATGTATTGTTTTTGACCTATCAAAATCTAGATGTAGCTATAGTAAAAGCTCCCCCAAAAAGTAGACAGTTGAAATATCAAAGCTGTCTACTTTTTTAGGGAGCTTACCATTCTTATTTCATCAAGACCATTTTTCTTCAGCATCCATCCAACAATTGTTTTTTAAATCAAGAGAATCATCACTATCGTGTATCGTAAAGTACGATGGAAGATTTAGTGACGCTCCACCAGCTTTTTCCCAGCACAATCTGAACCATTGTGCAAAAACGCTTTGTTCTTGTGGAATTAACTTTTCTTCATTTTGCTCATGAAATTCAAAAAAAACATCGAGTTGACTGTCGTTCATTTGATGATATTCGACTTCTTGTAATACATCTTCGCTCCCAGCAAAAACAGTTGAATCGTTTCCTTCGTTAAATACTTCATTTGCTTCTTTATCCATTGAGAACATGATGACCGAAAGTTCGAATCTAGTCGGTTCAATGAATGCTGTGAAATCTAGTACTTCGATGTCCTTAGAGAACGGATAAGAAAAGATTTTCTGGAGTTGGTCCTCCACTAAACCTGACTGCTTTTCAAGATGGATCTTAATTGAATCAATATAGTTTTCGACTGTAAACATGATAAGTACCTCCAAGCATGAATCTATCAATTTATGTTATTAATTCGTCAGCCTTGCTTCATGTTTTCATCGTGTTTCTCTTGAAGTCGTCTCTCTAGAACTAATACGTATATTACAGCAAACAATACTCCAATTATTCCCGGCAAAACAGCAACGATGGGATCCTTCAAATATGCGAATGGAATTACATACGTAAACAACATCTTGATTCCATATGAAACCAACACGGACGTCAGTAAAACTAAAGTTATAGTCCGCTTTTCGATATTCCCAAAAAATTGATGTCTTTGTTTCTCTACTTTATGTATACCGAGCCAAGATAACGTCTTCAAATCTCCTTTATTCATAGCTAATAGTTGACAATCATCACTCTACCATACGACCTTATATTTGTACTAAAAAGTAAGTTTACTTTAAGGATTTTCACCAAAAATGCTTATCAATATAAAAAAACTAACCTAATAAAAAAACTAACCTAATCAAAATTTACGATACGTATAAGAGGATGATTCATAGTTATCATTAAGTAAGTGAGATAGGATGACAGGCGTTTAGAAGAGAGACGTATACCTCTAATTGCTTGAACAACATCCCATTTTTTGTATACTGATAATGAAATTTATACAAATAAAAGGGGGTCTTCTCTTGAGAGCAAAACTTGGCTGGATTTCTATCGGATTAATGGTTCTTACTTTCTTGGTACTTTTTACATTCCCGATTAATGGATTTTGGGGCGACGCCATCCTCATTGGTGGTCTGGTCCTTGCTTTATTAGCTGCTATCTTTAGTAATCGAGGTATAGGCAAAATGTTAGCTTTTATTTTAATGATGGTTCTTTTAATTTTATTTGTACTATCTGTCTTGAATTTTTTAGGGATTTTCGCATAAAATCGAATCGATCGAATTGGATAACGAATGTCTAAGCTCTTACAAAGATGTGACAGTCCAATAAGAACGCTCCCTCAGAGTATATGTAAGAGAGAAAACATTCTTATATATCCAATAGATCGTCACGCAGTCATTTCAGCATAACTTTATCTGAGAGTATGCTCTTCACATTCTCTATTATATCTTCGGTTGCTTTTGGCGTTTTGACCTTCTAGATTGAAAGTATTTACTTTTTCGCTTCAAACGTCAGTGTTTTTTATGCACCTTCTCCTCTTTACTCAAGAATCAATTTAAACTTTCCTTCATGAATGACATCTGAAACTGGTGTTAATGAAAACTCTTGCAGTGTCTGCTCAGATTTTTTTTGTCGGAAATCTGACATTAACTCCGTTCCTAAACTGTAAACAGTTAATCGAGGGACATCCTTCGCTTCACTTCCAGTGCTAAGTTCTTCGTAGCTTAAGGAGTTGTTCTTAACCTGTTCGAGTATCTTCTTTTTATCGTTGAAAGCCATCTTTTCTGTTTCTATAGGGGGCGCTTTAGGATAAAGTTCCTTCGCAAACACCTCCGCTTTACCTTCGAATATGAGATAGTCGATGGAACTTGGTTGTCTGATTTCAGGATGTTCGTTCACTACGGAATGATTATACTCATGCGCAACAACGTACTCCAGTATCTCATGCGTATACTCTTCACCTAACATAATCACCATACTACCATCGCTCATCGTAAAACCAATCAGCCCGCTCGTCGCCTTTGCGGCGTATCGATGCTCTTCCGATAAGGGTAGCATCAGGATAATCTTATCTTTACCAGGAAGGTGGTCAGCTGATTTTCGGAGTGCCTCATGAACAGCTTTCATATTTTCTTTCTCTTCATGCATCAAACGTTTCGTCAATCTTTTTAAATCGTTCAAATAAGAAGTGGCGGAAAACACGTCATTGAACCCCTTGAAATCAAGAAAGATATCCTGCTCTTTCTGAATGCGATCCAGTTCCCGACGGACGGTTTTATCGAAGATTCGCTGTATGTCCTCGTCCGTGACGTTTGTGTCCTTCATCTTTTTCTGAACTTTTGTGAAGTAGTCGATATAGGCTGGGTACAATGTAATGATTTTTGCATGCTGGTCTTTTGCTAGTTCAACTTCTCGAATAGTGGACTTGGGTTTCTCAGTCGACTGCGTCGGTTGGGATGTACATCCTGATACACAACAAATGAGTATTGATAAAAAGAACGCTAGACGTATTCTCAAAATTATTTACCACCTTATTGTTGAAATGATTGTATCGTATAACGCTTATAAAATAATTATATAGATTTATTTTCCATCTATCCATAAAAAAGTAAGTTTCAGTTTGTTCATAGACCATTTTTAAGAACCTATAACGTTATCTACGTATACATTTGTTTTTCTAAAATTCTCATCGTTTGGAGTGTTAAACATGTCAGTTGGATGGAGTGGTACGATTCAAGATTTTTTACAGATCGATCAACATCAGTTTTCGCAAGCCTTACAGCATTCCATTCCAAATGATGCCTATCGTGTCATTTTGACGAGAAATCGAGATGGATTAATTATTTATATTTTTGAAAAACCTGAGTTAGAAGAAACATGGCATACACTTAAACACGTGTTACGTATTGAAAAACTAATATAACGTTCATCAAAAAAGTCTACATCTTGTACAGATGCAGACTTTTTTGATGAAATTTAGATGCCCATCAGTTTATTCCTTTCGTATAAAATTATCTTAATAAATTCGTCTGAATCGAAAAGAATTTTCCTTTGCATCAATTTTTTTATTAATTTCTGATTATACGTACTACCATCTATTCAGCGATGAATGCGAGCATGACAGTGCGGACAAATTGCTACGACATGTTCAGTATGATCAGGGTCACCATCCGAAAATTTATACACGTGACTCGCTTCAAATAGTTCAGATCGTCCATATACTTCGCATATTCCTGCCGCTCTCTTTCATGCATATACTTTAATCGCTTCTGATTGTTTTCTGACCTTTATTTGTTTGACTTGAAATCGACTCATCTCTTGTCGACGTATCTTGAAGAGCCATATTTTTAAATTTTCAAGCGAATCTTCAATTATTACACTACTCTTCAAATGACGTTCCGACTCGAACTGATCATGCTTCATAATCGTAGCTGATCCAAGAACAAATTGCATGATCTCCCGTGAATGACCGTCACGATCGAGCACTTGTTTCAGTTTATAATCCATTAACGTTAGCTGATCATCAAATCGATATAAACCATTTTGTTCCTGATGAAAAAGTAACATATCTTTTGAATGATTGACATGATCACGTATCGCTTTAATCTCAAACAGATTAAATCTTATCATCTGCCGATATGGACAGACGTAAAGACGAACTTATCATAACGATGGCGTGAAAACGAATACTCGAACGGTTTTCCGTTACCAAGGAATACGACTTGCTCTACTTCGATGACAGGATCGGTCTCCTCGTTCCCGAGATATTCATGATCCCATTGATTCGGCTTGTCTGCCCGAATCATCTTATGCGAGCTCGTGATCGTATAACCGAGTTCTTCTTGGATATACCGGTAAATCGAACTATCAAGAACTTCTCGCGTTACTCCGGTAATTAATGAAGACGGCATAAACGTGTGTTCGATCACGTATGGTTCGTCGTCAACATATCGAACACGCCGTATCTCATAAACGGGATCGGTCTTCTCGATCATCAGATGGCGTGCGACCTCGGCTTCCGGAAAACGAACCTCGAACTGAAGAACTTCACTTCTGACAGCCCGCTCTCCGAGCAGCTTTGTCAACCCTTGTGACTCTTTGTTTAATACATTGATTCTTCCTTGGGAAAAGCTTGACGGTAAAATGAACGTCCCTTGTCCTCGTTGTCGATAGATGATCCCCTCGAGTACGAGGATTTCTAGAGCACGTTTCATGGTCATCCGGCTGACCTCAAACTCTTCTGCTAGTTGAATCTCGTCTGGCATCGCTTCTTCCACATTGTATCCGCCATGAAGAATCCGTTCTCGTAATTCATCTGCAATTTTTTCATACTTTGGTTTCTTTTTATTAGACATGACAACACCCCATGTATAGACATATACATATAATATAACAAAAAATAAGGATCAGGGCTAGATATACCCCGATCCTTTCTTCTTATCCTTCGAATCCATTTTCTTCGATGAGATGCTTGAACCAGTAACCACTCTTTTTTACTGTACGCGTTTGATTCGTCAAATCGACACCGACGAAACCATATCGGTTCTTATAGGCATTACTCCACGACCAATTGTCCATGAACGTCCAAAGGTGATATCCTTTGACGTTCGATCCTTCCTCTAATGCATGATGCACCCATTTCAAATGTTCCGCGATGAAGTCAATCCGGTAATCATCCTGGATACTACCGTCCGTGTCTCGGTAGCGTTCTTCTCCTTCCACTCCCATCCCGTTTTCTGAAATGAAGCACTCGATGTTTCCATAATTCTCACGTAAGTTCGTCAGGATGTCATACACACCCTTTTCGTAAATTTCCCAACCACGATGTCGATTCATCTTGCGTCCCGGCATTTCATAATAATCGAAAAGATGCTCTGGCATGAACGGTGCTTTCGGATTCGGAAGATGTTCTTTTACTTTGATACGTCTCGGCTGATAGTAGTTGATGCCGAGGATATCAACGGTGTACGTCTCGATTTTTTTTCGGTCCGTTTCACCCATCGCCGGGAGGGAATCCTGCTCTTTTAACAGTTCGATTAATTCAGCAGGGAAAGTACCTAAAACGGACGGATCGAGGAAAGAACGATTGAACAAGATGTCCGCTAGATACGCTGCTTGTCGATCCGCTTCATTTTGACTTCTCGGATAAGAGGGAGTCAGGTTGAGAATAATTCCGATTTTTCCTGTTTGTCGTGTATCTCTGTATGCTTCGATTGCAAGGGCACTTGATAGAATCGAATGATAGGCGACCTGGACCGCTCGTTTAAAATCTACGACGTTCGGATAATGAAAATCGTACAAGTATCCCCCCTCGACCGGGACGATTGGTTCGTTATGGGTGAACCATTTGCCGACACGGTCACCGAACAGTTTAAAGCAGGTTTTGGCATACGCAACATAATGCATCACGACTTCCCTGCTCTCCCATCCTCCCTTTTCTTGTAAGGCAAGCGGCATATCAAAATGATATAAATTAACGAACGGTTCGATCCCAGCTTCAATCAACGCGTCAATGACACGATTGTAGAAATCGACCGCTTCCGGATTGATGGTTCCTTCTCCCGTTGGAAATAGACGCGACCAAGAAATCGATAGTCGAAACGAATTGTGCCCGAGCTCTTTCATCAAGGCAATGTCTTGTTTGTATTGATAGTAAAAGTCAGATGCTACTGAAGCACTGACACCATCAAAGAAGCGGTTCGGTTCGACCTCGTACCAGTGATCCCAAATGTTCGGACCTTTTCCACCTTCATAGGCGGCTCCTTCCGTTTGTGTCGCAGAGGCAGCTGTCCCCCACCAGAAATCCGTCGGAAAATCATACTTTTTAATCGTAGTCGTCTTGTTCTCTATCTGATTCATCATTAGCACATCCTATCTCTCATTTTTCACTCATCCGGTATACTTTATCCGATCTGTTGATTTTTCTCTTGAGTAGTATTCGCTTCTTCCCGTTCTTTCTTCAAATTCAAACGGTCAATGAAGACGAGGAACGGGAACCAGACTGCCATGATGATTGCAAAGTTGACTAATTGTAGCAATCCACCAGCTAACGAATTGGTTGCCATCATTCCACTGATGAACATCGGGACAGTCCACGGTACCGCAACACCGGTCGGAGGTGGGACGATCCCCGTTGACATCGCGAAGTACGTCACGGTCACCGTAATCAGCGGTGCGACGATCCATGGAATCATGATCAATGGGTTCATGACGATAGGAAGTCCAAAGATCATGGGTTCATTAACGTTGAAAATACCAGGTCCAATTGACAGCTTTCCGATTTGTTTCATTTGTTTCGATCGCATGAATAACAAGATGGCAACAACGACAGCGAGTGTTGAACCGGAACCCCCGATCCCAACCGTATAGATTTCAATGAATTGTTTACTGATGATGTTCGGGATTTCTCCATTTGACGTGTACGCATTCAAGTTTTCAAGAGAGAGTGTGTTCCAAATCGGGTCCATGACCGAGTTGACGATGACTTGTCCGTGCAGTCCAAAAAACCAGAATAGTTGCACGAAGAAGATGGCGATTAACGTCGGGAAGAGTCCGTTCCCTAGATTAACAAGTGGTTTTTGAACAAGATTGAAAATGAGATCGTGTAAGTTCGTATCTAACAGTGAAGTGACGGCAATGTTAATGCCAAGGAATACGGTGAGCGTAAGTAATGCCGGGACGAGTGCTGAGAATGATTTGGCGACAGCTGTCGGCACACCGGCAGGCATTTTGATCGTCCAGTTTTTTTGAACGATGAAGCGATAGATCTCTCCTGCTATGAATCCCGTGATCATGGCTAGGAACATGCCTTTTGCGCCGAGACGGTCGAGTGGAATGACATTGCCGACTGGATCGGCGACATTTTCGACTGAAACAAAGAAAGGAGTAAGTAATAAAAACGAAACAAGTGCGATGACGCCACCGAAAACAGCTTCGACCTCATAACTTTTAGACAGATAATAACCGATACCGAATACGACGAACAATGACATGATGCCCATTGTGGCGGATGGAGCGTTTCCAAGTGATGTCTTAAAGGCATCTAGTACACCCGGAGACATGAACTTATCAAGGAACGGTAAATTCGCGACGACGACAATTAAGGAACCAAACATCGTAATCGGAAAAGCAAGCATGAATGCATCACGTAATGTCTGCAAATATCGACTATTGTTTAAAAATGCCGCCATCGGCATCAAAAAACGACTTAGCAAATCAAACCACTTACTATTCTCAGTCATCTTAAACACTCCTTATCATTTTTGGGAAAACTTATGTTCCATGAGTTCGATGAGTCCGGTCGTTAAATCAAGCATCGTCTGCGTCGACATCAGGTGATCTTCTGCATGTAATAACAATAAGGAGAGCGTCGTTGGCTCACCGTTTGCTTCCTTTTGGACCTGACTAAAGTGAACTTGATGCGCTTCTTGTAATTGCGATCTTGCATTTGATAATAATTGGTCGAAGTCTTCAAACGTGCCATCTTTATACACTTCGATCGCTTCACGAATCGTACTTCTCGCATTTCCACTGTGTAAGATCATCGTGAAAGCAATTTGCTCCATCGTCTGTTCATTCGTCTGCATATCGATCACCCCATCAACTTCACAGCTTGTTCGTAAGCTGCTTTTCCGTCTGCCATTCCATACGCCATCATATCGATGACTTCGACCGGTTTGTCTGTCGCTTGCTGAAATTTTGATAATAGAAATCGCATTTGTGGTCCAATCAAGATGACATCTGCACCAGACATCTCCTTCATCGCCTGATCTTGTCCGACTGCCCAAATTTTAGCTTCTTCTCCGAGTCCCTTCGCATGTTCTTGCATCTTCGACACCAAAATGCTCGTCGACATTCCTGAACTACACGCCAACATGATTTTTCTCATCTACAATTCCCTCCTCATTTGTAATCGCTTACACATTTGATTATACGGATTAATTCATTCATGTCTATACTTGATAATTAATTTGTTTATTTTTATTTTATAAAAGTGTAGAGTTGTTATTGAAAATAAGATGAAGGAGGAATTTGTATGACAAAACCGATTTATCTTACTCCCCTTTCAAAAGAACGAATTTGGGGCGGACAGAAGCTTCAAGAGTATGGATTTTCGATACCTAAAGAACAACGGACGGGAGAAGTCTGGACAGTAGCAAGTCATCCAAACGGCATGTCACGCGTCCAGACTGGACCAATGACGGGACTCACCTTAGAAAAACTATGGTCAAATCACCCTGAAATTTTTGGTATGGAGACCGACTCTGATTTTCCACTATTGGTAAAATGGATCGATGCCTCGGAGGATTTATCCGTTCAAGTCCATCCAAACGACAAGGATGCCAATCGTTTTGAAAAGCAGCCATTTGGTAAAAATGAATGCTGGTACATCTTAGATTGTCCAGAAGACGCCGTCCTTATCTATGGTCATTCGTTAACCTCCTTAAACAACTTTGATGAGACCATTCATCAGGGTACTTTATTGCAGTCTCTTCAGCATGTGCCAATCGCTAAAGGTGATTTTATCTATGTACCTGCTGGCACAGTACACGCGTTAACAAAAGGATGTGTCGTCCTTGAAATTCAACAAAATTCAGATACGACCTATCGACTATTTGATTACGACCGGTCTGATCCGGTGACGGGAAAGGTACGCCCGCTTCATCTTGAACAAGCCCGTCGTATCATTCGTTTTCCTCATTTCCAGTACACGGAACCTGCCGTCACGCTCACTCCTTTTCGTAAAAGATTGACACAAACACCCGACTTCTTTGTCGAAGAGTGGTCGATCAGGCAGACACATATCTTAGAGGTAAGCCGTCTGTTTCGCGTCATCACGGTCATCGAAGGTACGATTGAATTGGACCACGTCCTCCTGTCTGTCGGAGCGACTGCGATTCTTCCGGCAAATAGCACCTTTCTCATCAAAGGAAACGGTCTCGTCTTGATCACTGGTCCTTCTCTTAAAATGACAACGCCTCATCGAATCGGTATCGACCTCGGTGGAACGCAAACACGTGTCGCTGTGATCAATCAACATAAAATCGTTAAACAATTGTCGTTTCCGACCAATCCTAAAGCAGGTCCATCCCAGACGCTTTCAAATATCGAGTACGCCATTCAAGTTTTTTCAGAGGAATTTCACCTGTCGAACATCGGAATTGCCGCGCCTGGTCCACTCGATACGAAGACTGGACTTCTGTTATCTCCACCAAATTTACCAGGATGGGATGAAGTCGACTTGGTTACCCCACTTTCCTCCGCATTCGACTTACCCGTCTTTCTCGAGAACGATGCCAATGCCGCGGCTCTCGGTGAAGCGTTATACGGCGCGGGACGTCACTCATCATCTGTCTACTATGTGACCGTCAGTACAGGAATCGGTGGAGGTTATGTCTATATGAAACAACTAATCCGTGGAGCAAATGGATACGCTGGTGAGATTGGCAATACGATTATCGACTCATCGGGTCCACTGCATCCTGTGTTGAACAAAGGTTCTCTCGAAGGATATGCCAGTGGTACAGCACTACAGTCACGAGCTAACGAACGACACGCCTCGTCCATCGAGCGATTACTCGCCCATCCGCAAGAGAGGGATCGTTTTACTAATCATTTAGCAACTGGACTTGCAAACATCATTCACACGATTGATCCGGAAGTCATCGTCGTTGGAGGAGGTGTTACGGGATCTGCTGATTTATACTGGGAAGCGTTACAGGAACGTGTTCGCGAACTCGTATATCCTTCCCTTCGTTCAAAGGTCGATATCCGTCTTGCCGAATTGAAAGGACAGGCAGGCGTCATCGGAGCTGCTGCTCTAGATGAAGTAGAGTAAGCAACACATCACTTACCTTATTTAATCAAAGCAAAGAGGGTGATCCATTCCGTTATTGAAATGGATCACCCTCTTTGTATACATCCTATCTATTCGAATATAGCTATTTTTTAGAGCAGCGAATTGCTAAAAATGACTTCAGCTCGTTCTCAATCCGTTTTGGGTTTAAGGAAGAACAGAAAAATGTTAAATACCAAAAAAAGACCAAGCAGTACCCACAAGACAGAATAAAATGCTGTATTCGGGACGAACAAATAATCTATCAATAGCACGATTAAAAAGAGAATATATCCAACAAAATATACTTTTTTCTTACGCGGATCCATCGTCTCATCTCCTTTATACATATGAGTGTTCTGTCGATTACTTCGTATTTTTAATAATCACTACAGCTAAAACAATGGACGGGATGAAACAAATCAGTAGATCCGAGAGTGAGATCGAGAGTGAAGTAGGATGAATCAGCATCTCTATCCCTTTAAAAATGGCACCGAGTACAACAAGTAAAGATAGGAGAACCGGAACGAAAATACGCATCCATCTAGGAATACTCAGCCATATCCGTAAGATCTTTTGTGTTTTATCATCCATGTCATTCACCTCTTTTACAATTTTACATAAATTAGTATATCATACGTATGATTTTTGTGAAAAAATGTCGAAGTCACGTGTCGATTGAATCTTCTCCTCCACGTACAAAAGCAGTAAAAAGACACTTACACATCATGTAAGCTTCTTTTTTACTGCTTTATAGGATACATATCAATGTCTCTTCCCCTGCTACTTTGAACTAATTAATCACACCTTCTGCACTACAATAAAACTCCAGAGGAATGTTGTGTGTGGAAGAAATACCATGTTGAATGAATTCTCCACCGACCGTCACATCGTATGTTCTTCCGCCATCCATCAAAGTAGCGGTATATCCAAGCTGTCTCCATGTCCCCTTACTCGATGAAGCGGTTGACGTCATAGACGTGATAGTTTTAAAGACTTGCCTTTCTGCCTCCTCACGAAGTGCGGTATCAAATGTACCAGTGATCGAAATGGCAAATGTTGTCCCCTTCGCATGAATCGTTTTTGATTTAGATGTGGATTCTTTCTTTGAGAAATCGAACGTCGATGCGAACTTTACTTTGACTCGATCTTCCGCTATCTTTCGAAAACGGTTCGGCGTCACCCAATCCTTTTCCTTAAAGGATTTTTGATCGACGAGTTCTAAATCTGTATCTGGATGATGCGAATTAATAGTACGAAGAATAACCGCATACTGCTGATAATATTGGTTTTTTTGTTGTGGAGTCAGTGCCTTTTGTTTTCCCTCTGCAAATGCCTCGTACATAAAGGAGCTGGTTAAGGTAACACTCAATGCTGTTAAGAACGTCATCGTTTTACGCTTCATTTTTTCCACTCACTTTTTTTAGATTATGTAATATATTCTCAAATTATCACGTTATTTGTTCTTTTCCTATACTTTCACCGTCTGTTTTTCTATTCTTAATCACACTTCAATTTTATAGTTATTTTCGAATTGAAATTTATGAATTCAGCGTGATGTGACTTAGACCATTATTTATTCACAGATTCTGTGATGAGGAAGTTAAAGTCATTTGCTCCTTTTGCCAATCATTGCTTTATATTGATGTACGAAATGAACTGCAGTACCTCTCTTTTCTGGTCATTAAAAAAACGACCTCTTTTGAGATCGTCTTCCTTTAGAAAAGATGTACGCTTTCCATCATAGTGTATCGTGGACGCGCATCCGTTCTAGTTCTTTTTCTTGGTTCTTTTTAAAAGATTTCCGGCCATTCGACCATTCAACTGAAAGTACAATCCAACCGAATCCTAAAATTAATGCATAAGCTAGAAAACTATTGTACCCACCATTGAGGTATCGCCATGTCATGACGATTGTCAATAGAAGCGGCATAATGACGCCAAGATACGGATTATTTCGACTCGCTAATAGTTGCTGTAATCCTAATCCAACGGTGATGAATAAAGCAGAAATGATAAAGTTCATTCGTTGTTACCCCTCTCAAGTCGATATTTTTCGATGATTTTTTTGGCATCCTCAATCGTAATGCGATCTTCAATGGCCATTTGTTTAATGTATGCGATGAACGGTTCATTCTCGATTTTCTCATTCACTTCGATTTTCTGAATGATCCGATCGACGCGAATCCGAACTGTGGGATAGGAGACATCATAATGTTTCGCCAGTTCCTTCAAAGAACCCGAGCTTACGATGAATTATTTAACGAATTCCATCTCTTCCAATTCTAGAGATAAAACCCAATCTGGAACATCATCTTTTTTCATTTCCCATTTCCCTCCCATGTCACTACAATAGCATTCATTTAAATAAAGTTAAAGTATTTTTGATATTAATTAAACATTTAACCAATAAATCATTAAAATATATTCATTATTTCGCTTGTCATAGTGATTCAAGTCATGGTAGTTTAGGTTTGTAAAATCGGAAAAATAAGGAAAAGGAGTGTTTTACTTGAAAAGAACAACGGAATACATATTTGCTGTCATCGGTATCGTCTTGTTTGGATCATTATGTTTAGGTGGGTTTCTATTGTCTGGATCAATTGCGGATCACGCTGGCATGAGGGAGTTGGTCGATCAATTCATTCAAGATGAGAACATTACGGATGTCACGTCTACCCAAATCCTCACATCCTTCCAACAATTCTTCTTATACCTTGGTGCCGTCTCTCTCTTATGTACGATAGGCGGAATCGTCTCGATCGTCCGGATTCGCAAAAACGGTTCAGCAGGAAAGATGTTGATCATTACTGCAATTCTCGGTGGGATCTTCACATTACTCGCCGGTGTCTTTGGTTCAATCGCTTATTTGATCGCCGGTATCACTAACGTCACGAAGAATAAAAAGATAGCACGGCAATACTAAACTCAAACAGAAAGGTGTGTCGATATGTTCGCGATTACACTTCGAGAATTTAAATCGCTTTTCCAAAGTATTCGAGCCATCCTGATCATCGTCGTCTTGTTCGGTGTGACGATTGGTTCAGCTAAGCTTGTCAGCCAGTTCAAAGAACAACTCAGTGATCTCGGTCTAGGTGACAACGCCTATATCATCGGTTTGATGCTGCTCCTGTTCTTAGCATCTCCTTTATTCGTGACGAGTATTTCTCATAGTAGCGTCAACAAAGAGATTGAATCGAAGACGATTCGTTTTCTTGCGACGAAAACATCTCGTGAGAACATCATTTTGGGAAAGTTTTTAGGCAACGTCTCGTTTTGGGTCCTCTGTCTGACAGTTGCCCTCTTGTTGATCGTTCCGTTTTCAAAATCGTTCTCGATCGTCGATTTGATCCAAAGCATCATCTTCGTCTCTTACTTCATCGGTCTGTCGCTGTTTCTTTCGACAGTCGTCAACAGCTCTGCAATGACGATGTTCGTCGGCATCTTCATCTCGATCGCGCTTCCGGTCATTGGGATGTGGAGTCTTATTTCGAAGAATGTCATCGTTGATACGTTGTCTTACTTGACGCCCTATTATTACTATACGCAAGAAAACACTGCATACACTTATCTTGTCTTGATCCATATCGCCGTCTTCGTCATCGCGAGCTTGATGATCTTTAAAAGGAGAGATTTATGATGCTAGCCCTTCGCGCAACCAATCTAACGAAACAGTACGGCAATAAGACCGTCGTCAACCAGTTGAATCTCGAAATCAAACAAGGGGCCATCTTCGGCTTCCTTGGTCAAAATGGCGCCGGTAAATCAACATTCATCAACATGATCACAGGTCTTGTCCGTCCGACATCCGGAACGTTCGAGTTACTCGGAGCACCGAATGATTCCTTGAAGGACGTCCGGACCCGAATCGGCGTCCTGCCGGATTACTCGACCTTTTACGAAAACTTCACGGCGCACGATCACTTGAAGTATTTCAGTAAAGTCCTCGGTCTGAAGACGACGACGGACGAATTAAAACAACTCCTCCGTGATGTCCAACTTGAAGACGCCATCGATGTGAAAACGAAGAACTACTCCTTTGGGATGAAAAAAAAGCTCGGGATCGCCCAAGCCCTGATTAATCGACCGGAAATCCTATTTTTAGATGAACCGACGTCTGGCGTTGATGCCAACTCGATTCTCGGGATTCATACTTTGATTCGCAAGATCGCAGCAGACGGAACGACGATTTTCTTAACGTCTCATAACTTAGACGAGGTCGAAAAACTGTGTACGGAGATTGCGATCATGCAGGACGGAACGATTCAGACGCAAGGCACGATGGAGGAGTTACGGGAACAACATGAGAAGAACATCACCGTTCACGTAAAACATGCGTTGCTCGACAATGATACACAACAACATCTGCAGACCAAGTTGTCGACACTTGCGAAAGACGTCATCGTCTCCTCTACTCACTCGACGTTCATCGTCCAAAGTGAACACGATATTGCTACGATCAATAGCTACCTCGTCTCGCAACACGTTAACGTGTATCGACTCGAAGTCGAGGAAGCGTCGTTGGAAGAGATCTTCTTGAATTTAGGTTCAGAAATTCGCTCGGCATAAAGTGAATAACTTGCCTCATGATGAATCAAACAAAAACTTTTATACAACATCCCCCCCATTCCACTTATGAAATGAGGGGGATTATTTTTATTTTCTGCTATCTGTTCATGAAGCCCGCTCTCTTCGTAAGAGATACAGGAAGTACGGTACACCGATGATTGCTGTGATCAATCCGGCTGGTACTTCAAGCGGCGGATGAATCCCGCGACCGAGCGCATCGGCGACGACGAGCAGCCCACCGCCGAGTAACAGCGCCATCGGTAAAACGGCGAGATGTTTATGTCCGACGAGACGCCGTGCCATATGTGGAGCAATCAGACCGATGAAGCCGATTGCACCGACCGTCGCGACGGCAACACCCGCTAGAACAACAGCGAGCGCTAAGAAGACGTGCCGCGTCCGCTGAATCGGTAACCCGAGACCAATGCTGACTTCCTCACTAAGTGATAAGACATCGAGTTGACGATGGCGATAGAAGAGGATCGCACCAATCACGACGAGCACCGGCGCTAAGATCAACACTTCCTGCCACCCTTTCCCGAACAGACTTCCAGCAAGCCAGACGAGTGAATCGTTCGTCTGGAGTGGAAATTTAATCAACAGGTATTCTGTTCCTGAAGCACAGATCGCACTAACGGCGATACCAAGTAACGCAAACGAACTGCGTGAGACGTTTCCACCCCGCTCAAGCATCATCAACGCTAACGTGACGAGTGCTGCTCCGATAAAGGCGGCGAGCGGTGTCAACAAGAGCGGACCGTCCGGCACGAGGGCAATCGTCAAAACAGCGAACAGAGACGCTCCATTCGTCACCCCAATCACGTCCGGTGAGATCAATGGATTGCGGATGACACTTTGTAAGATGACTCCAGCAAGAGCGAAACTCGCACCTGCTAAAAAGGCAAGGACCGTTCGCGGCAAGCGGTAATTTTGGACGATGAAGGCATCCTTTCCACCGAAGAACGACTGCCAGAGTTCCGTTACCGACAACTGAATCGAACCGACCGACAGTAAGGCGAAGCTTGTGACGAAAACGATTACTGCGACAAGTAGAATCCGACGCATCTCTCTCATCGTAATCCCCCTTTCATCTGACGGCGTGCCAGCAGAAGGAAGAAGGGTGCTCCGAGTAATGACGTCACGATGCCGACCGGTGATTCATACGGATAGGCAATGAAGCGCGCGAGGACATCGGCGTACGTCAACAACAGACCACCGATGACGGCAGAGACGGGTAAGACGATCCGGTAGTCCTCACCAACGAGGCGACGCGTAATATGCGGCACCATCAAACCGATGAAGCCGATTGCTCCGGCGACGGCAACCGTCACCCCTGCGAGTAACACGACACTGATGCCGGCAAGCAGACGGATCCGCGTCACTTTTTGTCCGAGTCCGACCGCGACGTCTTGCCCGAGTTGGAAAACGGCGAGCGACTTCGCAAGACTTGCCGCAAGAATCAAACCGGCGAGCGACCACGGTAAGACGATCCGGAGTTCGAGCCAGCTTGCGTCACTGAGCGAACCGGACAACCAATACAACACGTTCGTAATTCGATCGTTGAACAAGATCAAGCCTTTCGTTAGCGACGTCAATAAGAGATGGATCGCCATCCCAACGAGGGCAAGTTTTAACGCCGTCATTCCGCGAATCGAAGCGAATGAAAAGACGAGCACGCCACCGAGTAAGGCACCGGCAAAAGCGAAGTAAAGCAAGTTCGCCGTTCCGAGTGACGGAAAGATGAGTAGGCTTAAGACGACGAGAAACGACGCACCAGCATTGACCCCAAAGACTTGTGGTGAAGCGAGCGGATTCCGTGTCACAGCTTGCATGATCGCTCCAGCGACAGCAAGGTTTGCTCCGAGCAACAATCCGAGTAAGAGACGCGGCAGGCGCAGATTCGTCAGGACGAGTCCCGCTTTAGAGGTCGTGCCACTGATCCACTCCTGCACTAAGTGGACCGGATTCATCTGTGTGATACCAAAGAACAAGCTACTATAAACGGCCAAGCCACTGAGTAAGATAAGTACGAAAATCAGACGTTTCCGCTGCACCGGATCTTTCCCCTTTCATCAAGACGAAAAGCCAGATTGCTCCGGCTTTTTGTCGTTCGTTATTTCTGTTTGAGCAATTGAATTGCTTCGTCAACGATTTGTTCAGCAGCGTCCAGACCACGGTAACGTGTCCAGAGGTCACGATTGACTTCATAGACTTCTCCGTTTTTGACCGCTGTGATCTGATTCCAGAGCGGATTATCCTTCCACTCTTTCAGTAACTTCGGATCGGCTTCCGCCATGAAGATGACATCCGGATCCCACTTGACCATCTGCTCTAACGTGATCGTCACGGTCGGTTCCGCTGTTTTCGTAACGGCATTCTCGATACCAATCTTCTCGAGCAACTCACCGTCAAACGACGTCTCACCGTGTGCTGTCAGTGAATCGGCGCGGAAGACACCGACCATGACTTTCCGGTCATCTTTTGGATCAACCTTCTTCTTCGCTGCCTGCAAGCGCTCTTCATGAAGCGCAAGGCGATCGTCCATCTGTTTCGTTTTGCCGACCGCTTCAGCAATCGTCTTGAACGAATCGATGTTCTCTTCATATGTTGCATTGCGACTCTTCAAGATGATCGTCGGTGCAATTTCTTGTAATTGCTTGTAAATCCCTTTATGACGATTGAAGTCGCCGATGATCAAGTCCGGTTGCAAGGAACTGATCACTTCAAGATTCGGTTGTTGGCGTGTACCGACTTCCGTGAACGAGATGTCTTTTCCGAGTAATCCGGAGACATCGGTCTTGTTTTCTTGTGCAATCCCGACTGGTGTGATGCCGAGTTCATCTAATGCATCAACGAACGAGAATTCGAGCGCGACGACCTTCTTCGGCTTTTCCGGTACTTTCGTTTTTCCTGCTTCGTGCGTGATCGTCCGCGTCTTTTCGTTCGATTGCTCTGCTTGACTAGAACAAGCCGCAAGCATCAAACTGCTCAACACGAGGAGCGTCAACGCTGTCATCCAAGTTTTCCGTCTCATGGTGAGACCTCCTTTGATTCGTGATTCGACATTGAGAATCATTCTTAATTAATCCTGTCTCAGCATATCAAAGATTTCCATCGAACAAAAGGGAAATCCTTATTTTCAGATAATATAGACTGAAATCCACATTTTCTGAAGCAATATGGGATAATCAGGTAGTGAATAAAGGAGGGATCAGAGATGGATTGGATGAAAGACTTAGGACAGCGAATTGAGTTTCCGCTCGATGCAATCACGTTTGATCAATTACCTGACTTACTCGAAGCCTTCGCCTACCAGTTACCGTTCGAGAATACGACCGTCCTTGAGAAACGCATCCGTCCGTTTAGCGACGAGCGCTTCATCGAAACATTCTTGACGGAGCGACGCGGTGGTGTCTGTTACGACCTGAACGGACTGCTGCACCGGGTCCTGCAGGAACTGAATTGTCCCGTTCGACTCGTTCAAGCGACTGTTTACGATACGAAGTCGGACGCCTGGTCAGCGACCGGACCGACCCATGTTGCGATCATTTGGAATGAAACGCACTTGCTCGATACCGGCTTCGGCGTCAATTTACCGCTCGTTCCTGTTCCGTTGAATGGGGAGACCGTTCATTCCGCTAGCGGCAGTTACCGGATCATCAATAATGACACACTTGTGATGAAGCGAACGGGACAAGCGGAGTTTGTGACTGGCTACCGGTTCGACCGCGAGACATCCATTACAACAGATGACTTATCGAAGATGGAACAGATCATCCAGCAGAGCGACGCTTCGCCATTCAATAAAGGTCGCCTCGTCGCGATGCGGACGCCGCGCGGACAAAAGACGTTGACTGAGCGGACGTTACGGATTGAAGAAACGACGACGACCGAGTTACCGGTCGCAGGTCCCGCCCAATTCGACATGCTGTACAATACACACTTTTTAGGACGGGAGTCGTAAATCATGGATCGTTATACGCTTTGTTTAATCCGCCATGCGGACCACTTTTTACTCGTCAATCGGCAAAAACGTCCGGCGATGGGCATGTGGAATGGTGTCGGTGGTAAGATCGAACCGGGCGAGACACCGGAAGCTGCCGTCATCCGCGAGACGTTTGAAGAGACAGGTATCACGCTCACCTCAGTGACATCAAAAGGCATCGTCCGCTTACATGGGGAAGAGACTTCTGGCATGTACCTCTACCTGGCTGATTTAGAAAATCGTCCATTTCCGACACCGGTCATGACAGTTGAAGGAATCCTCGATTGGAAATCACTCGACTGGATTTTAAGCGACGATAACATGGGTATCATCAGCAACCTCCGGCACTACCTACCGATTGCTCTGTCGACCGAACACCCGTTACTGCATGACTTCCATTACGATGCCCATACGATCACGGCATACGAGACACATGAATTAATTGAGACATAACACAACATCCCCGCTCGTCCTTTCGGACAGGCGGGGATGTTTCGTTAGAATAGATGTAAGCCCGTCACGATGACAGCGACGATGACGATGCCCGGTAACAAGTTCGCGACGCGGATCTTCGTGATTCCGGCGAGATTAAGACCGATCGCTGCAATCATCACTCCACCGGTCGCCGTCATCTCCAAGATGAATTCTTGCAAGGCGGCGTCGGGAATGAACTTCGTGATCGCAACGGCACTCAGTGCGATCGCTCCTTGATACAGAAAGACGGGAATCGCTGAGAACATGACGCCGATCCCGAGCGTTGAACTGAGGACGAGCGCCGTGAAGCCGTCAATCAATCCCTTCGTATAGAGGACGTCGTGATCCTGACGTAGTCCACCGTCGAGCGCACCGAGAACACCCATCGCTCCAATGACGAAAATCAACGTCGCGGTAACGAAGCCTTCGGCGATATTCGATGGTCGACCGCGACTGATTTTACGTTCGAGCCATGCCCCCATCCGGTCGAGCTTCTCATCGAGACGGAACCATTCCCCGATCGTACCTCCGAGAACGAGACTACCGATGACGATCAAAAAGTTCGTGCTTTTCATTCCCATCTGGATCCCGAGGACGACGACGGCTAGACCAATCGCTTGCAAGACCGTCTCCTTCATCCGTTCCGGAATCCGGTGGAACATCAATCCGAGCAACGTCCCGACGATGATCAGGACGGTATTGACGAGTGTACCTGTTAAAACCATCTGACAGCCTACTTTCTCAATTGATTTTTCGTTTCGCAGGACGGACGACCGTCCGCTCCACCTGATTCAAGCTATGCAACGTCATCCCGAGCATGACGAGGATGATCCCGAATGTCGCGAGTCCCGTCGGTAGTGCCGCATGGAGAAACAAAATCTCCCCGAGAACGGTGAAGACGATCTCAAACGACTGGGTCGCCTCGATCGCGGCTAACCGGACCGGTTCCGTCCGGACGAGTGACGTCGCGTAGAAGAAGAGCGATGTCGCGATGACGCCTGAGAATAAGGCGACGAAGCCGGACTGGGTCACTTGACTGACACTTGGTAATCCGACTTGTATGTAAGCAATTACGGAGAGCACGATCCAAAACGGTAGACTCGCGATCGTCATCCCAAGGATCCGTTCAAACACGTCGAGCTCGTTACCATACCGTTCCATCATCTTCCGGTTCCCGAGCGGATAGGCAATCGCAGCGACGAGCACCGGCAAGGCACCGAACAGTAAGGATTGTAGCGATAGACTTCCTGCGACGGATAACTGCATGACGACGACGCCAAGGACGATCAAGACGGAATACTTAAGGGCCGACCACGGAATCCGTTGCTTGAACAACGGTGCAAGGAGCGGTCCGGCTAGGATCGTCAATTGCCACGTTCCGGCAATCAACCAGCCTGGCGCATGATCGGCAGCAAGACAGATGCTACCGTAAAACAATCCGAAACCTATCGTTCCGTATAGTAACCAAAAGCCGATGTCTGCTCGCAGTGCTTGTATGACGCGCCCGATGCCTCGGCGCATCAAGACGATGACGATAAAGAACGGCAACATCAAGAAGAAGCGAAGCGACGCACTGTAAATCCAGTGCCCCCCTGCTCCTTGCATCGATTGATTCAAGATGAAGGTGACGGCAAAGAACATCGCCGCTAGGATGCCATACATGATCGGTCGCATCAGCGCTCCTCCTTTAGGGTCGAGACGAGTAGACGTCCGAGTCCGTTCCAGTTGTGTTCCGTCGCTTGGACGAGCTGTTCGATATCCCGTTGTTGGCACGCGATCAAAATCGCCGCATGATCGGCAATCGATTGGCGTCCGAGTCGATCGAACTGGGCGTATTCAAGCCGGTGGATCAGCGGTGTTAATCGGCGAATCGTTTCTCGTAGCTGAGCGTTCTGACTGCGCAACACAAAGACATCGTGAAAGGCATCGTCTAACGTCAGTGCTGTCTCCGTCTCCTGTTGATCGATTGCCGTCGTGAACTGTTGATGGATCGTCTGAAGTTCCATCAAGTCGTCTTCCGTCAATTGCGGTCCGGCTAGACGCGCTGCCAGCCCGTGCAGCGTCGCGATGATTGGATAGGTTTGCTGTGCTTGTTCAGCATCAAGCTCCGTCACGATCGTCCGCGAGCCCCGTTTCGCAAAAATCAATCCCTCCTCCTCGAGTCGTTTCAAGGCTTCGCGAACCGGCGTCCGGCTGACACCGAACATTTCCGCGAGCGCTTGATCGTTCACCTTCTCACCTGGGGCGAGGCGTAAAGTGATGATGTGATGCTGTAAACGTCGATATACTTCCTCACTGAGAGGAAGTCGTGCAATGGCTAAATCATCTGTAGGTTTCATACAAGTAATATATTACATATTAATCATTGATACTAGCTTTATTCAAAAAAACTCCCCGTCAAACAACGAGGAGTCAACTATTCAAACGTTACGTGGATTCATCGGTCCATTCAGGTGACTGAGATCGTGCCGTTTCAACAAGATCAATTGAATGACAATCGCGACGAGTAGATAAGCTTGTGTCAAAAGAGGAGTGATGCCTAAATTGACGTTCACGACATCCGCTGCGATGCTCGCGAAATCCCATAACGCATGAAAAATGATCAATGGCCAAAGAGTATTCAGCTTGAGTGCGATGATCGCTAAGAACACACCAAAGACGAATGTATTCGCAAGTTGGAACAACATCGCTGCTGGGGGAATCAAGGCGATCAAATTAAGCAAGTGGAAAGATGAGAATAGGAGCGCACTGATGAGGACGGCACGATACGGATGTTCGTTCGGTCGAAGGTAACGTAAGATGATGCCTCGAAACAAGACTTCCTCATTGAAACCAACGAATAAGGTCGTCAGGAAGACGATTCCGACAAGTTGGAGTGCCGATGATGAAATCGAGGTCGTGAGCATCGCATTGACGATCAATCCGACTTGAACGATAACGATCAGCAGTAACGGAATGTACCAGATCAGACCCCGCGACTGCAGTTTCGAAAACCCGATGGCAGCAAACGTGGCATGTCGACGAATGTACCAGACGAGAAAAATCGCTGTAACGACTTCACCGAAGATCGCGATACGTAACAACTCCGGTTCACCATAACGAATGCCGAAACCAAACGCAGAGACAGCCATGACGATACCCATGATGATGAAGACGACGGTCGCCGAGACGACAGTATTCCGCTTATCCACGATCAATACCTCCCTTTTCTAAACAAGCGACGTATCTACTTTATGATTTGTTTACCTTTTTTTCAGGGAAATGAATCTTTTTCCTCCAGCTACCTTGTAATACAAAATAGCTTGGTATATCATTACCTTGTAATACCAAGTAGCGAAAGGATGATGTGGATGTCATCGACGCAAATGTTAAAGGGGATTCTCGACGGTTGTTTACTTGCACTGATCGCGGAAGAAGAGATTTATGGTTATGAACTAGCGACGAAACTGAAAGCATACGGTTTCTCTGACATCAGCGAAGGAACGATCTATCCATTGTTGATCCGGATGCAAAAACTGGGCTGGATCGAAGCGACTTCACGCGTCTCTCCGTCCGGTCCGAAACGGAAGTATTATTCGATCACGACGAGCGGTGCAGAAGAACTCACCGCATTCAAGGAAAGATGGCAACACCTTTCGACAAGTGTTGAAAGTATTTTAAAGGAGGATGATTGAGATGACCCTATCAACGGAATCAACCCGATTTTTGGAAGACTTGAAGGTCTACCTGCTTGCTTCGGGAAAAAATGAACAAGCGACGAACGAGATCGTCCTTGAACTCGAAGACCATCTGATTGAAGCGGAAGCGGATGGCAAATCGGTTCGTTCCATCACGGGTGACAGTCCTGCTGCCTACATCCAGTCGATCTCACACGAGATGGCATTTGATTCAAAACAAGCCTTTTGGACGATCATGCAAGTGTATCTTGGTGCTTCCAGCTTTCTATACTTACAAAATCTCTTGAATGGCACGATGACTTACAGTATCCTGCTCGTCGGTGGCTTCTTACTGATAAGCGCTGTTTATTTGACGACACTTGCATTGTTGTTCCGCAAAGACGCCTTACGCGATACTGCTCGACCACGCCTCCTGCGTTACGGGATTCATGGGAGTGTTCATCTTCTTCTGATCGTCGGACTGTTGATCGTCAACGGACTCATTGATTCGCCCAAAATCACGTTATCTCCGAGCGTTGGTTGGTTAATTGGTGCCCTTCTAATTGCCTGGATTCTCGTCACGGCATGGAAGACGAAGACATGGATTTTACCGATTGCAGTGTTCGTCTTTTTCGTGCCTCAACTGCTGCTTTTGTTTGTATTTAATTTGTCAGAGATTACCGCCGTCCTCGTGAGTTATGTTTTGACCTCGATTACGATTGCAGTTACTTTTATCTGTTCATCTAAGAACAGTCAGGCAGATTAATCACTTAATCATTAAGTAGAAAATTAGACAAAGCAGCGACGTTCTCTCACCTTGAAAACGTCGCTGCTTTGTCTTATGACTTTTCACACCTTTCACATCTTGAGTTATTTGAGTGGATCAATGATTTACACTCGTCTTTTTAATGTAAAAATCACACCACCTAAAACAATGAACGTTAGAGGAATAAGTAATCCTAATATATTTCGATAATCGACAAACGTCAGGTCAGCGTAATTACGATGATAGGTTTCTAACAGTAACCAACCAATCGGAAAAATCGGAAAAGTATACGTATATGCGCTTGAAACAATTCGTCTTCCCCGCTCATCTTTTCCTTCCTCACCGAAAATAAACGGTAGCGATACGAATAAGCTCAATAGAAAAATCGGTATTACTATTATGTTTATAATCACCCTTTTCCCTCACCTTCTCGTTCATATTGAAATAATTCGTTAATATCCTTATCAAATAAATATGCAATTTCAAACGCCAGAATCAACGAAGGGCTGTAGCGACTTCCTTCTAAAGAAATAATGGTTTGTCTACTGACTCCGACCTTCTCTGCCAATTCTTTTTGCGACCATCCTTTTTCAGCTCTTAAAACCGCTAATCGATTCTTAATGAATCCATCACTCTTGATGCCCAAACCATCTCTCCTTTCATCACACTATATTTATTACCATAAATAAACAGTAAAGTTTTTTTGACTTAAAGTAAAGTTTTTTTTACACATCAAATCAAATAAAAAGCGAAATTCTCAGATTAAGAGAAGTTCGCTGATTACTTGTGTCGGTTTCAATTACGTGTTCGTTATTTCACGCTTTGCTTCATACCGCTCACGCGTCCAGTTGTAGACATGACTCGTCACGGTCCGACCGTCGATTCGTTCTAAGACGAATGGTCGGTCAAGAACAGGGGTAAAACCGAGTTTCTCAACGACACGGCGTGATTGGTCATTAAAATCAAAGTGCCCGCACCAGACGACATCGATCGGCAGTTCCCGGAAGATGAAATCAAGTATTGCTTCGACGATTTCCGGCATCCGCCCTTCTCCCCAGTAATCAGGCGCGAGGACATAGCCGATCTCAACTTGACGGTCATGGGTGATTGAATCGTCCGGACGACGATTGAAGTGAAAACCGAAGCTACCGATCACTTCACCAGTTTCCTTATCGGTCACTGCATATTCGCCAGGTGACGCTTGGAAAATGCCGATCACTTCTTGGCTTTCGTCAAGTGACGCGTGCGGCGCCCAGCCTGCTTTTGGTCCAACATTTGGATCCTTCGCGTAAGCATACAATGCTTCTGCATCGTCGTCTTGCCAACGGCGTAACAGGTGCCGTGGCGTTTCAATAGTATCTGGTAAGTTCATCTATATTCCCCCTTATTAAGATACGTTTCGCTCTCGCTCGACAGATTCCTTCACGAACAGACTCGTATAAACTAATCCAAAGCCCGTTAGGAGGATCAATCCGAGGTATACACTCATCATCGACGGAATCAAGAAGGTCCCGACGAGAAACGTCGACCGAGAAAGTAAATCCGCTCCAGCAAACGACGTTCCCGCGAACGCTGAGTACGCCCCACGTTGATCGGCTGGCATCATGTTCGCTTTTTGTGTGTTCAAGACCGGAGAGTAGAGCAACTCGCCGATCGTTGCGATGAAGATGAAGACCATCAGTGCCGTCATGCTGTTGGCACTCGTCACGACGACGTAGCCGATCGTGTACAGCATGAGACCCGCAGCGAGCGTCCGGCGCGGAGACAAACGCTTCGCTAATCGCTGGACGATGAACGTCAACGTGACGACGAGCAACGTATTTTCGATGTTGATGATACTCATCATCCGGACCCCGTTGATCGACCACCCGGCAAATGATAGCGGTTCGAACGAATCGGCGAGTCGGACGGCGACGTAACTGCCCATCGAAAACTCAGCCGCTAAGATACACATCGAACCGAAAACGACCTTGACGAACGGACGATCCCGCCAAGCGAGTTGATAGCTCGTGAAGATATCCGTGAGGACACCACGTAGTTTTTGACGCTGCCACGTCCGTGGTGTGTCGTCAAGAAACAGATAATAGGCAATCGGTAAAACGGACGACGTGAAGCTTAATATCCCGAACAACAGCAGTTGGTTACTGACGTAGAGCCAGCCCCCGAGCGCCGTACCGATGGCGATCGAGAGATTGATCAGCCAGTAGTCGAGCGCATAAACCGCTTGGCGGTTTTCCTTCGTCGTTGCATCGATGATAATCGCCCCCATTGCCGGCCGACCAAGATTACTTGTCACCGAGAAGACAGCGTAAATGACCATGAACAACAGCATCCAGTCGAGTGTCAATGAGATCGTCATCGTGATGAACGTCAGCGCTGTGAGCGCAGAAGTCGTGACGAGCAGACGTTTGCGGGAAAAGCGGTCGGCAAGATATCCGCCGAGTAGATTCGTGATGAAGCTGACGAAGACCATCGCGATCAAAAATGCACCGGCGATGACTTCGTTGAATGCCTGGACGAACAAGAGGGCCATGAACGGCATGATGGAGAACGAGACAGCCCGGTTGAAAAACGATGTGATAAGACGTACTTTAATTGGTTTCGGTATTTCTTTCCATTTCATATTGTCACCTTCCATTCTCTACCTGTATCATAAACAAGACAAGACACAGGAAAAATGGACGTCATTCAAAAAAGATGTCCCCTTTTAAGGAGGAGAAGGACGATGGATACTTATCTTTTTTATGTTATGGAAGACTTGCCGAAATGGACACTACTCGATTGCGACGCTTGCCGACGCCATCCATCTCAGTCCTAAACAAACGAAACGATATCTCAATAAATGGCAGGAAGACGGTTGGATTGGTTACACGAGTGGTCGCGGACGGGGCAACTTAAGTGAACTCGTCTGGTTACGCCACGTCGAACGAGAGTATGCGAAACGGATGCTCGAACGGATCGATCGCGACTCGATCGAGTCGGTGACGGAGGAATTGACGTGGGACTGGTCGCCGGCGCAAGCAGGACGCTTCATGCGGCAACTGGAACGAAAATTCGGCTATACACAGACGACGGCTGATGCGTTATTGATTCCGCGAAAACGGAACTTCCTGACGACACACCCGTTAGAAGCAGCCGATATCCATAGTGCCCACCTCGTCCAGAACGTCTTCAACCGGCTGTTTACGATCGATGTTGACGGCAACATCCAGGGTGAACTCGCCCATCATTATATTTGGAACGGGACGACGCTCAGTCTCTTCTTACGGAAGGACGTCCGCTTTCATGACGGCTCGCTCCTGACGAGTAAGGAAGTGACGAAGAGCCTGCGTGCTTTGATTGCCTATCCGGCTTACGCTTATTCCTACCGGCACGTAAAACACATCGTCTCGAACGGTCCGTACCGGGTCGACCTCACACTCGATCAGCGTCGGAGTTCAATTTTGCCGCAACTTGCCTCGATACATACGAGTATCATCAAGGACGGCATTGGGACGGGACCGTTCCAACTGACGCAACATGACGACAAGAAGACCGTTCTGACAGCGTTCCCGAATTACTTTGGCATCCGTGCCCTGCTCGACCGGATTGAGTTCATCCAGATGCCGGAGCAATATGACCCGGTCTACCGGACATCGGCTTCTGATTCTAGTCCGATTGATACGATCGCAACGCAATCCGGGTTTGGTCTTGTCTTGCTCCATCCACGCGCCGGTGGTCCGTTTGAATCAAAAGCCGCGCGTCATTATATCCACCGGCTCGTCGCGGAAGTCCGTGGTGGCATTCATGACTTCCATGAACGGGCACAACCGAACGACTGTGGTTTTCTTGAGTCCTATAGTCAACCGTATACTGTCCCGGATGGTCCTGCCGTCTTTTTCACGCAACCGATCCGAATCAAGCTGACTGACTTTACGGACAAGGTAACACGCTGGCTCTGTCAGCGATTTGATCAAGACGGGATTCCGTATGAGTTCGTCGAGGTCGGATTTGAAGAGAGCATCACGGATTTTCATGCCTACGATACGATCGATCTCGCCATCCATGCCGAAGTGTTCGAGCGAAATATCCAGTACGCCTTTTATCAGTTCATGACGAACACGTTCTCACCACCGATCCGACTGTTTCAGCAGATACCAGAGATGTTGAAATCGATCGAACAATATGACGCGACACCGTTCGAAGACTGGCTTCCGATCCATCAAACGATCGAGCGTTACTTGATCGACGAATCGTACTTCATCCCGTTCTATCACGATACACGACTGATTCCGTATCCGATCGAATTGCAAAACATCACGATTGACTCGTTCGGTTACTTTGATTTCTCGAAGCTCTGGATCTCCAACCAATCGTGACGAATCGTTGACGAAATCTTGACCTGCTTGTGACAAAACGCACGGTATCCTTTAATCTAGTATTCTAAATGTTGTATTAAAGGTGAGGCTGCGAAATACTAAGACTGTCTTCATTACTTAGAGAAAAGGAAGTGGTCTTATGTTATCAACCTCTACCATTCAAATCGTTCAATCGACTGTTCCAGTCCTCGCGTCGCACGGTGCCGCGATCACGAAAGTCTTTTATCAGCGCTTGTTTCAGGCTCATCCGGAACTGAAACACGTCTTCAATCAATCGAATCAACGAAGCGACCGTCAATCGCAAGCACTCGCGACCGCCGTGTATGCCGCTGCTGCTCACATCGATCAACTCGAGACGTTAAAGCCGGTCTTATTACCTGTGCTCCATAAACACCGCAGTCTACAAATCAAACCGGAGATGTATCCCATCGTCGGGCACGAATTACTCGGGGCGATGCAAGATGTCTTAGGAGAAGCCGCAACGCCAGACATCTTGCGCGCGTGGGGAGAAGCATATGGGGAGATTGCCAATCTGTTCATCACGCTTGAAGCCGAACTTTACGCACAGGATGAACAAGCAAAAGGATTTTCCGGATATCAGACAGTCGAGATTTCGGATGTCGAGGAGCAAGCGGATGGGATTCGCGCCTTGACCTTCCGCACGGACGGTCCACTCCCCGCTTATCGAGCCGGACAATACATCACGGTGCGGATTCAAGACAAAGATGGCTTATGGCACAATCGTCAATACAGTCTGACGACGGCATCGAACACGGAGACATATACGATTGGTGTCAAACGAGAAGGCATCGTCTCGGACTATTTACATGCAGCGCAAGTCGGTGACACGGTGTTCATTAGTGCGCCGGCGGGTGCTTTTACACTCGATGCGTCAGACGAACCAGTCGTGCTGATTGCCGGTGGGATCGGGATCACAGCGATGCTTGCGATGGCTGACGAAGCGTTAGCTGCTGGTCGACAGGTCACGTTACATCACGCTGTCCAAGACGAACGCAATCGTCCATTTAACGAGCAACTTGCCTTGCTTGAGCAACGTGGCGCACGCGTCATTCGTTACGCAGAACACCAGGCAATGGATCAAGCGGGTCGCCTGCCGAAAGACGTTATCGCAGGTATCACGGATTCGACATACGTCTGTGGTCCGGAAGCAATGATTCAATATGTGATCGAACACTTCACGGCGTCACCCGACAAACTGCATTACGAAATCTTTGGACCAACGCTTGCTTTTGCAGCAGAAACTCCAGTTGCACAATAAAAAACATCCCGCTCTCTTTGACACACGTCAAGGAGAGCGGGATGTTTGATTAGAGGGGCAATCGTTCTGACAATGGACGGACCAAGACGACGTCCGTCGCCATTCGGTTATCACGGCGTGGTTCATCGACCGGTTCAATCGTCCAGTTTTTCGCATGAAGCGTATTCAAGGCACGCGCTAAGTCGTACATCGAATAACGCTCGTTACCGTTCAACTGATAGAGCCCCGCTTCCTGTTCAAGTAAAATCGTAACGAGCGCTTCTGCCGTATCTTCAAGCACTGAACTCGACGGATACCAGTTTTGACTCGCCCGAATGACGCCGTGCTGGTTCATCTCGTTCGTGAAGAAATCGACCATATTGTTCGAACCAGCTTCCGTTCCGATCTGCCAGCCGATCCGGACGATCTTCGCTTGTGGATCGAGCGCTTGAATCGCTTGTTCGCAAGCAATCTTATAAGCACCATATTCATCGGTCGCATCCGGAACAGCGTCCTTGTCAATCGGTGCCGGCACGTCGTCCGAGAAAACAGACACCGTACTCGTGAAGAAAAACGGAATCTTGTATTCCTGGCACAAGCGAACGAGCGCTTCCGTCCAACTGACGGATCCCATCCCGATATGTAAGAAATAATCTGGTCGTTCCGATTCAAAAAACGTTCGCATCTGAGATTCGTCAGTCGTCGAGACTTTCGTCCGGTCCCAGGCGACTGTCTTGATGTCGTGCTTTGCTAAGACGTCCGCAACGACGGGTGCTACTGTTCCATTCATACCTGTAGTGATCGCTTTCATGGTGATTCATCCCCCTTATGTTCAATCGAAACATCATAAAACTACTTACTACATCAGTTTACACGGGAAGTGTTGATTTAACGAATCTGAGGTCATTCTTCTACGACCATTTATGCCTCAAATGAAAAAAACGTCCGCTGTCCAATCTAAAATTGGTAAGCAGACGCACTGTTTAGTTAGTTCATCCTTACTCCGAAACGCCTTCCGTTTCCATTCGGCGCCACAGTACATTCAAAAAGACCGTCATCCCACTAATCGGAATCAAAAACAATAACGCTGTGATCCATAAACTCTCCATCGACTCCACTCCTCATCGTTCATTTCTATCTCTAGTGTACATAAGCGCGAAACCGCTTACCTCCACCTCAAGGCGGATATTTCATCCGACCTTGTCCTGTCGTACCTCAGTAAAGGAAACGGTACGATGAAGAAGTAACCAGACACTGGTCATCACAAGACCACTTAAGGCAAAGAACAGGAAAACGAATGAGATGCTAAAGAACGATGTCAAGTACGACGACAATCCGTAACAGAGCGCGGAACACGCCGTTGATGCTGCGACCATCGCCGTCCGGACCCGGCCGAGCAAATGCGCAGGCGTCGAGCGCTGCAACAAGGTCGCAAACGGAATCCCGAATAACGTCAGCGCCATCCCGAGCAAGACGAAACCGCCAACAGCCACTGGGACGAATGAGACATAAGCGACGATCGCAATCGCGAGACCTTGCAAGACGACGGCAAAACGAAACAGCTTATCCTGTCGTACGGAGGCGACCCATTTTCCGTAAAGGAGCGACATCGCGATTCCCCCGATCACCGTCGATAGTTCGAGTGCAGAAAACGTCTGGGCATTTCCCGATAAGACATTCTTGGCATATGGCGCAAGTAAAGTATTCATTGGTGTGATCATCCAGTTGGCGAGGATCGCACAACCGAGGATCCATTTCAGGCGACCGTCATGGACAACGTGATGAATCCCTTCGAGCAACGCTTCGCGGTACGATACTTGACGCGCCCCTTCTGCGACTTGCCCTGTCATATGTCGAACGAGTAACCAGGCGACGAGATGCAATCCAAGGTCAAGCCATAAGATACTCGCGATCGAGAAATGAGCGACTATCATCCCACCGAGCAAGAATCCGCTCAACGTACCAATCCGCTCAATCGTTGCAAGATAAGCATTCGCTTGCGGCAATTGGTCATCTTCGACTAGATCAACGACCCACGTGAAGACAGCATTGCCACCAATGATTTGCAGAATCGTCTGCACGACGAGTAAGCCGAGTAACCACGGTAGGACGACGTCCGTCAGACCGATTCCCGCTAACGTGATCCCATGTGCAAGCAAGCGAATGAGTAGCGACGTTTGGTACAACGATGCACTGACGAATCGGTCGATCCATGGTCCGACGAACGTTGAGACAAGAAAACGAATTAAAAAGACACCGGTCGCAAGCAAGGCAACGCCAGAAGCACTGATCTGTTCCGCACTCAACCAGTAGATCGCGATATAGACGAAACTCGTCCCGACGGTCGATAACAAATCCGAGACATACATAAAACGAAACGCACGTGACATGATGCTTTATTCCTTTCCTAAAACGACTTCTTGTCCATCTTACAATTTTTCTCAATTGCTGCCCATTCTTTTTTCGTCATCACATCGTCATCGTCTGTTAAGGCATTCTTACCCGTCTGTAACAGAGCCGACATGTTCATTCGCTATACTAAAACGCATAGGGAGGTGAAGATCCATGAAAACGCAAACGCGTTATGACTATGAAACCGAACAGGAACAGGTCGACGTCCCATCCGAGGCACGTCTAGGCTACTACTTTCTTTTGATCGTCCTGCCGCTTGGTCTCGCGCATCTTGTCCAGTCGCTTGCTCCTTCGCCGGATCAACACCACTCGTCCGTATTGACGGGTTTGACGTTCTTATCCATCGTCTTTTTCATGTACTTAGGTAACCGAGCTGCTGGAAATGCCAAAACGACCTTTTTCGGATACTCGATGTTTTTGAGTATCAGTCTGTTCGCGACGCTGTTTCTACCAACGGTGCCGATCATTTGAGCATAAGCAAACGAGCACACGTCCGACTTGGACGCGTGCTCGTTTTTTTTAATGCGTATGCGATTCGTGTTTACCGTCACAATACAACGTATTCCCGTGAGCATGCTGATCCGTTTCGACCTGGATCGTTGCATGGTTAATCCCGACGTGTTTTAAATCGTGATCAATCTGTTCGCGAATCGACTCCGATTCCCGGACGGTCATGTCCTCCTTGACGACGACGTGACACGATAATGCGTTATACCCACTCGTGATCGACCAGATGTGTAGATCATGTAATCCGAGGACGGCTTCGTTCGTCTGAATCGTCGAAACGACCTCATCGATATCGACGTCGCTCGGCGTTCCTTCCATCAAGACGTGAACGGATGCCTTCGTCACGTAATAGCCGCTCCGTAAGACGAGGATCGCAACGATGACACTTGCCAGTGGATCCGCCCATCCCCAACCGAAGAACATGATCAGAAGAGCAGCTGCAATCGCACCGACCGATCCGAGCATGTCACTTAACACATGTAGATACGCACCGCGCATGTTGAGGTTGTGTTCATGTCCACCGCCGCGCGTCATGATCCAGGCAACGAGAATGTTGACGAGCAACCCGAGGACACTGATGATCAGCATCCCGGTCGTTGCGACAGCGGGTGGATCGATGAAGCGCTGGATGGCTTCAATGAAAATATAAAGGGCGATGACGATCAGCGTCACACCATTTATGATAGCGGCTAAGATTTCAAAGCGTTTTGAACCGAATGTCTTACTCGCATCCGGTGCTTGACTCGAGAACTGGAAGGCTAACAGGGCGATCGCGAGTGAAATCGAATCACTTAACATGTGCCCTGCGTCCGATAACAACGCGAGACTATTCGTCCAAATCCCGCCGATGACTTCGACGATCATGAACGCGGTGATGATCAGGAACGATAAGAGCAGTACCTTTTTATTGTCGGTATGATGATGGTGGTGGTGATGATCATGTGCCATGACGTTGCCTCCTTTTACCTTACATTCAAACGTATATTTGAATTATAACGTGCCTCCGTTCTGTGGTCAACGGGCTCATCTGTTATATCCCACGCCTTTACTCTTCTAAAACGACTCATCTGACTAAACAAAAAAACGATGGCTCATTACCATCGCTTTTTCCATATCCATTTCAAATAAACGACCGAAAATCCTCTGTTTGCTGCTCGAGTTGTCGTGCGACCTCTTCGATCGCAGTAAAGCGTTGCATCGTTTCTTTTACCGTCACAAGGCTCGACGCAACTTCGAGATGGGACGCTTCAATCTTTTTCATCATCGCCATGATTTGACGGTTCATCGTTTCCGTATTCGTGCGTACTTCGACGACTGCACTGCCGACTAAATCCGATAAGTTTTTGACTTCACTGGCAACGACGGTAAAGCCTTTACCGTGTTCCCCAGCCCGTGCCGCTTCGATTGCCGCATTCAAAGACAATAAATTCGTCCGGGCCGCAATCTCCTTGATCGTATCAGCAATCTTCGTGATCTCGATGGCTTGGTCATACAGTGTTTCGAACGTCTGTTGGTTTTCTGCCGTTTCACTCGCGATCGTAGTCATCGTCTCTTGAAGCTGGTTGCCCTCTTTCGATCCTTGAACCGATTGCAAATTCAGTCCTTCAGCAAGCGTCTGGAAGCTTTTCGCATATCCTTGCACGCGGTCGATCCGGTCCGTAATGTTACTCGCAATCTTGACGACACCGACGACCTCTTCTCCTTCAAAAATCGGCATGTAGGTTGCTTCAAGCCACAAGATGTCGCCCCGGGCATCGACTCGTTTGATTTTATCCGCTGTACTGAAGCCCGAAAACAGACGTGTCCAAAAGTCCTGATACTCACGGCTGTTCGCGAATTCTGGTGTGCAAAACGTATGGTGCTGTAAGCCAATCATCTCGTCTCGTTTATATTTCATCGTTTTCGCAAACAAGTCATTGACGTCGACGACGCGTCGTTGGCGATCAAAACAGATCATCGCGACGTTTGCTTCAAGGCTCGACAAAATCGCTGGTGAGCGTAGCGGTCTCGGTAAGGTTTCATTCATGGTGTCATTAACTCCTTCCATGTATCGTTCATGTACTAAGACAGTTTTTCAAAAGAACAATCTGTACCTATCTATCGTCATCGATTGACCTTTTTTATAGCTGAATCGGCGATTATTCAAGTTGTTTTTCACGAAAACGAAATCACTTCGATAAAAATATTGTGACAGTTACAATCGATACACCATGGCATTGTCAAAAAGCGTAGCAGATGCTACATTTATTTATGTAGTAAATACTACATATTTAAGGAGGAAATACAAATGACACATGATAAGCCCCCTCTATTCTCGAAAGGACAATCTATCGTCTTGGTCGTACTTGGTGCAGCATTTTGGTTCGTCGGTGCCCTGTCAGTCAGATTCGGATCTGGAATCGGCATGTTCGAAAATGTTGGAAACGTGATTGCCTTCCTGATTGGTTTACCGGTTTCGTGGATTTCCGTCATCATCATAAAAAAAGTTGCATGCTTGAATGCTGAACAGATGGTGCCAGGTGTCAGTCTCGGACTGTTAGTGGCTACGTTCTTAGACGGAATCGTTCTAACGTGGGGCACATCGCTATATGGAACGGATCCCTTACTCGTCGGACGTGGGGCAGCATGGATTCTTTGGGGAGTATTCGCCTTTCTTGCTTCTGCTTTCATCGAGGCGAGGCGAATGGGATATAAAATGATCTGAGGCGATGAAATGTGTTCTACAGGACGACAAATAACGAGCGTAGACCGTCGGACTAATCCAACGGTCTATTTGTGTTAAAATACAGTCGAACACAAATATATTGGAGAAGAACAGACTATCATCGGAGGTGACCAGCATGGATTATGAAAAAGCATCTCACAAGTTCCAACACCGAAAGCAACAGTTGACGTTAAAAAAAGAAACGGTCATCGAGCGCGTATGCCGGCGTTATAATGCAATCGAAATCCCGAAAGACGACATCTCGGATTTAGTGAATGATGATCAACTCGAATACGATGCCATCTTTTGCTGCTTGAAGATTGATGACGCTGCTATCTTGGATTCGCTTTTCACGCCTAAGGAATTAGAGGATTTCGAGTGGGAGATTCAAGATAACAAAAGGAGAAACCGACGATACCGATATGCTACTCAGAAAGAAGCAGATTATAATCAATTGATTCTCGATGAGATGGAAGGACGCCGGATTGATATCGTCTTAGAGAGTCTCGATGGTACACACATCACCGGTTTTTTAGTCCGGAATCAATCCGAAGTAATCGGCTCTTACTTATATGCTCTCGTCGGCGGTGCATATTTTGCCGATTCTGACGTAAGAGACCTCGTCATTCGTGCGCGAGAATTGACGGAAGTAGAAGTCGAGGAATCGTATCGTGATTACCTTGAAGATTTAGTTCGGTGGGGTCATATTTAAAAAGAACGATGGACTTCATATGAAATCAATCGTTCTTCGTTTGCGCTTCGATTTTTTCGTTCCGAGCAGCCTCAAAGTTGCGATAAATCGTAAATCCTACTAAACCAATCAACCAGATAATGCCATACCCGAGTTCCCAGTCGAAGCCGAAATATAAGATCGACGACGTAATGACGACGATAAGAACTAACCGAATGCTTGATAAATGATACTTACTCATGGTTTCCCTCCTTTTCTTCCGCCACCGAAGTAGATGTATGTCACAAAAAGAATCAACATCCACGTAAAAACCGCGAATATGATTTTAAATAAGCCGTCAGGCAGTATTTTTGAGATATATAACATAGTCATTAGGATTGAAAACGTTAAATGGTTATTTCTCATTTGTGTAGAGAGCTTATCCCAATTGAGCAGTACAAGTAG
Organism: Exiguobacterium sp. s11; assembly: GCF_018619015.1. NCBI lineage: Bacteria > Bacillati > Bacillota > Bacilli > Caryophanales > Exiguobacterium > Exiguobacterium sp. s11. Next base: position 72,927 of record NZ_JACSNF010000001.1, on the reverse strand, counting down.
TACCGCGACGGGTGCGAGGAGTGCCGTTAGGAAGAAGAACGGAACGTTCCTCATATAGTACGGTATCTCGTCTTTGTTTTTTCCCATCACATATCTCTCCTCATCTTCAATATAGAAAACCTAGCTTCTCTATTCATTTCATCGAAACGGATATGATTGTATGAAAAAAGAAGTACGTCCACTCATCTATACACTTATCGTTCTCGTCATCTTGATAACTGCCTATCCGACTTACCTCTTCGTTTCTAAAACGATGACTGAAATCAAGATTGAACGAATGTTAGTTGAATCAGGATACGACCAAGATATTTCAAAAAAAGAAACGATCTTTGAGTCGAAGACCGGAAGATACGTGTCGGAAATCAAATACACGAATGAACCAGACTATACATACAACTATGAAATCGTTGAAGATCATGTACTGACGACTGTATACGACCAGCATCATGTTGAAGTGATTGGCTCCGTTCAACATGAATTAAAATAGATATCGTATTTTAAATAACAATCGAGCCCATTCAGCAATCGCACGAATGAACTCGATTTATGTACCTCTTAACATTCTTCTTTCATGTTCAGTGATTCTGCCGAGCGAATCGTAATTTGTTTTGTAGCATCATCGATGGATATGACACAATCCCATGTCGGCTTTAACTGAAGGACATCATTTCGATCCAACCACAAGACCGCAGTCAGTTCGATGAAGTCCCCCATCACTACCATTTTTCTCGCCTTCTCATCAATGACAGCATACAGTTCATCATCTAAGTTGATTTTCCAGTCAAAAAATTCACTGACGTTCACTTATCTTTTCCTCCAAACAATCTTTTGTCATCCGATTCAATCTCCCATTAAAACGAAATCTTCCATTTGTTCCGCGCGATCAATACAACGATCAGAGAAGCCAATAAAGATATTTTAAGCGTTGTATCACTGGTTACGTGAAATCCGTAATGAAGTGAAAAGAGTACCATGAGTAGCGCAACGACGCTTCCTAAAAAGATCATGTTTTTCATTTTGTCATCTCACTTCCATTCTTGACTCCTTGCTGTCAATACTCTGAAATATACCGTCCTTCTTGTTTGTTCGTAATTTGTTCGCCGTCTTTGAATCCCGTGACTTTAAAGCGATGAGATCCCGATCGATAAATCTCATATTCATTTTCCGGTTCATCTTGGAACACGACCTGCGCAATGAATTCACCCGTGCTCGTATCGTATCGAATTTCCTTGTTCTTCACATATGTCATATAATCCTGTTGCTTCAGATAATGATCGATTGCCTGAGTGACTTCTTGTTTTTCATCATAGTAAAACGATTTATAGGCAGAAGCACCGATGATGCCCACTCCTAGAATCATCACTATCGTAATCCATACATAAATTCGTTTCATACCATCACTCCCGAGTAGAAATAAGAAAAATATCGTATTTCCAGATTCCATTCCCCTTGTTTTAAAAACTAGATATGTATAAACTAATATAAGACCACAAAAAAAGGAAGTTATTTATGATAAAAAAATCCATAAAATACTTTTTATTGTCATTTATGTTACTTGTTATCATCTTGAATCTCTTGAATGGTCGAATGATTGAAAATGAGCGATTAACGTTAGCCGTGAACATCGCTATCGTGCTGATGGCGTTATTTTTTATCAGCTTGAGATTTTCAAAGCGAAAACGTAAATAGGATGCTTATCGCTCTAAAAAAAGTACGTAAAGGTGGTTAACTCGTGGGGCAATTCATGATTTTCGGCGCCTTGATGAATCTTCTGATCATTGGCGCAGTCGTCTATGTCGTATGGAAATTAGGAAAAAACTCTTTAAAAAATAAATGATGGATGTCCCTTTTTGATTCATTGCTGAAATTCGTATCAATTATGCTTACATAAACAAGGTCCCTTTCTCATTCGAAAAAGGGACCTTGCTCCATTTTATCCTGCGTAGTTGAACAATGGACCACGCAATTCGAACTCATACGTCTCACCGTTGACGATGCCGACTATCGCGTCGCTTTCAATCAACTGATGCAGGAAGCCTGCCATTTCAGCCGCCGTATGGTACTTTTTGACGTTCTTGCTGTAGTCGAAACCTGCTTCGCCGCGCGAACGATCCGCAAACTCTGTCTCAGTCGCAGCTGGTGCCAGTACTTTCGCCCGGAGTTTTGCCCCACCTTTTTGCAGTTCTTGCGCGAGCCCTTCTGTATAAGCACTGACATAGAACTTCGTCGCGCAATACGTGACCGCGTTCGGCACGATCCGGTAGCCACCTGCTGACGAGATATTGACGAGCGTCGTTCCGTCAACGTCATGATGATCGCGGACGAACAGACTCGATAGAATCGTTAGCGCCTCGATGTTCAAGCGAAGCATTTTCTCGATTTTCCCGAGCTCAATGTCCTGGACGAGATCAAAATCGCCGAATCCAGCATTGTTGATCCACGTCTCGATGTCGAGTTCCTTTAGTCCCTCATATAAATCATGGACATTTTGGTTATCTGCGAGATCGACCGACTTGAGGATGACATCACTATCTGGTGAGATTTGTTTGACTTCATCCCGAAGTTTTTCGAGCTCAGACGTCCGCCGTGCGACGAGGACGAGTGATTTTCCTTTTCCTGCGAGTAGTTTTGCTGTCTCATATCCAATTCCTGAACTTGCTCCTGTAATGACCGTGTACTTCATGTAGCATATCCCCTTTTTGATTTGGTATAGTGAGAGTCTAATCCTTAGAGTGAACTCTAAGTCAAGCAGAAAGGTGAGATGTATGTATACGATTTCTGAAATCAGTCGATTGACCGATACGAGTGCCCATACGATCCGCTATTACGAAAAAGAAGGGCTACTGTTTCCGAAGCGCCAGAACGGTCAACGTCGATACGACGACCCAGATGTGACGTGGCTTCGGTTCGTCCTCCGCTTGCGCGAAACGCATATGCCAATCGAGCAAATCCGTTCTTACGTAACGCTGTTCCTTGCTCACGGCGAGCAGGATACGACGCAAGAACGGCTCGCGTTGCTTGAAGCCCACCATGCGAACGTCTTAGCACAACTGGCAGCATTACAAGAAACGGAGCGAATGATTGCAGAAAAAGTCGACACCTATCGTCGCCTCCATCCTACAATTCCCGCTCCTGATGTTGTTCAATCCTCGGAGAACGCCTCCGTCAATTGACGATAGACTGTTTCACGTTCGTCAGGCGTCAACGTAAGAAAACTATCGCCGATGTTGACTTCCGTCGCGCAGCCGCTCTCTTTCTCAACTAGATAACCAGCGATACCTACTTTTCCGTGCGACTGGATTTCAACCAATTTTTCCTCGACGACTGCTTTTTCTACCTTGAAGTAGAGATGAAACATGTTCGAGACTGGCTCTTGGGGACGAGTCGAGATGCCCGAAATCGCATTCAATCTGCTCGCAAGCTCCTTTGCGGCTGCATGGTACTCTGCCATGCGGTCTTTTCGTTGTTCATAATAAAAATCGGCAGACAGAATATACGGATATAGACTGATCAAGTCACCGCCGTAGCGACGTTTCCAGATCCGTGCCTCTTGGCAAAACGGTTCTGGTCCAGCTAAGATTGCTCCTGCGACACCGCCGAGTCCCTTATAAAAAGAGATATAGACACTGTCAAACAGTTGCGCGATGTCCTTAGCTTCTGCCTCATAATACGGTAAGACCTCAAGTAAACGGGCACCGTCCAAGTGAAGACGGATATTCTGTTTGCGGGCATACGCACAAATCACTTCGAGTTCTTCACGCGACGGAAGCAATCCGCCGAGTTCGCGTTGTGGTAGTTCGAGTAACAGACAGCTGACGTCCGGCAAAGCTTTGACGTCGTCTATCGTCATCATCCGATCGGCTTCTCCGACTAGTATTGGTTCTATCCCGTGCAATTTCTTTAAGCCGTCCTGTTCATGAATCTCAAGGTGACAGAGCGGGTGATAAGCGACCTTACGATTGTTCTGTTCATCCGACCAGATACGTAGCGCAATCTGTTGCGCCATCGTGCCACTCGGGAAAAAGACCGCATCGTCGTGTCCGAGTAAGTCTACCATCTTGCGCTCAAACGTCTTGATTAATTCGCCGTTACCATAGATATCGCTCATTTGATCGGCAGCAACGCCCTGCAACGCTTCTTGTAACACGCCGACCGTCCGACTACCATGTCCATCTAAACGTTTCGTCGTTTCTTGGTAACTCGTTCGTAAATCCATCTCTTTCATTCCCTTCTAAATCAATGACTATTTTTTGAAAAAATCAAAATATTCCCTCTCCACTTTTGCTATACTGTGTAGCGAAAGTCTGTTAAACGTACTCGTCAAAGGAGGTGTCCCTATCGTGAAAACGCTTCGCACTCGCCTATTACTTCTTATTCCACTTGTCTGTCTACTACTACTTACCGTGCAACAATTCGTCCCGTCGCTCTATACGTCACTTCTTGGACGAATTGATTCAGCAACGAATACATATTGCGTCGACCGTTGCGGTCCAAAGGAATCGATCTTCGATACGATCGAAGAAGGAACGTCTTATGGTGAAAGCACGGTCACGATGAGCGAAGTCGATCCACCAGCTCCATGGTTCCGGACAGGGTTCGATTCTTCGGTGACGACACCTCCTTATCTTCTCGTACTATGTCTCGTTCTCCTGTTTTGTAGCTGGTTTTTCTGGCAATATCTCCAGTGGTTGCGTCGACCGCGTATCGATCCATCAGGGTATGTGCTTCCGCCACGATTTCCAATCTTCATTTATGAGACAAAAGACCTGCCTGCTGACTCGATTCGAAAACAACTCGCTCACTTTAATGCACAATTGCCGCTTTCCTTACGACGCCGGACCCACGAGACAGTAACAGAATGGTTCGACCGGATTGCGTTTCCATCTCCTGTTGATCCGCTCTACTTTGAAGTGCGATATGGGAAAATGCCGGTCATCTCGACACATCAATTGACCTTCTTCGTTCAAGCGATGGAGCGATATCTTCGGAACTGCCAAGTCCAGTCATCAATTTCTTGAATCTAGTCGCCTTGCGCATTGAAGCTTGGCGGTTTTTTTGTGTTTACAGATGTGATTGCTCTTGAAAAAAGATTTTAGAGGACTTTACAGACTGAATTGACTTTTTTTCAAAATCAGACGATTAGTTGCCAGAAAACTGGGTAATATATACTATAGTAGAGAAAAATTTTTCAATTAGGAGAGTGAGGTGAGAGAAGATGATCAGTGCCCAAGAAGCCTATTACATTAAGAACGAATTGAATGAGAAATTTGTAGATCCGCGGATTTCCTGTGATTTTTCAATCTTTTCGCTTGAACCGTTCCAACTTCTCTTACACGTACAAGAAGATGTCGATGAACTTAGTACTGAAATTCGCTATGGTTTAAGCCGCAAGATTCGGTCTCAGCTCACACAACTCGATGCACGTGTCGGGGGTGTTCCCGTCAAAACGGTCTACATCATATCGGCACCTCTCATTTCCGATCGATCGTATTGCGTCATCTTACAATGAACTTTAAAATACCCCGTATGAGAAGCAAACTCTCACGCGGGGTATTTTTGTGTTCATCGGTCTGTAAAACCATCGATTTTCCATGCGTTTTTTAAAAAAGTCTGCTCCTTGGACCAGTAGACGATCGCATATTCTCGATTGATGCGTTCCCGTTCCGTTATCGCATGCTCGATTTCTGCATCAAAATCACAATAGGCATATAAAGCATTCGATCGATCGGCAATCCTCTGCATATCCTCCATGAAAATCGTCTCCTGCTGATCGAGTGACCACGCAGTTAAATTCTCTTCTTGGAAACCGAATTGAAAACCGAAACAGTCTGGTTCTTTTTCAATCGTCATTCGAACAGGTATTGTCGTTAAACCATGATACGCAAAGAAAACGAGCGAGGCATTACCGTAATGATGACTCAGCAATGGACGCCAATCTTTCGGAAGACCTTTTTCCTCGCCCCAATGTGACCCATCGGTATTCGTCGCGTAACTGTATCTAAGAAATTGAATGTCTATACAAAAATTATCTAAGATTATTCGAGCAGCATTTTCCATATCGTAGGTTTCTTCAAAAACAAATCCCAGGTGTATCACCCATCTTCATTCCCATCTGATTAAGCATTACCCTGCCATGTCACCGATTTGGTTCCGACCATTCTCTTTCGCCCGATACAACGCTTGATCGGCTTGGTCAATCATCTCTTTTTCCGTCATCTCTGCTTCGGGTACAAGTGACGTCAAACCAAGACTGACACTGACCCGGCAAAGTGGTTCATACCGTTCATGTACGATATTTAAGTCGAGAATGTCCTGTCGGATGCGTTCTGCAATGTGCCGGGCTTCTTCTGCTCCACGCGGCAACAAGACTGTGAATTCCTCTCCACCGTACCGTGCGACTTGTCCATGCCGTGCTTGACGCTTCAAGACGCGGGCGACTTCCTTTAAACATTCATCCCCTTTTAAATGACCGTACGTATCATTATACGACTTAAAGGCATCGACATCGATCAAAATCAGGGAGAGTGGTGTCTGCTGTTGTTTGGCTTCTTCAAGGAGTTGCTCCAATCGTTCATCGAACGCCCGCCGATTCGGGATACCGGTCAAGGCGTCGTGAAGCGAACGATGAATCAAGGCTCGTTTACTGCGTTCCATCCGAAACGTCTGGATGAAGGCGATCAAGACAAGAACGGCGATGCTTGCGACGACGACGATGACCCATTTCGCAGCACTCGATGCTTGTTCGGAACGATTCGTTGCTTCGGCGATGATTCGGTTGACGTCCGTCCGTAGACGGGCATCGATCGGACGAAATGTCTCGATATATTGCATTCCTTGATAGCGTTTTGCCTCAGCGACTGCTTGATCCCCGCTTCGAACGAGTGCCAGTTGGGCATCATAAAACCGGGTTGCTGTCTCGATCCGGGGAATCGCTTCCGTCCGAACGAGCTTTCGCATGATTGGATGATTCTCATCGAGTTGATTGAGTCGCTTGATCGTTTGATCAAGCCGATCAATCGTCCGATCATACTGCGCTATATCCGCCTCGTTCGGTGAGAGGATGTAACTGCGAACGACCAGTTCAAGATTTAGTAACGCCGGAAACAACTCCGCTGCTTCCGTCGAGATGGGAATCGCCTCGTTTAAGATGCGTGCATTCTCTCGTTCGATTTTCAGGAAAGCTTGATAGCTCCATACGCTTGTAAATAAAAGCGCACAGAGTGCCAAAAACAAATAGCGCTGCAACGTTGACCATTTCACAAAAAGACCGACCTTTCTTTCTCTTTCTAATTGACTAAAGTCTATCCCTTCTATCGGTGTCTTGAAATCAAACTGTTAGTCGTTTGTATGAAATAATGCCCGTTGCTAGCACATTCCAAACGCTTCCAGACTACTCAATCGGTCATGGATGTGTTTTCCAACTGTTCCTGTGCCTGCCTTCGTCTCAGTGCCCGCTCAGTCACATCATTGTTCTTCCACCAAGCGACGAGTAGACCAACTAGTCCGACTAAACCCGTCACGAACCGTTCGACGTCACTTGCCGACACTGGCAATGCCGTAAAACCGAGCGTCGGCAAGAGTAACTCAAGGAAAACATAGAGCGGTATTAAAAGACGGATCCACGCCTGAAGTCGTATCATGGTGACACCGGAAAGAGTTGACGCCATGTTTGCGGACCAACGATTCCGTCAGCGACTAGACGACATGTCTGTTGGAACGTTCGAACGGCGTGCGTCAATCGGGCATCAAAGATTCCTGTCACCACAAGACCCAAGCGTTTTTCAATGGCTCGGACGAGTTCCGGTGCTTGGATTTTTTCCCGGAGATAGCGCCCTTGTTTTGGAACGTGATGACGCGCTAGACTGACATGATCGTACAGTTCAAAGTGTGGGTAGTCGGGAAAACGAGACCAATCCCCTCCCCAGTCCATTCCGCGTCGTTTCATCGCTGCAACGATCCGCCGGAGTCGCGCGTCTGGCGGAGAAAGGAACAATGCTCCATCCTGATAGAGAAAGACGTCGATTGCGACACCGAAATTATGGTTTGATTGTCCACCGCGGGCTTGCGTCACGATGGGTCCTGGTGTCGTCCGTCCTTTTGCGTACAATACGTTCTGTTCCGCGATGCTCCGAAAACTTTGCGCTATACCGAGTTTGATTCCATGCGGATACAGCTCTCGAATCGCGTCACGCGCGATCCGGACGACAGACGGATGCATGCCCGGAACGGATAGTTTTTGATTGGCACGTCGGAGTATTTCTTCTAGTTGCATCAGGCTCCCTCCCTTGTCAGTCCTTGTAATAGTTCAGCAATTTCGGCGTCGTCAGGTATGATCTGGTTCTCCTTCTGGTGTGCTTCATACACTCGTTGCGCTGCTTTTTCTCGTTCCATCCAATTCGGTAATTGAAATAATGAAGTGTCTCTTCTTGAACGTTTGGTTATTCGTTTTCGCCGTTCAGCCGGTAATCCAGTCGCGAGACGCTTTACGACTTGCTCGATGTAACCAAAATGACGACTGTTCGCCCGCGCCGCCTCTTCGATCGCATACTGGATGCGCTCAATCGGATGGTCTGTTGCCAGCTGTAGCAATTCCTGCTCGATTCGTGGTGTCGCCTTGCCGAGATTCGTTTCGTACTGCTGCATCAGTTCCTTTTTTAAAGTCGTATTCTTCAAGACTTCTTCTTCGGAGGCAGCAGAAACCTCGGGAGCAGTCGTCTCGTGACTCGCCGGGGACGGTATGTCGACACGGGACAGGACACGATAAGCATTCGAGGTCTGTCCTCCGTGTTTCGTGAACCGTTCGACTTTCTCGATCCGACCGCTTGCAATCAAGGACTGGATACATGACTTAACCGTCGATTTACTGCACGGGACAGCGTCGGCAATCGTTTGATAGGACGGGAATGCTTGACCATCCTGACCGCTGAAGCTCTCAAGAATCAGGTAGATCATCTTTTCATGGACAGACGCAAATGCCGTCCCGCTCCGTAAGAGCGTATGGGGAACCGGGAGATATGGGGCTTGCATGGTGATTCCTCCTTTCTAGGAAATATGACAGGAAGAAGTCGAGGATTGTTCGAAAAAAATACATGCGAACCAATCAGATGATGCTGCTTGGTTTGACCAACACTCCTGACGATTCGTCTTTATGACATTGCAGACGTAAAAAAGCGCTCTCCGTCAACGAAGAGCGCTCCTGTTCATTTTAAGACGTCCCAATTCGAGAAGTGTCGTGCCTCGAGATCGAGTCGCTGTTCCTCGATCCAGCGAAACGCTTCGATTACGAGCGGTGACGCGTTATCAATCGAGACGTCACTCGCATTGACCCAGCGCGCACCGAGTGAGTCTTGTCCGACGAATTGTTCGGGGATACTCAGCGTTCCACCCGTCTGTCGGACGAGATAAAAGACAGCGATGTGATGGACTTCGTTGAACTCGCGCCAATCCCACGGAAGCTTGAAGTCCGCGACGCCGATCTGTCGTTCGAGTGCCACTTCGAGCCCTGTCTCTTCCGTGAATTCCCGGCGCATCGCCGTAGCGAGCGTCTCTCCTTCTTCGAGGCTTCCCCCTGGTAAGTCATAGCGATTGATATACGGTCCACCATTCTTGTCGATGACGAGTAAGGCATCCTCCTTCATCAATAATCCATAGACACCAAATGCCCGGTGGCAACGAATCGTCTTCATGTGTCATTCCCCCTTCTCTTCATCTGTAGGACGGTCGGGATGAATGAATCCAAAAAGCCGTCAAACGGAAACTGTTGCTGCGCGATTCGCTGTTGTAGGTTCAGTAACGATGCACGAGCTAGTTCAATCACATCAGTCGGATAGTCGTACAATTGTTGGTTCTCTAAAAATTCGTCCTCGTCGACGACCGTCCACACTCCCTCTCGATGGACGAGATCGAGATCCAGATCAATGAACGATAAGGTATTTCCTTGAAGTACCGGCGGTAAGCAAATGTTACAGTAGTACGTCACTTCTCCCGTCCGCTCTATATCGAGACCGACCGTAAAATCAGCATCAAGCGGATAGAATTCCAGACTATAATTGTCATATGTATAAACGGCTTCGCGACGATGATGTAAAAGTGTCCGCACTGGCGTATTCGCGACGAGCAGATACGCTTCCGTCTGAACAAGAACGTCTCCGTCCCACGAGTAGTGCGGACGTCCGTCAAACTTCCGCGCTTCAATCGTTAGATGTTTCGGTTCCAACCTCATCCCTCCCTTTCCCTAAAGCTCTCTTATTTTACCAAATGATCATATCGAAGCAAGTCTTTACCTGATTTACTAAAATTTTGAGTGTCTCTCGTTGACATCGTTTATCAAACTGCTATCGTGAAGGTATCATACTCAAGGATGTGGAACCGATGTTCATTGCCGAGTTGTTATTGAATGCTTGCATCGCCTTCACCGGCTTTTATTTGATTGCCAAAATCATCTATAGTCAGCGTCTTGCGTCAAGTAGCTTGAAAACCCTCATCGTCGGTCTCGCGACCGGGCTGCTCGGGGTGCTATTGATGTTTAAGGGGATCGCCGTCAACGAGTCGTTACGGATGGATTTGCGACATTTGCCACTCGTTCTGCTCGCTTTTTATGGCGTCCGCTCGCCACTGATCATCGCGACGCTAATCATCGGTTGCTCTCGGTTCTATTTCGGTTGGACACCCCAAGCAGTCGTCGCCTTTCTTGCTGTCCTTGGCATCAGCTCCGGGATGTACTTCATCCACAAACGGCTGCTCCAACGACCATTCTTGCAAAATCTCATCATGAACGTTTGGGCCTTGTTCATGATCTCGATTGCTGTCTCGATTAATCTCGGCTTTAGTGATGCCGCTCTTCGTTTGCTCGCTTCGACATGGACGATCGGACTCGCGGTCGGACTCTTATCGAGCCTGTTGACGATTGATTTTCAGTTGCTTAACGAACAGGTGCAACGCTATAAACAATCAGCGGAAGTCGATCACTTGACGGGACTATACAATCGCCGTGTTTGGGACGAACGGACGGCGTTGCTTGAAGAAGAAGGACGTGTCTACAATGTGCTCGCACTCGACATCGACCACTTCAAGCATGTCAACGATACATACGGGCATGCGAACGGTGATCTCGTCTTGCAACAGTTCGCACGGATCTTACAGGAAGAAACGCGTCCGCACGATATCACGGCGCGCATCGGTGGAGAGGAATTCATGGTCCTCGTCTATGATTTGACGCCTTCGAAAGTCGCGAAGGTCGCCAACCGAATCCGGGAGCGGATCGCGAACACGCGCTTTCAGCTCGACGGTTTTTCCGCCATCTCGATCACAGCATCCGTCGGAATCGCCCATGGGAAACACGTTGCTGCCCAGCGGATGAATATCCTTGCCGACGAAGCGTTATATGCCGCCAAGGAACAAGGACGGAACCGCGTCATTCTGTACGAAGTCGATGCTGAGGCAGCCATGACGACACAAGACCGCGAACCGGTCCGTTCTTAATCTTTATCATACGCATTCGATTATTTAGTAGATTGCGCTGGATGATGCAAAAACAGATCATCCATCCATAAGGAGTGAAGCAATGAAATCCGATTTTGAGTTCATGACGACATCAGAAGCGATTCTGTTCGTCAGTTCCTTGTTCAAGTGGCTGTACATCGGGCATCATTTCGTCATGATCACGACGTTTGATGACTTATTTTTAACGCAATCGTGGTGGTTACTACTTCCGCTCATCACCTTCATCTTATTCTTACGCTCGTTCGTCGTACGACGCTTGATCCTCCAAGCAGACGAGGACGACATGTCACGCAATGCTTAATCCATGCAAAAGAGGAGCTATCCTGCACCGGATAGCTCCTCTTTTTTTTACGTTTGATCAATGCGACGAAACTGTAAGCCGCGTGCTTTCCAGTTCGGCAAGAGTTCACGAAGCGCTTCAATCGTCTGCACAGGTGCTTGTGGGTCCGCGCCGAACGTATCCCCGTTATCGTGGAGCAAGATGATATCTCCTTCTGACACATTTGATAGTAGCCGTTTGATTTTCGCCTTCCCGCCCTCTAGCTTCCAGTCCTCCGCCATCTTCGACCAGAGAATCATTTTGTAAGAAGGAGGACAGAGGACATCTCCAGCATTAAGCGCACCCCACGGTGGACGATAAACGGTCGGTCGGTCGCCCGTGATCCGTTCAATGACTGTAGCCGTCCGCTCGATGCCTGAACGGACGGTCGACGGTCGCATCGACCAGTTCGGTCGATGGACGTAATTGTGGATACCAAGTTGATGCCCTTCGTCGTGTATCCGGCGAATGAGGTCCGGATGTGCTTCTGCTTTATGACCCACGACGAAAAACGTCGCCTGAATGCCTTCTTGTTGTAAGAGATCGAGCAGTTCTGCCGTATAGACGGGATCTGGACCATCATCGAACGTCAAAGCGACGTATCGTGAGTTCAGTGATTTTGTCACGCGCCATCCAAAGACGCGTGACGCCACGTACGGGACGACCGTATAGGCGAGTGTCGCGAGAATTCCTGCTGTGATAAGACGTGAACGCATAGAAACTAACTCCCTTTTATTCATTTACTTTTCGGCGATGGACTTGCAGGCAACCCGCAATCCGTTCCGCGAAGAACCGCTGATCGGCCATGACACGATCATTTTGATACTGCGTGACTGCTTGTTGCCAAGCATGCATGACGTCTGGGTTCTCAAGCGTCCGACGGATGACGTCCGCGAGTGTATCCGTTTGATGAAATGCGAACGCAAGTCCTTTCTCCATCAAATACGTACGATTGATCTCTTCTTGTCCCGGTAGGACGTGTTGAATGAACAACGGTACACGTTTTTCGAATGCTTCACTGACCGTCACGCCACCTGGTTTCGTGACGATCGCATCCATTCGTTCATACAGCTGATTCATCTCATCTCTTGAATCGATATAGGTGAGCGGATGGATATGTGGATGATGTCGCGAAGCTAGTCGTTTATACAATGTTTGGTTCTTCCCACATAAGACATGGAAATCTGCTTCTGGACACTGTTCGATCTGCGTCAGTAAGGTCTCGAGTTGACCGAGTCCACCGTTTCCGCCAGCAACAAGAATTTGTTTGCGGGACTGCGTCGAGCGAAAGATGGAACCACCAGAAATTGCTGGATGGACGGGGATACCCGTCACGAACAAGCGCTCACTTGGTACAGCATGATGCTCGTGCAATTCTTGCCTTGCCTCACGATTCGGCAACAGATGATACTCGATATGCGTCTTTCCCCAGACGCGGCTGACGAATAGATCGGTATAGGCATTGATGACCGGTACGTCACAAAGGTTTCGTTCTTTTAATTGATTCAAGAGATAGGAAGGAAACGCATGTGTACAGATGATGACGTCCGGTTGTTCCGTCCGGATGATCCGTAACATCTGTTGTTGGAAATAATGCGACGTCCACCCTGTCGACCGGGCATTGCTCGAACGTCCGGCAATATGCTGGTGATAAAAACGACTGTAGCCGTTTGAGAAGTGTCGGATCCAGTTCAGGTAAAACTTTGATGTCACCCATTCCGCAAATGGACTGATCGTACTGAGCAATTCTACTTCCTTGACTTCAATCCCTGGTCCTTGCAATCGTTCGGCGATCGCTTCGGCAACCAGATGATGACCGGATCGCATCCTTAAAAAAGGAAAGATCACTATTTTTTGCATCGTTTGTCCACTCCTTCAAACTGTTCCGACGTTCCTTCAACAAAAAAGTAACGTTTAGTCTTCTTTTCCCGCTTGGTTTTTCCCTGAAACGACGCGTTTCTCAAGTCGCTTCCGCTTGAGCCATTTCACGAGCACTCCGATCAGGAACAATACGAGTAAGGCAAGTCCGAAATACGGTACGACTTCCGGCTTGATATGAAATGTCTTTCCTGCAAAGTGACCGAGTAAGACAAAAGGTACGACCCACAGCGCGGAACCGATTGCTGACACAAAAAAGTACCGACCGAAAGAAATCCGCTTCAGGCCTGCAAAATATGGATTGATCTGCCGCACACCCGGAATGTAAAGACCGCCGATGATCGTTCGATTGATTCGTTCCATGTAGCCGTTTGACACCCGCTCCCAGCGTTCCTTCGTCAATCCGAGGAATCGACCGTACCGTAGGACGGTCGGTCCGAAGAAGCGCCCTGCTCCATATGCCGTCAGCATACCGACAAACGTCCCAGCATACGCGGTCAAGATTGAATAGATTAAACGTTCTTCGTTTTGACCACTTAAGATACCAATCAGGACGAGTAAGGATTCTTCCGGTGCTGGAATCCCGACGATGCCAAAAAATAAAAAAATGAAAATAACGCCATATCCATAGGCATCGAGATACTGATTGACCGTATCCATATTCATGTTGTCACGTCCTCTACTGCTGTCTTTCTGTACTGTTTCAACGTCTTCTGACTATGTATTCGTTCCTGTTGAAGCAATTCCTTTTTTAGAAAAATTAAAACCTGGTTCATTCGAAAATTGACCTGTTCTCGCATCTCTCCTCGTGACAATTCTCAGTCTGTAGGAGATGATGAATAGAGTGAAGTAGATCTCTATAGACAAAAGGAGGATGACAATGAAAGAGACTGAAAAGCTAACGATTCAACCGCTATCGTTCGAGAGCATTCCATTCGTCAACCATGCCAACGATCCATTCCCAATTATCGGACGCATCGTTCCGCAGTTTTCTGGTACCACATGGTCCTATACGGAAGAACTCTATGAAACCGCTACTGAAACCCGTTTCCCTGACGATCGACTCGATTGGACGACATATATCGAAAACGAGAATCGAATCGTCCTCCTCGCCTTTTCCGGCACTTCTTGTATCGGTCACATTCGCCTTGTTCGTGACTGGAACCGTTTCGCCTATATCGAAAACATCGCGGTCAAACAAGCATTTCGTAAACTTGGCGTCGGACACCAATTGCTTGTTGCTGCGACGAAATGGGCACAACAACGCGAGTTGAGTGGTCTGTCACTCGAAGCACAAGACGATAACCTGATTGCTTGCCGTTTTTACGAGCGAGAAGGCTTCGAGCTCGGCGGTGCCGATAGTTTAAAACAATTCGTCAATCCACATATCGATCTGACGTTGTATTGGTATAAACTATTTTAAACGTCAGTCGGAAAGGGCTTACCTTCTGTTATCTATCGTAAAGAATAGTTTTATTACCGCGATATTGTTCGCTTTCTTGTATGCACTCATTGCTGGGCTTGAGATGGGTGATCCAACAATATACGGCACTTCCTTCAACGACTTCTTTATGATTGGTCTATTGTTTGCCGGTCCCGCCATTCTGACCGGCGCACTCTTGACGGAAGGACTTCCACGCCTGTTATTTCGTTCGAATATTTCTTTCGTAAAACGGACCATCCTCAATCAAATCATGGCATTATTCGCAAGCATTGTCCTCTATCTGCTCATGCAATCGAATTCGTTTTCGCTTGTTCTCATCTTATTCTGTTCAGGTGTAGCGTTGATCTATTTCATCTTCTCCGAGTCGGCGCGAAAGTACTCATCATTCCTCCCCTATCTGTTCGGGTGGCTCGGTCGGACCGTCTTCAGCTTTTTTCTGTTTCTCCAATTGTTTGGATCAATGACGATGATGGTTCTGTTTTTGTCTTACGCGGTGCAGCTCGTCAATGAACAGTTGGATGCTGTCATGCTATTATTCTTCAGCGGTACCGTGATTGCTGACGCTCTGTTAGCTGTCCGTTTCACGAAGCGTTCGCTACCGTGGATGACGCATCTCCTCGTTCATCAAGGTACGGTCTTCGTGTTTGCCGGTGCGTTCATCTTGTTCAGTTCACTTCCTGCGGTTTTTTTCATCGGAAATGTAGTCGCTGCCTTTTTATATGTAATGATCACCCGTCTATTCATCCTCATGAAGACTGGAAAGGAGGAGTACCATGATCCGTCTGTCATTTCGACTTCTGATGAGTAATTGGATTTTTCTGATGCTTTATCAACATCTTCCGTCATCACCACGACTCATGCCCGATACGGACTATGGGTATTATCCAGGTGTCTTCGAGACCTTGCTGTCGTTTGTGATCGTCATCACGGTCGGTGGCATCCTGACCGACGCGATTCGTTACTTCCGATTTCGCTCACGTCCACTACCTTGGATAACACACCTCCTCCTGAATCAAGGCATCGCTTTATTACTCGGTGGCGTACTGTTACTTGTATTCAAAGGTCTGTTTCAACCGATCTATTTTCAGGCAATCGCGAGTAGCGCCGCTTTCCTTTACTTTTTGATGACGCGTTTGACATTGTTATACAAGAAAGATTCAGCTGTTTGAAATCATCCGCTTTCTTACATTTTTGTTAGATAAAACAAGAT
Organism: Exiguobacterium sp. s11; assembly: GCF_018619015.1. Classification (NCBI taxonomy): domain Bacteria; kingdom Bacillati; phylum Bacillota; class Bacilli; order Caryophanales; genus Exiguobacterium; species Exiguobacterium sp. s11. The sequence goes on along the minus strand of NZ_JACSNF010000001.1, from coordinate 56,574 downwards.
GACCTACGCTTTATACTAAATGTATCGTTTAGTAAAAGGAGACATGCCGCATGTTTCGTCAAAAATCGCTTCTGTATTTACTCATTTTTTTGTCCTTCGGTTTAGCTTTCGATACGATCACAGGATCGTCTCTCGTTCCGTTCGTCGAACCTCTTCATCTCTTGATGACTTCTCTTGCGTTGACGATCACGACCGCCTGTTTGACTTTGTTCTTTCTGCTTTACTACGGTCTTCGTCCGCATCTCGAATTACTGATCGTCCTTCCCTTTTTGATTTTGACGAGCGGCGTCACGTTCTTCTTCGTCTTCTTGAGCGCAATGACTGTCATTTAACGTCACCAAAAAGCCCGTCTTCTTTAAGGAGACGGGTTTTGATCGGTCATATGTAGATCACGGTTTGGCGTGAAGTTCTATCAACGGATCGCTTTCACTCGGCCAATTGATTTGTCCCTCGTAATGATCCTCGATCGTCGCGACCGGTTCCGAACGTTCGAACCGGGACGGTTGCGCAGATGTCGTACAGACGATCAAGACAGCTAACAGACTGATGATACTTAAGCATCGTCGCATCATGATTTGAGCTCCTTTAGTCGTTTCTATTCTCATATTAAACAAACCATGCTACTATGCCATCCGTCCTCCGCTGTATCTCTCACTCCGTCCATTAAAAAAGACCGAATACGTAAGTCGGTCTGACACCATCACCCTTGTTCGCCAACGACCGAGAACCGCTCGTTGAGATGTTGACCTTTTTCAAGCTCATCCACTACAGCGATGGCGTAATCCGCGTAACTGATGTAGCTTTCCCCTTTTGCGTTTAGAATCATCTGCTCGCCACCGACTGTATATGCTCCCGTTCGTTGACCATTCGGATCAAAGAATCCAGCGGGGCTGAGATACGTCCACGTCACGTCTTGCTGCCCTTGCAGTTCGATCAAGTTTTTCCCCATGTTCGAAGCTGTCGGATAATACGCTTCCGGGAAATCCGGTGTTTCCATGACACGTACATTATGCTCAGCATCGACGAATAGACTTCCAGCACCACCGACTACGAATAGTCGTGTCTTGCTTCCTGCTAACACGTTGATTAAATGACGACCGACTTCGATATGTTTCGTTTCCTCACCCGGTGCTGCGTTAAACGCATTGACGATTGCGTCAAACCCGTTCAAGTCGTCTTTCGTCAGCGCGAGCACATCGCGCTCGAGAATCGTGACGTCTGCGGTCACTTTTGCTGCGTTACGGACGATTGCCGTGACGTCATGCCCGCGTGTGATTGCTTCTTGTAAAATCAATTGTCCTGCTTTTCCTGTTGCGCCGATGATTCCGATGTTCATGATGATTCCTCCTTTTGATATGTAACTACTTTGATTACATGTAACCAATATAGTTACAATTACTTTGTTTGTCAACAGTGTTGTTCCTATTCCCCGTTTCTTGCCAAATGAACAATACGACGTATAATGAGAGAACAATGTTTTTAAGAAGGAGGGTCATCCGTTGGCTATCAGTACACGTTTTTCCGTCGGCATCCATATTCTCTCGTTGATTGCGACTTACGAGAAGATGACATCCGACTTGATTGCTGGCAGCGTCAATACGAATCCGGTCGTCATCCGTAAAATCATGAGCATGCTCAAAAAAGCCGATCTGATTGAGGTCCGCCCGGGTGTCGCCGGTGCGCGACTCGCCCGCCCGTCATCTTGCATCACGCTACTTGACGTTTACCAAGCCGTCGCTGTCGTACCGGACAAGGAACTGTTCGGCGTCCATGCCGCACCGAACCCAGATTGCCCGGTCGGACGAAACATCCAATCGACGGTCACACCAATCTTTGAGCTCGCTCAATCTGCTCTTGAAAAGGTGCTCGCTCACGTCACACTGGATGATATCGTCAGTGAAATCGAACAAAAAGAAGCATCGTCCTCATGAGGGCGATGCTTCTTGCTTTAGAAAAACCATTGATACAGTAGATATCCTCCACCGAGGACGACAAGCACCGCGAGCATCTCAAGACCACGCATCCCGTCGTTTTGCCCACGTGGTACGGCACTACCGAGACCTTGATCGACACCGTCGCGGAGATGATCGAGTGGTTGTTTCTTTTCTTGTTTGAAGCGAGACATTAGAACGACCCCCTTTTTACATATTGTACCATTCCATCTTCATCTTGCAGTGCATTCTGTCAAAAAAATACGTGGTAGTGCTTATCTTACATTCAATTCGTTTCTCTATTCATTTCGAAGCAATTTCATGAATCCCATCTTTTCAACGATCAAAACATCCTGCTCGAAGCGTTTGATGTAACGCTTCGTCGATTGATCGTCAATCAAATTCGGATGACCAAAGCATACATTTAGTATCGAATTAAGTTTCTCTGCCTCACCGCCGATAAAATAGTGAGACATATAGGTGTTGTCTTCTGAGGCAATGACGACGAATGTCGCCATATCAAGCACTCCTTCGACGCTTTCTGCTGTCATGAGTTTGTCTTTCACAGATGCATTCTAAAAGTCATACGATTCGATGGAGGCAATCCTACCTTGCAACAGATCAAGAATTGATTTTCGATAGACACAATAGACTGCAACGATCGTTTCAACAGGTGGAACGAATGGATCTTCGAGGATCGCGATCAAACGCTCGTCGTCTTGATTCAGGCGGATGGCATGCAAATGATTAACCAATAATTGATCAATGACGTTCACGTTCGTCGGTTGGATCGATTTGAAATCATATACAGGCAAGTCTTCTCCCCTTGCTCTTTTAGTCAATGATCGTATCCTTCCCTTCTGCGCGTAACCGCTGCAGGGATGCTTTCATCGTCTCAATCTCTTCATCGGTATGCCGTTCCCACGTTCCGAGTTCAGCGATGATCTTCACGGGTTCCGTCGAACGATACGACCGAGTCGGATTGCCTGGGAACCGTTTGTTCGTCAAGTTCGGATCATCCTCATACGCTCCGAGTGGTTCGACGAGATAGATACGTTCCGGAGCGTCAGATCGTGCGAGCTCTGCGCCCCACTTCGCTGCATCAAATGTTGCCGTGAAATAGACGTGCTGGAGCGGTTGTTCACGAAAATTCGACGCGTGCCCTGGTTTCAATTCGTCACCGATTTGCAACGTGGCTTTCGTGCCATGGAAAAACGGACCTTCGACTGGTTTCATATGCTCGCCTCCTGACTGGATACATTCAGTATAGACAGTCGATTCGTTCAGGTGTAGTCTGTTTTAAAATGAAATTTCACGGTATACTTATAGCAAAGGAAGTGCATTTGTCGTCAGATTGTAACTCGTTTTTTGTCTAGCCATCAGGCATGATAGGAATAATCATTTTACATACCCTATAGGAGGTCATCCGTTTAACGTGAAGTTCTTTAAAGCTTTAGCGAAAACCGAAGAGGCTGTCTGGATTCCAGAAGCCGAGTGGCAAACCGTTTGTGAGCAAGAAGGACTGACCGTGCCGCATCATCCGCAGGAACAATTCGTTGGTCTCGCGTACAACAATCAGCGGCAAGTCGTCGAAGTCACGCGTAATTTACGTCCACCAGCTCTCAGTTATTACGTCACGATTCTAGAACCACCCCATAGTCGATCCCTTATTTCAAAACGTTCGTTCTTAACGGTGCTTCATGAACGAACGGAGCGCACATCCCTCACCGAATACGGTACATTCTGTTTACTTGAGATCAACGTTCGGGAAGAAGGACTCGGCGAGCGTGGTCTGTTACTTGAGTCATTGATTCATGATATTGAAAAAAAGTACACTCATTACGCGATTCGTGGCGATTATGCGACGATCACCTTACAAGGACGCGTCTCAGATCAATGTTTTACGAAATATGGATTCCAGTTAACGGATTCCTATCTCACGCTTTCGAATGGGATTCCTTCCTGAACCGACCTGACACGTTCAGGTCTTTTTTGTACAGTTCCTAGGCAATGATGGGAAGTGATGGGTTTGCGTTCAAACTAGTAGCACTACATATTTTTAATATGGTATGGTAAAAGTAATTCATCAGCAGTACATTCTACATTTAAGAGGTTCCTCATGACAATAATGACAGAGACATATCCCATGACATGCTGGTATACGATTTCGACGTATCATAATCAACAAATCAAGCGAGTCAATGCGTTCTTGAAACAATGGGATCTCTCCCATACGAATCTTGAAGTATTGCGTTGCCTACAAACGACCTCATGCACGAGCCAGAAGGAAATCGCTGAACGGATCCAAGTGACCGATGGCACGATTTCACACGGAATCAAACGTTTATTTGATCGGCAACTCATCACCCGCAAACGCAAATGGAAGACGAACTATTTGCTCTTGACGGAAAAAGGAACAGCCATTCTGCAAGAAGTGTTGCCTGCCTATGAACGTTTTCAACAAGAACAATTCGCTGCTTTGACTGCGCGACAACAGGAAGAATTAATCCGTTTCTTCGATAAGCTCAATCCTGCGTGACAGAAGAGGAGGAAAAATCATGACCTTCACATTCGAATCTTCAATGCAACACTGGAACACCATTCAGCGAATCCATTCTCGTTATTCGAAAGAAGTCAACGATGTATTGAAACCAAAAGGACTCTCAAAATCCCAATTCGATTTATTGATGACCTTGTATCATCAAGAGAGTGCGACACAAAAATCACTTGAACGCACGCTCGAACTCTCAAGCGGTGCCATTTCGCAAACGGTGAAGAAGTTACTCGCGGAACACCTCGTCATCCGAAAACGAATCAACCGGGAAAAACGGATTCTCTTGACGGAAGATGGTGCAGCGCTGATTCAAACGTCAGCTCCCGAGATCGAAGAGATTGATGATCGTTATTTCCGTGCCTTTACATCAAAGGACCACGAGACGTTCGACCAATTGCTCCATAAGATGCAAAGCGATCATTTTTGATCGCCCTACCGACACTCGCGGACGCTTCCCTAATGAGGTGTCCGCAATTCTTACATTTAAACACCATAAAGAGGGAGCAACAGAGATGACACATAGAGACGTTTTATTGGAACGATTAGACGCAATTGGGCAAACGATTGCACAAACAGATGATGCGCTTGTCCTGCTCGGACTCGGTTCTGTCGGTCAAGAACTTGAACGACTCGATGACTATTCGGACTTAGACTTTTTCATCATCGCAAAGCCCGGTAAAAAGGCTCGATTCATCGAGCAACTCGACTGGTTAGAAAACACATACCCTTTACACTTTCAATTTCAAAATACGCAGGATGGACATAAAGTCATGTTTGACGACGGTATCTATGCCGAATTCGCCATCTTCGAACTAGATGAACTTTCTGAAATTGCATTTTCCGCTGGTCGTATCGTGTGGTGCGATCCTTCCTTCGACGCGTTTGAACGCTTAGTCCCACAACCACATAACAGTTCGAGCGAACATCCATCCGTCGATTACGCCATCCATGAAGCACTGACGAATCTATATGTCGGGCTCTGTCGCGAAACACGTGGCGAAACATTATCAGCCTTCCGTTTGATTCAACAATTTGCCGTTGGTCAATTGTTACACGTTCTGTCCTCATTTGAAAAAGAGGAAGCGACATCTGTTGATCCGTTTGCTCCGGAACGTCGGATTGAGCAACGTTTCCCAGAAATGGTCAACCGATTCTCAGAGATGATGCCAGGCTATTCACATAATAAAACGGCTGCACTAGTGATCCTCGATTACATCGAACAGATTCATCCTGTCTCCCCTGCCATGTCAAACGCTATCCGTTCACTCGCCCGAACTGATATTTCCTAAACAACACGTTCGCCGTTTTATTTCTGTTCATCCATCGTTCAAAAGCGTTCGACTTAATTTCGAAAAATTTCAAAAGTATAAAAATATGCCCATCAGCTTCTTTATGCTGACGGGTCTATTTTTTGAATCAAAGTAGATCATTTTTATACTTGTAATCCTTTAAAATCGTTTCCGCGTCTTTAGTCGTCCAATCTGCTATCGATTCTGAAGGATATTTTTCAAGATATGCGTCCATGATATCTTTACCTAATCGGTACATACTCCACATAGGTACATCCTGTTCCTTATTGCCGTCCATGATATCATCTTGCGTTAACTCACCATTTTTCATTAAACGTAGAACACGCTGTTTCGTCTCTTCTTCTAATGGCTCGACCCAAGCTGGTGTCACACCTTTAACGACGCGTTTCGCGAACTGATCCGCTTTCCCTTCAAGGAGGAGTGAATGGATCAGTGGACTAGCTTCCTCTCCTAAGGAAGTATCTAGCTTCATCCGATCATATAAAGCAGTGTGGTGATATTCATGGGCTACTGCATATTCCAACATTTTCTTATCGTAGTCAGCGGTAAGGAATAGCATGAAGCAATCTCTAGTTGCCAATCCTGCGACCCCTCCCATGACATCCATACGCTCCATGAATTCCGAGTTAACAGGCACGATGAATATCGTATTCGTTTGTTTTGGTAATGCCCGATGTGAAGCAGTGTAACTTTTTTCAATGATTTTTTTGATCTCTGTATCTTGTTTCATCAGCTCTTTCGTCCGACTCATCAATTGTTCTTTATACTCAGTTGCTTGTAGCATAAAGTAACTTTTCATATATGTTAGATCGAGATCTTGTTGCTCACCGATTTCATTGATGTAACCTAAGACATGTTTTAGGTAACTGTTCGTATTGTCGTCTGAGTTTCCTGTCTGCATCGCTTCTTCTAAGTACTGATTGTATTGCGTATAGAGCGGAACAATCTTGACCTGATCCTCTTGACCAATCTTGATCGTCTTGTTTTTAATCGTTTCGTCGTTCGGTGAAAAGAAGTTTTCTGTCCTTTCCCAAACGGTACACCCCGATAAGGTAACCAAGACCAAACACAGTAATACGAGCCATCCCTTTTTCAATGTAACCCCTCCCTCAGATTCATGTCTCAATATTTTATACTGTCATTTAATAACAAAAGTTTCATATTTTACATAAAGAAATCCATATCTAAATTGATTAGAAACAAAAAGAACCTTGAAGCGTCGCAACACTTCAAGGTTCTTCTTATTTCAAGATCCCGTACTCGCGAATGCCTTCAGTCCAAACAACCAGAACCGATAAGCAATCAAACAGGCGATGATCGCGACGAGTGGTGTCGCGACTGCCATTACACCATAGCCTCTTCCGTCAAAGAAATACATCGCCGGATAAAAGGCAGTAAAGCCGAACGGGATGATGTAGGTCAAGACGAACATCAACACCTTCGAGTAGATCGTCATCGGATAACGGGCGAAATCACTCAGACTGAAGACCGCTGAGACGACCGGTAAACTGTCGACCATCCAGAACGAGAACGTCGCAAAAAACAGGTTGATCGCGATATAGAGCAATCCGCTCGAAAGAACAAGTACGATCAACATCAAGACATCACCGAAGCTCCAGATCATGTCGAGGTGATCGGAAGCAACATAGAGCACCCCCCCGCCAATCAATAGTTGACCGAACCCGTCTTGCTGAACGCGCTCGGCGACGATTTGAAACAGTGGATTGACCGGGCGCATCAACAACCGATCCAGATTCCCGGTCCGGATGTACTGCCAGCCGATCGTCCACAAGTTATCAAAGAAGATGTGGTGTAAGGCTCGCCCTAAAAAGGCAATCCCGTAAATGAATAGGATCTCGTAAAAGTCCCAACCGTTTAGCGTCTCGATATGCTGAAAGACGACCGACAGGAAAAAGAGTGAGGCGAACTGTTGACCAAAGACCGACAAGACACCGATCAGGAAATCAATTCGGTATTCCATCATGACCTTAAAATGACTTTTGGCATATAGCCAGTAGAGTTTTATGTATCGTTTCATCCGCCGAACACCGTCACTTTCCGGATCGCGAGCGCGAACGTGATTCGCAAGATGACGAAGAATCCGATCAACCAGCCGATTTGAATCAGTAACGCTTGCAAGATGCCGCTTGCTGCGATCTCTCCCGTATAGATCGCGACCGGGACGTAGACGAGTGAAGCGAATGGTAAGTATAGACTAATCGTCTGAAACCAGTCCGGGAACAGCGTCAACGGAACGATTGCACCAGACATGATCGTGATGACAGCGTCCTGTAGGACGGATAGTCCCCAAATGTTGACGGTATAGAACGCGAAGATCCCGACGAGCAGATCAATCAATGTCGCGAGCAACACGGCGCAAAGGACACTGCCGGCGAAAGCGAGTCCAGCCAACCACGACGGTGGTCGATCCACGCCGATAAACAAGATCGAGACGAGGACAAGTGGTAGGATCGAGCGGAACAAGACCGAGACTTTTGAGCCGATATCTTGAGCGAGTAACTTATCGAGCAAGTGATACGGACGGAGTAACTCGATTGCGATCGCCCCTTGTTTGATCATCCGGGCGAGATCGCGTCCGGCACCCCCGCGGAACTGATCGATCATCGTCGCAAGCACCGCATACGTCAGCATCGTTGACAGCGAGATACCGGAAACATCGGTCTTATTGGCATACACGGCTTGCCAGAAGAAATAGAGGATGAACAGACGCATCGTCACGCTGAACATGCTTGCCCAGTACCAGGCTGTGTAGGCGAGATCAACTTTGATTTGGGACCGCATCAACGCGGTATATTTACGGATTCTCATGCACTGATCCCCGCTTGGTAGAGCTTACGGATTAACGTCTCCATCTTCGGTACGGACACGGAGACGTCCCGAACGGCGTACAGCGAAACGATTTCCTTGATGACTTGACCGCTTGACAGTTCTCGGTCGTCGAAGGCGAGCTCATACGTTAGTTCATCCGTCTCAAACATGATCACACGATTGATCAACACTGTCGGTAAAGCGAACGGCACCGGTTCTTCGAGCGTGATTCGAAGTGTCCGCTCGTGACTGAACGATGCCTTTAACTGATCGATCGTATCGTCATAGATGATTTTACCGTCGTCGAGGACGATCACACGGTCACAGACTTCCTCGATATCCTGCATGTCGTGCGTCGTCAAGATGACGGTCGTCCCCCAGCGATCACTCATCTCGCGGATGAAGTGACGGATCGTCTCCTTGATCTCGATATCAAGCCCAATCGTTGGTTCGTCGAGATAGACGACTTTTGGTCGATGCAGGAAGGCTGCGGCTAGTTCACAGCGCATCTTTTGTCCGAGCGACAGTTGTCGGACCGGTACGTCTAGGAGCGGTGCGAGATCGAGCTTCTCCCGAAACCACGCGAGCGTCTCGGCAAACTCGGACGTCGGCACTTGATAGATTTCCTTCAACAGCTCAAACGATTCTTGGACCGGAATGTCCCAGAACAGTTGTGTCCGCTGACCGAAGACGGCTCCGATTTGTGACGCGTTCTTGACGCGGTCGGCGTGTGGATCAAGTCCGAACACCCGGACGTTCCCCGCGTCCGGACGCAGGACACCAGCGAGCATCTTGATCGTCGTTGATTTCCCGGCACCGTTGAAACCGATATAGCCGACTCTTTCTCCTGGCGCGATCGTCAAATCAATCGCTTTGACCGCCTCTTTCGTCCGGTACGTCCGGTGAAACAACGCTTTGATCGCTCCGCGTAATCCCGGTTCCCGTTGTAGGATTTGATAGTGTTTCGTCAGTCCTGTTGCTTTGACGGCATATGGTTGCATGTATTCTCCCCCTTTTGTGCAAACGCTTTCCGAAAACGTAGTATACCAGAAAAATCCAAGAGTCTTCCATCTCTTTTAAAAATTTTTCTCGATATTCTGACGCTGTCGCGTAATAATAGATAAAAAAAGGAGTGGTCTGACCATGCTATTACGCCATATGACACATCGGCATCACATGAAATCAATCGTGACGCGCGGTGGATTGTCACCGACATTTCAAATCGATGCACCAACAGGCTGGATCGCCTTTGAAGTCGATCCTCCAAGCGCAGCGTATCAAACGCACTTTCATCAATTAAAAAATGATTGGCAGGATGGAGATGTCGTTACGCTCGAATTCGACGGAGAGCGGATGCAAGCAGCAGGCTTCGAGATGCTGCAATCGCAAGAAGATGACCGCAATCAACAGGCAGAGAGATTAGGCGTATCCATCGAGGAAATTGGCTCGTATGCATTCATTCGCAATTTCGTCTCACTTGATTATCTCGTCGAGTCTTCACGTGAGAAAATCTCAGAGTATTATTAACTTAGTTGAAGAAATCTAATCTTTTTTAAAATATACGGAAATTAAGATATTTTCATACATCTTTAGGGTATCGTTGGCTATATAGAATAAATATTCATTGAATGAAACATTTTTTTGTAGTTATTTTTCAGAACTCATTTGAGAGGAACACGAATATGTGGAATACGCTGAACCATCTTATCCTCAACGTCGCTCTGACCTTTTTCTTCGTGCTCATCTCCCTGTTCTTTTTTAAACGATTTCAGTTTCGAAACACGTTCGACAGCTGGTTGAAGAAAAATCTGTTAGTACTGATTCTTGCGACAGGTGCCGGCTACTGGGTCATCCATAATGCCATCACCTATGAGGGATTTCAATTCGACTTATCGATTACCTTGATTGTCATCGCCTTCATTTATGGAGGCATCAGTAGCGGCTTCATCACGACCCTCGTCTTCGCTTTCCTTCAAACGTTCGTTTTTGATTCCGCTCATGCCTATTGGCTGATCGGTACGTATCTGATCGTCAGCATCGTTGTCTTGTACTTACAAAATGAAGCACCGGATCGATTCATCTCGTTTCCGATCATTTTCGGCATTGCACTCATTCTCTGTTTACCGTACGTTCAACATGTTCAACCGAATGACGTGACAGCGATGACGATCTTTCTCGTCGGGAATGGTTGCGCCGGTCTCCTCTTGCACAGCATCTTGCATCAAGTCCGCTGGCACTTCACTCAAGTCCGGATGCATCGGCGTCTTGCCTTGACGGATACGTTGACAGGGCTTGATAATCGACGTCGTTTAGAAGAGACCGTCCTACGTTACAAATCACAACAGACGGACTTTTCAATCATGATCATCGATGTCGATCATTTCAAACAGGTCAATGATACTTACGGTCATGACCGCGGCGATCATATTTTACGGCAAATCAGCTCTTTGCTAGCATCGTATTGTCCCCCAACGTGTGTGCTCGGACGATTCGGCGGTGAAGAGTTCATGATGCTGTTGCCGGAGCATTCGTTGCCGGAGACGCGTCGACTCGCGGAACAAATCTGTGAAGCCAGTGCCAAACGGACGTATGAGTTATCAGCGACGGAACCGTTGCAAGTGACGTTATCGATTGGGGTGTCTCGCCAAACTCATCAACCGTCTGAGACCCATAATTTTCTGCAGACGATCCAGCAGGCAGACGCTGCCCTCTATCAAGCGAAGAAGAGTGGTCGGAATTGTGTCTTTCATCATGACCCGTTGCGATGAATACGAAAAGTGCCCCCTCGCGTGACGTGGAGGGGGCACTGCTATCTGAAATGGAGGAACGAACGTGGAAATCACGAATGTCTTACGCTTTACCGATCGCGATGGCTTTCGACAGTGGCTGACGAAACACGCGAATCGCGCGACCTTCTGTTGGGTGATTCTCAGTCGAAAACAAATCGGGGACGGTTTACTTTATCTCGATGCCGTCGAAGAGGCACTTTGCTTCGGCTGGATTGATGGAATTGCAAAGAAGACCGAAGACGGCGAACTGGCGCAACGATTCACCCCGCGTCGAAAAAACAGCAACTGGACCGAACTGAACAAGGAACGAGTCCGTCGCTTAGAGCGCCTCGGCTTGATACAACCGTCCGGACGACAGGTTCTACCAGACATGCGTGCTGATGCGTTCGTCATTGATGACACGATCCAAGCGCGCCTACAAGAAGACCCGGTCGTCTATGAACAGTTTAATGACTTCCCGGAGCTCTATCGACGCATCCGGATCGATACGATTCAAAGTGTACGCAAGGATCCCGTTCTCTATGAAAAACGTCTGCAGACGTTGATTGAAAAAACGAAACGGAATCAGATGTACGGTCAGTGGAATGACGGGGGTCGTCTTTTACTCGAAGATGTTCCGGAGACGGAATCAGAGGCTAGTCGGTCAGACCGCTAAGAAAATCTCTTCTAACGATTGACGTTCGATCTGCACCTCGTAGACTTTGACGTCTTGTTCCGCAAGCATGACGAGTAACTCTGGAATATCCTCTTCCGTCGATAAATCAAGCCGTGTACAATCATCAGCTTGCGACAAAAGCCGAGCGTATGCTGGCAGATGCGATGGCGCTAATCGCGGAACAGTCCGAATACGGATTTGAATCTCCTGCCTCATTGCTTCTTGTAAGGACGCAACGGTTCCACAGCGGACGATTCTTCCCTCCGTCATGATGGCGACACGGTCACACATCTTTTCGATCTCATTCAAGTTATGCGAGGTTAAGAAAATCGTTTTTCCGTCCGCTTTTAATGCAAGCAACAATCGCTGGATCTCGATCGCCGATTCTGGATCAAGACCGGACGTCGGTTCATCTAAAAAGAGTAATTCCGGATTTCCGGTGAGCGCTTGTGCGATACTGATCTTTTTCTTCATCCCGAACGAGAAGCTCCCGATTTTTTGTCGCTCCGTCCCGCTTAATCCGACTTGTTCAAGCAATCTTCTAACTTCTTGCTTCGTGATGCGAACTCCTGATAATCCTGCCATATAGTTAAGAAACGCACGTGCCGTCATATCATGATACAGATTTGATGTATCCGGCATGACCCCGATCCGTTGTTTGATGGCATCCAGACGATCAGCGGATTCACCGAGAAGTGCGACGGTTCCGCCTGTCGCTTGTGTGATTCCGGTCATAATCTGAATGAACGTCGATTTCCCAGCACCATTACGACCTAAAAAACCAAAGATTTCTCCTCGTTCGACCGTCAAGTTCACTTCTCGTAAGACTTCCTTCGCACCGAACGATTTCTTCAACCCATTTACTTCAATCGCACTCATATTACAAATCCTTTCGCTTTAACGTGAGATAGGAGACTGTCAAAAACAACCCACTCCATAAAACAGGTAACAGTAATAACGTCCCAGACATGATGACAGCGTGGTACGGCAAGATGTATTGAAACGGTACCAGGTACCATTTTTCCGAGAACGCTGACCAGAGACCGATGATCGGGACGACAATCCCGAGAAATATACCGAGAAACATCGTCAAACCAGGCTTCGCAATCATCGTAGATAAAAAGATGTTGAAACTGGTGATGTATAGGATGACGATCAGAACCGTCAGATAATCGATCCAGAACCATTGCTGCGCGTAGAGCGAGACAATCAGGAAATTGATCGTAAGCGTCGCGCACCAGAATAACAATGATCCGAGAAACTTCTCCAAAACGATTCGCAGACGCGACGTCTTCGTGACCAGTAAACGAATCGTCCGTGTCTCGATTTCACGATTGATGATGTCGTGTGATAACGCAGCCACGAACAGAAAACCGAAGAACAGGATGAAGAACTTAATGCTTGAAGTATAGGCAGACGGTTGATTAACGCCAGCAAGCAGTTCCGGATGCCTCGTCAAATACGATGCTGTGAAGACGGACGTGATCGTCAGAAAAAGAATCAATAGAATCGCTTTGATGCTTTTGAAGCTGCTCGTGAATTCTTGTTTTACGATTGGAAACATGACGGACTCCTTTGGACATATTTTTGATTAACGCAAGCGTTCTTTTACTTTCGTGACAAGGACACCGAGCCCATATAAGGTAACGGCTGTTAAGAGCATCGTGATGATGGTTTCCATGTGAATTCTCCTCTATGTAAATGACGTGTCATCTTACTCTACGCTACTCCTTAAAGAAAGTTTCCTTATTTTTCAATTCCCAACATTCTCCTCATGGTACAGTAAAAGAAAAAAGGAGACGGTAAATGAAACGTTATACGATCACCTGTCAGCAACAATCCGTCCACATTACGGAATGGGGAAACGAACAGCTTCCGACGATCGTCTGTCTGCACGGACTCGGCAGTACAAGTCTCAGCTTCATCGAAATCGCTGAAGCGCTCGCGGACGAATTCCGTCTGATTGCGATTGATTTACCCGGTCACGGCAAAACACCAGCTTTCTCAGATTCCCTACACTATCGCATGAAACCCTTTACGGACTGGATCGACGAAGTCTTACACATCCTTGATGTCAAGCGGTTCTATGCCTTGTCGCACTCGTGGGGAAGTGTTCTCTCGCTCTATTATTTGATTGAACATGCGGATCGTGTGCTCGGCACGATTCTGATTGACGGCGGCTATCATAGTAAACGGCTTTACGGTCTTTCCGTAGAGGAAGAAGTCGTCTTTTATGAACAAAATTTCGAGGATTCCGTTTCGACATGGGACGAATTTTTAGACGTTGCTGTCTATGCTCCGGATGCACGTCGCTCGCACTCCCTCGATTTAGCTGGTGCCGACCTCCTTCGGATGGAGGAAGGACGATTCCACTGGCATGCGCGAGGAGAGACGGCTGCTGCGATCGTACGCGCGCTTCACCACGAGGATGTTCTTGATTTCCTCCCGGACGTTCCACCAGCGGACATTCAGTTGTACGTCGCAACGTTACCGACAGATCAAGCATCGATCCGTCAGCAGGCAACGAACCGATTACATGAGATGACACAAGCGACGGTCCATTTCGTTCCGGAGACAGGACATCTATTACACTGGGATCGCCCTGACGTCATCATCGAAGCGATTCGTCACTACTGGACGTCCGGAAAAAGATTGTCTCCCATTTGAAAAATGGTTTATTATGGAATCAGAGTAAAAAGGAGGGGTTCATATGTTAAAACGGTTAACGTTCGTTTGTGTGACCTTATGCGTCGCGATCGTCGCCATCCTTGTCGCTGCACGCCACTCAACTGGAAACACCATTTCGTTTGAAGAGCCATTATCGGTTTACATCGCGATTGGACTAATTGTCTTCTTATTCGTACCACCGCTCGTCCTATCATTTTTCGAACATCCTGTCCTGAAGATCATCAATGTCGTCTATCAATCCTTAATCGTCTTTAGCTTCGTCGGACTGATTCCCGTCGGCTTCTTGATTCCGAACGGATCCTCGACGATCATCGTCGCTGTCCTTGGAACGGTCGCGAGTCTTGCCAGTGTCATCGTGATAGTGCGAAGTCACTCGATGTTCACTAACTATTCTTCTGACGTACGTTAATCTATCTTTCAAACTGCTTCCGCCATCATGGTGGAAGTAGTTTTTATTTTTATGTATAAATTTATTTATCGATAAGCTCACTTTTATTAATTTGTTTTTTGATTCAAGCGGGCGTATTCTAATCACGTAGCCAATCGGCAAACGAAAAAGGAGGAACATATCATGAGTAAACACATCTTAATGGTCGTCACGAACGCAAAGGAAATGAAGGAAGGTCACGCGACAGGACTTTGGTTGTCGGAGTTCGCAGAGGCATACATTGAGTTCAAAAACGCAGGATATACAGTAACGGTCGCAAGCCCGAACGGCGGCGAATCACCAATCGACGCACGGAGCCTTGAAGACGAAGTCCCAGCTGAAATCCAAGCGACAGCTCCACTCTTGAAAGAGACACTTGATTTAAATGCAATCCAGGACTTCTCAGCATTTGATGCGATCTTCATGCCAGGTGGACACGGAACGATGTTCGACTTGCCACAAAGTGATGCCTTGAACAACGCCCTTCGGACATTGTTTGAAGCGAACAAGACGGTCGCTGCGATCTGCCACGGACCAGCTGGACTCGTCAGTGCGACACTCTCAGACGGAACACCACTCGTCGCTGGAAAGACGATCGCAACGTTCACGGATGAAGAAGAACGCGCGACAGGTCTTGACGTCTACATGCCATTCTTGCTCGAGACACGCCTTCGTGAACTCGGTGCGAACATCATCACGGCTGACAACTTTACGGAAAACGTCCAAGTCGACGGAAACCTCGTCACGGGTCAAAATCCACAATCAACGATCGCGGTCGCGAAAGCCGTCATTAATACACTCAACTAATCGAAACAAGAGATCCTTTGGATGAAGGATCTCTCTTCATAGGAGGTTCTATCGATGATTCAACTGATTGCCCGGATCGAAGCGCATCCGAATCAAGGCGAACAGCTCGCTTCTATCATCGAAGGTGTGATCGCCCCTTCGCGTGCCGAGGCAGGGTGCCTGACGTATCAGACACATCGCGCTATCGATGATCCGAACGTCTTCTACTTTTATGAACAATGGCGTGATCAAGACGCTTTCGATCAGCATGTCGCCTCACCACACTATCAAGCCTATCGAGCAGACAGTGCCAATCTCGTCGTTGATCGATACTTGACGTTCTTAGATGACGTATCAAAGTAATATGTAATTCATACAAAAAAAGTCTAATCCTCTCAGCATTTGCTTGTGGATTGGACTTTTTTCATACAATTCAACCTAACGCCTTAATCACCTGTTGCAAAACCGGATCGTGGCGCGAGTCCGTTCGATAAGCGACATATAACTGATTCGTCGCGAATCGTTCCGGTGCAATCCGTTGTACTCGTCCAGCGCTGACCGCTGCTTCGACGAGATAATCGGGCAAAACGCTGATGCCGTGCCCTGCTTCGATCGCTTTTAGTATCGCATCGACGTTTGGTAAGATCATTTCCGGACGAATGCCCGGTCGTTCTCCGAACTGCGTCTGATAGTAGCGACGAATGATCGGTAACTCGAGTCCGTAACTGATCCAGCGCTGTCGGTCCATCCATTCCTTTAGATCCGCTTCCGGAGCATCGTAGCCAATCGGGACGATCAAATGAAAGCGTTCGTCAGCAATCGGGACGTACTGGACGCCCGGCTCATCGATCCGCTTCGTTGCGATGATGAAGTCGAGCTCATTCGCAAGCAAGCGTTGCAAAAGAGGAACCGTCAAATCAAAGACTGCCGTGAACTGTGCGACATCGAGCGGTAGCTTCGGCACGATCCCATGCGTGACGAATTCCGTAGGTCCCCCGAATTTCAGGACCGGACGAGGTTGTTCCCCTGCTTCGTACTTCATCTCAAGCGATAATTCCTCGAGCCGATCAATCAATCCGACGACTTGTGTATAGAGGGCTGTTCCCGCGTCCGTCGGAATCATTTGCCGTGGCGCACGGATGAACAAGGATGTCTCCAGTTCTGCTTCTAGTGCCGCGATATGCTGGCTGACCGCCGGTTGCGTCAAAAAACGAATTCTTGCCGCTGCCGAGACGGAACGCTGTTGGTAAACATGAATGAAACTGCGATACCATTCAAAATCAATCATATGGTTTCTCCTTTTGCTTGGTCTTTCTAAAAAGTATAGATTCATTCAATCCATAAGACAAATAACGAATAATTTAGTAAGTCATAAATTTATTTATCGCATAATGAGAGAGGATTTCCAAAATGTTTCGTTAGAAGTTCCTCTATATAGAACTCAACGATTGCTCCGCGGATCATTGCAAGAAAAGCGTCAAATCTGATTTCATTTCTGCTCTTCTTTCTTTTTCTTCTCCCGGTGATATTGTTTTAATGCCATATTGACGTTTACGATGACGGCACTGAGAACACCTACGCCAAGCATGACGTAAACGATCGAAAACAATTTACCGAACGCTGTTTGGGGGACAAGATTCCCATATCCGACCGTTGCGAGCGTCATGACGGAGAAATAAAAGGCGTCCAGAATACTGAACTGTTCGACATTGTGATAGAAGACCGTTCCAATCAAAAAAAGTGCCCCGACCATGATCATCAATGCCTTCTGTTCTTCTTGCTTGAATAAGATACGAATGACATGAAAAAAATTTCGGATCAAAATAAAGAACGCCAGCATGCTCTCTCCTCCTCAGTTCCGTCATCACGGAGCACGTTCATTGAACAATTTCTCTAGTTGGTCAGGATCAAGTTGATTCAAGTCAGAGATCAGGAAATAATCGATTCGTTGTAAACTTTGATCCGTCCGTAGGAGCTATTTGACACCGAGCAACGTCGCGATCAAAATAAAACTACAGTTGTACAGAAACAGATATCTGCACCGAGCGCGTAGATCATGTTTTGATTCGCAATGCTGTTATAGACGGTGGCAGCAAGGCGGTGGCGATTACGACACCGGGAACGTCCGCGCAATCAGTTCGTCACTTAAAACGAGTCACAACATTTAAGTCATTGGTTTTTATTTACCCGTTTTTAGTGTGTTCGCCTTATTTCACTTATGAAAAATAAAAAATCCCTTTAACGAAAGGTACATTGCTCATGAAAAAATTCCGCGGCAAACGCCGTTATTTTAAAAATCTCGAACTGGAATTCAACAGTTTTTCTTCTCCAGCCTATATTGATTCAGACGTTTGGTTTAACGACTGGCACGAGCATCCTGACTTTTATGGACATGGCAACGCGAGTCTGCGTATTCGTAAAGCACATCTTCGGATTGCATTGAGCGCTTTGCAAAACATGCGACAAAAACTAGAGGAAAAACAGATTGAACATCAGGTTTACATAACGATTGTTCTCGAGGATGCTTCACAAGACGCACTACATGTCCACACTCCGAATCCGGACGGAACCCCATTCCCACTTGAGCGGATTCAGTCGTTCCCTCTCGCTTCACACGTTCCGACCTGGGTAACGGAACTCTTTCCGAGCAACCGGTATACGATTCATCAATCACAGGAGGAATTCATCGATTATACGGAAGAGACACCTGTCAGCTTGATCGTCACGCTTTTTTACATCTTGCCTAACCGTTAACGATACGAAAACGAGCTATCCTTTCCATCACAGGAAGAGGATAGCTCGTTTTGTTCGGTTTCTCTTATGGTAGCAAGACGACCTTGCCGAATTTGCCAGCTTGTTTAAAGTACGCTTGGGCTTCTCGCGCTTCAGCGAGCGGGAACGTCCGGTCGATGACCGGCTGAATCGTTTTTGTCCGAACGGCCTCCAGTAATTTCTCATAATCATGGCGATTGCCAAGGACGGATCCTTGTAGACGAATATGTTTCAAATAAAGCGTCCGAAAATCGAGCGACGTCACCTGCCCCCCGGACGATCCGGAAATACAGTACGTTCCGCCGCGCTTCAGCAGATCCAGTCCTTGTTTAAACACCGCATCGCCGACGACGTCGAGAATCGCATCGACCGAACCGACTTCTTGCATGACCTGCTGATCCCAGTCCGGCTCACGGTAGGAAACGACCAGGTCCGCCCCAAGTTCGTGTATTTGATCCGTCAGCTTCAAGTCACCGACGAGTGCGACGACACGGGCTCCGAAGACACGTTTCGCAATCTGGACGTTGAGTGAGCCGACACCACCACTGGCACCTGTTACGAGTACCGTCTGTCCTTCTTGTAAGTCAAGTTGTTCGACCATGTGCCACGCCGTCAATCCACTGACCGAGAAGACCGCACTGTCCGTATAGGAAGCAAGCGGCATGTCGTAGCAGAGTTCGAGCGGCCAGCAGACATACTCCGCGTATCCGCCGTCATACTCGGAGCCGATGAATGATAAGTCCACGGCACTCTGTTCGTCAGCGATTTCTCCACTTGCCGTGAACGGGAACAAGACGACGTCGCGCCCGATTTCCGTCTCGGCGACACCGTCTCCGACCGCGACAATCCGTCCGCTGATGTCTGAACCGGGAATCCGGGGGAACTTGACACCTTCTGCTTTCCAGCCTGATTCACTCTCTGCACCATAGGCGCCTTCCCGCATCCAAATTTCTGTATTGTTCAAGGCACAAGCTTTGATTTCAATCAGTACCTCGCCTTGTTTCGGTTATGGTATCTCTTGATCGATATAGGCGAGCTGCTCAAGCCCACCATGCCCCGTTACGGTGACTGCCTTCATGTTTTTGCCTCACTTTCTTTCCCTCATATGATATCTCTCTTCTTTACCCATCTATCCTGATTTTAATATCCTGCTTCCGTAACCCGCAGTCTCCTCCTATAGAATGATTCGTCCTCGTTTAATATCTAGATATAATATGGATACGAATTCACGTCTGGAGGAACGATGTATGAAAAAACGATTAATCTTTATAGGGACTTTAGCAACCATCACGGTGCTGGGTATTTCCTGGTCAAGAGGTGGCGCAGATCCCGTCATGAAAGACAACTATTCACCCATCCCAAAATATACGATGTATCGCGGACAGGTCGCTTGGCCACTTGAAACGCGCGATCGTTCGATTGCCAGCGAAGCAAGCGGCGTCGCAGTTGCTCCGAACGGTGACGTCTACTATTTACACCGAGGTAGTAATTCATACGGCGATGACACCTACATCACAGAACCGACATTGATTGTGCTCGACGGAAAGACGATGCAGGTGAAGAAGCGGTTAGGCGCAGGACTATTCAAGTCACCGCACGGTCTCGAAGTCGATGACCAAAACAATATCTGGATTACCGACATCAGTCTGAACCAAGTCTTCAAGCTCGGTGCGTCCGGCAAAGTCTTGCAAACGTTCGGAAACGCATATGGTCCGTTCACGGAAGTCGGTCTGCGCATCCGAAACGTCTTGCCAAGCATCCCGCTACAGCTGGATGAAAAGACGTTCGCTCGTCCGACAGACGTCACCGTTTTCAAGGACGGCTCGTTCGCCGTATCTGACGGCTACCGGAATAGTCGCATCGTCATGTTTGACCCAAAAGGAACAGTAAAATGGGAAGTCAATGAACACGGCAAACAAGACGGACAGTTCAATCTGCCGCATGGGATCAGTAGCGACGATGAGATGAATCTCTATGTGGCGGACCGGGACAACGCCCGGGTCCAAATCTTTAATCGAAACGGCAAACACATCGATACGTGGTCGTCAAAAGAACTCGGTCGACCGTACGGGATCGAAGTCGGTGCGAACGGTAAAGTCTACGTCGCTGATGGCGGAAACTATTTAAATGGACAAAAAAAGAACGCGCAGAGTCAAATCGTCATCTTGAACAAACAAGGAAAGATTGAGAAACGATTCGGTGCGTGGGGCAAAGAAGCGGGACAACTCCGGATTGCGCACGACATCGCGGTCGGTTCGGATGGAACGATTTATGTCGCGGAGTTGTTGAACAAACGATTGCAGCTGTTTTCTGAAAAATAATAGGGAACGGAAGTATTTTGAAATTTAAGAAATGAATATCCTTTTTTTCAAAGACACCTCAGCTTATCTCGATTTATTTTGGTAAAATAAAGAAAATCCATCGGGGGTGTCTCATGAAACGTGGTCTAACATTAGCCGTTCTACTGATCCTCGTCGTTTGCGTCATCGTTTTCGAACCGTTCCGTGGTGCGCCACCGAATCCCGAAGTTGAGGCAAAAGGAAAGGATGTTCCGACTGTCCAAGGATCTTATTGCTGGGATAGCTTACTCCGCAGTCAATGTGTCGATAAGACGTACCGTGACGGTCTTGATCTAGCAAAGGGAAAAACGCCAGTTACCGTCTCTGCTGGATCACCCGTCCGTGTCGAATTATCCGGTGATCTTAAAAGCGTGAAACTATCACAGTGGGACGATCAAAAACAGGAATCCCCCGTCGTTTTGAAAAAAGATCAGTTCAATGCCCCGACAGAACCTGGTCTCTATGCGTACGAACTAAACTCGCGCTGGAAACAAGGAGACGGACAATTCGGATTCTTATTAAAAGTGCAGTAAATACAATAACCCCACTGTCGTCTCATGACTTCAGTGGGGTTTGCTATCATCCGGTTTGACGATACAGTTGCAAAATTCCGAAGACGGTCAAGATGAGATAGCCTGTTCCGATGAACAGAAAGACTGGGCGAATCAATTGATCCTTCGGTTGACGCGTAATGCCTTCGAAGAAACAACTGATGATGAAACCGAGAACGAGGATTCCGCTATACATGGAAAGGAAGATGACGAGAAGACCAATGAGACTCGGATTCGTCAACGAAGGTGCTAACCATATGAGACCACCGACTAATACGGCAAGCACAACTGTCCCCATTACGATTCCGATAAGTGGATGGATCGTATTTAGTCGACGGATCACATCATGACGTTTGACGAAACGCTCCACTAGAATCATCGCTGATAGACAGGTCAGTAAAAATAAGATTAAGAAATAGATTGCTTGCTCGACTGGACGGAACGTCGTGAAAAAGACAGCTCCGGTTAGAACAAGGAGTGGAAATATGAAAAAAATCAAACGTTTCATTTCTTTCCCTCCTTTCGTACGACTTTCTTGAAAGTGAACGTGTGACCATGACAATGTATCATACAACCTGTTACATCTTTTACCATTTAGGTCGCTTTTTTTAATTCTGATTTCTATGTATCATTTTCAATAATTGTAAAAAATTGATAAAATTCTTTACGATTTCATTCTGTATATGCTAGGATGAGACAAATCATATGAATTAAACGCGTCGAAGAGAACAGTACGTCATCTCGGCTTTTCCTAGAGAGCTCCGATTGGTGAGAAGGAGCATCAGCCATTGACCGAACCAAGCCTCTGAGCAGCACGGTGGAACCGAATCGGGGATATCGTGACGGGTGCTCCCGTTATCGAGCTCAGGTATTTGCCGTTTGAAAACGGTCGTACCGATGAAGGCGATACCGGTGACGGTCTCGCGAACAGGGGTGGCACCACGACACGCACAGTCTCGTCCCCAAGACCAACGTCTTGGAGGTGGGATTTTTTTATTGGCTTAAAAAACAATAAAAAGGAGTGTGTCATATGTCGAATTGGAAATACTCTGGATTGCTATTACTTGGTGTCGGTGTCTCGAACATCGGCGCTTGGGTCTACTTCATCGCCTTGAATTTAATCGTCCTTGAACGAACGGGATCAGCGTTCGCCGTCTCCGTTCTCTATATTCTGTTGCCAATTTCCGCACTGTTGACGAGCCTCTGGTCCGGTAGTGTCGTCGATCGGATCAATCAGCGCCGCTTGCTCGTCATGCTTGACGTCTCGCGTGCCGGGCTCGTCTTTTCACTGACACTGATCGATTCGTTGTATGTCCTCTATGCGCTTGTCTTCATCCTGAACATCGGCAACACACTGTTTGAGACATCGTCATTGATCTACATGACGAAGCTCGTTCCGGAGACGAGTCGCCAACGGTTCAATGCGTTGAAGAACTTTATTCAATCAGCCGGCTTTATTATCGGACCGTCGATTGCTGGATTCTTATTTTTGATTGGTTCCCCAGAAACAGCGATCATCCTGAATGCGGGAGCGTTGTTGTGTTCTGCTGCCTTACTGTCCGTCTTGCCCGACGTCCGCCAGGCAGAGACTCCAGCGACGTCCTTCTCACTCCAAGTGATTCTTGCGGACTGGAAAGAGACGCTTCAGTTTGCACGGACGCGGCGCTACGTCACGCTCGTCTACGCCTTCTATGCGCTGATGATCGTCCTGATGAGCGGACTCGATTCGCTCGAAGCCTCGTTTGCGACGATCGTGTTGCAACTGGATGAAAGCACGTATGGATTTCTCGTCAGTATCGCTGGAATCGGCATCATCTGTGGTTCTGCCGTCAATGCGATCTTCACGCATCGCTTGTCGCTCCGCTTCTTGATTCAATTCGGAGCACTGATGACACCAATCGGTTATGTGATCTTTGCCACAGCTACATCATTCCTGACGGCAGCAATCGGCTTTTTCTTGCTGACGTTCGCCCTTGCGTTTGCGAACACCGGCTTCATGACGTTCGCTCAAACGCACATTCCGGTCGAAACGATGGGACGATTCCTCAGTAGTATCCACGTCGTACAGTCAGCTGGTGTCATTCTCTTGACGGCGTTGATCGGTTTCTATGCTGAGACCTCGATTCGCTTGACGTATACCGTCGCTGCAGTCAGCTTCCTGTTCATCGGTGGATGGATCGTTTGGATCGTCCAGGATCGAACGAAACGGCATTATTTTGCGACGGAAACGGACGAAACGATCAAACTTTCGTCATGAGAAAGGAAGATATTCATGAACCTGACCGCAAAACGAATTTTCCTCCGTCCGCTTGACGTGACCGATGCGCACGTCTTATTCGAACAAACCCAGGATGAGACATTACGTTATTTGACTGGTACGACGGCGACGTTTTCGCTCGAGCAGATCGAACGACACATTCTTTCGATTCAAGCTGATCCATCGCGCTTCGATTTCGCAATCTGTTTGAATTCCGGTGAAATAATTGGTGAGTGTTCCATTTTAGACATTGAGGCAGAGTTGAAACAAGCGGGCTTTCGTATTTCGATGCGTGCCCTCCCCTGGACCGGTCAAGGATACGGAACAGAGGCGATCGCGTGTATCATCCGGTTTTGTTTCGAGGAACTTCGACTTCATCACCTTGAACTTGAAGTGTTTTCGCATAATGAGCGAGCCATCGCTGCGTATAAAAAAGTTGGCTTTGACATCGTAGAAACGATTCCTGATGCTGTATCCTATGAAGGGCGTTCGTTCGACGAAATCATCATGCGGAAATGTAGTCCACTCTATGCTTAAAAGAATCACTCCTGATGTAGCACCTCCTTCGTGAGGTGCTTTTTCTAATCTATTAAAAACGAACATAACTAATTAACAGATTTTTTAGTCAATTCACTATTATTTGTATATAATGGAAAAATAAAAAGAAATATATGGATATGTACATAAATGATAAGGAGGTCCTATTACACAATTTTCTTCAAATCAAACGAAAGCGAGGGATAGTACATGCTGAGATTCATCTGGAATTCCTGGTGGCGTAACAAGGAGCGTTTCATCTTGCTGCTCGTCGGCGTCCTGATCGTCAGTACCGGACTGAGTTACTTGATCGGTACGACGCAAGCGAACAACGGAACGGTCGTCGATGAACTGCAAAAACGCTGGGGATCGTCGTACGATATCGTCGTCCGTCCGGAAGGCAGCCGGAGTGTGACGGAAGACTTGAACCTGCTCGAACCGAACTATATGAGCGGACTCGACGGTGGAATCACCCGCAAGCAGTACGAGACGATCAAGCAGATTGCTGACGTAGAAGTCGCAGCACCGATTGCGATGATTGGGAACTACAATACGAATGCTGAAACGGATACCTATAATTTCAAAGAACCGGGCATTTACAAAATTTCGTTTACGGATATGCAAGATACTGGTCTACGGTTACGGGAGCGCAGTGATGCTTGCCGGGATTGATCCGGAAGCAGAAGCACAACTCGTTGGACTCGATCAGGCAACCAAAAAGGCTACGCATAGTCGTTATTTCACGAAGGATGATGTCGTGAACGATTATGGTGACGGTGTCTGGGACATCCCATTGATCATGAATAGTCAGGAGTACGTCAATGCTTCGCGGACCTATCGCTACGAGAAAGTCGATATCCCGCTCGTCAAAGATTCAATGGTTGAAACGGTGCGCAGTATCATGAAAAAAGGTGGCGAATCCTACCTCAAGACGCTTCCTGTTAAAGATACGAAGGAATACTATATTTCGACAGAGCAAGCATCAAAGCAACTTATTAAGAACATTCTCGAAGATAAGGTTCCGGAAAAAGCAAGTGGAAGCTTTGACTGGATGTTTTTAAAGCCATCGTCTGTCGACTATCAAACGATTGCTAGTCCCTTTGCCAAACGTTGGCCGTTCACCTATCAAGTAACACCTCAAGAGGTCGATAAGGACGTCCTCATTTCGAAACGATCGATGTATCGAAAAGCACGTGTCTTCGGTGACAACACGGGTAATCTTGATAAAGTACCGAAAATGCATTTGAACTACATTGGTGTCTTTGATCCGAAGAAATTGAACATCTCGAAGGACCCATTGACGGAACTGCCGATGGAGACCTATTTCCCGGCGAAAGCCCAATGGGTCATGGACAAGAATGAAAAACCGGTCAATCCAGTCCGGGAAGTCAAACCGACGAACGATCCGTATGACTTCTTGACGAAACCACCATCGATGCTGACGACGCTTGACGCCGCCTTTAAGTTACGTGGTGATAAAGCCATCTCTGCCATTCGTGTCAACGTCAAAGGTGTCGAGACGATGAACGCGACGAGTGAGAAAAAGTTGAAAGCTGTTGCTCAAGAGATCGAGGACAAGACCGGTCTGATCACCGACGTCACGCTTGGCTCCTCGCCACAGCTCGCGCTGACATACCTCCCTGGATTAAAAGGTGAATCGGCACTCGGTTGGATCCAGCAACCGTGGATCAAACTCGGTTCGTCGATGGCAATTTTCCAAGAAGCGAAGGTAGGAATGAGCGGCATCATCGCCAGCGTCATCGCTGTTGCTCTCGTGTATGTCTTTAGTTCAAACATCATCTTACTCTATGCCCGCAAGAAGGAATTCGCGATCTTACTGTCGCTCGGTTGGCGTCCACGTCAGCTCTCGAAGCTTCTGTTCCTAGAAGCAACGTTACTCGGCACACTCGTCGCCTTGATTTCTTGGACGATCCTCGGTTCGTTCTGGCTGACGACGGATCATCCGATTGCCTTATCACGGATCATCTTGATTGGACTTGCTGGTCTATTGATTTACTGGGGCGGTACGCTCGTCCCGATGACGCTCATCCGCCGGATTCAACCATTCGAAAGTATGCGTTCTGGTGAAGTCTCAAAAGGTCGTCGCTTCGTCCGGGCACAAAGTGTCCTTGGGATGAGCATCAACCAACTTGCAACGTATTGGCAACGGACGATCCTCTCGACAATCGCGATCGCCTTGCCGACGAGTCTGTTCATTTTCTTCCTATTCATCACCTTCCGACTGAAAGGTGTCTTGTATGCGACATGGCTCGGCGAATACGTTGCACTAGAAGTCGGCACGATGCATTATGTTGCGATGGGTGTCGCTTTACTTATCGCTATCCTGACGACGACGGAGATCATGTGGCAAAACGTCAACGAACGAAAAAGTCAGCTTGCTGTCTTAAAAGCAACCGGCTGGCGCAATGGTCAAATTCGGACGCTCGTCTTAAGTGAAGGATTGATGACGGGACTGTTCGCTGGAATCATCGGTTTACTGATCGCTCTTGCGATGATCGGCTTCGTCTATAACCAGTTCCCAACAGGTGAGCTCGGTTTCTTGAGTGTTATGTTGTTGATTCCTGCCATCACGGGAGTTCTCGGTGCCCTCTTACCCGCTCAACGCGCCGTCAGCATTACACCGAACGCTGCGATTGGAAGTGTCACAACGAATACGAAAGCGACGGAACGACGTTTCCGACTCGCCTTATCCGCAGTTGGTGGTTCCCTTGTCGTTGGTGTCGCTTCCCTGTTCTTCTTTGCTACGACAGAAGAAGGGCCTGCGTCCACGAAACCGGTACAAACAGTTGCACCAACGGTCAAGACGACAGGAACGAAATTGGCAGATGTAAAAGACAAGAAAAAGAAAGCGTCCTCTACGAAAAAAGTCAATTCGAGCAAGCTCGATCAACTAATGAATCGTGGAGTCGTTCAAACCTATCCGGGAGATCCTAAAACAAAAAGCAATATTTTCCGCGTTGATAAACTTCTCCTATCACCTCCAAAGGAGTTGAAATTACCAGCTCTTGATGATGAACAATATGTTACCGTTCCCGTCATCCTTGAGAACTACAAGGATAAAGACGCAGATGGCGGATATGGTATTTATAAGCCAAATCTATTCACGTTAGAGGATACAAGCGGTAATGTATACGAAGCTGTCGATTATGAGAACCGGAACCCAGACGCTTGGAAGGACGGCTATCGCTATTTCCCACCTTTCGTTTCTCGCGTCGATCTTGTGTTCCGTGTTCCAAGTGATAAAAATACGTATGTTCTTCTCGCGACAAGCGAAGCCATTGCGAAGCCGACGACCGTCAAAATCGAAGTCGATGCTGTAGATGTTACATCAACCACCGTGAAGACCGGACAAAAGAAACAGTCAAAGAAAGCGAATACAGACGCCATCGAAGAACTGATGAATAAAGGTGGTCTTCAGACTTATGCTGGTGATAAAAATTTAATGAAAGAACGTGGGTTCATGGTCAGTTCGGCGAAACGTGTTCCACTTAAGAATCTTCCGAAAGATAAACAAGCCGTATCTGTCAGACTTGAGATGCAGGTAAAGGGTGAAGATTCAGCTGACTCTTATATCGACTATAAACCCTCTTCTTTCCCATTGATTGATCGTCACAAGAAAAGCTACACGCCTGAAGAAACGATCAATCTGAACAAAAAAGCCTATTCAGAAAGCTTAGGTTATTACGCTCCGTTACACTCAAAAATTGATGTCATCTACATCGTACCGAAAAATGAAAACACCTTCGTCATGAACGTAAAAACAGGATTCACTGGTTTTCTCTACACCGTTAAAATCAAATTATGATTACTACTTAATCACTGGCTGTCATATGACGGTCAGTGATTTTTCTATTTATACCGAAATTAATTTCTTAACGTTCTACTTTTGGTAAGATGAAATACAGGAAAAGAATTGGAAGTAAACTACTTAAACGAGGACCTACTATGACCTATTTCATGTATCTATTTTGTTTGATCGTCTGGGGACTGAACTTCATTGCTGTCAAAATCCAAGGAACACCTGTCGCCTTGGAAGTATCCCTGACCTATCGATTAGCGATGACCGCTGTTCTTTTCATTCTATTTGCGTTATTCGTTAAACGAACGAACAAACCTACCGCGTCGGACATGCCTTTCATCGTCGTATTCGGTGTCTGTAACTTCGCTCTGAGTTACTTATGTCTCTATTACGCGACGATGTTAAGCTCTGCCGCCATCGTGACGTTGATTTTCTCACTCAAGGTCATTCTGACACCAATTGCTCTGCGCTTGTTTTTAAAAGAGACCCTCCATGCGCACGTTTGGATTGGCGGATGTTTTGGTATCATCGGCGTCGGTGTCCTGATTGTTCCGAGTCTAAGTAGCATCCATGGACTGACCGATTTAAAAGGTGTCTTGATTGCCTTGGTCGGCACGCTATTGACTTCAGTGGGTGACGCCAGTTCAGCGCGGAACGCCAAGCAACGAATCAACCCGGTTCATGCCAACGCGATCGGATTTTCTGTCGCGATTCTACTGATGGGCGCTATCGTCTGGTTTTAAGGAACACCGCTTACGCTCCCGACAACCGTCACCTATCTTTCTGCTTTACTGTATTTAACCGTGATCGTATCATTTCTTGCATGGCTGTTTTACCTGAAACTCGTCGAACGGATCGGTGGTGCGAAGAGCGGCTATATGGTCGCGCTCTTCCCCGTCATCGGCGGAATCGCATCCGTCATGATCGGCGAATCCACACCCTCTCTGTATTTACTCTTCGGCTGCTTATCGAGTTGTCTTGGAGCTGCTATTGCTTTAGGAATCGGTGTATCGCGTCAACGAAGAAACGCCATACCGGATACGGAGGACAAGATTGGTTAAATCAAATCAGTTTGTATAATCGACCATCCAAAGGACAGAGGTTCAGCGAATTCGCTCATGAACCACTGTCCTTCTTTTAATTTAAAGAATGAGTCAATAATATCAGACTATCCCGAAACTCCATCCACCAGTAGAAGGAATTCAATTGTTTCTTGTGGAAAAATATGCTAGATACAACCGACTGATCCACTCTACGATACTGATTCTAAGGAGGTGCTCCTATTCTGAAATACATCTTGATTAGTTGTTTAATCGCTATGATTGCTTTTTTCATCTATTTTGAACCGTTTCGAATTGAACCCTATGATCCAAACGTCGAAGTAAACGGTAAAGCGATTCCAACTGTCCAAGGTTCTTATTGCTGGTCCAGTTTGTTCAGTGCTCAATGTGCGGACATGATCTATGTGGATGCTTTACACATGACTGAAAAAAGTAAACCCGTCATCGTCTCACCCTCTGACAAAATTCATCTCTCGTTTGATCGTAAACCCGATTCGCTCGAAGTCGTACGCTGGGATTCGAAAACGAAAAGTGAACAGGTTTCATTAAAAAACGATATTCTTATCGCACCGTCTGCTCAAGGTACGTATACCTATGAGGTCGTTGCCGGGTGGAATGAACATGGCGACGGTCTATCCGCCTTTTTGATTCAAGTCCGATGAAACCCATCCCACTCAAACAGGAGATGAATGACCATGCGTAAAGGTTTTCGACTCTGGCTACCCTTGCTCTCACTTGCTGTCTGTCTGTTCAATGCCTTCGGCTACGATGATAAAAACATCTTGTTGTTTCTGACGAGCCCTGTTTTCTGGCTTCTCGAATCACGATCCTTTCTTGGAACGTGGCTAGATTCCTTCCATGTCCCTCTGTTCCTGATCTACATCCTGACCTTGATCAGTTGGTTCTTGATTGGCTTACTGATTGATGTCATTCTTTCTGTTTTGTTTAGACGATCGTCTAGACGCATCCATGATTAACTGAGGAGGAAAATACATATGGGACCAACCAATGACATGTGGGTGTGGGTACTTTCCTACGCATTCTTTTTCATCACGCTCATCAGTACGATCTTCGTCGCGATCAAGCATCCAGCCTTGAGAAAAGCGTCGATCCGAGCGGTGGTAGTGATGCTTTTCCTGTATGCATTATTCATTTGGAACTCTTTGTACCGTCTTGACATTACAGAATTCAAACATTTTTACGAAGGATTGACGACACTGCGACCGTGGGCATGGATGTGTATCTTCTTATTCGCCTACACATTAAAGTGGTGGTATCTCGTATTTCTTTACACCCGTCGTTCGAGTCCTTCTTCACATGAGGTACAGCAATGAACTACATTTCCGAAAAACTTCGAAGGAGCTATCCGATATGAAATTACATCGATTCGCATCCGTCTTTTGTCTTTCGACCATCGTTTGGACGACAGCGGGTTGTACCATGATGGAAGAACAAGCAACACCGCGTGTAGCACAAAAAAAAATCGCGTCACCTGAACAAGTAAACACTTCCTTGAAGAAAGCAACGACCGACTCCAATAACCAACAAGCAATCGAATTAGAAAAGCAAACGGAGCGCGTCACGTTAGGTCAAACGAAAACGTACGACCTTTCTTCATTACTGAGCAAACACCGTGTCTCGATCGATCCACAGTATTTCTACCAAAACCAGATCTTCTACTTTGACCTACAAGAAAACAAGAGTGTCATCTATACATACGATACGAAACGACAGCATAACAAAATCGTTCATGCGACGAAGCATGCAATCCCGATGATGACGGGTACAGGTGCGTTTTTACTATGGGTCGAAACGGAACAGCCGACAAAGACAGGTGTGAAATGGTCGATTCGTCAACTAAATATCACGACGAATCAAGTGAAAACACTTGATACAGGCGAAAGTCGCTTCGATACATCTCCTCCGAGAATCGGTGTCACGTCAACTCGTGCGTCCTGGATCACGCAAGAAGCGACTGCACAGAAAACGGTCTCCACGATAAAAACGTATTCCTTAAAAACCGGAAAGATTACACCACTCCAGTCCTTCATCTTAAAAACAGGAAAGGCACGAGACGGTCTATTCACATACGAGCACCGCGATAGCGATGACGGCGTGACCTTATACACGTCTCATTTTAACAACGGAAAGAACGTCCGTGTGCTTGAGACGCTGGATCGTGCCTACAAAAAAGAAATATCCGGATTAATTGATTTCAGTCGCAGCGGTACCTATCTCGCTCTTGGAACAGAAGGCGACGCCATGTTCCACCCAATCGGATTGGACGAACAGACGCTGAACTATTCCGCTTCCAGTGCCCAGACGACGATCGACGGCATTCAGTTCCTCTCAAATACAAAAGTCGTCTTCCGCGAAGGCATCCATCAGTTGATGTATGCGGACTTAAAAGCGAAGACCGTCGCTCCTTTAACAGACTTTGAAGAGCTGGTATCCCCTCCTCTACTGCAAGATGGGAAACTCACTTACTCCATCACGAACCGGAAAAAATCTACCTTGCATGTCGTAAAGCTCCTCCCGTCTAATTAAACGATCATGATCTTAATCTAACGAAAGAAAGTCGTTTTCCGGTACTCTGTACGGAAGACGACTTTTTTTCTTAAATGTTCTTTTGTACTCTTAAGAAGAACGGAGGCTCACAAGTTCTTACATAACGCTGCTATATCAACTATTGAGACAATAGAGTGAAACTGACTTCTAAGTCAAACGCATACCAATACATCTATGAGGAGAGAGAATATGAACATCCGACAATTTTCCGTCCATGAAAATCCACCGATGGAGCTGTTGCTAGCAGCAGACCCGTCTCAAAAGTTAGTCGAAAGCTATGTAAAAAGAAGTCATTGTTTCGTCGCTGAAAGGAATGACCAATGGATTGGTGTATATGTACTTCTCCCGACAAGACCCCAAACGATTGAAATCGTAAATATCTCAGTAGATGAGTCACATCAAAAACAAGGTATCGGAAAAGGTCTTTTACGACATGCGATTCGTACAGCGAAAGCACTGGGGTATACGACCATTGAAATCGGAACAGGCAATTCAAGTATTGGACAGCTAGCACTTTACCAAAAATGTGGATTCAGAATCGTTGGAGTCGATCCGAACTTTTTCTTGAGACACTATGAAGAAGAGATCATCGAAAACGGGATCCGATGTACGGATATGATTCGATTATCGCAAGATATATAAGAATTTCAGCATTTTTTCGAAAAGCATATTCCGCTACTTCATAGTAAAACTCGAACGATTATGGATAAAACATCATTAGGCTTTAAACGTTATATAGGATTGCAAAAAATGGATTCATACTCCATAATATGAACATACGTTCTTATTATAAGGAGGTCCACCATGCAACACCTTCAAAAAGAAATGACTCATCCGGTATCGTTCTCTACTATGAATCCAATTATTTATTTCTCCATCGATTCATCCATTATTGATTCTTCCGTTTCTACGGCTTATAAAATGGAAGTCATGTTATTTATCGCTTTACGGGAGAGATTATCCTTAAAACTGCTTCCTCTCCATCACTCCGGTGGCCCTACAGAACTTGTCTACATAGAAGAAGTCGACTTCGAGAGTCGGCAGTTGACGCTCTTTCATATGAACGATTCGTCATTGTCCTATCATCACTACGTCGCAAACGATCACTTACTCTCCCAACAGCCTCAACTATTACTAAACTTGTTGTAAAATATAATAAAATCCTTTTATATGACGCGTTCAGAGCGTTCACATATGTTTTTTAATACTTTATATCTATCACTACATAATTTAAAGACACACTATCACTATTTTTAAGTCACCAAACAATCTGCCCACTTTCTTAACGAAAGGATGTTTTTATTCCTTTCTGAAACATTGTGATGAAAATTCACGGTTCTAATTGGAATTAATTTTACAGACATTTTACAGAATGTATGAGCGAGAAAGCCCACTCCTTTAGGGATGGGATGATAGCGAGTTCGGGGACGGGGTGTCTTCAGACACCGCATGTCCCCGACTGTTCTTCCTGATGAAATGCATTTATAGTCAATCTATAATGGAGTTGATTATTAGGATGAAGGAGGTGTCAAAGATGAGTCAAGTCGTCACGGTAGAAGTTCGAATCTATGCCACGCGTCGTCAGGATGCCATCCTAAAAAGGATGGGCAAGACCTATATCCAGACCGCCAACCGAGTCGTGGCGAACATGGTCGCCTCCGAGGACGGGAAGAGGTGGTCGAGCAAGGACATCGACACCCCCCTTCCGAGCGCCGTGAAGAACCAACTCGCAGGAGATGCCGTCGGCATCTACAAGAAGGCGAGGAAAGAGGATTTCAAACGCATCCCTGTCCTCAAAAAGCCGGTCTGCGTCTGGAACAATCAGAACTATTCCTTCGACTTCGAGAGCATCTCCTTCCCCGTTTGGATGGACGGGAAGTCCGTGAAGATGCGATTCCGTGCTGCCATGGTTGACAAGGACAATCGGAATACCCGACTCCTTGCCAATAAACTCGGGACGCTCAGGGTCACGAAGAAGGGAAGGAAGTGGATTGCTCAAATTTCCGTCCATGTCCCGACCGTTCCTCGGACGGGGGTGCGGGTGATGGGGGTTGACCTCGGACTGAAAGTGCCGGCGGTCGCCGTCACCGATGACGACACGACCCGTTTCTTCGGGAACGGTCGTAAGAACAAGTATATGAAACGCAAGTTCCGTGCGGAACGGAAGGCACTCGGCAAAAAGAAGAAGCCGAAGGCTATCAAACGACGCAATCAGAAGGAACAGCGGTGGATGCGGGACAAGGACCACAAGGTCAGCCGAGCCATCGTCGATTTTGCAAGACAGAAGAAAATCTCTGTCATTCGCCTCGAACTCTTGGCAAACATCCGACAGACGGCAAGAACAAGCCGTAAAAACAACCAGAACCTCCACTCATGGTCGTTCTATCGTCTCGCGTCCTTCATCGAATACAAAGCCGCCTTGTCGGGCATCAAGGTTGAGTATGTGAACCCCGCCTACACGAGTCAGACCTGCCCATCCTGTTCTGTCAGGAACAAGGTGAGGGATAGGGTCTACACGTGTGCCTGTGGGTTTAAAGGACATCGGGACGCCGTCGGTGCGATGAACATTCGATACGCACCTGTGATGGATGGTAACAGTCCATCAGCCTGAGAACCTATACGGTCTGTCTCAGGAGGGGTGATGGCACACCCCTACCTCAAGGCTCGGACGAAGCAGAAATGGATTGAGTCCGCCAAGCACTTGAGAATCCCACCCTCACCAACGGTGTGGGCTTGCGGCTTTAGCCGTGGGAGTGTCAATTAATGGCATAATAATGGTAACCTTTTCATAAGGAGGAGATCCATTTGAAAAAACAACTTGCTTTTGCCGGTTCTTTTGCGCTCTCAGCTATCACGATCGTCATCATTCTTAAATTAGTTGGAGTCGATCTCTAAAGCAATCACTCAAATGATGTAGATTTTCAAATTAATGATTCAATCGCTGTTATGATGCATCGTCTTTCGATCATCTGTAACAGCTTTTCTAGGTTTAATGCTATGGAACGATCGGAAGTGATGAATTGAAAAAAGTCGGAATGAACGTTTTAATTGTCTCACTCCTATTAGGTGGACTGCTGTTTTACTTAGACGTCCGATACGATGAACGATTTGAGCATCACGTCAGCACAAAAGTTGAGACTTATGTCGAGAAAAAATATGGTCCAGCTCATGTCGTTTCCCTCCATTCTGCTTATGACGACAAACACCGCGATAAGGAAAAACGCTATAAGATTGCCGTAAAAGTACAGGGGCAAGGACTTCAAAAAGAGGAATACTTGCTATATCGTCTTCAAGATGATCACGTCGTCGAGATGGGCACGACGACTAGTTTGCCGAAGCGAAACTAAATCACGTGATGCTTTCTAATTTCACACTACATATTAGTAAAGGTCAGTTGATTCCTTTGCCACTCGGAATCAACTGACCTTTTTGTTCAACCTTTTTAAGGCTCAGAAATACCGTAAGCCAGTAACAGTAAATACGAAATCATGCAGAACGTAATAAGATGAATGCCGACGAATCCCCATCTAAGTACTCGATGCTTCGTTTTGTACCTTGTGTATACGCCGACTAACGGAACGATAAACAGAAGCAGGATATAGACAGTTCCAAACCCTTTCAGACTGACTCCGCTCTTCATCAGGAAAAATAAGAAACAAAAACAGATGAATGCAGATAACGAAAGAATACTGTAACGATTCATAAGCCCTCCTCCACTACAAACACAGCTTAGCGTCTTACCGTCTGAAGATTAAAGTATTCCGATAGCGGCACGACCCGCCCCTGTTCATGCCAGTTCCGATATGCTTCAAAAACACGTAAGACGTCCCCGTCATACCGTTCCTCGATAAGATGGTGGATCGCGAGAAAGCTCCGCCAATAATCAAACATGATACTCGACAGACTACCGGCATAGGAGGCACTCCCAAATTGATCAATCGAGCGCGCTCCATACTCCTCCTGAAAGAGCTCGACCAGTTCTGTCTCAATTGTCGTAATTCGCTTGAATGCTTCGTCCGACAACAAATGCTTTCGGGGTAGATACTCACACATTCCCTCTTCAAACCAGATCCCGTCTGCTCTCTCATCGTCGAATTCATCAACGAACAAATCCAAGTGATGCGTCAGTTCATGACCAGCAATCGTCAAGACGTGATCTTCCGCGAGCGTTTCGTAGAATGCTCGAATATGTGGTACGTCCTTCCCGTCGAGTTGGGATAAAAATAACGTTCGCCACTCTGTAACATCTGGTGATATGTAGATCAAGTCCTTATTCGTAAATGCTGGAATCGGAATGTCCGAGAAGACGGTCGTCGCCAGTTCCGCTGACGTCCAAACAATTCCTTTCGGCACGTCGATCAGTTGATACGTCTCTTGTAAGATCGTTTGATACTCGTCTAACCGTGCTTGAAAGCGATGCGTGACCGCTTCGTATTTGTCATAGTCCGTTTTTGTCTCAAACGCATGAATCTGTTTCATCATCTCTATATCCCCCATCCTTAAAATAGCCTATTTCATTTTAACATATATTGGATAATGACTAAAAAACTACCTTTCACAGGTGGTTATAAATTGTAGATAAACCCTTCTTTCGTTAGTTTAAGTGATAACATTTGGAGATTCGTACGAATAACGGTATTATAGACACATCAAGTCTGTAATTAAGGTGAGAATATGAAATTATCAAAAGCAACCAATTATGCACTTCATACGATGTTATTTTTAGCTGTAAATCAGCCTCATGATCATATTGGTGTAGCCTCGTTAGCCAAGCAACAAGGCGTTTCACCCACATACCTCTCGAAGATTTTAACTAAGCTAGTCAAAACGGGTATGGTGATCTCGACTACTGGAGCTACAGGTGGATACAAATTAAAACCAAGTTGGGAAGAGATTTCATTGCTTGATGTCATCATTGCAATTGAAGGCGTACCATCCATGTCTGACGCTTGTCTGAATAACAATCCGAACTGCTTGATTCAGAAATCAATCGAGGCTGCTGAACACAAATTTTTAGATTCATTAAGACACACGCTTATTAGTGACTTATCTACTCAAGTTAATGAGACATCATCCATATGAAACAATGTGATGTCTTATGCTTTAATTACAGACACTATGACTCTTTAATATCTGTTATCTAAAAGGAGGAAACGTTCATGAACGTATATGATTGCATCGTGATTGGCGGAGGTGCCGCCGGATCAGCTGCTGCCCTAACATTAGGAAGAGCTCGAAGAAATATTGTAATTTTCGATGATGCTACAAATCGAAATCGTGTCACACAAGAATCACATGGTTATCTAACTCGAGATGGAATTACACCGTCAGAGTTTAGGGAGATCGGATTAAAAGAGCTACAAGCATATCCGTCCATTACGATTTGCAACGAAAAAGTCATCGAAGTAAAACAAGATAATCAGAATCATCTGTTTGAAGTTTCAACTGGTCAGCATCGTTATACAACTGAAACACTACTACTCGCAACCGGAATTCAAGAAGAATTCCCCCTGGAGGCAATCAAGGAGTATTACGGAAAAAGTTTGTTTAGTTGCCCCTATTGCGATGGCTGGGAGATGCGAGACTTACCCTTAGCCGTCATTGCCGAAGATCCAGCTTTTGCTCACCATTTAGCAAAACTCGTTTTCAATTGGTCAAAAGATTTAGTTGTTTTTACAAATGGTTTTGAACTATCTGAAGACGTTCGGAACGATTTAGATCGTAACCATATTCAAGCATACACCACAAAAATCAAACGCCTACATGGAAAGGCAGGTATTCTAGAACATATTGAATTAGAATTATCATCTAAACGATTTTAGGACTTCAACAAGAATACATCCTGTATCATCTTCAAGATGATAGGCGTTGAATGACCAATTTGCCAAAGTGAAACTAAATCAAAAGCCTTCCCGATACAATCGAGAAGGTCTTTTTTGAATGATATTATTTACGCTGAACGATATCGTAGTTCATTCGTTTTTTTGTATGTTATACATTTTTCTCGAGCAATGAACACTCAAAAACAATGGCTTCCAAGCTACTGAATCATTTTATTTCTTCTGCAATTAACACGACGACGTTACCGAATTTTTGCCCAGCGTCGACATAACGATGGGCTTCGACGATCTCATCAAGCGAATAGATATGGTCGATGACGGCTTTGAATCGTCCCGCTTCAAACAGTTCATTCAAATAGTGTAGATCCTCTTTCCGTTCTCTCGCGACACCCTGCCCCGCGACGGATGCAAAGGCACCGTTTTGTTTGACGTGCCGTTTCGCTTGCGTCTTATTGATTTTCCCGGATGCATCGAAGACGGCATCGTACTTCAGCAACAATCCATCGTAACCGTCCTTTGTATAATCGATGACGTGATCGGCACCGAGCGCTTTGACCCTTTCCGTGTTTCGTCCACTACAGACAGCCGTCACCTGCAGCCCTTTTGCTTTAGCGATTTGAACGGCAGCCGTCCCGACAGCGCCTGACGCACCGTAAATCAAGATTGTCTTCATCTGATGGATTTGAAGTTTCCGGAAGAAATGGAGCGACGTCGTACCACCGAACGGGAGACAGACGGCTTCCGTGTACGATGCGTGCTGTGGCATTTTAGCAATGCAACGTTTCTCAGACACGCACGCATATTCGGCGTATCCACCGAAGCCAAATCCCGTCAAGGCATGGACACGGTCTCCGACTTGAAACTGCTTGACGTCTTGACCGACTTCGACGACTTCACCGGCAAGAACAACGCCAAGGATTGGTTGTCGCGGTCGCTTGAAGCCGATAGCCAGACGCATTGGAAGTTTCCCTAACAGTGGGACATCGAGCGAACGCATGCGACGATCTCCGGAATGGACGGCAGATGCATGTACTTTAATCAGTAGATCGTTTGATTTTGGAACCGGACGAGGTACCTCTGTGATGTGCAAGACGTCCGGGAATCCGTAGCGGGTACAGATGGCTGCCTTCATCGTATTTCCTCCTCTGATCGAGATGATGGTATTCCTTTAATCATACGCCGATTTCGATCCGAATTCCTGTTGTTTTGGAGTAAGAAAGTTTTTTTAATTCGCATCAATCAGTATCATAACTGGTAAAATTTATATAATAATAAGATTTCATCTAACCCTATTAACAGACGAAAGCAGGTGCCTGGTTTATGCCGACACGTCGGTGGCTTTTCGCTTTTATTCTATTCCTTTGTACACCGCTTAGTGCCTGTACACACGAGAACGATGCACGTACCGTCGAGAAAATTACAGGTGATACGTTATTCGTCGCTCCAAGTGAACAACATCCGGACGAGCAGTATGCATTAACAGAGATTCGCGTCACAACGGACACGATCGTGTATGGCAAAACGGATAACACGTCTGCCATTCAAACGGGTGATACGATTCAAGTGACGTTTGCAAAGGACTCGATTGTCGCGACCGAGATCCGTCGAACGAAAAACTAAGAAAGAGGGTTATCCATGATAGTCCAAGTACTTCGCCATCTACGGAATATTTTCATGATTACCACTGCGATTTTTGGTTCATTCTATTTTTTTCAAAAGAATATCGGCAATGATCTCATTGGTTTCCTGTTCATCGGAATCATAGGTGCGATTGGTTTTTTCTTTACACTCGGACTTCTCTGGTATCTCAAACGAAAAGAAACGCACGGTTTTTAATAAGTTTGTCAAAGGAGACACAATCATGATGGCACGTACGAAAAAATTACACCTTCTTCAGTTTAAAGTACTCTTCGCGCTTCTGATCACGCTTTCGATGATTGGTGCTATTTTCGCACCTCATTCTGTCGACGCGGCAACAAAGGAATATACGTCGTACAAAAAACTAAAACTCGGTATGACCGCGACAGACGTCGCAAAATCGCTCTACGGAAAATCACATAAGAAATACATAAAGAAAGAACATGGCGTCACAACACTCAATCACAAGGTAGTATTGAGTGAGATCAAAGACGACTATGCTTTATACGCTTTCTCATTTTATCCGTACGATGAAAAAAACGATCATTGGTCTTTACAGCGCATGCATCTGATCTTCAAAACGAAACAAAAAGGTCACACGTTATATCTTGTGTAAAAGGAATACACCCCTAAAACGCCTTCGAAAAAACGACTCTTGCCAGGAAAGAAATTTAAACCAGGCATGACGATAGCTGAATTCGATCATATTCTTTCGGGTAAAGGGCTCGGTGTCATGACGGCTCACCGCACAGAAGATTACTCTAAGATGGGAAAAGCCTATAATGACAATACAGTCGAATATCCAGAAAAACAGACATCACTCTTTTACTCGTATCGAAATCCAACGGGTGATGATTGGATGATCGTTGAATTTAAATATGATTTCGATCAAAAGAGATATATCGCTCAAAAATAACGAGTATTCATCTTCGGATGAATACTTTTTTACTTTTAATTGAAATTGATTGAATCTTTTTACAGATTGTTTCGTAAAAATCTGTATACACGAAAGGAGCTCGACACACATGTATGATTTGTTATTGGCCGTTGGTATTTGTCTCGTTGGCTATTGGTTTTACTATGTCTTCTTACTCGGATTCAAAAAAGGAAATATCGTCATGACGTTTAACGAGCGGTTCATCCATTATGAAGACCATATTCAAGCTGTTAAGCGAAGATTAAAGGATGACGGTCGCCACTTCGAGTATCTTGGAGATCGAAAATTCATCGTCGATGGAAAACCGTACCTGTTCATGGAACGGACGGTTCCAGGGGACTTTGGTCCTCTGCAACAGACGATTTTAAAAGGTCTACGTAAAGCGTTCTAACCAAAACACCGCTCCTTCTGTCAATGACAGAGGGAGCGGTGTTTATTTGATTAAGCATTATTCAAGTATAGTGCATACAATTCATCCATGACGCGTCGAATCGCGGGCAATGAATGCTCTAAATCAATCCAGGTTTTAAAATAATACTCGAAAAAGACACCTTGGTTCCGCATCCGTTCTAATGTATTAATCGGATCTCCTTCGGTGACCCAATCTAGGTTCTCAAAATTTGTATAACTATCCGTACACGATACGTCCTCCTCGTGAATGCCTGACTCTAAATAATCATTCGAACAGGTCTCATTTTGTACATCGATTTGTCGATAAAAATCACGAATTCCTTCCTTTGGACGATTGATATGGTAGGACTCACCCGTTTGATAACTCTACTGGTAATACCATTCCCACAAGATGACCCATTTCCAGACCAACCCATCGATTAGATAATGACCGATTGCCCGGTCCATCCGGCAAAAGTTAAATCGAAACGTCCGTTCACCAAAGTTTGTCTTCAGATCAAGGACGACTTTGATATCATTGGTTTCCGGCGGATGACCGAAAAACAAAATGCCGTGCTCGAATCCTTGTGCAAACTCATCAATTGACTGTCGTCTGCCGGCTTTATTCTCGAAACTGACTGTAATCGAATCGAACTGAACAATTGATTGCTCCATCTTTTTCCCCGCATTACATATGTATTCAAAAAAAGTGAGCCTCGAGCGAGACTCACTTTTGTTCGTCATGACGAGACGACTTCTCCACCCGTCAAATCAATATGTCCTTCTCCCCACGCGCACATCGCGTCAAGAATCGGCTTCAGCGACCAGCCGTACTCGGATAACGAGTAGACGACTTTCGGTGGGACTTGTTCAAAGACCGTCCGGATGATGACGCCGTCTTCTTCTAACTCGCGCAATTGTTGCGTCAGCATTTTTTGAGTGATCGTCGGCATTAGCTTGCGGAGCTCACTCGTCCGACGCTCGCCTTTGATCAAATGACACATGATGACGACCTTCCACTTTCCACCGATGACTTCAAGTGTTGCTTCTACCGGGATATTGTATGGCATATATGTTCCATCCTTTCGTGATTCTGTTAAGGGCATAGGTACTTTTTAGTGCCTATCGTACTTGAAAGTGCGTACTTCCCAAGCAGATTAGCTGGCTATATGATAGCAATTGTCAACGGAAAGTACAACCTCCTTTTAGACCTTGTATCTAAATGAAGGAGTAGGGTACTTTTTAGTGCCTATCGCACTTTAAAGTACGTACTTCCCGAAAGGAACAACCCCCGTTATGCTGGGGTTATGTCAATCGGATCATGTTCGGTCGGGCCCACTGAACACGATCCCTACTGAAATCATTTTTAGGAGGAATCCCCATGAATCAATTAAACTCACGGATCCAGGAGGAACAGGTCCCAAGAAACGGTGGACTTGCCCTGCTCGCTCTAGCAATCAGCGCCTTTGGGATCGGTACGACGGAATTCGTTCCCGTCGGACTGCTCGCAGCGATCGCTGGTGACTTAAATATCGGCATCACACTCGCTGGTCTCATCATCTCTGGTTACGCAATCGGTGTCGCCGTCGGTGCTCCGATCTTGACAGCACTAACGAACCGAATGAATCGGAAAACGTTACTGATGGCATTAATGGTCGTCTTCATCGCTGGTAACCTCGTCTCAGCGATTTCACCGACGTTTGAATTGTTGATCGTCGCCCGTTTCATCACTGCCTTTTCGCACGGTGTCTTCTTCTCAATCGGTGCGACGATTGCTGTCCAGCTCGTACCGGAGCATAAAAAAGCGAGTGCCATCGCCTTAATGTTCACAGGTCTGACAGTCGCAACGGTTACAGGTGTGCCACTCGGGACATTCATCGGTCAATCATTCGGTTGGCGCGCGACGTTCTTCGCGGTTGCCGCACTCGGAATCATCGCGATCATCGCAAGCTTCTTCTTGATTCCAAAAGACTTGAAACAATCACCACCTGCTAAGTTCTCCGACATGTTCAAACTGTTGACGAACGGACGATTGATGCTGGGCTTCTTGATCACTGCCTTCGGTTACGGTGGGACGTTCGTCGCGTTTACTTATTTAACGCCGATCATGCAGGACGTCACGAAAATCAGTCCGAGCTTAATCAGTATCATTCTGCTCGTCTACGGAATCGCGGTTGCGATCGGGAACACCGTCGGTGGAAAACTCGCGAATGGTAATCCGATTAAAGCTTTGTTCTATATGTTCATCATTCACGCTATCGTCATGATCGCTCTCTCGTTCATGATTCCGTTCAAGGTCGCCGGTATCATCGGTATCATCTTAATGGGACTCCTTGCGTTCATGAACGTCCCTGGACTCCAGCTCTATATCGTTCAGTTGGCTGAAAAATATGTCCCAGCAGCAGTCGATGTTGCGTCTGCCTTGAATATCGCAGCCTTCAATATCGGGATCGC
Organism: Exiguobacterium sp. s11; assembly: GCF_018619015.1. Taxonomy (NCBI): domain Bacteria; kingdom Bacillati; phylum Bacillota; class Bacilli; order Caryophanales; genus Exiguobacterium; species Exiguobacterium sp. s11. The sequence continues at coordinate 13,441 of NZ_JACSNF010000001.1, read as the reverse complement.
ACTCGGAGCAACGATTGGTGGTCTCGTCACCGATACGATTGGACTCGTCCACACGCCATGGGTCGGCGCTATCATGGTCATTCTTGCCGTCATCTTGACTGGTGTCTCACGTCGTCTCGAACAGCAGTAAAAGAAGATTTTCATGTTTAACGATCGCATGATTGTACGATGAGCTCGACTACAATCGTCGATACGCTCGCTCTGTATGCCGTACCTTATTCTCTAGCTCTCACATAATCCGCCAAAGGCACTGTTCGCATGAGCAGTGCCTTTGGCGGATTTTGTTCACAATTTCAAAAAAGAGCACGCTTACCTCTTTACTTTTGAGTTCTCATGAACTTATAATAAATTAAAGAAAACAAATCACTTTAAAGGAGGAAGCGCTGTTGACACTACTCATTGCTTTTCTAGCCATCGTTTTCATCATGCTCGCCCTTGACCTTGGAGTCTTTCATCGCAAGGCACATGAAGTTTCGCTTCGGGAGGCTTGGACATGGACGTTCGTCTGGATCGCGATCGCTGTCGCCTTCGGAGGCTGGCTCTATATTGATCAAGGTAGCGCCGCTGCTGTCGAATATACGAGCGTGTACTTCATTGAGAAGGCTCTCGCGATTGATAACGTCTTCGTCTTCTCACTCGTCTTCGCGTACTTCGCGATTCCATTGAAGTACCAGCACAAAGTCTTGTTCTGGGGTATTCTCGGTGCAATCTTCTTCCGCGTCATCTTCATCGTCGCTGGTGTCTCGCTGCTTGAGAACTTCGCTTGGGTGTACTACATCTTCGGAGCGTTCCTCGTCTATACAGGCTGGATGATGTACAAGAACATCGGTCAAGAGACGTCGCTCGAAGACAACAAAACGATTCGTTGGTTAGAGAAACGTTTACCGATCACACAAGACATCTCGTCTGGTAAGTTCGCAAAACGAATTGATGGGAAGTTGTTCTTCACGCCTCTCTTGATCACACTGCTCTTCATCGAAGTATCGGATATCGTCTTCGCCGTCGACTCAGTCGCTGCAAGCTTCGCATACTCGCGTGATCCGTTCATCATCTTCTATGCGAACATCATGGCGATCCTTGGACTTCGTAGTCTCTACTTCGTCCTCGCGAACTTGATTGATCGTTTCTACTACTTGAAACACGGTTTAAGCTTCATGCTCGTCTTCATCGGAGCGAAGATGATTTTCAGTGACGTCTACAAAATGCCAATCTGGATGTCGCTCGGTACGATCGTCATCGTCATCTTGATCAGCGTCTTCTACAGCTTCTACAAGACGAAGCCGGGAAAATAATCAATATCAAAAAAGTGGAAGTGATGAACAATTCATCTACTTCCACTTTTCATTTCAATTTAGTATTTCTTTTACTTTCCGTTCATCCTCAATAAAAGGCTTCGTGAATGCCTTTAAGGCTTTTTCATTATCGTACGCTGTAAAGTCCTTTCCATACCAATCGCGAAGCTGTTGTTTCGTGAAGTGATACGAAGCATCTTCGATCATCATGTTGACTTGGTCGACATTCGGAATCAGTGTGAACAGTGCCGTCGCATTATAGATTGCCGTGCGATTACTTTTTTGTTCGACCTGTCCTTCTTCGTATCCAGCATAACGTAACGTTAGTTGATACGGCTTTTCTTTCGTCGCAAGTTCCATTTTCTTTAACTGATCGCCATGTGGTAACTGTTGAACGATGTCGCGCACGTTACTGTTATCGCCAAGATATGTACCTTGTTGTTCAAATACATCGGTTTGTGTTGCTGCTGTTCCGCAACCACTGAGTATCAACATGCCGCTCGCTAAAATGATTGCACCAACTGTCTTTTTCATTTTTATTTCCCCCAATACGTTGACTCGTCCTCATTCTAATAAACGAATCAAGCAAAGAAAAGTTTCAAAATAAAGGAAATCAACGCTTTGATAAACTCGATGCCCTTTGTTTTAAGAAGAGTAGGCTGTACCGAGTACCTCCACCTTTAGCAATCAAAAGCTTTATAATTTTAAAACGAGTGAACCCTTCAATGACGTACCCTTTTATCTTTTGAGTCAAAGTTGCTTCGGGAATCCAATCGATCGTATATCCGATGCTAAAGGATAAAAGCAAACTGAGGAATAAATAAGTGATGACAAAACTAAGAATAAGTCTTTTGATGATCATGTTATTCCCTCTTTTTCTAAATGTAATAAAATAACTTATTTTTATATAATAAGTAAATAAATTAGGAAATATCTAAAACAACAACCTATTTACCTATATTTTGTTAATTACTATGTTACTCTATTACTATTCGAAAAGTTCGAAAATCTAGCTGTACCTATTCATGGAGGTCTCCGATGCTACAAATGTCTAACTTACTCATTCTGCTCTTTTTATTTATCTTCCTAACATGCGGATTTGTTTTCGCTTTATTCTGGATCATCAAAAAAATCAAGTCGTAATCACAACAACCCGGCCTCTCAAAGGAGAGAAGCCGGGTTGTTGTTCGTTTCATAGAGTTGACGAATGTGACTCACGATGTCGTTCGCCGTTCCCGGTACAGGTGGCATCCAAAGCCCTGTCACTGGACCGTAGACGACGGGATTGATTGCCACTTCGTAACCCCCATACGGATGTTCTTCCGCAGTTGGCAAATAACCGATGTAACCGTTCGTATAGCCCCCGAAAAAAGCGAGTTCCGTTTGACGGATTTGCTTTATCTGTAGCGCTGTCTCACAGAACGGCTCCATCGGAATGCCTGAGAACGACCCTTCGTTTAGTTCAAACAATTGAACTTCGAGCGGGATGGTGAGTGTTGCTCCCGATCGTTCCTGAACGTATGCCAACCAGCGTGCTGCACTGACGCCCCATGTCTGTTCAGCGTAATCCGCCATGTCTCGTAATACGTTCATAGCCGGTACTTCTGTTAAGCGCATCGGATGAATGCATGACTGAATCCGGTGGTGCGTTAACGGTTGAAACGACACGTCTGGAATCGTCGTCAAGACATGACCACTTAAAGTAAATGCCATTTTTTGAAGACTCTCTATGTCACCACGATATTTCGCATTGATGTTCCCCGTCGCGCCTTGAACAATCACGACCGGGCAGCCGAGTGCATGTTCGAGTATCGTTCAAGTGACTCCCGGATAATCACCGGATAAGACGACACTGTCTGATTTCAAGACGTTCGGATGCGCCGTACAAAAGACAAACGCTCCGACGAGACCCGCATCACCGGTCCGACGAATTAACAATGTTCCAATTCGGTCATCCGCCACCCCAGACGGATCTGTTCCCATCACCGCTTGTCCATTTATTTTCTCCCGTCGGTTGACGCCGAGTTTTCCGGTCGTCACACCCCAACCAATCTCGACCAACTGCATCACTTCGCTTGCTTTGACGGCAGATACGATCGCTTGTTGCGTCAAGATCGTTTTATAGGCGACGGTCAACGGTTCGTTTCCTGCTGTCGCTGGTCCCGAATGCGTATGCGTGTAAACGACTGTGATCTGTTCCTTCGACACGTCTAGCTGACCCGCGATTCCTTCACGGATGACATCCGTATCGGCGACGAGCATGCCGATGTTATCGATGCTGACGAAGACCGATGTCGTCTGCTCGCTTTCAAAGATACTCGCTGTGACATATAGCGGATCGTGTATGCTTGCAATACCGACTTCTCGGTGATAACCGATGAAGGCAGCACCGAGCGGCGGATTGATTTCTTCCCGATGCATTCCAAAACGACTCATGTCTGACGTTCCCCCCTTGAACAACATACTATTTCTTCCATATAATAACATTAACTACAGTAGAGGAGGACATAAAGATGTCGATTCGTTGGAAGGAAGAGATGCTTCAGTTCGAGACGCTTTGTGAAGCAGAAGTCTGGGCGGAGTCGATCACGAACGAGATCCATGGTCGGTCAATCACCGGTTATTGCACCCTTGACTTTAAAGTCGCATCGATTCTTGCTTTTTATCTAGCGGAAAATCCAGACTATCGCGTACGTTCGGCAACGGTTCACCTCGATCAAGAGATCTATTATCAAGTTTGGGTCGAGATACTCGATTCACTTTGACTTCATGAATTGGTCGAGGACGATTTCCTGAAACGCACGTGTCACGGGTGTGCCCCACTTCGACTGTTTCGTGAGCAGATGGGCATACATCGGACAGGATTTAAAACGAATGGAACAACAGAAACCTGTGACCTGTTTTGCCGATAGTCCGTTGTTAAATGGTCGACATGGAGTAACATACAAAAACGGGAAAGAGGTTATGTCATGAAAAGAATCGTTTTGTTATGCGCTCTCTCAATTATAACTGTATGGCCGTTAGTTGCTTGTAGTAATGAAGTGAAAATGCAACATACAAGTGAAAAACCGACAGCACTAGACGTATTAGGAGAAGATTCTACTGCTGACATTTTTCAACTAAATGATACGATCTACAAATCAGATGTAAAATGGGCAGAGGAAACAGAAGTCACCAAGAGTAAAAAAGTCGGAGAAATCAAGAAAATGAGTTCTGATCAATACGATTTTGATAATGGAACTGCTACGAAGCTCTCAAAGGGTACCGTCATATACTCTACGAAAGAAAGGAATGAAATTCTTTTGGTGAGTTTTAAAGGGAAATTAAAAAAATACGTTGCTTTAGGAGAAGGTTAAATGGATTATAGCTTGTAGAAACCCCTTATTTCAATCACGAAACGAGGGTTGTCTATAAGAAAAGGCATCCTCAACTGGGATGCCTTTTCTTATTAAGATAATAGTGAATCTAATCAGCCGTTAACGACTTTTTCTGCTACTTCCTCATTCATCGATTGACGATTAATCGAGAGGTGTTCGCCTTCTTTCAACCGTTTTCGATATTCAGCTGTCGCAGTGAACAAGACATCTGTCGACGAGTTGAGTGCTGTCTCAAACGAATCTTGTAACACACTGACGAGAACACCCGCTGCTACGACTTGCATCGCGATATCATTCGGAATCCCGAATAAGCTACATGCGAGCGGAATCAAAAGGAGCGAACCGCCAGCGACACCGGATGCGCCACATGCACAAACGGCAGCTAGAACACTTAAGATGATGGCTGTCGGAAGGTCGACTGGGATACCGAGCGTATGAACCGCTGCTAACGTTAAGACGGAAATCGTGATGGCCGCTCCCGCCATATTGATCGTGGCACCGAGCGGAATCGAGATCCCGTACGTCTCTTTATCGAGGTCAAGTTTCTTACATAATTCCATGTTGACTGGAATGTTTGCAGCTGAGCTTCGTGTGAAGAAAGCGGTAATCCCACTCTCCCGGATACATTTGAAGACGAGTGGATATGGATTCTGACGAACGTTGATGAACACGATGAGAGGATTAACAATGAGTGCTACGACAAGCATCGTGCCAATCAATACCAATAATAAATTCCCGTAATCGAGCAATGAAGAAAGACCGTTTTCCGTAACAGAGCCAATGACGATTCCCATGATACCAAGAGGAGCAAGTTTGATGACCCATCCGACCATTTTCGCAATGGCGTCAGAAAAATTCGAGATAAATGTCTTCGTCGTATCGGACGCATTTTTTAAAGCGATTCCTAACACGATCGCCCAAGTCAGAATGCCAATGTAGTTCGCTTGGATGAGCGCATTAACTGGATTATCAACCATATTCAAGACAAGTTTCTGAAGAACTTCAACCGTGTTACCCGGAGCAGCCAATTGTTCCGCACCTTCCGTCAATCGAATGTTTACTGGGAAAACGAAACTGACGATGACCGCAATGGCTCCCGCTAGGAACGTCCCGAGCAGATACAAGAAAATGATTGATTTCATATTCGTCTGCTGTCCTTTTTTATGCTGCACGATTGATGCCATAACTAAGAAAAAGACCAAGATCGGCGCGACTGCCTTCAGGGAGGAAATAAATAAAGTCCCAAAAATGGTCAAGGATTTCGCCGCTTCAGGAATCGTGATGGCTAAGATAATCCCTACGATCAAGCCAATCGCGATTTGTTTCACTAAACTGATTTGGTTCCACATCTTCAACACTTTCATACGTTCCCCTCCAGGCTTACAAAAAATAAGTTATTTAGAATTCGAAAATTGATGACTTTTCTTTCCTACTCAACAGGATGAATAGCTAGTCATTCACTTTTCTAAAAATTCTCGCAGTTTGTTGTTTTCTATTCTTGCATAAATCGTGTGAAATAAAAACTAGTTTTTTGCAAGAAATATAATTCCTCTTATTAGGTGTTACATAAGCATACGAATGCAATCGATTGCATAATTACAAAAAAGTAGAAGAAGACACATGCCTTCTTCCACTTTATTATGTAAACTAAAGATTTTTTAGTGTTAACTAACCTTACCTTACTAATCAAGAAATTGTTGTTTTTTTGCGTTTTACGATCAACAAAACGATCACGAACAGAAACTCAAGGATTGTAAAGATGCCGACGAAGAAATAGACGACTAACACCTGACTGATCCCATCGACAGCAATCGTGTAAAACCACAGTAATGAAATGCCCGTCGTATAAAGAAGATTGATGATCGTTCCGCTAATCAAGCTAGCTTTCAAGCTTTTCTTACTCCGCGCCTGACTCACGATGATGACGATGGCACCGATCACCCAGATGATGAGTATGAGTTCAAGAATAGTATTATCGTTCCATTGTAACTCCATGATTTACTCTCCTTTTCAATAGGCTGATAAAATGCGAGTGATACCTATATTTTACAGCAATACAGACTCTTCTAGCCTTCTAAAAGTTAAGCAAAGGGGTTTTTAAAGATCCACGTCAGAATAGTCCTTTATTTTCCTAACCCGAATACTTTCCTCCTGACCGATTTGATCGGTCTCTTTCAAGCGGTGCCGAACGACGAGCAGCACTAGTACGACCGCGGAAATCACACAAATCGTCGCATAGTACGGTTGCGCGACGCGCTCGAACTCTAACGCTGATAGCACCTGTAAGATCGTCAATCCCGCGAGCATCCCGTGGAAATACCTTTGATAGCTGCGCGGCATTCCTGGCTGTCCGAACGTCTCATACCAGACGTATAAGCCAAGCCCGAACGCAAGTCCGTTCAGGATTGGCGAAGGAAGGAGAAAAAGAAGAATGCCGAGACCAAGCATCAACCAGGCGTACCTAATAGCGGGCTTAAAGAATGCAGGATCGAGCTGCGCTTCCTCTTCCTCGATGACGGGCGCTGCTTTCTCTTCTTCGGTCAACGGTCGAAACCCAAGGGCTTCTTTCGCTTCCGCTAACTCAAGCATTCGTTTCGCCATCCCGAAATAAAACGGAAAACGTTCTTTGACGACCTCCCCTTCATCCGTTTGACCATCCGCTTGTTCTTGCACGGATACCTGATACAGCGTGCGCCCCATCCGGTAACTGACCCAGTAGTCGGTCGCTTGACCATTGTCGCGCTTGAGTTCACTCACCTTCGTTTGTTGATTCGTCATGATATGTGATTCCTTTCGTCGCAAGTTCCTGTAATTGTCCTGACGCATACAACAGGAGAATGAATCCTGAGATGAGACAGACCGCTCCGTTAATCGATAGATTGATCGGTGATAAATAGTTTTTCGATGAGCCCGCTAAGGCTAACATGAAAAGTGCTCCTGACCAGCGATACATGCGAGCACGTGCAGATTTCCCTTCGAGATGCATCGGCCAGAAAATCATCAGAACGACGAGTGTTATGTATCCTGGGATTGGCAAGATATCAGTCAGCGTCAGTAATCCACTGAACAAGATCAATAGAGCGCTTAAAATACGCAACTTTATGATGCGTCGGTCGGCTCGAAAATCCATCGCTTCAGACAGAGCAAAAGGTGACCGGATGTAACCATAGTCTAATTTTTCACGAAGCCACGTTTTTTTCTGACGATACGCGAGGAACGGATTTTTAAAAACAATCCGCTTCGTTGCAGACTCTTCATTCCTTTCCACCATATCCTCGCTATCGATTGCCTGCTCTTTTTGGGCAACACCTTCCCGGCAGAATAAAGTGCGCCCCTCTTGGTGAAAGACGATGTGATACACACGATCGTCGATTTGTTTTACTAATTGAATCATGATTTGTGCTCCCTTTATCTTACCTTCTACATTTTTATAGGTCTCACCATGCCGCGCTGACCACGTATAGTATGAACAGTCCACCTAAGACACAGACATAACCATAATGTCTGACGGTCAACGAACAAAATAAGATGACGCCAATTGACAAAATGATACTGAGTACGAATGAATCCACCGTGTCGACGCTACCCCCGTGTTCCGCTAGCGGTGTCTTTTTCGCATGCTTTGAGCGGATAAAATAGATGCCTAACGTCAACAAGAATATCCCGACACCAAGACCAATAAACGGTACCACCATCGACGTCTCCTCCGATTATGTATTCTTTTAATATGTTTGTTTCATGAAGTTATTATACAACTATTAATTACGATACTTTCTTTTATTAAGTTTTATTGGAATTTTTCTATGTCTGGTCTACATTTATGATGTTTGGGGTATGATTTTTTCTTTTATATCTCAATTTTTCACAAAAGGAGTGCAGAACTATGTACGCTTCCATCGCACCAGCCTGCACTCCTATTTCGCATGATATATTCACTTTTCTTATTAAAATTCTTGTCCGAAAAATAGGGTCATGGACCTGTACCACAAGAGACCGCGTACTTTTCTTCACTCACCTTCTTCGAATAACAGACAAAAGGAGTTCCGCCTGTTTCACTTTTCCAATGATACCAAAACATATGGTAACGCTCCGCTTGTGGATCTTGTTCCGTAATGATTGCGAAGTAACTTTGATAAAAATAGCCTTCTTTATAGAGTTCGTGTCTTAGAGCACCCCTCGGCGAAGCATCCGTAAACAGAACCGGTGATAGAATCGGCATAAGTAGTATGATGATGGCTAGCGTTCCGAAACAGATCAGGACTATTTTCTTTCTGTTCATTTTCTTAGAATTCGATTTACCCATCATTTCAATCTTTCCTTTTTTGGTTTTTTTTGTTATATAGTAGCATTATCCACAAAACAGAAAGAGGTTTTGATATTGAAGAAAACTATTTTATTATCACTCTCTCTAGGTGTACTTCTATCTTCTGGTTTTTTGATAAGTAACGCAATAGCGACTTCTAATATTTCACAGGAAAAATCTGAAAGAACCATTTCAAAGGAGCAAGCCTTCACTTTTTTCACGAACATCCTGGAGCAACAAAAAGCGGATTTTTTAAACAATACGCCGTTAGCACACACCAATCAATCGAGATTATCTTCACGCGACGAGGCTGTATTAATTTTTCTATCTAGTACAAAAGTGGATAAACAACAGCTACATTCATTTAGTTATAAAATTTCTAACGTAAAAGTGTACTCCGAAAATCAACGAAATTATGCTGAAGCTTATGTAACACGAACTTTTAGCTTCGGAAGTGGGCTTGAAACGGGTTTAGGTGATACATTAGTGCTCGAAATCCAATCAAGTCCAGATAATTTGAAAGGATCATCTCACACCATTTCCTCGAGTAAATCAACGAGTGAAGTAAATGAGAAGGTCTCTGTTAATGAATTTTTAGAGAAGTATGAAGCAGAGGCAACAAAATAAAATAACGTACAGCTACGTCTAAGAAAAACTACATCGGATATTTTGCTAACGTCCTGCTTTACAACACGAGTAATGCTCAGTACTAGTTGATATAGTCATACGAGTTCACTTCTTTTGAATAAAGTACAACTTATGCTATATTTCGTTTTGGTAATTCTTTTAACGAAGGAATCAGTCTTTGTATTTTAATTTTATGGATGAAGGAGTTATCGTGTTGAGTAAATTTAGCATCCCTGTCGAAGCTGCTTTAAAAGTAATCGGCGGGAAATGGAAAGTCGTCATCTTGTGCCACTTGTTTAAAGATAAGTACCGGACGAGTGAGTTGAAACGTCTCATGCCGAATGTCTCTCAAAAAATGCTGGTCCAGCAATTAAGAGAATTAGAACAGGACGGTGTCATTCGACGGGTCATCTATCACCAAGCTCCACCTAAGGTCGAATATGAGTTAACGGACTATGGACGATCGTTAAAATCGACCATGGATGTCTTATGTGACTGGGGAGAGCAGCATCTCCAAAATGAACACTTGAAGAATAGCTGTTAATGTTTCCGTACTTCCCTAAACAGCCCTGCATTTTCGAATGCAGGGCTGTTTGCTGTTTGATTTTTTTTTACTTCCCTCGCCCCTGTGATTTAGGAAAAGTCACTTTTTGGTGACTATGGAACTTTAAAGTGCCGTCTTCTTATTTCTGATTGCTCCCGATATGATGATGTCACACAGACAGCATGATTTTTTTGCTGTAATTTTGATAAAGGAGCTAGATGAATATGAAAATCTCTACAGTACGGTTAAACAATGGTGTGGACATGCCACAAGTCGGATATGGCGTATTTCGTGTCGAGGACGGTGCGGATCTCGAGCAAGCGGTCGTGACTGCGATTCGCGAAGGCTATCGCAGCATCGATACTGCAGCCATCTATGGTAACGAACAAAGTGTCGGCAGAGGCATTGCTAAAGCTATCGAAGACGGACTCGTAACACGCGAAGAACTATTCGTGACATCAAAAGTCTGGAATGCACATGGATCATATGAAGAAACACTTGCTGCTTACGCAGAATCCTTAGAAAAAATGCAGTTGGAGTACCTCGATCTCTACTTGATCCATTGGCCAGGGAAAGCCAAGTATCAAGCTCCTTGGAAAGCACTTGAAGAATTGGTTCAAACGGACAAGGTCCGCTCGATTGGTGTGAGTAATTTTCAAATCCACCATCTCGAAGACTTACTGCAACATGCATCCATCATACCTGTCGTCAATCAAATCGAACTTCATCCGAAGCTAACTCAGTCAGAGTTACGTCAATTCTGTAGCGAACGTGGGATTCAAATTGAAGCCTGGTCACCGCTTATGAATGCGGAACTTCTAGAAAATGAGATCGTTCAGGAGCTCGCTACACAATACAAGAAATCAGCTGCTCAAATCATTCTACGATGGGATATTCAGCAGGATATCATCACGATTCCTAAGTCCATGACGCCTTCACGAATGCAAGAAAATCTGCGTATTACTGATTTCGAAATCCTTCCAGATGATATGGAGCGATTAAACCAATTGAATGAAAATCTTCGGAGTGGACCGGATCCAGATACGTTTGACTTCTGATTGCTCTTAATAATCTTATTTCAAGTTCGAGGATGTAGTAGAAAAAATCAATCGGACGAAGAAAGTTTATTATTCGGGTCTATAAAATAGAAGCACACATCTCTTTTACGATGTGTGCTTCTTTGCAATCATAACTAGATTACGTAAGTGAATAGATTAGTTAGATACATCGCTAGACCAATGAATATCAATCTCATAAAAAGAAGTTGTACTCTCCTCAATTCCTTCCATATCAATCGTATCTAACACTTGAATGTCCTCATTTGATAAGGTAATAACCTGAGATGGATTCTCTATTTTCAAGTGATATAATGTTTCTAGGAGCACCAGCTGTCGTTCCGTGAGTTCGTAGTACTCTTCCCAATATACCAGTCCAGCTTCGTAACCCGACGCCTGTATTTCTAATAGACTTGATCCCCGATCCATCATTTCTTCGTATTGATGACTAGAAAAAGATTGCCGATCATCTCCCCACAAGACAGTAGTGACGATCGGGAGAATGACTCCTTCAATATCATCTAATAGATATTGAAAAGTATCATCTACAGCTATTTTTTGTACTTTTTCTGGAGCTTCGATTAGCAAGTCATTCGCTTCTATAGTCTCTTCAAAAAATTCTTCGTTTCGAAAGCCCGCCACAAAAAAATCCTGTCCAAATGTTACTGTTCCTCTACAGCCTTGACCATCATTCGTACTGTAATGATCACCATCCCACGAATGTTCATAAGCAAAATCCGGGTTATTCGCGACAAAGATAGCATGAGCGATTGAAGCGAGTATACATCCCTGCCATATGGTTTGACGATTCCATCCTGAATCCATGATTTGATTCTTATTCATTCATACCTCCTGTTTTTAAAACAGTTATGGAAATTCTTCTAATTCACTTGAGGAGTTCAAGCATCCACTAGATGATTTACTGTCATTGTGCGATATATCAAGACTTTAGTTAAACTTCTTTCTAAGCTTCTGATGATCGTTATTCTCGATTTTTTGGAGTTCTTTCACCCAATCACGGATATCTTCCTCACAGTGCAGATATTCGGTAGGGCTATTGAGTAAGTCCATGCCATACACTGTAGTTAAGCCTTGGAAAACTAAAATATCGTAATCTGCAGTCTCCCATCCTTCTTTATTTTCTAAAACCATCATCCATTTATAAGCCCAATCAGACACTTCTTCTCTAGAAAGCTTATTTTCTAAAACCAATTCTAATTTCGCTATGATGTCAGGTATACGAGGCGTCTTCATTTGATCCTCCATTATTCTCTAAACCCCTAAGATTTTCTATCAGATCGTGTATGATCGATGTTCTATCTTTCAAATAGCTATCAATAACCATTTACACGAGTGGTTTACGGTTAAAATCTACTAACTCATCTGTCTCAAACAAAAGATCTTCGAATCGATTGGCTCCGTGTTTTTCAATATATTTCTCCTCAGATTCAAAAATCGGTACGAACCAGACTGGCAATACGGTATCTGGCTCATTCCCAACATTAGAATCTGTTTCAAATAGAAAGAAGGATTCATCAAAGTATACAGGACTTGTAACATAAACAGAGGAGAACTGATACTTTTCAAATATTCCTTCAGGGAGTGGATAATACTCTGCTGCATTAAATGCATGTCCTGTTCTCATAGCGTACTCAGCCAATTGCCAGAGTAAATAAATGATCTCGTCCTGAACGTCTGGTTGTTCCGCTGACATCATTATTTCTTGATGCATCAGTGAATCAACTTCCGTTTGGAGTGGATGAAAAAGTAATCCAAGGGATGCAATCGTATAGGTTTCCTTAAATGGTGCATCTTTGAATTTCAAGATTTGGACGTTCTTTTGTTCAAGTTCCTCAATTGGAAATGCTTCCGTGAATTCTCCGCAATGCTGTTCTAAATGATCAAGATAATTCATTAAATAAACCTCCAGTAAAATTTATGATTACTAGCTTCTAATTACTGCGTTCATATTCAAAAATCGCCCACGGCAGCCATAAGACTGCTTCTGTCGCCTCGCCTAATTCATTACAATAATCCTGAGTCAATACTTACGCAAGTCCACGCCATCGCAGACATCGTCTATGCACAAGAGTGAACCAAATAAACTGAAGCCGCTGTGGATCAGCGGCTTTTTAGTTTTCACTCTGTTTCGTAATCAAAATATGCGTTCTTTCAGGAATCTCAATGTCTTCTAACTGATCAAGTGCCAATGATAACGTCATACTTTTCACTTGCGGATCGGA